>CAJUNH010000001.1 GCA_910587795.1 uncultured Christensenellaceae bacterium
CTTAAAATCCCTCGGAGTAACATCCGTGCCGGTTCGAGTCCGGCCATCGGCACCAAAAATCGACAAATTTCGTAAGAGATTTGCCGATTTTTACTTTTTACATTAATTGCTTTTTTACCGCCGCAATTAAGTTTTAAAGTTAATAGCAAATAGACTAATTAAAATATATCCAAGTAATTGAAACGTCGATAGTTTTATGTTATAATTAAATAATTAATGAAATTTAAAGGAACTAACAGGTCTTAATTACATTGCAAAACGACTAACTGCGTTTAATTGTGAATTACATTGTCGTTTTACGATATAATTAATAAAATTAAAAAAACTTAACAGGTTTTAATTGCATCGTACCACGCTTAAAAGTTTATGTTTTGTGTAAGTGTTATTCGCTTATATCAAACAGCATACGGACAAGCATTAACGATATTTAACTGCAACTGACAGCTGCTAATTGCACGCTATTAAATCGTATCACGTGATAGGTTGTGCAATGTGGGTTAAGTTGGTTCGTGTACGATATAAATTAATTTAAGTATAAATTATTTGTGTAAAAAAAAATTAGCCGAATTTAATGGATTAAAAAGTAGCTTAAAAAAAGTTACGGTAGGGGTAGTATGGTTTTAGGTTTCGATAACGACAAGTATTTAAAATTACAATCGCAAAAGATTGCCGAGCGCGTCAGCGAGTTCGGCGGCAAACTGTATTTGGAGTTCGGCGGTAAATTGTTTGACGACCATCACGCTTCGCGCGTGTTGCCGGGATTTTTACCCGACAGTAAAATTGTGATGTTGTCCACAATGCGCGAACAGGTAGAGATTATAATCGTAATAAGCGCGGTAGATATTGCACAAAACAGGCTTCGCGCCGATATGGGCATAACATACGACGAAGACGTGCTGCGTTTGTACGATCTGCTTGCCGATCGCGGACTGTATGTCGGCAGTATCGTAATATCTCAGTTTAGCGAACAAAACAATTCGGCGGTAAAGTTTCAGCGCAGGTTGGAAAGTCACGGCATCAAAGTGTACCGTCACTACCATATAGACGGCTATCCTTCTAACGTGTCGCATATCGTGTCTGCCAAGGGTTTCGGCAAAAACGAATATGTGGAAACGTCCCGTAACATAGTGGTGGTAACTGCTCCCGGACCGGGCAGCGGAAAAATGTCCGCTTGTCTTTCGCAGATGTATCACGACGCAACGCGCGGTATACGCAGCGGATATGCAAAATACGAAACCTTTCCTATTTGGAATTTGCCCTTAAATCACCCCGTTAATATTGCGTACGAGGCGGCTACTGCGGATTTAAACGACGTTAATATGATTGACCCGTGGCATATGCAGGCATACGGTTTATCCTCAGTTAACTATAACCGCGACGTAGAGGTGTTTCCCGTACTTAACGCCATATTTACAAAAGTGCTGGGTACTTCTCCCTATAAATCACCTACGGATATGGGCGTAAATATGGTGGGGTATTGCATTTCTAACGACGACGCTTGCCGCGAAGCCAGTCGGCAGGAAATTGTCCGTAGATATTTGTCTGCAAAGGTTTCCGCGCGTAAAGGTCAGTCCTCTGCGTCCATAGTGGATAAACTGCAAATTATAATGTCTAAGCTGGATTTGGACGAAACCGACCGTAAAGTCTTAGTCGAGGCGCGAAAGTATCAACAGCAGTCGGGGTGTCATTCCGCGGCGATAGAGTTGCCTGACGGACGAATAGTGTGCGGAAAAAAATCCGCGCTTTTAAGTCCTTCTGCGGCGGCGCTGCTTAATGCGGTAAAAGCGTTGGCAAATTTGCCCAACGTAAACCTTATTGCGCCTACGGCGTTAGAACCGATACAAAAACTCAAAACAGTCAGTTTTGGGGATATAACGGCGGAACTGCGCAGCGACGAGGCGTTAATGGCGCTTACGGTGTCCGCTTCGGTAAATCCTATGGCGGCGCTTGCCGTGGAACAGCTTGTCAAATTACGCGGCTGTCAAATGCATTTAACTGCAATACCGCCTCACGCCGATGCCAAAACTCTGCGTAAGTTGGGTGTGAATATGACGAGCGACGACGTTTATTCGTGCAATCAGGTTTATTTTAACTGATTTGCGCAGCGGCAAGTATCGAAATACTCGTCAAAATCAACAGCGGATATAAACGGCAAAAAACATAATAACAGTAAAAAAGATAACTAGATTAAGGTGCATAATGTCTACACAAAGCAACATTCGTAATTTTTGTATAATAGCTCATATCGACCACGGCAAAAGCACGCTTGCAGACCGTCTTATGGAGTACACGGGGCAGGTTGCAAAGCGCGATTTGGAGGAGCAAATGCTGGACAGCATGGATATCGAGCGCGAACGCGGCATAACCATTAAGCTTACTCCCGTTACGATGAAATACGTCAAAGACGGCGTGGAGTATCAGCTTAATCTTATCGATACTCCGGGGCACGTGGACTTCAATTACGAAGTATCGCGTTCGCTTGCCGCGTGCGAAGGCGCCCTGCTTGTTGTGGACGCGTCGCAGGGAGTGGAGGCTCAAACGTTGGCTAACTGCTATTTGGCGTTGGAAAACGATTTGGAAATTATTCCCGTAATTAATAAAATAGACCTTCCGTCTGCGGACGTGGAAGGTACTAAAAAAGAAATAGAAGAAGCAATAGGTTTGGACGCAAGCTGCGCGCCGTTGGTTTCGGCTAAGGAAGGGCTAAACATTAAAGCGGTGTTGGACGCCGTCGTCGACAGTATTCCTGCGCCGGGCGGCGATAAAACAAATCCGTTAAAAGCGCTTATATTCGATTGTCAATACGATAACTACAAAGGCGTAATAATATTTACGCGCATTATGGACGGCAGTGTTAAAATAGGCGACGAAATAAAGATGTTTGAAACGAAAGGCAAAACCTTTACCGTAACGGAAGTGGGCGTGTTTGCTCCCGCAATGCAAGCAGTAAACGCTTTGTCCGCAGGCGACGTAGGCTATATTTGCGCAAGTATAAAAACCGTCAGCGATACGAAAGTCGGCGATACTATAACTAACGCGCAACTTCCGTGCAGCGAGCCTTTAAAGGGCTATAAAGAAGTAAAGCCTATGGTCTTTTGCGGTATTTTCCCCGCGGACGGCAGTAAATACAACGATTTAAAGGACGCGTTGGAGAAGCTTAAACTTAACGACGCAGCGCTGTCTTACGAGCCGGACACTTCGGTTGCTTTGGGCTTTGGCTTCCGCTGCGGATTTTTGGGATTGCTGCATATGGAAATTATACAGGAACGTTTGGAACGCGAGTTTGACTTAGATCTTGTAACAACCGCGCCAAGCGTTGTGTACCGCGTGTATACCACACAGGGGGATATGCTGGAAATAGACAACCCTACAAAGCTTCCTCCCGTTACGGCAATAGAGCATATAGAGGAGCCTATCGTGGTTGCGGAGGTTTATTCTCCGCCGGAATACGTGGGCGACGTAATGGGGCTGTGTCAGGATAAACGCGGCGTTTTTGCGGATATGACGTACTTGGACGCGCGCAGGGTAAAACTTACGTACGAAATCCCTCTAAACGAAATAATTTATAATTTTTTCGACAGTCTAAAATCGCGTACGCGCGGTTACGCAAGTTTGGATTACGAGCTTAAAGGCTTTAAAACGGGCAAACTCGTCCGTATGGATATGATGTTAAACGGCGAAGTGTGCGATGCGCTGTCTATTATCGTAAACGAGGAACGCGCCTATGCAAGAGGCAGGCAAATGGCGGAAAAATTAAAGGAAGCAATTCCCAGACAAATGTTCGAAATCCCCGTTCAGGCGGCAATAGGCAGTAAAATCATCGCGCGCGAAACTATTAAAGCTTTGCGCAAAGACGTATTGGCTAAGTGCTACGGCGGAGATATATCGCGTAAAAAGAAATTGTTGGAAAAACAAAAAGAAGGTAAAAAGCGTATGCGTCAGGTTGGATCGGTTGCCGTACCCAGCGAGGCGTTTATGTCTATTCTTAAAATCGACGATTAAATCAGGCTTCCCAAAGACAAGCTGCAAGGTCTACCGTATCTTCGTCTGTAAATATTACGCCTTCCTTTAAAAGCAGCTGTTTTTGTACGTCTATTCCGCCGAATGCAAATGCGGGGGCAAGTTTTCCGCGGCGGTTTACCACTCTGTGGCAAGGGGTTACGTACGGATTCGGGTTGACGTGTAACGCCCAGCCGACTTGACGGCTCATTCTCTTGTTGCCGCACAGTTTTGCAATTTGACCGTATGTTGCAACTTTGCCTAACGGTATCTGTTTTACAACGTCATATACTTTGTTAAAAAAGCCGTTCATAAAAATTACCTCTCGTATAATTATAGTTTTATAGTAAAATATTGTCAATGCCCGTATGCCGTTGCGGATTAAATGCGGATAAAGTTTTGGTTTATTTTGCTATGATTTTATGCGACGTAACGCAAAAGACATTGCACAAATTGCACAAGACGTTTTCGATAGGCTTAAAAATATTTGCAAAATCGCGCGGCTGAAAGGGTTAAGTTGAAAGTTTTCAAGCTAAGCGTAGGGCTTATTAAAATTCTGATAGCTTATGTAGCGGTTTATAAAGTAATTATTGTAAAAATATTTAACGGATAACAAAATGGAAAAATACGGAATTTATGTTCATATACCGTTTTGTAAAGCGCGGTGCGGATACTGCGCTTTTTCGTCGTGCTGCGATTATTCCCTGCAGCAGCCGTATTTCGGTAAATTGCTTAAAGAGGCGGACGCCAGGGCAAACAAAGACGTTGCGGTTTCTACGGTATTTCTCGGCGGCGGAACGCCGTCGTCTGTCGATACGGAATATTTGGATAAACTGTTTTCAAAGCTTGCCGAACGTTTTAATTTGCGTGCTGCGGAAGAAATAACCGTCGAATGCAATCCGGAAAGCGTAACCGAAAGTCTGCTTGCCTGCTTAAAGCGAAACGGCGTAAACCGTTTAAGTTTCGGGCTTCAATCAACTAACGACGCAACGCTTAAACGCATAGGGCGTATACATCGGTATAATGACTTTCTTGCCGCGCTTAATCTTGCCGAGCAGTACGGATTTGAAAACATAAACGTTGATTTAATTTTAGGCTTGCCCGAGGATTTTGACGACTTTAAACGGTCGGTAAATACTGCGGCGCAGTTGCCTGTTAAGCACGTAAGCGTCTACGCTTTGGAACTGCACGACAATTCGCCCATATATAGCATTTGCAAAAACCGCTATAATTTCGACGACGATACCCTTGCCGATATGTACGATTACGCCGTAAACGTTTTATCCGCGCACGGTTTTAACCGTTACGAAATTTCCAATTTTGCCCGCGGCGGTTACAAGTGTAAGCACAATATCAATTACTGGGACGAAGGGCGTTATATTGCTTTGGGCGCAGCGGCAAGCGGTTTTATAGGCGACGTGCGCTATACTAACCCGTTTGACGTTAAGGACTATATTTCTGCTCCCATGCAGGATTTGCTTGGCGGCGGCGATAGGCTCACTTTAAACGAACAGGCTAACGAGTACGTTATGCTGCGTTTGCGCTTAACCGACGGGGTGGATCTTGCCGAATTTAAGCATAGGTATAACGCTGGCTTTACGGAGTATTTTTCCTGTGCGCAAAAGCTTATAAATGACGGACTGCTGGCAGTGCAAAATAACGCGGTATTTGTACCTGCGGATAAGCTTTACGTTATAAATTCTATCTTGACGGAATTGCTTGATTTTTAACGTTAAATCAATAAAATAAGGCATTCCATACTTATTACGGCACAAAATCGTTGTACTATTACACACATAATATGCTACAATCATTATGTTTTTTATTTAGTTTGCGTTTTATGTAAGTTTTATTTATGAAAAAGCTTGCTTTTTCCATAAATTTTTGTTATAATTTCCATAATAAATAACTATACCGCCGTCATCGAAACGGCGGTAAATAACGTATAGAGGTATTGAATGAAACTTTTGCAAATGAGGTATTTTCAAACCGTATGCCAGTATGGCAGTATCACGCGCGCGGCAGAGGAGCTGTTTGTCAGTCAGCCGACAATATCGTTTTGTATAAAGGAGTTGGAGGACGAATTCGGCATCAAACTTTTCCATCGCCGTCACAACCGTTTACAGCTGACTGTGGAAGGCGCGTTCTTTCACGACAAGGTAAGTTATATTTTGCAGGCGGTAGATACGCTTGCAACTCAAATGAAAGATATGGGCAACAACCATAATCACGTCAAAATCGCCGTGCCCGCAATGATATCTACTTTTTTGTTTCCGCAGATGTTTAACGCTTACAAGGAATTGTACCCCGACGTGGAATTGGAAATGCTGGAAACAGGTTCGCTGCAAGCGCGTAAACTTGTGGACGCAAATTCGGTGGACTTGGGTATAACTATTTTGGACAACGCGGTAGACGACGCTTACAATTTGCTGCCGCTTGTTTCTACCGAATTGGTATTTTGCGTCAACAAAAACCATCCGCTTGCCAACGCCGAAAAAATTTCCTTTAAAGAACTTGCCGACGAACATATCATTTTGTTTAAAGCGGATAGCTATCAAAATATATATATCAAGCGCGCTTTTTCGGAAGTGGGGGTTACGCCCAATATTATGCTGTATTCTTCGCAGCTGTTTACTATCAAGAAATTTCTTTCTTACGGAAATGCCGGCGCGTTTTTATACCGCCAAGTTGCAGAAATCGATAAGGATTTGGTATGCATACCGCTTGATACGCCTATAATGCAAAACGTTGTTTTAATTTGGTCCAAAAACACCAGTTTGTATTCGGACGCAGAAAATTTTATACAGTTTGCCAAACAGTTTAAAATAGATTGATAAGGAGATTTTGTATATGAATATCTGGCATGATATCGCACGCAGCAGGATTAAATCCGAGGATTTTTACGCCGTAGTGGAAATAACCAAAGGCAGTAAAATGAAGTACGAACTGGACAAGGAAACGGGGCTGTTGATGTTGGACCGTATTTTATATACGTCCACGCATTATCCGGCAAACTACGGCTTTATACCGCGTACTCTTGCCGACGACGGCGACCCTATGGACGTTTTGATACTCAGCAGCGAGCCTTTGCTGCCGATGTCGTTGGTTAGATGCTTTCCTATCGGCGTAATAACGATGAACGATAACGGAGCTATGGACGAAAAAATAATTGCCATTCCGTTTACCGACCCTACATATAACGGCTATAAGTCTATTGCGGAATTACCGAAGCATATTTTTGACGAAATGCAGCACTTTTTCCGCGTGTATAAGGAGTTGGAAAATAAACCCACGTCGGTATCGGAAGTATTCGATGTATCAAAAGCTGTCGATATTATCCAAAAATCTATTGAAAATTACATAGAAAAAGTACTTTCCAAACGCTAAAAAGCGGAGGTTGCTATGTTAACGTATACTTTCAGTCTTACCGAAGAGCAAATAGGCGATTTCTTTAAAAAGTACCGTGCTAAATCCGTTAAGTTTTTACTGATTTTCTCAATACTGATAATTGTTTTGGGAACGGCGTCGCTTGTGTGGGACATACTCGACGATAAAGCTGACATGTTTGTTTTCGGCGTATTTTTAATATTATTAGGGATAGTAGTACTATGTTCAATGATTGGAATAAAAAAGAGAGCTAAAACACAAACTGCCGTATATTTTAAATCCTGTCAGTCGGACGGCATTATTACATACGAATACTTGCTTGACGAAAAGGAATTTGTAGTTACTCAACCCGCTCGCGGTAACGTAGATCATATTTATTACGATATGATTGTTCGCGTGACGGAATTGGACGGATATGCGTCGGTGTTATTGGAAAACAATCATTTGCTGCCGATTTTGATTAACGAATCTACCCGTCCGTTGATCGATACTTTTAAATCTTTCGCTAAACAGCCGAGTAAAAAGTAACGCTATTTATTAGCTTGCGTAACGTTCTGCGGAGTAAAGCCCATAGACGTATTTATACATTGCCCCTTTAATAGCGGTAACAGACGCTCCGTTACCCAAGTGACATGTAATTATTTTTAAATGGTAAATATAATTAAGCAGTCAGTTGGGTTTAACGGGATTTAATTTGTCTTAATTACATCTTAAAAGTCTTAACAATAATTTATTTGATTTAACATAGTTGTTTTACGCTATAATTAAGCAATTAAATGGGGTTAACAGGACTTATTCGGTCTTAATTACATTGTAAAACGCTTAATTGCAACTTACTGGGTTTAACGTCATTGTTTTACGATATAATTAAGCAATTAAATAGATTTAACGGAACTCAACTGTACTTAATTACATCGTATCACGCTTAGAAAATACTGTTTTGAGCACGCGATATTCATATACGATATTAACTTAATAACAAAGGACGTTGAAATACGTAAACTTCAACGTCCTTATTGTTTGTGTTTTTACAATATTGTTCAAAAGGAGATTTATAATAAAACGTTAATTCAATTTTGTTTGTATATGCTGTAACCGCGCTTTGTCAAAAAGCAGTAAGCATACTTAAATATAAAAAATATTACGGTATTATGCATTAAGATAATCGAATGCAAGCTAATAAATCTTTTATCCGTTTTTTTTTATCGGTCGACAAATTATTATTTTGTTTTTTTTAATATTATAGCCGCTGAAAATAACTGCAAACGTTACTGTCTTTTCTGTTAACGCTCAGTGCGGCGTTTAACAGTTTTTATTTCTTTTAGGTTTAAAAGCAGCGTAAAAAGCCGTCGCAATTAATGCGCCGCCTATTATATTTCCCAAAGTGGTGGGCAGCAGACAATACAGGAGAGCGTTGCCCACGTTCAGCCCGTCGGCGTTTCCCGATAAAAGACCGGCGGATAAGTAGTACATATTTGCAACGCTGTGTTCAAATCCGCATACTACAAAAGCAAAAACAGGCATATACAGCGCCGTAATTTTACCCGCGGAAGACTTTGACGACATTGCCGCCCAAACCGCAAGGCATACAAGTATGTTGCAAGGTATTGCGCGAAGCAGCGCTATGCCGAATTCCATATTGCATTTATTTGCTGCGGTTGTAATGCACGCAATATTTGCCGCGTCGCTTTGAACTCCGCTGTAAACTACGATTACGGCAATTAGAACGCCTCCGATAAGGTTTCCGCCGTATGCAATGCCCCAGTTTTTTAATAATGCGGTAAGTTTAATTTCTTTGCTTGCGGCGGGTATAACCAAAAGACAGTTGCCCGTAAATAGTTCCGCGCCGCAAATTACCACAAGTATAAGCCCCAGCGGAAATACCGCGGCTTTTATTACGCTTGCCGCGCTGCCGTCAAAAGTTGCGGACGCAGCAGTGGACGCTGCCGCGCCGAAAGCTATAAACGCCCCTGCCAGCACTGCAAGAATAAGCGTTTTGTACCATATTGCCGACGTTTTGTTTTTTGCCGACGTTATGTAATTTTGATAAATTTCGCCAGGCGTGTACATAGTTCTCCTTCGTAATTTTTATCTATCAGTATATAGTTAAGCCCGTATTCTTTGCAAAGCTGCAAGCTGCGGTTGTTTTCGGCAATCAGGTCGTTTTCCGTAACGGTGCAACTCAGTCTTTGTTCTATATCGTTTTCGTGTTTTAATATTTCCAAAAAATTTTTTTTAATATAGTTTTCGCTCATTACAATGCAAAAAAACGTAATTTTGTCAATATAATCTTTAGTAAAATCGCTTTGCCAGTCAAACGGAATATAGCAGCCCTCTACTATAAGGTTTTGCCCGTTTTCTATTGCCGTTTCTATTATCTCTTTTACGATATTCCATAAATAGGGCGTAAGCTTTTCGTCGTCGTAAGCCGTAAGTTCGGTATTTCCGCTGCGTATAAGTCCCATTTTGATATGGTCTATCGAAATATACGGAAATTTGTATAGTTCTAAAAGCTTTTGCGCCGTCACGGTCTTGCCGGTATGCGTTGCTCCGGAAATTAAAATAATCATAACTTAATTGTATTACAGTTCGGCAATATTTTCAAGCAAAAAAACGTATAAACGATAAAGCGTAAAAAATAATAGTGCTGTTGCGGACGCTTGCAACTATAAGCATAATAAAACCGTCAACAAATACGGGATCGCTTTTTCTCTGTTATAGTTTTTCAAATTCTTGCGGCAAACCGCTTTATTTTGTCTTGCCGCAGTTATTTCGGCAAATACCGATTGTTAAGGTATTATTTATTAAATTATATATTACATAGTCTTGCAAAAAAATCGGCGTAGTGTTAAAATACTATTATGGCGCAATATGAACAAAATTCAATATTTCAGGAAGAAAAAGTAAACAATATCCCTCTTGCGGAACGTATGCGTCCTAAGGTATTATCACAGTTTATCGGGCAGAAACACATTATATACGACGGCTCGCTGCTTTGCCGCGCAATCAAAGCGGACAAGCTGGGCAGTTGTATTTTTTGGGGAGTACCGGGGACTGGTAAAACGTCTTTGGCTAATATTATCGCAAATACTACGGGCAGTCACTTTGAAAAATTAAACGCCGTCAGCAGCGGGGTTGCCGATGCAAAAAAGATAATAGAGGAAGCCACAAAACGTTTTAACGCCTACGGACAAAAAACTTATCTGCTGCTAGACGAGTGTCACCGCTGGAATAAGGCGCAAAGCGACTGTATGCTGCCCGCAATAGAAAAGGGGTATATTACCTTTATCGGCTCTACTACGGAAAATCCGTACGTATCTATGACCAGGGCGATAGTGTCGCGTTGCAGGGTGTTTGAATTTTTGGCTCTCACAAAAAACGACGTTATAGACGGTCTTAAACAGGCGATAAAGCGCGACGTCGTGCTGTCCAAACTAAACGTCGTAATAGATGCCGACGCATACGACTACATCGCGGAAACCGCGTCCGGCGATATGCGCAATGCATATAACGCGTTGGAGTTGGCTGTGCTTACCACCGACGTAGACTCTTCGGGCGCAATACATATCACGCGTAAAATCGCCTCGCAGTCTATGCAAAAAAAGGCGCTGTCGGTAGACTCCGGAACGTATTACGATATGATAAGCGCGTTTATCAAATCTATGCGCGGAAGCGACGCAAATGCGGCAATGTTTTGGTTTGAAAGGCTTATCGAGGCGGGGACTGATCCGTTGCTGCTTGCCCGCAGGATTGTTATCCACGCGGCGGAAGACGTAGGTCTTGCCGACCCGGCGGCTTTAACTCTTGCAACGTCGGCTTTGGTGGCTTTTCAAAATCTCGGTTTGCCCGAAGGACGTATACCGCTAAGCGAGGCTATACTGTATATTTGCAACTGTCCTAAGTCCAACTCGGTTGTAAACGCATTGGGTGCGGCAACGCAGTCGGCGCAAAACCATCCTTCGGCGCGCGTACCGAGTTATCTTATGGACGACAACCATCCGCGCACTACCGAGGAAATTGACGCTCCTGCATACAAATATCCGCATAATTACGGCGGTTGGGTACAGCAGCAGTATTTGCCGGACGAAGTTAAGGACGAGGTTTACTTTACCCCGTCGGGTATCGGTCAGGATATCGGCTGCAGACAGAAAAAAACAAAAGTTTAGGAGTAATAATGACAGACAGAACATTTTTAACCGATTTGACGGTTAAGCTGGCGGAACTCGGGGATATAACCTTGCGTCCTATGATGGGCGAATACCTGTTATATTTAAACGGAAAATACGTTGCGGTTATTTGCGATAATACTTTGTTTGTAAAGCAAAATAAATCCAACGCGGAATTAGTTGCGGGTTTAAATCCAAAACCTCCTTACGAGGGCGCAAAACCGTGCTATATAGTGCCGTGCGACAGCGTTGAATTTCTGCGTAATACCGTGTGGCAGACGTACCTCGGTACGCCCGATAAAAAGAAAAAATAATTTTATTAAGGAAATACAGATATGAAAACAACTCTTGCCCTCTGCGCGGCAAATTGCGTATGGGGGGGGGTATGGGCTTTTAAAAGTTAAAAAACGACGGCTTTTGGCAAACGCGCGTTCGCCGTGATAACCGACTTGTGTTTTACAGTTATTGCAAGTTAAAAAATTATAAGGAGTTTTAATATGATTAAACTGACAAACGTATCTAAATCTTACGGCAAATCGCAGGTAAAAGCCGTGGATAGTCTATCTTTGGAAATTAAGGACGGCGAAATATTCGGCTTTCTAGGACCGAACGGCGCTGGAAAGTCTACAACAATCAAGATGATTACGGGTATTTTATCTCCCGGCGAAGGGGTAATAGAGGTTGACGGAGTAAATATTGCGGAAAATCCTACGCTTGCAAAGTCTTACATAGGCTTTGTTCCCGACAATCACGAAACTTACGAAACTTTAAAAGGCATAGAATATCTTAATTTTATAGGCACTATGTATTCGGTAGAGCAAACGGCGTTAAAGTCGCGCATAGCGGAGTATGCGGAACTGTTTCAATTAACCGACGCATTGCCTAATATGATATCGTCGTATTCGCACGGAATGAAGCAAAAACTTATGGTGATCGCCACGCTTATACACGACCCCAAAGTGTGGATTTTGGACGAGCCCTTGACGGGACTGGATCCTCAGTCTGCTTATCAGCTTAAACAGCTTATGCGTAAACATGCCGATTGCGGCAATACCGTGTTTTTCAGTTCGCACGTAATAGACGTAGTGGAAAAAGTGTGCGACCGCATAGGTATTATCAATCACGGCAAGCTTGTTGCGGTGGATACTTTGGATAATATCCGTGCGGACAAAAACGTTTCGTTAGAGAGTTTGTTCCTTACGATTACCTCGGCAGAGGAAACGGAAGCTTAACGGAGGTACGTATGAAAAAATATTTATCTCTTGTTAAACTGCTTTTCGTGCAGCAGTACCGCATTAAGCCGTCGGGTAAAAAGCGCAAAAAAGGCGGTACGATAGCTTTGTTTGTTCTTTTGGGTTTGTGCTTTTTGCCTATGTTAATAGGTGTTTTTGCGGCGATGTACTACTTGGGGCAAGTATCCCGCGGAATAGCGGACGTAGGCGCAGTATGCGCAGCGCTTATAATTATCTGTCAAGGCGTAGTATTCGTATTCGGTATACCTGCATTGATTTCCAACGTATTTACAGTTAAAGATGCGGATAAACTGTTGTTTTTGCCTATACGTTCGGCAAGTATTTTTGCGTCCAAACTTACGGTAGTGTATCTTAACGAGGTTATAACTACCGCAGTTACGGTTATAGTAATTTTGCTGCCTTTCGGCATAGGTCTGGGCGCGGGTGCGGGTTTTTATTTGCTGCTTATACCTGCGCTTGTGTTAATACCTTTACTGCCTATGCTTTTAGGGTGTATAATAGCCGTTCCATTATCTGCGCTTATTACAAAATTCAGTAATAACGGAATTTTTAAAACCGTAATGCAAACGGTGCTGTATATAATTCTTATGGCTGTGTACATTGCCGGTATGTATTATTTGGGATTTTTCGGCGGTTCAAGCGGCGATATTACGGGCGGTGCGGATTCGGGCGCAATATTGCTGGAAAAATTACAGCAGATGTCTAAGTATATAAAGTACGTTCATTCCAATTATACTTTGGCTGTCGCTATGACAAGCGCAGCATTCGGCGCGTTGTCGCTTAACCTTGTAATTTCCGTTGCGGAAAACGTATTTTTGTTTGCGTTGGTGCTGCTGATGTCTGTTCCGTTTTATCACCGAATGCTTACCGTTTCTGTCGAAGGCGGCGGAAGGGGACGTCACAAAAAAGTAAATGCCGACGAATTGCAGGTTAAAAATCAGGGCGTAGTTAAGGAATTGATTTTTACCGATATCAAGCGCGTCACGCGAGACAGTCAAATGGGCTTTCAGTGTATCATGTCACTGATAATTTTACCGCTTATGGTAGGTATATTTGCTTTGGCGTTTGGAATGTCTGCGGAAGACGAGGGCAGTATTTTGGAAATATTGCAGGTTCAGCCGATGTATCAACTTATTGCGCCGATTGTGTTTGTAGGCTATATGTCTATGCTGGGCATGACCAGTAACGTATTAGGTATATATCCTATCTCCCGCGAAAACAAGTCTATTTACATAATCAAAAGTTTACCGTTGTCTTTTAGTAAATATTTGTTTGCAAAGGTGCTGTTGGCAACTCTTTCTATGGTAATAAGTAACATTATTACGTGTCTGCTTATAGTGATACTGTTTAAAGTGCAGTGGTTTTACGGGATTTTGATGTTGGTTACAATGGCATTGCTGGGATTCGGCACAATGTGTATAATGACGCTGGTCGATCTTAAAAATCCCAAGCTGGGATGGACTAACTTCAATCAAAGCCTAAAAAATGCCAAAAACAGCTGGATAGCAATGTTGGTGGGATTTTTATGTATGATTGCGCTTGCGGCTGTGGTGGCGCCTTGCGCCGTCGGTTGGGCGCTGACGGACGGCGGCTGGTATATGACAATGGTTATGTGGCTGTTAATTATAGGACTTTCGGCGGGCTATGCCGTAGTAAGCTACAAAGTTATGGCTTCGCGCGCACAACGCTATTTTGAACAAATCGAGCCGTAAGTTTTTAGAAAAATGCGCATAAAATCCGTATATTTAAACTCCGTTTTGGGAGATATTAAATTTGCTTAAACAGCTTAAAAAAAAATAATTTTATTGATAAATAATGGGTTTGGAAAAGCCGGCGCAAAAATTTTTATACGTATTCGCAAGAATAGAAAATTAGGAGAAAATATATGAAAAACGTACTAGACGTATTAAGGGAACGCGGATATATAAAGCAAACGGTATTTGAGGACGAGCTTTACGAGCTTTTAGGTAAGGAATCCGTAACTTTTTATACCGGTTACGACCCTACGGCGGATAGTTTGCACGTGGGGCACTTTGTGACGCTTATGGCAATGGCGCATATGCAGCGCGCAGGACACCGTCCCATTGTTTTAATCGGCGGCGGTACCGCTATGGTGGGCGATCCGTCGGGGCGGACGGACATGCGCAGCATGATGACGAAAGAAACAATACAGCATAATGTGGATTGCTTTCGTAAGCAGATGTCGCGTTTTATAGACTTTGCCGACGGTAGGGCGATTATCGCAAATAATGCCGATTGGCTGTACAATCTAAATTATATAGACTTTTTGAGGGAAATCGGCACGTGCTTTTCCGTAAACCAAATGCTTACTGCCGAGTGTTTTAAACAGCGTTTGGAACGCGGACTTAGCTTTTTGGAGTTTAACTACATGCTTATGCAGGGTTACGACTTTTTAGAGCTTAACAACCGCTATAATTGCGTACTGCAAGCGGGCGGCGACGACCAATGGAGCAATATGCTTGCGGGCGCGGACCTTATACGCCGCAAAAAAGGCAAAAAAGCTTATGCGCTTACTTTTGCGCTGCTTACTACAAGCGAAGGCAAAAAGATGGGCAAAACTGCAAAAGGCGCAGTGTGGCTCGATCCAAATAAAACTAGCCCGTTTGACTTTTTCCAATACTGGCGCAACGTTGAAGACGACCGCGTAGAAACGTGTATGAAATTACTGACGTTTATGGACTTGGCGGAGATTGCCGAGCTTACGGCGCATAAGGACGAACGTATGAACGTTGCCAAAGAACGTCTTGCTTACGAAGTGACGGCAATAGTGCACGGTAAGGAAGTCGCCGACAGCGTTTTAAAACAAGTTAAGGCGTCGTTTGCGCTGGACGTAAGCAATATGCCCGTCGTAGAAATTACCGATCCTCAAAATATTATCGACATTTTGGTTAAATGCGGACAAGCCAAATCCAACGGGGAAGCAAGAAGGCTTGTCGAAGGCGGAGGAGTTTCAGTAAACGACGAAAAAATTAACGCTATCGGTTGGGCTTTGACGGAAGAAATTATCGCTAAACGCGAATTTATATTGCATAAGGGTAAAAAGGTACATTTAAGAGTTTTGTTTTAATTATAAAACGGTATAATGAAAGAATTTGTAACAATAGGCAATGCCGAATATACTCACGAAAACGTAATAGAAAAATCGCGTTTTATCGCTTTTGCAATCCGTGCGGATACGGTGCAACAAGCGGCGGAATTTGTGGAGCAAAAACGCAAAAAATACTACGACGCTACGCATAATTGCTATGCGTATATTGTGGGCGATAAGGCAAAGTTCAGCGACGATGGCGAGCCGCAAGGTACTGCGGGTATGCCTATGTACGAGTGCATAAAGGCAAATAATCTAGACCGTGTGTGCATCGTCGTCACACGTTATTTCGGCGGAGTAAAGCTGGGCGCCGGCGGACTTGTTCGGGCGTACGGCGGTGCGGCGGCGGACGTTTTACGTAAATGCGCAAGGGTGCCGATGCGTCTTTGCCGTAATGCCGAAGTGACGGTAGAGTATTCGATGCTTAAAATTTTGCGCAAGGCAATGTCGGGCGTCGCGCTGGAACAAAACGTCGATTATGCGGATAAAGTGACGTTACATTATTTGATTTTGAGCGAATTATCACATACTATTTGTGACATAGTATTGCAAAATACCTTTGGAAAAGGACAAATCGAGCTTTTTGACGAATTTTTGTCGGCATACGATGGCGAAGTTAAGTAGATGTTTTTACTTCATTAAAAATGTAAAATCCGTAAAAAACACCTAAACACTTACTTTTTAAAGTACAAAACATAAAAAACGATTGCCGCGATTATCAAACGTTTTAAACGGCAAAGTTTGTGTGTACAGTTGTATATTTTTATTTCGTAAAATTAATCAAGGAGAACGCTGCTATGTCCAAAACGGTTTTAAAAGGCGCAACGTTGTTGGCTCCGCTGCCGGTTGTTATGGCTACGGTGGGCGATATGCAAAACTCTAATATAATTACAATAGCGTGGACGGGCGTAGTGTGCTCCCAACCTCCGCGCGTTTACATATCCGTACGGCACGAACGCTATTCGTACGATATTATGCGTAAATCTCCCGATTTTGTAATTAATTTTGTAAGCGAAAAACTACTTGCCGCCTGCGACTATTGCGGTATCCGCAGCGGGCGGGATATAGATAAATTTTCCGAAATGAAATTTACTAAGGAACGCGCAAGCGAAGTGTCGGCGCCGTTAATTGCGGAAAGTCCCGTCAATATGGAATGTAAGGTATTCGACGTAATCAATCTTGGGTCGCACGATATGTTTCTCGCCGACGTTGTAGCGATACACGTCGATAATGATATAATGACCGACGGCAAAATCGACTACGCCAAAGCAAAGCTGGTAAACTATCAGCACGGCGAATATTACGCTACGGGGCGTCACTTGGGGCGTTTCGGTTACGCGGCGCAGCGCAAGTTTATTGCTAAGTACGGCAAGGGTTTAGACGTAGACCACACAAAAGTTAAATCGCTTACTAAACGCAAAGTTCAAAAATGATTTTGTAAAGGTTAAAACCGTAAGCAGACGGAGGCGCGGTAACAGCTTAACGCTTTTACGGCAATATACGGTATACGTTAAACAAACGGTATTGCAAGCCGTATTTGTACGGGGTATTAATAATATGAATTTACAAAAACTTAACGAAGCGCAGCTTGCCGCGGTGTGCGCGCCTCTTGCACCCGCGTTGGTGCTTGCGGGCGCAGGCAGCGGAAAAACGCGCGTGCTTACCAACAGAATACTTTACCTTGTTACGGAATGCGGAGTAGATCCTTCGCAGATTTTGGCAATTACTTTTACCAACAAAGCCGCCAACGAAATGAAGCGCAGGCTGTACGAATTTAACTGTCATGCAGGCTTTATGCAGGTATCTACTATTCACTCCTTTTGCGCAAGGGTATTGCGTGCGGAGGCGGCGCTCGTTTCGCGCAGTTCGTCTTTTTCCATATACACCGAGGAGGAAAAGAAGAGCGTCTTAAAAAAAATTGTCAAAGACGTAATACTCGACGCCGATTCGCAAATGGTGGACAGTTTTTGCGACAGTATATCCGATATCAAAAATAAAGCGCCGGAATTGCTGGAAACGGACTTATCGCAGTCTAACGACGAATTTTTAGCCGAGCAGTTGGATAAACTCGCAACGGCGTGCGACACTGCGGACAAGGGGGCGCTGCTTAAAATCATAGACGAGTATTCGCAAAAAATGGCGCAGAACAACGCAATGGATTTTGACGATTTGCTGTATTACGCGCACAAACTGTTCAGTAAATTTCCCGATATTTTGGAAAAGTACCGCGAGCGTTACCGTTATATTTTAATAGACGAATTTCAGGATACCAATAAGGTTCAGTATCAAATTTTTAAAATGCTGGGAGAAAAGTACCGCAACATATTTGTTGTGGGCGACGACGATCAGTCCATATACAGTTGGCGCGGGGCGGAGGCGTATAATTTAAAAAAGTTTCAAACGGATTTTCCCGATTGCAACGTATATAAGTTAGAGCAAAATTACCGTTCCACAAAGCGGATTTTGGAAATTGCTAACGCGGTTATTTCCAAAAACGTCAACCGATTTGACAAGGTGTTGTGGACGGAAAACGAGGACGGCGTAAAAGCACAGCTGTACAATGCCTTTAACGAGCGCGACGAGGCTTATTTTGTAGCGGAGCAAATTAAAAATCTGCGGTTTATCAACCCGAAATTACGCCTGCGCGATTTTGCCGTCTTAATGCGCGTCAATGCTCTTTCGCGCAGTTTCGAACAGCAGTTTCAGCAGGACAGAATTCCCTGCAAAATATTCGGCGGTTTTAAGTTTTTTGAACGTAAGGAAATAAAGGATGTTTTGGCTTATATGCGTCTTGCGCATAACAAATACGACGAGGAAGCGTTTATACGGGCTTTAAACGTGCCTGTACGCCGCGGAATAGGCGATTCGACCGTTGCCAAACTGCGCGCGTTATCGGCAGAATACGCTATCCCTATGCTGGACGTTATCAGCGACGAGCGCAATATGGAAAGTCTGTCAAAGTCTGCCGCAGCTAAGCTTAATTTGTTTTATGAAGTTATGGCGGATTTGCAGAAATCCGCGCAGTTGGAAAATATTGCTTTGTTCGTACATAATTTACTTATTAAGCTGGATTTTAGGAAAGCATACATCGACGCCGACGACGAGGATCGCGCATTGAATATAGACGAATTTGAAGCCTCGGTTATGGAATTTCAGCAAGCAAATCCTCACGCAACTTTGCAGGATTATTTGGAAAGCGTAAGTTTAGATAACGACGTTGATAACGATGATACAAACGCC
Organism: uncultured Christensenellaceae bacterium; assembly: GCA_910587795.1. Classification (GTDB taxonomy): domain Bacteria; phylum Bacillota; class Clostridia; order Christensenellales; family CAG-314; genus Fimimonas. The sequence goes on from CAJUNH010000001.1 coordinate 19,155, forward strand.
GATTACGTTACCGTTGCAACGATACACGCCGTAAAGGGACTGGAATTTAAAGTTGTGTTCGTTGTGGGGTTGGAAGAAGGAATATTCCCCGGAAGCAGGGCGACGTATTCGTTTGACGGTATGCAGGAAGAGCGCAGGCTTATGTACGTTGCCGTCACCCGTGCGGAAAAGAGGCTGTATTTAACAAAGGCAAATTCCCGTTTTTTATGGGGACAGATAAAAAAGTCGTTCCCAAGCAAATACTACAACGAGATAAATCAATTTTTAACTCCGCCTCGCGCGCCTGCCACCGAGCGGCAGTTGAACGACGACGGATTTTTGGATAAACTCAATAATACGGAGCCTAGACAGTCAGCGCAAAATCAAGGCAAAAGCAGCGGAGAAATTAAAATTTATAAAGCGGGGCAAAAAGTAAAACACTCTACATTTGGAGTGGGTATGATACTTATGGTCAAGGGAGACGTTGCCGATATCGTATTTGAAAATATCGGTAAAAAATCTCTTAATCTTAAATTTGCTCCGTTGGAAATAATTTAACGTTTTGTAAAAAAACGTTTTGCAAATTAACGGTGTGTTTTTTCGTATTTTAATGACCGTATAATACGGCGGAAATATTTTAAGATAAAAGACAGAAACGCCGTTTTGTAAACGGAAAAATAAGCTTTTATTTATCAAAGGAGTTTTGCATTATGACAATGCAAGAAATGGTAGATCAACTTAATAAATGGGCATACGAGTATTATGTACTGGATAATCCGTCGGTTGCCGATACGGAGTACGACGCATTGTACGATCAACTGGTATTAACGGAAAAGCAGACGGGCGTTGTGCTTGCAGACAGTCCTACACGGCGCGTCGGCGGCGAGCCGTTAAAAGGATTTGTTCAGCACCGTCATTTAAAGCGGCTGTACAGTTTGGACAAAGTGCAAAGTTTCGGCGAACTGCGCGAATGGATAGATAAAGTAAATAAGGTTTTGGGCGAGGTTGACTTTACCGTCGAGCTTAAATACGACGGTTTAACAATCAACGTCACATATAGTAAAGGCAAATTCGAAGGCGCGTCTACTCGCGGTAACGGCACGGTGGGCGAGGACGTTACCGAACAGGTAAAAACTATACGTACCGTTCCGCTGTCAATTCCCTTTGACGGAGTTGCGGAACTGCAAGGCGAAGGTATAATGCGTCTGTCCGTTTTGGATAAGTACAACGTTGCAAATCCGGACGAAAAACTTAAAAACGCACGTAACGCCGCCGCGGGCGCAATACGCAATCTTAATCCTAAGGTTACGGCAAGCCGAAATCTTGACGTGGTGTTTTACAGTAACGGTTACGAAGAGGGACTTCCTGCCAAAACGCAGACGCAGCTTGTGGATTTTTTAAAGTCATGCGGAATGCTTACAAATTATGTATTTAAAAAAGCGCGCACTTTTGAGGAAATAAAACAAATTATCGAATCAATCGGTCAAAACCGCGATAAGTACGATTTTTTAATCGACGGCGTTGTTATTAAAGTGGACGACTTTGCTCTGCGGGAGGATATGGGATATACCGACAAATTTCCCAAATGGGCGGTGGCATACAAATTTGACGCGGAACAGGTTACTACAACGCTCAACGGCGTGGACTGGCAGGTAGGGCGCACGGGCAAGCTTACGCCCGTAGGTATGCTCCAACCGGTAGAGCTGTGCGGAGCCACTATACAGCGCGCAACGTTAAACAACTACGGCGATATTTTGCGCAAACGCGTAAAAGTGGGAGGACTTGTCTTTATCCGCCGCAGTAACGACGTCATTCCGGAGATTATGTCCGCTGCCGACGATAACGGCACGGAAGTTGTCAAGCCGCAGGTATGTCCTGCGTGCGGATGCAAGCTCGAAGAAGTCGGCGCGCATATCTACTGTCCCGACGCGCAGCATTGCCGTCCGCAAATCGTGGCGAGAATTGCGCATTACTGTTCTAAAAACGCCTGCGATATCGACGGCATAAGCGAAAAAACGGTTCAGCTTTTGGTAGATAAATTAGGCGTTACGTCCGTTGCGGATTTGTACGGTTTGACGGAAGAACAACTGCTTGGTTTAGACGGAATAAAGGATAAAAAAGCCAACAACATTATAAAAGCCGTTAACGACAGCAAGTCGGTGGCGTTGCCTCAGTTTATTTTTGCTTTGGGTTTGGACAACGTTGGAACAGTCACGGCTAAGGACCTTGCCGTCCGTTTTGAAAGCGTAGACGGGCTAAGCCGTGCAACGCAGGAACAGCTTGTTGCAATCGACGGTGTGGGCGACGTTGTGGCGGAAGGTATTTTGCAGTATTTCCGCGAGGAGCAAAACGTTGCGATAATTACCCGCTTAAAGGAACTCGGCATAAATCCGCAATACAAAAATCAAACCGTTACGGGAGTTTTCAGCGGTAAAAAAGTGGTGCTGACCGGTAGTCTTGTCAATTATACGCGCGGACAGGCAGGTAAGCTTATCGAGGAACAGGGCGGCGAGCTGTCCGCAACGGTAAGTAAGTCCGTTAACCTTGTAGTGGCGGGCGAAGCGGCCGGCAGTAAACTCGACAAAGCGCGCGCCCTCGGTATTGAAATTATCGACGAACAGCGGTTTACCGATTTGCTTAAACAGGCATAGAAATAAGCGAGACGGCAAAATATTTATGCTGTCTCATTTTTTTACAAAAAAAATATTCGGTTAGTTTTTTACGGCAATTATATTTTTTATCGCGGCGCAGTCAGCTGATTATGACAATGATGTTGTCTTTTAACGTAAAAAATTATTTTTGCTATAAAATTAATTATATAATATTGCTAATTTGATTGAAAAGCATTTTAGTTTGTGTTATCATATATAGTTGAAAAGCAATCGTTAAAGCAGAGGGGCTGTTTGATCGTACTTTGAGTACAGCCGGATACGTTTTTGCAATGTTGAAAGGAGATGTGTACAGTCAAAACTTTTTGCGTTGTTTAAAATTTGTATCGCTTATTAGGAGCAAATAATGAACAGTATGACAGGTTACGGCAAAGCCGTTGTTGAACGCGGCGGCAAGTCGTTAACAATCGAGTTAAAAAGCGTAAATCACCGTTTTTTGGATGTTTCCACAAAAATTCCCCGTGCGTTTATTGCGCACGAGGACGTCATCCGTTCGGGCTTGTCCAAGGCTTTAACCCGCGGGCATATCGACGTGTTTATAACCTATACCCGTTCGGGAGAAACGGACAAGCAGGTAACGGTAGATATGTCGCTGGCTAAGGGGTATGTCGAAGCGGCTCAGGCGCTTACGGCGGCGTTTCCGCAGCTGAATTGCGATTTTAACGTAAACGCGCTTATGCGCAGCGGAGACGTTCTGTCGCTAACTCAAACGGAGGACGACGCTGACCAAATTCGTCAAATGTTAATTGAAGCTGTCGACGAAGCGGCGGAGCAGCTTAATAAAATGCGCGCAATAGAGGGCGAGGCGCTGCGCAGAGATTTGCTTGCAAAAATCGATAATTTCGAGACGATGCTGCAACGCGTCAAAACCATTGCGCCGCAAGTTGTGGAACAGTACAGAGCAAAGCTTACAGACCGCGTTACAGAGGCGTTAAGCGGCGTTGAGATAGACGGCGCAAAGCTGGCAAACGAGGTATGTTTCTTTGCGGATAAATCCTGCATTGACGAGGAAATCACCCGTTTGACAAGCCATATAGCGCGCGCAAGGGAATTGGTTAACGCAGACGAACCTGTAGGGCGTAAGCTAGACTTTTTAATTCAGGAATTCAACCGCGAAACAAACACTATTTGCAGTAAGTCGTCGTTTTTGGATTTGACGGATACTGCGCTCGCTATGAAAAACGAAATAGAAAAAATACGCGAACAAATACAAAATATTGAATAACCAGAGAAAAACAGGAGAATATATATGGAACAAGCAAAGAGAGGTAAACTTATTATTATTTCCGGTCCGAGCGGTGCGGGTAAAGGAACTATCTGCGCCGAGCTTATGCGTCAAATGCCCGACCTTGTAATGTCGTGTTCGGCAACGACGCGTCAACCGCGCTCCAACGAGCGTAAGGATCGCAGTTACTTTTTTGTATCTACGGAAATATTTTTGGAAATGGTGCGTAAAAACGAATTGCTTGAATACGACCAGCACTTTGAAAACTACTACGGTACTCCCCGTAAGTTTGTAGAGGATATGTTGGGCTACGGCAAAGACGTAATTTTGGAAATAGACGTTAAAGGCGCATTGCAGGTAAAGCAAAACTATCCCGACAGTATTTTGTTTTTTATCGAAGCTCCCAGCGAACAGGCTTTGTACGAGCGTTTGGTAAAGCGCGGCAGCGAAAGCGAGGAAAAAATACAAATCCGTATGGCGCGTAATAAATTGGAACTCGCGCAGCGCCATATGTACGATTATTGTATTATGAACGATAGCGTGGAACGCGCTACACGTGAAATTATAGATATTTTAAAAGAAAAGAGAGGACAATAATTATGATTACAAAGCCACCCATTGACGAATTGACGGTAAAAGCCGGAGATAAATACACTCTTTGCTGTGTAGTTTCTAAGCGCGCTAAGGAGCTTAATAACGATTTGGATTTGCCTGTGGGAGCCAAACCGATTTCCGTTGCCGCCGAGGAATTTGACAAAGGTGTTTTAGAAATTAACAGACAAGTTAAATAATTTGATTAAAACGGTTGGTAAAAATGATTTTGCAAGGTAAAAACATCGTAATAGGAGTGACGGGAGGTATCGCCGTATACAAGGTCTGTCAGGTAGTGCGTTCTTTTAAAAAATTAGGGGCAAACGTGGACGTTATAATGACGGAAAATGCCGCTCGATTTGTCACGCCTTTAACGTTTGAAACGTTATCGTGCCGTCCTGTGGTTACGGATATGTTCCACCGAAGCGTACATTACGAGGTGGAACATATATCTCTTGCAAACAAAGCGGATTTGCTTGTGGTGTGTCCCGCTACTGCCAACGCCGTAGGCAAATTTGCTTGCGGAATTGCCGACGATATGCTGTCTACAACGTTTATGGCAACTACCGCCCCTAAGGTTGTGTGTCCCGCTATGAATACGAATATGTATCACAGCGACGCTTTCCGCACAAATCTTAATACTCTTGCACAGCGCGGAGTACAGGTTGTAAACGCCGGTTGCGGCTTTTTGGCTTGCGGCGATAACGGCGACGGACGTATGGCGGAACCGCAGGAAATCGTGGATTTCTGCGTTAAAATATTATGCCCTAAACAGGACCTTGCGGGGAAAAAAGTGCTTGTAACCTGCGGCGCCACCGCAGAAAAGCTGGACGACGCCCGTTGCATTACAAATTTTTCCAGCGGTAAAATGGGCTCTGCAATTATTACCGCCGCGCTTAACAGAGGCGCGGAAGTTACCGTTGTATTAGGTATTCATACCGCCGCAATAGATAAAAGAGCTGCGGTTATTGACGTGCAGACGACGCAGCAAATGTACGACGAGGTAACAAGCCGAGTAAGCGACCACGACGTGTTTATTATGGCGGGAGCGCCATGCGATTACCGTCCCAAAACTATAAGCTACAGCAAAATAAAGAGCGACAGTCTCAGCGTTGATTTTGTAAAAAATCCCGATATAGCTCAGGCTGTGGGTAAAGCTAAGAAAAATAAGTTTTTGTGTGTGTTTGCCGCAGAAACGGACAACGGAGTACAAAACGCCCGCGACAAACTTATAAAAAAACACGCCGATTTGGCAGTGCTTAACAACATTAAGCAAAACGACGTATTCGGCAGCGATACAAACGTCGTCACCCTTGTTACCGCCGACGGATATACCGATTACCCTAAAATGAGCAAGGCGGACGTTGCAAACTTGATATTGGACAAGGTTACGAAATGATATACTCCGTAATTGTAGATATTGCAGCAAGCGAGGTTGACAGAATCTTCGATTACAAGGGCGAAGGTTTGCAAGTGGGTATGCGCGTTTTGGTTAATTTTGCCAACCGCAAGACGGAAGGGTATATCGTCGAGGAAAAACTCACGACCGATTGTCCCGAGGAAAAACTTAAAACAATAATTGCTCCACTAGACGATTATCCCGTAATATCGCAGGATATGTTGGAGTTGGGCGCTTTTATGCGGCAAGCTTACCATTTACGTTGGGTTGACGTTTTACGTCTGTTTATTCCTGCCGAAATGCGCGCAGGCAGAGTTAAGACGCTAAGCAAGCGGCAAGCCGCTTTAACGGGCGATAATGTTGACGAAATATTAAACTCACTAAAATCCAATGCTGTAAAGCAGCGGGCTTTGGTGTCTTTTTTGTATAAAAACGGGGCTTCGATGTGTGCGGAGTTAAACGCGCAATTCGGTAATGCTGCGCTTAACTCTCTTGTAGATAAGGGATTTGTGCGTATAACGGAAATTGCAGTGCGCCGTACTCCGTATAAGGATTTAAACGGCGAAGGCAACAGCCGTCACGTATTGCTGCCTGCCCAACAAAATGCGGTAGATACGGTATTAGCCAATTTACAGGGCAGATTTTTATTGCACGGCGTAACGGGCAGCGGCAAGACGGAAGTGTATTTGACTATTATCGAAAAAATTGTAAAAAGCGGCAGAAACTGTATTATGTTGGTGCCCGAAATAGCGCTTACGCCTAATATGCTTAAACAGCTGAGAGACCGCTTCGGCGACAACGTTGCTTTGCTGCATAGCGGTTTGTCGGTGGGGGAACGTTACGACGAATGGCTGCGTCTAAAAAACGGAGAGGCGCAAATAGCGATAGGCGCCCGTTCGGCAATATTTGCTCCGCTATCGAATATAGGCGCAATTATTATAGACGAGGAACACGATTCCAGCTATATATCGGATTTTAATCCGCGTTATAACACTTTGGACGTTGCGGATTTCCGTGCCAAACAGCATAACGCGTTTGTTGTTATGGGCAGTGCAACGCCCAGTCTTTCGGGTTATTATGCCGCCAATCAAGGGCTGCTTACGCTTATAGAAATGCCTAAACGCGTAAACCGCCGTCCGCTGCCAGAGGTAGAGATAGTGGATATGGCAAAGGAAACGCGCAGCGGTAACAGAGGTATCTTTTCGCGGTTGCTTGCCGAGCGTTTAAAGCAGACTGTTGAAAGCGGCAATCAGGCTATGCTGTTTTTAAACAGACGGGGATATTCGTCGTTTTTGATGTGTACCAAATGCGGCTACGTTGCAAAATGTGTAGACTGCGATATCAGCCTTACCGTTCACCGCGAGGACGGTATGCTTAAATGTCATTACTGCGGTAAAAAATATTATATGTTGTCTAAGTGTCCCAACTGCGGCGAAAATAGTTTCCGTCAAGGAAAAATAGGCACTCAGCAAGTTGTAGATTTATTAAACAATATGTTTCCCGACGTTAAAGTGTTGCGAATGGACGCGGATACCACGCAGACTAAGGAAAGTCACGGTAAAATTCTCGAAGCATTTTCGCGGGGGGACGCGCAGATACTTGTAGGCACTCAAATGATTGCTAAGGGGCACGACTTTCCCAAAGTCACGCTTGTAGGAGTGTTAGACGGTGACCAAAGCTTGCACCGCGAGGATTATTTGGCAACCGAAAGGACGTTTCAGCTTATTACTCAGGTGGCTGGCCGCAGCGGTAGAGACGAAGCGACGGGTAAAGTCGTACTGCAAACGTACACTCCCACGCATTACTGTTTGCAACTTGCGGCAAAACAGGATTATAACGGATTTTACAAAAAGGAAATCTCCTTGCGCGAAGCGGGTTGTTTTCCTCCGTTTTGCGAAATTGTGCGTATACTCTACCAAGGCGAGCGCGAGCAGGAGTGCATTGACGATCTAACGTCGCAATATGCCGAACTTACAAATTTAAAAGCCAGGTATCCTGCCGACTTTATGTATATGGACAAAATGCGGTGTCCTTTAAAACGTGCGGAGAAAAAATACCGTTTTCAAATTTTGTTAAAGTTATCCAAAAACAATCTGGATTCGCTTTTATCGCAGATATACGCCGTTTGCGATAACAAAAAGAAAAATTCCGTGCAAGTGTTTGTGGAACGCAATCCGCAAAATTTATCCTAAAAATACAAAAAAACAAATTGAGTACATAAGCAAAGAGGTTATTATGGCAAAAAGAAATATAGTTAAAATGGGCGATCCGTTATTGCGTAAAATCTGCAAACCGGTGGAATGTTTTGACCAAAAACTGTGGCAGCTGTTGGACGATATGAAAGAAACATTGGATTCTGCCGAAGGTTTGGGGCTTGCGGCTCCGCAGGTGGGTATGCTTAAACGCGTGTGTATAGTGGAATACGACAATAAGTATTACGAGCTTATCAACCCCGTGTTGATAAAAAGCAAAGGCAGATGTGTGGATAACGAAGGCTGTCTGTCGGTGGAAGGCTTCCGCGGATTGGTGGAGCGTCCTAAGGCAATAGACGTCGAGTATTTTGACCGACACGGGCAGAAAGTCGCTTTGCATGCCGAAGGGTATTTTGCGCGTGTTTTCTTGCACGAAATGGATCACTTGGACGGTATACTTTTTGCCGACAAAATGACAAAAAAAATTATGGATTAGAGGTTATTGATGAATATAATTTTTTTAGGTACGCCCGATTTCGGCGTACCTGCGTTAAACGCTATAATGCAGCGTCACAACGTTGCTGCGTGCGTTTGTCAGCCCGATAAGGTTGGTGCGCGCGGCAAAGTAGAATATTGTGCGGTTAAAAAATTTGCGCTCCAACATAATTTACCTCTTTATCAGTTTGAAAGGATTTCCCGCGACGGTGCGGAAACGTTGAAGTCGCTTAATCCTGACATTATGGTTACCGCCGCATACGGACAGATTCTGTCTCAGCAAATAATAGATATTGCTCCCCACGGAATAATCAATATACACGGATCGCTTTTACCTAAGCTGCGCGGCGCAGCTCCCATTCAGTACGCCGTGTTGCAGGGATTAAATAAAACGGGAATTACAATTTTAAATACCGTACGTCAGGTGGACGCAGGGGAAATTATATTGCAAAAATCGTTGGAGATTGCTCCGTACGAAACTAACGGGCAACTGTTTGAGCGTATGTCGGCACTGGGAGCGGAAGCGGTTGTTGAGGCGTTGAACCTAATCGAGCAGGGTAAAGCTGTGTATACTCCGCAAAACGATGATGAGGCTACGTTTAGCGGTAAAATTACCGCCGAGCAGGAACAAATAAACTGGTCGCTTCCGTCTAATGAGCTGATAAACCTTGTAAGAGCGTTAAATCCCAGCCCCGTTGCTTGGACAACCTGGCGCGGCAATCGTCTTAAAATCCATGCGTTACGTCCGTGCGAAACCGAATATTGCGGTAAAGCGGGGCAAGTGGTGGAACTAACAAAAAAACGTCTTGCCGTTATGTGCGGAGACGGAAAATCGGTTTATATAACGGAAATACAGGCTCCCAACGCTAAGCGTATGGATATCGTCAGTTTCTTATGCGGTCATAGCTTTGCTTTGGGCGAGATATTGGGTGCGTAATGAACGTTGCGTTTTTAAAAAGTTATCAGGTATTGCACGAGATTTATATAAATAAAGCTTTTTCGACAATCGCGTTAAACCGCGAGCTAAACGGCTGCGCCGTAAAGGACAAAGCTCTTATTACCCGTTTAACGTACGGCGTACTGGATAACGATATAAAGTTGACGTACGTATTGTCTAAGTACGTGCGTAAGCTGCCTAAGGGCGACGCATTGATTTTTCTTAAAATGGGCGCATATTGTCTTACGGAACTATCGATAAAGCCGTATGCGGTAGTTAACGATATTGCCGAGCTTGCTAAGATTACCGAAGATAAATACATTGTGGGATTTGTCAACGCAACGTTAAAAAGGCTGTCGCAAACGATAGACGAGTTTGATGATTTTCCGACGGATTATTTGGAGAATTTATCCGTTAGATATTCTTATCCGTTGTGGGCTTTAAAAAAACTGGTTAAGGATTACGGCAGAGAACTTGCCGAACGTATCGTTTCTTGTGTGCTCGAACAACGCTCTTCCGTACGTTTTAGTAAGCCGATTGATATCAAAGCTATAAAAGATAAATACGGCTGTGACGGTCAAATTACGCCTTTTAACGACGCGTATTATATAACGGGAGCTTTGAATGCCGACGGAGCGGAGTGTACGTATCAAAGCTTATCTTCTATGGCGATAGCCCGAATATGCGCCTATAAATTAGGATGTAACGGTAAAATGCTGGACTGTTGCAGCGCTCCGGGAGGCAAATCCGTTTACGTTAAGCAGCTGTGTCCAAACAGCGACGTTACTGCCTGCGACGTACATCCGCATAGAGTAGAACTTATTAATGCGTACGCTAAGCGTATGGACGTTGAATTAATAACTCACTGTAAGGATATGACGGAGCCTTGCAGCGATTTTAACGAAGGTTACGACGTTGTTTTGTGCGATGTGCCTTGCAGCGGATTCGGGGTGCTTGATACGCGTCCGGATATTAAGCTTTTTAGGCAAAGCGAGGATCTGCCAGAATTAATGGGCTTGCAGCGCAGGATACTTTCAAACTGTGCAAATTACGTTAAAAAGGGCGGTTATTTGGTTTATTCTACTTGTACCGTATTTGATAACGAAAACGGACAAAATATACGTAAGTTTTTAAACGAGCGCGACGATTTTAAATATTCTGCGATAAATCTGCCCCAATTTCCAAATGCAGACGGTAAAGGCAGTTATCAGTTTTTGCCTTGTAACGACGGGGTACAAGGGTTTTTTGTGGCGGTTTTGCAGCGGATATAATTTATTAAATTAAGATTTATACATATATAAACATAAACAATTATGACGATCTTACAGGATTTTACTTTAAGCGAACTTACCGATTATCTTACGGCTAACTATTCCGTTAAGCCGTTTGTCGCCAAGCAGATTTTTGAGTGGTTGGTTAAATCGGCAGACTTTGATGATATGACTAATATCTCTAAGCAGTTAAGGCAAACTCTTGCGGAAAATTGTATTGCCGTTGCGGCAAATATTGCGGAAACGTATACTTCGCCGATAGACGGTACTCAAAAATTTTTGTTCCGCCTTGCCGACGGTAATGTTGTAGAGGGAGTATTGATGAAGTACAAATACGGCAATACTTTGTGCGTGTCCAGTCAGGTAGGCTGCCGTATGGGCTGTAAATTCTGCGCAAGTACGTTGGACGGGCTGGTACGTAATTTGTCTGCGGGAGAAATATTGTCGCAGGTACTTTCCGTTAACGCTTTGGGTAACGGAAAGGAACGTTATGTAACGAATATCGTTTTGATGGGCAGCGGCGAACCGTTGGACAATTACGACAACGTAATTAAATTTTTGCGTTTGGTAACCTGCGTAGAAGGCATTAATATTTCTCCGCGTAATATATCGCTGTCCACATGCGGGATTGCTCCTAAAATGCGCGAGTTGGCAAACAGCGAGTTTCAACTTAATTTAACGCTTAGTTTGCACAATGCCGACAACGGCGAACGCAAACAAATTATGCCTGTTACCAACGCTTACTCCGTGGAGGAGGCTGTTGCCGCATGCCGATATTATTTTGAAAAAACAGGGCGTAGGATTATCGTTGAATACACGTTGATAAACGGACAGAACGATACTCACGCGCACGCTCTTAAACTTGCATCGCTGCTTAGGGGAATGTCGTCGCACGTAAATATTATTGCGCTTAATCCCGTTAAGGAAACGGGGCTTAAAGGTACAAGCGAAGCTAACGTAAAAAGATTTTTGGGTTACTTAAACTCGTTGGGCATATCTGCTACGCGCAGACGTACAATGGGGCAGGATATAGAGGGGGCTTGCGGACAACTCCGCCGCAGATACTTAACAGAAAAACATGATTAAACAAGGAACTATCGTAAAGTCCGTAGGAGGAGTATTTACTGTTATAGATAACAACGGCGATAAAACGGTGTGTTATTCTCCCAAAAAATTTCGATATAACGCAGACGATATAATTATAGGCGATATTGTTAATTTTGAGGATTTAAAACGCGGCAAGGGGTTGATTGTGGAAGTTAATCCCCGCAAAAATAAACTTGCCCGCCCCGAAGTTGCCAACGTAGACGTTTGTTTGATTGTAGTTGCGTGCGAACCTCAGCCGGACTATTATCTTGTTGATAAGGTTTTGATTAATTGTTTTCAGCAGGGCATAGAGCCTGTTATAGTAGTTAATAAAACCGACTTAACGACCGAAACATATAACGAGGTTGTATTAAATTTTTCCAAAGTGGCGGAAATTGCTGCGGTTTCTGCACTTGACGGCAGCGCTTGTAAGCTTAATAAATATTTTGCTGACGGACAAGTGGTTTGTTTTGCAGGTCAGTCCGCCGTGGGAAAAACGTCTTTGCTAAACAGCCTTATTCCGTCAGTTGACGGACAAGTGGGCGGATTATCGCAAAAATCGGGCAGAGGTATGCATACGACGCGGCACGCAACGTTGCACCGTATGCAAAGCGGGTTTATTGTGGATACGTGCGGATTTTCTTTGTGCGATATCAAAAATATACGTCCGGACGAACTGCGGTTATATCTAGACGATATGGTAAATCTTTCTCATAACTGCAAATATTCTTCCTGTACCCATACGGCAGAGCCTAATTGCGCGGTAAAGAATGCCGTAGACTGCGGACGGTTTAATCGCGACAGATATAACCGCTATGTAGAAGAATATAACGAGTTGGTCGAATTTGAAAAGAACAAGTACTAGACAAAGACCGTTTTGTAAATAAAATCATTGACTAAGGGGTGTCTTTGTGATATCGTTGTAGAAAAGCATAATAATTTTGCGCGTATTTCCATTTGCTTTTCTTTTGGGCGAAAACGCGTCTTAAAAACGAAAAAAAGAGATTAAGCGTTTTAAAGTTTAATAGGGAGAATTTATGCGAAAGATTTTTGTTAGCCCGTCAATACTTTCCGCAGACTTTGCGCGACTGGAAAAGGAATGTAAGTCGTTGGAAAAAAGCGGCGCCGATTGGATTCACTGCGATGTGATGGACGGAAAATTTGTGCCGAATATTTCATTCGGTTTGCCGGTATTAAAAAGTATACGTAAGTGTGTGGTAATACCCCTAGACGTACATTTAATGATTGAGGAGCCTATTCGTTACGTAAAACAGTTTGCCGAAATAGGTGCAAATATTATTACATTTCATATCGAGGCTGCTCAGGACGTTAAGGCGACGGCGGATTTAATACGTTCCTGCGGAAAAAAAGTCGGGCTTTCCGTTAAGCCGAATACTCCCGTTGAAGATTTACTTCCGTATAAAGGTTTGTTCGATATGGTTTTGATTATGTCCGTCGAACCTGGGTTCGGCGGTCAAAAGTTTATTGAAAGCAGCGTGGATAAAATCCGTAAAGCAAGAGAATTGTTTCCCGACGCGCTTATCGAGGTGGACGGCGGTATCAATGCCGATACTGCAAAGTTTGTTACAGAGGCGGGCGCGGATGTAATCGTAGCGGGCAATGCGGTAATGCAGGCTCATAACCGAAAGGACGTAATCGAAAATTTGCGCAAGTTATAATTGTCTGTAATTGATGCCGCATACTTTACTATGCGTATTATTTGTTACGCTGTTTTGTAAGTTATGTCTTGTAAGCTTTTGCTTATTGCGCTATAACTGTAAAGTGGTTTTAAATCGAAGTAACGGTTAAAAGCTTTTGAAAATATTATTTCGTATTTTGTAACTTTTTGCGGAAATTAGACATATATTACAGCAAAAAGCAAAGGGAGATAATAATATGAAAAATAAAATCTGCTGCGTTAAATTGCCTGCTCCGCTTGGTGCGTTTCTTAAATTGATACTCGGCAAACTCGTTATAGGAAAGAAGTAATTATAAAAATGCTTACCCTTGCTAAGGATAAGCATTTATTTTTTAATCAATGTATTTATTAATCTTAGATTATCTATTCGGTAGCGGCGGTTTCTTCTGCGACGGTTATTTCGCCGCCGTCGTTTCCGTCGGCTCTTCGGTTTTTAACCATTTCCATTTTTTCCAAAGTTTATCCGTTTGTTTAAACAGCAATGGGTAAACGCCTATCATCAAAAACGATACTACGGCGTACCTTGTAACGCGAAAGATTCGCTCGAACCAAATTGCGGATTTGTAGTCGGGGTAAATTGCTCCCACAATCAATTTAAGCAGCTCGTTAAATCCTAAGTAAAGACCTCCGCCGACGGCAACGCGCAGTATAACGCGCCACCAAATTTTTGTGTTGTCGAATTTTACGACTTTTTCCTCGAACAATACGCCGCACGTTAAACCTATAAGCAGACCGTACGCGGTATAAAAGTCGCTTGTAGTGCAATAAAAAAATCCCGCAAATCCTACAAGCAGTATTCCTCCGTAAATAAAATATTTGTTGGCAACTATTGCGTACAGAAAGTTTAGCAAAAATACCATTCCTACGCCCAATGCTAAGCCGCATACTACGTCGGTTGGATAATGCGCTCCTAAATATGTGCGCGATAACGCTACAAGTATGGGGATAACAACGGATATTGCTATCAGCCATTTCCATTTTTTATTTTTATATACAACCGTTGCTCCTACAAACGTCGACGCCGAACCCGACGAGTGACCGGACGGAAACGAATATCCGTCTACGTCGCGAAGATTTTGTATGCCGAATCCGCTGTCAAACGGGCGCGTACGGCATACGATGTTTTTTATAAGAGGGTTTATAAGCGCTGTGGACGCCATTATAAATCCTACTCTTTCGCCGCCTTTTTTGTCCAATCCCCAGTACAGCAAGCCTACAATTCCCACCAAAATCATTTCTTCGCCGAACATAGAAATAAAATTCATAAGGTAGTACAAAAAACTGCCCTTGCCGCCTAAACTCTGAAACCACAGTATAAAGTCGTTTTCAAACCCCAGATACCAGGTGTTGCCGATTGCGGCGGATAATAATGCAATCATATTTTTCTCCTATTATAATATTTATAAATTGTAAAACCCTTTAAAAACAACTGCGCTGTGTATATCGGCGGTGTCTACGGCAAATACTATCAAAAACAAATAGTTGCGCATATGCATTTTATGCAAGTAAAGACGTATCAGTGTAATATTTATCTTAACATAACATTTCGTCAAATGCAATAGGGGCGTAAAAAAATCCCGAACAAAACGTTCGGGATAAATAAACAAAAGTATACGGGTAAACTAGTCTTCTTTGCTCAGTGTTCTAAGACAACGAGTGCAAATATATTCTGCAGATGTCATACCTTCCAACTTAACCTTTTTAAGATTGGCGCTGTAAGTTTTGGGCGTTTTTCTGTTAGAGTGAGAAACTTTGTTGCCTGACATTTTGCTTTTACCGCATATAGCACATACCTTGGACATGATTACACCTCCGTGTAGGAAAAATTGTTTTGTTAATTTAACGCTTCACTATGATAGCATTTTTTGCAAGATTTGGCAAGCAAATAGTATTAAAAAAATAAATATTGTGGTTTATAGCAATAAATGGCGATTTTTCGACGTTTTTTATCACTTTTGTACTTTGTTTTTGCAAAAATTGCTTGATAAAAATTAATTTATGCTGTAAAATTATAATAACTATGTACTAGGAGGTAAAACTGAATGGCATTACGTACCCAAAATTCGTATGGAGCAATAACCGTTTCGGACGAAGTTATTGCGTCGCTTGCGGGACACTTGGCTACCGAATGTTACGGGGTAGTAGAGGTTGTGCCGTTCAATTTCTCCGATTCGTTTACGGATATTTTCAAGCGCAGCGGAAAAGGCCGCGGAGTACGCATTGCAACCAAAGGCGACAGAATTTTCGTCGATTTATTTGTTAAAATTAAATATGGTTTGCCGGTTTCTGCAGTGTCGTCAAGTTCGAAAAAGACCGTCAAATACGGCTTAGAGCATTTTACGGGAATGATTGTCGATTCAATAGACGTGCATGTCGTAGGGGTTAAGCTGTAACGTTTACTTTAGCGAAATAATCGAGGAATATTATAATCATGGCTTCTGCTTATTCTAGCACTACACATATAACAGCATCGGTAATGAAACGTATGTTTATTGCCGGCGGAAAAATGCTGGAGGTAAATAAAGCGCAAGTGGACGCGCTTAACGTTTTCCCCGTACCCGACGGAGATACGGGTACGAATATGTCGCTTACTATGATGTCTGCCGTAAAAGAAATCAGTGCGCTTAACAGCACGTCTATGGCAGAATTTGCCGACCGTTTATCTAAGGGAGCATTGCGCGGAGCCCGCGGCAACAGCGGAGTAATACTGTCGCAGATTTTAAAAGGTTTTTCTAATGTAATTGCACAAAAAGACGAATGCGACGCGCGTACTTTTGCAAAAGGTTTGCGTGAAGGCGCTGAGTTGGCGTACAGGGCTGTTTCCAAACCTAAGGAAGGAACGATATTAACCGTTGTGCGTTCGATGGCGGAAGAAGCCGTCGATATGGCTAAACGCACGGGCAGTATCGAAAAATTAATGAACGCGGTTCTTACCAAAGGCGAGGAAACTTTGGCTCAAACTCCCGATATGCTGGACGTTTTAAAACGCGCGGGCGTTGTGGACAGCGGTGGATACGGTCTGCTTACGTTATTTAAAGGGCTTATAATGGGATATTTGGATCAGGAAGTATCCGGTGCGGAAGACTATGAGGCTGCTCAGCCGTCTGCTATTAAGACAGTTTCTATAGATTCGGCTTTTCCCGACGATAACGATTTGGTGGTGGACTACGAAAGTTTGGGGCAGTTAGACTTCGGTTACTGTACGGAATTTTTTATTACCAACATTAAAAAGCGTACCACAGAATCGGACATAGAAAAACTTCGCGAGTATCTTAACGAAATAGGTAACTCGGTAATTTGTATAGGCGATTTGTCTCTTGTAAAAGTGCACGTCCATACTAATAATCCGGGCAAGGCTTTGTCTAAAGCAATCACTTTGGGCGAGTTGGACAAAGTTAAAATAGAAAATATGATGGAGCAAAACCGTCAGCTGCGCGCCAGATACGAAGCCGAACGCAAACCTATCGGCTTGCTTGCCGTATGCGCAGGCGAGGGATTTTCCGCAATCTTTAAAGATCTGTTGGTAGATCAGGTTATAGAGGGCGGTCAAACTATGAATCCGTCGGCGGACGATATAGCCACAGCAGCGCGTAAAATTAATGCGGAAAATATTATTATTTTGCCCAATAACAAAAATATTATTTTGTCTGCCGAGCAATCGCGTACCTTAGTACAAAAGCGCAATATATTTGTTTTACAAACTAAGGATATACCTCAGGGGTTGGCGGCAGTACTTAATTACAGTCCGGACGCATCGCTGTCGGAAAATTTGGAAAATATGACGACGGCATTTTCTTCCGTGGACGCAGGGCAGGTTACTTATGCCGTGCGTGATACCGTAATAGACAAGTTTACAATTAAAAAGGGCGATATTATAGGTTTAGATAAGGGAAATATAGTAACGTCTGGTAAAGACATAGAAAAAGTAACTACAGCGCTTATAGAGAGTATGTTAAATCCCGATAAAGAAGTGGTTACGTTGTATTACGGTGCGGACATAGCCGAGGAAAAGGCGGAAGCTTTTGTGGAAAAACTGCAAGCGGCGCACCCCGATATAGAGTTTATTTTGCATTACGGCGGGCAGCCTTTGTACTACTACGTGCTTAGCGTGGAATAATTTTTCTTACTTATGTCCGTTTTGATATAATGTACCGTACGGCAGCAGAGATGTACATTTAAATGATTAGTTATATTTAGATTTTAAACATTGAGTTCGGTCTTGTGCCGAACTCGTTTTTTTGTAATTTGAATAACGGCTTAAAATTTAACGTTAAAAATACTATAAGACGGTTAACGTTATTAATGCCAAAATTATATATTTCTAAATTTTATTTATATTTATCAATAGTTGCGTTGCATCTTGGCAAATATATTGTTTTTTGATACTTTCCTTTATCATTTTGTTCAGTAGTTTTTCATATAATTATTTGTTTAGAAGTCAGTGTAATGCAGTCATTATTGATTGTTTTGGATTTGTTTTTAGAATAAAAAAGAAAAAACGTATTAAAAAACGCCGTTTTATATTATAAAATACAAAATATAGACAAATTGTCAAAAAAAACGTAAAAAAGTACTTGTCAAATTTTTACAATAAATGTTATACTGTTACATAGGGATATTATTACTATAATAGTTCTCTCTGTTTTACTTACAATTAATAATTTATTCGACGTAAGGAGGGGAACACTGTGTCTAAAAAGAGTGATTTGAAGAGAGCAATCCTCGATAGCGAAAAGGAAATCGCGGAACTTGAAAAAAAATGTACGCGTTCGCAAACGGCATTGTTGCAGTCGATACTGAACAATACAAAGCTTGACGAACAAGACGCTCAATATTTCCGTGTGTATACATCGCTAATAGAAGTGGAGCGCGAAAATTTACGTAAACTTAAAGACGAGCTTAAAAATTTGTAATAACAATGGGGAGGGGTAGCCTTATTTGTTATAGTACAATCAGTAATTAAACTTACTGCCCCGTTTTGGGACAGTAAGTTTTTTTATCGCCATAAAAAACGAATTAACTAATTTTAAGAAAATTCTGCCGTGCAATATAAATTTTGTCGGTTAAAAAATTTTGTACCGTAAACGTAACTTTTAATTAAAAGTAGGCGTTACGGTCTTTTACGTATTAAAATATTAGAAATGTTTTTTACATTTTACGAGTCTGCAATTTAGCAGAATAGGAGGTAGAAATGGCAACAAAGACCGGACATAAACTAAGCAATCGTAAGTTGACTTTAACGCTGTTGGTAAGTTTGCTTGCAGTTGTTTTAATTGCGGTTATCGTTTTCGGTGCGGTGCAGTTTGCGCAAGGCGCAGGCGAACCGTATAACCATATTACTGCGGAACTGAAAGCCGATAAAACGGTATACGGCGACTATACTGCAACAACGATAAAAAATGCGTTGAATGTAGTCGGGTATGCTAACGAAAACGATGAGGGCGGGTTTACTCTTGGTGCGGACGACTATGACGTATCGTTTAGCCACGGCGGCGACGTTCTCGGTGCGGAAGCTTGCGATATTATCGTTACAAGCAAAGGCGCCGACGGTAAAACTTACACCGTTTTAAGCACGGACTATACGGTTACTCCCGCGGAAATAACCGCAAACGTAATCGTTCCCGATTATACGCTTAAAGGTAACTACTATGTGGACGGGCAAGGATACGACGCTTTTGTTCAGGGTATGACAAAGGCGGAAGTTCAACAGCGTTTGGCGGTTGAGCTTGTTTCCTCCAACCCAGATACTCCCAAGGTGATAAAAACTTTTGCCGACGGCGTAACCTGGACTGACGAAACGGCTGTTCCCAACGTATTCGGCGATGCGGGAGGCACGACTAACTTAGCCGTTGATATATCTCTTACCTATACGTACGGAGATACGGGCGTTTATACGGCAAACGCAACAATTAACTTTAATACGCTGCACGAGTTTGCGCTTGCGCTAGGTCAAAACGGCGGTATAAGTTGGCAGCAACCTAGCGGATTGTCGTCTAAGACTACTGTCGACAGCCTGCTTACTACTTTGCAGGGTTACGTTTACATAGCCTACAATAACGGTGCGTTAAGTCACGATCCTATTAATATTAGAGAATCTCTGTTAAATACAGGTATTATCGGTATTACGGCACAGTCTTTAATAAACGGTAGTGAAGGACATAAATACGACAAGGTAATCGAAATACCTCACAGAACAAATACGGATATTAAACCGCTTGTTTTGTCGTTGACAGGTATTAAATACGATAATCCGGACGAAGTGTTAAATAAAATACAAAGCGATTCTTACACCGGATCTATTATAAGACCTACATACTTAATGCGCGACCAAGAAGCAAGATCGGCAGAACTGGATTACGGCGGATTGTTTATTTCCGCATACTACGGAGACGAGGAATCTAAAATTTATGTTACCGATTTGCTTGCTAACGGCAAAGCTGTTTCAAATCTTCAATATTTTGTTAACGATACTGTTAGCACTGTTTTAACAAAGCAAGTTAATAAAATAACGTTTAACCTTGACAGCTATTCGTTTAGCGGAGGCGTTTTTGTCAGCTCTATTGCCGCTACGCGTCCTACAATGACCTTCGATAAGGAAACTGTTGATTTCAGCGAAACGCTTTCCACTAAAATAGAGGGACTTGTAACCGACGACGCATTAGGCGACAATATGGTATTAACCCCTCCTTCGGGCGTAACTTTGCAAGATGACGGCAGTTACAAATTCAGTCAAGGCGGAGTGTATATCTTTAAAGTTACCTTTGCAAAAGGAGACGACAGCGACTTTTACTGGGCGGCTAACGGCGGCGGCGCATTGACTGCCGACAATAAAACGGTAGAATACGTTATTACCGTTACGGGCGCCGAGCTCGATCTGGAACTTAATAATTTTCCTCAAAGTATTCAATACGGTAACGGCGAACCGAATTTTAATTTGGTAGGTACCGTTGAAGGCAGTCCGTCTATGGGTATGACAGGTTTATCCGACAGAATTAAAGCCGATACTCCCGTATTTGACGATGATAATCCCAATATGAGTTTGAAAACCGCTCCCAGATACAGAGTTGTTTATACGGGAACTTATATTAGCGTAGGCAAAGACGGTACGGAAACAACCGTTGAATATACGGATAAATACAACTTTCCTACCGAGCGCGGAGAATATACCGTAACTATCGAAACAGAACCTACCTCCTATTACAAAAAGGCATCTGTTGCTAAAGATTTTAAAATAGAACAACGTCAAATTTCTTTGGACTCGGTATCCATTCCTTCGCAAGTATTCGATAAGACGAAATCGTACAACATACCCGACGCCGACGGTAATTTTACTGCGGGCGCAGGGGTTATAAACTTGTTTGACAGCGGTATTACCGTTAACGGCTTGGCATCGAGCGATACGGTAAGTACGGTTATGCGTGCAAGTTGGGCGGATAACGACACGTCAAACCGTATTCACAAAGGCGATTACACAATAGAATTTGTTATTAAAAACCGCAACTATAAATGGACGGACGACTCTGCAAGCAAGACGGCGCAATTTAGTATTACCGCGCGTCAACTCAGCTACGATCTTTCGCAAAGCGGAATGACGTACGGCGAGGATTTGCCTGCGGCTTCGGTAACTAACGACAGCAGTCTAAACGGATACGTAACGTTAAAAGCGGTTTACAAAGACAGCAAAGGCAATGTTATTGCCGATATACCGAATTTTGCAAACGGCGAACTGTGGCAGGCTGGTACTTATACCGTAGAATACAGCGTTGACGGTTACGAAACGGGCGTAACGTCCGCAGACGTAATCTGTCCCGTAAAAACGGCGTCTTTTACCGTAGAACAAAAGTCTATAACCGACCTTGCCTTTAACGGCAGCGGCGGCACGTATAGCGGCAGCGATTATACATTTACTGTCGGCGGTTGGAATGCAGACGGCACGTCTATGGGAATTTTGGCAAGCGATATTACGGTTGACGGCGCAGCGGATGTATCAAAAGTGCTTACGATTACTGCCGAAGGAAAGTTATTAACCGACAATACGACGGCAGTTACTACAAATATAGCTATTGACTACAACAGCGGAAAAATTACCGTTAGGGACGCGGGCACTTATAAATTTGCCGTTAACATAGTAAACGGCAACTACAAGTGGGCAGCGGCTTACAATGTAGATAAGACTGTTATAATCGATCAAGCGGAATATGTCGTAGTTTGGAAAGAAGACGTTTCTGCGCCGTCGTTTGGCGACTGGACCGGCAAAACAATTTCTTATTTTTACGATAACTTAGCGCATTATCCGCTTATTCAGGCTTTGCAAGACGACGCGCTTACTTTAACTGCGGAATTTTATACGGACGAGAATTGCACAAAAGCAATCAACAAAGAGGATATTGTCGCGTCCGGAACGTATTACGTAAAAATTACCAATGCAGAAGGCAAACCTTTTGTTGCCGCGGACGGCGAAACTCTACCTGCATATAGCCAAATCGTAAACTATAAAGCTCCCGATAGCAGTAAACTTAAAAATTCGTTTACAATTGCAAGCGCTGGACTTGACAAACCTCAGCTTGACAGCGCGTTAGACGGAGTTAGCGGCAGCAACGTGACGGTTGTTTACAACGGCAAAAATGTAGATATCGAAACGTTTATTGAAAATTATGAGGAAGATTATTTGCTCGGTACGGGCGAAAGCGTTATTAGTAAGCTTGCATTTACATACAAGGTTGGCGAAGATACCGTTACCGAACACAAAAACGTAAAAACTTATACTGTTTTAGTTGCTCCGACAGGTAACTTCGAGTGGAAAAACGGAGCAGACGAAGAATCGAAACGCGAAGCCGTATCGTTTACTATACAAATTACTCCGCGCGTTGTAGAAATACTTTGGACAAATTTGTCTACCGTATACGGTACTGCGGCAACAACAGAAACGGAAATATTAAATAAATGCGACGGCGACAACGTACAGGCAGATATTGCTTACTATGCGGGCAAAGGCCAAACAAGCGGAACTGTTGTTGAGCCGGGTAACGCAGGATTCTATACGGCATTTGCCGACGTGTTGAAAAACAACGCCGAAGGAAACTACACTTTAAACGGACACAAGGATTATATTACGGTTTCGGGAAACAATCAACTTGTTGCAACGGTAGACTACATTGTGGAAAAACAATCGGTTAAACATACCGATAAAGCGGTGTTCGACGGACAATTTAACGGTTCGGTACAAAACGAAATATTTAACGGTTTTAACAAAATCATAAACGGCGTTGTAATCGCAACGCTTAGCGGAATTATTCCCAAGGAGTGGTTTGACGTTAAAGACCGCGACAAAACGCTTACGCTTGGAACCGACAGTTTATTTGACGTAAGTACAGGTACGTTTACGTATTTTAATGCGGGCGTATACAGCGTGTCCTTTGAAATTACCGACAAGACAAATTACTACTGGGATAATACCGACAACTCAAAGGACTTTGACAATAACGGCGTTTATACGTACTCTTGGGATAACTTTGCTTCCGTAAGCCGTATGGAAATATCTTCCCCCAAACTCGGATCCAGCCGTGCAATGGAAAAGGAAAAATCAATTACGGATTTGTCGACAATCTTAACTAAGAGTTTGGCAAACGGAGTAACTTATTCCGTAATGTACGGCTTGTACAACGTTGACGGTAACGACTACGGCAATGCAGACAGCTCAACGCAAGTAGGCGGAGGTTTTGACGGAACTACGGCGGAAATCGGTCAGTACTTTGCGTTATTGCAAATGGACGCCGAATTTGCGTTTAACTATGTATGGAAAGTTGACTACGACAATAGCGATAATACGGGTTATTACGGCGACGGATATATTTTGCCTAAGCACGAGGGCGAAGGCGTATACAGACTTGTATACACTCGGGAACACGGCTCGGCTGTATATCTGCGTTACGCAATTACCGCGTCGCAGCTTAACGTAGACTTTTTAATAGGCAGTTTTGACGGCGTTACGCATGGCTATATGTTCGGCGCAAACGGATACGCTTTGGGCGACAACGTTATTGCCGATCCTTTGTCGCGCGAAAAATTTATTACGCTCGGCGGCGACGACAAAAACATTATTATCAATAACGGCGACGGTATAACTATCGAATACACCTTTACGCGTACGGACAACGGTATTGATACCTTAACCGATACTGATTTGGTAAACAGTTTACCTTGGTTCTACGGCAGCTATTCCGTAAAAATCGACGTTAAATTCGTGCGCGAAGATTTGCATCAGCAGTATCAGGATTTGTCCTTTAATAAAACGTTTACCGTTACTCAGCGTCCCGTGGAAGTTATTTGGGATTTGGACGGCGCGGCCGCAACGGACAACGGCATTGTTACTACGTACAATGGAACAGAACGCAACGTTAAGGCGACTGTTACAAATATGCCTAAAAAGGATGCGGCAGACTTAACCGCCGCACCTACGGTTAGCGTAAAGTACTTAGTAGGTTCAAATATTGTAACGCCGGTCAATGCAAAAGAATATACGGTAAAAATCGACGCAATTTCCGGTTGCAGCGATATGACGGTAAACGATACTCAAGTTTGTACGCTTACTATTAATAAACTTGACGTCTCTATTGTTGCAAACGGCAATGCGGACGACAAACATATTTACGGCGATTACGACAAAAAATTGAGTTGGGACTATGCAAACGGAAGCAACCGTTTTTATCAAAATACAGACGGCGTAGACCACAGTAAAGGTATTGTAATACAATTATTAAAGGATTCTCACAACTATGCTTCGTCGCTTGCACCCGTCGGCGAATACACGGTTAAACTGGTTTGGAGCGCCGCGGCGGCGGAATATAAGGATAACTATAATTTAACCGTTGAAAACGCAACGTATTATATTGTTCCCCGTCCTATAACGGTAACGTTTAACAGCGGACTGACGGCGGTGTACGGTACGGATACGTTTAATCTTTACGACGGCATTGCAAGCGTATTGCCCGATAGCAGCTGCGGTGCGGTTGACGCTGCGGGCAACATCAAGGCACTTGTAGGCGGTTCTACAAACCAAAGCGTATTTGATCTTTCCGCAAAGCTTACAGTCGACGGGACGACTTACGTATTGGCGCAGTATTCTCCCGTTGGCGGTTATACGATCACGGGTACTGAAATTGACGGCAACTATTCTGTAACTTTTGTAAACGCTGCGGGTGACGGTACAACAGGTTTATATACGGTTGGCAACGCAGATATTGAAGATATTGATATCGGCGTTTACGGCGGCATATACAACGGCAAAGACAATAATTTACTGGCGGAATATACTGCAAAAACAGTCAACGGCGGTGCGGCACCCGACAGAATTATTTGGGAATACAGCAAAACAAACGACGGAAACTGGACGGCGTATATCAGCGACGGTAAAGAATTTACCGTTAAAAACGTTGCCGACAGCGGTAAATATTATATTAGAATTTCCGCTGATAACCATAATCCCGAAGTAGTAGAAGTAACATGCAAAATCAGCAAAAAAGATGTTACGATTACACCTTCAATGTCGGTTATGTTCGGCGAAAAAGATCCTACGTCAGCAGGCGCGGACGGTGGTTGTTACAATGCAGAATTGCAGTATTTAATCAATCCCGAAGGCAGTAATATCCGTTACGGTATCGATGGACTTGTAAACGGCGAATCTATTAATAATATAGGATTAAACGGTACGTTTAGCTATGCCACAAATTACGTGCAAGGTACGTCTGGCGTAAACGACAGCTGTGCGCTTACGTTTAATGTCGGCACGCTTAACAGCCCCAACTATAATTTTATTGGCGGAGTGGGCGTACTTACCGTAACCAAATTGCCTTTTAATGTTATTATAAACGACAAGAGCGATTATTACGGTGAGAGCGAACTTAATAACGACGGAACGGTGAGAGTGCCTTTGGATTACAGCGGCGTTATGTTGCCTGATTCCACGTATACGGGCGAGCAGCTTACTCTTGACGATTTGGAAATCGGCGCATACGACGATATATTTGTACTGTCTACAACAGCTTATCAAAACGGTATAACTAACTCCGTAGGAAAGTATGACATTATTTGTTCGGCAAAAACGGGTATGGATGTCAACTACGACGTTGATTACAGCAAGGGTACGTTCGAAATTAAGCAGGCGGCAAATACGATAAGCGGCTTTGCTTTTGAAAACGGTTATCAGTATACGTCGGTAAACGGCATTACAAACGCGGCTTGGACATACGGACCGTATTCGGCAAGCAGTCACCTTTTAGGCTACAATGCAAACGGCGATCAGCGCATAACCGAACCTACTGCACGCTTTAACGAGGACGCAGCAATTAAGTTTGCCGTCAATCTTTACTACGGACAAACGCTTAAAAACGAACAGCCGTTTACAAGCGTTAAAGAATTGTTTGACGCGTTAAACGCAAGTACGTTCGGCGCGGGAATATACCGCATAGAAGTAACGTTAGAGGGAACTGCGAATTACGGTGACGTTACCGCAGAGTGGTATTTTGAAGTAGACAAAAAAGAAATTACTTTTAAAGCCGAAGATATTACTTTAACGTACGGCGACGGCGTTCCTGCGGAATTTAAGTATAATGCGATAGGGCTTGTAAACGGCGACACAACCGAAGCAATCCTTGCAGATTATTTGGTTGAAGGCAAATTGCCTGCGTATTTCGGTACTCTTTATAAAGCGGGCAGTACGGCGGCTGTTACTTACGGAATTACGTATAACAATACCACGGTTCCCGCGTTAGATAACTACGTCGTAGCAGCAAACGGCTTTGTCGACGGTACGATTACAGTAAACAAACGCGTTGTTACCATTACAATCGACAATAAGGAAAATACCTACAATTTACAGCATTTAGACGAACTCGGCAATGTTGTACCGGAAGCGGCTCAAACGCTTACGTTTAAAATTGTCGGTAATACTTTATTCTATAATGTTAACGCTCCGCAAAACGGCGAGTACAATAACGATAATCAAAAAATTATCGTACTTGTAACCGAAGCATTGACGGGTAAAAACGGAATTAAAACCAACGACGTAGTTATAGTAAACGGCCAGGTAAGCGGATACGCTATTTACGCCAGATTTGTAGGCGACTGCGGTAACGATTACGTGATAGAGTTTAGCGATTGTTCTTTTGACAGCGATAGCGATAACGCCATAACTCAAGACGGCAAACATAACGCAGGTCTTTACAAAATTAATCAGGGGAATCTCTCCATAAACGACGAGGGCGTTTGGTACAATGACGGTAACGCTGACAATAAAAACGAAAAGCGTTTGTATACTGGCGTAGCAAACTTCTATAAAGCTTCGGTTGAAGGCGACAGCTCGCTTGAAATCACCTTTACTTATTCCAAATTGGTCGGCGGAAAGTGGCAGGCATGGGATCAAGCAAATATTATCGGCGTAGGCACGTACAAAGCTACGGCAAGATGTACCAGCAACAACTATACGGCAGGTACTACGAATTACGAGTTTACTATCAGTCAGGCAACGCTTACTTTAACGGCTAACACGGGCGCTTGGGTGCACTTTGGTACCGATTTAAGCAGCGGAACGCTCGGCGCGGGCAACAGATTTAGCGGATTTGGATATACTGCTTACTCCGATATAATCGTAGAAAGCGTTTATCTCAATTATCTTGCCGACAATCAAGTAAAATTTATAACCCCCGGCTACGGCGTAAATACGGCGGCGGAAAGCGCAAACTGCTTTATCGAACCGCAATGCGCAGGCAACGATAATATTAAGATTGAAACCAACCGCGCTCCGCTGGAAATCCGCAAACGTACCGTAAGCGTTACGATTTTGGGTTACGATAACGGTAACGGCGAATACTCTTGGTGTTATTATAAAGGCGTAAACAGCCTTACCAATGCGGAATTGGTTAGCAAGTTTAATTCTAATATCGAATCGTTTATTCAACTTAACGATAACGATACGTTCGGCGCGTCGGGTAATAAACGCGGCAATTTGGGTGTGTCGCTTGCTTTGCCGGGCAATGCAATCAATTACCATGAGGACGGATATCAACTGCAATTAACGCTAGATGACTGCAACTATGACGTAACGGTTACTAACGCGGACAATATGCCTACGTTTATGATTAAAAAAGCGCCTCTAACGCTTTATGCTAATAATGTAACGGGCAACGTTCCTAATGCGTACGGCTTTATTTACGGCACAGTAATTATCGACGAAAACGGCAAGGCGGTTTCCGGTATAACTTTGAATTACGAAGTTAAAGGATTGCAAAATAACGAAAGCATTACTGAACTGCTTGTTAAAAACAACCAGACGATTTCGTTTTCCATTAAAGGCGGCGACGGCAGCGATTATCAGGCATGGAAGAGCGGCGTAGGCAATTACAGTGTGTCGATTGATAAGTTAAACGATTTTGAAAATTACGATTTAAGCATTGCCGATAACTACAAGTCCGCAAACCTTGTAATTAATCCGCGGCCGATTAACGTAAGCACGGTAAATCAAGAATTTGACTGGGACGGAACGGACTATCACGGAGGTAAGTGGGGTAAAGCTCACAATGCCGAATTGACGTTTAGCGACGTTAACAGTATTGCGGTTGATTTGAACAATATTATCAATAAAATTTACAGACCTAAATATGCTAACCTTGTTTACAATACCAAGGCAAGCGAAGGTCAAACTGCAGGAAAGGCTCCCACAAAAGTAGGCGAGTACAGCGTTACGGTAACTTTAACCGATACAAACTATGTATTTGCAAACAGTGCAAAATCGTTTACAATCCAAAATTATAAAATTACTCAAAAAGTAATATTCGAAGATAATTTGGGTTGGTACAAAACGTCCATACGCGAAGTGGACGGCGAGGACTTTGACGGCTTTAACAGTATCAATAATTATATTAACGATATAATGGAAGTTGTTATGTTTACATTTATGCCGTCGGGCGAAAGCGGTTCTAAGGTTATCGATTTAGGTAATGCCGAAACCGAAAACACTTACTACTTTGACGGTCAAAGACTGTCTATTAATGCAAACGGCAGAGGTAAATACGAGGTTAGATTTAAGCTTAGAAGTTCTGCAACGGCTAACTACGTATTTAACAGCAGTAACGATACGTATATTGTAAGTTCGTTTATTATCACGGCGTCTAAAATTACTATGACGCTTACCGTAGAAGACTGGACTTACAGCGAAACGCCTAATTCTCCCGTTGTAAAAATTAACGGTACGCCCGATAATAACGTAAAATTGTCGTACGCAAGAGTAACCGAAACCGATTTGGATATTATCGGCAGCTTTTACGGCAAAGAGTTTGGCAGTATCGACAGTTTGAAAATAGGCGCGTTTGCTCCCATCGGTTCTGTAACGTTTAACGCAGGCTATTATGTAGTACGCGCAGAATACAGCGGAACTTACGTAAACGACGACGGAGAAACTGTTGAAGTAAACGAAAGACTGTATTTTGTGTTTAGAATAGATACGTTTAAAGTTGCCGCTCCGCAAGAAACGGTTGGCGGATACGTATTTAACGGCGGCGAACAATCTCTGTCTATCGAATTTGATTCGCGTTACGTGCGCGCCGAATACGAAGGACACGCAGGCACAAGCAGCAGCGGTATAATCGTTTACGCAACGGATGCGGACACATATACGGTAAGATTTACGCTTATTGATACCGACAATTACGAATGGGTTGGCGGCGGCACTCAAGAGCATACTCTTTTGTGGACTATCGGCGTAGACGATGCAGTTAACGGCGTTATAACTGTTGAGAGCGACGGATATGAGGCTACGTACAGTAAAGTGGAAAATGCGATTGCGCGCGATACCGTTACAGTTAAGGACGGTTACGACGGATATTTAAGTATGTCTTGGGCAAAGGATGAAGGACAGCGGCCGGAGAGCATTACGGGCTGGAACAATGGACTGCCTTCTAACGTAGGCGGCTATTTTATCAAGTTTACGCTTACCAACAACGGAAAGAATTATACCGATAAAATTGCTTACGGCAAGTTGCATATCGACCCGTTGGAAATCAAGGCGGTTGCAAGCGGAAGTATTATTTACGGCGACGGTTGGAATACGGCTAAATTAAGTTATAAAGTCGAAGGCTTACAGTTCGGCGACAGGTACGAGGCTGACGAAAACGTTAGAATTATGCATGCCGACGAAAACTACGGTGTATTGCAGGCTGGACAAGAGTATTATGTTGTGCTTGACTCCGTAGACGGAATTGCCAAAGGACTTGACGCAGGCGCTAACTACATTATTAAAGCAGAAGCGGGACTTTTGGAGGTTAAGCAGCGCGATATAACAATCAATATCGGTAATTTTACTTCTCAATACGGTATGGAAATCGACTTAAACAAAGTTGACGTAATAGACGTGGACAAGAAACTGATTGCAGGCGACAGTCTTAACTTAAATCTTTACACTAATATTAGCGACGGAGACGGAATTGGCGGTTACATCATTAACGCAGCTTACGATAACGGTAACTACAACGTAACTGTCAACCCCGGTACGTACACAGTAACCGAACGTCGTATAAGGATCGAACTTGACGTAAGGAACGGAATATATAAAGATCTTGAAGCGAAAGTTGTAATCAAAAGCGTATTTGACGATAGCGATAACAACGTCAACATCAAGGACTGGGTAGAACAACAGGGACTTGTACTTTCTATTAATTACAGAGGTACGATTAATAAGGATAACGCCGCATACGATAGCGATAAGATTCCTACTCAAGCAGGAAGCTACACTGCAACGGTGCGCGGTACAAACAACCGTAACTTTATTATCGTTGGAGAGCCTTTCGTATCCTTTGTGGTTAGCAAGAAAGAGGTTGACGGCTCGTTAATTAAAATTGCAAACCAGACGTATACGGGCAAGGCGTTGACTCCTGTACTCGACAGCGGCGAATTTATTGCGGAGTACGGCGACGGCATTTACGAAGTACTGGATTACAGCGAATTTATCAACGCAAAGACTCATACCGTAAGATTGCAAATTAAAGATTTTGATAACTACAAGTGGAAGTCGGTGGAAATTGCCGAGCGCGAAATAAGCTTTACTATTGACAAAGCGGACAACGCTTTAATAAGCGATATCGTAATAGCAGGCTGGGCGTACGGCGATTACAGCATTGCAAACAATCTTCCCGTTGCAACGGTTAAGTTCGGTCAAAGCGAAATAATCTTTATGTACAGCAATTCTCGCGACGGCGTTTACGTTTCGGGTGCACCCGAAACGGGCATTGTAGGCGAATACTGGGTAAAGGTAGCTGTACCTGCAACGGATAACTACAACGTATTTTCAAGCAGTCCTGTTAAGTTTAATATCACCAAAAAAGCCCTTGTTAAACCTACTCTTACGATAATTAACGAAGGCGAAGGTCAAAACAATGTGTATACTGGTAAACAGTTGACGGCGGCTATTGTCGGTTACGATATGAGCCGTATGAACCTTACCTATGATGATATTAACGTAAGCGGCGGACAAATTATTGCAAGGGCTACCGATGCGGGTACTTATACAATTAAACTTTCTATTGCCGATGCACATAACTATTGTTGGCAGGGAACAGACGATAACGAAATTGCTCTTATTTGGGTTATTTCTCCTAAGGCAATAGCTAAACCTACGGCTAATACCGATAGATTTATGGTAAACGGTCAAATTCTTACCTATATTCCCGAAGGATTTGACGAGGAAACTATGACGATAAGCGGTAACCAAACGGCATACGGCGGAGAATTTAAAGTAACGGTAGGACTTAAAGATACTGCAAACTATGTTTGGGCAGAAGGAGGAACGGACGACTTTACGTTTGACTGGCAGGTAATAGGTATAAATACGGTGTTCTACATTATATCGGGAGTACTTGGCGGAGCAAGCGTTGCGGCGTTGACTTTTGTCGGAGTGCAGTTCCTGCTTGACCGCCGCAGAAAGCGTTTGATAGACCTTGCCATAGACGCACGGTCGAAAGCGGACGCATATGCAGCTAATAACAAAGGAGGTAAAAAATAATGATTTTATTTAATATTTTGTCAGTTATGTTAATGCCCCCTTGGCAGTTGGTTGTAGTAATTTTACTTAGCGTGTTGTTTATAGCAGCGGTTGCAGGTAACATCTTGTTGTACTTTTATCTGCGTAACCGCGGTGCGCGTAAGTTATGCACACATCAGCTGCAAAATAAACGCGACGAGCTTTTGCAACAGCTTAATCTTCTTAGAGCCGGCGAATTTGTCGGCTTTGAGGAGAACGAAGAGGAAGAAGAACTTGAAGTAGACGAGATGCTTTTAGTCGACGAAGAGGAAGACGATGACGACGATGAGGAAAAAGAACAACTACCGATCGACCGTCACAGCGTAGGCGTTGTAACGCAGGAAGAAGTTGACGAAACAATGGACGCCGAGATTTTGTATGTGGAAAGGACGTCTGCCAAAATGCGCGATAAACTTGGACTTATCGACCGTGAGTATGATAAGAAGCGTTACTATGTGCGCTATTCGATGGGTTTTGAAGCAAAATTACGCTGTTCTGCCGACGATGTAAAAGATCGTTACGTTGAGTTGATGAACGAAATAGCTTCCTATGCGGGATTGAAAGTTAAAGGCAGTTACCGTCAGCAACGTATCTTTAAGGGACGCAAGACCTTGGGTTTGTTAATGTTTCGCGGTAAAACTTTGTGCATTGCGTTAGCGCTTAATCCGGCCGATTACGAGGAAACAAAATTCCGCGGGATAGATAAGTCGGGCAGCCGCCGTTTTGAAAAAACTCCCATGCTTTTGAAAATTACATCTCAACGTAAACTGGAATATGTAAAATATTTGCTTATTCAGCTTGCCGAGATAAACACAATAATGTTGGCGGTAAATCACGAAACGCTTACGTTTGATTTAACGGAAAAAACGCGCGAAGAGTTGTACTTGGAAAACAAATTGCAAATTGCGGTATTGGGCGAAGTACCCGATAGCGTACCTTACGAAGAACCCGAGTTGTACGACGAGGAGGAACCGGACGAGGACGACGAAGAAAACGGCGTAAATATAGAAGAATTTAAGCGGTACAACCGCAGTTATACCGCGCGTATAATTCAGGCGGATGAGGAACTTAAAGCGCGCTATTCCGAAATCAAAAACCATATCGTATCTTACCGCGGCGTATTTAACAGTATCACATGGAAACGCGAAGCGTTTTATGCAAACAAGCGCGATTGCTTCGCGACTTTTGCCGTTCGCGGTAAAACGCTGTGTTTATTTCTGTCGGCGCCTGCTTCCAGATTTGACGGTACAAAGTACAAGGTGGAAGACCGCACGCAGCAGGTGCGTAACGCCAAAATGCCTACGATGTTCCGCATTAAGAGTGACCGCGGCACAAAGTATGCAAAGGAACTTATCGACCTTGTAATGAGCGATAAAGGCGTTAAAATGAACGACGAATATAAGCCCGTAAATTACCGCCCAGCATATCGCTCTACGGAAAATTTAATCCGTAACGGTTATATACGTGTAAAAACAACGCAAGTAGTTGTGGAGGAACCGCTGCCTAAGGCAAAGAAACAAGCTGCGGCAACCACGGCAAAGACTCCTGTAAAAAAACGCAGCACATCTGTGCCAAAGACTAAAAATAACGTTACAAAAGAGAAAAAAGCAGTTGCGCCTAAAACAGAAAACGAAGTAACGACTGCTATAGAATAAAATTATAATTGCATACAAAGAATAATTAACAACGTTATCTATAACTAACGGCTATTAATCGCTAGTTATTACATTGTATCATGTTGACGGTAATGTATTGAGATAAATGTTGTTCAGATACGATATAAAAAAAAAGTAATGAAATAAGAAGTGTGTCCTGAAAAAAATTTTAGGACACGCTTTTTATATAAATATGATTTCTTATCAAAAAGAGTATTATTTCTTTGCATCACAAACAACTTGCGGGTTTATATTTTTTATATTATATAATAATCTTTAGTTGTAAAAACTTAACATTTACAAAAGTATTTGACGTATTTTTTGCAGTATTTTTTAAAAATTTTAAGTATTATATAAGCTTAAGGTTTTTTATGATTGTTGTATAAAATAAAAGTATCGGCACGCACCCAAAAGAAATGAGTATAACCGAATTAATTCTCTTTCATTGCAACTAACAAGTGAAGTTAGCGTTTAGCTATGGTAGCAAGACTTGAATCTGCGAATGACGGAGTCAGAAGTCCGCGCGGAATGGGCAGCCTAACCATTTAGCAACCAAAACAACCCCAAAACTGCCAATAATTACCGCCTTTTCTAGTATTTTTTAACCATTTCGGCATTTTCGCCAACGATTTTCAATAAAAATGATGCGTAGGCGAAAACCAACATATTTATAACACAATTTCACTCCGTCGCATTTAGGTCGAAATTTGCCGATTTTTACCATAAAAAGAGCCTATTTTCAGTAATTTTGATAGGTGCAAAGAGTAATAAGAGCAAGGACGAAACAAAAGACCTTGCTCTTTTGGTTATACTTTGGTACAATATGTCAAACAGTAATTTTCAAAATAAATTGTTAATGAATCAACCAAAATCATTAAGTCTCAGTTTAAGACGTTTTTTATTTTAAAGATGAGGAACAAACATGAAAGACAAGTTGAAACAACTTAAAAGTTTTAGTTGGCGTTTGTTTGCATCGCTTTGCGCTCTTGCGCTTATCCCTGCAATCTATCAAACGGTAAGAACTTTAATAATATCGTCCAGCGGTGAAAGTGGCGTGTTCGATATTATCGGACAAATGGAGTGGTTCGATTTAATCGACGAAACCCTGCGTGCGTTTCTTATTATTCCGCTTTATTCGGTCTTAAATAAACTATTGAAACACGACGAAGCGAACTTCGCAAAACACACGTTCAAAGTGGGCGTAATAGCATTTGCACTGTATACTTTGTTTTCTATCGGAGTTTTAATTTACGGTTCCGTTTTGGTGTCCGCAATGAATCCCGCGGAAGTTGATCTTGCTGTAACAAGTAGATATTTGCAACTGGAAACGGTTGCCTTTATGGTGGGCATTTTGCCGAACTTTTTCAACGTGGTTTTTGTAGTCGTGGGCAAGGACAAAAAGGTTTACATATTTTTAGGCGTACAAACGGTTTTGTCAATCATTGCGGATTTTCTGTTGATTCCGTCAATGGGAGTTTACGGAATAGCGGCTTCTAATATTATAGTAAACGCCTTGCTTGCCGTAGCAGGATTTTTGGTATTATATTTGCAAAAACTCATTAAACCTGCAAGGTATCACAAGAGCGACTTGCAGACGTTTAAGGAATGGGGCAAGGTTGGCGCATTTTCGGGCGCGCAACAATTTATCGACAATTTGATTTACGCCGTAATGATCGGTAAAATGGTAAACATGGTTGCCGAACAAGGCAATTATTGGATAGCGAATAACTTTATTTGGGGTTGGATGCTTATACCTATAACGGCTTTAAGTGAGGTTATTCGCCACGATTGTAAAGACGGTTATCTTTCCTTAAAGCAATTTAATTACTACTTTATTGCCGCTTGCGTGGTCGCATTGTGGGCAATTACAATTCCGTTATGGCCTCCGTTCTATCGCTATGCAGAAGGACTCGAAAACGCGCATGAGATTTTCTTAATTACTGTAAAACTCGCGCCTTTCTATATTGCTTATGCGGGTTGCGCCATTATCGACAATTATTTTGTCGGCACAGGACACACGATATACAATGCAATAAATTCGCTGGTTGTAAACCTTGTGTATTATGGCATATTCTTCATTCTATATTTGACGAAAGCAATTACTTTTACAATGGACGTTATTATTTTAATGTTCGGTTTCGGTATGGTAGTGCATTTAATTATCTCAATAATTGAAGAAAGGGTTTTCTTCCGCAAGAGGGAGTTGAAAAAACGACAGGAGCATAACACTTAAATTTAGTAGTTTTGCAAAAAGATATCCGGTAGTTTACAGTACTACGCACGCGATTCGAAAGTGTATTGGAAAAGAGTTTTTGTTTGATTATGTGCTTATAGACGAATCAAGCCAAGTTGATTTAATAACGATGGTAATTGCTTTTTCTTGCGCAAAGCATGTCGTTCTTGTCGGAGATGAAATGCAATTACCTAATGTGATTACTTCCCAATGCATAGAGGGTTTGAATGAGATATTTAATAAATATAAATTGGATTCTTCGTGGAATTATGTCGAAAACAACGTGTTGCGTTTTGTAAAAACAAGATATAGCAATATTCCCAACACACTTTTAAAAGAACATTATCGTTGTGATCCTCAAATAATTGGGTTTTGCAATAAAAGATTTTATTCTGGGCAATTAGTGATACATACACAACACGAACAAAATAACGGTGTAGTTATTATTAAACATGGTTCGCATTTGTGCCGTGGTCGAACCAACGAAAGAGAGGTTGATTGCATAGAACAAGATATACTTAAAGGTCTAGATTTTAATGCTGAGAATGTCGGTATTATAGCGCCTTATCGAGATCAAATTACAT
This sequence comes from uncultured Christensenellaceae bacterium, assembly GCA_910587795.1. Taxonomy (GTDB): domain Bacteria; phylum Bacillota; class Clostridia; order Christensenellales; family CAG-314; genus Fimimonas. The sequence goes on from CAJUNH010000001.1 coordinate 55,237, forward strand.
TGCTAAAGAATCAATTTGGCGCACAAGGATATGTTATTGATACAATTCATAAATTTCAGGGAAGGGAAAAAGACTGTATTATTTTATCTACAGTTGCTAATAAAATAAAGTTTTACGACGATGATGCACGAATAGATTTTCTTAACAATCCTAATCTAATCAATGTTGCAATTTCTAGGGCAAAAAAGAAATTATACATTTTAGTAAGTGAAGAAATATTGAAACAAGAAGGAACAATTTTACGAGATCTTGCAAAATACTATGAATATTATTGTGATGAAACTAAAGTGCAAAGTACTAAGGTATATTCGGTTTTTGATTTGATGTATGATGATTACGCGCCAATATTGCAGTCTATGAAGGATAGATTATTGCATGTATCTCAATTTGAAAGCGAAAATATAATAGCAACTGTAATTTCAGACATATGCGCAGAAAATAATTGTGGTCCGCTTGCTTTTAAGCATAATTTTCCGTTAAAATATATCATAAAACCAACAAACTTGTATTATGAAAAAGACATAAAATTTGTTTCGAATATCAATACGCATTGCGATTTTGTTATATACAATACATTAAATAAAGCAATTGAATTAGTGATAGAAGTCGATGGTAGCCAACATAAAGAATGTATACAGGCTGAACGAGACAGGAGAAAAGATAGATTATTAAGCAATGCCGGAATTAAAATATTAAGATTGTCAACTACTGCTATTAATTGTAAGGAAAAGATAATTGATGCTTTGACGAAATAATTTTAATTTATAAAAAATATCATACGCATTATGGGGAAGATTTTAAAATGATAAAACAATGAAAATGCGAAAATTGTCCTTATTGTCAAAGGACGTCTAATTTCTTTACTTGTTGGTGTAGTTACTGGGAGAAAGTAGTGTATTTGACCAGTGGTTGTGAGCGTGACGATTAAATAGAAACTATTTGACAATCCGTAAAAAATTTTGTATACTTAAAATACCATAAAGAGTGCGTGAGGGACAGCCCCGTTGACCGCACAGCAACCTGCAAGTGTAAGGTGCTAACGGCTGAACGATGGGTTAATATCGCTTACTTTAGCCCATCTGTCGATGGGCTTTTTCGTTGCTCTTTGTGGAATAATAATACAAGGATAACGAAAATGAAAACGAAAAAGACAAACATTATGGAATTGTTACAAAAAGAAGGCAAAGTTTGGGTAAATATAAAGTCTAAACAACGTCGTAAATTTTTAGAATTTGCAAAGTCTTGCGGGTTTAAATGGTTTACGGGCAGCGAAATATCTTTGGACGATGACTGTTGGCTAACGGTTGCAATGTTTGACGATATGACAATCGCTAATATTTCCGCTATGCATCGCGTGTTCGGCGACGACAGGATGACTGTATGTAAAGTATCTTTTAGTGACATTATGAGAAACAAATCAAATTGTTAAGTATAAATCTACAATAGCGTTTAAATAATTGTTATATTAGCAATTATTGACAAAATTGTTGATTTTTGCTCATATCCGACCATTGTCACGAGACGGAAAAAATTGCTTGGAAAACATAGTAATATGTAATCAAATTACAAACGAAGAAAAAGCAGATTCGTTCCCGAACTGGAGTGCTAACGGTAAAAGATTTCAAGCACGATGTGTAAAAGGTACTTCAAACGAATATGATATTTATCAGTTGGATTGAGTGAATAACACAAGTACGTGAATTTATATAAAATTTAAACGCCCTTATAGGACGTTTTTCTTATTCACATTGAGTGGGCTAATTTTTGATTGTTTTTTAGTGGGTTTAATGGTATAATGCACCTATGAAAAGAAAAGGTTACGGCATAGTTGAATTTGTAGATGAGCGTAAGATAAAGAACGATGGTTGGGACGATCAAATAGAGCCAGAGTATCGCAAGCCTACACCTGCCGAACGCGAGGAGATGATACTCAATCATATCCGAGCACATAACGGCAAGCCTCTCAACATGCAGTCACTTGCCAAGCTTTTCAATGTGACTGTCCGTACAATTCAAACGCATTTGCGCAATCTCGAAAACAAGCAGTTAATTATTCGTGAACCGGTTTTTACGGAAACAGGCAAACAGAAATACAACAAGTATTCTTATAATGGCGAAAATACGCCGTTAGAAGATACGGCGCTAACCATAGAGAAACTTTACGACCCTGACAACCCCTGTGGTTTTAGAGATTGGGACTGGGAACTATACAAGTTCATTCCCGGCTATTACGACGAAAAGTTTTCTAAGTATGACATGCAATTTCAAGGCGAAATTGTCAAAAAACTCAAAGCCGAACAGCAAGAAAAGAAGGATAAATTTTACCACAAGAAATAAAAGTTTGATACAAAATATTTATATATCCTTATTTTATGGGTGAAAATTAGTATACCCCTTGTAGGGAAATAATTTTAAACAACTGAATACACGCTCAAAAAGAGGTCGGTTTCCTTACGGATTCCGCCCTTTTGTTATCTTTGACAACAAACTTTTCCTTTGTAAAATAAATTGAATTTTTCAAAAAATGCAAACTTTTAGCTATTTTCATCGGCTACCTATTGGAGGGTTATGAATTGATAATTTTTCGAAAGCGGTTATAAGTGTGGTGGAGTTATTTTCTTTACAAAATTTTACAAAAGGAGGTGAGAAAGATTTACGAATACAAGTATTACAAAAACAAGTACGTGCTGCGCGAGTGGAATGCTGGTGTTGTTCGCGATGAACACGCGACAATATCTGTAATAACCCACAAAAGAAAAGAATTGCAAGCGGTAGACGAGTACTTGAAAAGTTGCGAACAGCAGTTTGAAGTTCAGTATTTCAAACGTATGGACAAGCCGACCGAACAGGCGTGGCAGGATGTGATGACAAGATTGAACGCTCAACTCAACAATAGGGGCAAGAATATTGTTCTAGAATGTTTGCAGTTCGGCGGCAACCATGAGTTTTGGTCGTTGTTTCCCGATAAAAACGAAATAGAAATGTTTTTCCGTAACTGTTATAAGTTCGCAATCAACAAAATAGGCTACTTGCATACGGGCAAAAACGTCATTTGCGCAGTAGTGGTAACCGAACCGAATAGGCGCAATCTGTTCGTATATTATCTACCCATAACCGAACAGTGGCAAAGCAAAGTAATGTCGGAAAGAACAAGCGAGAACGGCTCAAAACTGCAAATGCGTGACGAGTATTATATGCCGTTATACGTTCAGCATACAGATGAAAACAATCCCCGCCTGTCTCACAGTGAGTTTTGGAAGCAGCGCGGCGGTCTAACGTCCTACTCGGATTTGCAGGAAGATTTCTACATACAAATATCTAAACGTTACGGTGCAAAACGCGGAGAAAGTTATTCTTTAATAAAGAATACCAACCAACAGCAGCAAGAGCGTTTCAACCGATACGATGACGATCAGTACGACGAACTTTACTTTGACGACAGCCCGTATTGACTAAAACAACAAATTTAATACCATATTTTTCAAAATGGGTATTGACAAAGGAAGGATTTACAGTATAATAGTGGTGTGGGGTATAACTACTATGAATAATTATGAATTTTTAGAGAAACTCGGCTTTTCGTCAAACGAAGCAAAAGTATATGGAACACTAATTAAACATAAAGTGTTAAACGGTTACGAAATCGCAAAACTTTCGGGTGTTGCGCGCTCGTTGGTGTACGAGGTTATCAATCGCTTGGTTGCAAAGGGGGCGGTTATTCGTATAGACGGAGATCCGAATTTTTACAAACCTATCGAGTATCAAGACCTTATACGCAGTATTAAGGAAGAAAACGAAAAGAATATCGCCTGCGCCGAACGCGAACTACAACAACTTGCAACGGAAAACGCTGACGTCGATTATGTAATGAATATAGTGGGTGAGGAAAAATACGTTGCTAAGGCAAAGGAACTTATCGACAGCGCGCAAGCGGAAATTTCCCTATCCATTTGGCGAGAGCCGTTCGAAGTGCTACGCAGCAACATCGAAAACGCTATATCCCGCGGTGTAAAAGTATATATTTTTACTTTCGAAAATATTGCAGTTGCAGGCGCAACGGTGTATTCGTACAATATCAGCGATGTTTCAACTTTATTTCCTTATCGCAGAACAACCGTCATAATCGACGGCGGAGAGTGTCTAGTCGGCGAAGAAGGCGATCGCAACGTTTACGTGCATACGCGCAATCACTCGGTTGTTTCTCTTGCTACCGACGAAATTGTTTTGAATATATTTTGGAATAAACTTATAGAAAAAGAAAACCTGTTATCTCAATGCTGCACTGCTGCGGATTTTCTTCGAGCCATACACAGTTTGGCGGAACGTTACGGCATTACCGATGAGATGACGAAAAATTTCCTTGTTTACAATTTCCAAAAGGAGAAAACGCAAAATGGCAAAAAACATTGAACGATTACAGGCGCGTGAAGCCAAAGAACTTATCCGTCGCGAAAAGCAGTTGGGCGCAAGAAGCAACAAGTTTTATCATATATACTTGTTTATGATTTTATCGCTCATTTACATTACGGATGAAATCGCATCGACTATATCCATTCAGTTTCAGTCTAATATTATTACGGAATTTTTCGTAAAAAATATGGGTATGGAATACGGCGCAGGTTTATCTCTTTTTTCCGCGATAGGTTTTATATCCTATCCGGTAACGTTGCTTATTGTTTTCTATCGCCCACTTGCAGATAGATTCGGGCGTAAGCCGTTTTTAGTTATCAATACGCTATGTATGGGGTTGGGTCTGTTTCTTGTGTACCTGTCCAAAGATATATACGTTTATATGATAGGCGGCACGTTAATGGGCTTTATGGTATCGCACGATATGCAGTGCGTGTACATACTGGAGTGCTCCGATGAAAAATCTCGCGCGCGTAATTACGCAATCGTAAAAGCGGTAGCAATACTTGGCACGTTACTTGTTCCGTTGCTTAGGGCTACTCTTATGCAAAACGTAAGCGAGCGTTGGCACGTTGTTTATCTCGTTCCTGCAATTATCGGTTTTGTGATGTCATTATTTGCATTGCTTTTTGCAAAGGAAACAAACGCGTTTTTGACCAAAAGGATTGAGTATTTAAAAACGCCTATCGAAGAACGCGAACAACGCAGTAAGGAAGAACGCGAGCAAAACGCGCAAGGCGGAATATTGAACGCAGTAAAATTTGCCTTCAAACACAGGCAGTTGCGCTTTTTGATTATTGCTTGTTGTTGCTTCTATCTTGCTTCGTTAGGTACGGCAACGTACAGTACGGTCATGGCAAAGTCAGCGCTGATGACGGAAGAAGAAATAACTCTTGCTTTGTTTTTGTATCCCGTCGGCAACGCGCTGTTTACATTGATTTCCGGCTTTGTGTCAGACAAATTTGGACGTAAAGTAACAATAATCGCAATGTCGTGTTCGGCGTTGGCGTGCTATTTGCTGTTTATTTTCAGCGGAATGTTCAAGTGGACTCCGTATTTGACGGGTTTTGCTATCGGCGGTTTTATGGGCAGTTACTGGGGCGCGGGCGATACCATTGGAGGAATTATGTTCTCCGAATCGTCTCCTACAAACTTGCGTTCGTCGGTTACGGTAATCAATACGTTGCTTAACGGAGTTATGGGCGGACTTGCAACAGTTATTACTATGATACTGCTGCCTATCATTCCCGAAAGTATGTTCGGTTATATGTATTTGGGCTTGACAGTTCCCGGGCTTGTAGGCGCAATTGTAATAATGTGGCTGTTTGTCGGCGAAACTCGCGGACTCGATCTCAAAATGGTAACAGGTACGGAATGGGATAAGCCTAAAAAGGTTAAAGAAGAACAACAGGAGGGTGAATAAAATGAATAACAAACGATTTGAAATCAGCGCAAACGAACAACCGTTAGATATTATCAAGGACACGTGCGGTTTTGCAGGCGTTTTTAAGCAAATAGGCGTGATAGGAGATTCTTTGTCGTCGGGCGAGTTTGAAAGCCACGATGAAAACGGCAGCATAGTTTATACTGATATGTACGAATACTCGTGGCCCGCCGTTTTAGAGCGTATTACTGGAACAAAATACAACAATTATTCTCGCGGAGGAATGACCGCGCGCGAGTACGTTCAAAGTTGGGCGGACGCAAACGGGTTTTGGCAATGGAACCAAGCGTATATTATTGCGTTGGGCAACAACGATTCGTTTGTGTTCGGGCATACGCTGGGAAGCGTCAAGGACGTCAACGTGAATTGTCCGCAGGATAACGCCGATACGTTTTTCGGTAATATGGGCAAAATCATTTCCAAACTTAAAACAATAGAGCCCAACGCGCGTATTTTTGTTGTAACTCCGCAACTGCGCGGCGAAGCATGTGATCACGATATCCGTTATATCGCAAGCGAACTCGCCAAATTGTGCGATATGTTTGAGTTTACGTACTTACTGGATATGACTTCGCATGCTCCTGTATATGATGCAGAAATGCGTAAATCGTTTGGGTTGGGTTTCCACCCGAACCCGATGGGCTACTATGCTTACGCGTTGATGGTGGGAAATTATATCGATTACATTATCAGAAGAAACCCGCAGGAATTTGCAACTATATCCTTTTTAGGAACATCGCTTAAAAACAAAGATTACAAATAGAATACGTTTACTGCAAATGCAAATTTATCTAAACTTATATATTTTCATTATAAGTTTACTACAGCTAATACTTAATATTTAATTGTTAGGGGACGAAGGCGTTCATGCACTCGTCCTTTCGGTTATAATTTATAAAAGGAAATGCGATAGTACGGTATTTAAGTCGCATAATATTAAAAACTTCTTGACTCCGTCGGCAATAGGTAGTATAATATGTATGTCGTATAAATACGACAACAAATTTAAGAGGTGTTGATATGGAAAAGCCTAGAGCAGCGAAGGACAAGAGATACGAAGAAGCCCACAGAGAGGAAAGAAAAGCAAAAAATATGATATGGGGCACAAGCGTCCCCAGAGAAAAAGCGGAAGAGATCAACGGGTTTCTTAAAAAATACGGTTACACCAAGGTGCAACTGATTGAGGCAGGTTACAAAGCGTTGTTAGAAAAAATCTAATGACGGATATGATGTGCCGAGTTGCGAAGATGCTTGCTTGCAAGGGCATATTCGCAACGACGACAAGGCAAGATACACGCTGAAAGCGTAGCCACACGCAAAGTGTGGCGCAGTGGCAACACTGCGTATCGCAGCCTTATTTCTTTGACAGCGAATTACAACAGTTCGCCAAAGAAAAACAAAACAAAGACTAAAACCTAATCCGCAAAACGGACTTGGCTTGCCTAATGACGATACTCCGTTGGCAAGCAGTTCTTATGTCGTAACCGAACGTACGCCTTACTCGGTGTGTACGGGTAACTAACAGCAATTACCCAAACATTAGTTACCAACAGCGGCGCGCTATCTTGCGGAAATACCCAAAGGAGATATTTGTGATAACGGAATCGAATTACGGTTCCGCGCAAAAATAAACAAAAGGAGATTTGATACAACAGCGAAACATAAAGCAACACCAAACAGCGCCCGACATTGACGTCGCCGCCTTACGACAAATAATACAAGCGCAGCAACGTCAGTTGGACATATATCAAAAAATACTAGAAAGGAAAAGCAAAAAGACCCAAAGAGAGGTAATTGTTGGCAGTTTCAAAATTACACCAAAGGAGATATTAGAAATGTCAACAACAAGCAAAGACAAATACATATTCGCGGTACATGACATCATCGTCCATTACCGCCAACTCAAAAGCGGAATGCTCCAAGCGCGTATGAAACGCCAAGGCATCGTTTTAGACGTCAAAGGCCGCACTCCGTTAGAACTCAAAACAAAATTCGTCAAGGCGTTCGACGAAGCGTTAAAGCAAAAGGAAATGGACGACGCGATGGTCACGCCGGACAATTCGCCCATCTTTATGGAATACGCCTACAAATGGCTTGCAATCAAAAAGCGCACCACAAAACCGTCTACCTACAAGGAATATTACCGTCAAGTAGACAACGTGCTGTTTCTAAAATTTGCCGACCGTAAAGCCGCAAGTTTTACCCGCGACGAATTGCAGCAGTACTTGTTCGACGAATACGTCGACGCAAACAAAATGCGTACGGCGCACAAGATACATTTAACGCTCCGTTGCATATTCGACCTTATTGAGGACGATTTAGGGATTCCCTCGCCCATGAAAAAGGTAATAGTGCCGCGCTATACAAGTAAACATGGCCGCGCATTTACCTACGACGAAGAACGTCAACTTGTCGATTATTGCATAACGCATTTGGACTACGAAACAAGCCATGCGTTTCTCGTATTGCTCTATACGGGTATGCGCCGCAGCGAACTTGCCAAAATGGAAATCGTCGACGACAAATGGATAAAGACGGTTACAAGCAAACAGCGTATGGGACGTGACGAAGAAGAACGGCTCATTCCCATTACGCCAATGCTTCGGCGCGTTATGCCGTATATCAATTTTGAAACGGCAAAGAACTGCAAGGTAGGTGCGGTCACTTCAAGACTGCATCGCGTATTCTCTAATCACCATACGCACGAACTGAGATATACGTTTATTACCCGTTGTAAGGAAAGCGGCGTGAACTTAGAACTCGTGATGATGTGGGACGGACACAGTCAAGAAAAAGGTATCGGCTCGTCGGTGGTGGACCGCGGCTACACTGATTACTCCAAAGAGTTTCAATTGAAACAATCGTTACTTGTGGACTATCAACAATGGGATTTCCTCGAGCCTTGTTACAATTCGCGACCGCGCCCCGAAGACAGATTTCCTAACAGCAAATATAACAAGGAACGCGCGAGAATGCTAGCGGCAAGTAACAACAGTATTGATACGGTTTATGCCAAATGAGAGAATAAGAGATATCTAGGCGGCTTGTTGACGTAATAATAAAAATGCGGCTCCGCCTAGGTGTCTCAACGTTACTCAAAATGACATAGTGATAGTGTTGTAACCCAAAACGCACGGACTTGCGAAAAAATTGAAAATTAAACAAAAAAGGCAATAAGTAGTTACAAGTTGCAAAACCGTGCAGAAAAGCCGTCTAACAGCAAAGATTTGACAAAAATTTCCGTTTTAAGCAGTCGTGTTGATTTAGCATAAAAACCAAATGCGTGCCAAATCGTGTTTTTGTGACATACAAATGATATAAAAACGACTATTTTGAGCAAAATATTATAAAACAATTTTCACGTTTAGACGTATTAATATAACAAAAAGAGTGCATTATGATAACATAATGCACTCAAAATGGCTAGGGTAGCAGGATTTGAACCTGCGAATGACGGAGTCAGAATCCGTTGCCTTACCGCTTGGCTATACCCCAATATCAATATTATTATAATTCTTTTATTAATTGTTGTCAATTTAATATTACAATTTTTATTAATATCTTTCATATGTTTTACTTTTAATTTTTAACGTGTATTTCCAACTAGTTTATTTTGGCAAATACACGTTATTTTTATTATTTATTTTGATTGATTTTTAAAATATAAGAAATATGGTGAACAATAAATGAAATATTTCATTATTGCATATTTGTATTGACAAATTGACACGGGGGGAGTATCATAAGTTTATATTTGAAATTTGTCAATTTTAAGAAAAATATTTAAATTGACATTAATTCGTTTTATATGTACCGAGTATGCCGCTGCATCAAACTTACTCTGTTTGATTGAAAGGTGTAGTTAAAAACATTGCAGCAGCCAAATAAGTACAGTTTTATGCGTTATATTTTAAAATTAAGCGCTTGTTTTCGGTGTTTTAGCAGTTTGCTATAAATTGTAGTTTTATTGTGTTGTATTAATTAATTCGGTAGTTTTATTTCTTGCAGAAAGAAATACGGTTACATAGAAAAACTTTAAGGAGGAATTTGACATGAGCGATCAAATTCAAGAAACTCAGCAAGTCGAAGTTAATCAAACCGAAGCTCCTCAAACGGACGCGGCGCCCGCTCCCAAAAAGGATAATTGGTTTTTAAAGCTTTGGCGAAACAAAAACAAGCGTAACGTATTTATGCTTGCCTGCTGCATTGTGTTAATAATGCTTGCAACGATGTTCGGTTCGATAATTCAAACTGCAGGTTGGACTTATACTGTCGAAGATTTGCGCAATGCAACTAATACCGGAACTATTACACTCAAAGCAGACGATAAGGACGAATCTGCTGATTATACTGTTGCAGGTCGCATTAGATCCGGTATTCTATTTACTCCCAAAAGAGCAAGCGCGGAAAAGCAAGTGCCTGCGGTAGTGTTTATTCACGGATTGTATAACAACCGCGAAATGCAGCTGCAAAACGCTATCGAAATGGTTCGCCGCGGATATGTCGTAGTAGTGTTAGACGCTGCAAGTCACGGTCATAACACTGCGGCTAATAATACCGACGGGGCGTTTTCCGGTATCGAAATGCTTAATGCGGCAAAATATTTGTACAACATGCCGCAAGTAGATAAGAGCAAAATCGCCGTTTCCGGACACTCTATGGGCGGTCAAGCAACGCGTAATGCAATGTCGATAGACGGTATAGATACCACTGATTATAAAGCTACTGTTAACGGACAAGCCGTTATGTATAAGAGCAAAACTGACGCTTCATATAAAGCCGGTTATCATATGGGTATCATTTCTGCAGGTCTTGTTCAGGCAAACAACCCCAACACTAACATCGGTTCTAACGTTATTGCGGCGGGCGTAGTTAAAGCTTCAAGCGATGAGTTTTTCTTTAACTCTACGTTAAAAGAGCCTACGTATGTCCCCGTAAATAAAGATTCGGTAGTGGGCTCTCCCGAAAAAGCGTCGGCAAGTAAACCCTGTTATATAGGTTTATACCTCAAACAAGGCGATAAATACGTCGAACAAACGGCAGATGATAAATTTAGACCAAATAGTCAATATTATAAATTTACTACGGCCGCGAATACGGCGTTCTATCTGCAATCCAGTCAAGCGGTTGCATTTACGGGAAGAGACGCCGCTACGTTGGACGATTGGACAACCGTCAACGGCGGAATATATGCTTTGGGACAAAACGATCCAGTTGCCGTTCCGACAAAATTTAATAAAAACAATGTGCCTAAGCGCGGTGCTCTCGTAAGTACTCAACGTAAAGGCGAAGCTCTCGCTTCGGCAGAACAACGCATCAGAGTTGTTTATGAGGCGCATGAAACGCACCCGATGAATCACTTCTCGACGGTTACTGCGGCTCACGTAATAGATTTCTTCTATAATGCGTTCGGCGTGTCTCCTATTGCAAGATATATGGCTCCGGCAAATCAAACCTGGTGGCTGAAAGAAGCGTTCTCGCTGCTCGGTTTCTTGGGATTATTCGGTTTGTTGTTCCCTGTATTGGATATGTTGCTCGATACTCGTTTGTTTGCTTCTCTTAAAGCGAAAGAAGGCGAAGTTACCGAAGGTCCGATTCTTCTTACGCGTCCTCGCAAGCATGTTTCCTACTGGCTGTCAGGTATACTTACCACAGTTTTCGGTGCAATCAGCTTAAAGAATTTGACGGCGCACGAAGGTTGGTATAGCAAACTTGGGTTAAATAGCTTGTTTGCTTCTTCCGAAGGATTTATTTACTCTAATGTCGGACAAATTGCCGCTTGGGGTATGCTGTGCGCTATGTTTGCCCTTGCAGTATCCGCTATTATATGGATAATTAACAGATGCATTAACATATTCGTATACGGCGATAACGCTTCGGCGCACGACGAACGTCCGTTTGAAGGATTTAGAATGAGAAGCTGGCAAAACGTTCTTAAAACGCCTATTCTCGCTACAATTCTTGTAGGTATGTTCTATCTTGTAATAGACGTTATTTGGATGGGATCTGTTGTTGACTTCCGTATTTGGACGTTCGACCTTCGCGTATTCGATACGATAAAGATTGCTTCGATGCTTAAGTACGTACCTTATTTCTTTGTATTCTATATGGTAACGGCTGCTTTAAGCCAAAATTACAGAGTAAAAGACCTTCCCGAATGGGCTACGATTGCTATCAACGTATTCTTTAACATATTCGGCGTAATGGTAATGCTGTGGTTCTGCAACAGCTACTTTATCAACAACGGCGCAATGGCTGACAGTGCAAACAAACTGTTCTTCATCGCCTGCTATCCCGTTATTCCGTGCGTAGCTATCGCAACGGTTATTTCCCGCAGAATGTACACCCGTACAGGCAACGCTTGGTTGTCAGGACTTGTCAACGCTTGTATTATGACGTTTATCGCTTGTGCAAATACGTCTATTTCGGGCGCGCTTGCATGGACTTACGGAGCGTAAAATAAATATGGCAAAGCGATAGACTTACAGTCTTTTTGCGTAACAACGATTGTTGTCATAGTAACCAAGATTTGACATGCGGCGGTAATCGAATTTATTACCGCCGCTTTTAAAAATATTTATAATAGTAAACGATTGTTTATTATTAAAGCGAAAATTTTGATGCCGTAATTCGTTAATATTTTTAATTTTCGTATTGAAATACAAGCTTAAATGTTATATAATGTACTAAATATAATTTTGTCGGTTATATAATCCAAACAAAAAAGTTCGGTTAGAATTAACCGATAAGTCATAATTAAATATGATTAGGAGGACAGTAATTGAATATGAAAGATGTAATCATTATCGGCGGAGGCGTAATAGGCTGCGGGATAGCGCGTGAGCTTGCGCGATATACGGCGGATATAATGCTTTTAGAACGCGGCAATGACGTTTCCGTCGGTACGAGTAAAGCCAACAGCGGAATTGTTCACGGCGGTTTCGACGCTAAACCGAATACGCTGAAAGCCAAATACAACGTGCTCGGCAACGCTATGTTTGACAGTTTGTCGGCTGAATTGGATTTTCCTTTTAGGCGTAACGGTTCTATGGTGCTATGTTTTGATGAAAAACATATGGACGGTCTAACCGAGCTGTATAACCGCGGCGTGGCCAACGGCGTAAAAGATATGTATATTATAAAAGGCAACGCCGAAATAAAAAAATTGGAACCTCACGTTACCGACGCGGCCGTAGGCGCATTGGTAGTGCCGACTGGCGGTATTGTTTCTCCGTACGAAATGACGGTGGCATATGCCGAGAATGCCGCGGTAAACGGTGTGGAGTTTAGATTTTTGTCGCAAGTTACGTCTGTTACAAGGGATAAAGGCGGATTTACAGTCAGCTGTGCCGACGGATACTGTGAACATGCAAAAGTCGTAATTAATGCCGCAGGAGTTTACGCCGACGTTATCAATAATATGGTTTGCGACGAAAAATTGCATATAACCGCCCGCAAAGGCGACTATGTTTTGATGGATAAAACCTGCGGTTATCTTGCAGACCATACTTTGTTTCAGCTTCCTACAAAAATGGGTAAGGGCGTTTTGGTAACGCCTACGACGCACGGAAACATACTTGTAGGACCAACGGCTACGGACGTTGAAGATAAGGACAACGTAAATACAACGGCAGGCGAACTTAACGACGCATTTGTAAAAGCCGTCGTTACGGTACCCTCGCTTTCAAGGCGCAATATCATTACTCAATTTAGCGGTTTGCGCGCGCATCTTGACGGGGACGACTTTGTAATAGGCGAAAGTTCCGTTGCGGGATTTTACAACGTTGCAGGTATCGAAAGCCCCGGATTATCCTGTGCGCCTGCAATAGCCGTGGACATTGCCGAATCGGTCGCTGCAAAATTGGGACTGGCTAAAAAATCGTTTTTTGAAGCAAAACGCAAAGGTATTCCGCAATTTTCCAAATTGTCAAATACCGAAAGAGAAAAATTAATAGATCAAAATCCTTTATACGGTAAAATTGTCTGCCGCTGCGAGGTAGTTACCGAAGGGGAAATTGTGGACTCGATCCGCAGACCCGTAGGCGCAAAGGATTTGGACGGAGTTAAACGCCGTACCAGAGCGGGGATGGGGCGTTGTCAAGCGGGATTTTGCACTCCGCGCATTATGGAGATTATCTCTCGCGAACTCGGCTGCGATATGCAGGAAGTTACTAAGCGCGGCGGCGTAAGTAACGTTGTAGTAGGAAAGACAAAGTAACGGAAGGAGGGCTGCAAATATGAAAAAAGTTAATTTAGTAATAGTCGGCGGCGGTCCTGCCGGACTTGCGGCGGCAAAAGCCGCTTACGACGCGGGGGAACGCGACATCTTGATATTGGAACGCGAAGCCGAACTGGGCGGTATTTTAAATCAGTGTATCCACAACGGATTTGGTTTACACACTTTTAAAGAGGAGTTGACCGGACCGGAATATGCCGCAAGATATATAGAAGAAGTTAAAAAGCGCAACATATGCTATAAGTTGGAAGCTACCGTTATAGACGTATCCAAAGACAAAGTGGTTACTTATGTTTCTGCAACGGACGGACTGGTACAGATTCAATCAAAAGCTTTGATTCTTGCCTGCGGCTGCCGTGAGCGTCCCCGCGGAGCAATCAACATAGCGGGCATGCGCGGCGCGGGTGTTTTTTCTGCTGGAACAGCGCAAAAATTAGTTAATATAGACGGATATTTACCCGGAAAGGAAGTTGTAATTTTAGGCAGCGGAGATATCGGCTTGATTATGGCGCGCCGTATGACCTTTGAGGGCGCGCACGTTAAAGCGGTTGTGGAACTTATGCCGTATTCGTCGGGATTAAACCGTAATATAGTACAATGCTTAAACGACTTTAATATTCCGCTGTATTTTTCGCACACGGTTGTAGATATTAAAGGCGGCGACCGCGTGGAAGGCGTTGTAATCGCTCAAGTAGACGATAAACTTCAGCCTATTAAATCTACCGAAAGGTTGATAGAATGCGACACGTTGCTTTTATCGGTTGGATTATTGCCAGAAAATGAACTTGCCAAAGATGCCGACGTCGTTTTATCTCCCACAACGGGCGGTGCAGTAGTCGACGAAAATTTAATGACAAATGTCGACGGCGTTTTTGAATGCGGTAATGTATTGCACGTACACGATTTGGTTGACTTTGTTTCGGCAGAGAGCGAAAATGCCGGCAAAAGTGCGGTAGATTATATAAACGGAATTCAACTTACAAAGGATAAAAACGTAATTGTATGCACAAACGGCGTAAGGTATTGTGTGCCTACCGTACTTAACAAGGACGAAATTTACGCCGAGCAGTCGTTTAAAATGCGTGTTGCAAACGTTTTTAAAAAGGTAGAACTCGCCGTTTTTGCCGACGGAGTAAAAGTATATGGCCGTAAACGTCCCGTTGTTGCTCCCGGCGAAATGGAAAACATTAAATTAACCGCCGAGCAAATGAAAGTGTTAAAACAAGCTAAAACCGTAGAGATTACTCTTATTAAAGGAGAAAACAAATGAGCAGAGAAATGATTTGTATAAATTGTCCTATGGGGTGCCGTTTGACGGTGGACGACAGCGACAAAAATAACATCCAAGTATCGGGCAATACCTGTCCGCGCGGTGTAACATATGCGGTTAACGAAATTACTGCACCGAAACGTATGGTTACGGGCTCGGTTGCTGTGGAAGGCGGTGCGGTCGCAATGGTTTCTGTAAAGACACGCGAGGCAATTCCAAAGGAATTGATATTTGACAGTCTTGAACAGCTTAAAAGCGTTAAACTGACTGCGCCTGTACATATAGGGGATATAGTTGTTTCTAACGTGTGCGGCTGCGGTGTGGATTTTATCGCTACCAAAAATGTTGAAGCATTATAAGGAGTAACAAATGAAGTACATTTTGTCGTTAGACCAAGGAACAACGTCGTCCAGAGCAATCGTTTTCGACAAAAAGGGAACTATATTAGGAAAAGCACAGCAGGAGTTTCCGCAGGTATATCCTCAGCCCGGCTGGGTGGAACACGATCCTCACGATATTTACGGCAGTCAGGTAGGCGTTATTGTAGAGGCGTTAATCCGTGCAAACGTTTCTGCCGCGGATATTGCGGCAATAGGCATTACCAACCAAAGGGAAACAACGTTTGTTTGGGATAAAGTAAGCGGTAAACCCGTTTATAACGCCATAGTGTGGCAATGCAGACGTACGGCGGCTTACTGCGAACAGCTTAAAGAGCAGGGCTTGTCGAGTATGATTTACGATAAGACGGGACTTGTGCTGGACGCGTATTTTTCCGCAACTAAAATAAAATGGATATTGGATAACGTAGACGGCGCGCGTGAACGTGCCAAGCGCGGAGAGTTGCTGTTTGGTACTGTTGACACGTATTTGATGTGGCAGCTTTCGCGTGGGAAAATATTTGCTACGGATTATACAAATGCCAGCCGTACAATGCTGTTTAATATACATACTTTGGAATGGGATAAGGACTTACTTAAATTATTTGATATTCCGGAGTGTATGCTGCCCGAGGTGCATCCGTCGGGATATAATTTCGGTATGACGGACGAAACGTTTATCGGTAGAGAAATACCTATTTGCGGAGTAGTGGGCGACCAACAAGCGGCGTTATTCGGTCACTTGTGTGTGGAAGAAGGCTCTGTAAAAAATACTTACGGCACAGGATGCTTTTTGCTTATGAATACGGGCGAAAACGCCGTTAAATCCACAAACGGATTAGTTACAACCCTGGGGGCATGCTATCAAGGCAAACCTCCGTATGTATTGGAAGGGAGCGTATTTATCGGCGGAGCAATTAATCAATGGCTTCGCGATGAAATGCGTATGATTAAATCCGCCGCCGAAACTGAAAACTATGCCGTTAAGGTGGACAGTACAAACGGAGTGTATATTGTGCCGTCCTTTACGGGACTAGGCGCGCCGTATTGGGACGCGGACGTTAGGGGCACGATTGTAGGTATTACGCGCGGTACGAGTAAAGAACATTTTATACGCGCGGCTTTGGAAGCGATAGACTATCAAGTTTATGATTTGGTTGACTCTATGCAGCGTGACGCAGGAGTTAAAATCGATAGTCTTAACGTTGACGGCGGCGCGAGTATGAATAATTTCTTGATGCAATTTCAGGCAGATATACTTGACGCAAAAGTGGTAAGACCGAAAGTAATCGAAACTACGGCGTTAGGCGCATGCTATCTTGCGGGATTAACGCAAGGTTATTGGAAAGATATTGACGATATTAGGGATAATATTAAGGTGGAACGCGTATTTAAACCTAATATGGACGAAAACCGTCGTGCACATTTGTTGGAAGGCTGGGCAAAAGCCGTCCGTCAAACGCGTTGTAAATAATAATAAGCTTGCACTCTGTTAGTTTTTAATGATTTTGCTTAAAGGAATAAAAAGCATAGATGCGTGTAAACGACGGCAATAAAAAATAATACTAGTCATATTGTGATTTTTTTATTGCAAAATAGCGTTATAAAAATTCGTTGCGCATAAGTGCAGCGAATTTTTGTATACGACATTTTACAACAATAATTGTCGTTTTTTGTGTTTATTTGTGTGTTCAAAAGGCAATATTTGTTGACAAAGCGTATAAAATATATTACACTAATCTAGTTAAAAACTGATTATATTGTAATAATTTAAATTTTTATTATCGTAAGTTATAATTGCTTAACGGCATATAACAGTGTTATTTAAATTTGCTTAATCGGACGTTTTGTCTAACAGGTATTAATTTTACAAAAGTATTTTTAATTTATTGTATTTTACGGCGTTTGCCGTGTATTTGTCTTAGGAGGATATATGAATAGTAAGTATCAATCCGCAGAGGAGTTGTTTGAGGTTATCAGCAACTTGACGGTTGCAGATTTGCGCGAGGTCGCCCGTGAATTCAGCATTGTTCCGCGTAACCGCCGACGCGAAGATTTGATAGAGCGTATTATGTCGGTTTACAGAGGCGAAGGCGAGCCGGAGGAACGTAAAAAAGCAGGCAGACCGCCCAAAACGTTAAAGGTTTCGCAGCAACCTGCGCATATTAAGGACGAACCGAATACCGAATACGCAAAAAATATTTTTGCGGAAGACGATACCGAGGCGGGAGTAGACCCTGAATATCCTCGCGAAGGCATTTTGGAAATTTTGCAAGACGGATACGGTTTTGTGCGTTCTAACAATTATTCCGCATCGCAAAATAAGGATTGTTTTATTTCTGCTAACATGATTGCCCGAATGGGGCTTCATTCCGGCGATAAACTGAAAGTTGTAATACGTAAGTATAACGACAAGCAGGCGCCGACGGTTGTATTCGTAAATGAAATCAACGATCAGCCTTGCAATACTATACGCCGTGTTCCGTTCGATACGTTGGAACCGTGTTTTCCTAACGAACGCATAAATATGGAAACGGATAAAAACGAATATTCGCTGCGCGTACTGGATCTTGTTGCGCCGATAGGCAAAGGACAGCGCGGTTTAATCGTTGCTCCTCCAAAAACGGGTAAAACCATTTTACTTAAAAAGATTGCAATGGCTATCCGCCGCAATCACCCCGAAATACATTTGATGGTGCTTTTGATTGACGAGCGTCCCGAAGAAGTGACTGATTTTAAAGAAAATGTCGATTGCGAAGTGGTGTACTCTACATTTGATCAACAGCCGTCCAACCATTGCCGAATTGCCGAATTGGTTTTCGATAATGCACGCAGGCGCGTTGAGCAGGGGCAAGACGTTATGATTTTGATGGACAGCATTACCCGTCTTGCACGAGCATACAATCAACTTGCCGAACAGTCCGGCAGAACAATGACCGGCGGATTGGATATTTCCGCTTTGCAAGAACCGAAAAAAATGTTCGGTGCGGGACGCAATATCCGTAACGGCGGAAGTCTTACGATTTTGGCAACGGCTTTAATAGATACGGGAAGCCGTATGGACGATATCATATACGAGGAATTTAAGGGTACAGGCAATATGGAAATACATCTCGATCGTCGTATCAGCGAACTGCGTATTTTCCCCGCAATAGACTTAAACCGCAGCGGTACCCGCCGTGACGATCTGTTACTGACGTCTTCGCAAATAGAGGGATCGTATTTGATACGTAAGATGCTTGCTCGGGAGGATAGCGCGCAGGCGGTAGAGGAACTGTTGCAAGTTGTGATGACAACCGAAAACAACGCCGAAACTGTCGACACTTTAAAGCGTTTGGTTAAGTCGGCGGAAATACGCCGAGCAATGAAAAAAATATAGTTATGAAAACAGTTGTGTTGGGTATGAGCGGCGGCGTTGACAGCGCTGTGTCGGCTTGGCTTTTAAAACAGCAAGGATATGACGTAATTGCTTTGTTTATGCATAACTGGGAGGAAACAACCGACGGGTGTTGTACTGCCGAGCAGGACTTTGAGGACGTAAAGCGTGTATCTGGCAAGTTAGGTATTCCCTATTATTCCGTCAATTTTGCCAAGGAATATAAGGAACGCGTATTTAGCTATTTTTTAGACGAATACTCGAAAGGGCGCACTCCTAATCCCGATGTTTTATGCAACCGCGAAATTAAATTCGGTCCGTTTTTGCAATACGCTAAGGCAATGGGCGCCGACTACATAGCGACTGGGCATTACTGCGGTATCCGTCATGATAACGGCGTTCACTACCTGCTTAAAGCCAAAGATCAAAGCAAAGATCAAACGTATTTTTTAAATCAACTGTCGCAAGAACAGCTGGCAGACGTACTATTTCCTTTACAAAGTGTGGATAAAAGCGATGTTCGCAAACTTGCCGACGAGCTGGAACTGTCCAATGCTAAAAAGAAGGACAGCACGGGCATTTGCTTTATAGGTGAACGTAACTTCCGTAGTTTTTTGCAAACATATTTGCCTAATCAAACGGGCAAAATAGTAGATATAAACGGTAAAGAAGTTGGCGAACATATGGGGCTTATGTATTATACATTGGGGCAGCGCCGCGGTTTGGGTCTAGGCGGTACGAAGGAAGGTCAGGGTAGATGGTTTGTTGCGGAAAAAGATTTGATTAACAACAGATTAATTGTTTCTCACGGCGACGAAAGCGTGCTTATGTCGCGTTCGCTAACGGCAACCAACGTAAACTGGATTCCGTCGTTGCCGTCCGCAAATTTTACCTGCACCGCAAAATTCAGGTATCGCCAAAGCGAGCAGGGGGTAGACGTATCCGTAAGGCAGGACGGCAAAGCGGACGTAATTTTTCACGAAAAGCAACGTGCCGTCACTCCGGGTCAGTTTGTCGTTTTTTACAGAGGAGATATGTGTATAGGCGGCGGAGTAATAGATACGGTTTTTAAGTAAGAGTATAGCCAATGAAAAAACGTAAACAAAAAGAGCAAGATATTTTAAAAATTGAGCAAAATAGTGCAGTATCGCCCGAACAAGTTGAAATTGAATTGGACGAACTTGCAGCCACTCCCAAAAGAAAGCGTATATGGGAAGTTGATTTTTTGCGCGGACTAATGATTCTGTTTGTGGTATGGGATCATTTAATGTGGGATTTTGCATATTTTGGGCATAACGGAGGTTTTAATACCGAAGTATTTAAGCGGCTGTACGATTTTGCAAGCAGCTATCAAAACGGTGTTTTACGTGCAACTACTCATGATACTTTTGTGGCAATGTTTGTGCTTACGTCGGGCATATCGTGTAGTTTTTCGCGAAGTAACGGCAAGCGCGCGATAAAAATGATTGTTTTTGCGTGTTTACTAACAGCCGGTACGTCAGCAGTAACTGCAATTACAAATTCTAACTTTACAATACGATTTAACGTTATACATGCCATAGCATTATCAACATTGCTTTGGACTCTAATAGAGTTTTGTTGGAGTAAATGCAGCCGAAATTGGCAAAAAAATATTTTCGGTTGGTGTATGGCGGCGACATTAATAACAGTATTGGTAGTTGGATATAGTGCAAAAGTCAGTCCGTGGACGAACGAAAATCCGGTTTGGTTTTTTATCGCACAGCATAATACCGGCAAAGTTGCGGCTTACCGTAAGTTTATCGGCGGGGATTATTTGCCGTTTTTCCCGGCTTTCGGTTGGTTTTTATTAGGCGCATTTTTGGGACGAATTTTTTATATAGAACGCAAAACGATGTTTCCGTCTGTTAATCCTAAATATCTGTGTCCCGTAACGTTTTGCGGAAGGCACTCCTTGTGGGTGTACTTTGGAAGTCAAATCGTGATGTACGGACTTATCTATTTATTTTCCGTTGTATTTGGCATTCTGTAAAATTGTAACATATAATTAAGCAATTAACTTAATTTTAGGGATTTCATTTATATCGTATAACTTTTAACATTTTTATTATGCGTAAACGCAATTTGTGTACGATATAATCAATCCAATTACTATGTTTTTTGTGTAAGTGTTATTTGTGTACGGTATAATTAAATCAAAGCTGCATTGCAGTCCATTTTGTTAAACTGCTAGACAATTTTGTCGAATAGTGATATTATATACAAGAGTCCGCTTATGCGCACGGGAGAATTAATTTTTATGAGTAACGGAATAGGCAGAGGAAAAATTTTAATAGTCGACGACTCGGAGATGAACCGATCTATTTTATCGGATATTTTATGCGACGAGTACGATATTGCGGAAGCTTGCGACGGTTTGCAAGCTATGGAAATTTTAAATAAGGAAGCCGATTCTATAAGCTTAGTGTTGCTGGATATAGTTATGCCCAGAATGGACGGGTTTTCTGTATTGTCTAAGATGAACGAAGCCCGACTTATAGAAACTATTCCCGTTATTATTATCTCTTCGGAAAACGCCACGCTTTATGTTGAACGGGCATACGAATTGGGCGCGTTGGATTATATTCAGCGTCCGTTCGATACGTTGGTAGTACGTCAGCGTTCGTTAAATACAATAAATTTGTCGGGCAGACAAAAGTTGCTGTCGTCGGGCAGCGAGGAACAGTTGACTAAAAACGAGGCGGATATGTCTACGGTGATAAATCTGTTGACTAACCTTTTGGAGTACGGCGACGCAGGCAAAGGGCATCATGCCGAAAACGTACGTATAATTACCGAAACTATTCTGTCTAATATAGGCGCGATTTCTTTTAAATACAAACCGTCGTCCGCCGATATTCAAAATGTAGGTATTGCATCTATGCTTCATGACATCGGTATGTGTTTTGTTGACAAAAACTTGCTTAAAGGCAAAACAGACGAGGCAATAGCCGAAATGCAAAAACATACCGTACTAGGCGCGGATATGTTGGAAAAACTTCAAGGCAAAGAGGTAAATATTTTACTGCGCCGCGCAAGCGAGATATGCCGCTATCATCATGAGCGGTGGGACGGCAAGGGATATCCCGAAGGATTAAAGGGCGATCAAATTCCTATTGCCGCGCAGGTTGTTGCAGTTGCGGATACTTACGACAAACTTGTCAATAAACGTTTAAACAGACATGCCGTTACGCATGATGAGGCTATTGCCAAAATTATGAACGGCGAATGCGGCGCATTTAACCCCGTTTTAATGATTGTTCTTAAATCTGTTGCAGATACGTTGCCTGCAAAGTTAAAATAAAGCAAATAGTGTATTTTAATATACGTTTGGAGGAGAATATGACAGTAGAAAAGTTTTATGAAGTTATAGGCGGAGATTATGCCGGCACAAAAGCACGCTTGATGACAGACGAGCGCATTGTCCGTTTTGTAAATAAATTTCCCGCAGACGGCAGCTATCAATTACTAAAAGACAGTCTTGCTTCGGGCAACGTGGAGGAAGCTTTCCGCGCGGCACATACTATTAAAGGCGTTGCGCAAAATCTCGGTTTTACTGCATTGTTTATAAGTGCAGAGGCTGTCACGGAAATTTTGCGCGCAGGCAGTTTGGCGGTAGAAGATAAGATGCCTGACTTAGACGTTAGCTACAAACGTACTATTGACGGAATTGCTCAAATTGATGCGTAAGCTGCTTTTTTAATTGCAATGGTACCATATTTTTGCGGCTTTTTTCTGTTGCATTTTTTACGATAACTTTAAATAAATTTTTATGATATTTTTAATTTGTAAAAAATTGTAATTACATCATTTTTACTATAAGTTTAGCTGTATAAAAGCATTGCAAAGCAATGCTTTTTTTGATATACTGTATAAAGATTGTTTGTATTAAGTTTTTTTAATTAAAGTTTGCAAGTTATAAGGAGTTAACATGACTGATATCGAAATTGCCAGACAGTGTAAATTGCATAATATCGGCGTTATTGCCGAAAAACTCGGCGTAGATAAATCCAACTTGGAATTTTACGGCAGCTATAAGGCAAAGATAACCGCTAAACCCAGTATTCGCGGCGACGCTAAATTAATTTTAGTAACCGCAATTAATCCTACTGCCGCGGGCGAAGGAAAAACAACCGTATCTATTGGACTTGCAGACGCTTTAAATTTGATAGGGGCAAAAACTTGTTTGGCATTGCGCGAGCCGTCGTTGGGACCTGTCTTCGGCATTAAAGGCGGAGCGACAGGCGGAGGATATTCGCAAATTTTGCCTATGGAAGATATTAATTTACACTTTACAGGGGATTTTCACGCTATTACGGCGGCAAATAACCTCTTGTGCGCAATGATAGACAATAGCATATTTCAAGGCAATCCTTTTAATATAGACCCCGAGAGGATAGTATTTAACCGTACTTTGGACGTTAACGACAGAGCATTAAGAGGCGTTGCCGTAAACTGCGGAGTTAAGGACACAACCGAGCATAACGAAAAATTTAATATAACTGCCGCTTGCGAAGTTATGGCTGTATTGACATTGGCGGATAATCTTGCCGATTTGAAACGACGTTTGGGAAATATTTTAGTAGCGTATTCGTTTGACAATAAACCGATTTTCGCACGCGATTTGCAGGCACAGGAGGCTATGACTATTTTGCTTAAAGATGCGCTGTGCCCGAATTTGGTTCAGTCCATAGGCGGTACGCCTGCTTTTGTACACTGCGGACCGTTTGCAAACATTGCTCACGGTTGTAACAGCGTACAAGCCACAAAGCTTGCTATGACTTATGCTCCGTATACGGTAACGGAAGCAGGATTCGGCGCTGATTTGGGTGCGGAAAAGTTTTTAGACGTAAAGTGCCGAGTCAGCGGTTTGTGCCCTAATGCGGTAGTAATAGTGGCGACTGTGCGCGCGTTAAAACTTAACGGCGGTGCGGATAAAAACAGTTTGTCTTGCGAAGACTTGACGGCATTAAATAACGGAATGTGCAATTTATTGCGTCACGTGCAAAACATCCGCGACGTATATAAATTGCCCTGTATTGTGGCTATTAACCGTTTTACAAGCGATACTCAAAGAGAAATCGATGCGGTAGCGGAAGCTGTTTGTAAATTGGGCGTTGAGGCAATTGAATGCGACGTGTGGGGAAAAGGAGGCAAAGGCGCAACCGAACTTGCCCGTAAAGTTGTTGCGTTGTGCAATGCGGATAACGGTTCGTTTACGTTTGCCTATAAAGACGACGACAGCGTCGAATCGAAAATTTTGCAAATTGCAGCTAAAATATACGGCGCCGCTGATGTGGAATTTAGTGATAAAGCAAAAAACAGTTTGCAATCGTTGCGTTCGGTAGTGGACGTATCTAAACTCCCTGTTGTTATTGCAAAAACGCAATACAGTTTTAGCGACGATCCTAAATTATTGGGTGCTCCGAGCGGATTTACTTTGCATGTACGGGACATAGAATATCGCGGCGGCGCGGGATTTTTGGTGGCGCTTGCGGGGAATATGCTTCTTATGCCGGGACTTCCTTGCCGACCGAATGCCGTCGGTATGACTATTGACGACGACGGTGTAATTGACGGGCTGTATTGAGAGAATATTAAATGAAAAAGGATACGAATATGCCAAGACTTTATTTTAAATACGGAACAATGGGCAGCAGCAAATCGGCGCAAGCTTTAATGTGTAAATTTAATTATGAGCAAAAGGGAATGAAGGTTATGCTTGTAAAACCTTCTCTCGATAATCGCGGCGACAGCGAGGAAGAAGTAAGAGTCCGTTCGCGTATAGGTTTGTCGGCAGACTGTTACGTTATTAAAGCTGGGGAAAGTTTTATAACGTTGTTTGACAAAATAAAATCTATAAGCGGCTGCGATTGTATTATTGTTGATGAAGCGCAGTTTTGCACGCCTTGTCAGGTGGACGAGCTTAAACAGCTTACGATGCAAGTACCGGTACTTTGTTACGGACTTATGAATGATTTTAGGTGCAAACTGTTTGAGGGCAGTAAACGATTGGTAGAGCTTGCCGATTCTTTGCAGGAAATAAAATCTGTGTGCCGCTGCGGACGCAAATCCACAGTCAATGCGCGTTTTATAGACGGAAAGTGCGTTGACGACGGTCCTATCGTATTTATAGGCGGCGATGAAAGTTACGAAAATATGTGTTACTGGTGTTGGAAAGAGGAGCTTGAAAAAGCTAAGCAAAACTAAAAATTTGTTAAATATATCCTATAATTTGTTTATATTTGCCGTCATTTAGTTTTTTATATTTGACAACCATTTTTTTGTAGACGACAAACATATACTTCGGCGTTATGATATGTCCTTTATATTGTTAAGCGTAATAAAAAAGTCCGTTGATATTAATCCGCGGACTTTATACGTATAATTTTATTAATAAACAGAAGAGATACGCTTAAAAGCGATAAAACCAATGCTAAAAACATAGCCTATCTTTTAAGTTTGTAAGTGCACCCTTCTGTTGCGCCGGTGCAGGTTTTTGCCCAGTTTTTTAAAAAGAAGTTTCCGTAATTGCTTACGCCTATATCCGCATCGCGTTGACGTTGCGCAAGTTCCTTCGCTTTAATATCGCAAGCTATTTTACCTTTTACAACGTTAATTTCTATTTCGTCTCCGTCTTGTAACGCACTAAATACGCTTTGTTCGCCCGATTCCGGAGTTATATGTCCTACGACTATTCCGTTGTAAAAATCTGCAATACGTCCGTCTGTAATAACTGCGACTTTGTCTTCCAGTTCGAAACCTTTAAGCAACGCCAGCGATGAATATATTTCGCGCATTCCGGGTCCGCTTTGAGGACCTTCTCCGCGTATAACCACAACGTCTCCCGAACGTATTTCGCGGTGTAACAGGGCGTCTACCGCCATTTCCTCGTTGGAGTAAACTTTTGCCGTGCCTACAAAGCTGGTTTCGCCCGCGTATTGTACAAAAGCGCCTTTTTCCGCAACGTTGCCGCGTATAACACGCAGCCGCGCAGCGCCCATAACGCTGTTGTCGGAAGGACGTATAACGTTTATATTACCGACGGTAACATCGTTAATCATTTGTTCGAGCGTTACTCCGTCGTTTACAAATACGTCGCCCTTAATCAATCGTGCGTCCAAAAGCTGTTTTAACATTCCGTACACTCCGCCCGCTTGATGGAATTGCGGCATTATTGCTTTGTGTTCGTCTTCCTTGTGTAAAAGCAACGGCGTACTTTTTGCCATATCGCCGATTGTGTCAAACGTAAGATTGCGAATGCCCAATTCCTTTGCTATTGCAATAAGGTTAAGCATAGTGGTGGAACTTCCGCCGCAAGCAAGGTCTAAAACGACCAAATTGCAAAGAGAAGTATTGTTTAGCAAACGCCGCGGTGTAAATTTGCTTGCCGCCAGTTTAACCGCCAATTCACCCGTTTTGTAGGCGATGGATTTTCTTTCGACAGATAGTGCGGGGGCGGTGCCGTTTCCCCTTACAGCCAAACCTACGCCTTCTAATAAGCAATTAAAACTGTTTGCGCCGTATCTTTCGCAATCTGTGCCTATGGCGAGAGGTAGGTTGTTCTCTATTTCTTTTATGGCTTCAAAAGGCGTTTTGCCAGTTTTGATGCGGGCGATCTGTTCAAAATAGTGCGTAAACCCGTGCTCTTTGTTTTGATATACGATGGGCATCATTGTTCCCTCGCTTACGAAGGCGCAAGGAATATTAAGACGAATTGCTCCTAAAAGCATACCTGCAACAATATTAGGCTCGCTTGCTACAAAAACTATTCCGTCAAAAAAATCGTTTGAACAAATCAGCTCTACCGCGTTTGCAGTTAGATCGCGAGATGGCAAATCGTATTTTGTGGACTGTGTGCCGTGTAAAGTTGTGCAATCGATAGATGCAACGTGGGCGATTTTTGCGGCGGCGCCGTTGGCGACAATACCTTCCCTTACGCGTTCGCAAACAGCATCGAGATTTTTTTGTGCAAAAGACACGTCGTTTTGCGCCGAAATTATACCTATCAACGGTTTTGAGGGGTTAATTTCCAAACAATTTATCATCGCTTTTTGCGGAAGTTTGTCTAATTGTTCAATAAATTCGCGTAGCATATATACACCTCATTATTATCCTTAGTTATATATTTTAATACATTAATACGTTTGTGTCAACCTTTGCTTTGTATAATTGATACATTTTAGGCGCAAACTAATTAAAATCGGTTTAAGGAGGAAGGCTTGTGAGCAGAAAAGTAACGATATGCGGAGTCGACACGTCTACTTTACCTAAATTAAGCCAGCGTGAGCAGCGCGATTTACTTGTAAAAATTTCTCAGGGTGATGCCGCGGCCCGCAATTATTTTATAAATTGCAATTTACGTCTGGTGTTGTCCGTGGCGCAAAGATATGCGTACAGAGCGGACAATATGGACGATATTTTTCAGATAGGCTGTGTAGGCTTGATTAAAGCAACGGACAATTTTTCTATTGAAGTGGGCGTTAATTTTAGCACGTATGCTGTTCCGCTTATCTTGGGAGAAATAAGGCGTTATCTTAGAGAAGGCTCTATTAGGGTAAGCAGAGGGGTTAGAGACATTGCTTATCAGGCGTTACAGGCGCGCGACAAGTTGGAAAAAGAGTGCGTTGACGAGGCGACCATAGATATGATTGCCGACGAAATGCATCTGCCTGTTTTTAAAGTATTGTATTGCTTGGACGCTATAACCGAACCTATATCGCTTAGCGAAGCGGTGTATACCGACGAAGAGGACAGTCTGTCGTTAGAAGACAATATTGCCGATTCTAAATGTTCCGAAAGTTTGTGGGCGGAAAACATATCGCTGTTTGACGCGTTAAACGCATTGGACGAAAAAGAAAAAAATATTATGTTTAAGCGCTATTTTGAGGGAAAGACTCAAAACGAGGTTTCTATGGAAATAGGACTAAGTCAGGCGCAAGTGTCCAGAATCGAGAAAAATGCAATAGACAGTCTTAGACACGGAATGGCGTAGGGCTTGTGTATTTTTTGTCCGTAGTTGTAATAATTTGACGGCGTTACGTCATCTATTATAAACGGAGTTTTATTATGGAAATAAGCTATACCGAGCTGCGTTCTAAGGAAGTTGTAAACGTAAACAGCGGTGTACGAATGGGGAAGATTATCGATATGATAATAGATTCTAACGGTAAAAGCGTGTTGGGCGTAGTTGTACCTGGTGTAAAAAAAATTTTTAGGGCAAGCGAGGATATTTTTATACCTTGGCGAAATATTTCTAAAATCGGCGCGGACGTTATACTTGTTTCGTTAGATATACACGCTTTGACTAACGTAACCCGTTCACAAAATATGGATCTTCATAAAAACGACGACTGCTGCGGTGCAGATAAATATGATGACACAGATTATTTATAATTCAGCCGAATAGATTAGACGGTAGCAAAAATAACGTTATTTATATGTGTTCTTTACTGTTTTTACTATAAATATAGTATACTATTACACACATAATATTGTTTTATGGCATAAAAAATATAATTTTATGCCATTTTTTGTTGTAATTCGAATTTGGTATAGTAGTGGTTGCTGAATGCTCTTAAATAATATTTGTGTATATAATTATTTGCATTTTTTGTAAGTATTTGCTATAATAACAATATGTTGAAGGAAATAGAAGTAAAATCACGTCAACTGTTGTCCGATGTTATAGGCGATAATACTAATTTGGGATATTACCAAATCCATAAAATAATTAAAAACCGTAGCGTTAAAATCAACGGTATAAGAGTCGGTGTCGATCAAAACGTTAACGGCGGCGATTTGGTATGTATATATTTGCCTGACCGCGAAAAGGACAGTATCGAGGTTGTTTACCGTGACGATAACATACTTGTGGTCAGTAAGACTTCCGGAATAGAGGTTCAGGGCGAAGATTCGCTGACTGAGCGTATTAATAATATTTTAATCGATGCCGAAGCTGTGCCTGTGCACAGACTGGATCGCAATACGATGGGATTAGTCGTTTTTGCTTTAAACAAGACTGCCGAAAAGGAATTGCTGGAATCGTTTAAAGTGCGCGAGATTGACAAAACTTATAATTGTGTAGTCGTCGGCGTTCCGCGACAAGCTAATGCTAAGCTTAAAGCGTTTTTATTTAAGGACGCTAAAAAAAGTCTTGTATATGTATCCGAAATTCAAAAAGCAGGTTATCAGCCGATAGAAACGCATTATCAGTTGATTAAAAGATTGAACAGCGAATTGTCGCTGTTAGAAGTAAAACCCGTTACGGGCAGAACGCACCAAATAAGGGCGCATCTGGCAAGTATCAGATTGCCTATACTGGGCGACGGTAAATACGGTATTAATAAAATAAACCGTAAATACAGAATAAAAACACAGTTGCTGTGCTGTACGAAAATTACATTCCACTTTAAACAGGGCACGCTTAAATATTTGGATGGCAAAAGCGTGGTGTTAAGCGTGGATTTGACGCAATATTACAAAAAGTGAAAATTTGAGAGGTTGTATATGAAGAAAGTTTTAATTGCCGTTATATGCTGTGTATTGCTTGTTTGTTTGGTATCTTGCAATGGCATAGGTTTTATGTCGGATCCTCAGGTTAAGAGAGTGGTTGCAGAGTTTGGAACGCCTCAAGCCGAAATGACATTAGAATTTAAATCCAGCAACAAAAATATGAAGTATATAATTACTTACGATTTGTTGTTGGACAAGACTCCGATAACAACGATTAACTTTATAAATTTGGTGGATAGCGGTTTCTATACGAACACGATTATGGACAGTTACACGACGTCTTATAATTATTATATTGCTGGCAGATACGTGTACAATAAGGAAGCAACGGACGAGAAAATTAAAGATAACGAAAGCGGTAAAACATTTATCGGAGAGTTTAAAAGCAACAATTACGGCGAGCCTAACGGCGGATACGCACAGTTTTCTATGTTTTCTTTGGCGATGTATCACGATAGCAAAGGCGATGCGTTTAACGACGGAAACGGTACGCTGATATTTTCTACAAGCGATTCGGTAACGCTTAATTCCAATAATTACGCTGTATTTGCTAAAATGAACAAAATACAGATTTATCAGGACGATAATCTGTTAAGCACATATACGGACGGCAAAATTAACGGAATGTATTTGGATCAAATGACCAAGCTTACAGGAAGACCTACGATGAAAGTTGTTAATTCCGCTAACGAAACGCGTAACGAGCAAATTCTCGGTTCGGGGACTACGCCGTATTTTGTATTTTCTATCAAAATGCTTGGCGATAAGGATTGGTCTAAATTGCCTAAAGTCGGTTAATCAATATTTAAGGCAACCGCACAGGTTGCCTTTTTTATTAACTGTGTTTGCATAGTGTTTAGGCATTAAAAGCAAGGTAAAATGGCTTCGATAGATGATTTTTAAGTGCGGTAGGTGCAGTTTGCTTAGCTGTTTAAATAATGCGTCGATAAATAAAGTTTTTTTTTGCTGCTATTCGGTAGACAAATTCACTATGCCGTTTAGTATAATCTTATGTATTTGGAAAATTAGGGAGAAGATTTTGATATGGTTAAACCGTTAGTCGCCGTGGTAGGAAAGCCTAACGTGGGAAAATCTACATTTTTTAATAAGGTCTGCGGAGGACGGATATCGATAGTTTCGGATATGCCGGGCGTTACGCGCGACCGTATCTATGCCGACGCCGAGTGGCTTGGTAAAAAATTTACGCTGGTGGATACAGGCGGTATTCAGTTTAAAAGCGACGATATTATGTTTAGGCACATCAAGGAGCAAGCGCAAATTGCTTTGGATCTTGCCGACGTAATATTATTTTTTTGCGATTATAAAGGCGGACTTACTGCGGAGGATTACGATATTGCCGCATTGCTGCGCAAAACAAACAAGCCGTCTGTTTTGGTCGTTAATAAAGTGGATAGTTATAGGGATGCGGATTTAACGGAATTTTATAATCTCGGTTTCGGCGATTTTTATCCTATTGCAGCCGAGCAAAAACAAGGGGTTGGCGATTTATTGGACAAAGTAGTGTCGTATTTCCCCGAAAACGAAAATACAGATGAATACGATGAGGCGATAAAAATAGCCGTAGTGGGCAAGCCCAACGCAGGAAAGTCTTCTTTGGTTAATAAAATATTGGGGTACGACCGTACTATCGTATCTTCTATTGCCGGTACTACGCGCGACGCTATCGATACGCCGTTTGAATACGACGGTAGACGTTACGTTATTATAGATACCGCGGGTATGCGCAAAAAGCGCTCTATCGAGGCGGACTCGGTTGAACAGTACAGCGTGATGCGTTCGTTAAACGCTATACGGCGTGCCGACGTATGCCTTATCGTTATGGATGCGCAAGAAGGATTATCCGAACAGGACGTTAAAATAGCGGGATTTATTCACGAAGAAGGCAAACCTTCGGTTGTTGTTATAAATAAGTGGGATTTGATAGAAAAGGATACCCATACTGTAGAAAAATTCAAAAAAGACTTGTCTCGCGATTTGGCTTTTATGGACTATTTCCGCAGTATAACCGTTTCGGCATTGACCGGACAGCGAGTTAATAAACTTATGGCGGAAATTGATTACGTTTACGCTAAATCTACTTTTCGCGCTACGACAGGTATGCTTAACGATGTAATAAACGATGCTGTTCGCGCGGTGGAACCGCCTTCGCAAAAAGGCAGGCGGGCAAAAATCAAGTACGCTACGCAGCCGTCTGTGCAGCCGCCTACGTTTGTTATTTTTACAAATGACGGAGAGTTGGTGCATTTTTCTTACCGCAGATATTTGGAAAATTATATCCGTCGGGCTTTTGGTTTGGACGGAACGCCTATTAAACTTATTTTCCGCGACGGAAAAGATAGGGATGAATGATGTTTGACGTATTTGTAAAATTTTGGTGGCAATTTTGCATTGTGGCCGTGCTTAGCTATTGTGTGGGCGGTATTAATTTTGCCGTAATTTTTTCGCGCTTGATCAAAAAAAGCGACGTTAGAAAATTTGGCAGCGGTAACTCCGGCGCAACTAATATGTATCGTGTTTACGGTTTGAGGATGGGCGCGCTTACGTTGGTATGCGACGCGTTAAAAGGCGTTGTTTGTTGCCTCGTAGCTAAATACTCCGTGATTACATTGGGAGCAGACGCTTCTTTGCACGCTTCGTACATTGCGGGATTATTTGCCGTTTTGGGACATGTCTTTCCTGTGTTATTTAAATTTAGGGGCGGAAAGGGCGTGGCAACGGCAATAGGAGTATCTTTTTGCGTTCAGCCGATTTTGATGTTGTGTTGTGTTTTGTCTATGCTAGCAATTATTCTTTTAACGGACAGAATGTCGGTTATGAGTTGCTTGTATTCGGTATTTATGATTGTGTGGTGTTGGACAATGCTTTTGCCGTCGATTGGTCTGTTTTGCTGTACGTGTTTTACAATTATGTTTATAATTGTTCTGTTTGCTCACCGCCATAATATTATAAGGGTTTTTACCAGAAAAGAAAGCCGCTTGGGAATAAGAAAAGCATTGAGGGGCAAAGGTGAACATCACTTGCAGGAATTGAAAGAGCGCGAAGAAAGAAAAAATGCGGAAAAAGAAAAAAACGGCATAAACGGTGACGGCACTGAAAAATAGATTTGATTTTTAATATAAAATTTTTGCGCGTTGTATCGTTGATTTTAATATTTTAAAATGACATATTTTAAATATGCATTCTAACTGTGTTTATTGAATATGTTTGTTTCGGTTTAAATTAATTTGTCTGTGAGGACGCATAAATGTTTGAAGACTTGCGTGAATATCAAAATATAATAAAGGTTGTTGCCAGTAATCCTATTTGTAGCGATTGTGAGGTCTTTCGCATTGTTATACGTCCCGTTTGTATTAAAGGAAAGCAGGTTTTTCAGGCAGAATGTTTTGTCGGCGTCCAGGTATTTCATATAAATTTACAATCCGAACAATTATTGGTTTGGGCGGAAAATAATATTAGCGGCAAGTATAAACAAACTTTAATTATAACAAAAAATGAAGAGATAACATATTTGACTAACGCAAAGGGCAGCGTTAAAAGATTGGTTCGCAATATTTCGCATTTAAGACAAACGGAACTATCGAATAACCGCCGAAAAAATTATTTGATTAACGAAGGGGATAACGTCCCTGTTTTTGTGGATTTAGGCATATTTACAAAGCAATTTAAAATTGTAAATTCTATGTTTGACAAATTTAAACAAATTAACAGATTTGTTGAAATTTTGAACGACGTTTTTAAAAACTTTAACGGGCAAGAGCTGACGTTATTAGATTTTGGATGCGGAAAATCGTATTTAACTTTTGTGATATACTATTATTTTTCCGCTATTAAAAAAATTGATGCAAACATCATAGGATACGATTTAAAAGCGGACGTAGTAGACCGTTGCAATACTTTGGCAAGAAAGTACGGGTATGATAGACTTAAATTTGTAGTCGCGGACGTGTCGAAAGATGAACTGTACGGTAAAGCAGTTGATGCGGTAGTGTCTTTGCACGCATGCAATACCGCAACTGATTTTGCTTTGCACTACGCCGTTACGCACAATGCTAAATATATATTTTCAGTGCCGTGCTGTCAGCACGAAATTAACCAAAGTGTAACGCAAGGCGGCGATTTGGATTTATTGCTTAAATACGGTATCATTAAAGAAAGAACGTCGGCATTACTTACGGATAGTATTCGCGCAATGCTGTTGGAAGACGAGGGGTATACCGTAGACGTTTTAGAGTTTGTTGATATTGCCCACTCTCCTAAAAATTTAATGATTCGAGCGGTAAAAACACAAGGTAAAAGTGTAAAAAATCGTTCTAAAATAGAGCAGCTGCGAAAAAAATACAATTTTGAGCAGACGCTTTTGGATTTGTTAAAGTAACTTTGCTTGCGGTGAGGATTGTTCAAGCGCTGATTTGAAGTCGCTTTATTTAAATGCTAAAATATTATTTATTATAATTATAGTTTTAATACCGTATAATGATATACGGTATTTTTTTATTGATATTTAAAGGTCATATATTTTTTTGTATAAAATATAAATAACGTTTTAGTGCAAAGCTTTTAATCGCGGTAATTTTTGTATTTTTATATTATGTTCTAATTAACATCTATTGTTCATACAATCTATTAAACACTTATGGAGGCGGGTATGAACAACATTTACCAAGATATTTGCGAGCGCACCAACGGGGATATTTATATCGGCGTAGTGGGTCCCGTTCGTACGGGCAAATCGACTTTTATTAAAAATTTTATGGAAAAACTAATTTTACCGCAAATTGACGACGTCAATGAGCGTAAGCGCGCAACCGACGAGTTGCCGCAATCTGCCGACGGTAAAATAATTATGACGACGCAACCAAAATTTGTCCCTAATAAGGCTGTTACCTTGTCCTTAGGGGATAAATCTACTGCAAACGTACGTCTTATAGATTGTGTGGGATATCTTATAGAAGGTGCGGAAGGACATCTTGACGGGGATAAAGCCCGCCTCGTAAACACTCCGTGGTCAACAGACCCTATGCCCTTTGAACGCGCCGCCGAAATAGGTACGCAAAAGGTTGTTGCGGAGCATTCAACCATTGCAGTTGTAGTAACTACTGACGGAAGTATCGGCGATTTGCCGCGTCAAAGCTATATACCTGCCGAAGAACGCGTAGTGCGCGAACTGAAAACGGCTGGTAAGCCTTTTGTTGTTGTACTTAACAGTAAGCATCCCAATGCTGCGCAGACAAAAGAACTTGCCGCAACGTTAGAGGAAAAGTACGGGGTTTGCGTGTTGCCTTTTGATGTTGTAGGAGCTGACGGCGGTGCTATGGAAGAAATTTTAGGATGTCTATTAAGAGAATTTCCGGTCAGACATATGGCGATTAATCTGCCCAAGTGGATGCGTGCTCTTGATAAGAATAATAAAGTAATAGATGCAATTATTAACCACCTAAAGACGTATGCCGTATCGGTTGATAAGATGAAAGATTCGACAAACTTGCTAGATACGTTTGCGACATGCGAAGGAATTGATAAAGCGGCAATCGAATCTATGAATATGGGTAGCGGTGTAGTTAACTTCCAACTTGAGCCCAAAGCAGATTTGTTTTTCCGTGTGCTAAGCGAGCAGGCGCAGATGGATATTGTCGACGAATATTCGCTTATGAGTTTTGTTACGACATCCTCATATGCAAAAAGCCGTTTCGATGCCATCAAAGATGCGTTGGACGAGGCGGACGCTAACGGTTATGGCGTAGTTTATCCAAGTGCAGGCAATATGTCCTTGGACGAACCGCAGATGGTTAAACAAGGCAATATCTACGGTGTAAGACTTAAAGCAAGCTCGCCCAGCTACCATATAATAAAAGTAAACGTAGGCACGGAAGTAAGCCCCATGGTAGGCACCGAGGAACAAAGTAAATATTTGATAGAACAATACAAACAAAGTCCGGAAACAATTTGGAATACTAATATGTTCGGTAAAACAATGGCGGGGCTTGCCAAGGATGGACTGGAAAGCAAGTGCTATAATATGCCGATTGAAATAAAACAAAAGCTGTCGCGCACTCTAAATAAAATTGTCAACGAAAATCGCGGCGGGCTGATCTGTCTATTGTTGTGACAATCATAGTTAAATTAAGAAAAATATAATATACTATTTCTGTCATAATATATAAAAAGGCCATAAAAAACCTCTTATTTGCGGCAAAAATGTGTTTTTAAAAGTTATAAGCTAATAAAAACACATTGTAAATAGAGGTTTTTTATTGTTTATTTTTCTGCGATATAATTATTTATTTTGATTGTTTTTTTTTGCAAAATAAAAATGAATTTATGTTATTTGATAAGTAAAAATATTTTTAGCGATAGAATAAAAATATCATTAATTTTAATTTAACATTACTCAAATTGCTAATTAAAAAGCGCGTAAAACGCGCTTTTTGCAAAATTTGTCGAAGGAAATGATTTTGCAATAAGATGTCTTTAATTTCTTTTTAATTTATAAATTAGTCTTTTTCATACATTTCCTTTAATTTTTTTAAAATACGGTTTTCTAATCGCGATATCTGCACTTGCGAAACTCCCATTTTTTGAGCAATTTCTCCCTGAGTCATATCGCGGAAATATCTTAAAATTATAATTTTCTGCTCGCGAGGTTCCAGTTTAGACATCATATCTTTAAGTATAACTTTGTCTACCATTTTTTTATCGTCATCGGTAGGAATGTGATCGATAAGCGCGGTTTGTTTTCCGTCGCTGTCGTTTGTTGTTTCATATAGAGATATGGGGAGTTTTGCCGCATCCATTGCGTAAATAACTTCGCTCGGCTCTATGCCGAATTCTTTGGCAATGTCTTCGATTCTCGGCGATTCCTGCCCGTTTTTTGCGGCCTCGTCTATATATCTGCTTATTCTAGTCGATATGCTTTTTAAGGAACGCGATACCTTTAAATATCCGTCGTCGCGCATATAGCGTTTTATTTCGCCTAATATCATAGGCACTGCGTAAGTCGAAAATTTTACGTTATAATCCAGCGAAAAATTTTTGATAGATTTAAGTAAACCTATGCCGGCTATTTGGTATAAGTCGTCGTACTCTACGTGCTTGCCCAAATAGCGCTTAACAATGCTTTTTAGCAGGGGCGCATTATCCGTCAGCAATATGCTGCATGCCTCGTCATCGCCTTGCTGTGCAAGCGAAATAAGGCGCATGGTCTCTTCATGACTCATCATATTGCATCCGCCCTAAATATTTTTTATCAACGTTATAATCGTTTTACCTTGTTGAGATGCAACGTCTACCTTGTCGCAAAAAGCCTGCATGACCGTAAAACCCATTCCGGAGCGTTCGCCTTCCGTTCCCGTAGTATAAAACGGGCGCATTGCTTGTTTTATATCGGGTATTCCTTTTCCGTAATCGCATATTATTACTTCGATATGCGTGTCGTGCAAATTGCAGGTAATGTCTATTTGTCCTTGTTGTTTCCCCTGATAAGCATGGACTATACAGTTTGTAACGGCTTCGCTTACGGCTGTTTTTAGGTCTTCGACTTGTTCTAATGTTGGATTAATTTGAACAAAAAATCCTGCTACGGTGCTGCGTGCAAAACTTTCGTTTTGCGATTTTGCTTCTATTTGCAATTTCATTGTATTTTTTATCGACATAATTTCCTCACTGAATTTTTGTAATTATTTCGTATAATCCGGACATTTTAAATATTTTGTCTACCGTTGCCGACGGATTTTTAACGTAGACGTTTTTGTTTAGCTTACGAGCCGTTTTATATCGTCCTATTATTACTCCTATGCCCGTAGAATCCATAAACGATAGCCGTGCAAGATCGAATACAATCGCGGAGTAATTTCCGTCACTCATAGCGTTATCTAATTTTCGTCTTACAAATTCCGCAGAGTGTTCGTCAAGCTCGCCGACAAGTCTAAATATTAATGTTGAACCTTCGTATTCCACATATAATTCCATTTGTTTGCCTCCGTTAAAAGCATAACTTAATGTAAGGCGGAGCTTTTAGGTTGTTTTGTAAAAAGTGGTGTAAAGATGTCGAAAGCCTTATATAATTTTTTTTGTAAAATATCGTGAAAAAAGTTGACAGTATTTTTAAAATGTTGTAAGATAAACAAGCTGATGAAAAACATCGGGGTGTAGCGCAGTTTGGTAGCGCACATGGTTTGGGACCATGGGGTCGGGAGTTCGAATCTCTTCACCCCGACCAGATATTGTACGCTGTAAACAATGACGGGCCTTTAGCTCAGTGGTTAGAGCGGTCGGCTCATAACCGATTGGTCCGGGGTTCAAGTCCCTGAAGGCCCACCAAATGCAAAACAAAATATTTTTGGCCCGGTAGTACAGTTGGTTAGTACGCCAGCCTGTCACGCTGGAGGTCGAGGGTTCGAGCCCCTTCCGGGTCGCCAATGTTTTGCTTCGGTAGCTCAGTAGGTAGAGCAGGGGACTGAAAATCCCCGTGTCGGTGGTTCGATTCCGCCCCGAAGCACCATTCATTGGGATAAATAGACGCTGGTGTAGCTCAATCAGGCAGAGCAATTGATTTGTAATCAATAGGTTGATGGTTCGATTCCATTCACCAGCTCCATTTTTTTTATAAAGACAATTTTATATGGGAGGGTTCCCGAGCGGCCAAAGGGAACAGACTGTAAATCTGTCGTCTCCGACTTCGGTGGTTCGAATCCACCCCCTCCCACCATAAAAACACCTAATTTTAAGCGAGATTAGGTGTTTTTTAGTTTTTAGTATTTTTAGCATAGAGCACTTATTGATTCTATAAATTTGAAGTAATTATTATTTAAATTTTGTCCTTCCGTATACAAATATTGCATAGCGTCAACGTTTTGAATGTCGGTATATGCGTTTTGAGATTACCGTCATTTTAATTCCCACAAGCACACCCATTACGTTGTATGGTGTTTTGGATTATTCGCAATGCGTTTGGAACGTGGTTTGCGTGACATTTAACGTATGGTCGGGAAGCACTTTTTTTTTAAATCTCTGTTCGATTTAAAAGTGTAAGTACGAAAGCAAATTTTTTTAGTTTCCCTTTTAAGGGCGTAGTGTGGCAGCGGTATTATTAGAATATACTCATAATTATTTTTCTATACAATAGACGCAATCTAAGTTAAATATTTTATTTTTTTGCTTTTTTGTGCCAAAGTATTGCAAAAAACGCATATTGTGTTAGAATATAAATTGTTTATATAATATATAAAATAGATTTATTAAATAGGGGTTTTGGATGAAAGACAATAAAATTGTATTTTTAACGCGTATTTTGCAGGTTGTTTTATTGGTTATACTGTCATTATCCGTTGTTATTTTGGCTACGGCTTGTTCGTGCGGAGATAATCACGATTATAAAAGAGAAGTAACTCGAGAGGCTAGTTGCTCTACTGTTGGAGAAGTTACATATACTTGTTCTAAATGCGGAGATAGTTATACTGAAGAAATTTCTACGACTGAACACAGTTTGGAGTACCGTTACGACGCTAACGAACACTGGCAAGGATGCGAAAACTGCAATTTTACAACGTCTAAGACAGTTCATCAATACGAAACTGTTGTGCAAAGTATACCGTCAAATTGCAATACGACAGGTATGGAAACTAGATCGTGCGCGTGCGGGGCTGCGAAAAACGAGAATTTACCCCTTGCTCCGCATACATTTACCGTTATGCAAAAGGACGGTTATTCACATTGGTTTAAGTGCTCTGCATGCGATGCCACAACCGAAGTTAAATCGCATATTTTTAATACTGAAATTTCACGCGAGCCTTCTACTTGTTTGAAAGAGGGTAATGTCGTTACCTCTTGTGAGTGCGGTCATACGCATACCGAATATTTAAGCAAAGCGGACCATATTTACGAGCTAACTAAATTCGATAACGATTTTCATTGGACGGCGTGTGTTACCTGTCGGCAAGACAATCCCAGT
Source organism: uncultured Christensenellaceae bacterium (assembly GCA_910587795.1). Classification (GTDB taxonomy): domain Bacteria; phylum Bacillota; class Clostridia; order Christensenellales; family CAG-314; genus Fimimonas. The sequence goes on from CAJUNH010000001.1 coordinate 94,850, forward strand.
CAGGATAAAGTTCCACATAATAAGTCGGCGTCTTTAACGGATCCCGATTGTACGCATTTAGGTAAAGAGGTTACAACATGCTCTGCTTGCGATTATACCGATATTAAAATTTTGCCGATGTTAGGACACGACTTGGATAAAACAAAATTTTCTAAGTCTGCCGATAGATCTAATCACTATTATGAATGTAAAAGATGTGGTGCGGACATTGCGGAATCTCACGATTTAGTTGACGTTGCGTGTGCGGACGGGTTGGATCGCGAGGCAACTTGTTACAAAACGGGGCATAAAGACCAAGAGTGTAATTTGTGTGGGTTTACTCTGCACTTGACTGTTTCAAAGACGGATGACCATAAATTTGCAGAGGAGTGGGTTAAAAACGGAACTCACCATTGGCATAATTGTTTAAACGGCGACGGACAGTGCGATGCTCGCAATAACGAGGAAATGCACTCGTGGGCAGATCGCAGTATACCTGCTACATGCGAAACAAACGGCAGCATATGGAGGGAATGCGAATTTTGCGGCTATGTCCAGGACGGAAGCCGAAAAACTTTAACAAAACTAGGGCATGACTATAAAACTGCAGAAGTTATTATAGAGGCCACCTGCACTCAGGAAGGACAATCTCTACAAGTGTGTTTGCGTTGTCAGGCTGAAAGTACCGTCATAGTAAACAAATTGCCGCACGATTTATCTTTGTATGGCTATGACGAAGAAATGCACTGGAACAGGTGTGCAAATTGTGATTTTGAGCAAACTTATAAGGCGGCACATACAGTTGACGTCGGTTTGGACGTGGTGGTAAGCGAAGGAAACTGCGAAGAAGACCGTATTGTTAAACATACGTGTTTGTATTGCAAATATACATTTACGGAAATAACAAAAACAAGTGGACACAACTATATTACCGAAGATCCCTCGTATACCGACCCTGAAAAGTTTAAGGACTCTACTTGTACCGAATTAGGATGGCATATGGAAATTTGTACCGTATGTAAAACATCGGTTAAGGTGTTTGATAAAGATTTTCTGCCTCACGATTTGGTGTATCATAAGGCAAAAGAACCTACCCAAAACGAACCCGGCAATATTGCTTATCATGTTTGTACTGTTTGCGGTTTGTATTTTTCTACCAAAAACGCCGACCATCAATTAAACCCCGAGGACATATTTATATATGCGCCCAAGATTATAGAAGTGGATAGTTTTGACGATTTGTATCAGTATGCTCTTAAAGTTGAAGACGGTGAAATAAGCTACGATTATTATCAAATAACCGCTAAAATAGTGCGCGTGTCGAATAATGCGCTTGAAATTAACGATGTAAATGCTGTTGAGGGCGGACAAACATATCAAATTAATATACCCGATAATATTTATTATGACTTTAAAAGCGGAGATATTATTAAAATAAAGTTTAAGATAGAGGTAGTATATATTGACGATGAATTACTGTATGACTTTGTAGACGTAGACGTTGTTACTGTACTGGGCAACGATAATAAATACGATTTGTTTATAGAAAGTAATTTATCGATGGGCGACGGATCTATTGTTGTTTCTTATAACGGAGAGGAATACGCGTTTGTGGAAAATTTGAAATATTTCGGCGTTACGGAGTTGGGCGGAGAAATTTGCATTTCCTATCAACGTTGGACTAATAAGCAGGGCAAACTTATAGAACTGTTTAAGGTGTTGGTAAACGGCAATGCCGTTACGGCAAGCAACGGGGAACTTATAATAGAAGTGCAAGGAGATTTACATATTCAACTTATATTTAGCGACAGCAATAGTGCTTCTGTAAGTTTGGACAGTTTGGACACAAGCAACCGCAACGAGGTTATTGCCGTAGACGAATACGTATCGTATGAATATGTAGGTAATTATAATAACGACGGACATATTTTGGCTAATTCGCATCTTAAATTTTATGTCAACAACGCTAATGTAGTAGGTATTATTTTAACTTACGACAATTTTAATTTAGACGGTGAGGTTAACGTTTTTAAAAATAGCTTGTTTGTTGGTGCGGATGAAGACCATAAAGAGTTAATGTTACAGACGTTAGGTGAAAACAATAAAGTGATTCTGTATTTTGATGCCGAAGAACGCTTCAAATATATAGATTATTTTACTGACAGTTGTCAAGCGCGACTGTTAGAGATTACCATTCTTTACGCAACGGATAATACATTTGCGAATTGATTTGTAAATAAAATCCGTGTCGCATAGTGAGGGGAAATAGACGTAGTGCTCTACTACGATTTATTTAAGATAATTAACGTATAGAAAAACTAAGAAGTAATTTATTTAAACACTTTTTAATTATCAATTTATTTTAAAATCTTTATTTAAAATTAACTTTGCCGCCGTCAACAATAGTTGTCGGCGGTTTTGCTTTTTGCTTTATAATTATTTAGCATATGCTTTTTTTATTTGTATATTTTTAAAGTAAATATCGCAAAATAATAATATGATAGTTTGCACTGCAACGTTGCTATTTATCTTGCTTGTGTTTGCGCCTTTTAGAGTAAAAGTAAGTGCGCAAATATATTTGCAGCGATTAACTGCCAACTTGCAAGCAAATGTGGCAATATTTAATGTCTTTGATGAGGTAATACAAATCAAAGGTAAATATTTGTTGTGCAAAGGTACTGTGGAAACCAGTATAAACATCCTCCAAATTGACAGTAAAAACGGTGTAGATCTGTTAAAATGCCTAACTTTTGATAAGATTTTTGTATCATTACAAAACAGTTTATCAAGCTTTTCCTCCAAAATTATATTGGCAGAAAATGCGATTGCGGCAATAGTGACAAATCTTACATGTCGTCTGACGAATTGTCAAGTTGCAAGCGAAGTTGTCGCTTGTTTGGGAGAAAGTAGGATTTGCACGGAAATTGCCGTAAGTACCAGCGTTGCAGAACTATCATTTTCGTTACTTAAACAAGGAGTAGAAATATGGATGCGCAAATTAGTCAAATCATAGATGCGGCTGTTGCAAATTTAAGTAAAGTTGCCGAAGTTAATACTATTATAGGTAAGCCGCTTGTTACTATGGACGGAACGACGATTTTGCCTGTATCGCAAATTAATTTTGCTTTTATGGCAGGCGGAGGCGAATACGGAAATAAGGCGCCGAAAAAAAATAAGTCGATCGATAACTCTAACTTTGCCGGCGGTTCGGGCGGAGGCGCCAGTCTTACTCCGGTGTGTTTTTTAGTAGTAAATAAAGACGGTGTTAAGGTAATAGATGCTGATTCGTCAAACACTTTTGACAAAATATTTGACGTTGCAAAAGATATTGCGAATACGTTTAGGGCAGACTAATGAAAAATATAGGTTACAAAATTATAATATTATTTATATGTATTGCGGTGTTGTGTCTGGCGACATATTCGGTTGCTTTTGCTGATACTGCTTCTCCGCATTTTGAAACAAGTGCTAAAAGCGCCGTTGTTATGGAGCGTTCCAGCGGACGGATATTGTTTAGTAAAAACGAAGATGCCCGTTTGCCTATTGCCAGTACAACTAAAATAGTAACGGCTTTGACCGTATTAAAAAATTGTGATTTAAATGCGATTGTAGAAATATCTGCCGAAGCTTGCGGAATAGAAGGCTCTTCTATCTACCTTAGAGCGGGCGAGCATTTAACCGTAAAGGAATTGTTGTACGGATTGATGTTGCGCAGCGGAAACGATGCCGCGACAGCGCTTGCTTTGCATGTTGGCGGCAGTGTGGAACGCTTTGCGGATATGATGAATAATCTTGCTGCGGAATTGGGTTTGCAAAACTGTCACTTTGCTAATCCGCACGGATTACACGACGATCAGCATTACTGCTCTGCAAACGACCTTGCGGTTTTAACGCGTGAAGCGCTAAATAATAAAGATTTTTGTGAAATTGTTTCTACCAAAACGGTGCGCATATCAAACGAGGGTTACGAATACGATAGAGTGCTGGTTAACAAAAACAAATTATTAAGTAATTATGATTGTGCGGACGGGGTTAAGACCGGATATACAAAAAAAGCAGGGCGCTGTTTTGTTGGAAGTGCAACCAGAAACGGAATGCAGGTAATAGTGGTTGTGCTGAATTGCGGACCTATGTTTGAAGAAACAGCTGCTATGCTGAACGAAGCCTTTGCTAACTATACACTTAAAACCGTTGTGCCTCTAAATAAGCAGTGCGGAAGCATTGAAGACAACGGCGTTAAAAGGTACTTTATTTGTCCTGAACGGATACAATATCCGCTTACGGATAAAGAGGTTGCCGCAACGCAAGTGGTGTTAGATAAAGAAATCCGCATCATTAGGGTGTTTGTAAATAAGGTTGTTATTCGCGAAATAGAATTACAGGAAATGTAATTTACGTAATTGTGTTTCAAATAAAAAATATATATTTTATAAGATAAAAGTCGCTCGTTAAAACTGCGGCTTTTATTTTTTTAGTATAATAATATCAATTATTTAATTTGTGTTAGTGTATTTTGAAAAATAATTATTTGTTAATCCAATATAACTTTTATTTTGTCTGTTTTAATAAACACTTGCTTTTTTAGTATAAAACAAGTATTATATATATGTATAAGTATAATTTTATTTTAAATCATGGATATTGCGTGTACGGAGGAAATTAATGGTTAGACTAAACAAGTATCTTGCCGATTGCGGTGTCGGCAGTCGTAGAGAGTGCGATTCTCTTATCGAGGCAGGACAAGTTAAAGTAAACGGAAAGGTGGCTTCTTTGGGACAAACGGTTGCCGATACCGACCGTATTACCGTACGCGATAAACGTATAGGTCCAAAACAAAAGCTGTACTATATTATGTTAAATAAGCCTAAAGGCTGCGTTACCACTGTAAAGGACGATTTGGGGCGCAAAACCGTTATGGATTTTATTTCTAATATTAAAGCGCGGCTTTATCCTGTTGGGCGCCTGGATTACGATACGGAAGGTTTATTGCTTTTTACAAACGACGGGGATTTATCTAATAGACTGACTCATCCGCGTAATGAAATTAACAAAACGTATGTTTGCAGAATTTCCGGTATACTTTTGGAGAGCGAACGGGTAACTTTGGAAAAAGGCGTAGTAATAGACGGCGTTAAAACCGCTCACGCCAAAGTTAAAATTTTAGAGCAAGATCAGCACCATACCAGATGCGAGGTTACTATACACGAAGGGCGCAATCATCAGGTGAAAAAAATGTTTGAAACCGTCGGTAAGGAAGTAGAGTTTTTAAGGCGCGTTGCAATAGGCGATTTGCGTTTGGGCGGTCTAAAACGCGGCGAATACAGATTTTTAAATGATTTTGAAGTGGACTATCTAAAAAATATGTAGTTATACTGTAAAATAAACGGGGGACTTTATGAATATATTACTTACTAATGACGATGGGTACGAAAGCAGCGGTTTAATGTTGTTGTGCGACGGTTTGTCCTCTTGCGGACATAACGTATATGTGGTTGCGCCGTCTGCTCAGCGTTCGGCGTTTTCGCATTCGGTCAACTTGCATAAGGAACTGAATATCAGCAAGTTGGACGAGTACTGCGGAGCAAAGATTGCGTATATTTCTGCCGGTACGCCTGCCGACTGTGTTAAATTTGCCTTATCCGCACTGGATGTAAAGTTTGATTTGATAATATCCGGTCCCAATAACGGAACTAATGCGGGATTTTCTGTTTTGTATTCAGGCACTGTAGGCGCGGCAGAAGAGGGGGCGGTAAACGGTATACCTGCTATTGCGTTATCTCGCTTGGGTTGGTATCCCGACGGAGGATCGTTTGCATCGGTTGTTGAATATTTGGTGAGAAATTTAAATGCTCTTTTTGATGCTTGTATATGCGGAACGTTGCTTAATATTAATGTTCCCGATTTGCCTATGGAGCAAATAAAAGGCGTTAAGATATGTCCTTTAAATACCGAACGAATTTTTTACGATAACTTTATTAAGGTTGAAGGCGATGACGATATATGGAGTATTAAAGGCGAGTGGCTTGAAATTGATGAATCTAAGGATAACGACATCACTTTTAATAACCGCGGTTATATTACAGTTACGCCTATTTTATTGGATAGAACGAATTATGCTGTACTTGAAAAACTTAAAGGTTTAGTAAAATGCTAGTTGCTGTTATCGGCGGCGGACCTGCCGGTATGATGGCGGCTATTTCCGCTGCCGAAAAAGGCGCCGACGTTACTTTATACGAGCAAAACGAAAAACTTGGGAAGAAACTTTACATCAGCGGTAAGGGGCGGTGTAATATTACAAACGATTGCACGCCGAGGGATTTTATATCTAATGTGGTAACCAACGAAAAATTTTTGTTAGGTCCGATCAATAAATTTACTTCTGCCGATACAGTGAATTTTTGCAGAAAAAACGGACTGGAATTAAAGACGGAACGCGGTAATAGGGTTTTTCCTTTAAGCGATAAATCCAGTGACGTCATTAAAACTTTTTACTCGGTATTGCGGCGGTTAAACGTCAAAATATGTCTAAATTGTCAAATTTTAACCGTTTCTACATCAAAAAAAGGCTTTTTGTTAACTACTATTACAGACATATACGAGTTTGATAGGGTTATTTTGGCTACGGGCGGACTAAGTTACAGCATGACGGGATGCAGGGGCGACGGGTACAGGTTTGCGGCGGCATTGGGTCATGATATTATAAAAACGCGTCCGGCGCTGTGCCGTATTATATGCAGCGGTGTAAGCGGGCTTGAAGGCTTGTCGTTAAAAAATGTTGAGACGTCAATTTGTAATGCCGACGGTAACGTCGTTGACAGCGAGTTTGGTGAAATGCTGTTTACTGAGGACGGCGTGTCCGGTCCTGCCGTTTTAACGCTGTCGTCGCGTATTAATAAATTACAGCTTAAAAACGCTTATGTGTCGATAGATTTAAAACCCGCATTAACAGCCGAACAGTTGGACGCGCGAATTTTGCGTGATTTTTCGGCGCGGATGAATAAAAATTTTATAAATTCATTGACGGATTTACTGCCGGAAAGGATTATTAAAGAAGTCGCAGTTCAAAGCGGAATTCCGTTTTATAAAAAGGTTAACCAACTCACTGCTGCAGAGCGTGCAAAACTGGTGCAAACTTTGAAAGGGTTAAAATTTTTATTTAGTCGTTTGGGCGATATCGAACACTCTATCGTTACTGCGGGAGGTGTAGACGTAAAGCAAATTAATCCGTCTACAATGCAAAGCAGGTTGTGTGCAGGGCTCTATTTTGCGGGAGAGCTGATAGATATTGACGCATATACGGGAGGGTTTAATATCCAAATAGCTTTGTCGACAGGTTACGTTGCGGGCAAAAGCGCCGCATTGGACTAGGAGGATCTATGGGAGCGATAAGGGGTGCAATTTGCGCACAAAACACGGTTGATGATATTTCTTCGAAGGCAGTGGAATTAATTGCCGAGATTATAGCTCAAAATAATCTGTCTTGCGACGATGTTGAATCGATTATTTTTACTGCTACGGGAGATTTAAACGCTTGTTATCCTGCTAAATCCGTCCGTGAACATTTTAATATGCCGCAAATTGCGTACATGTGTCTTGCCGAAATGGACGTTGAAAGCGGTCTTGACCATTGTATCCGCGTGTTGGTTTATGCTCCAACCATAATGCAAAAAAATTGTAAACACTGTTATTTGGGTCGGGCTAAGTGTTTACGGCAAGATTTGTGAGAGTGTAAAATTATCTCCGGATAGGTGTTTTGATAACAGAACATATAATTGCTGAAGCGTTATTTGTTTGACTTGATTGCTTGATTTTGTTACAATATTCAGCAATTACTTCGCATATTCGGCGACGGAGGATTATGAGTAAATTTGTAAAATGCATTGCGCATATAGCCAAAGTGGCAATAAGGCCGTTTTTCCCGGTAAAGGTTTACGGCGAGCGTAACATCCATAACAAAAAAAGCCTTATTGTGGGCAATCATTTGTCGGGTTGGGATCCGATTATATTTTCGATGCGGACAAAACATATTCTGTCTTTCGTTTATAAAGCGGAATTCTGTAAGGTTCCGTTTTTGCGTTGGGTATTTGACGGTTTGAATTGCGTGCCTGTTAAACGCGGAGACGCGGATATTTCTGCTACTAAGGCGATTTTAAAACTGTTAGATACCGATAACGCCGTAGTTTTGTTTCCTGAAGGGACGCGAAATCCTAATGTTGATTGCTTGCAGCGTTTCCATGCCGGCGCGGCATTGTTTGCATTAAAAACACATGCTCCAATAAGACCTTTTTATATTTGGGATAAAACAAAGGCGTTGCGTAAAAATTATATTTTGATAGGCGAAGAATTCTATTTGGATCAATTTTACGATAAGCCCGTTAATCACGATACGCTTGCGCAGGCGACGGAGATAATTAAGCAAAAAGTTGATGAATTGCGCGTTAAACTTAACGGATATTTATTGCAAAAGGGAGTAAAACGCCGTAAGCGTACGCGTAAAGAAATGGACAAATTGCATGCTTACAATAGTAAACAAAAATCTTTTACAAAGCAAGTGGCGGCTCGGCATAAGGACGTCAATGAAAAAGATACCGATGCAGTAAACGGGAGGGAGGAATAATTTGCTGTGAAAGTTTGGCTTCCCAAGGAAATCGGCTTTTGTAACGGAGTATCTTCCGCTGTACAAAAAGCGCTCAATCTTGACGTTAAAGCATACTGTTTGGGGCAGATTGTGCACAATAAACAGGTGACATTAACGTTAGAAAATCACGGCATTATCTTCGTCGACAGCATAGACGACGTACCGGACGGGGCTACATTATTGATACGTGCGCACGGAGTGGGAAAAAGCGTATACGACGAGGCGGAACGGCGGAATATTAAAATCGTCGACGCAACGTGTCCTTCGGTAAAAGCCGTACAAAAAAAAGCTTACGACTATCATCGCAAAGGCTATAAAATAGTGCTTATCGGCGATGCGCGGCACCCCGAAATTATAGGCGTAAACGGGTGGTGCGATAATTCGGCGGTGATTTTTGACGGCAAAAGCCGTTTGACGTTGGAAGATTGCGATAAGGCGTTGATAATGTTTCAAACAACTTACGACTCGCGGTTTTTTGAAAAAAGTCTGCAAAATATTTCTACATACCGCGTTAAAACGCTTGAATTATTTAATACAATTTGTTATAATACATTACAAAGGCAGAATTATGCCCAAATGCTATCTTCAAGATGTGACTTGGCAATAGTCGTTGGCGACGTTAACAGTTCTAACACAAAAAGGCTGTACGAAATTACTTCGCAAAATTGTCGAACAATCTTAACTGACGGTTCAGCGTGTGATTTTGACTTGGAAAATTGTAAAGATGTCTGCATATTGGCGGGCGCATCAACTCCAAAAGAGTTGTGCGAGGAGGTTTTAAGAGTAATGATTGAAAATGCAAAAGATACTGTTTCGGTAGAAACGGTAGCAAACGATGTGACGGTCACCGAGCATAAAGCAATGAACAAAGACGAAGCAATGCTTGCCAAAGCCGTATCCGACATGAAAGAAGGTCACAGATATAAGCTTGGTCAAAAAGTTAAATGTCGCGTTGTATTGGTTAGTGACGACGGTGTGTACGTAAGTATTCCCAGTTCCAAAAAGGAAGGTTTTATTCCTAATGCGGAGTTGGCACTTGACGGTGAATACCAACAAGTTAAAGATACTCTCAGTACCGATTCCGTATTGGAGTGCGCCGTTATATCGGTAGATAAAGGCATTGCCTTATCTAAAAAGGTTATAGACGAAAGATATAAGGACGACGCCCTTGTTGCAGACATTAAGGAAGGAAAAGAATTTACCTGCTTAATGACGAGAGTAGGCAAGGAGTGTTTAACCGGAAAATTAGGCAGCTATACGGTAATTGTCCATGCTTCGCAAATTAAAATCGGGTATGTTAAGAACCTTGAAGCTTACGTTGGAAAAACGTTGCGTTTGGTTGTTAGCGGTGTAGATAAAGTAGATGATAACAAACGCGTGATTTTTGCAAGTCAAAAGACGATTTTGCTTGCGGAAAAGAAAGCTCGCGAGGACGAATTTTGGAATAATATTGAAGTCGGCGAAATTGTCGAAGGTAAAGTTTTGCGTTTTGCGTCCTTCGGTGCGTTTGTAAGCGTACGCGGCTTTGATTGTTTGGCGCACACAAGCGATTTGGCGTGGGAACACGTTAAAGGACCTCAGGATGTTTTAAATGTGGGGCAGGTGTGCGAATTTGTAGTCTTGGCGCTTGATCGCGATAAGAACAGAGTTTCGTTGGGATACAAACAACTTCAACCTCAACCTTGGCAAGTGGCGGAAGAGAAATTCCCTATCGGCGCAGTTGTAACAGGTAAGGTTGCACGTATAATGCCGTTTGGCGCGTTTGTGGAACTTGACAGTCATATAGACGGTTTATTGCATGTTTCCAACGTATCTTGGGAGTGGCTTGACGATATTAATAAAGCTTTAAAAGTCGGCGATGAAATCGAAGTGCAGGTTATGGAATTTGATGCTGACAATAAGCGCATTACATTGTCGCGTAAGGCATTGCTGCCCCGTCCCGAAGGTGTTGAAACGCCTAAAACAGAGGACTGATTTTAAATAGTTTGCTACCGTTTACTACGCAATTAGACGACTCCGACTTTTTGCGTTGTTTGCGGCAAATATAATAAAGGAGAAAAAGAATTATGGAAATGACAAAGCAAGAAATTATTGCTAAGTTCGGCAGAAAGGAAGGCGATACCGGTTCGCCTGAGGTTCAAATTGCTTTACTTACGGCACGTATTAACCACTTGACAGAGCACTTGAGAACACATCAAAAGGATCACCACTCAAGACGCGGATTGCTTCAAATGGTTGGTCGCAGAAAGGGCTTGTTGGACTATCTGAAGCAAACGGATATTGAAAAATACCGTAAGATTATTGCTGATTTGGGACTTAGAAAGTAATTCCAGAACGAAGGATATCGGACGAGTTTCTTCGCCCGTTATCCTTTTTCTATTATTGTAATGTTAAGCAAATATGTGTTGGCATAACTTTGCTGTCGGTTGCTATAAGATTGTGCTAATGATATTTTGTTATATATTATAATTTGGTTTTATAAAGCCGCATGAGTGGCTTTTTAGGTAATAAAAGGAAGGAGAAAAAAGAAAGAAAATGGAAAAATTTAGAAAAAGTAAAGGAAAAATCGGTAACAGGGAATATTATGTTTTTGAAACTGAAATCGGCGGACGTACTGTATCCGTTGAGGTTGGCAAATATGCCGAACAAGCAAACGGCTCGTGTATGGTGTCCTGCGGCGAAACTGTCGTAATGACGAACGTTACGCTGGCGGCAAAACCCCGCGACGGTATCGATTTCTTCCCTTTGGGAGTTGATTTTGAAGAGAAAATGTATTCTGTCGGTAAAATTCCCGGCGGATTTAAAAAGAGAGAAGGGAGAGCAAGCGACAAGGCAATACTTACATCGCGCCTTATTGACAGACCTATTAGACCGTTGTTTCCCAAAGGATTTTTAAATGACGTATCAGTCGTGGCGACCGCAATGTCGGTAGAGCCAGATATTCAACCGGAAGTTTATGCTATGATGGGCAGCTCGATTGCGTTATCGATATCGGACATTCCATTTGCCGGTCCTACAGGTAGCGTTGTCGTAGGCTATGTTGACGGAAAATATATAATCAACCCTACGCAAGATCAAAAGGAAAAGAGCCGTTTGCATCTTAATCTTGCAGGCACAAAAGACGCTATTATGATGGTTGAAGCGGGCGCAAACGAAGTTTCCGAAAAGGAAATGTTGGATGCGATTTTATTCGGTCACGAAGCTATAAAAGAGCAGTGCGAGTTTATCGAATTTATTTGCAAGACGGTAGGCAAACCTAAAAAGGATATAGAACTGCATTTACCTTCTAATGCAAGCGAGGAAATTATCCGTCCTTATGCGGACGCTATGCTTACGGAAGCATTAAAAACGTTTGACAGATACGAGCGTCAAGCTAACCAAGACGAAGTTGAGCGTAAAGTTACCGAACATTTTGCCGAAACCAATCCCGAAGTTGTGGCTGAAATAGGCGACGTACTCTACAAGATGACAAAGGAGAAAGTTCGTGCGCGTATTTTAAACGAAGGTATCCGTCCCGACGGCAGAAAACTTACTGAAATCCGTCCTATTTGGTGCGAGGCAGGTGTATTGCCCAGAGTACACGGCAGCGGCGTGTTTACCCGCGGAATGACGCAGGTTATAACAACTGCAACTTTGGGAACGATTAGCGAAGTTCAAAAATTAGAAAACTTGGACGATAACGATGCTTTTAAGCGTTATATGCATCATTATAATATGCCCGGCTATTCTACCGGAGAAGCTAAGCCTTTGCGTAGTCCCGGTCGCCGTGAAATCGGGCATGGTGCGTTGGCTGAGAGAGCGTTAGACCCCGTGATTCCCAGTGAGGCGGAATTCCCGTATGCAATACGTACCGTTTCGGAAGTCGTCAGCAGTAACGGCAGTACTTCTCAGGCTAGTATCTGCGGTTCTACTCTTGCTTTGATGGACGCAGGCGTTCCTATTAAAGCGCCGGTTGCGGGTATTGCTATGGGGCTGATGAAGAGCGAAGACGGCAACAAAGTTGCAATTTTGAGCGATATTCAGGGATTGGAAGATTTCCTCGGCGATATGGACTTTAAAGTAGCGGGTACAAGTCAGGGTATTACGGCAATTCAAATGGACATTAAAATTAAAGGAATTGATGAAAATATTTTGCGTACGGCATTGGAACAAGCCCGTCAAGGAAGATTGTTTATACTTGAACAAATGCTTAAAGTTTTGCCTGCTCCGCGTACTGAGCTGTCTAAATATGCGCCTAAGATTGTTTCGTTTAGTATCGACCCTGATAAAATAAGAGAAGTTATCGGCAGCGGCGGTAAAGTAATCAACAAGATTATAGACGAAACCGGTGTTAAAATCGATATTACAGACGACGGAACGGTATTTATTGCTACTGCAGATCAGGAAATGTCCGATAAGGCTAAAAAGATGGTTTTGGCAATAGCTAAGGACCCCGAAGTCGGCGAGGAATTTACGGGGAAAGTTGTGCGTATACTTGATTTCGGCGCATTTGTAGAACTTGCTCCGGGTAAGGACGGAATGATCCATATATCCAAACTTGCCAAAGAGCGCGTAGAAAAAGTTACGGATGTAGTAAATATCGACGATACGGTAGTTGTTAAAGTTATTAAGATTGACGATAAAGGACGTATCGATCTTAAACTGGTTAAAAAACTGTAAAATAAATTGCTTGTGATTTACCCTGCTTGTTTATTGCAAGCGGGGTAATTTTTCTTTGCTGATTTAGTATTGGTATTTACGTATGGATTGCAAGTAAAGCAAGTTTGTTTGCGTTAGTGCAAAAATAATAATACAAATCGTATTTTTAAGTGTAATTTGCCGATTTGAATTAATATATTAATTTAGGTGAATTATATGGAACGGAAAGTTTTTACGCATATTGTTGCTAATGTAATTTTGTTAGTGTTGCTTGTCGGCGTTGCGTCTATAGGTTTTATAGGTGCGACGACTAACGTATTTAAAAGTACCGATACAAGCCCGATTTACCGCGGTATAGGCGAAAAGCAGGTAAGCTTAATGATTAACGTATACTGGGGTACGGAATATCTTGACGATATGTTGGCAATATTTGACAAGTACGGTATTTCAACAACATTTTTTGTTGGCGGCAGTTGGGTTGCTCAATATCCCGAAATGTTACAAAAAATTGTTGATGCCGGTCACGAGGTAGGTAATCACGGTTTTTACCACAAGGACCATTCTAAATTAGACTATGAGTCTAATTTACAGGAAATTAAGTCTTGCGGTAAATTGGTTTTTGAATATAGCGGTGTTAACATGACGTTATTTGCTCCGCCGAGCGGTTATTATTGCAATGCTACGCTAAATGCTGCAAAGGAATGTAATAATAAAGTTATTATGTGGTCGCGCGATACTATTGATTGGCGTGATAAAGACGCGGAAACGGTTTTTACGCGTGCAACTAAAGATACCGATAGCGGAGAATTGATATTAATGCACCCGACTAAGCATACGCTTTCAGCATTGGAGCGCATAATTAAATATTATACCGAAAAGGATTTTTCAATTGTCACGGTAAGTAAAAATATAGGAGAAATATGGACTACTTCAAACAATATCCCAGTGGATTAAGACTCGTAGCTAAACAATTAGATCATTTATATACCGTTACTGTAGGTGTGTTTATAGACGTGGGGTGCGTAAAAGAAACAGCCGAGAATAACGGTTTTTCGCATTTTATTGAACACCTGCTGTTTAAGGGTACACAGAAGAGAACCTCTCTCCAAATAAGCGAAGCGATTGACGATATAGGTGCAAGCATAAATGCTTATACGTCTAAGGATAATACTTGTTTTTATACAAAAAGCGCAGCTGTTGACTTAGAGGTATGTCTGGATATACTTGCGGATATGTATCTAAATGCAGCCTTTCCTGCGGATGAATTGGAGCGAGAGCGCGGTGTGGTGCTAGAGGAAATTAAAATGTGCGAGGATACGCCCGATGACGTTTGTGCCGACTTATCGGCAAAAGCGTTGTTTGACGGGCAGTCTTTGGGACAAACAATACTGGGTAATCCAAAAAATATTAAATACTGTGACAGACATAGTATTAAAAATTTTAAAGAGAAATATTATATTCCAAACGCAACCGTTATTTCCGTGTGCGGTAAATTTGACTTTGATAAATTGGACAAGCTGATAGAGCGGTACTTTGAAAATAACTGTTCTAAGGGAAATTCGATTGCAGAAACTGAGCCGAAAGTAACTTATACGCATAAAGTTTATCATTCGATTAAGCCTATTAATCAATCTCATTTGCAGTTGGCTTGGGGAGGATTTCCTTTTAACTCGCCCGAAAGCGCGGCTAATTCTATGTTGGCTTCGGTGTTGGGCGGCGGAATGACCAGCCGTCTTTATCAATCGGTGCGGGAGAAAAACGGTCTCGCATATTCCGTATACGCATATCCTTCGGCATATCTAAATGGCGGGTCATTTGAAATATACGTAGGTATGAGCCCTAAAAACAGTGTAAAAACATGCAGACTTATTTATGGCGAAATTAATAAATTGCTTGATTATGGAGTAGCGCAGACCGAATTGGATAGAGCAAAAATTCAGGCTGTCAATTCGCTTTATATGGCAGTGGAAAGTCCTATGACGTTAATGCGTTTATACGGACGTACATGGCTTAAATATAACGAGCGGTTTAGTGTGGAAAAAGATATAGAGAGGTATCGCTCTGTTAGTTTGGACGATATCAACAATGTTGCTGTAAAGGTTTTGAAGCAACCTAACGCCGCAGCATACGTTGGTCCCGACGGTATATTACAGCAATTAATGCCGTTAATCATGTTGTAAATAAAATTTTACAATAAAGCGTATTTGCTATGGCAGAGGCGCAGCAGCGTCTTGTGGATAAAATAGAACAGCTGCCCGAACCGTATGCGACGGTGCTTACAAGGCGCTATATACATTTGGAGCGGTTTGAGAAAATAGCCGTAGAAATGAACTACAGTTATTACTACCTTACAAAGCGTATGATGGCTGTTGCAATAAAAAAATACGTCGAGTTGTAAAGTTGTTACTTAATGTTACTTTTTATGTGCTAAAATGCTATCATCGAAGAATTTATGGCGATAGCGGAAAAACTGTCGCCTTTTGTATTGATAAAATTCTCTAATGGTGGTAAAATAATGGCAGGTAATTTTATAGCAATGGTGTACGCCGTACTTAGAGATAAAGGCGTGGATACCAAAGGAATCGAGCCGGACGAAGCGGTAGCAAAATACGAGGAATTAACCGGCAAAACGGGACGTTACAGTACGAAAACGGGCGAACTCGAAGAAGATAATAAATCTAAAATAATCGTTCCTAAGGCTAGCGGTTTTAACCGTTCAAATACCAAAAGTCATTTGTCTCATGCAAAAGAAATGGGTTTGAACGAAAAGCAGTATATTAAGGCGGCGGAAGAGTTTTTTATAACAATGGCGATGGCGAAAAGTTCTTTTCACATCAGTGCGGACGGTTTTATAAATATGATAGCATTTCCCAGACTTGTGTTGTTACAGGTAAAGATGGATGCATCCATACTTTTTTTAAGGTTAAACCAAGAGACTTTGATAGAATAATTAAACAGGATGAATTAGAGAAAATATGAAAAAGAAAGTTACATGTCCAATATGTGGAACAGAATTTGAGGGTGGCTCATTTGACGAATGTCCTTGTTGCGGTTGGGTATACCTTGGATTTGAAGTTGAGTTAGACCAAGACGAACGCAATTTTGTAAACCTTATTAGCATTAAAGACGCGAAAGAACGATTTGCCCAAGGCAAAGATGTTTACGGTGACCCGTTGCCGAAAAAATAGAATAGGATAATAACAATAACGTAAAAGGCAACCACGTTTGAGCGGCTGTCTTTTTTAATACTTAAAACAAGGAGGAGTGGCAATGTTGACGCCGAAGCAAAAAGCCTTCTGCGAATACTACATTGGCGAGGCAAAACACAATGCAACACAGGCGGCGATTTTAGCAGGGTACAGTTCCAAAACGGCTCGAACGGTAGGAAGCGAGAACCTTACAAAACCTGACATAAAAAAATATATAAAAAACTTTGAAAACAAAGCGTCTGCCTCCCGCATTGCCAGCGCAAGAGACATTTTGGAGTTTTGGACAACGGGTAATGCAAAACGGAGAAAACAGTCTTAAAGACCGTATAGCGGTGTATTCTGTAAAACATCTTTTTTTGTAAAATCAACTGTGAATAAAAAAGCATTTTAGAATTTTGCAGAAATTATTTTTTTGAATTTTAATAAATGTGGCTGTTAAAGTGAAATGTAAACGGTGTGAATTGCTTTAACAGGCATTTTTTTATGATTATAATTTTCCTAAAATCATTAACCGTGTATTTGTTGATTATTTTTTTTCTATATTGTATAATATACTTAATTATCGGCTATGACTGTTTTTGTCGGTTATTTTGGTCGCGGCGGTAATATTATTATGTCGTTTATTTACAGCGTTGCGGCGCTGTTTGTTCTGTTAAGGGAGGTGTGGATTTGATGGCGAATAAAAGAAACGTCCTCAAAAAAGTTGCGGATATTACAGGTATTGTAATAGCTTCCGTACTTATTATTTTTGCGTTTTGCGGTAGATTTTGTAATACTGACGGCGCACAGGGATTTATGCATTTTGCAAACTTTTTCGTCGGTTCCTTTGGAATGGCATTTTACGGAATGATGGCGGCAGTTATTGTTGCATGTTCTTTGTCGCTTGCGGGCAAGACAATTAAAATACCTGTAAAATATGCCGTATATTTTGCGTTGATGTTTTTTGCGGTAATATTAATTGTTCATATGTTAACTACGACATATTTGCCGAAGGATTTTGATTCGCACATGTCCTTGATTTACCATTATTACGACAATCAAATGGGCATACCTACTTTCGGCGGTGTTGTTTTCGGTTTATTTGCTTGGTGCTTGACGCGTGCGCTATCTATATATGGGGCGTGCATAGTGATTGCTTTGTTATTGGGTTGGACTGTTTACGAAGCGGGAGACTTTTTTTATAAATATTTTACGGGAAAGCTATCGCTTGTTAAAGAATCGTCCCCGCCCGACATAGAGCCGTCTTTTACCGCTCCCGAGACGGAAGTTAAAACTGACGAGAACTATTTACGTAAGCTTGCATTTCAAACCTTGTTTGAAGATGGAGAGCGGTCTGCTTCGCCGCAGCAGGTTGTTTCGCAGCAGGAACCGGGAGTATTCGGTGTTGCCGCTCAATCAAGTACGAATCAGCCCTTTAATCGGTACGGAGAAAACGAAGCCGCAAAATTTTTATTTAACCATGAGGACAGTAAAAAAGACGGTGCAGACAGCTTTTTCGGTAAAACTAAACAGGAACAGCCCGAAAACGATTATCTTTTAAAGGGATATTATAAAAATAATGAACCTCAGGAAGAATCGAAGACAACGGAAAGCTCGACCGAATGGAAGATATCTCACGTTCCAAATTCTCAATCTATAACCGAACAACAGAAAAGCGTCCCTACGTCTAAGGATTTGTATTCGGTGGAACCCGTACCCGTCGTGCCGCAGCAGCAGGAGCGTCCGTCTGCGTCTGCAACACCTCAAACTACGTTAAACGATTTTGAACGTGCGCAATCCGAAAAGACGATTAAAATTACAGACGAACCTGATATTACGGATATTCTTATAGATTATCCTCTTAAGGATGAACCTGAAATTATTAAGGAAACCGAACAGCCTAAGTCTCAAAACGTTTACGCGCCGTTTGCCGAGCAGCCGACTGTGCAGTCTGTCGAGCAGCCTAAGCGCGAAGCGGCTGTACCTCAACAAACTCAAAGTGTCGAAAATAAATTAACGGAAAAGGAAACGCCTGATGAAGTAACTCTTGTTGACCGCGGCTACGAAAGCACCCCCTACGATACGCAGATAAAAATACCTATTCCCCAGGAAGAACCTAAAACGCAGGAAGGCGCTGTGCACGAATATATGGAGTACAATGTGCCTCCCTTGCATTTATTAAACGAAGCTGTCATAGTAGAAGATAACGACGACGGCGAAAGACAGCGTTTGGCGCAGGCAATAGTAAATAAATTATCTGTATTTAATATTAAAATAGAGCTTGCCGATATAATCGTAGGACCGACGGTTACTCGTTATATGTTTACGGTATTGTCGCAAAAAACGCGTATGAGCGATTTTAAACAATACTCCGACGACATTAAGGCTTGCGTGGAGGCACAGGAAGATATCTTGATAGAAGCGCCTGTAAAAGGCACTAATATGGTTGGTATCGAAGTTGCTAATAAAAGCAAGCGTCCCGTAGTGCTTAGGGAATTATTGGAAAGTCCCGCTTTTGTAAACGCAAAAGGCGATTTGGTGTTTGCTATAGGTCAGGAAGTAAGCGGCAAAGTTGTCATTGCCGACCTTGCGGATATGCCGCACTTATTGGTTGCGGGTACTACCGGTTCGGGTAAAAGCGTATGCTTAAACTGTTTGATAGTAAGTATGATGTACAAATACGGTCCGGAGTATTTGCGTTTTGTAATGGTTGACCCTAAGTTTGTAGAGCTTTCGCGTTATAACGGTATACCTCATATGCTTACCGCCGAAACTATTACGACAATGCAGGATGCTTTGGCATGTATGGATTATCTTATTGCCGAAATGGAATCGCGCTATCAGTTGTTCCGTCAATCGGGCGTTGATAAAATTAGCGAATACAACAAACGTATTAATCCTAAAACAACGCAGAAACTGCCGTATTTGGTATTTATTGTAGACGAGTTGGCAGACCTTATGGCAACCAATAAATCCGCGTTTGAAGCTAAGCTTATGCGTCTGGCACAAAAAGCAAGAGCGGCTGGTATACACATCGTGCTTGCAACGCAGCGTCCCGACGTTAAGGTTATTACAGGTACTATTAAGGGCAACTTGCCTAGCCGTATGGCGTTAAAGGTGTCGTCCGTATACGACAGTCAAACAATAATCGGCGGCGGCGGAGCGGAAAAATTGCTTGGTAAGGGCGATATGCTGTTTATGAACTCGTCGGGATCATCAGATTTAACGCGCGTACAGTGTGCTTACGTTTCCAATGACGAAATTCGTGCACTAGTCAAGTATTCTGCCGAAACGAACGAAGTTTACTACGATACTTCTATTACCGATAAAATATTCGTTACTCAGGCGCAGGAAGAGGCAAAACGCCGAGAAGAGGAAGCCGAGAAAAACGGCGGAGGCGACGAAGGACGAGACGAGTTGTATCCTTTCTACAAGAAGGCTTTGCGCTACTGGCTGGAACGTAATGGAGGTAAAGCGTCGATATCTTCTATACAGCGCGGTATCAACGTAGGATTTAACCGTGCTGGACGTATTATGGAAAATTTGCAAAAGATGGGCTATGTCGAGGAATTGTCCGCCAGCGAAAGCAACAGAGCCGTAAAAGTTTTGGTAACGTTGGAAGAGTTGGACGATTTATTCCCCGATGAAGACGAGGGTTGATTTTTAATGAATACAAAAGTTGGAGTAGTGTCGCTGGGCTGCGATAAAAATAGATTTGACACGGAAGTTATGTTGGCTAATTTATCCAAGGGAGGGTACGAAATAGTATCTTCTCCCGAAGACGCCGACGTAATTATCGTCAATACATGCGCTTTTTTGGAATCTGCAAGAAAGGAAGCAATACAAACTGCTTTTGAGATGGCTGGATATAAAAATACGGGGAAGTGTAAAAAGGTTATTATAACCGGTTGTTTGGGGCAGAAATTCGGCAAAGAGGTTTTTGACGAAATGCACGAAGTGGATGCTGTAATAGGCATCGGCGACTACGACAAAATATGTGATATTGTGGGCGATACTTTAAAAGGCGAGCGTAAGCTTTATCAAAGCTGTGCAAACGGCATAACGTTCGGCGACCGTATTTTGACGACGGCTCCGCATACCTCATATCTAAAAATTGCCGACGGTTGCGATAACTATTGTACGTACTGTCTTATCCCGCATATTAGGGGACGCTTTAGATCTGTGGAAATGGATAAGATTATAGAGCAAGCTACCGTACTTGCCAAAAGAGGCGTTAAGGAGTTGATACTTGTTGCGCAAGACGTTACCAGGTACGGCAAGGATTTATACGGCGAATATAAACTTGCGGACCTTTTGCGTCAGCTTAGCGATATAGACGGAATTGTTTGGATTAGGTTGCTTTATTGTTATCCAGAACTGATAGACGATAATTTAATCGAGGAAATATCAGCAAACGATAAAATCGTTAATTATATAGATATTCCTTTACAGCACGTTAACGAGGAAATTTTGCACAAAATGAACCGCCGTTCTAATGCGGAATCGATACGTAATCTGTTTAAAAAATTAACGGAAAAAGGTATACAAGTTAGGTCAACGTTTATTTGCGGATTTCCGGGAGAGACGAGAAGTACTATAAAAGAACTGGAAACCTTTTTGTTAACTAATAAACTTAGAAACGTCGGCTTTTTTGCATATTCGCGGGAAAAGGGAACCCCCGCTGCAAAATTTGAAAATCAAGTTGCGGAGTACACTAAGCAAAGTTACGTTAACAGAATGTATAAAGCTCAGTATAAAGTGGTGGACGAGCTTAACCGTACGGATGTAGGAAACGTATTTAAGTGCATTATCGATAAAGCTCCGGAATTTAGTCACGGCAAATATTTTTACGTAGGCCGTACGTATTTTATGTCTCCGGAAATCGACGGACAGGTTTTTATTGTTTCTAAAAAAGAATTAACAGTGGGCGAATTTTACGACGTTAAAATTACGGATGCAGTCGACTACGATTTACAAGGCGAGGTGGTGTAATGAATATTCCAAACAGTTTGTCTTTGGCGCGTATTTGCCTTATTCCTTTGTTTGTTGCGGCGTTTTTTCTGCCGTATGCTTGGGGCGTTTGGACAGCGTTAGCAATATTTGTAATTTGTTGTTTTACCGATTTTTTGGACGGCTATATTGCCCGCAAATATAATATGGTAACGGATCTTGGAAAACTGCTTGACCCGATTGCCGACAAAATTTTGATTTGCGCGGCATTGTTTTGCGTTGTAGAGGTTAACCCTTTACAGTATTATAACGGCGCATTGACTACAATGCCTAGCAGTCTGTTTGCGGCTACTTTCGGCGGTATCTTGCTCACCGTAGGATCTATATTGATTTTAGCAAGGGAACTGTTGATTAGTGCCGTACGTATGATAGCGGCAAGTAAAGGTATTGTAGTGCAAGCTAATATTTTCGGTAAAATAAAAACCGTTATGCAAGACGTTTGTTTGCCGTTATTGATTGTTTTGTGCGTTCAGTGTTATACATGGAATGCCAATTCTTATCGTCCTACGGAAATATATAAATTGTGGGACGTAGTGTGGATTTCCGCGGTTGTCCTTTTTGTGTTGACAATAGCAATGACAATTATTTCCGGTGCGATATATATAGTACAAAATAAAAAAGTATTTATTCGGGACGAATCGGAAAATAAATAATCCGGTTTGCAATGAACCGTTAAATAATAGATTGTACAAGTTGTCTTTAATTTAAGTACTGTACGTTGATAACCGCAATTAATTTGTGTCGTAAACGTTTGTAAAAGGGATATCGATGATAAAAATTTTGACAAAAAAATATTCGCAGTCGGTGCGTTATATTTGTGAAAAATTAGATTTTGAATTGGCGAAATATGACGTGGTTATTTCACGTTCTAAGCAGACGGCATTGTCTGTGATACGGGAGGCAACGTCCGGTAAATTTTCGGCGCTTATTATTGTGGGTAACGTCGGCGAAAGCTGCGAAAATTTTGTTGAAGCATTGGGGCTTGCCGTATTTTACGATAAATTTGCCGAGAGCAATATTATTAAATATTGCACATATGCAAAAGTTGATGTTCCTCCGCAATATATCATGGATAAACTTTGTCTTGCTCCCGAGACATTTAACCATATTGCCCCTATGTACGGATATCAGTGCGCTTGCTACGGAGAGTACAACAAAAAACAAGTGTTTTTTGTTCCTGACGATATGCGCGAGAGCGCTTTGGTATATGATAGCTACATTTCAAAAAACTTATTTAAATCGAGCGACGGGAGCACAAAGTATGTGTTTAAACTATTCGGTCTATCGCAGCGCGATGTAGAAAAGCGTTTGGAAAAATTGAGTAAATCGGTTTTGCATAGTTGCGAAACAGTAAATTTGGATACTAAGCTGTCTATTACTTTTGCGCAAAAAACATCTAAAACGATAATTGCCGATACTCTAAAATTAGTAAAGGAATTGTTTGGCGTGAGTATATATGCCGCGGTAGATCAATCTTTGGCAAAGTCTGTGGTTGACGTATTGAAAAAAGGCGGACAAATACTATCTACGGCAGAATCTATGACAGGCGGTTTGATTGCATCTTCTATAGTGGATATTTCGGGTGCCAGTACGGTGTTTTTGGAAGGAATTGTGACGTATTCGATACAGTCAAAGTGTAATCGTTTGGGGATAAACCCTCATTATATTGACGAATACGGCGTAATTTCTCAGCAAACCGCGCAAGCAATGGCTATGGGATTACGCAAAAACGGCAGCAGTATAGCAGTTTCGGTTACAGGTAACGCAGGTCCTACCGCGGAG
This sequence comes from uncultured Christensenellaceae bacterium, assembly GCA_910587795.1. Taxonomy (GTDB): domain Bacteria; phylum Bacillota; class Clostridia; order Christensenellales; family CAG-314; genus Fimimonas. The sequence goes on from CAJUNH010000001.1 coordinate 118,085, forward strand.
GACGGACAACCAGTCGGGTTGTGTTATATAGGTGTAGCTACGGAACGTAACGTTGCCGTTTACAAAAATATTTTTCAGGGCGACCGTAATTCCATAAGGCAGCAAGCAACGAACACGGCGCTGTATTTAGTGTTTAAAACGTTGACAAAATAAAAAAATTGATATATAGATATAAGATAACAAACAAGGAGAATACATATGACTGACGACAAAAAACGGGCACTGGAGCAGACGATTCTACAAATTGAAAAGGAATTTGGAAAAGGATCTATTATGAAGTTGGGAAGTTATGCCGCAACGCGTAATATAGAAGTTATTCCTACGGGATGTTTGACATTGGATATGGCGCTTGGTATAGGCGGACTTCCCAAAGGAAGAATTATAGAAATATACGGACCGGAAGCTTCCGGTAAAACTACCGTAACGCTGCACGTTATTGCGCAAGTGCAAAAAATGGGCGGCACGGCTGCATTTATCGACGCCGAGCAAGCTTTAGATCCGGTTTATGCTAAAAATTTGGGTATTAATTTGGACGAACTGTATATTTCTCAGCCTGACAGCGGCGAGCAAGCTTTGGATATTTTGGATTACCTGGTGCGTAGCAGTGCGGTTGATTTAGTAGTAGTGGACTCTGTTGCCGCGCTTACTCCCCGTGCGGAGCTTGAAGGCGATATGGGAGACAGTCACATGGGCGTACAAGCAAGACTTATGTCGCAGTGTTTACGTAAAATAATTGCTACGGGCAATAAGTCTAACACGTGTGTGATTTTTATTAACCAACTTCGCGATAAAATCGGCGTAATGTTCGGCAATCCCGAAACGACGACGGGCGGTAAAGCGTTGAAATTTTATTCCAGTGTGCGTTTAGACGTGCGCAAGGTGGATCAAGTTAAGGACGGTTCGGAAATTATAGGCAGCAAGACGCGCGTAAAAGTTGTAAAAAATAAGGTTGCGCCTCCGTTTAAACAAGCCGAATTTGAAATTATTTTCGGTAAGGGAATATCTAATTCCGGTTGTGTTTTGGATTTGGCGGTATCTAACGGATTTGTGGAAAAGAGCGGTTCTTGGTTTAGTTATAAAGGAGAGAAAATCGGGCAAGGACGCGAAAACGCAAAAACGTATTTGGAAAATCATCCTGACGTAACGGTTGAATTGGAAGCTAAGATTAAAGAGCTTCTTAAACCTGTTGACGACGGAGAAACTGCGGATTAATAATTACAAAAATATACAAGATGCCGTTACGCAAACTTTAAGTAACGGCATCTATTTTTTATATAAAAGCATACAATGAACAATTAACGACGTTTAATTACAACAAACTGCTATTAATTATTCGCTATTATACCGTATCACGTTGTTCATAAAATATTGCGATTGGTATAGCTCGTGTACGAAATTATATAAAATCAACTTTGCCGCTGTCGGTGCGGTAAATTGCGCTAACCACTGTAACGTTGCTATATTTATCATATAACGCTTTTCTTATTTTGTCGGCGGTGTGTAATGTATTTAATTTACTTGCCGGTTCGTCATTGTGTTCGTCGCCTATTGCAAGTGCGATTTCGTCGGTTACAAATTTTGCGTACCCTTCGTCGGCTTTTTGCAATGCGGCGTTTATTGCTCCGCAGTGAGTATGTCCCATAACAAGTATAAGAGGAGTCTTTAAGTGTGACACGGCGTACTCTATACTGCCTAGTTCTATGTCGCCTACAATATTACCCGCAACTCTTATAACAAATAAATCGCCTATGCCCGCGCAAAATATGTGGTCCGGAATTACGCGTGAATCTGCACAGGTTATTATAACGGCATAGGGGTTTTGTCCTTCCGTGTAGGTTTTAAGGCGAATATCGGGCGAGATATCGGCAGGATTGGCTTTTGCCGTCAAGTAGTTTTCGTTGCCTAGTTTAAGTTTCTCAAGCGCTTCGCTTGCCGATAATGTAAGCGGTGTTAAATTCATAGTAACTTCCTTTTAGTGTAGATATAAATTATAAATTGCCGAATATATTTGATGTGTTTATAAAGTCAATATTATATTTTTTATAAAAGCGATGTTTTTATGTAATTATATCATATATGGGTTAATAATTGCAAATAAACAAATTTTAATTTTATAGAATTAATTGTTATTATTTGGTATTAGATATAAATATGTTTTTTTTAATTATAAATTTGTTTGCAAAGTTTGTATTGTAGTATTGACATGTTGCTTTAAAGCGAGTAAAATATAAGTTAATGAAAATTGTTTTTCATTATTGAATATTAAGGAGGAACGTAAACATGAACAACATGTTATTATTCTTCCTTGCTTCCGAAACCCCTTCTTGGGTTCATATTGTAATCCCGATTATCGTTGGACTGCTGTGTTTAGGCGGCGGCGGAGCGATAGGCGCTTTACTATATAGAATTTATAGAAACAAAAAAATTGGCTCAACACAACAACAAGCAGACGCTATAATCGATTTGGCAAAAGACGAAGCAAAGTCGTTAAAGCGAGAAGCCATTCAAGAGGCAAGAGAAGAAACTCAAAAAATTAAAGGCGAACAGGAGCGTCAGTTTAGAGAACGCAACAGCGAACTTGCTAAGCAGGAAAACAGAATGAATCAAAAGGAAGAAGCCTTGGATAAAAAGGAAGAACTCCTTTTGCACAAACTGGATAGACTTGACACTCAGCAAAAAGATTTAATTAGTCAGCAAAACGAACTTAATAAACGTAAGCAGGATATGGACAAATCCGAACAAAAAATTCAGCAAGAGCTGGAACGTGTAGCGGGGTTGTCTAAGGAAGAAGCTAAGCAGTTGTTGGTGGACGAAATGCTTACCGACGCCCGCAAGGAAGCGGCAGGACTGGTTAGAAAAATAGAAATGGAAGCCAAAAGCAACGGTGAACAAAAGGCACGTGAAATTATTGCTACGGCTATACAGCGTTGTGCAAGCGATCAAGTTAGCGAAATGACTGTCACTACAGTCCCGTTAGCTAACGACGAAATGAAAGGTCGTTTAATCGGCAGAGAAGGACGTAATATTAGAGCTTTGGAAAACGCAACCGGAGTTGAATTGATCATCGACGATACTCCCGAGGTGGTAATTTTGTCTGGATTCGATCCCGTACGCCGTCAAATTGCGCGCATTGCTATTGAAAAACTGCTTGCCGACGGACGTATACATCCCGCCCGTATAGAAGAAATGGTGGAAAAAGTTCGTCGCGATATGGACGTTACTATCAAGGACGAAGGCGAGGCGGCATCGTTTGATACCGGAGTTTTCGGTTTGCACCCCGAATTAATTAAATTACTAGGCAGACTTAAATTCCGTACAAGTTACGGTCAAAACGTTTTGCAGCATTCTATCGAGGTAAGTTATATTGCCGGGATTATTGCTTCCGAGTTGGGTTTAGACGTAACGCTTGCTAAACGCGGAGCCTTACTGCACGATATAGGAAAGGCCGTCGATCAGGAAATCGAAGGTACTCATATGCAAATTGGCGCAGATCTCGCTAAAAAGTATAAGGAAAGCAAGGAAGTTGTTAACTGTATTGCGTCTCATCACGGCGATGTAGAACCGATGACGGTAGAGGCTGTGATTGTTGCCGCTGCAGACGCTGTTAGCGGTGCGCGCCCCGGCGCAAGGCGAGAATCGCTGGAAAACTACATTAAACGTTTGGAAAAACTCGAAGAAATTGCAAATTCGTTTAAGGGCGTGCAAAAATCGTATGCAGTCCAGGCAGGGCGTGAAATACGTATTATCGTTAAGCCCGAAGAAGTTAACGACGAGACTACGGTATTGCTTGCAAACGATATTGCAAGACGTATTGAAAGCGAATTGGAATATCCGGGACAAATTAAGGTCAATGTTATACGCGAGGTCCGCAGCATAGAATTTGCAAAATAGTATGGCTGTATTTTAAACTCTATTGCCAAATATATAAAGTTTTAATTAATTTTTAAATTACTATTTTATTTAAAAGTAACTGTGTTAAAAGCACAGTTATTTTTATTCTAGAAATACATATAGACTCATCTTATTCTATTTATCTTTTGGGTAATAAATTGCATTGCGTTTTTATTAAAAAATACACTTGTTTTTAAATATCGATTAACATTTTTTACAGTTTGGCAGTTTATAAAATTTGAGTTTATAAAACGGTTTAAGTCTTTTGCATATTTCTGCAGCTTGTCCCATAAATTATTGTATGAAATTGTTAGAATGTCTGCCCGTAGAAATTGCCGAAGCATTAAGACGTATAGACGATATTCGCGAATTGCGTATTCGCAACGGCGGCGCTGTAAAAATTAATGTTTCGGGACGCTGGTATTATTTGGGTGACGGAGCGTTATGTGCAAGCCCCCGAAATGCAATAACTCTAGGCAAGGTTTGTGATGATATATTAAATATTGCCTGCGCAAATTCTATGTATGCGCATGAAAAATCTCTTTCCAACGGTTATTTTACTTTAGAAGACGGTACGCGTATCGGCGTATGCGGACAGGTAGCGGGAAGCGGTGAAAATATTTTTCAAAGCTATACTTCGTTATGTTTTAGAATTCCGCACTATGTAAATTGTGCCGACGGAAAATTGCTGAATAAATGTATTGACAATAATACAGTAATTATAGGTAAGCCCGGCGCGGGAAAAACAACGTTATTGCGTGATATTGCACTAAAACTTGGATCGTTTTATAACGTTTTAGTAGTAGATGAGAGAGGCGAATTGTTTTATGACGAATGTATGCTTGCGGCAAGCGGCTGCGATATTTTAAAGCGGTGCAGCAAGTCGTACGCTTTTGACGTCGGCGTGCGCGCTATGTCGCCGCAGTATATCGTCTGTGACGAATTAAGCGAAAACGACATTGTATCGGTAAAAAACTGTTTGACGTCCGGCGTTAATTTAATATGTAGCGCACACGGGACGGACGAGCAGGATTTTGAAAACAGATTCGGTTTGTTAAATAAATTTGCCGTTGTGGTTAACCTTAATTTACAAAAGCGGAATTAGAGGGGTTTTCAGTATGAAAATAGCGATTGTTTGTCAAATTTTATTAAAAAACAAATTACTATGATAGATATAATAATAGTGGTGTGCTGTATATTAGGCGGATTTGCAATAGGAAAGTTTTTCGAAAATAGAGCGAGCTCTAAAAGCAAATTTTACATGGATTTAGTAAGGTATATGTCGGCGCTTAATGAAAATATAGTAGGTAGACAGCTCGAAATTGCACAGTTTGATCAGCAGTTTGCATTAAATTGCAGCAAGGAATTCGGCGAATATTTAATAAACGGACAATTAAAATTTAATATTGCAAAACCTCAACGGGATAATATCGAAACGTTTTTTGAAAATTTATCTTGTTCGGGGTCTAAGTCTTTAAGCAATCACATTGCATTTTATTCAAAAATATTTGTTAACGATGCAAACGAAATACAAAGCGAACTGAGTAAGGCAGCAATTTACGGTAAGCTGGGTATGCTGCTTGGAGCTATGATTGGAATTTTGTTGATTTAGCGGGGGAGATATGGATATAACGATTATTATAAAAATAGCCGTCGTCGGTATTATAACCGCTATTGCGTGTATGTTGCTAAAGCGTGCAGGCAAGGACGAAATAGCCACTGTTGTTTCGGTAGTCGGTTTGGTTGTTGCCTTGGTAATGATGTTGGATACCATTGTTCAGTTGTACGAAACTTTACGCTCTTTGTTTGAGTTGTAGCTTATGGATTTTGTAAAAATAAGTTTACTTGCAATTTTATCCGTTGTGGGTATTGTAGTAGTACGTCAACTTAAAAGCGAACTTGCCGTACCTCTTGCCATAGGAGTAGGCGTAGTTATCGTAAGTATGCTGTGCGACGAATTGTTTGAGCTGGTATATGCTTTTTACGACTTTTCCAAGGAAGCAAATATCGACAGCGAGGCGATATCGTGCGTTATTAAGGTTGTAGGTATCGGTTACCTTGCGGAGTTTACAAACAATATATGCGTGGATACTAATTGTAAGAGTATCGGTGATAAGGTGCTGTTTGCTTCTAAAATTGCAATACTGTTTTGTGCTTTGCCTATTGTAAGTAGACTATTTGAGTTGATAAAAGGTATTGCTTTATGAAAAAAGTCGTTATAGTAATTTTGCTTCTTGTTTTAGCTTTTACATTTGTACCGGTCGTTTCGTTTGCGGATACGTTGGAAGACTTGGAACAGGAAGTGGCGGATAACTTGGATAAAATAGACTTTTCCGATGTAGACGACGTTACAGGCGGTAATCTGGGCGGTATCGGCGATAAAGTGATGTCCATTATTAACGGAAATTTTGACGGCGCAGATACGTTTATAGAGTTCTTAACGCTATTGCTTGGAGACAGTCTTAAAAATATTTTACCTAAACTGACCGCTATATTTGCAATAATAGTGATAATGGGGTTAATTCGGCGCACTAACGGCGGAATGATATCGGCAGGAACAAACGAAGTAGTAAATTTTGTGGGCGTGACTGCGGTTTTGGCAACGGTATTGGCTTTGGTGGTTTCGTCGTATGCAAATGTGTATCGTATATTAACGCAAGTTTCGATGCTGACAGAAACGTCGATGCCTATCTTATTAACGTTACTTATAGCTAACGGGGGAAATGTTGCGTCATCGGTGTGTCAACCGTCAATGGTGATGTTCTCTACCGTAGTTATCAAGTCTATTCAAACGGTTGTTTTGCCGCTGTCAGTGTTTGCTATGGCGTTTGCCGTGGTGGGCAATATTTCCCAAAACGTAAAAGTAAATAAGATGTCCTCCTTTTTGTCAGGCGCGTCTAACTGGTTTTTAGGCTGTTTATTTATGGTTTATTCGGCTTTTACCTCGGTGCAAGGTATTGCGGCTGCCAGCATAGACGGGGTGTCGTACCGCGCGGCAAAATTCGCAACAAAAAGCTACATACCTATTTTGGGCGGTTATTTGGCGGATGGATTTGACATTGTAGTTGCCAGTACGTCGTTGATAAAAAATGCGTTCGGTGTGGTTGCTTTGTTAGCGTTGTTATTTATGTTGGCGGAACCGCTGATGTCTGTTATTGCGGTGAATTTGGGCTTGCAGTGCGTGGCGGCGGTAAGCGAGCCGATCGCCGACAACCGATATACAAAAATTCTGGGAGGAATAAGTAAGGGTTTGACGTTTTTGGCAGTACTGTTAATTGCCGTGGCTTTTATGTTTTGTATACTGATGTTGATTGCGATTAATTGCGCTAACGGAGTGTAAATTATGGGACAGTGGGTTGTAACTGTAGCGGGAATTGCAATATTGTCCGTTCTTTGCGACGTGATTTTGCCGGACGGGGATACTCGTAAGTATGTTAAAACGGTTGTGGGGATTGTTGTTACGTTGGTGATGCTGCAGCCGATTGTCAATTTTATTGCAAATCCTAACGCGCAAGATTTTATACCGTCATCAAAAAACGACGTTGTAATACAGCAACCGTATTTGGATATGGTTAAGGACAAGCAGGATAAAATACAGATTAAAACTATTGGAGATATGCTTTCTGCCCGCGGTATAGAAGTTACGGACATTAAACTGGATAAAAGTCAAAAAACGGTATCTTTAAATGTAAACGGCTATTACAGTGATAAAATATCGTCTACTGTAAACAGCGTTGTTAAAATATATTTTGACAATTATAAAATATCTATTATTTGGAAGGAAAAATGAACGGAATAAAAAAAATATTTGCAAAATTAAAATCGGTAAAAAACATTGAAATTTATGCTGCGGTTGTTTTAGCGCTTGTTGTGTTGGTTGTAGTGCTTTTTAGCAATTTTTCTGCAAAATCCGTAAATGAAAATAGCAACGGTCAATCATATATGGAAGATTTGGAGCATAAAATTGTTAACGTAGTACAAAAAATTAACGGCGTTGGCAAAGTGGTTGTAGCAATAACCCACGACGACGCGGCGGAGTCGGTATTTGCGTATGATGAGGACGGTAACAGCATAATTTATGTTAAAGGACAGCCTGTGATAGTAAAAACGTTGCCGCCTAAAATTTTAGGAGTGGTTGTTGTTGCAGAGGGTGCTAACGACCCGATTGTAAGAATGAAAATACAAGAAGCGGTAGTAACACTTTTGGATATCGACATGTCCAAAGTACAAGTGTTTACACATAAAAGTTAGGAGGGACATTATGTCAAAGGGAAAGAAAATTGCACTGATTGTATCAATGGTTGTTGTGCTTGTTGTAGCTGCGGTATTGAATGTTACGCTGCTTGCAACTAACAACAAGGGCGATAAGCAAGGCGACGTTGTTCAAACAAGCTTTTTCCAAACGTCGCGTTTGGATAGGCAAACGACTAGAGATTACGAAATAGCCGAACTAAACGAAATTATCAATATGGAAGGCGACGAGTATGCCGAAGCCAGAAAAAACGCTATTGCAAAAAAACAGCAAATAGTAGACGCTATGGAAACGGAACTCTTGTTGGAAACGCTGCTTAAGGCGCAAGGCTACGACGACGTACTTGTTACCGTAAACGCAAACTCCGATAAAGTAAGCGTAATTGTTGATAAAGACGAGTTGGCTCGCGAAGATACGGTACGCATTTATAACGTAATTGCTACGCAAGCGTCTATATCTCACGAATATGTGAGAATTCTCTCTGTTTAACCATTGTAATTTTAAAAAAGCTGTGCTATAATATATACGTAGTGTAATAATTATAAACGGCACGCTTTTTAGGCACAGTGCTTTATGTGATTATTGCAAATGATAAACACGGAGCGAATTATGAAAGTTGTCAATAGATATGACGAATCTGGAAGACTTGTTTACAGCAGTGAGATTGTCCGCGATATTGTCGATTGCGCATTGAACGAAGTAGACGGTGTGGTTAAATTCGCCGTCAATTCCAAGCAGGCGCGCGACTCTATTAAAGTGGAACAGGTCGGCGACGAAATGTACGTTGACGTTTACGTCAAATTGCTTTACAACGTCGAGGTAAGCGATGTTGCAAGTTGTATACAGAGTACGGCAAAAAATACAATTGAAAGTATGACGGAATTTAAGGTTAAGGCGGTTAATGTTCACGTCATCGAAGTAGAATTTGAAGAAAATTAGACGCTATTATAACCCTTTGGTATCAAAGGGTTTTTAGTGTTTTTTTGGAGTTTATATGAGAAGTTACGCTCGGGAAGCTGCATTTTGCAAGATATATACTTATATAATACGTCAAGAATTTGACGGTGATTTTTCGCAGTTTGATCAGGACAAATTAGATGAAAGCGATTTGGAATTTGCAAAAGCTTTGGTAGAGGGTGTTATTGCAAACAAACAGAAAATAGACGGTATTGTCGCCGAGCATTCCAAACAGTTTAAACTGTCGCGTATTTACCGTCCCGACCTTGCCGCATTGGAGCTTGCAATTTTTGAGATGCAAAATACCGATACGCCTCATCCCGTAGTTATAAACGAGGCTGTCGGGCTGGCAAAGAAGTATTCTACAGATAAAAGCGTTTCGTTTGTCAACGGAATATTGGCAAGTTTTGAGAGGTCTATCGTATGAGTGCAAAATTATTGCTGGGCAAACCTGTTGCGGAAAGTATTTGTCAATCGGTAAATTTGCAAACGCAGGATATCGACAGTAAATTGTGTTTAATAGGCTTTAACGAACCCCGTTGGATTCAGTATTCTACGTCGCTGGTAAAAAGCGCCGCTAAGTACGGTTTTGAATGTGATAATATCGTTGTCGATGACGGCATTTCTTGCGAAGAGATGTTTAAACTTGTAGACGAGGCGTCTTTAAGACACGATGTTTGCGGAGTAATGTTGCAGCAGCCGTTGGATAAGCATTTTAAATCGGCGGTTGAGCATGTGGCGGAATGTAAGGACGTGGATTGTCTAAATCCTATGTCCGTATGTAAACTTTATTGCGGAGATAAAGGTTTTCGACCGGCAACGCCGCTTGCTGTATTGCTTTTGTTGGATTATTACGGAATAGAATTAAAGGGAAAAAACGTTGTTATTGTTGGACGCGGCAGTGCGGTAGGAAAGCCGTTAGCGTTAATGATGTTAGAGCGTAATGCTACCGTAACCGTATGCCATACGAAAACAGTAGACTTGCCCGCAATATGCAAAAGGGCGGATATAGTTGTGTCTGCCTGCGGCGTTGCGGGTTTGATTACAAGCGAATTTGTAACGGAAAAAAGCATTGTAATCGACGTCGGCTTAAGTTTTGTAGACGGTAAAACCTGCGGAGACGTATCGGCGGAAGTGTACGAAAAGTGCGCTGCAGTATCTCCGGTGCCGGGGGGCGTAGGCCCTGTTACCCGCGCGGCATTATTTACAAATTTATTAAAAGCCGCAAAGGGCGATATGTGATGACGGTTTCGGTTAGTCAGCTTAATAATTATATTCACGGATTGATGGATATTGACGGCGTACTATCGGCTGTTTCGGTTTGCGGTGAGGTTACAAACTTAAAAAAAGCACCACGCGAAGGTTGGTATTTCTCATTAAAGGACGCCGCTTCGGTTATTAATTGCTTTTGTTATGACAGCACTGTTACGCCTGTTTCGGGCACTGTGGTTGTTGTTGAAGGTACGGTAAACTACTTTGTTAAAAGCGGCAGCGTATCGTTGTTTGTGCGTAGATTTAGCGCAACCAAAGATAAGGGAGAGGGATATCAAAGATTTGCCGAATTGAGAGAAAAGCTCAAAAAAGAGGGACTGTTCGATGATGAAAGGAAAAAAAGCGTTCCTCATTGCTGTACCAAAATCGGCATAGTCACAAGCGAAACGGGGGCTGTTATCCACGATATTACAAATGTGGCATTGCGTAGGCAGCCTTTTGTCAATTTGTTTTTGTATCCTGTAAAAGTGCAAGGCGTCGGCGCAGATCAAGAGATTGCGCAAGGCATAAATTACTTTGCCGATACTGATGTCGACGTAATAATTGTAGGTCGCGGAGGAGGCTCTAACGAGGATTTGGCGGCTTTTAACGAGGAAGCGGTTGTCCGCGCGGTGGCTTTTAGTCCTAAGCCTATCGTGTCCGCGGTTGGGCACGGAGTTGATTATACGCTGTGCGATTTTGCCGCAGACAAACGAGCCGTTACCCCCAGCGAGGCGGCGGAGTTTGTTACGATCGATGCGGCAAGCCTTATCGAAAAAATTCAAGCTACTTTAAACCGTCAAGATAGTTTTATATCCTCTAAATTGCAAACCTACCGTGAAAAAGCTTTGTATTCGTTAGAAAGCGTTAGCAATAAAATAGAGTTTTCCGTAGAAAAAGCAAGGGATAAAACGATAAGCATTATAGGTAATATTAATCAGGTAATCAGCAGCAATGTCGGATTGACGGAAAAAGATTTACGAGCAAATATATCGAAACTCAGTACGCTCAATCCGTTAAACGTATTGCAACGCGGTTATGCGTACTTAAGCGACGGCAGCGGCGTTATAAAGTCGGTAGACGACGTAAAAATATCGGGAGTAATAAATCTTACTCTTGCCGACGGTAATGTTTCGGCGCAGGTGCTGTCAAAGGAGAAAAAATGATTTTGGAACAGAAAATTGCCAAACTTGACGAGTTGGCAAACGAGATAGAACAGGGAACGTCGCTGGAGAAATCACTGGAATTGTTTGAGCAAAGCGTAAAGCTTGCCGACGAATGTATTAAGCAATTAAGCGATTGTAAAGGAAAACTTGTAATTTTACAAGAAAAAGTGAGGAAAATGACTGATGAAAACTAGTATTACAGTGGAGCAGGTGGACTCAATACTTCGTAATTATATACCCGAAAATTGCGATAAAGTTGTACAAGCTATGGAATACAGTTTGTTTAGCGGAGGTAAGCGTATAAGACCGTTGTTATTGCTTGCAACATGTAAGTCGGTCAGCGGTAAGATAACGGAAAGCGGTAAGATTATGTCGGCTGTTTTAGAGTTTATCCATACGTATTCGCTTATTCACGACGATTTGCCTTGTATGGACAACGATGATGTGCGTAGAGGGAAACGTTCCTGTCATATGCAGTTTGGCGAGGCAACGGCGGTGCTTGCCGGGGACGGATTACTTAACCTTGCCGCCGAGGCGGCTTTTAGCGGACCGCTAAACAATAAAAACTATGTGCAGGCGTGTCGGTTTATGTTTGCAATGAGCGGGATAAAAGGTATGGTTCACGGTCAGTCTTTGGACTTATTTACCGAAACGAAAACCGCTGCGGACGCGGAGGCTGTGGCTTTGCACAAAACGGGAGATCTGATCCGCGCTGCGATTGTGTGCGGAGCTTTGTGCGGCGGTGCAAAAGACGATGAAATAGCTTTGTTTGACGAAATTGCAAGCAAGCTGGGCGTTTGTTACCAGATTGTGGACGACATGTTGGATGCGCAAAAATGCGAAAAATCCTTTCTTGACGTTTACAGTGAACGCGAGCTTAAACAATACGCTAATAAACTTACTGCTGAGATTATTACTTTGTGCAATAAATTGCCTTACGATTTGGAGTTTGTTAAGGAAATAATCACTAATAATTTGTCGCGTAAATTTTAATTCAAGGCAGTATTAAGATAAGAGCGGCACTATATTGTCATAAATATTTGCATTTTGCAATAATTTATGTTATAGTATAATAAAGTTAACAAATATATTTTCTTATATTTTGCTGTGTTTTGCCTGTCATATTGTTATAAAAACGGCGATATAGCTTGGTAAATCAATATGCAATTTGAGAATAAAATATGCTAACCGATATGCGTTGCGTAACGCATTTTAAATTTAATAAAATTTGGTGGTGCAGTATTCTAGTCAGTAATCGGCGTACTGAAGGCGGGCCTAAAAGACCGCCGACGAGCATATCGATGAAGTTTCTTGTGCCGGCTTTCGTTGCCCAAACGGGGGTTGGTGCTGGAAGTTAAGGATATTGGGTAAAGCGCAATGGCATGCGCCATACTCCCAGTATCCGTGGAGACTCTACAGGGTGGCAAAAACCTAGTTGGTTTTGTTACTCTCTGAGATTAAACCTGCTATGCGGTGAATAAAAAGCTGTGTACAGTGTAGCTTGTTTTGAGTGAAATTTTGGGAGTAATGAACGGTTGTTGCTTGTTGGCCGACAGCAACCGCCGATGGCTTTACGAAATGAATTTTGCAAAAGAAACTAAGGTATGACGTTACTGCAAAGGAAATCTTCTAGACTGTCTACTAGGCTTGTCAGAGATTATAGTACGGACTAAGTGGCGATTCAGTTATACGAGCGGCGACGCCGTATAGGCAAAATTAAAAGGAAACTGCTCTTTCGGCGACGGGGAGTTTTTGCTTGGGAAATCCTACTGAACCTATGCCGTAAGGTTTATTTGACGAGTCACCACCTTTTTTTATATATAAAACTTATTTATGGAGTTATATGAAAAACGCTGATCCCGTTCCGTTACAGGAGCAAAGTGATTCTAACGAAATAACAAAACATCCCGCCGAGCAGGAAAAAAAGCGGGAAAAAGATAATAAGCAAGATAGAAAAAAGAAAAAGCAGCGTAATTTATGGCCGCTTAAAGCTTTTATAATTACACTGATTTTGTCAGCGGCAGTAAATGCAGGATCCGAGTTGGTACTTGCAGAATCAAAACAATTATGGTTGGCAATTTTACTTACGTGTATTATACTGGCTTTTGGCGTTGTTTTCGATATGATAGGCACGGCGGCAACAGCGTGTGATGTCGAACCGTTTTTGGCTATGGCTTCGCGCAAGGTTAAAGGCGCTAAAACTGCGGTAAAATTATCTAAAAACAGCCACGTCGTGTCGTCTGTATGCTGCGATATTGTCGGTGATATTTGCGGAATAGTATCAGGTGTGTGTGCAGCCACAATAGTGCGCAGTATAGTAGAAAATGCAGTGGATATGACAAAAACGGTAAGCTTTATCGTAACCGTCGTTATATATGCGGTAATATCCACCCTTACCATTACGCTAAAAGCTATTGGGAAAAACTGTGCCGTTAACAGTTGCAATAAAATAGTATTTGGTGTGGCAAAGTTTTTAAGCATTTTCCATAAGGAAGGCTAATAGTGCTTGAAATTGTAAAGTCTGTAGAAGATTTAAAAAAACTGGATATCAAACAACTGCCCGAGTTATGTGCAGATATACGTCAAAAACTTATCGACGACGTAACTCTCGCGGGCGGACATTTGGCAAGCAATTTAGGAGTTGTGGAATTGTCGGTTGCGCTTCATTATGTTTTTGACGAAGCGGATAAAATCGTGTGGGATGTCGGTCATCAAAGTTATGTGCATAAAATTCTTACCGGTCGCGGTGAGAATTTTTGTTCGTTACGTCAAAAAGACGGATTAAGCGGTTTTCCCGATTATGAGGAAAGCGTACTGGACTGCTTTAATACGGGGCATGCCGGTACGGCAATATCCGCCGCATTAGGGCTTGCAAAAGCCCGCGCTACTGCAAACGATAAATATAACGTTATCGCCGTGGTTGGCGACGGTTCTATGACGTGCGGTCTTACCTATGAAGCGCTTAATAATATCAAGGACACAAATATGCTGATTGTGCTTAACGACAACAATATGTCTATTAGCGATAACGTTGGCGCGGCAACGCTGAATATGTCCAAAATACGTGTAGGTAAGTACGACGCTAATAAAGAAAAACTTAAACGCAGACTGCAACGCGTTCCTTTTATCGGTAAGGGATTGTATCGTTTTTTACGGTGGTGCAAGCGTAAGGCAAAGCTTAGATTTGTTAAAAACAGTTATTTCGATATATTTGATTTAAAGTACGTTGGCATTATTGACGGCAATGAGATAAAAGACCTTATATATTATCTTACAAAGATAAAAAATAATGTGCGTAAGCCTACGGTTTTGCATATAGTTACAAAGAAAGGAAAGGGATATTCTGCCGCCGAGACCGATCCCGAAGGTTATCATTCGGTATCCGGGGTTAACGCAGGCTGTAATATGGCGTTGGATAGCTCTGTTGTTGTAGGGGATTCTCTTTGCAATCTTATGAGTCAAAGAAATGATGTCGTTGCAATATGCGCCGCGATGTCTAAAGCAACGGGATTGGACGTGGTTAAAAAGGAATATCCGCAACGCTTCTATGACGTAGGCATTGCCGAAAGCCATGCAGTTACGTTTGCAGCTGGGCTTGCGCGGGGCGGAGTGCGACCGTACGTTGCAATATATTCTACATTTTTGCAACGCAGTTACGATCAAATTTTGCACGACGTTGCAATACAAAATTTGCCTGTAACATTTCTAATCGATAGGGCTGGGTTTGTCGGAGCCGACGGGAAAACGCATCAAGGTTTGTTCGACTTATCGTATCTGGGGCAGATCCCTAACCTTAAAGTATGGACTCCGTCTACTTATGCCGAACTTTCGCAAATGATTAAGGAAGGCGCGAATACGGACGGTCCCGTGGCAATTAGATATACTAAATCGCTAAGCGACGCCGACAGATCTTTCAGCGGAAACTGGAATATTGTGCGGCCTTGCCGCAATCCCAAACTTGTAATTCTTGCCGTCGGTTGCCGAATGACGGATATTGCATTGAGCGTGGCGAATGACGGAACAGAGGTTGTAGACGTTACTACCGTTAAACCGTTAGATGAGGTATATTTAAACTCTATCGGCAATGCAAAAATTTTAACTTTGGAAGAAAACGTAGTTAAAGGCGGATTCGGTCAAAGCGTATTATCGTTTATTGCTGATTGCGGTTTAACTAACAGTGTAAAAGTGTTGGGCGTAGACGATTGTTTTGTTCGTCATGCAAAGGTAGAAGAACAAATGCAGATGTGCGGACTGGATGCGGAACATATAGAGCAAATTATTGATAAGTTTCTAAAATAAAGGTTGAATTTTTATGCATAATTGTGTATAATTATAAAATAAAAATGGGGTACTTATGAATAGAGCTACGCGACAATCAAAAATTTTAAATATTATAGCATCGCGCGACGTGGAAACGCAAGAGGATCTTGTCTGTCTGCTGCGAAAAAACGGATGCGACGTTACGCAAGCGACCGTTTCACGTGATATTAAGGAATTGGGAATAATAAAAACCCTTACCGCAAACGGTAAATATAAGTACGCTACTATGCAAAAGGCGGATAGTAATCTGTCCGTAAAGCTTTTAAATATTGTACGCGAAACTGTTATATCCGTTGTGACGGCAAATAATTTGTGCGTAGTAAAAACTATGACGGATAACGCCTTGGCTGTTTCGGGAGCATTAGAGCAGATGTGCTTTGACGAAGTTATCGGTATCGTGGCCGACAGAAGTACTGTATTAATTGTTTGCAACAGTGCTAAAGACGCCGGTGTATTAGCTCAGGAAATAAATCGTTTGTTGGATTAGAAACATATGATAAAGAGTTTAAGTATTAATAATATAGCGCTTATAGACCACTTGGACATCGATTTTAAGGAGGGGCTTACTGTGCTATCGGGAGAAACCGGTAGCGGTAAGTCTATTATTATAGATTCGCTGGCGTTTGTATTGGGGGACAGAGCGGATAAAACGCTTATAAAATACGGCGCAGATAATGCGGAAGTTACGGCACTGTTTGAGGTGTCGAAAGATAACCCTGTTGTTTCTAAAATGGAAGAATACGGTTACGGCAGGGATACGGAAATTTTACTTAACAGAAAGATGTCTGTTGCGGGAAAGAACGAAATCCGTATTCAAGGCAAAACGGCAACGCTTGCGATTTTAAAAGAAATATGCGCCGAACTTGTGGATATTTTCGGTCAAGGGCAGCACTTATCTTTACTTAACGAAAAAAATCAGTTAAGCGTGTTAGACGCTTTCTGTAATTTTAACGGTGACGACGTTTTATTAAAGAACGAATTGTGCGCGCAGCTTAACGCCATAAATAAGGAACTTAAGTCACTCGGCGGAAGCGATGCCGAACGTGCCAGAACTTTGGATATACTTAAATATCAAATAGACGAAATAACTGCGGCGAAATTGGATGTCGGCGAGGAAGAAAATCTTTCCGCAATGCATTTGCGTATTGTTAACGAAGAAAAAATTATCTCGGCTTTGGAATTGTCGATAGGAAATCTTAACGGCGAGCAGGGGGCGATTTCTAAGATTGCCGAGTCTTGCTCTGCTTTAAAAAGTATTTTCTCTTTGGAGAATAGCGTTATGGAGTTGCAAAACCGTTTGCAATCCGCCCGTTTGGAAATCGAGGACGTAAGCGCAGAGTTGTGCGAGCTTATAGAACAGACGGAATATAATCAAGTTAATGTCGACCGACTTGAATCGCGTTTGGAAGAGATCAAACAGATAAAGCGTAAGTACGGCGGCAGCGTAGAAGAATGTTTGAAGTTTTTGGATAATGCTAAAACATTATACGATGGTTTGTCTAATTGCGCGGAGCATATCAATAAGTTAAATACCGAAAAAAAAGCAGTGCTGGAAGAAATGTATCGTGTTAACGAAAAAATTTTTGCAGAGCGAAAACAGGTCGCGGAAAAACTGTCTCGGCAGATTATGCGCGAATTATGCGATTTGGGTATGCGGGGGACAAATTTTGTAGTGCAATTTAACGATAAGCCGACTTTTGAAGAATACAGTTTAAGCCCGTTTTCTAACGGATTTGACGAAGTTCAGTTTTTGATGTCCGCTAATGTAGGCGAACCGCTAAAACCGCTTTCCAAGGTTATATCCGGAGGCGAAATGTCTCGCTTTATGCTTGCGGTAAAAAATATAACCGCCCTTGCGGAAAAAATTCCCACAATGGTGTTTGACGAAATTGATACGGGAATATCCGGCACTATGGCGCAGATGGTTGCAAATAAACTTGCAAACGTATCGCATAACCGTAAAGACGGCTATCAATGTATAGTAATAACGCACTTGCCGCAAATTGTGGCTATGGCGGATGTTAATTTATTTATTAAAAAGTACGAACAGAACAACAAAACGCACACCGACGTAGAAGTGTTGGAAACTTACGAACAACGCGCGACTGAGGTATCCAGATTGATGGGCGGTGTGGGCGCACACGCTGTTGTAAGCGCAAAAGAATTAATTGATTGGTCAGTTGAATTTAAAAAGAATTTATAGGGTATACGGAAATTTTAATATCTAACGTTAAAAATTACTGCGATTAAATATGATTACGAAAAGATTGATGTTGTTATAAACGGTTTTTGTATTAAACAGAGAGAAAAAACAGTCTTAGGATTGTTTTCTTTTTATGTATATTGCTAAGACATATTCACAAACTATGTTTAGTATTTAGAGGTGAATATGAAAAAAATAATTATTTCTGCCTTAATTATTTGTTTTTTATTGCAGATTACTTGCATTCCGTTTGTTGCTTCTGCAAGCGTCAATACCGTATCTTGCGCGGCAGGAGAAAACAACGGAAATATACTAGACGACATCGGCAACTTATTTACAGGCGCTGTTTCGATGAATAAAATAGACGAAAAAGTATATTTGGGCGGCTATCCGCTTGGCATTACGATAGACGGAGACGGCGTAACTATAATAGGATTAAATGAATTTGTAGCGATAGACGGAAACTTGTGCTGTCCCGCAATGCAAGCGGGATTGGAAATTAACGACGTAATAGTAGAGTTGGACGGTCAGTCTATTTACGGCTCGGCAAAGCTTGCAGATATTGCGGCTCGCAGTAACGGCAAACCGCTTGTAATAAAATTTTTGCGCAGCGGAGATTTAATGCAAAGCAAAATTACCGCGCAACAGGATTTTACGTCTAAACAATACCGTCTTGGATTGTGGTCTAAGGATTCTGCCAGCGGAATAGGTACGCTTACCTATGTTAAAACAAATTTAAAATTCGGCAGTTTGGGACATCCAATCA
The DNA here is from genome assembly GCA_910587795.1 of uncultured Christensenellaceae bacterium. Taxonomy (GTDB): domain Bacteria; phylum Bacillota; class Clostridia; order Christensenellales; family CAG-314; genus Fimimonas. Next base: position 136,891 of record CAJUNH010000001.1, read on the forward strand.
CCGACCCGAAGGGTAATATTATTAAATGTAAAAACGGCGGTGTTTTTAATTGTTCGATAGACGGCGTGGAAAAAGGGCGTAAAGGAGCGGCGGGAGAACTGCGAGGCAGTTTTAATTTTGAAAACCGTATCGGCAATATCTATGCAAACAATAAATTCGGCGCGTTCGGTTCATTTAATTCGCTGCCCAAATATTGTACGGAAACTATTGAAGTTGCCGATATAGGCGAAATTAAGCCGGGAAAAGCGCAGATTTATTGTACTTTGGATGGCAACGAACGTATGTGTTACGATATTGAGATTGTAAAAGCGGTTTTTCAGTCAAGCCGTGACGACAGAGGTATGGTAATACATGTAACGGACCCTGCGTTATTGGAAAAGACTGGCGGAATAGTGCAGGGAATGAGCGGCAGTCCGATTGTTCAAAACGGTAAACTTGTAGGCGCTGTAACCCACGTGTTTGTAAATGATCCTACGCGCGGATACGGAATGTATGCTAAGTGGATGCTTACTAATTAACATATTTTTATATTAAAGCTCATATCAATTGATATGGGCTTTTTGTGTTTTGTAAGATATTCCTTTCAGGAAATAGCATGTAGACTGCGAATGTACAGGTGGAAATTAATCTTGTGTATAGCCGTATCGCTTGCGGGCTTTGTGTTGGGTATTGCGTTATTTTGTACTTGCGGGTACGGCTGGTGGTATTATAATCGTTGTAATTTTGCGTGTAAAATCACCGAAGCGGGATTTAGCGTTCTCTTGACTTTTATAATAGCCGCCGCGGTTATATATGTGTTGCTTACATTGTGCAGTATGTTGAGGCAAACGCATTTTCTGGCTTATTTGGTCAATTTGCTTGCCTGTTTTTATTGCGGGGCGACGCTTGCGGCAATATTTGTATATTCTACTGTGTGGGGTATTTTATATGCTGTGTTTGTTGCAGTATTATGGCTTGCTACAATATGTTTGTCGTGCTTTGTATGTATAAGCGAGCTGCACATAAATAGATGCTTCGGCGAAGCCGTAAGCGATATGAAATTGACTGCATTTGTGTTGACTGCGGGAGTTATCTATAAGATTATTGCCTTGTTTGTGATATTGAAGATACTAACTATGCTAATTTGATTGTCTAAATAATAAATATTTGGTATAATAAATATATATTTATTATTTAGTATTATCTATGGGGATATTTTATGAGAGCTTTTATTCTCGTTATAGACGGCTTTGGAATAGGCGCAATGCCCGACTGCAAAAAGTTTGGCGATTACGGTGCAAATACGCTTAAAAATATACGTCACGCATACGATTTAAATCTGCCGAATATGGCCGATATGGGATTATATAATATTGACGGCACTTACAACGACGACCGTATGCCAAACGGCGCGTATGCTCGGTTAGAGGAATTATCTAAGGGTAAGGATACTACGGTGGGACATTGGGAAATGTCAGGCGTGATTACAAAGTCGCCTTTGCCGACGTTCCCTAACGGCTTTCCACAACACTTTGTTAGCAAACTGGAAAAAGAACTCGGTGCAAAAATTTTGTGCAATAAGCCTTACAGCGGAACGGAAGTAATTAAGGATTACGGCGAGGAACATCTTAAAACCGGGTGCCCGATAGTGTATACGTCGGCAGACAGCGTCTTGCAAATTGCCGTGCATATGGATAAATATACTATCGAACAGCTATACGATATGTGCGAAAAGGCTCGTAAGCTTTGCACGGGAGAATTCGGCGTCGGCAGAGTTATTGCCCGTCCTTTTACGGGGAAATATCCGTTTACGCGTACTGCGGAACGTAAGGATTTTTCGTTGGATCCAACGGGCGTTACGTTGCTTGACTGTGTAAAAGACGCAGGATTGGAGAGCGTTGCCGTGGGCAAAATCGAGTATATTTTTAACGGACGCGGAATTACAAGAAGTATACACACCTCAAGTAATTTGGACGGTCTTAACCATACGTTGGAAATTGCCCGTGAACATTTTGACGGATTGGTATTTGTGAACCTTGTGGACACGGATATGAAATACGGACACCGCAGAGACGTATTCGGTTACGCCGAAGCGTTGGAGGAAATTGACGTTAAAGTCGGCGAATTGGTTAAATTGCTTCATCACGACGATGTTTTATATATTACAGGCGACCATGGCTGCGATCCAACGCATAAAGCGCATACCGACCATACGCGCGAATACACTCCCTTGCTTATATACGGCTGTGATATCGTACCTACTAATTTGGGTACTTTGCAAGGATTTGACGTAATAGCCGATACCATTAAAGAACAGTTAGGCATTGCAAGGACTACACCGAAATCTGTTTGGGAAAAAGTTACGCGCTGAAAAATTAAGCAGACAATACTAAACTTCTCGATAATTAATTGTCGAGGAGTTTTTTATCGGCTTTTTACATAATGCGTATTACGCATATTTTAACAATCTATGCAAATACTAATACAAAATATATTAGGGAGATAAGTATGCGTAAAAAATTACTTACTATATTATTTTGTGTTGTATTAATTGTTGCAACAGTTATACCTGTGACGGCATGTGCCGAAAGCGTACTTACTACAAGCTCGCGTGAGGCGATACTTGTGGCTGAGGACGGTAAAGTGCTGTACGAACATAACGCAACGGAAAAAAGACCTATCGCCAGTATGACGAAGGTTATGACGTTACTGTGCGTGTACGACGCTATCGACAGCGGAAAAGCCACTCTTGACGACGACGTTGTTACGAGTTTGCGTGCGGCATCTATGGGCGGTTCGCAAGTGTTTTTGGACGCTAACGCCACATATAAGCTTAATAACCTTGTTAAATCGGTAATCGTATGTTCGGCAAACGACAGCTGCGTCGCGCTTGCTGAGCATATCGACGGCAGTGTAGAGGCGTTTGTAGACCATATGAACGCCAAAGCAAAGGAATTGGGCTTGGTTGCAACTCATTTTGAAAATTGTACGGGGTTGCCTGCTGTAAGTCAGTTTTCCTGCGCTAAGGACGTTGCCGCAATGTTTGTTAATTTAATTAAGCATCCTCACTACTTTGAATGTGCTAAAATTTGGATGGAAGACTTTGTTCATCCTTCGGGACGAGTGACCGGAATGACAAACACTAATAAGCTTGTACGTTTTTATGACGGATGCGACGGCGGTAAAACTGGGTATACGAGCGAAGCTCAACACTGTTTGACGGCTACGGCAAAACGCGGCGATACGCGGGTGATTGCGGTTGTGGTGGGTGCGCCTGACAGTAAAACGCGTTTTAAAGAAATAAGCGAAATGTTTAACTATGCGTTTGCAAATTACGAAAGCCATATTTATTTAAGCGGCGGCAGTAACGTGGGTTATGTAAACGTATCGGGCGGAAAACAAAAAACAGCGGACGTACAGGCTGAGGGTAAACTGTATTCGTTTGGAAAGAAGGGCGAAAGCAACTGCACGGTAGAGTACGAATTAGACTCGTCGGTTAAAGCACCTGTTAAAAAGGGCGATAAAGTGGGCGTGGCAAAACTTATAGACGCTACGGGTAACGTGATACAACAAGTTGACGTGGTCGTATCCTGCGATATCGAAGCGAAGTCCTGGTGGGATTATGTTAAGGAATTAGCATAAACGATTGTTTTAAAAAAAATTTTATTAGTCAAATATTTAGTTGAAAATTAGTCCGCATCGGTTGACGTTGCGGACTAAATATTTTATAGAGTCGCCCGGTAAATATATTTGTTTGAATATAGTGCAATAATTGACTTATCTACGTTTTTTTGATATAATATAAAAATGATTATTCGTCAACTTATCGAGCAAATAGTGCAAAACGGCAGGTTGGGATTGCTGTACGTAGTTGCTTTACTTTTCGCAATTATTTTTGCGTTGGTATTGCACGAAGTTGCGCACGGGCTTGTGGCGTTGTGGAACGGAGATCCTACCGCCAAATTGTACGGTAGGTTAAGTCTTAATCCGCTTAGGCATTTTGACATAATCGGTTTGGTAATGATGCTGATAGTTGGCTTTGGCTGGGCTAGACCCGTGCCGGTAGATCCGCGTAATTACAAAAATTACAAAACCGGCAGTATTACGGTGGCTTTGGCGGGTATAATAATCAACACAATTTTGGCTTTTTTATTTGCAATGCCTACCGTAATATTAGGCAATTTGGACATTGCGCAAATGAAAGAATCGGTATATTATTTGGTATCTTTTTTCTACTTCTTTTCGCGCTTAATGGTTCAGCTGAATATAAGTTTTGCATTGTTTAATTTGTTGCCGCTGTATCCCCTTGACGGTTACAGATTAATCGCTAGTTTTGTAAACGAAAACAATCGCTTTATGACTTTTATGCGCAGATATAGCCTGTATATTATGTTGGGGCTAATTTTATTGGACAATATACCTTACGTGTCGGCATTTTCTCCGTTTAATTTATATATAGGCACCGTAGGAGGATGGATTCAGGAAGGCTTTATTGCGTTTTGGAGGCTGATATTTTAATGGCAGAGGAATATCAACAACAGTATATTTTTGACGAGGAGCAGTCGGCTTTAGAGCTTAAACTTACAAATTTTTCCGGTCCGTTGGATTTGCTTCTTGCGCTTGTTAAGGAGAATAAAATTGAGATCAAAGATATATTTGTGTCTCAAGTGACCGAGCAGTTTTTACAGTATATGACTCAACTTGGCGATTTGGACGTAGACAAAGCAAGCGAATATATGAATATGTCGGCTACATTGTTGGAAATAAAATCGCGCGCGTTATTGCCCGTTTTAGAAGGCATCAACGATGACGAGGAAACCCCCGAAAAGGTACTTATTCGTCAGTTGGAAGAATACAAACTATTTAAAGAGATAGTAACCGAATTAAAAACTCAGGAAAACGTTGACCGCTTTTACCGTGAACCCGATAAAAACGTGGGAAAGGAAGTTACTGTTATAAAGGAAAACTTAAGCGTTGAAAGTTTTGTGCAGGCATTTCAAAAGTTTTTAATGAAAATGCAGGTAAAGTCCGCTGCCGAAAACGTGTCGCGTGCAATACAAAAAGAAAGTTTTTCCGTTCCGCAAAAGATGGCATATATACGCGAGGTTTTGCTTGTTGAGAATAGATTTAAGTTTGTAGAGCTGTTTGAGGAAAGCGCCAGCCGAAACGAAATCGTTACAACTTTTCTTGCCGTATTGGAATTGTTAAAGCTGCAATTCATACGAGTAAGTCAGGCGGCTTTGTTTGAAGATATTTTTATAGAAAAACGTCCCGACGCTGAAAGCGTAGAGGTTATTATGGAGGATGAGTATGAGTCTTTTGAGTAATCAAATAGAATCGGTTCTGTTTGTTTCGGGTAAGGCTATAGAAGAGAGTTTTATTAGGGAAAAGTTAAACGCCGCTGAAAAGGCGTTTGATAAAGCAGTTGAGGAGTTGAAAGCAAAGTATAGCGGAGACGCGGGGATTCATCTTTTGCAATTTAATAAAAAATTGCAGTTTGCAACAAATCCTTCTTATTCTAACGAGGTAGAAGCCGTACTTAACCCTATAAAGGAAAAAGAGTTGACTAACGCTATGTTGGAAACGTTAGCTATAATTGCTTATAAACAACCTGTTACCCGCTTAGAAGTTGAAGAAATCCGTGCAGTCGACTGTACATACTCGGTACAAAATCTTGTACGTTTGGGGCTTGTGGAAGTGGTTGGACGAAAGGAAACAATCGGTAAGCCGTTATTGTTTGCAACAACGGATGACTTTTTAAAGCGTTTTTCTATCAGCGACGTTACCGATTTACCCGATTACGAAACGCTTTTGCAAAAATTGCAGGAAATATCCACAGCGGATTTCTCCGTTAAAACCGTAGAAAAACCTATGTTCGATACTGTGGAAGAAGTGCCGGAATTTTTGGAAGGCGAGCAAGTACAGAAAGTTGAAGTTGAAGAATAGCGGTTTGAAAGTTGCTTTCTGCAAAGTAGCTAATTATATAAAATTATTTTAAAGACAATACCATAAAGTGTTGTCTTTTTTTTTATGCATATTGTACAGTAATTTTGTATGTAGGCTCTTAGTGAGATAATATTTGCTTATTTATAAAATAATACGACAGACATAATATTGTCTTTAATGCTAAAATGTTTAATTATTTGATACTTTGTCAACAATTCAGTTATGAAATTACCCAAAAGCAGAAGCTACGGCTCGAATATCGATGATAAAGAATCTTGTATACCAAAGAAGTTGGATATAGAAAATAAATTTGAGGAAGGGTCTAGAAAGTAGGTGGTTTATGGAAAGGAAGACGGAAATTTCAAAAGATAATTATAAGTCATACGTTTTTGAAAAAATGCCGAAAAGTTCCCATTTTAAAAATATGTTTTGGGCGTTTATTATCGGCGGCGTAATTTGCTGCATAGGGCAGGCGTTTGTTGAACTTTTTAAGCTGTGGTTTAAAGTAGAGGACGCGTCTGTTTTGGCGTCTGCAACTTTGGTTCTTATTGCTGCAATTTTAACTGGACTGGGCGTATACGACAACATAGGACGTTTTGCAGGCGCAGGTTCTACTATACCCATTACGGGTTTTTCCAACGCTGTGGTGTCTCCCGCGTTAGAATTCCGATCGGAAGGGTATATCTACGGAGTAGGCGCCAAAATGTTTCAGGTGGCGGGACCCGTTATTGTAAACGGAGTGACGATATCTGTAATTGTTGCTCTACTTACGTTATTGTTTGGGGGTTAAAATGGATTATTACAAGAATCGAACTTTAACGTTTAATAACGTAAACATTGTCGAAGGGTATTCGGTTGCCGGACCAAAGGAAAACGACGGACGTTATAAGGGCTTTTTTGATTTGGCTTTAAAAGACGATATGTTTGGACAAAATACTTTTGAGCGTGCCGAACGCAAAATGTTTGAGCATGCAATAGAGGGGGTTATTGCCAAAGCAAATCTTGTTGATGCCGATATAAACGGTATTGTGGGCGGAGACTTGCTTAATCAAATTGTGTCTATGTCCTTTGCGGCACGCAAACATAACGTAGGATTTTTGGGACTGTACAATGCTTGCGCAACGTTTGTAGAAAGTTTAATTGTGGGTTCGACCCTTGTTTCCTGCGGGTATGAAAACGTTGTATGCACGGCGGGCAGTCACTTTTCGACTGCGGAACGCCAGTATAGATATCCGTTGGAGTTGGGGGTGTTACGTTCTCCCGTTACTCAATGGACGGCAACAGGCGTCGGAGCAACGATAGTGTCGAATAACAGCGAACAAATTGTTCCCAAGGTAACCCGCGCTACGGTGGGTCATGTTGTTGATTACGGTATAATGGACGTAAATAATATGGGGGCCGCAATGGCTCCGTCCGCTTGTGATACTTTGGTTACTTTTTTTAAAGATACGGGTACGCGCCCGGAAGACTACGACGTTATTTATACGGGCGATTTAGGTAAGTTGGGCTCGGACATTTTGTTGGATTTAACCCGACAGGAAGGATATGATATTTCGGCGCAGCAACACGACTGCGGAGCGTCGCTTTACTGGGACGAACAGCAAACATATCAGGGCGGCAGCGGAGCGGCATGTTCGGCATTGGTATTTAATGCCGTATTGCTTGGAAGGTTGCGTAGGGGCGAATATTCTAAAATCTTACTTGCCGGTACGGGCGCTTTGATGAGTCCCACAACCTCTTTTCAGGGCGACAGCATTCCCGCTATTACTCATTTGGTGGAGGTATGTATTTAAATGGATACATTTTTAATGTTTTTAAAGGCGTTTCTCGTCGGCGGAGGAATTTGTCTTATAGGGCAAATTATAATCAACTATACGCATTTAACAAACGGTAAGATTCTTGTGTTGTTTTTGGTAGCAGGCGCAATACTGGAAGGATTCGGTTTGTACAGTCCTTTGATAGAATTTGCCGGTGCGGGTGCAAGCGTTCCTATCTCCGGCTTTGGGTGCGCTCTTGTAAAAGGAGCTGTAAAATCTGCTCACCAAGAAGGTGTATACGGAGCGTTAAAGGGCGGGCTTGCCGCTTGTGCAATGGGTGTGTCGGTTGCAATAGTTGCGGGGTACTTAGTGTCGGTAGTGTTCCGTCCCCGAACAAAAAAGAAGTAGCGCTTTTATTTGCGTACATTGTTAAATTATAGCAAAAAATAGTCGAACTTAATTGTCCTATAACGGTAAAATAAATTTAATTTGAACTACAGCGTTAAAACCGTAACCTTTACGCAGTTTAGTGAATATAATGTGACAAAGGATTAGTTCAATGGCAAAGTACGCAGTTGTTAACAAATGCGCGCAGAAAAAAAAACGGCAGAAAATACTCCGTAAAATAGTGGCGGTTTGTTTAATTGCAATAATTATTATAATATCGGTTGCAATGTGGGTTTACTGGAAGTCTATGACTCCCACAATACTTGATATTGCGCAAACGCGTTTAAAGGCGGAAACTACTCACGCTATAAACGAAGCGGTTAATATGGTAATGGCGGACTCCTATGCTTACAGCGATTTTGTTACAATAGAAAAGGACGACAACAATGAGGTTTGTCTTATTTATGCAAACAGCGCAATGGTAAACGCGCTTGCCAGAGATATGGCTTTAAGTTCGCAGACAAAAATTAATTCTCTAAAATCTTTTGACGTAAATATCCCCATAGGTACGCTAAGCGGAATACCGCTTTTAGGCGAAAAAGGACCGATGGTAAATATTGAAGTTTCGCCAATAGGCACAGTCAACTGTACGTTTACATCGACTTTTGAAACGGCGGGAATTAACCAAACTTTGCACCGTATATACATCAACGTAGAAAGCGTAGTAGATTTAATTATGCCCACAGCGCACACAGAGGTATCTACGTCAACTCCTATTTTATTATGCGAAAGCGTAATAATAGGCAAAGTTCCTCAAACTTTTTTGCAGGGCGGATTTAATCTCGGCTCGTCAAATGCAATTAATTAAGTTAAAACTCTTGTCATTTAAAAATATTTTTGTTATAATAGTTTTAATAACGAAATTATTTAGTAACAACGATGAAAAAGTAAAGAGTTTACGGCAACATTGGTTTTAGCGATCGGGGGACGGTGGAAGCCTCGGCAATGCGTAAAAAGATATTCCCTTTTGAGTTCGGGCGGTGAAGTTACAGTAGCTGCTTGCGGGCAGTCTCCGTTATAGGACAAAAGAGTTGAAGCATTGACAAAATTCAATGCTTTAAATTAGGTGGTACCGCGGTAAATATCGCCCTAACTGTGCAATTAATTAGGCACAGGTGGGGCTTTTTTATTTTAAATTAGAAATTAATTGACGGGAGAAAATTATGACGAAAATTGCCGAAATTAAGCAGCGTTTTGAACAGGATTTGTCTTTGTGTCAAACGCTTTTGCATTTGCAGGATTTAAAATCCAAGTACTTGGGTAAATCCGGAGAGTTGACTGCTTTACTTAAAGGAATACGTGATTTGCCTGCCGAGGAACGTCCTGTGTTCGGCGCAAAAGTCAACGAATTGCGCAATCAGTTGGAATCAGAGCTTGCCGCTAGAACGGCTGTTATAAAGGAAGAGGAATTAAAAAGACGCCTTGCCGACGAAAAAATCGATATAAGTCTGTGCGATATGCAACCGTGGGGGGCGTTGCACCCCGTAACGTTAGTGCAAAACGAAATATGCGATTTAATGATAGCAATGGGATTTGAAGTTATGTCCGGTCCGGAAATTGAAACAGACCGTTATAATTTTCAGGCTTTAAATATCCCGTTTGACCACCCCGCGCGGGATATGCAGGATACGTTTTATCTTACGGATAACTTGTTGCTGCGTACGCATACTTCTCCGATGCAAGCGCGCTATATGGAGCGTAAAAAGCCGCCTATCAAAATGATTTGTCCGGGGAAAGTTTTTCGTTCGGACAACGACGCTTCGCATTCGCCGGTTTTTCATCAAATTGAGGGCTTGGTTGTGGATAAAAACGTCACATTGCGCGATTTGAAGGGCACTTTGGAATATTTAGCGTCACACTTATTCGGTCAAAATACAAAAGTGCGTTTTAGACCGTCGTTTTTCCCCTTTACAGAGCCTAGCGTAGAGGTTGACCTTACTTGCTGTAATTGCGGCGGAAAAGGTTGCTCGCTTTGTAAAGGCACTGGATGGATAGAGGTGCTAGGTGCGGGAATGGTCAATCCGTATGTGCTTGAAAATTGCGGAATAGACAGTACGGAGTACAACGGATATGCTTTCGGTATGGGTTTGGACCGCATTGCAATGATAAAGTACGGAATACCCGATATACGTTTGTTGTTTGAAAACGACGTTCGTTTATTAAGACAATTTGGTAAATAGGAGACGATTATGAAATTACCGCTTTCTTGGATACGTGATTATGTTGATATAACGGAAGATATACAGACCTTATGCAAAAAAATGGTCGATATAGGGCTGGAAATTGAGGAAGTGACTTATCTTGGCGAAAAAGTTACAAACGTAAAAGTATGTCAAATAGTAGATATTAAGCAACACCCCAACGCCGAAAGATTACTTTGCTGTAAAGTCGATATCGGCGGAGAGATTATTCCTATAGTAACCAACGATCACAGCGTTAAAGTCGGTAATAAGGTGCCGGTGGCTTTGCATAATGCAAATTTGCATAACGGATTACATATTACGAAAGGCAAAATGCGCGGAGAAGAATCGTTCGGTATGTTTTGCGGACCCGAAGAATTGGGCATAAACGGCGATATGTATCCTAACGCCGATGTGGAGGGCGTACTTGTTTTGCGCGATACTGCTGTCGTGGGAGAGGATATACGAGGAGAAGTAGGTATTGACGATTATATTATAGACGTAAACGTTACCGCTAACCGTCAGGATTGCAACAGTGTACTTGGCTTGGCAAGGGAAATTGCCGTGGCATTGGGCAAGACTTGTAAGCAGCCTCAAATAGATTATAGCGAGAGTTCTGTCGCTACAACCGATTTGGTTCAGGTAATTGTAGAAGCCGATGATATTTGCCGCGGCTACTATATGCAAGGCGTAACGGATGTAGTAATACAAAAATCACCGTTGTGGATGACGTCAAGGTTGGCGAAAGTTGGTTTACGCGGTATCAACAATTTGGTCGACATTACAAACTTTGTTTTGTTTGAAATCGGTCAGCCTATGCATGCGTTTGATTATAACGATATTAACGATAAAACCATTGTTGTGCGTAGGGCGCATCAGGGAGAAAAACTTGTGCCTTTGGATAACAAAGAGTACGTATTGTGCTGTGACGATATAGTTATTGCAGATAAAAACAGAGCAATTGGACTTGCGGGAATTATGGGGGGCGCAAACTCCGGTATTAAGGAAAATACAGGCTGCGTTTTGTTTGAATCGGCAGCTTTTGCACGTATGAACGTTCGTAGGACAAGCCACCGCTTGGGATTGCGCTCGGACTCGTCTGCGCGTTTTGAAAAAGGTATAGAAACGTACACTAATAATTTGGGGTTGTCGCGTGCTTTGCATCTTGTACAGCAACTTAATTGCGGTAAAATTACGCGCGGACGTATATCTGTAGGGACGGTTGCGGCAGAAAGAAAAATTGAATTCGGCGTGGACAGAATAGAAAAGATTTTAGGTATCGTAATTCCCGATAAGCGTATTTTGGGTATCTTGTCATCTCTAAATATTAAAGCAACAATCAAAAACGGGTTGTTGAGCTGTCTTGTTCCGCCGTATAGAGACGATATTTGCCGCGATTGCGATATTATTGAGGAATTGATACGCGTTTACGGTTATGATAATATATCCGGAACTTTGTTGGATAAATCGCGCATAACCTGCGGAGGAAAAACTTCTGACGCAAAAATGACAGACCGTATTAAAACGGTATTGACGGGGATGCGTTATAACGAGTGTGTGTTTTATCCTTTTGCAGGGATCGAACTGTTTGCAAAAGCTACTGCAGATAAAGTTAATGCGGATAGCTACATTAAAATTGTAAATCCTATCGGCGAGGAACTGTCTTTTATGAATAGGGAGCTTGCCCCTAATATGTTACAGTGCGTGGCTTTAAACCTTGCTCGTAATAATACGGACATACGTTTGTTTGAGGTCGGTAAGGTTTATTTAGCTGATTCGCTGCCTTTGAAGGAACAGCCTTACGAACAATTAAGATTGTCTATGTGTAATACGGGCGTTACATTTGAAAATTTCCGTGCCGACGTATTGCAGATTTTGCATTGCTATATTGATAAAGGCGTTAAACTACTGCGATCCAAATCTCGGGTTTTGCATCCGGGTATATCGGCTGACATTTATATCGACGGCGTTTTCTGCGGATACTTCGGTAAGATTCATCCGCAAGTGGCAAGCAATTTCGATATAGGCGCAGACTGTATGTATGCAGAATTGTTTATGGATAAGCTAATCGAATTAAAGCGCGGAGAAATCAGGTTTGAACCGTTTGCCAAATATCCGTCTATAACCAGAGATTTTGCATTTGTTTGTGACGAAGACGTTGCAGCTCAGGACATTTTAGACGAATTTTTTGCTTTATCATTAGTGGAAAATGCCAAGTTATTTGACGTGTATCGCAGCGAACAACTGGGTGACGGCAAAAAAAGCCTTGCCGTTTCGGTAGTATTTAGGGATAAAAACAAAACATTGCAGGATAGCGATATAGAAAAACAAGTAAACAAAGTACTGAAATCGATACGTGAAAAATATAGCGCAGTCTTGCGTTAATAACGGTGGTAATTTGACTGATTTACGATCAAAACTTAATGTGTTGGCTCCCGCAGGCAGCAGCGAACAGCTTGTTGCCGCAGTTAATAACGGGTGTGATGCCGTGTATTTAGGACTTGACAGTTTTAATGCGCGAATGAAAGCGCCGAACTTTACACTGGAAAATTTGCCTCGCTGGGTGGATTATTGCCATTTATTCGGCGTAAAAGTTTACGTTGCAATAAACACTTCTGTTAAAAACGATGAGTTTTATAACGCATTAAAGTTCTTGTATGGCGTGTATAAATCGTTTGCCGACGGCGTCATTATTACCGATTTGGCGTTAATGCGTATTGCGGGTACACTGCCTAAACCCTTTGACGTCGTTGCAAGCACGCAACTTAGTGTACACGACAAATACGGAGCGGATTTTGTTAAGAAAAACGGAGCAACTACGGTAGTTTGCGCAAGAGAATGCAGTTTAAAACATATTAAGGAAATTGCCGAGTCGGGGTTGGAGGTTGAATGCTTTTTGCATGGAGCAATGTGCGTATGTCAATCCGGACAATGTTTGTTTTCTTCAATGGTTGGGGGTAACAGCGGTAATAGGGGACTGTGCGCTCAACCCTGCCGTAAGTTTTATAGAGTGGAAGACGGCAGTGTAAGCGGGTACTTGCTTTCGGCAAAAGATATTTGCAGTCTTGACAGCTGGAAACAGCTTGTTGCTGCAGGTGCTGCGACGTTTAAAATCGAGGGACGTAACCGTAGAGCGGAATACGCGGGTATTACGTCCGAAATTTACAGCGAAATTATCAACGGCGGCAGAAAAGCGGAAAAAGAAGATTATCTGCGGCTTGCGGAAATGTTTAACAGGCATATGTCGTCAAACGGATATTTGAACGGAGATAATAACGATATTGTATATCCCGTAACACAAAACCATACGGGCATCACTGTCGGTATAATTCGTAAAGGGCAGGTTTATACCGATTGTACGCTTTCTAAGGGTGACGGCTTAAAGATATTTGACGGAAAAAAAGAAATTTGCGGCGGAACAGCGCTTGAAAGCGGTACTCGCGGAACCTTTGTTCGGGCGCAATTCAGCGGTCGAGTCGCTGACGGAATGACTGTTAATAGAACTACGTCGGCAGAGCTTTGCAAAAATGTGTTGTCAAGCAAGAAGAAACTGCGCGTTAATTTATCTTTTAATGCTAAGGCGGGAAAGCAAGCGGAAATTATAGCTAAATGTTGCGGCGTTACGGTTAATGTTAAAAGTGATTTTATTGTGCAGACGGCAAAAAATAAACCTACAAATACTAACGAGATAGCGGTACAATTATCAAAAACCAACGATACACATTATACTATTTGTGACATAGTAATCAAAATTGACGAGATATTTATTGCGAAATCGCAAATTAATTTATTAAGACGTAGTATTTTGGATAAATTGAGCAGCGCAATAATTGAAGAATATAACCGTAGTTTGGGAAAAAGAGAAATTCATGAATTTATGTTTGAACAAACGATTGAACAGGTCGGTAGCGATTCTGTATGTAAAACAGGCGTTTTGGCGGTAAATTGTTACGATGAATATCAACTTAAATGTGCAGAAGGAAGAGCGGACTACTTGATTTTTTCGCCTGAGATTATTGACAGTAACACGGTTAAAAAAGCTATTGAATACAATGCTTTTTTAGACTTACCGCCTTTTGCAGATTTGGAATATTTGGATGGGCTAATCGGTAAAGATAAACTTAGTCTTGTTTGTAATAATGTTGGACAGATAGAATATGCGCGGGTAAAACATTTGCGTTATATAGCAGGAGCGGGACTAAATATTTTTAACGACTTTATTGCAGATGAATTTAATGACGCAGAGACTTTTGTGTATTCTCACGAGCTGACCTTAAAAGAAATTTCCGCTTTAAAAAATCAAAGCGGATTAACGTTTATAGACGGTAATTTAATTTTAATGAAGCTTTCTCATTGTCCTTATAAACTTGTTTATAAATGCGATTGTTCTTCGTGTAAAGCGGATAATAAGCTGACATATGTAGACGAAATGAATAACAAGTTTTTTATATCTCGTAGACGCGTTAAAGGGTGTCTGTTTAATTTAGTCAACGGTAAAAAACTGTCTGTCGTTAATAAGCTTAAGCGGGCGGGACGGTATTTGCTTGATTATGACGAAGAAATAATTTGTCACTACATTCAATTAAATAACGGCATTGACGACGGATTTACGGAATCTAAGCCTTATACTAAAGGGCGTCTTTTTGATAAAATAAATTAGAAATTATGATTAACAATAAAACATTAACAAAGTTACAATACTTTGATATACTCAATACGGTAAGCGCATATTGTATCAGCTCGCTTGCCAAACGGAAAATTAGAAATTTGCTCCCGCAAAGCACATACGGACAAGCAGAAACACTTATCAGCGAAACAAAACAAGCTTACGCATTGTTTCAATACGAAACGTCTTTTGATTTGTCGGTGGACGATGTTACGGAAGTGTGTTCGTTAGCTCGCGTCGGCTCGTGTTTGTCCATGGGGCAGCTATTGCAAATTATGCGCGTATTGCGTACGTCGCGCAATTTGCAAACGGCTTTGTTTGCGAATTACTGTATAGACATCTCTTTGCTGCAAGCAAAGGCATATTTATTGTATAATGACAAGCAGCTGGAAGATGATATAGATTTTGCGATTTTAAGCGATGAAGAAATTAACGATAAGGCATCGGCGGATTTATATAATATCCGTAAGCGTATTAAAGCTATTAATGCGGATATTAAGCAAAAATTGCAAAGCTATACTAAAAGCAACGAAATGTCCAAATACTTGCAAGATTCTATCGTTACATTGCGCGGCGACAGATATGTTATACCCGTAAAGCAGGAATATAAGTCTTTTGTAAACGGAATCGTTCACGATCAATCGTCTACTGGGGCAACTTTATTTGTTGAGCCGATGGCAATTGTGCAATTGAATAACTCATTGCGAGAAGCCGTTTTAGAAGAGAAGGCGGAAATTCAGCGTATTTTGCAGGCATTTACCGATAGAGTTTCGCCGATTGCTTCTAAAATAGTGCAAGCGCAGGATACTATTAGCGATTTGGACGTAATATTCAGTAAGGTTAAATATGCGCTAGATAATAAGTGTACTTTGCCTTTGATAAACAATGAAGGCGTTATTGATATAAAAAAGGCGAGACACCCTTTGTTGGATAGAAACAAAGTAATACCCATCTCTATAAGGTTAGGCAAGGATTATGATATTATCGTTATAACCGGACCAAATACGGGCGGTAAGACTGTCACGCTAAAAACCGTTGGCTTAATGTGTGCAATGGCAATGAGCGGTATGTTTATACCCTGTCAGGAGGAAAGCGTTGTATCTTACTTTGAAGATATTTTGTGCGATATCGGCGACGAACAAAGTATCGAGCAAAACTTATCGACTTTTTCGGGACATATTACAAATTTGCGCGATATACTAAACGTTGCTAATTCGTCCAACTTAATTTTGATTGACGAAGTCGGTGCAGGTACGGAGCCGAACGAGGGGACTGCTCTTGCATTGGCTGTAACGGAATTTTTGCGAAAAAGCGGGGCAAAGTGCGTTATAACCACGCATTACGGAAAACTAAAAGAATACTCTCTAACAACCGATAGAGTGGAAAATGCATCGATGGAGTTTGATTTGCAAACGCTTGCTCCTACGTACAAACTTATAATGGGCGTTCCCGGCAGTTCTAACGCAATTGCAATAGCTTCTAAATTAGGGCTAAGACAGGATGTTATAGATTTTGCAAAAAATAACGTTTCGGACGAAAAACTTGCCTTTGAACGCGTAATACAAAACGCAGACGAAATTCGCAAAGATTATGAAAATAAGCTGACCGAGTTAGAAAAAGAAAAAGCTTTGATTTTAGCGGAAAAAGCACGTACCGAAAAATTAAACGCAAGTTTACAAAACGAACGTAATAAACTGCTTAGCGCTTCGAGAGACGATGCTAAACGGATAGTAGCAAAAGCAAAGGAAGAAGCTTATGAATTAGTATCCCAAATAAAGGATATTTTAAACCGCGACGTTATAAGCGATAAAGATTTATTTACTGCGCGCAGTCTTTCAAAACAAATATCTAATGTTGAAATTGCCGATAACAAGGACGATGGCGAGGAAATTATTTTTACGGGTGACAAGGTTGACTTTGATAAACTAAAGGTAGGCGATGTTGTGTATTCGCAAAAAATGAGTGTGCAAGTAAAAATAGCGGATATACGTTCGCGTACGCGTATCAAGGTAAAATGCGGCGGGATTACCACTGAAGTCGGCGCTGACGACTTGTTTTACTGCAAGGCTGAGAAAAACCAACGTTATTCTAAAATCAGGCATACTAACGGCGAAACCAAAACCAGAATTAATACAAGGTCGTTTAATAACGAATTAAATGTGATAGGTCAAACGGTTGACGAGGCTGTTGCCAATGTCGATCGTTTTATAGACGAAGCGGTGTTGGCTGGACTGTCGCAGTTGTGGATAATTCACGGAATGGGTACGGGCAAACTTCGTGCGGGGCTTCACGCACACTTTAAAAGACATCCAAACGTTGCTGATTTTCGGTTAGGAGTTTACGGAGAGGGTGAAAGCGGTGTGACCGTTATTACTTTAAAATAATGTTTTACATTTTTTAATAATTTTATGTAATAACATTATTTTACAATTTGCTATAATTAAGCAACCGACTGGGTCTAAATGTTTTAATTACATCGTAAAACGCTCAATAGGGTTTTAACTGAACTAACGTCGTTGTTTTGCGATATAATTAGCAATTAATCGGGTTTAACTAATATTGCTCGGTTTTTTAATTACAATGTATCACGTAAAAGGCTTAACATGTTTTACGATATGATTGATTACGATAATTTTAACTACGGTATATGTTTATGGGAATAAAATCTATTCACTATTTTGATAATTGCGCAACTACAAAGGTTGACAGTGAGGTTATGGATATTATAGCCGATTACGCTACGGAAAAATACTTTAATCCGTCGGCACGCAGTAGTTTCAGTCTGGAAGTTGCAAACGATATAGCGTATGCGCGCTCTAAAATAGGTAAATTGTTGGGTGCGCAGGATAAGGAGCTTGTATTTACGTCAGGCGGAACCGAAGCGGATAATTTGGCGATTTTCGGTTCGCTGAGGGCGAAAAAGGGAAATATAATTGCCTCTGCAATCGAGCATTCGGCGGTGTATAACACTGTACAAATATTGGCTGAGCGCGGTTATGAAATCCGCATGGCTAACGTTTTTGCCGACGGGCATATAGATGTTGAAGATTTATTATCTAAGGTAGACGGAGAAACGAGACTTGTTTGTTTTATGCATATAAGCAACGAAACCGGTGCAGTGAACGACGTACGGACTATAAACAGTTTAGTAAAGCAAAAAAATCCCAAAGCTGTTACTTTTGTTGACGGTGTTCAAGCTGTTGGAAAAATCCCTGTAAATTTAAAATATTTTGGAATAGATTTGTATTCGTTTGCGGGGCATAAAATTCATGCGAGTAAGGGCATCGGGTGTTTGTATGTAAAAAGCGGTCTGCATTTTGCCTCGACGGTATTTGGGGGCGGGCAGGAGCGCGGGATCCGTTCCGGTACGGAATTTGTCGGCGGTATTGTAGGCTTGGCCAAGGCAGTTGAACTTGCGCATCAAAATTTGCAGAAAAACAGAGATGTTTTTTGTGCGTACAAAAAAGTAATTCGCGAACAATTAAAACAAGTTACCGACTGGCAGGAAAACTGTACGGTTGAAGTATCTCCCGCAATTATGTCGCTTGCATTTGCCGATATTAAGGCGGAAGTATTGTTGCATATGTTGGAAAAATACGGTATAATTGTCGGTACAGGGTCTGCGTGCAGTTCTAAAAATAAATATAGCAGGCTTTCTAAGGCGATAGGGCTTGCCGATAAATACGCAGAGGGTATATTGCGAATAAGTTTTAGTAGGTTTAATACCTTAGATGAAGTTGACCTTCTCGCTAACAAACTCGCCGATTGTGTTATTGAGTTGCGCAGAACGATGCTGGGCACACGGTAGTTTTATGAAAGATTATGTGTTTGTACTATTATTGAGGTTATAGTAGTAATTTAGTTTTTATAATTACTTTTTGCCTTTGGTATTTACAATAAGAGATACTTTTTAATATTGATAAAAGACATATGATAGAGTTTTATCAAATCAAATTATTGATAGCGAAGTTTTAGATTTAAAGGGATGGAAAATGAAAGTTATAATTATTAGATACTCCGAAATTCACTTAAAAGGCAATAACCGTGATTTTTTTGAGAGTGCATTAATCTCAAATATTAAATCGGTTTTAAGGGAATACTCGTATGAGTTTACACGCAGCAATGCGCGATATGTTATTCGTAATTTTGACGAAATGTATTTGGATGACATAGTTGATGCTGTAAAAAACGTGTTTGGCGTTCATTCTCTAAGCGTTGCCGAAGAAGTGGATTCCGTTTATGAATTGATTTCTTCCGCCGCGTTGCTTTATGCGCCTAAAACGGGTAGATTTAAAGTGTCGACAAATCGCGCGGATAAACGTTTTCCTATGCCGTCAATGAAAATTTCGGCAGAAATAGGCGGTGATATTTTGGAGAAGAATCCAAATTTGACGGTGGATTTGTTTAATCCGGACTATGTTGTTAATATAGATATTCGTGAAAACGGCAAAACCTTTGTTTACGGAGAAATTATAAAAGCAGTAAACGGTATGCCTGTAGGAACAGGCGGTAAGGGTATTGTTATGCTGTCCGGAGGTATAGACAGTCCGGTTGCCGCTTATATGATGGCAAAGCGAGGAATGTCTTTAAGAGCGGTGCATTTTCATAGTTTTCCCTATACCAGTATGCAAGCACGTCAAAAAGTTTTGGATTTGGCAAAGATAGTTAAAAAGTATACTCTTCGTATGACTGTCGACGTTGTGAGCTTTACGGAAATTCAAACGGCTATACACGAAAATTGTCCCGAAGAATATATGATTACTATTATGCGCCGCTTTATGATGAGGATTGCCGAGCGCATTGCAAAAAACACAGGTGCCGGTGCGGTTATTACGGGTGAAAGTTTGGGACAAGTTGCCAGTCAAACTTTGGAAAGCATTACGAGTACGAATTCTGTGGCAACTATTCCCGTATTCCGTCCTCTTATAGGTTTTGATAAGGATGAGATAATAGAAATATCTAAAAATATAGGCGCGTTTGAAACTTCTATTTTGCCTTACGAAGACTGCTGTACGATCTTCTTGCCAAAGCGTCCCGTAACTAAGCCTAGGCTATCGGCAGTGCAAAAGGTTGAAAGCGTATTGGATGTTGACGCTCTTGTTGAAAATGCTTTAAGTAATATTGAAACGGTAGTTGTGTAAACTCAATTCTAATCTTCATTTGTCTTTTAGATTATAAGAAATATATTATTATCTTCAAAGTAAACAGATGCGCCCTTGTAAAAGGGCGCATTATTTGTGCGTATAATTTTATTGAATGTTGTTTTTTTTTATTCTCTAATATTTAATTTTACAGCATACTATTACATACATAGTATGGCTTATTGTATTGTTTTTTTACTTTAAATACCAGTAATCTAAAATTGATGGCGGTAACGGTTCTGTTCCTTCGTCATCGGTTTTATATACTTTAACGATTGGCGTTGTATAAACGTCTTTGCCGTCAATATTTAATTCTGCATAATATTCGGTATTAACGTCGATTGTTTCGTTATATTTATTTTTGTCCAACGTTAATATTTGTTTGCTGCCATTGACAATTTTATAAAGATTCCATTCGCCTTTTTCTATAATCGGCAGCGTTAGCATTATGTTGTTTTTCTCGGCGTTTACGTCTATTTTATAGTTATAGCATATACTTTGCAAACGTTCTTTAGGTTGGTTTGCTGCATCAAACAAATACTTTTCTCCGTCTTCGCATATAAGCATTTTTTGATTTTCGTGCAAGCTTTTACTGTCTAAATCTAATTCTATAACGTTTTTGGGCTGAATAAATTTGTCGGGTACTTTTTCGCTGTATATATTATTTAGCAATGATTTTGCCAAACTGCACGGTGCGTTTGATCCGCTGACATTGTTATCAAAATCTCCGCTGTACCAAATAATAAAAGTGTTTTGCGTGGTATATCCCGCGATTATTGCGTCGCTGTTACCGTTACTGTTGCCTACCGTACCGGTTTTTGCAGCAATTTGATAGGAGGGGCTATATAATTTTTTTGCCGTTCCCTGCTTAACCGTTTCAATTAATATATCGGTCATAAGGTAATTTGCTGCCGACTGAAATACCTGCGTACTTGTATTTTTTCTGCTGTATACTAAGTCGTTTTCGCTGTAAATATTTTTTATAAATTTTAAATCGCTGTTTACACCGTTTTTAGCCAGTGTTTCGTAGCATTCGGCCAATTCCAGTGTATTTATCCCGTTTGAGGTATTACCTAGTGCCAAAGACAAGTTTTGCTCTCCGCTTATTCCCATTTTCTCTAGATACTGTTGCGATTTTTGCAGCGTTAATGCGTTAAGCGTTTTTACTGCCGGTACGTTTAAGCTTTTAATTACGGAGTTTTTAATAGTTGTCCAACCGTTGTATCCGCCTAAATTTGTAGGTTTGTAACCGTTAAAGTCGGTTTCTTCATCTAAAACAGGGGATGCCGGAGTTATTATTCGTTCGTTTAGCGCGGGAGCGTATACTGCGATAGGTTTCAATGCACTGCCTGCTTGACGGGGCATTGTTCCGCTTTCACCGCGGAAGTAACACGCAATTACTCCTCCGTCGTTATCTGTAACAACTCCCGATATATCGGCTAATTTTCCGTTTTTGTCTATTGTGTCGTCTTTTTTAATCAAATTCTGCAAATAATTTTGCACTGTAAAATCGCAATATGTTTCTATTACAAAATTGGATTGCGCAAGTTGCATAGGCGTCATATTAAGTAATTGACATGCTTCGTTCATTACGTGGTAACTGTATGATTTATCCAAATTAGTCTTTTGCGGACAGTATGTTATCTCCGCTGCCGTTGCCTCTTCGTATTGCGTATTTGAAATTGCATTTTGATCGAGCATTGTTTTTAAAACGCTGTTTCGTCTCGATATACACTTGTCGGCATTTTTATCCGGGGCGTAAGTGTTTGGGGCTTTTATCATGCCTGCAAGTATTGCGCTTTCGTCCAAAGTCAAATCTTTTGCACTTTTATTGAAATACACGTTTGAAGCCGTTTCTATTCCATAAGCGTGTCTGCCGAAATAGATTGTATTTAAGTACATTTCCAATATATCGTGTTTGCTGTAATTTTTTTCTAATTCTCTGGCGAGAAGCATTTCGTTTACTTTGCGAGACAATGTTTTATTATTATTTAAATGTGTATTTTTAATCAATTGTTGGCTTATTGTCGACGCACCTTCTTTATATCCTCCGCTTTTAAGATTATGAATTGCTGCGCCTGCGACGCGTTTATAGTCTATACCGTTATGTTCAAAAAAACGTTTATCTTCAATGCATATAAACGCTTTGTAAGTATAATCGTGCAAAGCGTCAAGCGGAACTTGTTTGTAATTATTTAAGTAAAGCGGCTCGGCAATTTGAGCGCCGTTGGAATCTAAAATAGTCAGCGAGGTATAAACTTCGTTGAGCCTTTTTTTATCAAATTTGATATAATCATTACTGCTTTTCCATTTAGAAAATACAATTACTCCGCAGACTATTGCGCAAAGTATTGCAGTTAAACAAACTATGGAAATGATTTTTACGATTTTTCTAGTCATATCACTTATTATTGTTTGTGATTTATTTTTTTATATTTATTTTTTCTTGAAAAATATTTGAATTAATAGTAAAATGTATTTATATGTAGAATTATGCTGTTTTGTATAATTAATTTTATGTGAGAGGTTACAATTTGTGAAATATTATATAAATACCTACGGTTGTCAAATGAATATTCACGATTCGGAAAAAATTGCGGGTATTTTGGAAGAATTAAATTATCACGCGTGCAGCAAGCAGGAAGAAGCCGACATAGTGGTATTTAATACGTGTTGTATAAGGGAAACTGCCGAACAAAAAATATACGGGCATATCGGCATGTTAAAAAAACTTAAACAAGCGCACCCGAATATGCTTGTGGTTGTGTGCGGTTGTATGTCGCAACAAGAAGGTGTTGCGGATAAAATTAGGACTAGCTATCCTTTTGTGGATATTATTTTAGGTACGTCAAATCTAAATTCCTTAAAACAAGCGGTTTTAGACGCGCAACGCCGCAAGTGCTGCGTAAAGGTGGACTTTGAACTTTACAACGAGGAGGACTTTGTTCAATCGCGCACAAGTTATCCTAACGCTTGGGTAAATATTAATTACGGCTGCAACAATTTTTGTACTTACTGTATCGTTCCGTATGTTCGCGGCAGAGAACGCAGCCGTCCTCTTGCGGATATCCTTACCGAGGTTAAAAAGCTGCTTGCCGACGGTTATAAGGAAATTACTTTATTGGGGCAGAATGTAAATTCGTACGGTCACGATTTGCCTAACGGCGAAGATTTTTCTGCACTGCTTAAATCCATTGCCGAACTTGACGGAAAATTTCGTTTGCGTTTTATGACTTCGCATCCCAAAGATTTATCGCAAGAGGTAATTGACGTTATTGCATCGTATCCAAAAATTTGCGATAATATTCATTTGCCCGTACAAAGCGGCAGCACAGAAATTTTACGTAGGATGAACCGTAGATATACGCGAGAGGATTATCTGTCGTTGATTTGTAAAATCCGTACGAAACTGCCGAACGTTGGGATTACCACGGATATTATGGTAGGGTTTCCGGGCGAAACGGAACAAGACTTTGAAGACACGTTGGATTTAGTGCAAAAAGCGCGTTATAGTTCTGCTTTTTGCTTTATATACTCTCGACGTAAGGGAACCCCTGCTTACTCGATGGAAAATCAAATTCCGTACGAAGTTAAGCGTGAGAGAATTACAAGATTGCTTGCTTGTCAAAATGATGTAACAAAGCAAATCAGTGCGGAAATGATAGGTAAGCAATTCGAGGTTTTGGTTGAAGGTGCAAATAACCATTATAAAAATACGATGTGCGGGCGTACCGAGAGCGGCAGACTTGTCAACTTTAAATGTGACGAACAAATGACTGGACAGTTTGTTACGGTATTGATAGAACAAGCTAAATCCGCCACATTATGGGGAAAGATTGTTACGGAGGAAGAATGAAAGATAAATTATCGCCGATGATGCAGAATTATTTGCAAACAAAGGAGCATTACAAAGAGTGTATTTTGATGTACCGACTGGGTGACTTTTACGAAATGTTTTTCGAGGACGCCGAGCGCGCAAGCAAAATACTTGATTTAACTTTGACCGGTAAAAATTGCGGGTTAGAAGAACGCGCTCCTATGTGCGGGGTTCCTTATCACGCGGTAGATACATATATTGCCAAGTTGATTAACGCGGGCGAAAAGGTTGCCATATGCGAGCAGCTTAGTGAGCCTAACGGCCGCGAGCTTGTTAGACGCGACGTAGTAAGAGTTGTAACCGCGGGAACGGTAATGGATACCGACATATTGGAAGAAACGCGCAGTAACTATATTGCTTCGGTCTATGTCAATTCTAACATCGGCGTTGCGCTCTGCGACTTAACGACGGGCGACGTCGTTGTAGCGGAATTTCACGGTATGGTCAACACGCAAGACTTACAGGAATTTTTGGTATGCTACAAGCCTGCTGAAATTATATCTAACAAGCAAGCTAAGGAAATTTCCGTAACTTTGGATTGCGTTAAGGCGGGATATTTGCCGCAATTTTATCAGTACGAGGACAGCAGTTTTAGTAAATCCGCTGCTACAGAGTGTGTTTTAAATAACTATAAAATAATGGCTTTGGACGGTTTTGGATTGCAAAGCAAACATCATGCCGTAGGTGCGTTGGGCGCTTTGTTAGAATACCTTGTAAGCACGCAAAAGCGTTCGTTGCCGCATTTAAAAACTCCTAAGTTGGAAGACCGTACGAAATTTATGTCTATAGACGTAAAAACGCGCAAAAATCTTGAGCTGACGATTTCGTATAGGGATAGTAAGCGCAAAGGCAGTTTATTGTGGCTGTTGGATAAAACGGTTACAAGTATGGGCGCGCGTCTGCTTGCAGACTGGATAGACCGTCCGCTGCAAAAAACGGCGCAAATTAACGCACGTTTGGACGGAGTGGAAGAACTGTATCATAATTTTATTGCAAGGTCTTCTATTGCCGAGGCTCTGCGTAACGTATACGACATCGAGCGGATTGTCGGTAAAATAGCTTATAACAGCGTTACGCCTAAAGACTGTATAGCGTTAAAACGCTCTTTGTACGCGTTACCGCAAATTAAAGGTATTCTTTCAAGTTTTAACAGCAAGATTCTTCAAGGTATTGATAGTTCTGTGTTGCCATTTGACGAAGTAGCGGATTTATTGGAAAGGGCAATAGTGGAAGACGCTCCGCAAATTGTTAAAGACAGCGATTATATAAAGCATGGATTTAACGCCGAATTGGACGAGCTTTATGATTTGGCGGAACACGGCAGCGGCAGAATTTCTGCATTGGAAGAATTTGAACGCAGTCGCACCGGCATTAAAAATTTAAAATTAGGCTATAACAAAGTGTTTGGATATTATTTTGAAATAACAAATTCTATGTTACATCTTGCGCCTTCTAATTTTATTCGAAAGCAAACTACTGTCGGCGGCGAACGATTTGTAAGTCCGGAGCTGAAAGAGTTAGAAGAAAAAATGCTAACTGCTTTTGAAAAGAAAATACGCTTGCAGAAAACGTTGTTTGAACAAATACGCAACCAGTTGCTGCAGTATATACCTTCTATGCAGCAAACGGCGCAAGCGGTTGCGGCGTTGGACTGCTTATTATCACTTGCCCGCGTAGCGGAAGCAAACTATTACTGCAAGCCTAAGTTAAATACGGCAAATTCTACGCTTACCATAACGGAAGGCAGACATCCTTTGGTTGAGGTAAATATTAAGCGTGATAATTTTATCACCAACGATGTGCATCTTGATACCGAAGATAACCGTACGATGATAATAACCGGCCCTAATATGGCGGGTAAAAGTACGTTTATGCGTCAAGTTGCGCTTATTACGCTGATGGCGCATATAGGGTCTTTTGTGCCTGCTAAAAGCGCTGAAATTCCTATAGTTGATAAAATCTTTACACGTGTCGGTGCGAGCGACGACTTACAGCTAAATCAAAGCACCTTTATGGTGGAAATGGTTGAAGTGGCAAATATTTTAAATAACGCAACTTCTAAAAGTCTTATTATCTTAGACGAAGTCGGGCGCGGTACGTCTACGTTTGACGGTTTGTCTATTGCGTGGGCTGTTATGGAGTACGTATCTAAAAATATCCGTGCAAAGACATTGTTTTCCACTCATTATCACGAATTGACTGATTTGGAAGGACGTGTGGAAGGCGTAAAAAATTATCAAGTGACCGTAAAGGAATTTAACGGCAGCGTTGTGTTTTTGCATAAGATTGCCCGGGGCGGAGCAAGTAAAAGCTTCGGTATAGAAGTGGCGGCGCTTGCGGGCGTTCCAGGCGACGTATGCGGTAGGGCAAAAGAAATTGTAGCTTTATTGGAAAGCAGCAATGCCAGTTTAAATATAGACGAGGCCGCGGTTGGCAAAGCTGCCGAACAACGGCAATTTAACAAAGTAGCGCAAGATATTACTGCTATCTTGCGGGATATAGACATAAACAGAGTGTCGCCTATTGAGGCTTTTGACATTTTGAATACACTGGTGAAAAGGGTTAAATAATGGCAAATATTAAAATATTAAAACCTGAGGTTTTTAATAAAATTTCCGCAGGAGAGGTGGTAGAAAATCCTGTCGGCGCAATTAAGGAAATTGTTGAAAACAGTATTGATGCGGGCGCAACTCGTATTACTATAGAGGTCATGTCCGGCGGATTGGAATTAATATCCGTTACCGATAACGGCTGCGGAATACGCGATGACGATATTGATCTGGCTTTTTGTAAGCACGCGACAAGTAAGTTGTCCAGCGCCGAAGAATTATCTGCAATACAAACTCTGGGCTTTCGCGGAGAGGCATTGGCTAGCATTGCCGCTGTTTCAAAAATAAAACTTACTACGCGTCACGCCGGTAACGAGGCTGCGACAATGGCAGTTGTTGAGGACGGTATTGTAAAAAGCAGGCAGCTGGTTTCTTTTAACATAGGTACTAAGATCGAAATCAGAGACCTTTTTTATAATATGCCTGCTCGTAAGAAATTTTTAAAAACTCCAAAATATGAGGGGATGAACATAACTAAATATATTGCTAAGCTTATTTTGAGCAATCCCGCTCTAGACATAACGTATATTTTAGACGGAACTACAGTTTATCAATGCAAAGGAGGCGGTTTAAAAGAAGCGATTTTTGCAATTTACGGTCGTGACTGTATCGAAAACTGTCTTAAAGTAGATTTTACAAGAGGAGTGTACCGCATAAGCGGATATATCGGTAAGCCCGAATATACAAAAGCTAACCGCAACTACCAAACGTTGTCTGTTAACGGAAGGGTTGTAGAGGATAATTCTATTTCGTCGACGGTACTGCAAGCATATAAGCCGTATTTAATGACGCGCAAATTTCCGTTTTTTGTTTTAAACTTGGATATTCCGTGTGATTTAGTTGACGTTAACGTTCACCCGAAAAAGGCGGAAGTTCGTTTTGCCGACGGCAAGAGTGTATGTTCGGCATTTTATCGCGCATCAGCGGATGAATTGGAAAAATTCTCCGTAAGTAAATCCCATTATGGCTTTTTGATAGATAATTTACCGAAGACGGACGAAGATGTGCAACGCCGCAAGCAACAAATGGCGGAAAATGCTCAAAAAATGACTGATATATTTGAACGTCGAGCATTCGACATTATGAATTCCGGACAAACAGACGACGTTGTCGAAATTGAGCATGCCACAGAAAAGGTAGATTCTAATATTGAATTTGCTAAATTTGCGCAGGAACTAGAACGCGATTTGTCGGTTGATCTTATCCGCAAGAAAATGGGGTTTAGTACATTGGATGAAGAGAAAGCGGCAAAGGTTTCTCAAAATAAAGCTAAAATTTTGCCTATGGAAGATGTGGCAAGTAAGGTTTTGCCTCCGTTTGCAGAGGAACAGAGAGACGTCTATGACGATTTATACAAACGTACACGCATATTAGGCTCGGCATTTAAAACTTATCTTATTTTGGAGATAGAAGACAAAATTATTTTAGTGGATCAGCACGCCGCACACGAACGCATTTTATTCGATAAATTTATGGCAAGTAAATCGCACGATGTGCAGCCGTTAATGTTTCCGTATGTATTTACTGTTCGTGAGGACGAAGCAGCGTTTATTGAAGAAAATATTGACAATATAAGGCAAGCGGGGCTTGTGGTGGAACCGTTTGGAATTAATACATTCCGTATAAAATCGGTGGCTGCATTGCTGTCAAAAGCGCCGATGAAAACATTTGTAGATTATATGCTGTCTGCAATAGAGGAATTTAAGCTTGACGACAAGGCTTTGATAGTTGAAAAAATTGCCCAAAAAGCTTGTAAGGCAGCGGTAAAAGGGGGCGAGTGTTTAAACGAATATGAAATAAAGTATATTTTAAAGGAAGTCTACGAAAATAACGTCGTGCGCTGTCCGCACGGCCGCCCTGTAACTGTGGTTTTGACTCGCAGAGAAATTGAAAAGATGTTTAAGAGGATTGTATAAATGAAATCCGTGATAGGGATAACAGGTACAACCTCTGTTGGAAAGTCTGCCGTAGGTGTTGCTTTGGCAAAGATGATTGGCAGCGAAATTATTTCGGCAGATTCTATGCAGATATATAAGGAAATGGATATAGGTACGGCTAAAGTTACCGAGGCAGAAATGCGTGGCGTTAAACACTATATGTTGGATATTGTCGAGCCTAATCAAGATTACTCCTCGTACATATATCAGCAGCAAGCATCAAAGATTATAGACGGTATGGATTGCGTGCCTATAATGGTGGGCGGAACAGGCTTTTATTTTGACAGTTTATTGTATCCTCCTGAATTTGGCATCGGAGATGTTAATAGACGAAAAGAATTGCTTGAAATTTTAGATCGTCAAGGCTTGAGTTCGTTGCAAATGATTTTGAGGGAACTTGACGAAGAAAGCTACAATAAAATAGACGTTCAAAATTCCAAACGGGTGATACGCGCAATAGAAATTGCCGAAAGCGGCGAAAAGCTATCGAAAGGAACGGGACGCAATAAAACTCCTAAATACGACCTTAAACTTTTTGTTTTACGGCGCTCTCGGGAAAGTCTTTATAGACAAATAAATTTGCGCGTGGATTCAATGGTGCGCGCGGGTTTAGTTGATGAAGTAAAAAAACTTGTTTCTAAATACGGTTTTTGTAAAACCTCGGCATATCAGGCTATCGGTTACAAAGAAATAATCGAATATCTAAACGGAACGATTACGCTTGAAGATGCGGTTGCGAAAATTAAGCTAAATACAAGACGCTATGCAAAAAGACAAGAAACATATTTTAAACGTATGGATATTAAGGAATATATCGACGTAGAAAACAAAACTATAGATGAAATAGCCTTATATATTTATAATGCGATAAATAATAGGGCGTAATTTTTTGCTTGTTGAGCTAGAATATTGCAAATATACGGTACTGTAATGATGTATTTTATTAAGGCAGATAAAAACAAATGTAACTATTATTTGTTTTTGTGTTTTGTAAAATACTATGTTAGACATAATATGAAAAATACTAATATAAAGGAATAAACATGAACGAAATAGTGTATAAATCTTTAAAAAGATGTGAATCTAGGTTCGCGGAAATAGATAAAATATCGTTGAGCAATTTTCAAAGAGTTCTGGAAGCATTTTCCAAGAATAAAGTTTCCCTTATGCACTTTAACGGAACAAGCGGCTATGGACTGGGGGACGTAGGAAAAGAAACGTTATGCGATATAATGGCGGATATTTTCGGCGCCGAAAAGGCGATTGTCAGTCCGCATATAGCTTCCGGTACACATGCAATTTCTCTTGCTTTGTTTGGAGTATTGCGTCCGAACGATACTGTTTTGTCAGTTACAGGGGAACCTTACGATACGCTTAAAGACGTTATTGACGAAAAAGGAATAGGCAGTCTTGCGGATTTTAATATAAAGTTTGATAAAATAGATTTGTTGCCAAGCGGCGATTTCGATTACAATAAAATAGCGGATTATTTAAATGGTAACCGTAGTGTAAAAATGATTTACATGCAGCGTTCCCGCGGGTATGCGTGGCGTTTGGCGTTATCGATAAAACAAATTGAAAAAATATGCAAATTTGTTCGCGAAATTGTTCCGGAATGTATTATTATGTGCGATAATTGCTACGGCGAATTTGTTGAAACGTGCGAGCCTACGCATGTCGGCTGCAATCTTTGTGCCGGATCTTTTATAAAAAATATCGGCGGCGGTATAGCGCCTACCGGAGGATACGTTGTCGGTCGGGGCGATTTGATAGATCTTGTTGCCGGCAGGCTTACGTCTCCTTCAATCGGTAACGAGGTCGGCTCGTATTCGAGTGGATACAGATTGTTTTATCAAGGAATTTTTAATGCTCCGCACGTAGTTAATCAAGCATTAAAGACGTGTCTGTTATTTTCTTCCGCATTGAGCGGTTTGGGGTATGAAGTATTGCCGAAATTAAACGACGATTTGGGAGATATAGTATGCTCCGTAAAACTAAATGACGGCGATAAGCTCGTCAAATTTTGTCAGGCAATCCAGTCTGTTTCGCCCGTAGACGGATACGTTTCGCCTATCCCTTGGGCTCAGCCCGGATATAATGACGAGGTTATAATGGCGGCCGGCTGCTTTGTGCAAGGATCGTCCATAGAGCTAAGCTGCGACGGACCAATGAGAGAACCTTTTATTGCTTATATTCAAGGCGGACTTACTATTGAGCATGGCATTTGTGCATTGGAAAAAGTTCTAGAAAAAATAAATTAATATATTTTATTGTTTTGATAAATCTATATTAAATATTAAAATTAAAGTTAATATTTGCGGTTAGCATATTTCTATGACAAACGAAGATTTGCTAACTGCGTTTTTAATTTTAATTGCTTCTTTATTTATAAAACCCCTCTCGATTGCCGCTTTAATTTTATATCTATTCGCAAAACCTGCCTTTTGCGAATAGATATAATAATGTGGATAAGTGTGTGGTTTCAAAAAATAGGTTAAAATTATTCGCAAAAATCACGTTAAATTGTTGATTTGCGAATAGATTTGTTGTAAAATAAGGCTATGAGCAATACTTATGTGGATAAACGTGATGCTGATAACGTTGAAAAGTTAGAAAGAATATTGGAAAACGACTTACCTGACTTTTGCAGAGAATATTTTGTAGGCATTTCGTCAAATACTACCCCTTTGACGCGATTAAACTATGCTTACGATTTGAGGACGTTTTTTAAATACCTCACCACAAAAATTTACCGTTTAAGGGGAAAGGGAACAAAAGATATTACGCCTATCGATATCGAAGGGCTGTCTCCTTTTGAGGTAGAGGCTTATCTTAATTATGTAGAAATATACAAGGATGACGAAGGGAATATTGTAAAAAACAGCGCCCGAGGCAAAAGCCGTAAATTATCGGCAATTAGGTCCATGGTTAAATATTTTGAGAAAAAACAAATAATTCGTTTTAACCCCACTGCATCTGTCGATACTCCCAAACTTCGCGAAAAGGAAATAATCAGGTTGGAAGGCGACGAAATAGGAGCAATGTTAGATGTTGTCGACACAGGGAACGGATTGACCGACAGACAGTTAAAGTATCAGGAAAACACACGTATACGCGACTTGGCAATGGTCAGTTTACTGCTTGGCACCGGAATACGTGTCAGTGAATTGGTGGGTATTGATGTTAGCGACGTTAATTTTGAAGATATGAGTTTTTTGATTACTCGCAAAGGCGGCGCTCGCGTAATATTGTATTTTTCCGAGGAGGTTGCAGGATACTTATATGATTATTATCGCATGCGCACGACGGATAGCACCTTAAAAAAAGAGCCTGCTTTGTTTCTGTCGCTGCAAAGAAGACGTATAACTACTCGAGCCGTAGAAAATATAGTAAAAAAATACGCATTGATTGCGTCGCCTTTAAAACATATAACTCCGCACAAGCTTAGGTCTACTTACGGTACTCAATTGTATCGAAACACAGGTGATATTTACGTTGTCGCGGATGTGTTGGGACATAAAGATGTTAATACGACAAAACGCCACTATGCCGCTATAACCGAAGATATTAGACGAAGCGCCGCTTCCAAGGTCAGTTTGCGCGGTGCTGTAAAACCGAAAAAAGACGAGGATGATTGATGGGTAAAATAATAGTAGAAAATGTTGTTTTAGTATATGTAGAGTTGCCCGACTCTCACGCAGAACAGGATTTATACGAATTGGAAGAGTTGATTAGTACGGCGCAGGGAAAAATTGTACTGACTTGTGATCAAAAACGTCGCTCTATTGATGCAAAAACCGTAGTTGGCAGCGGCAAATTAGACGAAATTCGGAGTGCCATTGATTTGCTTGATAAAAAAGTTGATGTTGTGATTTTTTCGTGTAATTTAAACTCTACGCAACGTTTCACGATCAAAAAGTCATTAAACTGCGATGTGATTGACAAGTTTGACTTAATTTTGGATATTTTTGCTTTGCGCGCCACTTCTGCCGAAGGCAAAAAGCAGGTGGAATTAGCGCAGTTATCTTATAATTTGGCAACTAAGGAAGATGGCGATTTTTCACGTCAGGGCGCGGGTATCGGTACTCGCGGACCGGGGGAAACTAAAATTGAAACAAATAAACGTATTGCGCGCGAGCGTATTTTTAGATTAAAACAGGAGCTTCGCGAAATTGAAAAGCGCCGTGATCTTACGCGCAAAAGCCGTCATGATAACGGTATGTTTACTGTCGCTTTTGTTGGCTATACTAACGCCGGCAAATCTACGTTATTTAACCGTCTTACCGGGGCAGATATTTATGCCGACGATAAATTATTTGCAACGTTAGACACCACTGTGCGTAAATTGAATATTGACAAAGGTATTGAAATTTTATTGTGCGATACAGTTGGATTTATTAACGATTTGCCGCATGCTTTACTGGAAGCATTTAAATCGACGTTGGAAGAGGCAAGGAGTGCCGATTTGCTGATTAACGTTTGCGACGTCAGCGATCCTAATGTGGCTAATCATATTATGGTTACGGAGCAGGTTTTGGCGGAACTTAATACTTATGCTCCCATCATTAGAGTTTATAGTAAGGCTGATAAACTGACCGGTCGCGAACAGTTATCGTTTGTGGCGGAAGACTCTGCGGCAATATTTGTATCTGCTGTCAATAATAAGAATATCGATATTTTGCTAGATAAAATACGCGACTTTGTCTTGTTAGAATATGCGAGCGTGCGTCTTAAATTTACTCTTGCCGAGGCATCAAGTGTTTTGTCTCGATTGAATAAGTATGCTGCAGACTGCTCTGTTGAGTACTTTGACGGCTATGCTATCGCAGCTGCTATTATTTTAAAAAGATATGTGGGAATGTTTATCGAATATTTGCAGCTTTGAGTAATTTTAATACTATTACTACCATAGTATACTGTTTTTTTTAATAAATAACAATAGTTTGTCTAAAAAATATAAAATTTTAGAACAAAAGTTTTGATTTTATGTTGCAATTCAAAAAAAAATGTGTTAATATATTAGTATGAAAAAAGGTGATAAAAGATTAAAAGAAATATACGAATATATTGAGTCCTTTACGGAAGACAACAATTACCCCCCTTCCATTAGGGAAATAGGCGAAAAATTTGACATTAAATCTACGTCTACCGTACACTATTATTTAGATAAGCTACGCACGTCCGGATTAATTAAACAAAACGGCAGCAAAAAGCGTTCGGTTACTTTAAACCGTAATAATCGCACAAAGTCCAATTATATTCCTCTTGTGGGTAATATAAGCGCGGGCACGGGTATACTTGCCGTACAAAACATCGAGGGGGAATATCCCTTACCGCAAGATATTTTTTCGGGCAGTGATTTGTATATGCTGCGCGTAGAGGGAAACAGCATGATAAACGCCGGAATTCACGACGGGGATTATGTAATCGTTCACTCTCAAAGTTCTGCAAGTATAGGTGAGATTGTTGTTGCTCTATGGCAAAACACCGCTACTGTCAAACGCCTTAAAGCGACATATCCTAATTTGATATTACATCCCGAAAATTATGATATGGACGATATTGTAATTCGTGCCGACGAGGAGCCGACTATATTAGGAAAAGTTATAGGCTGTGTAAAAAAGTTTCAATAATTAATTTTGCTATTACTTTTAGAGGCAAGCTTTGGCTTGCCTATTTTTGTGCTTATTAATAATGCTAGGGCAGATTATAAACATATTTTTTCTTAATATAAAAAAATTACATTAATTAGTACTTTTATATTTGTCGTTATAATTATTTACTTTAATTTTGTTAAATTATCTATGTATGCATGGGTGTTTTTACTAACGTGGACATTTGTTGCTTTTTTTTTATTAAAGCAATTAGTTTATTTGTGCAAACTAAATATCTTTTAAAAAATCAAACATCTCAATTTGATTTGCTACATCTTCGTAATGAGGAATAACATTTGATAAGTGACTGTAAAACGCATCGTCATGAGTCGCGTAATGAAAATGTGCAAAAGCATGTGCAATAACATAGTTTCGGTAGTTTTGCGGTAATTGTGTAAGTCTATAATCAAAACATAAAATTTTTTGTGCGGCTAGCGAACATTTACACCAGCAATCGCCTATATCTTTAAATTCTATTTTTTGCGGACATAGCGATACACTGCTGCCAAAAGCAGATACTTCGCTGGCAACAAACAAAAATGCTATTTTTTTTAAATACGTTTTTATTGCCTTAATGCGCTGCTCTCTATCATTATACGATTTTTCCGCCATATATAACGTGCTTCCGTCTAAATATGTTTTGCCGGACAAACTAGGAGCTACGCTAACAACGTCTCCCAAAATCATTGTTTTTCTGCCTGCAAATATTTCTTTTACAAGTTGCTGTTGTTCGATTATATATGCTTTATCGGCAATCCTTTTATCTTGCTTTTGCAAATTTTGTTTCGGCTTTTGTTGAGACTGTCTGTCATTATCGCATTCTGTGAATTGCTTATTGTTCCGTAAAGCACTATTATTGGCGGATTGTTTTTGATCTCTGATCCATTCGGCATTCTCCGCTATGATTTTCTTTATTTTTCCGCGAGAAATAAGGACGTTTGCCATTACGTATAGCGCATTATTTTTGTATTGAAGCTTTACAATTCTTTTTAAAGTTCGACTAACTATCACTTTCATGCCTAAATTTTGCCACATTGCCGCTATTATAATCTGTCTACATATAGATTTTGTGGTAAAATACTGTCTAAAATATATTTTAATGATACTATGTCAAAAATAGTATTATTAATTATTGACAAAAAAATAACAATATTCTACAATATTCTACAAAGGAGGGTAATATGGGCGCAGACTTTACCTTTTTGAAAGGCAATATCGAAACTATAATTTTAAGTGCGTTGTACGAAAACGATAAATACGGTTACGAACTTGCCAAAGAAATTAAAAAAAAGACTTCTAATAAATATGAAATAAAACAACCGACTTTATATGCATACCTTAGGCGATTGGAAGAAGACGATTTGATTGTTTCGTATTGGGGAGACAGTTCTAACGGCGGTCGCCGCCGTTATTATAAAATTACTAAAAACGGCAAATCGAATTACGAACAGTTTATGTCCGAATGGAATTTCCAAAAATCCGTACTGGACGATCTTGTTGACGGCGAAGCCGTTACAACCGAACGGACACAAAGCGATGTGACGCCTTTATTTGGCCGTAAAAACGGTAAACGTAAGTCTTCTAATAACAACAGCTTTAAATCTTCGATTGACGAACAAGACGAAATTGCAAGACGATTAAGCGAACTTATGGGCGGACAGCAAAGCAATACTGAATATGCAAACGTCGAGCAGCAGGAAGAAGAAATTCAAACCGCTAACGCTACCGTTGAAACGGATACGAGTATTGTAGAAGAATACATTATAGAAGACGTTATAGTTGACAATCAACCGCCCGTTGTGCAAGCCGAATCTGCGGTTGCCGCCGCTACAGCCCCTGTTACGGACAAGTCGGTTTTTGACGTTAATCAGGATGACGCGGATGATTTTATGATGCGATTTGACGAACGCGCCCGCGAAGTATGCGATCAGGATTTGCCGCAAAACGAAGGTGAAAATTATCAGCACGTTTTGCTGGGTGTATTGGGAGACCAACTCGAAGGCGTCGATAAACATGACGAAACCGATGACCGAACAAATTTTTACGCCGAAACACCATCGGGGCTGGAAGAAGTTGCGGACAGTCTTGCCAAAGAAGGTATACGCGTTAGAATTTATAACCATGCAAGGGCTGTTTATAAGTCTAAAATGCTTATTCCGCTGTCACGCGTTTTGTGTCAAACGGCGTGGATTACATATGCATTTGCGTTTATCTATTACGGAATACTTGCTTTAACATCCACTTGGACTCCGTTTATTATTACATTGGGCGCATTGCTGATAGTACCTATTGCATTTTCTATTCAGGCAATAATAGACCCGACACGTAAGGACAAACCGCCGTTTAATTTTAGGATTGCAATGATTGTTGCTGCGACAATATCGCTTATTATAGTATTGTGTTCAGTCGGTTTTAGCGCATTGGCTAAGTTGGAATTTTCTAATTTTATTGACGTATCTATTCAAATACTGATTCCTACCGGTTTTGCACTACTTTTGCCTGCGTCGATTTTGGTATTTTACAGTTTCTACAAAAAATATTAATATGTTTAAAATTTTAACTAAATATAAAAATCCTTGTAAATCTATCTTACAAGGATTTTTTATTTTATATAAAAATTATTTGCCGACATTACAATTTAGAGGTTACGGTCTAAGTAATTTTTTACTATAAACTAATTTCGGCGGAAAAAACTCTCCTATATGCAGTTCTGTAATTTCACCGCTAAAAGGTCAAAATATTTCCGTCAATAGGTTTGTGACCTTAACTACGTCAAAACCATTACTCATAAACATGGTTACATGCGGTACATAGTCGTAGCCGTTAGCGTAGTTGCTGTTAAATAAACTGTGCAGTTTAGAAATATTATTATTAATTTGCGGTTTTAAATACACTACTTTTGTGCCGAACTGCTCAACAGAGGTTAGATTTACGGTAAAGGTATACTCTTTGTTGCAAAAATTATTTACTGCCCCGATTAAGGCATCAACATCGCAAACTGCAAAGCTACCAAAACTTATATGATAAGGTATTTCGGTATGACTACTTTGTAATTTGTGTGTTTTGATTGTATTTTGATAACCTTGTAATATCTGTTGAGTATTTGCATCAAAAACGCCGTATACCGTTAAAAATTTTTTATCTAGCATTCAATACACCTGCATTAATTAAAAAATTTAAGCGCTGACGTAACCGTTTGTTTAACATTGTCGTAAGAACAATTATTAAAAAAATCATTTACGTGCATATATTCTACTTTTAAAATTCTGTTTTCTAACGGCTGAGGATTACCTTTATATTTAGTTTCAAACAATATTGGAGTAATTACTTTTCTTACGTCTTTGCCGCTTGGAGTTGTAAATTTAATTTCAAACGAAGACAACTCGGTAATGACTTCTGTTGGCATCACTTTTACGTTTGTTTCCTCAAAGCACTCGCGTATGGCAGCATCTACAGCGGTTTCGCCGCGTTCAATATGTCCCTTGGGCAGAGAAAGCACTACGTTTCCAAATATATTTTCCCAAGTTACAAGTATGCGTCCATTATAAAAAACCACAGCCATTGCGCTATATTCTAACGAAGTACCGTTGCACATAAAAAGTTTTCTCCTTTACGTTATGGTAGACTCTAAAAAAGATTATTTATCGCTTATTATTTTTTGATACCGTTCTACCTCGCATTTTGCCAGTTCGTCACACCGCTCGTTAAGTTCAATGTCGGCATGACCTTTTACTTTAACAAAGTTTACTTTGTGTCTGTTTGTTTCGTATAATAATGCTCTCCACAAGTCAACGTTTTTAACTTCGCTTTTAGACGACGTTTTCCAACCGTTTCGCTGCCAAGCAGTTATCCAATCCTTGTTAAATGCGTCTGCCACGTACTGAGAGTCCGTGCATACGTCGCAGTCGCAGCTTTGGTTTAAACATCTTAATGCTTGTATTACAGCAAAAAGTTCCATGCGGTTATTAGTCGTACTTTTATCGTAACCGCTGATTTCCTTACGGACTCCGTTATAGATTAATACGGCTGCCCAACCGCCTATACCGGGATTTCCCGAGCATGCACCGTCTGTATAAATTGTTATTTTCTTCACACTGCTCCTAAAATTTTAATTACAAACTGCTATAAGTAATTGACTTTTTATATTGTATACATTATAATATTAAAGCAATATAGTTGCAATTCTTTTGTACAAAAAATACACCACAAAAGAATTGTAAAATTGACAATATATATTTATAATATACTATTGTTTGTTTCCTGTCAATAAATAATATAGGGGAGTGGCTCAACGGTAGAGCAGCGGTCTCCAAAACCGCCGGTTGCGTGTTCGAATCGCGTCTCCCCTGCCAAGCCCTAGGAATTAATCTTAGGGTTTTATTAATATATAAGTATTTTATTTGAAATATTGAATTACACATGGAACATATGTTAGGAGATACAATATATGAATGTTTACAAAAGATGCCCTATTTTAGAAAATGAGCGTTATAGACTGCGCCTAAGTATAAAAGAAGATGCCAAGGATTTGCTTAAAACGTACAGCGATCCTAATGCTGTTCCGTTTTTTAACGCTGATAATTGCCATGGGGATGATTTTTATTATACCACTATCGAACGTATGAGCCAGGCTATTGACTTTTGGATATGCGCCTATAATAACGGGTGGTTTGTTCGTTGGACAATTATAGATAAACAAGAAGAAATTGCTGTGGGTACTATAGAAGCATTCCGCAGAGAATCTAACGATTACTTTACCGATTGCTGTTTGCTGCGGTTGGATTTGCATAGCAGTTACGAAAATTGCGACGATATAGCGGAAATTTTATCTTTAATTGTATCGCCTTCAATACAAATATTTGGCTGCGATAAAGTTGCAACAAAAGCTAAACATATTGCAACAGAACGCCGCAAAGCACTTGAAAAGCTAAATTTTGTTTTAAGCGACAAAAAATTAATAGGCGATGACGGAACGGAGTACGGAGATTATTATATTTTAAAAAGTAACCCCCGTGGAAATTAATTTAAATAAAATTTTTAACTTTATATTATGTACATCAACTATTGTCCTAATAACACTAATGCAAATAATAATATTTAAAAATATAATAGAAAGCAGTAGATTATTTAACCTACTGCTTTTTTATTTTTGTCATTTACCTATATATTATTATTTTGCTCTTTCCATATACTCGCCCGTGCGTGTGTCAATACGGATCATATCGCCTTCATTAACAAACATAGGAACCATCAGCGTGTAGCCTGTTTCTACTGTTGCAGGTTTATTTGCATTTGTTGCGGTATTTCCTGCTACTGCGGGCTCGCAGTTAATTACTTGCAAAACGACAAAATTAGGAGGTTCAACGGAAAATGCTTCGCCCTTATAAAATTTGATTGTAGCGCTCATATTTTCCTTTAAAAACTGCAATGCGTCTTCAACTTGACTTTTGTTTAAAGGAACTTGCTCGTAAGTTTCACTGTCCATAAAGTAATAAAGTTCCCCGTCATTATAAAGATATTCCATATCTTTGTTTTCAATCTTCGCAAGTTCGTACTTTTCGGAGGGGTTAAAAGTTTCTTCTCTTACGGCACCCGTAACAACGTTTTTAATCTTTGTCCTGACAAATGCCGCACCCTTGCCCGGTTTAACGTGTTGGAAATCAACAATTACGTAAATACCGTTATTATACACAAAGGTTACGCCCTTTCTAAAATCGCCTGCTAAAATCATAAGTAGATTCCTCCCAATTTATCCTTTTACTATAAAATTATAATATGTTTATCGCTTGTTGTCAAATCAATAACGCTATCTTCTTGGAATAATAGCATATCCTCGATACGTACTCCGCCAACGCCCGGCAAATAAATTCCCGGTTCGCAGGTAATAAGCTGTCCCGCTTGAAGCGAATCTGTCGAGCGCATAGACGCGTAAGGAGTTTCGTGTATGTCTATACCTAAACTATGTCCTGTGCTATGCGTAAAAAATTCGCCGTATCCGTTAGCTTTAATTATTTCGCGGCAAGCGGTATCAAGTTCCTTACCGCTCATGCCCGTATATGCGCTGTTTATACCCATACTTTGAGCTAACGCCACTACATTGTATATTTTTGATAATTCCTCGTCGGGTTTGCCTACAAAAACCGTACGCGTCATATCCGAACAATATCCGTGATATCTTGCACCGAAATCCATTGTTACGGGATCGCCGAGTTCTATTACTTTATCGGTAGGATGCGCGTGAGGCTTAGAAGAGTTTACTCCCGAAGCAATTATAGTATCAAACGCCAGTCCGTCCGCGCCGTTTTTGTTAATTTGGTATTCCAGCTCGATAGCGATTTCTCTTTCGGTAACGCCCGGACGTATAAATCCTAAAATTGCGCTAAACGCAAGGTCGGTAATATTCTGCGCTTTTTTGATATATTCGATTTCCTGCGCGCTTTTAAAGCTGCGCACAAAGTTTATGTGCTGCCCTACGGGTATAAATTCAAACGCCGCAAGTTCCTCTTTAATACGGGTATATTCCGCAACGGTAATCTCACTGTCTTCAAAGCCAAGTGTTTTTATGCCGTTTTCGTTAAGCAGCTCAGTTATCATACTGTTTGCGCTTGTGCCGTTTGCAATTTGTCTAACTTCCACACCGTCATTTTCTAAGCTTTGCGCCATTT
The DNA here is from genome assembly GCA_910587795.1 of uncultured Christensenellaceae bacterium. GTDB lineage: Bacteria > Bacillota > Clostridia > Christensenellales > CAG-314 > Fimimonas. The sequence goes on from CAJUNH010000001.1 coordinate 177,749, forward strand.
CGTAATATCTTGGATCGGTGATAAAAACAGATTTATTGTTTGGCATAAGCACCAAATAGCCGAATGTCGAAGCAAATTCCGTAAAATAAAATCTGTTTTTTTCGCTCACTACTAAAATAGCGTCTACATTGGATAAGTTAAACAGTCTATCAGTATTTTTCATATTACCTCCTTATACTGTCGTAAAGCCGTTTCATTTTTATTGCGTCGTCGGTTTGAGTTCCGTTTGATTCGCATATTATAACAGGTTCCAGTCCGTATCTGTTTATAACGTATGCAAGCGGCTCAAATTCCGGACCGAAAACAGAATCCTCAAAGGTAAGATGACGTACTTCTCCGCCCTTGGAATACTCTATTTTGGAAAAGTGTATGTGCATTTTACTTGCGCGTTCCTGTCCCAAATTATTTATTATGCAGCGTACGATTTTATCGTAATCTTCTTCTGTTTTTATACTGCCATACGTGCGGGCGTTAAGATGCCCGAAGTCGATTGTCGGGATGTAAAACTCGGCAATCTTGCAAAACTCCACAACTTCTTCCGTATCGCCTATTTGGTTGATCCGCCCCATAGTTTCCGGGCAAAACCAACAGTCGTCCAAATTGTTTGCAGTTATCATATCCGCCAAAAAGCGCAACCGCTTTTTTGTAAGCTCAACAGCGTCGCTTCTGGTCATTTTCCCTACAGTAGAAGCGTGGAATACAACCCGATTACCGTAAAATTGTTTTGCCTTTTTGCAGCTGTTTAAAACATAATTATACGATTTTTCCGCCATAGCATCGTCGGGATTTGCAAAATTAATATAATACGGTGCATGTACTGAAACGGCAACGTTAAATTGTTTTGCTTTTTGACCTATTTCGTTAGCTTTAGCGTCGCTGATATTTATTCCTTTACCGAAAGAATACTCGTATGCGCTAAGCCCTTGTTTAGCCAGCCATTCAGGCGCGTCGACAGACGATTTATAGCCTTCTCCGTAAAAGCGAATCGAGTTACCGCTAGGACCGAATCTAATCATTTAAAACCGTCTCCTTATCGTGATTAAGCTGTTTACGTAATTCGTCTGCGGAATTAAAACGTTTAATGGACCGTAAAAATTTTGTAAGCGAAACTTTAACCGTTTTATCGTATAAGTTGCCGTTATAATTTAATACGAACACCTCGACGGAATTGCAATTTATATTAAAGGTAGGCACTTTGCCAATGTTAGTTATTGCGCGAAACGACTGATCGTCTATATCGATATATCCGCCGTATACGCCGTAAGGCAATAATTTTTCTGCGTCAACTTGTATATTGGCAGTAGGAAAACCGAGTGTTTTGCCTACTCCCCTGCCGTGAACAACCTTACCGAGTAAAAAAAACGGTTCGCTAAGCAGCGAATTGGCTTTATTTATATTGCCTTGCTGTAAATAGGTGCGTACCAGTGTGGTGCTGACTTTTTGCCCGTCTATCGTAACCTGATCGACAATATCTACGCTACATACGTCAGCTAAATAATTGCTTATTTCTTTACAGTCAATCCCGTCGCTGCCGCAGTGATGGTCAAATCCGCAAACGACGCCTTGTAAATCGTATGCCGTAAACTGCGATAAAAACTGTTTACCGCTTAGCGACTTGAATTCTGCGTTAAATTCGGCTGTAATTACGACGTCCACTCCCAACGAACGGTAAATTACCAACCGCTCGTCGTAGGTATATGCTGTATAATTATCCTTGCCCAAAACAGCGAGATGATTATTGGAAAACGTAAACAACGCAACCTTACTGTCCGTTTGCTTAGCGCGTAACTTCGCTCGGTTTAATAACTCTATATGCCCTTTATGCATACAGCCGAAAAATCCCAAACACACTACTATGGGACAATTAAGTTTTTGACCTAATTTTATAACTTGCATAGAATTAATTAAAAAGCGTTTTTTAAATAATAGGAAATTTTTAATAAACCGTTAACATTTTGCCCTAACCCGAAAAATGTATCGCGGCAATAGATTTTACGAAATCCGTTTTTGAACGGACATTTTATTTTGCGTCCGCAATCTAAATCTTCGTAAAATTTTTCGTCAAAGCAGTATTCTTCAACGTCGCTTAAAGGATACATAATATCTGTTATACACTGTTGCTTTAAAGCACGAATTTCGTCAATCGTATAGGCTTGTTCTATATCGAAACACCCTGATTGCAATCTTATAAGTCCGCTCATGTAGCCTACGGTATTAAGCTTGTCCGCAATATCGCGCACAATAGATCTTATGTATGTACCGCCGCCGCAGGTTATATCCAAAACAAACGTATCGTCTGTTTTTTGAGCAATAAGATTTATGTCGTATATATTTATTTTACGCGGTTTAAGTTTTACTTGAATTCCGTCACGAGCCAGTTTATAGGCTCGTACTCCGCCAACAGACTTTGCCGAGTAAATAGGCGGAACTTGGTCAAATTCCCCCTTAAAACCGTTTAAAACGGCTTGTAATTGATTTGCAGAAGGAATACTGCCTTTATCGAACGCTATGTTACCGTAGCTGTCAAGCGTATCGGTGGTTTTGCCGAAAGTAAAAAAGGCACGGTATTTTTTTGTTTTATCCGTCAAAAAATCAAACAGCTTGGTTCCCAGTCCCAGCGCAACAGGCAATACGCCCGACGCTCCCGGATCCAAAGTTCCCAAATGCCCTATCTTTTTTTCGTGTAAAATATGTTTGATACATACCACCATATCGCTTGCCGTAGCGCCGACAGGTTTTAGTACGTTGATAAATCCATTCATATCGTATACCCTACGACACGGACAATTTTTTCGATAACGTCTTCCAACATTCCGTTAATTCTGCAGCCCGAAGCATATAAATGTCCGCCGCCGCCAAATTCCTTACATACTTCCCTCACGGAATAGTCTTTTCCTCGCATACTGACTTTGTAACAGTTAGGGGCAAATTCGCATATGCATACGCCCGCTTTTGCCGTAGAAATGTCGATTGCATAAGATACTATGCCAGACGTAGTAGACGGTTCAAGCCCGAATTCCAATAAGTCGTCGGCCGTAATATACAGCAAAAACATTTTGTCATCGTAATAAGAACGTATCCGCGATAAAGCTCTTGCAAGCAATTTTATTTCCGTTAACGACTTTTCTCTAAAAAAGACACGGTATATGCGTTCGGCATCTGCGCCGATTTCGCAAAGTTCGCTTGCCATAACAAAACCGCCTTTGTTTACGTTGTAGGCGAAGTTTCCAGTATCTGTGCATAACCCCAAATATAAGTATGTTGCCGAAACAGAATCTAATGTAACGCCCAGTGCTTTTGCAATTTCATAAATTATTTGACAGGTACTGGAATAAGTGTATATACAGTTATATGCGGAAAAGTAATCGTCCCCGTGGTGATCGATTGTCAAGGTTGTTCGGCAGTCGTTATAGATACTGCTAAAATCTCCTAGACGGTAAATATCACTGCAATCAACGGCAACCATCAAATCGTACTTTATTCCGCTAAACGTTTTGTTAACGCAGCACGACTCCTCAAAAGAAGACAGGCGGCTGTTTAACTCGCTGTCACAAAAAACGTCGGCGCTTTTTCCCAGTTTTTGCAGTATTAGCTTTAAGCCGATACATGCCCCTATTGTGTCGCCGTCCGGATTTGTGTGCGCAAATAACGCAATGCGATTGCTTTTGCGCAATATATCTGCGGCTTGTTTAATTGTCGTCGTCTGTTTTGATCGCATTTAAAATCTCGTTAATCTTTTGTCCGTAAGACATAGATGTATCTAAAATAAAGTCGAATTTAGGCACTTTGCGTATATGCATACTCTTAGATATTTCCCTACGGATAAACGCCTCGCTATCGCGTATGGCAATAAACGTTTGCGCCGCCCTATCGCTGTCGGTAGAGTAAATGCTTATATAAACTTTTGCCGTTGATAATTCTCTATCGCAATCCACGTCCAAAACGGTAAACATTTCCGTTATGCGCGGATCTTTAACTTTTTTTGTAAGCAGTTCGGCTATATATCTTTTAAATTCCGCATTTAATTTGTCTGTTCTGTTTGTCATTGCGCTATCTCTTCCATTTGATATACTTCAAATATATCGCCGACTTTTATATCGTTGTAATTTTCTACGGATATACCGCATTCAAAGCCGTAAGCAACTTCCTTTACGTCATCCTTAAAACGCTTTAAAGCAAGTATATTGCCGTCGTATACGCTGATATTATTACGGTAAACGCGTACTTTACCGTTGCGCACAACTTTGCCGTTTGTTACATAGCAACCCGCAACCGTACCGACGCCGGAAATTTTAAACACTTCGCGAACCTCTACGCTGCCGATAACCGTTTCGGTAAATTTAGGCGCAAGCATCCCTTTCATCGCCGCGGTCACATCGTCGACAGCATCATAGATTACGCTGTACAAGCGTATGTCCACGTTTTCCTTTTCCGCAAGCGATTTTGCATTATTGTCTGCGCGTACGTTAAAGCCGATAATAATAGCCTGCGATGCTTTTGCCAACATAATATCGGTTTCGTTTATACCGCCTACGCCGCCGTGAATAGCGTTGACTTTTACTTCGTCATTGGAAATTTTTTCCAAACTGGATTTAAGCGCTTCCAAACTGCCTTGTACGTCGGTTTTAACAATAATATTAAGCGTTTTAAGCTGACCTTCGGATATACGTCCAAATAAATCCCCCAAACTGAAAGACTGTGTTTGACGGGCGTTTTCCAGTTTGATTTTGTCCTTGCGTTCTTCGGCGGCTTTCTTTACAAGCTTTTCGTCAGCTACGTACATATAGTCGCCCGCTTGCGGAACTTCGCTGAAGCCGAGTACCTCTACGGGAGTAGACGGACCTGCCGATTTAACTTTTTTACCTTTGTCGTCGAACATTGCGCGGATTTTACCCGTTGCTGCGCCCGCAATCAAACTGTCGCCAACGTTTAATGTTCCGTTGCTGACAAGAACAGTCGCAACAGGACCTCTGCCTTTATCAAGCTTAGCCTCGATAATCGTACCTGTGGCGCGCTTTGCAGGATTAGCTTTAAGCTCTTTTATTTCCGTAACAAGCAAAACACTTTCTAATAGTTGATTAAGTCCTTCGCCTGTTTTAGCGGAAACGGGAACCATAATCGTATCGCCGCCCCATTCCTCGGGAACAAGCTCGTATTCCGTAAGCTGTTGTTTAACCCTATCGGGATCTATATGGTTTTTGTCCATTTTATTTATCGCAACGATAATTGAAACTTCCGCAGCCTTAGCGTGATTGATAGCCTCGATTGTTTGCGGCATAACGCCGTCGTCCGCAGCTACAACTATTATTGCAATATCCGTAATCTTTGCTCCGCGTGCACGCATCGCCGTAAACGCTGCGTGTCCGGGTGTGTCGATAAACGTTATCTGTTCGCCGTTACACACTACCGTATAAGCACCGATATGCTGTGTAATACCGCCCGCTTCGCCGCTTGTTACGCTTGTATTGCGGATTGAGTCAAGTAATGACGTTTTACCATGGTCTACGTGCCCCATTACAGTTACAATAGGCGGGCGTTTTGTATCGTTTATTAAACCGTCGTCTGCTTCGGCAGTCGAAATAATTTCTTCTGCGGTTTTTTCTACTTTAAGCTCGAGCGTTACATCGTGCATACTTGCTATGTATGCGGCGTAATCAAAGTCTACCGAGTCGTTTATCGTCTTTAATATGCCCTCTTTAAATAGCTGCTTAATAATTTCCGATGCGGATACGCCGATTTTTTCGCTTAACACCTTAATAGGAACGTCTTTTGTCGTGATAACGGCGTTAGTAATTTTAGGTGCGACAACAGTTGCAGAGTTTTCGTTCCTTTTGCTGCGCGCTCTGCGTACTACTCTGTCCTCGTCATAATCTCCGCCGCTAAAATCACGCGTGATTAGTCTTTGCTTACTAAACCCGCTGTTGCGTTTTTCGTCAGGATGTTCTTTCGTCTTATTTTTATTACCATGAGCTTTCTGCGGGTCGGTACGCGGAATATCCATTATAGGCGCCGAAGAAAATTTCTTGAGACCGTTGTTTTGTCCCGTACGCTGATTCGATCCGCGTTTATCATTGCCGCTATTACCAAATTGCTGTCCCTGACCGCTTTGACGTCTTTGGTCGTTTCGTGTGCCTACGCCACTATTTATACGTGAGTCGTTGGTTTGACGCGGACGTTGATTTTGCGGTTTATTTGCCGCAGATAAATCAAGGAATTTTCTAATTTTGACGTTTCCCTTTTCGTCCGTATACGTTTTTACTTCGCGTCCGTTTTCAATAGTCGTAACAACCTTTGTTTTAGGCTGCGAATCCTCAATATTTTTTTCCGCAGCGGGCGTAGAGTCCGCCTTTATTACGGGTTTCTTATCTTCGGCAACGTCTTCCTTTTGCCGCTGTTCGACAGTAATGGCAGGCTCGGCATTATCGACAGGATGATCGGGAACTTCTTCAATAACGGGAGATTCAACTATAATATTTTCCGTTGCCTGAATTTCGGCTAGCGATTCCGCTTCCTTTCTTAAAAACTCGGTTTTACGTTTTTGAATTAAATCGGACAAAGCAACGGCTTGTTTTTTTACTTCAGCCAACGATTGCTGTAATTCACGCGTAGTAAGCAATACCGATTTAACGTTTTTTACGGTATCGTGTCCCTTATTTTGTTGAGTATTTGCTGTATTTGCCATATTACCTCCCAGCAATCAAAGCAAGATTTTTTATAATTGCATCGGCAAGCGATTTATCGCAAATCGCAAGCGCCTTACAGTTACGTTTTACAAGTATTTCGTAATCCTCAATTTCCATCAAGATGCATCCGCGTTTATTTGCAACCGATTGCATAACCGATATAGAGTTTGACGATAATGTTTTGGTATATAGTAGTAAAAAAAGTTTTTTGCGGTATTTTTCTATATTGTCGCAACCAAACACCGCCGATCCTTTTTTTATCGCAAAACCGATGTAAGTTTCTATTTTACTGTTCAATTAATTTCTCCAACTGACTTTCAACGTCACTCAACGAAAATCCGTTAACTTTTTCAAACTTTTTATTGTTAACGGCACGAGCGACGCATTCGTTACGCTTACACAAATATACTCCTCTGCCGTTTAGTTTTCCCGTTAAGTCCACCACTACGCCGTTAGGAGTATTAACTATTCGCAACAATTCGCTTTTAGGTTTCATTTGACGGCAGGAAACGCACATACGTTCGGGAATCTTTTTGCAAGGTATCACGTTGTTATTAGTCTCCTTCATCGTTTGACATATCGTCGAACATACCGCTCTGCATAGCCGCCGTATACGACTTTACATCTATCTTCCAGCCAGTCAGCTTTGCAGCAAGACGCGCGTTTTGACCTTCCTTACCTATGGCAAGCGATAATTTTTCGTCGGGTACGATTACTTTGGCTTCTTTATTATCCTCATCTGCTTGCACAATCAAAACTTTTGCAGGAGACAAAGCGCGGGCAATATAATCCAATATATCGTTACTCCACGGAATAATATCTATTTTTTCTCCGCCGATTTCCGCAACGATTGCATTAACGCGCACGCCTCTGTTACCTACGCACGCTCCTACGGCGTCGATTTCCGGATCGGTAGAATACACTGCCATTTTGGTACGGAAGCCAGCTTCGCGGACAATACTTTTTATTTGTACTATATCAGCGCGAATTTCAGGCACCTCGTTTTCAAACATGCGTTTAATAAACATATAGCTTGCACGTGAAAGCATTACTTGCGTACCGCCTACACCGTCTCTAACGCGTTTTACAAGCACCTTAATTCTGTCTCCGGCATAATATTTTTCTCCGGGGATTTGTTCTGCAACGGACAATACGCCTTCCATTTGATTTTTGCCTATTTCTACGAAGATAGTTCCGTCGTCCTTTACACGAGTAACCACTCCTATAAGTAATTCGTTTTCCTTATCGGCAAATTGACTGAACGTAACGTCTTTTTCCGCTTGATGTAAGCTGTTCATAATAACTTGTCTGGCATTTTGAGCCGCAATCCGTCCAAAAGTACGCGGATCTATTTCTGCAAGATATTCATCACCGATTTTATAGGATTTTTTTACAAGACGGGCGTCTTCCAAGGAAATCTCTTTTTCCGGTGTTTCTACAAGTTCTACAACTTGTTTGCTTATATAAGCACGGATAGTAAATTTATCCGGATTAGTTTTAACAATTACGTTTGAAGCTTCGCCGAAATTCTTTTTACAAGCGATTGTAAGCGCTGTTTCAAGCGATTCGATAACTTTTTCTTTGCTAATCCCCTTTTCTTTTTCCAATTCGTCTAACGCAAGGAAAAAATCTTTACTTGTCATTGTAAACCTCCTAAAACTCTATGATAGGCTCTACTTTCGCCGTATCTTTTTTGTTAAATTTAATAGTTTCGCCGTTTTGCAATTTTATGCTGAATGTTTGGCTATCGTAGTCAAATAAAATTCCTTCATATGATTTTTTATTGTCTAACGGCGTATAAAGTTTTACCAAAATCTTTTTATTTATATTACGTTTGTAGTCCCTTTCCGATTTTAGCGGACGATCAAGTCCGGGAGAAGAAACGTTTAAAATATATTCGCTTTCTATCGGATCCAGCTTGTCAAGCGGCTCGTCGATAGCGCGATGAAGTCTTTCGCAGTCGTCTATGGTAACGCCGCCGTCTTTATCGATTACAACGGTTAAATTCATTCCGTCGTATTTCTTTTCGTATAATACTTCCAACACTTCCAAACCGAAACTTTCAGCTATCGGTTGAACAAGCGTCATAACTTGTTCGGCCACTTTCCCCATAAAACCTCCAAACAGTAAATAGAGAGCGAGGTAACCCCCACTCTCACCATAGTTAGATATACTTTGGCGAACCGTTGTAAATAAATACCTTACAACAACAAGCGTGCACGGTGTTACGACAAACGAAGAAATATTAAATTCCCTTGCTATCGTACTACGCTATGTCAGCTTACCGTTGACAGTGCATGCTTTTATGTATCTATTATACCACAAGCGTTACAACTTGACAAGTATTTCCATAAAATATATTGTATGTAATAATTTAACGGTATTGAGCATTTACCGATACAATACTATCCGCTATAAAATAATAAAAATTGAACGCAGCTCTTTAAGCAAGAAGCCTTAGTATTTCACATTTTGACATATTTTCAAAATCATATTTTATAAGCCTATATTATAAAATTTTTATCACGCAGCTATTTAACGTTATTAGCTATTACAACCATACATCGAGCGGCAATTTCCGCCCTATCTCCGCAAAAAACAATATTTTTGCATGGAATCTTACACTGACGCGCAACGTCTTCCAGTTTAGAACAATTAGGCTTTTTGCTAAAAGTACTGTTATCGAACAGCGCGTCCAACATGCCCGTTTGCGAAGTTATATTGTTAGTAAATCTGTATCCTACGGGAGCGGCAAAATAATTGACTAAATCCAGTATTTTATTTAAGTTTAAACCTACAAGGTCGCAGTTATAGGTAAATTTATACAAGTCGCTTATAATTTCGCTTATTGTAGGACACAATACTAAATCCGCAGCCGAAACGTTGATTTTAGATAAATCATCGTCGTTAACGTCCATTTCGGGATTAATATAAGAAAATAGTCTTTCGGTAATATGCCCGTCGGTAATTTTTACTGCGCAGATAGCGTAAATTTTATCCTTGACAACGTTAAATCCGGTAGAATTTACATGCAAAACGACATACTTTTTGCTAGAAAGCAAGGATTTGCCTATAATTTCGTTCACAAACGACGTCTGGGTAAATTCTTGATAAATGTGCGGCTGCACTACGATGTAGCTGTCAGCAACGGGTTTGTTGTATTCCGTCGAGCGGTCGATCGGGTCGATTTTACACTTAGATAAATCGTATACCGTCATCTCCAACTGTTCGCTGAAATTATTAAATGCAATTTTTCCGCGTACCACTACTTCCATGCTGTCGTATATGTCCATCATTTTTTTCATCTTACGTTCGTTTGCATAGGTGCGTGTTTGAGAAATTGTCTGCGCTTCGCTGTCAGTCTTTCCCATTGTATTTTTAATTGTTAATATGTCAGTAATATCTAAACGTACAAATATAATGCAGTTGATAGACCCTCCGGAAGCGTCTGTCAAAGTAAATTTGCACGTATACATATTGGGGTCTTTTTTAGAGGATTTAAGCGTTTTTCCGCTTACTACACCGCAAATAACGCACGAATCTGTTGCTTTGCGTATGTCAGCTATGTACATCGGCGAACCAACGACGACTTTGCCTATATGCTTTACTACGTTAGTAACGCTAAAACACCGCTGCGGTTTTAGTAACTCGCGATTTACAGCCAAATAAACAAGTCTTTCCTGTTCGGCAAGGTCTGCTGTTATCTCCTTGTCTACCACAATGTCAAATGAAACCTTATAGCAAGTATAATCCGCTAGATACTCCGTCAGTTTGGAAATAACCTCCGCAACTTCAATGTTTGTTTGCATTGTAACATCAACATGAAATACTACGTCAATAAATCGTTCGCGTATACTTATTGCCATCCCTTTAGATATAACGGCATATAGCGGAAATTTAGTTTTAATCAATTCCGTAAGCGTGCGTCTAAAGGAACTTTCGCTGAAATTGTCGTCGGCAAGCGTAACAATTCCGTTATAACTTTCGGGTACAAGCTTTTTTACATAGGCGATAATATCGTTTTGCCTAGATTTATTTACCGACGGTAAATTAGGATAAGAAATCGTGCAGAAAACTTTTCGCTGTTGTTTATCAACAACAATCTTCCGCACACGTATATCAGGCATATCGCTATATTGATTATGTAAGCTGTCTATTATCCTTTGCATAACAAATTGATTTCGTCAATAAATTCTCTTACCGCACTGTCGGCATTTACATATTTATATATTTGCCCTTTTTTAAAGAAAACAAACTGTCCGTTTGCGCCCGCAAGGCCCAAATCGGCGTCTCTACATTCGCCCGGTCCGTTTACTTCGCAGCCCATTACGGCAATTTTTAAATTGCAATCCAAATTTTTAACATAGTCATATACTGCCGATGCAATGCCTTCCAAATCTACTGTACATCTGCCGCATTTAGGACAGGATACGAATTGAACCGAACGTCCTATTCCCAATACGTTAAGAATTTGTTTTGCGGCGATTACCTCCTCTACGGGGTCGGCGGTAAGCGAAACTCTAACAGTATCGCCTATACCGTCCGCAAGCAGGCTGCCTATGCCTATTGCATTTTTAAGAATGCCTTGTTCTGTCGGTCCCGCTTCAGTAATTCCTAAATGCATTGGATAATGTAACGCGGACAAAGCTCTGTTAATTTTTAACGTACGGACTATATCGCTGCTTTTTGCAGATAATACCAAATCGTAAAATCCTCGGGTTTCAAAGTAATTTACATAATGTTTGACGCTTTCGACAAGCGCTTGCGCGGGGTCACGGTATTTATAGATAAAGCCTTTATTTACAGATCCGCCGTTTACCCCTATGCGAATAGCAACGTTATACGCTTTGGCGGCATCGATTACATTGTCGAGATTTTTTTCGGCAATATTTCCCGGATTAATGCGTATCTTATCTGCTCCCGCCTCGATAGACGCGATTGCTAAGCGATAATCAAAATGTATATCCGCAACTAATGGTATATCAACCTTATCACGCACCTTAGCAAACATTTTAGCGGAAGTCATATTAGGCACGGCAATACGCACAATGTCGCATCCCGCGTCAATTAACGACCGTATCTGACAAACGGTTTCGTCGACCTTTTCAACAGATAAATTTGTCATAGACTGTATAGCAATACTATTTTCGCCGCCTATGCAAGCTTTGCCGATATTAACTTGTCTTGTTTTTATTCTGTTTAACAATTTTGCACCTGTAAAATCACTCTTTTGTAATTTATAGTTTTAAGATATCAATTAAAATCATCAGTCCTATAAGCACGATTAAGCCTATACCGTTAATATACGACTGAACTTTGCGATTGACAGGTTTACGTGCAATCCATTCGATTAATACAAAAATCATTTGACATCCGTCCAAAGCGGGTACAGGCAAAAGATTAAAAACGGCAAGGTTTACCGATATTAAAACGATTAAACGCAAAATATTTGCAAAGCCGGTACCGACTATTTCACTTGTCATAGTAATAGTTGTAATCGGTCCGCCTACCGATTCAACACCGACAGCGCCTGTAATCAAGCCTCCCAAAGTACGCAGTACCAACAAGCCTACTTCTCCGCAATACGGAACGGTGCGTAAAAGAGATTCGCCGAAGCCGAATTTATACGCTTCGTACTGTATCGTCATACCTATACCGCTGTAAGCGTTTTCCTGCACGACAAGTTGATTCGAGCGAAACAAATCGCTGTCTACGTCAAAATCACGCATTTTGCCGTCTGCACATATTACGGTTAAAGTACAACTGTCTTTCAGCTGAGGATACAATGCGTTAAACGCGCCCGCCTTTCCCAACGCCACACCGTTTAGTTTATATATCGTGTCGCCTACGGCTAATTTAACCTCCCCGTCCGCAGAGGTATATTCTCCTACGACCTTGCAGAGCGTTGTCGTAGTATAAGATTGTTTTGTAATACCGTTAAGCTTGACGTTTTGATAAGCTGTATTGCCTTGTTCGTCGGTAAACGGGCGCAACACCTCAAAAGTCATTTCCTTTGAGGAGTCCATATACCGCCCTATTTCGTCTAAAACGAATACCCTCTTGCCGTCTACTTTAAATATAATGTCGCCTTGTTTAAGTTGTTGGTTTTCAGTCGGCGCATAGTCGTAAACATACTGAATTTTTGCAACGTTATCGCCGTAACACGCAAAAGCTATTACAGCTATTAGTATTGCGGAAACAAAATTGAAAAACGCGCCGCAAAACAATACTATCAATCTTTTCCAAGGTTTTTGCTTGTTAAAAGCCGCGGGATTATCCGTGCCGTCGTCGTTTTCCCCCTCAAATGCGCAAAATCCGCCTAAAGGAAGCGCTCGGAGAGACACAACCTCACCGTTTTTTTTAGTTTTTGACAATATTTTAGGTCCCATACCTACGGCAAATTCGTTAATTTTAAATCCCAATAATTTACCGGCGGTATAATGCCCCGTTTCGTGAATTAATACCATAAACATCAGTATAACAAACGCCAAAAGGTAGCGCCCTACCGTTGTCATAACCGATGCAAAATCGCATACTAAATTTAACATTGCGCTCCGTCAATCAATTTTATCGCATACTCACGCGATAATTGCTCGTACAGTTTTATATTAGTAACATTTACCTCTAAATCGGCTGTTTTAGAGGCAAAATGTTCAACCGTACTAATAATTATATTATAGAAATTGTCAAACAACAACTTGTCGGACAAAAATTTATCTACGCATACATCGTTTGCCGCATTCATAACCGTTGCCGCAAGCGGTGAATAACAAAAAATCTTGTAGCCTAATTCCGCACACGGAAATTTATCAAAGTCGCACTCTTCAAACGTCAGCGTCAATAGATTTTTAAAATCGATATTCGGTGTAACGCGTACGCCCGATTTACCGAGTAATGACGTTTGAATTGGAATACGCATATCCGGGTTAGACATCTGCGCTATAACGCTTCCGTCGTCAAACTCCACCATAGAGTGAACAATGCTTTGTCTATGAACGACAATTTGTATTTTGTCGGGACTGATATCAAATAACCACTTTGCCTCTATTACTTCCAACGCCTTATTCATCATAGTAGCGCTATCGACAGTAATTTTTTGTCCCATATTCCAGTTCGGGTGTTTTAACGCTTGTTTGGCTGTAATAGAGCGCATTGCAGACTTATCCGTATTCCAAAAAGGACCGCCGCTGGCAGTTAACAGCAGTTTACTAATAGACGACTTGTCTGTTCTTCCCAACAAACACTGACTGATAGCAAAATGTTCGCTGTCTATCGGTATCAGTTTGGACTTGCTGTATTTAAGCTTGTCACATATAATTTTACCTGCGCAAACCAGCGTTTCTTTGTTGGCAAGAGCAACGTCTATATTGTTATCCAAACAATACAGCACACACTCTATAGCGCATATACCGCGGGTAGCTACAACCGCTAAATCACAATCTTTAACCGCTTCTGTAAGACAATCCGTACCGCACTCGCTAATTAAAGCTTTAAAGCGCGGGTTAAAATCTCGCGCTTGTTGATTTAATTTTATGTTGTTGGAATATGCAACGAGTGAAACGACTTTAAGATCGTTTGGATGCCGTGCAATTATGTCCAGTGTTTGCGTACCGATAGAACCGGTACTGCCTAATACCGCTATTTTTTTCATTAGAATATAAACATAAACACAAACGATACAAATACGGCGTTAAGCATAATTCCGTCAAATCTGTCCATTATTCCGCCGTGCTCGCCTAAAATACGGCTGTAGTCCTTTATACCGCAAAATCTCTTTACTTGGCTGGCGATCAAATCGCCTATCTGCGTAACGACAGATCCGCCCAAACCTATAAGTACGTACGTCAATACGATATGCGCGGTAGATAATCCAAGTCCGTCGAAAGTCAAACCGAATTGCGGACCGAATATACCGAAAAAGTCAAACAAAAAGTATATCAACGCTGAGCCGAATGCACCGCCTACTATGCCGCCGATGCTGCCTTCTATCGTCTTTTTGGGGCTGATATTGGGACAAAGCTGATGCTTGCCAAATAATACGCCTACGAAAAATGCAAACGAGTCGGTAAAAGTTGACACGGCAAAAACCAGAGCAAGCGCTATGCCGTTTAGCGGCAAAAGATTTCCTACTGCATGGTCGGGAGTTAAAAACGACCAAATATCGCTTTCCATAAAAGGATACATAAGGTCGGTTGTCACAGTACGCGACGCCGCGGCACGGTTTAAGTACAATAACGTTGCCATAAACAATCCCGGGTACACAAACATGAAAGCTATGTAAATCAAGCTGTCTACACGGTCGTGAATAAGCGATGTAACTACTGCACCTAAAAAAACAAGTAATGTGTAGAACAATATACCCGTATAGCCGAACAAACTATATGCGGGTCCTAAACCGAACCCGTATGCCCACAGCAACCAACTGAAACAATCGGGTATTTTATCTTTACCCAATGCGCGCCGCATTTCAATTACGGATAATAAAATCAGTGCCGAGATAATAATAGAGTTTATCGCCCTACCGCTGATAATTTGCGTTGGATTAGGCGAATATGCGTAGTTTGGAAAGTATATGTTTAACGCTACCATGCCCAAAAAAGACAAAAAGATAAGCGCCCCTACCCATATTCTGTTAATCATTACCTTTTTACTGACCATCTACAATTCCTCCAAATGATCTTTTACGCAAGGCATACTCCTGCAAAATACTTTCAAATTCGCTTTCGGTAAAATCAGGCCAAAACGTATTGCTGAAATAAAGTTCGGCATATGCGCTTTGATATAACAAGAAGTTAGAAAGTCTTTTTTGTCCGCCTGTTCTAATTATTATATCCGGCGCAGGAATAAACGAATTATATAAGTGCTGCGAAACTGCAATTTCGCTAAGCTCGACGTTTTCGTCAATAATTTTTTTAGCCGCCTCGATAATTTCTTTCTGTCCGCCGTAATTGATGCACAAATTTACGCATATAGAATCGAAATATTTGGTTTTATCCTGAATTTCGTCCATTCTGCTTATTAAATCTTGCGGCAAGCCGTCGCGTTCGCCCGATATCACAACTCGTATTTTATCTTTGCAAAATTTTTCAAAACTTTTTAGATATTTTTTTGCCAAATCAAATAAAGACGCAACTTCGTTTTTAGGACGTTTCCAATTTTCCGTAGAAAAAACGTAAAGAGAAAGATACTTTATCCCTTTAATACGCGCATAATCTATAACTTTTTCCGCAGTATCCAACCCGCGTTTATGTCCGTACATGCGCGGCAAACCCTTAGACTTTGCCCAACGGCCGTTACCGTCCATTATAAACGCTGCGTGCACAGGAATACTCATTAAACCTCAAACAAATAACGGCATACAATCAGTTCCAGATAATCATGCTTATCTCTAACCGCCGTTACTATCTCCTTATCATATTTAGATTGTTTTCTATCTACATAATAAACAAACTTGAAGCTTGTTATACCTTGTTTAAGCAATTTGCTTTCGGCTTCGCAAACTTCAAGTCCAATAAGGTCTGTATAAATATTATTCATCTTGTTAGACGGACATTACGTCAACTTCCTTTTCCTTGGCAAGTTTGTCTACCGTTTCTATTAATTTAGCGAGAGATTTGTCTATTTCTCCTTCATAATCGCTAATCAAGTCTTCCGATACGGTTTTGGCATTTTTTTCCTTTTTAAGACCGTCCATTACGTCGCGGCGGGCATTACGAAGTACAACTTTGGTATCTTCCGCCAATTTTTTTACCTGTTTAACCAGATCACGGCGGCGTTCTTCCGTAAGGGCAGGGAAAGTAAGACGGATAACATTACCGTCGTTTTGTGGCGTTACGCCTATATTTGCCGCCAAAATAGTCTTTTCTACAAGTTTTAAAGCAGATTTATCCCACAAAGTAATAAGCAAACATCTGGGTTCAGGTACGGAAATATTGCCCATTTGATTAATAGGCGTCGGCGCACCGTAGTAGTCAACCTTTATGCTTTCCACAAGTTTAGGGTTAGCTCTGCCTGCGCGCATAAGATTGTATTCGCTCTTCATATAACCGATTGCTTTATCGCAATCCATTTCGAATTTTAAAAATAATTCTTCAATTTGAGGGGTAGCGTAAGTCATTTTAGTCTCCTTATCGTTTATGTGCAAAAATATATTGCACATATATTGTACAGCATTACGATAAAAAATTCAATAGAAATAGTCAACAAAATATCTATTTTATAATTGTACCGAGTTTTTCGCCTTTTAATACACGTAAGATACCGTCCTTTTCTTCCATACCTAAAACAACGGATTTAATTCCGTATTCTCTGCACATCGCAATCGCAGTCATATCCATTGCTTTAAGATTATCGGCTATTACTTTATCGTAAGTAATTTCGTCGTATTTTTTTGCCGAAGAATTAAGTTTTGGGTCGCTATCGTATATGCCGTCGATGTTTTTCATAAAGAAAATCGCATCGGCGTGTATTTCGCAAGCGCGCAAGCTTAATGCGGTATCGGTAGAAAAATACGGCAACCCCGTACCGCCGACAAACACAACAAGGTTTCCTTCGTTTAAGTAATTATTTACGGTGCGGTACTCGTACTGCTCCACCACCTTGGTTATACCGACAGAGGACACTACTTTGCATTTTACGCCGCAATTTATAAGTGCTTCGCCCAATGTCAAACCGTTTATAACAGTTGCCAGCATACCGATATTATCGGCAACTGACCGTTCCATTTCCTGACCGGTCCGCCCCCGCCAAATATTGCCTCCGCCGACGACAACGCTGGTTTGTACGCCCAATTCGGCAATTTTTTTGAGCTGCAGCGCCAGTTTTTTTACACTATCGCCGTCAATACCGAATTTTCCGCCGCACAAAGATTCGCCGCTAACCTTTATAATTATACGTTTATAATTTGTCATAAGCACCTCGAATATTTTTAAAAGAGGGAACAACTAGGCATTGTTCCCTCAAAAATCGACAAAATTATTTAATGTTTTTCATTTGCTCGGCAATTTCGTCAACAAAGTTATCAACGCGCTTTTCAATTCCTTCACCCATTTCGTAACGGATAAATTTCGTAACGGTAATTTCCGTTCCGGATTTTTTTGCAACGTCGGCAACAACTTGTTTAACTGCAAGAGCCGTGTCTAAAACGTATTCCTGCTCTAATAAGCAAACTTCCTTATAATACTTGTGGATACGTCCCTCTACCATCTTTTGGATAACAGCAGCGGGTTTTCCCTCGTTTTGAGCTTGAGCCGTCAAAATTTCACGTTCTGCTTCCAAAGCCTTAGGATCGCAATCGCCAATACCGATAACTTGAGGTTTGCTTGCTGCAATTTGCATACAAAGATTGTGTGCAAGACCTTGTAAATCGGCAACTGGTGCTTTACCGCTAAGCTCAATTAAAACGCCGATTTTTCCGCCCATGTGAATGTAGCTGTCAACTACTCCGTCGCCGTTTAAAGCAAATTTAGTAAAACGACGCAAAGAAATCTTTTCGCCGATAGCCGCCGTTGCTTCTGCAACGAGAACGCTGATGGTTTTAGAGGAATCCGCATAATATTTTTCGTCCGCAAGAGCCTCTATTGTTGCTGCGTTAGAATGCAAAATATGATTTGCAATGTTATCAACCAAAGCAATAAATTGATCGCTGCGCGCCACAAAGTCAGTTTCGCAGTTGATTTCTACTGCTACGCCGGTGTGCTTATCTTCTGCAATAACGCATTTTACTAAACCCTCCGCGGCAACGCGGCTTGCTTTTTTAGCTGCGGACGCCATACCCTTCTCGCGAAGATACTTAACTGCCTCGTCAAAATTTCCGTCGGTTTCGACAAGTGCTTTTTTGCAATCCATCATGCCTACGCCTGTTTGTTCGCGCAGCTTCATTACGTCTTTACTTGTAAAATTAGCCATTTGTTTCCTCCTCGGCAGCTTCCGCTACGTTAGCTTCCTCTTTTTCCTCGTCTTCGGGAGCGGTCATAACAACGCCCTCTTTTGCCTCGATAACAGCGCCTGCTATAATTGAAGCGATAACTTTAATTGCGCCGATTGCATCGTCGTTAGCGGGAATTACCACATCGACTTGATCGGGATCGCAGTTTGTGTCGACTATTGCAACGATAGGAATATTTAATGCGTGAGCTTCCGCGACCGCAATAGATTCTTTTTTGGGGTCTACGATAAAGATACAACCGGGCATACCCTTCATATCCTTAATTCCACCCAAGTTAGCCTGCAACTTATCGCGTTCTTCCAAAAGCTTTGCAACTTCTTTTTTAGGCAATAAGTCAAGTTCTCCTAATTTTTCCATTTGGTTGATATGGTTAAGTCTTTCGATACGCGACTTGATCGTTTTGTAGTTCGTAAGCGTACCGCCCAACCAACGGTTGTTTACATAAAACATTCCGCAGCGTTCAGCTTCGCTCTTAATAGCTTCCTGAGCTTGCTTTTTAGTGCCGACAAAAAGCACGGGCTTACCTGCCGCCGCTATATCGCGGACAAAAGTATATGCAATCTCCGCCAAAGCAACTGTTTGCTGCAAATCGATAATGTGTATATCATTACGTTCCGCATAGATATACTTCTTCATTTTGGGGTTCCATCTTCTGGTTTGGTGTCCAAAGTGAACGCCGCTTTCCAAAAGCTGTTTCATAGATACAACTGCCATTTTTCCTTATCTCCTTTTTTATCGTTTTTAACCTCTCCGCACCATCCTCTCTGCCCGACACTCGGCGGCAAAACCGAGCACAACGAACAAATACTGCGCGAATGCGAATTAAACCTTATAAATTATAGCACAACACTTTTATTTTTGCAACAAAAATATTTCTACTTTTCACGTTCTTTTTAATGTGTATCATTTTATTATTAGGAATTTAATTGATTATTTCATTATAATTTAAGATTATTAAAGTAAACTTAATTAATAAACTTTCCAAATACTGTGTTATTATACAAAGGAACCAAAATTAAAACTAAGTCGAACTAATTAACGGGAGGTAAATTTATGAAAAACAAACGGATATATCTTTTTTTAACACTACTACTAATTGCCGTATTTATAACGGTATTTTGCGCATGCAATAATAACGACACAGAATATATCTCCGCATACGAAATAGCTGTTAAAAACGGCTTTAACGGTACCGAGGAAGAATGGCTAAAACAGTTGCACACCACCAACACTGTAGAAAAGACTCCTATTACGTACAATACAAGCGTTGACAGCGCACACGACGTGTCGGTTGCGGCTAATATCGGGCTTAAATCTGCCGTATCAATCTACTGCACACATACCATAATAACAAATTCCTGGTTCGGTCAACCGCAAACGAAGCAAGCGCAATCGGCGGGATCGGGAGTAATATACAGTTTGGAAGATAACGGTTCGGCATATATAATAACAAACCATCACGTCGTTTACGAAAACTCAAATAATACCTCAAACCATATAAGCGACGACATTAAAGTGTTTTTATACGGAATGGAAGGTAATGGATATGCAATCCCTGCTACGTATGTGGGAGGTTCTCTTAATTACGATATTGCAGTATTAAGGATAGAAAACAGTGTCGTACTAAAAAAATCTATCGATGCGCGCACCGTAGCCGCCGTAGAGATTGCCGATTCCAACAACGTCCGTCCGGGACAGTTGTCTATTGCAATCGGCAATCCCGAAGCGGAAGGAATATCTGTAACCAGCGGTATTGTAAGCGTTGATTCCGAATATATAGATATGACGGCGGTAGACAACCGTACAAAAATATCGTTACGCGTAATACGTACCGATACAGCCGTAAACAGCGGCAACTCGGGAGGCGGATTATTTGACGATACGGGTAGACTGATAGGTATAGTCAACGCAAAGTCCGGCGAAGAAAACGTAGAAAATATTGCATACGCTATACCCAGCAACGTTGCACGCGCTATTGCGGACAATATTATATATTACAGTCCGCTTATGAACAAACAATGCGTTATGCGCGTTCTGCTTAATGTAACAGTACAGACAAGCGGTTTATCCACAACACTTAGTGAAGAAGACGGATTTATAAATAAAATAGAGCAGGTTACAATTGCATCTATTATGGACGGCAGTATTGTAAAAGACAAACTTGAGATAGGAGATATAATTAACAGCATTACAATAGGCGATAAAACCACGCAAATCACACGTCAATATATGTTTATCGACGCACTATTAGACGCACGCGTCGGCAGCGATGTAAAAATCGGTTACACCCGTAACGGACAGCAGGAAACTGCCACTATCACTATTACACAGGATTGCCTAGCAGAATATTAATTTAAGTCGATTAATAAAAGATTTGCCGTTATTGCTGTAACGGTTTCTGTATTTTTGACTAGCGATCATTTTACATATACGCTATGTTATTATTGCCGTAACGTTCAAATACAACAAATATCCATCTATTCTATTTTAAACACATAATTAAAAGCCAACGCTAAATAGCGCTGGCTTAATTTTTGAAAAAATCAGTCTTCGTCGCGGTGATGATGACATTCGCAGTCGGGATCGTCGCAATCGTCTGCCATAGCGATTTGTTCTTCCAATTTTTTAAATAAAATTTCGTACAAATCGTCATCGATAGGAATCAAGTTAAAATAACCTTCGCCGTCGTCCTCTACTTCTTCAAGCTCAAAAATCTCGATCATAGGCTCGTCGGTATCTTCGGCTTGCTGCAAATATGCATATTCCTTTCCCTCGTGTTCCAAAGTTGCAATGTGATAAAAAGGAATTTCCTTCCCGTCCTCGTCCTCTAACATTATTACATCTTCTTCCATATCGCAACCGCAGTCGCAATCATGATCGTGATCGTGTCCGCAATCACAAGTCTTTTTAGTTTCGTCAGCCATAGTTTTTACCTCCAAAATTTATCTTTTACTATCCAAATAATTTTGTAAAATTATTGTTGCAGCCACTTTGTCGATCACTTTCTTACGGTCTTCTCTGCGGACGTTTCCCTGAATAAGCGTCCGTTCTGCCGATAACGTCGTAAAGCGTTCGTCAAGATATTTAACGGGAATGTCCGTAAGGCTAATAAGCACATCTATAAATTCGCGCGTTTTACGTGTTTGTTCGTTCTCGTTTCCGTTCAATCCCAAAGGTAAACCCGATACAAACAACGTTACATCGCGGCTGTTAGCAAGCTCTACAATGTATTTTGCGTCCTTATTGATGTCGCCTTTTCTTGTATACGTTTCCAACGGGTTGGCAATTATACCCATAGGATCCGATACGGCGATGCCTATGCGTACGTCGCCAACGTCCAATGCCATTATTCTGCCCATAGTAACGATATTATAACACAGATTGTATTACAATTACAATACATTTAAAACAAAATAATTTAAAACAGAAAAAAAGTTTAAAATTTTATCGGCAGAAAAACTTAAATTATATAAAATCATATTGCTACCCGCATTTTTTATTGCAAATGTTTGCAACAAAACAACCCGCCGCGCGGCGGATTGCGTTTAGTCAATAATGTCCTTAACTTTCTTTTTGCCCTTTTTTACAACACTTTTAACTTGCGGAATTTCGCCGATTAACATTCCTGCAACAGCGCCGAGAGCCATGCTTATTAAAATCTTTTTCATTTTGTCCTCCATATATCTTATTTTTACCGATAGTTTGCTTAATTATTTATAAAATTATTCCATTGCGCATACGAATTAAAATAATATTGTACATTTGTATCGTATGTGATATAATTTTTTAATCTAATAACAAAACAAAGTAAAAACGGAAACTATATAATAATAGAAAAAATAGAAACGAAAAGACTTGTAATTAGAAAATTCAGCGATAAAGATATTGACGGTCTATATAAGCTTTTATCCAATGAACAAGTTATGCGTTATATCGAAAAAACGTATACTTTTGATCAAAAGCTGTCGTTTCTTAAAAGTATGCACTGACAATCACTCCTTCTATTTTTGCCGTTGATAATAAAGACGGTAATTTTGTAGGATATATCATATATCATCCATACGATACAAATTCTTATGAGATTGGCTGGATATTACATCAAAAATTTTGGAATAAAGGCTATGCGCAAGAATTAATGAAAAAAATAATTGAAAATGCAAAGAAAATAGCAGATAAGTTAATTATAGAGTGCGACGAAAAATAAGAGATATCAATAAAAATTGCAAGGCGTAAGAACTTTAAACTAATTAGAACCGAAAGCAGCTGTAAAATTTTTGAGTTAAATTTAAAGTAGAGATTAATACTGTTTGAATTTAAAACAAAAATGAGCATATAAGAAATGTTCACTCTACTATCTTTACTACAAAAATAAAAAACTCCCTGCGTTTAAACTATGCCGCTACCGCAAGGAGTTTTTATATTAAACATATTCTATTTTATTTTTGTCTGTCGATTTATTATTTTTCTTTGCGCGATAGTCTTCTATCGCTTTTTTAATTGCCTCTTCCGCCAAAACGGAACAATGGATTTTTTGCGGAGGAAGTCCTTCCAAGTATTCAACCACTTTAGCGTTTGTAACTTTTAAAGCTTCCTCAACAGTCATGCCTATAATCATTTGAGTAGCCGTAGAACTAGTCGCAATAGCCGCAGCGCAACCGAACGTTTGAAATTTGGCGTCAAAAATTACGTCGTTTTCTATCTTTAATGTTATTTTCATTATATCGCCGCATGTGGCGTTGCCGACCATTCCCTCTCCGTCGGCATTTTCTATTATACCTACGTTTTGCGGATTTGCAAAAGCGTCCAACACTTTTTGATTATACATTGTAAGTTCCTCCCGTTTTAAGGTTAAATAGCGGCGACATTGCGCGTAATTTGGATATTGTATCTACAAGAATATTAACGGCATAATCTACTTCTTCCATAGTGTTGTCCTTGCCGAAAGAAAACCTGATTGAACCGTGCGATACTTCTATCGGCACGCCCATAGCAAGTAAAACGTGCGACGGATCCAAGCTTCCGCTGCTGCACGCAGAACCGCTGGAAACTGCCACGCCGTTTCTGTCCATTAACATTAATATGCCCTCGCCTTCAATAAATTCAAAACTGAAATTTGCAATCGAAGGCACACAGCTTGTACGGTTTCCGTTAAAGCGAACATACGGTATTTCTGCAATAACCCTATCTATAAAACGGTTACACAGTAAAGCAATTTTAGCGTTGTTTTCCGCCATTTCTTCCGTTGCTATCTGCAATGCCTTTGCCATACCTACTACCAGCGGAGTATTAGTCGTTCCTCCGCGCTGAGAGCGTTCCTGTCCGCCTCCGCAAATAAGTTTGTCCAGCTTTATGCCGTTACGGATATACAGTGCGCCTACTCCCTTAGGTCCGTAAAATTTATGCGCAGACATCGATAGCAAATCTATGCCTAAATCCTTAACGTTAATTTTTATATACGGCATAGCCTGCACGCAGTCGCTGTGAAATAACGCACCGTGCGCATGGGCAACGGCGGCAAGTTCGCGTATGGGCTGAATTGTACCCACTTCGTTATTAACGTACATAACCGATACTAACGTTGTTTTGTCGTCAATAGCTTTTTCCAAATCGGCTGCATTTACAAGACCTGTGGCATCCACGGGCAATCTGGTAACTTTAAAGCCGTTATTTTCCAACCAGTCTGCAGCATTAAGTATTGCGTGATGTTCAATCGACGAGATTATTATATGATTTCCCTTAGCTCTGTTATGCAGCGCTGCGCCTTTTAAAGCCCAATTATCCGCTTCGGTACCGCTGCCGGTAAAATACAATTCGTTAGATTTACAGCCTATTAAATCAGCAATTGTATCGCGGGCGTTTGCAACTGCGTTTGCCGTATCGCGTCCGTAAAAATGCTGACTGTCGGCATTGCCGAATTCCTGTGTAAAAAACGGCAGCATTGCTTCTACCACGCGCTTATCGCAAGGGGTTGTCGCCGCATGATCTATATATATATGCATATAAATTTCTCCCGTTAAACTCTGTCCTCGGCAAGTTGCGTCAACGATATGGTGTCGAGGTAGTTATTTATATTTTCGTACAGCTTTGCCCAAAGATTGTGCGAAACGCAATTACATTTGCCTGCGCAATCCTTATGCAAGCAGTCGACAATCTCCAAGTTATCTTCTACGGCGCGCAAAATTTGTCCCACGGTAATATTTTCCGGATTATCGGTTAGCTTATAACCTCCGCCTGCCCCGCGTATAGACCGGACAATATCTGCCTTTTTCATTAACGCTATAATTTGTTCTAAATATTTTTCGGTAACACCGGTGGATTGCGCTAAACTTGCCACCGTTACGATATTCTGCTGTCGGTACGACTTTGCAAGTTCTACCGCAACGTATAAGCCGTATCGTGCCTTAGACGACATTTTCATTTTTTAATTCCTACCAAATTACTAGGATTAGTTTACTACGATTATACGCAAATGTCAACCTTTTAACACACTTTAAAATACTTTCCTTTTAAAATAAAAAAAAACAATATCAACGTTAAAAGCGTTAATATCGTTTTTCAAGCCATTTAATAATTTAACAAATAAATTTAACTACAACATCAATAAATTAGTATAAGTTTTAAATATGTTTTTTGATTGTTTCCGTCAATTCGTTTTCGTCGCAAAGACCAATAATGCGGTCCACAAGCTCGCCGTTTTTAAATATGCATACGTTAGGTATTGACATAACCTGATAGCGTTTGGCAAGCTCCTGAGCGTCGTCCACATCCACTTTACCAAACTTAACGTCCGTAAGCGTATCTGCCACTTCGTCCAATATGGGCGCAAGCATACGGCAGGGTCCGCACCATTTAGCCCAAAAATCCACGACAACAACGCCGTCCTTAATAAAATCGTCAAAATTTGCAGCTACTTCATTTATTTTGCTCATTGATAGATTCTCCTTCTATTTTATTTATTTCTTTTTTTATATTAACAACCGATATTAACGTAGGCGAAGACGCCCATTTTCTTTTCCGTAATATGTCGATTAGCGCTACTACCGCATACCCTGCGGCAAGACCGACAAAAAACAGCAAAACGGACAGCCATTCCTGCCATTTAAGAGATATGGATACGAATAACAGTACCAATGCAGGAATAAGAGGTATAATGTAGGCCACAAACGCCAGTTTTGCCGTATTAGCTTCGGGAATATTAATTTCCACCACGTCGTCAACCTGTGCATCTAGGGTGTTTTCCACATAAAAATCGACGTGTTTCTGGTTTTCCGTCATTCCGCACCGTCCGCACGAACCGCAAGCAGAGTTGCGCTCGATACGAACCTGAGCATAACTACCTTTACGTTTTATAATAAATCCGCGTTCTACCATGCGCTATCTCCGCTACAAAACGTATTTTTTAAGATTGCGGGATTCGGTGCGGAAGTTATTTTCAACGTAAGTTTTATCTATTACTATTTTTTTCTTGCCGCCGTTTTCGTCGATATCGTACGATATATCTTCGACGATATGTTCCATAATACTTTGCAATCTGCGAGCGCCTATATCTTCCAAAGTATTATTTTGGTCAAACGCAACGTTTGCAATTTCGCGAATACCGTCGTCGGTAAATTGTAAATCTATATTATCTACAGCAAGCAGCTTTTTATACTGATCGGTAATAGCATTTGCCGGAACGGTAAGGATTTTAACAAAATCGTCTATTCCCAAGCTGTCCAAATCTACCAAAACGGGGAAACGTCCCTGCAATTCGGGAATAAGATCCGAAACCTTGCTTACGTGGAACGCACCGCTTGCGATAAATAAAATATAGTCGGTTTTTACGTTGCCGTATTTAGTGGTAACCGTACAGCCTTCTACTATAGGCAAAATATCGCGTTGTACGCCCTCGCGCGATACATCCGGTCCGTGCTGAGAGGACTTGCCTGCAATCTTGTCCATTTCGTCGATAAAAATAATACCGTCGTTTTCGGCTCGGCGCACTGCCTCTATTTCAACGCTGTCAAGGTCGATAAGTTTATCGCTTTCTTCGCCTGCGAATATTTTCAGAGCCTCCGCTACCGTTACCGTGCGTTTTTTCGTCTTTTTGGGTAGTATATCGCCGAAAATACTTCCTAGATTAATCTCGCCTGCGCCGGGTTGCAATTCGACAGGTTTAGGCGTATCTGCAACAGAAATTTCCACTTGCATTTGATCGAGATTATGTTGAGACAATTCATTTTTCAGGTCGATTTTAGATATGCCTTCGGGCAATTCGTGAGATTGCTTTAACATTATATCCGCAAGTCTATCCACAGCTTTATCGAAGGCAGAGGCTTCAACCTCTTTGTAACGTTCGTCCTTAACTAAACGGAGAGAAACCTCCACCAAATCGCGAATCATACTTTCCACATCGCGCCCTACGTACCCAACCTCGGTATATTTTGTGGCTTCCACCTTTAAAAAAGGAGCTTTGACAAGCTTTGCAAGCCTGCGTGCAATTTCCGTTTTACCTACGCCCGTCGGTCCCTTTAAAATAATATTTTTAGGAGTAATTTCCTCACGGTCGGCAATGGACAATTTACTGCGGCGATATCTGTTACGTAATGCGATAGCCACCGCCTTTTTTGCCTGAAATTGACCTACTATATAACGGTCTAATTCGTTAACAATTTGTTTAGGTGTCATTTTACGCCTCCTCTACGGTTATGTGTCCGTTAGTAAACACACATATCTCGCTTGCAATTTGCAGCGCCTTTTCGGCTATTTCTTTTGCGGACAAGTCGGTATTACGGTACAGTGCTTTTGCCGCCGCTAAAGCATAATTTCCTCCGCTTCCTATTGCGCAAACTCCGTCGTCAGGCTCTATAACATCGCCCGTTCCGGACAATAAAAATATATTTTCCTTATCTGCAACAATCATCATAGCTTCAAGCTTACGCATAACGTTATCTCTGCGCCAAAGCTGAGCAACTTCCACAGCCGAACGCAGCAAATTACCGCTGAATTTTTGCAGCATTTCTTCAAATTTTTCCGATAAAGTAAAAGCGTCTGCAACCGAACCGGCAAACCCCGTAACTATTTTTCCGTCAAAAATTCTACGTACTTTAACCGCATTTCCTTTCATAATAACGTTTTGTCCTTGTGTAACCTGACCGTCCCCCGCAACAGCTATTTTACCGTTGCGCTTTACGGCGCAGATTGTTGTGCCTTTAATGGTATCCCCAAAAAATTCTGCCATTATATGCCTCCTATATTTGAAATAGTTTGTTTTAAAGAATTTAACGCACGTTTACTGTATTCAGCCTTGCGCTGAGATTTGTCTTTAATATGCTGTTCCAAGGACGTCAATATACCGAAATTACTGTTCATTGGCGAGTATTCGCCGAAATCGGTAGAAATATGCTTACATAACGCTCCTATCATTGTATCGTCGGGAAAAACGACTGCGTTTGCACCGCTAAACAATCTATACCCTTGTATTGCCGCGATAAGTCCGCTCATGCAGGACTCCATATATCCTTCTACACCGCTGATCTGCCCCGCAAAAAATATTTTATGGTTAAGTTTAAGCTGAAAGCATCCGTTTAAAAACTTAGGCGCATTGATATACGTATTACGGTGCATTACGCCGTACCGAGCAAATTCCGCATTTTTCAACGCGGGAATCATCGAAAACACCCGCTTTTGTTCGTGATACTTAAGGTTTGTTTGAAAACCAACCAAATTATATAATGTTCCGTCTACGTTTTCCCTGCGAAGCTGCAATACGGCATACGGACGCGTGTTTGTGCGCTCGTCCGTAAGACCAACGGGCTTTAAAGGACCGAACCGAATCGTATCAGCACCGCGTTTAGCCATCACCTCGATAGGCATACAGCCCTCGAATACGTTTTTTTCAAAGTCTTTTAACTCCACTTTTTCCGCCGTTATCAAAGCGGAATAAAAGTTTAAGTATTCGTCCTTAGTCATAGGACAATTAATGTAATCGGCGCTGCCTTTACCGTATCGACTTGCGGCAAAAGCACAGGAATAGTCTATGCTGTCCGCCGTGATTATCGGCGCTACCGCATCAAAAAAGTATAAAAATTCCTTGCCGAAAACGGTTTGCAAAGCGGGTATTAACGCTTCGTCCGTCAACGGACCTGTCGCCACTATAATAAAATCGTAATCTTCGGTATTTATATCATCGGCGATAGCGTTAACTTTTGTAAAATTAGGATACTTATTTAGTTCCGCTGTAATATCATGCGAAAACTTGTTTCTATCCACCGCTAACGCATTGCCCGCAGGCACGCGCGTTTGTTCGGCTATACGTACGACGAGACTGTCCAACATTCGCAGTTCCGCTTTTAACAATCCGCTGGACGTATTAATATCGTCGCTCTTAAAAGAGTTGGAACAGACCACTTCGCATAGCGTATCTAAATTGTGAGCGGGAGATTTTTTTAGCGGTTTCATTTCCACCAAAGTAACGTCTACTCCGCGTTTAAGCAACTGATAGCTTGCCTCGCATCCGGCAAAGCCTCCGCCGATAACTTTAACTTTCACTTTTAACCCCGCCGTGATATTTACAATTCTTATTAGAACACTGTATTACTTCGCTCTTGCCGCTTTTTTTGTAAACAAGCGGAGCGCCGCACTGCGGACACGTTTCGCCTGTAGGTATATCCCACGATACAAAATCACAATCCGGATAACCCGTACATCCGTAAAATACCGTACCTCTTTTAGAAACGCGCTTAACAACGTCTTTTCCGCATTTTGGACATTTTGCCACCACTTCGTTTAATGGTTTTGTATTTTTGCAATTAGGATAATTGCTGCAAGCAAGATATTTGCCGTACCTGCCCTGGCGTTCCAGCATCAGTGCGCCGCAAATCTCACATGGAATATCGGTTTGTTTGGGAGGCGCCGTTTGTTTTAAACTGCGTATATTAGAGCATTTTGGATAATTACTGCAAGCAAGATATTTACCGTAACGCCCCATGCGTATAATCATAGGAGAACCGCACTTTTCGCAAACCTCGTCGGATACCTCGTCGGCAACAACGATCTTCTCTCCATGCATTGCGGTGCTAACTTCTTTAAGCATAGGTTGGTAAAAACTGTCTACAATTTTGTACCACGGTTCACCGTTATCTTCTATTGCGTCCAGCTTATCTTCCATTTCGGCAGTAAACTGAACGTCCACTATTTTGCCGAAATATTGTTCCAAATAATCCGTAACCTGAACGCCCAGATTTGACGGAACCAAGCTTTTGCCGTCCTTTAGCACGTATTCGCGTTTATACAACGTCTGCATCGTTGCCGCATACGTGCTGGGACGGCCGATGCCTTTTTCTTCCATTGTTTTGATTATACTTGCCTCAGTATAACGCGCAGGAGGTTTGGTAAACTTTTGCTCGTGTTTTAAGTCTATAAGGTTAAGTTTATCACCTATCTCCAGCGGCGGCAGTACAACGTTTTCCCCTTCGTTATCTTTTTCTTTTTTATTTTTAGACTTGCTTTCGCCGTAGATAGCCAAATAACCGTCGAAAATGAGTGTTTTTCCTATTGCGGACAACCCGTACTCGTTACAGTTAACCGATACGTTTACGCTATTGTAAGTAGCGCTTGCAGCTTGACTGGCTAAAAAACGTTCATAAATAAGCTTATACAATAAATAATGGTTACGTTGAACCTTATCTTTAATATAAGCGGGAGTAATTTCTAAATTTATAGGACGGATTGCTTCGTGCGCGTCCTGCGCTTGTTTTTTTGTAGCATAGTAATTAGGCTTGTCCGGAACATATTTAGCACCGTATTTTTCAGCAATATGGCTGCGTGCGCTTGCAATAGCATCGTCGGCAACGCGTACGGAGTCTGTACGTATATAAGTAACCAATGCAACATGTCCTATGCCGGAAATGTCAAACCCCTCGTAAAGCTGCTGCGCTACAGACATAGCGACGGAACTGGATATTTTAAGTTTATTAACGGCGTCCTGCTGTAACGTACTTGTAGTAAACGGCGGTTGAGGACGACTGGCGCTAACGGACTTTTTTACATTAGTAACAATGTAATCGCCTGTTTTTAAACACTGCAAAGCTTCGTTACACTGCTGTTCGTTTTTAATTTTTATTTTCTTTCCGTTTTTTTCTGTAAGCGACGCAGTAAAAAACGGTTTTTGCGAAGGCTTTTCCAGCGTAGCGTTTACAGTCCAATATTCTTCGGGTTTAAAAGCTTGAATTTCCTTTTCGCGGTCGACAATTATACGCAATGCCGCCGACTGTACTCTACCCGCGGACAATTTATTACGGATTTTTTTGCAAAGTACGGGAGATAAAGTATAACCTACAAGTCTGTCCAGTACTCTGCGCGCCTGTTGAGCTTCAACCAGTCCCTTATTAATATATCTGGGATTCTGTATAGCCTTATTTACCGCTTTTTTGGAAATTTCGTTAAACATAATACGGTTTTTTTCCTGCGGGTCTAAATTTAAAGCGCATTGCAAGTGATAAGATATTGCTTCCCCTTCGCGGTCCGGGTCGGTTGCAAGGTATACCTGCTCGGCACGGGCAACTTCGTTTTTTAAACGAGCTATAGTTTCCTTCTGCTCGGGTTTACGCGCTTCTAATTCGGGTTCGTAATTATTATCGAACGATATTCCCATCGTTTTTTCCGGAAGATCCCAAATATGTCCGCGCGAAGCGTCCACTTTGTATCCCTCTCCCAAATATTTAGCAATCGTTTTTGCTTTTGCCGGAGATTCGACAATAACAAGTTTCATTCAAGTCCTCCATATAGACGGTATAAATTGCCTGGTAATCTAGCAATTATACTCCTTAATTCCAAATTTGCCAACAAAAAATTAAGCTCACCCAAAACAATTTGCGTTTCGGCTACCAGCTGATCGAACGTTTTCGCTCCAATACTTAAAGCGTCGACAATTTTTTGCTCGTCAAAGTTTAATTGAACAGACTGCTTTTTTGTTGACAAACGACCTATTCCGTAATAGTCGGCAATATCCCTCGGCGTAGTTACACACGCACCTTGCATACTTTTAATTAAACTATTACTGCCTGCAAAGCCTTTATCGTATACTTCTCCCGGAACGACAAAGATATCCTTACCTTGATTTAAAGCGAGTTCCACGGTAGACAGAGTACCGCTTTTTTGCGGCGCCTGACAGACCAACAAGCCTTTAGACAAACCCGCTACTATTCTGTTGCGGTGCGGAAAGTGAAACGGATACGGCGTTTCGTGCAAACCGTATTCGCTTACAATAAGTCCGTTTGCATTAACAATACGCTCTGCAAGCCTTTCGTTTGCAGACGGATATACGTTAAAAATACCAGAACCGAGTACGGCGATAGTAAATTGATTTTCGGAAAGAGCGGCTTCATGCGCAAGCGAATCAACCCCGTAGGCAAGTCCGCTTACAATTACAAAATCTTCACACAAAATTTTGGTAAAATCCGTTGCAATACGTCTGCCGTAAGAAGAAACCTTACGCGTACCTATTACCGCTAAACTATCTTTTGCCAGTAGCTTTATATTGCCTTTACAAAACAATATATACGGAGGCTCGTCTATATCTCTTAAAATATTTGGATAACCGTTAGAGTACTCGGTAACGGCCACAACGTTATTATCCGTCATTTCCTTAATTATCCGATCGACGAAATTGCACGCCAAATCCTTTTTCAGTTGGTTATACAAAGAATCGCCCAAAATACCTTTAAAGGCGTTGTTTTTTGCAAACTCAGTCGTAAGCAAGTCCAAATTATCACAAATTTGCGTTACCTGAATAAACTTTTTTACCGACACAAGCCGTTCGCCAAATAATATACAAAGTTTTTCCTGTGGTGAATATGTCATCAAATTCGGTACTTCCTATCTAATGTACGGTATTGCAGCGATTCGGCAATATGTTTTACGGTTATATCCTGCGAACCGTCTAAGTCGGCGATAGTTCGCGCAACTTTAAGCACCCTATTGTATGCCCGCGCCGACAGTGCAAACTTTTCAAAGCAATCCTCTATAAGCATTAAGCTGTCTTTCGTCAATTTACAAAACTTTTTTATATCAGCCGACGTCATTTGCGCATTGCAATTACGTCCCAATGCAGACAAACGGTTTAACTGAATTTCGCGAGCTTTATTAACTCGGCAACGTACTGTTGCAGAATCTTCCGCCAGTGTTTCATCCTGTAAATCGGCGTAAGAAACATTGTCTACTTCGATATGTATATCGATACGGTCCAATAAAGGTCCGGACAACTTACTTAAATACCTGTGTATTTGCGCCGCGGAACAAGAGCATTCGGCAGTTGCGCTGCCGTAGTTTCCGCAAGGGCAAGGGTTCATACCCGCAATAAGCATAAAGTCGGCAGGATACGTAACTGACACGGCATTACGAGCTACCGTTATTACGCCGTCCTCCAACGGCTGACGTAACGTTTCCAATGTTTGCCTGCTGTATTCAGGCAGTTCGTCCAAAAACAAAACGCCGTTGTGAGCAAGGCTTATTTCGCCGGGACGCGCTTTATTTCCGCCGCCCGTCAAGGCTACCATAGTTGACGAGTGATGAGGCGTGCGAAACGGACGTTCGTAAATAAAACCCCCGTCCAACTGTCCCGATACACTGTGGATTTTGGCAACGTCCAAAGCTTCGTCAAAAGTCAAATTCGGCATTATGGACGGCACAGACTTTGCAAGCATCGTTTTTCCCGAACCGGGAGGACCTATCATAAGAATATTGTGTCCGCCAGCAACAGCTATTTCCATTGCACGTTTTGCCGCATACTGACCTTTTATATACTTAAAATCAAAATCGCTTTGCTTGCGTTGGATGTCGCTTTGCCAGTTTCTAATGGGTAACGGCTGTTTATCTTTTACACATGTGGCAAACTCTACTGCGTCGCGCAGATTTTCCACCGCATATATTTCCGCCCCCTCGATAAACATTACTTCGCCGATATTTTCTTTGGGAATTACAAAAATATGTTCGCCGTTTTGAACGGCAGAAATAATCATAGGCAACAATCCGTTTACCTTACGCACTTCGCCGTTTAGAGAAAGTTCTCCTAAATATATTGCTTTTTTTAAATTACCGTACTCTATCTGTTTGCTTGCGGCAAGTAAACCTAACGCAATGGGCAAATCGTACATACTGCCTTCTTTTTTTATGTCGGCAGGCGCAAGGTTGACAACTATTGCTGAAACGGGATACGAATATCCGCTGTTTTTAATTGCAGAACGGACGCGCTCGCGGGATTCTTTAACGGCAGTATCCGCAAGACCTACAATGTCGTAAGTAGGCATTCCTGTGTGCATATCTATTTCCGCCTGAACAGGAAATCCGTCCAAACCTTTTAGCCCGTAGCTTTTAATTAAAGCAAGCATTAAAATTCTCCTAAGCGTAACTATACTAAATTAGTATAACCGCCAAACTTAAAACTAACAAGCCTTTTTAACAAATTTACCTAATATTTCTTTTAATTAATTTTGTTTCTCCGCAAATTTATAGTGATAAAATATAATATCGTACACGAACAAAATATATCGCAATGAATTATCATTAACGTGATACGATGTAATAGCGAATAACTAATAGTAGTTTGTTGTAGATAAACGCAGTTAATAGTTGTCCGTATGCTATAATTACACTAATATATACAAAAACAATATTAATACAAAATTAAAATTTTATGCACATTTCAGGCGGGTCTTTTCACGGGAAAAATAAAAATTTTATGCAGACGACTTATAACTGTTACAAAAGCGACGGACAATAAAACAAGCAACCTCGATTGAGATTGCTTGAATTAATCTTTATTGTTAGTTAGAACTCTTAACTTTTGCAGCCTTACCAGTACGGGAACGTAAATAATAAAGCTTAGCTCTGCGCACTTGACCTTTGCGTACAACCGTAATGCTGTCGATTTTAGGACTGTGAACAGGGAACGTACGCTCAACGCCGATACCGGATGAAATACGTCTTACGGTAAACGTTTCGCGAAGACCGCCGTGTTTACGTGCGATTACAATTCCTTCATATGCCTGAATTCTTTCCTTGTTACCTTCTATAACCTTAAAATTAACGCGAACAGTATCGCCTACGTTAAAAGGGGTAACTTCTCTTAAAGATGCCGTTTCGATTTGCTTAATGATGTCCATTTGACTTTTCCTCCAAAATAATTTGTTAACTAAGCGTTCATACACTATCAAAGCCAGAGGACCGCCCGAAGTCACTTGTATATTTTATCACAGCGCAATATTAAACGCAAGTGTTTTAATGATGTTTTTATAAATATATAAACCTTATAATTTTATCGATTAATTACATTTTTTGATTTGGTTTTTGCCTATTTTTTTAAGAATTGTTACAATAAAGCAAAATTATGTGTGACATAGTATACAATCAAATGACAAAATACAGCATTCATTAAATAAAAAAAATACAAATTATGTCTAACTGGGACGAAATGCATCCACTATCACAGATGGAACACCGTCTAAAACCTCCACTACGTCAAATCTAACTGGCACACCGAATTTATGCCGTCCTACCAACCAACTTTTTGCAGAAGAAATAATGCGACGCTGTTTATAAATATTAACCGCCTCGCAAGGCGCGCCGTAATCGCGGACATTACGGCTTTTAACCTCGATAAACACGTAAAAACCGCCCTGCAGCGCTATTATATCAATTTCGCCGTGTACACATGAAAAATTGCGTTCTAAAATACGGTAGCCGTTTTTCTTTAAAAATTTTGCGGCAATATTTTCCCCCGCTATTCCTATTGCGCGAGTATTCATCTATACCTCTACAAAATTTTTAATAAAACTTCGACGATGCAACGGACACGGTCCGTATTCCTTTAGAAGTTTGATATGCTCCGCAGTGCCGTACCCTTTATGCTTTGCAAAATTATATTGCGGATATTGCCTATCATATTCCAACATCAATCTATCTCTCGTTACTTTTGCAACAATACTTGCCGCCGCTATGCTATAACTGAGCGCGTCGCCGTGGATTATAGATAACGTCCGCGCAGTCGTCTGCAATTTTACAGCGTCTATCAGCACGCAGTCCGCCTTCTTTAAGCCGTCTATGCACTCCAGCATTCCTTGCTTAGTTGCATTAAGAATGTTAATTCTGTCGATAATTTCCGCCGGCACTATCGCAACATGTAGATCAACGGCTTTTTCTATAATTTTATCATACAGCAATTCGCGTTTTTTTGCGGATAGTTTTTTACTGTCGTTTATTCCGTCAACAATATCGTCAAGGGGCATTATAACAGACGCTACCACAACAGGACCTGCCAAAGGTCCTCTGCCAGCCTCGTCTATTCCGGCAATCAATTTACAGCCGTTTTGTTCAAGTTGTCTTTCGTACTGCAGTAACATTACTTAATTTCCTCCGGCAAATCAAAAGTTATCTTACCCGTTTTTCCTTTGCGAAAATCGTCCAAAATAGCTTTGGAACAACGCTCATAGTCAATATCTCCGCCGCGCAGCAAAAATCCGCGCTTTAAGGCTATTTTATTAAAAATATTCTCAACAGAGCAATTATTTACTTCAATATTATATCTTTCTGCTAATTTTTCCGGATACTGTTCCGCCAATTCTCTTATAAGCATACACGACACTTCGTATATATCTACAACGTCATCTTTAACGCTGCCGATATAACACAGTCTTGCCGCAATGTTTTCGTCCTCAAACTTAGGCCAAAGTGTACCGGGAGTATCCAGTAATTCCAGTCCGGATTGAAGCCTTACCCATTGTTTTCCTTTTGTTACTCCGGGTTTATCGCCCGTGATTACCGTTTTTCGACCGGAGAGACAATTTATCAGCGTCGATTTGCCGCAATTAGGAACGCCTATGATAAGACAGCGCACAGGTTTGAATATTCCTTTCGTTTTGTACTTAGCGCGCAGGTCTGCCGTTATTTCTGCAAAACCGTTTGCAATCTTGCCTGCTTCGGCCGACGCCGTTGCAACAACCTTAACATATGGAAGTCCGCGTTGTTTAAAAAATTGGCACCACTTGTCTATTTTTACAGGATCGGCAAGATCGCACTTATTTAAAATAAACAGACAGGGCTTGTTGCCTACGATTTTTTTAAAACTGGGATTAAAACAACACGCAGGTGCGCGGGCATCCAACACGTACCCTATCGCGTCCACAACCTTGACATTTTCTTCCATCATACGCAAGGCTTTTGTCATATGTCCCGGAAACCATTGTATCGTCATTTGCCCTCCAATAGGTCCGCCCTTACACGACGCGTAATTTCCAACGACTGCTCGCGCCGCCACTTATCTATATTTTTGTGGTTACCGCTAATAAGCACATCGGGAACGCATAATCCACAAAACTCTTGCGGACGAGTATAGTGCGGGTATTCAAGTAAACCCGATGAAAACGATTCCTCCGCAGTAGATTGACTATTGCCTAAAACATTAGGCACATAACGTAATACAGCGTCTATCAATGTCATTGCAGGCAATTCGCCTCCGGACAAAACATAGTCGCCGACAGATATTTCCATGTCTATATCTAAATCTATAACGCGCTGATCAACGCCTTCGTAATGCCCGCATAACAACAGTAAATTGTCGCATTTAGATAAATTTACGACAATATCCTGATTAAGCTTCTTGCCTCTTGGAGACATATAAATACGCTTTGCTTTATGCTGCGGATCGACAGCTTGTATACAATCGTGTATAGGTTGCGGGGTCATAACCATTCCCGCACCGCCGCCAAACGGAGTGTCGTCGCACTTTTTATGTTTATCACAAGAGTAATCCCTTATATTGTGACAGCATAGTTCAAACAACGCTTTTTCCCTGGCGCGCCCGATTAACGAGCTATCCAAAGCTATAAACATTTCGGGGAACAGCGTCAACACGTCAATCCTCATACACGCAAACCTCGTTAAACCTTTTTTCGTCCACAACTACTTGTTTTTTAGCAGTGTTTATACTTATTACAAGATCGTTTAAAAACGGAAAAGATACTTCTTTTTTTCCGTCATAGCAAATAAACACGTCTGCGGCGCCGTATTGCAGTACATTTTTTACTTTACCAACAGTTTTACCGCCGTTTGTTGTAACGTTACAATCTATCAAATCATCGATAAAAAATCTGTTTTGAGGCAAAATCAACGCTTCCTTATCGGCATAAACCGTCCAATTACGTAAATCTTCCGCAGTATTTCTATCGCTTATGCCTTGAAGCAGCACATAGCAAAAAGCCCCGTCGCATCTTAATTTATCAACGGCGTACGTATTAGTTCCAATATATAATTGTTTTACATTTTTAAGCATTGACGAATCGTCCAAATAGCAAGCTATTTTAACCTCGCCTTTTATGCCCTGAGCTTTAAGTATTTTTCCTATTTCGATTTTCATATTTTTTTTTGATTTGCGGTTAATTTACTTTTGCATAAACTCATGATAATAAATATCTCTTAGTTTAGTTAAAATACGACACTGCAAAGCACAAGTAAAGCAGCGTATTGATGCAGATTACGTTGAACCGACTCAGTTAGTTTTATTTTTTACACTAAGCATCGAATTAATAAAAAGCCACAAGTAAAACTTGTGGCAATAAATCAATCCGCTATCTCGATACTGTATCTTTTTCCGTTTTTTATGCCTACAGCCTTAGCTAAAGTACGGATAGACATTGCAATTTTGCCTTGCTTGCCGATGACCTTTCCAACGTCGTTTTCCGCCACACGGATAGTTATAACTTCCGTTTCGTTATCCATTGCGGAAGTAACGTTAACTGCTTGCTTATCATCTACAAGTTGTTCTACGATATAGGTCACTAAATCTAGCATATCAAACCCTCAAACTATGCCTTAGTGTTTTTAGGCGCTTTTTTTGCTTCCAATACGTTTTCGCGAACAAGCAACGTACGAACTGTTTCCGTAGGTTGAACTCCGCAGCCAATCCATTTCTTTGCCTTTTCCACATCCAAGTGAAGTTCTTCGTTCAAGGGATTGTATGTTCCCACCAAATCAACGTATTGTCCGTCGCGAGCCTTATGCGAATCGATAACTACAACACGGTAGAAAGGTGCCTTTTTGTCGCCCATTCTCGTCAATCTCATTTTTACTGCCATTTTTGTTTTCCTCCAAAAGTATTTTTATATTTATTTTAAATTGTTTAATAACAAATTTAATCTGTACTAAAACGGTAAACGCTTGCTCTTAGACATCTTTTTCATCATATCGCGCGTCTGCTCAAATTGCTTTATCAAACGGTTTACATCCTGCACTTGCAATCCGCACCCCGAAGCTATACGCTTACGGCGGGAATAATTTAGAATTTTGGGATTAGACCGCTCATCCAACGTCATAGACTGTATTATTGCTTTGTTTCGCTTAAGCTGAACTTCGTCAACCTTTTTATCTCCCAGTTTAAGCTTGCCTGCCCCCGGAATCATCCCAACAAGATCGTTTATATCGCCCATTTTTGCAACCTGTTCGAATTGATCCAAATAGTCGTTTAAGTCAAAAGAAGCATCTTTAAGTTTTTTTGCGATTTTAATTGCTTGCTCTTCGTCAATCGCGGTTTGAGCCTTTTCTATCAAAGTCAGCACATCGCCCATTCCCAAAATACGCGACGCCATTCTGTCGGGATAAAAAGGTTCCAAATCCTCTGATTTTTCGCCTATGCCCACAAACTTAATAGGCTTACCCGTAACCGCCTTAATAGACAGTGTTGCACCGCCGCGCGTATCGCCGTCTAGCTTTGTCATAATAACTCCCGTAATATCCAAAGCCTCGTCAAACGATTTAGCAACGTTTACGGCGTCTTGACCGGTCATAGAGTCGACAACCAACAAAGTTTCGTAAACATTTACAGCCTTTTTTATCGATTTAAGCTCATTCATCAATTCTTCGTTGATGTGCAAACGGCCTGCGGTATCGATTATAACCGTATCAAATCCGTTCTTTTCCGCATGTTTTACAGCTTGCTCGGCAATCTTAACGGGATTGCCCTGCCCCATTTCAAAGAATCCGGCTTTTACTTTTCCCGCAACAATTTCCAGCTGCTTTATTGCGGCAGGTCTGTAGATATCGTCTGCGCATAACAAAACTCGCTTGCCCTGCTTTTGCAAGTGCAAAGCAAGTTTACCGCACATTGTAGTTTTACCCGCGCCCTGCAAACCGCACATCATGATAATTGTGGGCAACTTAGGCGATACGCCAAGTTTGCTTTGCGTTGCTCCAAGCAGTTCTACAAGCTGTTCGTTTACTATTTTAATCACTTGCTGTCCGGGAGTTAAACTTTTTAAAATCTGCTCGCCTATTGCAAGTTCGGTAACTTTTGCAATAAAATCTTTAGCAACGGTAAAGTTGACGTCTGCTTCCAACAATGCAACGCGTACCTCGCGCATTGCCTGTTTAATTTCCAATTCGGTCAATGCACCGCGGTTACGCAGTTTGGCAAACGCGTGGTTTAATCTATCTGTCAAATTAGAAAAAGCAGCCAAAATTTACTCCTTTGAAACAAATTGTTTCGCTATTTGTTTAAGCGTTTCGGTATCGTCGCTTTGCAGCGCAATAGTTAGATTACAACACAATTCAGCAAGATGCAATGCGTCTTCAAGCTTAATAAGAGCAGATTCCGCCTTGACAACCGCGTCCCTGACTCCTTGCCGCGTGATACCGAATTCGTCGGCAATTTCGGCAAGAGAACAATCGCAGTCGCAATACATAGTAGCAATTTCCAACTGCTTATCGGTAAGCGTTGCTCCGTATACTGAAAGCAATTTGGATAATTGAAGTTTGGAAAGAGCCATATTAACCTCTCGCGTAAAGCAAACTTGCTTTACAGTATTTATTCTACTAAATTATCAGGCTATTGTCAACGATTTATACCATATTTGAAAAATTATTTACAGTGAAAAATTATTGCGGTTTTTAATTGCACTACTATTATAAACTGTTGACAAATAAAAATTTTTAGTTTATTATAAAACGGTCGTTGCAAAACATATGTTTTAGATAAGGAGTTAAATTATGCCGCCTAAACCAAAATTTACAAAAGATAAAATTACAGAAATTGCACTGCAAATAATAGAACGCGACGGATTAGAAAGCTTAACCGCACGTAATCTCGGAAAAGAATTAGGAAGCTCGGCGCGCCCTATTTTTACCGTTTTTAACAGCATGCAAGACGTAACCGACGCGGCAATTAAAAAAGCCGATAATATTTACGCATCATACGTAAATGAAGGACTGCAAGCACCGCTTCCGTTTAAAGGCGTCGGCATGGCATATATAAGGTTTGCCGAAGAACGGCCAAAGCTTTTTCAATTACTGTTTATGAAAGAAAATTGCGCATTACCGGATACGAATTCAGTCCTTATGGATATAGAAACAAACTACGGTAAAATACTTAACTCTATCTGTAACAGCTACGGAATAGCAGAAGATATTGCAAAAAAACTGTATTTACATACTTGGATTTACAGTCACGGGATTGCCGTACTGATAGCGACAAAAGTGTGCGAATTTACAACCGAACAGATATCTCAAATGCTGACTGATGTTTTTATAAGTCTGTTAATGCGTGCCAAAAGAGGAGAATTATGATTATTAGCGTAAAAAATGTATTTAAATCGTACAACAACGGTAAAATTGAAGTTTTAAAAGACGTGTCTTTGGATATAAGCGACGGAGAATTTGCCGTTATTCTCGGCACGTCGGGCTCGGGTAAGTCTACTCTTATGAATATTATGTCGGGACTTGAAAAACCTGATAAAGGAAACATATTAGTCAATGAAAGCGATATTTCGGCTTTTAGCGATAAACAACTGACGGAGTTCCGCAAAAATCATATCGGGTTTGTTTTTCAGCAATACTATTTACTACCCCACTTAAATGTAGAAAACAATATTAAACTCGGTGCAGACTTGGCTAAAAATGCAGATTTCGGCGAGATTGTGCAAAGTTTAGGTCTTACAGACAAACTAAAACAAAAACCCGCCGAACTGTCGGGCGGCGAACAACAACGCGTTTGCATTGCAAGAGCATTGGCAAAAAATCCGCAAATACTGTTTTTAGACGAGCCGACAGGTGCGCTTGACGAAAAAACGGGACGCGAAGTGCTTGATTGTATTATGACTCAAAAAGCAAAATTCAACTTTACAATGATTATGGTAACCCACAATCAAAATATTGCCGAAATGGCGCAAAAAGTAATCAAAATGAATAGCGGCAAAATTATAGATACTTATAAAAATAAAACGCAAAAAACAGCGAAACAAATCGGGTGGTAATATGATTATTTCTTTAAAAAGCGCATTTAAACTTGTAGGCATTTCCATCGTTTGTTTTTGCGCCGTTTTTGTGTGCACATTTTTCCTAAACTTTTATCTCGATGTTCTTCCTTTACGCGACGAAATTGCAGAACCTATGCTTCCGCTATACGAAGCGCAATTAGCAACAGCCGAAATGTGTTGTTCCGTTACCGGCGGAGTGCTGGCATTAATCGCCCTAATTATGATTGTTTTTTATGTAAAAATATACGTGCACGAGCACGCCAAAGAACTGGGAACACTTAAAGCGTTGGGATATTCAGCCAATCGATTGGCTTTACACTTTTTAATTTTTGGGCTAAGCGCATTTATAGGTTGCACAACAGGCTACTGTTTAGGACATATAATGATGCCGTCAATTTATGATTGGCTTACAATAGACGGATTGTCCGTAGAGATACACTACCATACGTTATTGCTTTTTGCGTTAGTAATTGCGCCTACCGTACTGTTTTCGCTTACTGCTTACATATGCGCATACGTACAGCTAAAAAAGCCTGCGCTTGTTATCATTAAAGGCGAAAATAAACAACGTAATAAAAGCAAACATACCGCTCAACAGCAAAACGGCAGCTTTTTGAAAAATATCAGCATTAAAACCGTTACTAACAACAAGCTTTTCAATGGTACAAATGGGCGCTTCTATGCAAAGCCTTGTCGACGGCACAATGGGATGGATGATACTTGCTATAGGTTTAGTGCTTGCTATAACGTCAATTTTTATGGCTTTAACGTCACTAATTAAAAAAACGTCCAAAAGCATTGCAATGATGAAAACATTCGGTTATCCGCTAACACAATGCGTTTTATCCGTATTTGTCGGTTTTGTTCCCTTTGCCCTAATCGGTTTCGCAATAGGCACGGTATATCAATACGGTTTGCTGACGCTAATGGTAAACATCATATTTAAAGACGTAGGCGAAGTACCCGACTACTCGTTTAACGTCAAAGCACTGTTCATAACTCTTGCAGCGTTTATTGCGTGCTACGCCTCCATAACCGCTCTTTACACCGCAAAGATAAACAAAGTATCGGTTAAAGAAATAATGTTGGAAAACTAATCGGATACCGATATTCTTTAACAATAATAGAAAAAGTCTGCTTGCATTGCAAACAGACTTTATTAAATTAGTTTAAGTTATTCCTATGAACATTTAATACTCTTACTAAGCAACAATATCTATTTCTTATTATCTCGTAGTTATGCGTTTCATCCGCAAACACGTTTAGAATTCGTTGCTATCATTTCCTTTAAACATTTCTCCAAGCAGCAGCACATTCTTCCCAAATTCAAAAGTTTCAGTTGTTGGGGCTGTGTAATCTTTTCCAACAGTGGCACTTTCTGCAAGAATTGATTGTCCTATAGGGTCGGTGCGGTCACCGTCACTACGAGCATATGTTATAGTTTTTGTTATCCCTTTGTTGTTTATAGTGTAAAGTGTGATTGTAGCAGTTCCTCCAATTGAAATTGCAGGACCAGAAGACTTTGTTAAACTAATAAACTGAGGATTTGTTGCTGCAATTTCAGGATTTAATTTTGCAAGGACTTCGTTTGCTCTTGGTTCTGTTGTATTAACATGGAAATAAATTTTTCTATCTCCCGCATACTTATCAGCAGCAGCGATTTCAGAGGTGAGGAGGTTTTTGTAATTAAGTTCGCAGTTCATAGGAAATTCCCTCATTTCATAGTATTCACCATTGATAGTGGTGTAGTTAAATAATAAGCGGGCTACTCCTTGGTTAGACGCGTTTACATCAAACTCCATTGCAACAATTTCATATTCTGTTGTAGGTAAACTTTTTTGTATGTTTGCTGCAAGTGCGGTTGTCACTTTTGTCACAATAGTATTTATTTGCTCTTCAGTCAAATCTGCAGGTGTGAGTTTGTCATAATCTATTGCTGGTGGGATAGGGGTTTGTTGGGTGTATTCTTCAATCAGTTTATTTATTTCTGCGGTTGCATTTTCAAGCGCTGTGCGGCCTTTGTTAAGTTCTTCTGTTGTGGACTTATCATCTAGGCTTTTTGCAAGCACAAGGTCTGCAGGAAGGGCTGGTTTTTCTTCATTTTCAAGTGCCTCATACTCTGCCACTGCCGCTTGATAAGTATTCCAAGCAGAAAGATAGTTTTGGTATGCTGCTTTTTGTGCTGAGTCATCTTGATTATTGTTGTAAATTTCACACAAATTAAGTATATTCACAGTTGCTGTTTCCAGTTTTTGTGTTTCACTTTTCAAATTATCTGTGGTTGCCTTGTCGT
Organism: uncultured Christensenellaceae bacterium; assembly: GCA_910587795.1. Classification (GTDB taxonomy): domain Bacteria; phylum Bacillota; class Clostridia; order Christensenellales; family CAG-314; genus Fimimonas. Next base: position 221,951 of record CAJUNH010000001.1, read on the forward strand.
CTAAAGTTTTGGTAAGTACAAGGTTTGCAGGAAGGGTAGGCTTATCTGCGTTTTCTATTTTGTTGTATTCGGTTACAGCATTTTCATATTCTCCCCACGCTGAAAGATAGTTTTTGTAAGCTTTTTGTTGCTGTTCATCTACTACTACTGTTGGTGTACAAGCAGAAAGCGTGCATACTATTGCAGTTGGCAATGTAATTGCAAGTACGGCAGTGGAAACGCCTTTATACCATCTTTTTCAAAGAGTTTTCTCTAAAAAACTTGGCTTTTTACGCAGGCTTGCATCCCTTATTTCAGGGTAGTTTTCAAGCATGTTTTTTTCTTCATTGTAGAATTTCTTCATAATCAAATTATTCCTTCAACATAACTTTCCGCGTCAAACTCCATCAAATCGTCTATACCTTCTCCAACGCCGACAAAGTATACGGGAATATCCATATCGTGTTTTATAGCCAACACCACACCGCCTTTTGCAGTGCCGTCCAGCTTCGTAAGCACGATACCGTCTATATCTATCGCTTCGTTAAAAATTTCTACTTGAGCTATTGCGTTTTGTCCCGTCGTTGCATCTAATACAATTAGGTTTTGACGGTTAGCTTCGGGAAACTCCCTGTCGACAACGCGATTAATTTTTGCAAGCTCGTCCATCAAATTCTTTTTGTTATGGAGTCTTCCCGCCGTATCTACAAGCACAATATCAGTACCGCGGCTCTTTGCCGATTGTACCGCATCAAATACAACTGCCGCAGGGTCGCTACCTTCTTCATGTTTGATTATGCGTACTTTGGCGCGATTAGCCCAAACTTCAAGCTGTTCGCTTGCGGCAGCGCGAAAAGTATCCGCCGCGGCAATAACTACCGACTTACCCTTTTTAACAAATATGTTTGCAAGTTTACCTATGGTAGTCGTCTTTCCTACGCCGTTCACTCCCGCAACCATAATAACGCACGGCGTGCTTACCTCCATTTTGTCATCGCCCAAAATATCGCACATAACCTCTTTAAGATATTCGTTAGCCCGCGTTGCATCGGACACACGTTCTTTGCGCATTTTTTCTCGCAATTCGTCGATTATGTCTGTCGTAGTATTCTCGCCGATGTCACTTCCAAGAAGAATATACTCTAATTCCTCGTAAAAGTCCTCATCAAAAATTCCGCGTTTAAACAATTCGTTAAGCTTAAACCCTATTTGCTGTTTGGTTTTGCGGAGTCCGTCAATTATTTTTTGAAAAAAACCCATTGCTATCCTCTTTATTTTTATTAAAAAATTAACATTTATAATCAATGCCACTAAATCTCGCAGTCAAGCAAAACTCAATATAAATTATGCAGAAAATAAACGTTTATAATCTTCGCATATTTAGACTCAACAAACAACGGAACAAATACGTTATTGCTACATTGCCTGCTTTATTGCATCGGTAAGCTTAACGGACACGATTTTGGAAACGCCCTTTTCTTCCATCGTTACGCCGTAAAGCACGTCGGCATTTTCCATTGTTGGCTTTTTGTGTGTGATAACCACAAATTGAGTCGATGCGGAAAATTTACGCAGATATTTAGCAATACGTTCGGCATTTGCATCGTCCAATGCCGCTTCAATTTCGTCTAATACGCAGAAAGGCATCGGGTTAAATTTAAGAATAGAAAACAAAATTGCAGCCGCAGTCATTGTGCGCTCGCCGCCGGACAAAAGCGAAATGTTTTGCAATTTTTTTCCCGGAGGTTGTGCCTCGATCTCCACACCCTGATTTAAAGACTCCTTATTGGGATCGTTTTCCACGTACAATCTTGCATTACCGCCGTTAAATAATTCGCGGAAGATAAGTTTAAAATTATCGTTAATTTGCGACATTCCTTGTTCAAAGCGGCTTTCGATATCTTCTGTTAAGCCTTTCAGTGCGCTTTTAAGATCCGTTTCCGCCTTTTTAAGGTCGTCGATTTGCGCCATTAAATCGTCGTAGCGCACCTGCACCTCGTCAAGCTCCGTTATTGCATTAACGTTTACGTTACCGAGTTTTTGCAACGCTTGTTTACACTCGCTTATACGTTGCTTCCCCTGCTCTTTATCATAATTATCCTCTTTGTACTGCATCGCCGCAGAATAAGTAATTCCGTACTCCTCTTGCACTCGCTGCTGCAATTCCAATAAGTCGTCGTCAATTTTACTGAGAATAAATTCTTCCTTATCAATCATGCCGACTAAAGACTGGACTTCGTTAGACAAACGCAAACGTTCGTCTGTTAAACGCTGAAATTCTGCGTCCAACTGCGCTTTTAAACTGTCGCTGGACTTAATTTGTTCGGATAGCTGACGCATTTCCTCTTGCAAAGCATTATCTACTATAGATTCGTTCATAGATTGATACATACCGTCGATAGCTTTACGAACCTGCTCGATATAATTTAACGTAGAAGATATACCGTCGCGCAACGACACCATTTGCGCGGAGTTATTTTTAATATCCTTTTCGGCAGACTCTATGTTTGCAGTTATAACTGCCAAGCGGTAACGCTTGTCCGAAAGCGTAAGGGAGATAGCGTCCTTTGCTGCAATCTCCGCCTGCAACGTTTCCCTCGCGTGGTCAGCCTTATTGCGCATTTGCTTTTCGGTAGACGCAAGAGTTTGCAGCTCTACCGTCAACTGTTTTACAATTTCGTCAATAGTCTGCATGCGATTGTTGATTTGATTCTTTTCGGCAGACAACCCTAAAATATTACGCTTGTCGCTGTTACTCAAAGTATTAGACGTTTCGATTTTTTCCTTTGCCGTCGCAATTTCTACATTCAACGCGTTTATTGCATCATGCAGCTTAGATTGCGTAGATTTGGCTTCGGCTAAAATTTTGTCCAAATACTCCTTTTCCTCTTCCGCTTTTTTCAGTTCGGCAGTTAGCTGCTGCAATTTTTCGGTGCGCTCGGCAATTTGCGTTTCATACGACAGCAAGTTGCCCGTAGATTGCTTGCGTGCACTGCCGCCTTCTAACGAACCGTCGTTAGAAATTCGTTCGCCCGTCAAAGTAACCATTCGGTGAGCATACCGATATTTACGACTGATAGATACGGCATTGTCAAAATTATCTACAACCACAATTCCGCCTAAAAGCGATTCAAACACGCTGGAATAGTGTTTATCAAACGTTATCAAATCGCTGGCAACGCCCAAAACGCCGTTTTCGCTAAGCACATCGGCGCGATCTATGCCGTGAGGTTTCATTGAACTTACGGGAAGAAAAGTTGCTTTGCCGTAATCGTTAAGCTTTAAATAGTTTATAAGATATTTTACGTCTTCTTCGTTTTCCGTTACAATATTCTGCAGTCTGCCGCCCAATGCCGTTTCTATTGCGACTTGCAAGCGCGGTTCTACCTTAATTAAATTTGCAACGACGTCGCAAATGTGCGATGCAAGTTCGCGGTCGCGTTTCGAATCCTGCATAAGATACTGCACGCTGCTTTGATAACCTTTATAATTATCGGCAAAGTCTTTAAGCATTGCTATTCCGCCTTTCTCGCCGGAGCATGCCTGCTGCTTACGCTGCAATTCTTTGTCCAACTGAAACTGCTTAAATTCCAAATCCTTTACTTGCTGCTTTACCTCGGCAAATTTAGCCGCCGTTATATCTTTTTGTTTACGTAAATTATCGTATTTAACTATCAAATCGCCTTCTTCGCCGGACGAAGCCTGCAACTTAGCGGACAGTTCCGTTTCTTTTAACGTTATTTGTTCCAAACGCTGATTTAAGGTTTGCTTTTCCGTTTTGCAAGCTACGATTTTAGTATTACAATCAGATGTACGAGATAAAGACTCCTCTAATTTTTTACGAAAAGCTTCGCTGTTAGAATTTAACTCTTCTACCTTAGCGCCGATATCGGCATATTGTCCGTTTATGGACATAATCTCGTTTTCCAAAGCTTCCTTTTCCACCGTACGGCGTTCAACGGCGGCTGTAAGCTGTTTAGAAGCTTCGTCCAAATTCTCAATCTCTTTATTTGTAGACTCTATTTGATTTTCTTTATCCTCTATATCGCGCAAGCAGTTATTTATACGTTCCTGGATAAGATTTTTTGCGCCTTCCTTTTTTTCAGCCTCAATTGCCATACTAAGCTGTTTATCGCGCAACGCCGCAATTTCGCCGTCCATACCGTTACGGCGGTGAAACATTTCGTCGTACTTTTCGTTAATTTCAACGTATTGAGATTCCCGCAATTCACGTTGTTCAATCAAACCCGCAAGACGCTTTTTTCCGTTTTCCTTATCCTGACTGGCATTATCGTAACCGTAAATATAAGCGTTTATTTCGCACAATTTGAGTTCGTCGTAGATTGCAAGGTATTTTTTTGCATTGGCAGACTGACGTTTAAGTTCTGGCAATCTGCGCTTTAATTCTTCCGCCAAAACAAAGATATGCTCCATATTTCCGCGTGTTTTTTCCAGCTTACGCTCCGTATCAACCTTTTTTATACGAAAAGTAGATATACCTAAAGCTTCTTCAAAAATTGCGCGTCTATCTTCCGGACGAGCGTTTAAAACGGCGTCCATACGTCCCTGCCCTACGATAGAATATCCTTCCTTACCCAAACCTACGCCGCGAAGCAATTCCAAAATATCTCTTAACCGCACCGTATTACGGTTAAGCAAATACTCGCTTTCATTGTTACGGTACAATTTACGGCTTATTATAATTTCGTCCATAGCGATAGGAAAAATACGCGTCGTGTTATCAAAATACAGCGACACTTCGCAATAACTCATAGATTTACGCGAATCTGTTCCGTTAAAAATAAGGTCTTGCATCAACTTACCGCGCAAGTTTTTAGTACTCTGTTCGCCCAACACCCAACGTATGGAATCGGATATATTACTCTTTCCGCAGCCGTTGGGACCTACTATTCCGGTAATCGGTTGATCGAATTTAAGTTCAACTTTATCGGCAAAGCTTTTAAAGCCGTACATTTCAATTTTTTTAAGATAAAGCACCGTTAATTCTCCATTTAGCAACTAAATTTTTTGCGGCATCCTGCTCGGCGTTTTTTTTACTCGATCCCATGCCGACGCATTCCAAAATACCGTTTACATATACACCGCATTTATAAGTAGGATTATTGTCCGCGCCAACTCTGTCCAGCGTTTGATATTGAGGAGCGGACATATTCCGTTTTTGACAGTATTCCTGCAGCATAGTTTTAGCGTCTTTATGCGCAAAGTGATCCGTATGCGCTAACAAGCCGCTTAACGTAAGCAATATAAAATCCCTTGTCGGTTTTAAACCGCCGTCCAAGTATATTGCCGCAACTATTGCTTCATACAAGTTAGATTCAATCTTTTTGGAATTATGCTTAACGCTTGCAAATCCATACCCTACCATTAAATATTTTAAGATATCCAAACTATCCACAATCGGCCTTAGTCCGTCCGCAGATACTATGTTAGAACGCATTGTAGAAAGCATTCCAACCTCTAACTCGGCATAGTTTGCATACAAATACTCGCTTATCACCATATCTAGAATTGCATCGCCGAAAAATTCCAATCGCTCGTTATCTTTTACTTTTTGCTCCCGTGAATACGAAGAATGAGTAAAAGCGTTTTTCAGCAGCTGCTTATTTTTAAACGTATATTGCAATTTCTTTTCGATTTGCGCAATTAATTCCGCAGTCATAAAACCTCGTATCACTTCAAAACGATTATTTAATTATACTATATTTACATTAAATACGCAAGAAATTTAAGTTGAAAAGGTGTATGTTTCACAAAATATAACATTTACAAACAGTTGTTTCACACGCAAAAAACCATCGACCTCTGCCGATGGTAAATTGACGATATTTTTATTTCCGCAATATTACTACTTGTTGTCTGCGGACACTTCCACTACTTGCTTGCCGTCATAATGACCGCAGTTATCGCAAACTTTATGAGCAACCTTAAATTCGTGGCATTGCGGACATTCTACCAAAGTAGCGGCACTAGCCGTCCAGTTAGCGGCTCTGGTATGCTTTCTTTGTTTAGATGTTTTTCTCTTGGGTACTGCCATTGTAATGCACCTCCGTTAGAATTTTAAATTTTTAAGTGCCGAAAACGGATTTTCGCGTGTAGTATCGCAATTACACTGCACCTCGTTACGATTGCAACCGCACTTAGGACATAGCCCCTTACAATCATCATTGCAAAGCAACGACGTCGGCAAAGACAATATAATTTCGTCTGTCACCGCGGAAGTTACGTCCAAAAGACTATTAGAATAAGTGTAACAGTCATCGTCTTCGGCATCGTCTTTATAAAAGATTTGATCAAACGGCAATTCTATCGCAATATTTAAACGTTTTAAACACCTATCGCAATAGCCTATGATAAAACATACGATTACCCCTTTTACAATAACGTCAGGATTATCGAATACCACATCAAAGCTTACAGACACTTTGTCCAAAACAGCGTTCGGATACGGCGTAATATCGGCAGGCAGCTTAAACTCGCCTGCAAACGGTAAAATTTTACCAGCGTTAGCAAGATTTTCCGTCAAATCAATTATAATTTGTTTAGACACGCTTATTATTATACAGAGTTAGATTGTTTTTGTCAACGGTTTAACCCAACTTTGCTTCAAGCATTGTTTCGCGCGCTATAACAAGTTCCTCGTTTGTAGGTACCACCAAAACCTTAACTTTAGAATCGGCGGCTTGAATTTCCGAAATTACGCCGCGCGGACACGAGTCGTTTTTACTGTCGTCAAGTTTTACGCCCAAATAATCCAAATCTTTCAGCGATTTACGTCTTACCAAGTTATCGTTTTCGCCTATTCCTGCGGTAAACACTATTACGTCTACGCCGTTTAACGCTGCGGCATATGCGCCGATATATTTCTTTGTATTATAGGTAAACATATTTAATGCCAGTTCGGCACGGCTGTTACCCGCATCAGCCGCATCGGTCAAGTCTCTAAAATCGCTTGACACGCCAGAAACACCCAACACTCCGCATTTTTTATTGAGATATTTTAGCATTTGAGCCACGTCCATTCCTTCCTTTTTGGCAAGAAACTCTGCCGCACTGTAATCGATATCGCCGCTGCGGGTGCCCATAGGAACGCCTGCAAGCGGAGTAAAGCCCATAGACGTATCAATACATTGCCCTCCTTTAATAGCGGTAATAGATGATCCGTTACCCAAATGACATGTAATTATTTTTAAATCTTTAATGTCTTTACCCAAATATTTTGCCGCTTCCTGCGCAACAAACTTATGACTCGTTCCGTGCGCGCCGTAACGACGGATTTTGTATTTTTCGTAATGCGAATAATCTATAGCATACATATACGCATAATCGGGCATAGTAAAATGGAAACACGTATCAAACACCAGTACCATAGGAGTATTAGGCATTTCCGCAAGGCAGGCGTTTACGCCTATAATAGCCGCAGGATTATGCAACGGAGCAAGGTCTTTTATCTCCTCCATCAATTCCATAGAGCGAGGAGTTACCAACGTAGGCTTTTTAAACGCTTCGCCAGACGCCACGACGCGATGCCCCACGCCGTCTATTTCGTCCATAGAAGAAATTACGCCGACTTTTTTATCGGTAAGCTTGTTTAAAACAAGTCTAACGGCGGTATTATGGTTTGGCATTTCTACTTCCTGCTCGATTGTCTGCCCGTGTGCTTTATAAATAAAGTTAGAGTGTTCTATGCCTATGCGCTCACAAAGCCCCTTGGCAAGCACGCTTTCGTTTTCCATATCTATAAGTTGGTATTTTAAAGATGAACTGCCGGAATTTATAACTAAAATTTTCATTTTATTAAACCACCCTTTATTTTATAATTGCGTTTGCAGCACCGTAATGGCTATAGCGCCTACAATATCCTCCGCCTTACAACCGCGCGACAAATCATTTAACGGCTTTGCGAAACCTTGACAAATGGGTCCTACCGCCATAAAACCGCCTAAGCGTTCGGCAATTTTGTAACCGATATTGCCCGCTTGCAAATCAGGGAAAATAAAGACGTTAGCGTGTCCCGCAACAGGACTGTCTTTTGCTTTCATCTCGCCCACGGACGGAACGATAGCCGCGTCGAATTGAAGTTCTCCGTCCAGTTTAAGTTGGGGAGCCTTTTCTTTGGCAATACGCGTTGCCTCGGCAACCAACGTCACATTATCGTGCTTAGCACTCCCCTTAGAGCTAAACGACAACATAGCCACCTTGGGATCTATCCCTGCGATAGCCTTTGCGGAATTTGCCGTAGCTATGGCGCAATCGGCAAGTCCGTCTGCCGTATAAGCGGGGTTAAGACCGCAATCGGCAAATACAACAAGTCCGTCGGGACAGTATTGATTACCCTGAGGCGGGCATATCATCAAATTAAAGCTGGACACAGCCGAACAGCCTGGAGCTGTTTTTATAATTTGAAGTCCGGGTCTCAATGTATTTGCAGTAGAATGACAAGCGCCGGAAACCAAACCGTCAACGTCACCCATTTTTAACATCATCGCGCCGAAATACGTACCGTCTTTCAAAAGCTCTGCGGCTTGCTCGGCAGTCATACCCTTAGAAGCACGCAGTTCGCAAAGCTTTGCATTGTATTGGGGTAATTTATCGCTGTTAATAGGATCGACAATCTGTACTCCCGTCAAATCAACATCAGGATTAGCCCTTTTTATATCGTTTGGATTACCCAAAAGCACAATTTTAGCAATACCTTCGCGCGTTGCCATTGCAGCAGCGTTAACCACGCGACTATCTTCGCCTTCGCACAAAACGATGGTTTTATCAAGCAACGCCGCTTTACGTTTGATTTGCTCTAAAACATTCATAACAGTCTCCTTAAAAACACTTTATTTATTGCAATCTACTGTGATATAATAATCACATAATTAAATCTGCATTCTTTAAAACCAAAGAGCAGTATAGCACATTTTATATATATTGTAAACAAAATACAAACCAACATAACAAATAAAAAAAGGAACCAAATGAAAACAACTGCAATAATTTGCGAATTCAACCCGCTGCACAGCGGACACAAAAAACTAATCGATTATGCAAAAACTTTCAGCGACAGAGTTATATGTATAATGAGCGGAAATTTTACTCAACGCGGACTGCCCGCCTGCTGCGATAAGTATGCACGGGCAAAACACGCTGTACTCGCGGGCGCAGATTTAGTTGTGGAATTGCCGACAATATTTGCCGCGGCGTCTGCCGAAAACTTTGCTTATGGCGGAGTTGCTGCTGCAAGCAAATTACAAGCGGACTTTCTTTTGTTCGGCAGCGAATGCGGCGATATAAAACAGCTAACGGATTGCGCAAACGCTTTATTGGACAAAGACGTAAACCGTAAAATTGCCGACGAAATCAAAAAAGGCATCAGCTACCCCCAAGCGGTTTCCAACATAGTCAAAACGCCGTTGTTAAATAAACCCAACAACGTTCTGGCAATAGAATATATTAAAAATATAATCACCTCGAAGTCTAGGATTACGCCTATCACTCTTATCCGCGAAGATAACTACAATAGCCTACAGACAGAGCAGTACGCATCTTCCGCTGCATTGCGCGCAGATAAAAAATTACGTAAAAAATTTACTTACGATTACGTATTAAAAGATATCAATGACGAAATCGAAGACAAATTCGGCACTATTGCATGCGGAATCATATCATTAAAAACACCGGACGAAATGCACGACATAGAAGGCGTGAGCGAGGGAATTGAAAATAAAATTTTCGCCTCAAACAAATCAAACGGATACAACATAATGTTAGAAGAAATAAAGTCTAAGCGATACACCCGACTGCGCTTGCAAAGGACAATACTGAACATCATTTTAAATATAAGCAAGGAACGCGTTACCGCGGCAAAAAATACAGCGGTTTGCATTTGCCCGTTAGCAGTTAAAAGCACTTCCGCAGCGATGTTAGCGTTTACCAATAAATGTCCGGACGAAATAACCCAATGTGCAGACAGATTGTACTATACACTGTCAACCGCAGTTCCGCCGTCAAAAATAATAAAAATCGATTAGTTAAGATAACGCAATGCCAATTAACAAAATATAGTTTTATATTAAAAACATTTTCGTTTAGCTTCTACAATTATTGTTAAATTGTCTTTTTTATTATAATATGTCTAACATAGTATCGTATAAATATCGATTTTCGAATACAATACATACTTAATTAGACTAAAAAGAAGATCTTATAGGACATAATGCAGAAATAAATAAAATAAAATGATTATGTGAAAGCTATACGAATCTGCACTACGTCTATATTTATTTTAGTGATTGCAATCTTTATTACTGCTCCGTCACAGTATATGCAAAGCTTTGTAGACGGGCTTACCGTTTGGGCATACAATGTACTGCCGGCAATTTTTCCGTTTATGGTTTTAACGACGCTTACGCTAAAATTGCAAAAAGACGACGGCAAACACTCCTTAACGCGAATATTATTCGGTATAAAATGCGATACGGTTTTTATTACAAGTCTATTGTGCGGATATCCAATAGGAGCAAAAGCCATTGCAGACAGTGATGCCGACAGAGATGCCGCCACCGTTATGGCAAGCTTCTGTTCCACCGCCGGACCGATATTTATGATTGCGACCGTAGGCGGAAAACTTTTACAAAATACAGCCGCCGCATTAATTATTATTACCGTACAGATTATATCCGCTATGCTTAACGGATTATTATACAGATCTAATCAAAAATACATAGCTATACAGGCAAATACAAATAACCTGACGGCAAAAGATTTAGGAGATACAATTACAAATTCTGCGTTGGCAGTAATATCAGTGGGAGGATTGATAGCTTTATTTTATATGCTTACGGATATGGTCAAAAGTTTTTTACCGCAAAATCTATCAAAAAGCCTTATTACCGCTTTTGTAATAGGTTTATTTGAAATGACAAACGGAATTTTTGCCATTTGCAATATTACAAATACCGCTACCGCTACAATTTTGTGCAGCACACTGCTTGCCTTTGGGGGGCTATGCGTTTTTGCACAGTGTTATGCTTTTTTAGGCTTTAAAAACGTAAAACCGTTACAATTATTTAAAATGAAGCTTACGCAATCGGCGATAGCCACTATTTTAGGCTATATAATGACGAAAATATTCTTATGATAATAAGTTTTGCGCTACAAACAATATTAAAATTATATGGATTTTATAATTCGGCAATAAAAAATTTTATATATATTTAATTCTAAGTAATTATATTATTCGTAGATTAGGATTGACGACAAAAGCAAATTAACTATAATTAAAAAAGCAAAATTTACTAATGTGCGCCAAGTAATTACGCTTACTTCTAAGATACACATCGATTATTACACATTTATTTACACTTTCTTGACGCAAATCCGTCTTCCAATATTTTTAAAACTTTAACAGTATCGTCAAAGCACAAACAATCGTCCGTTTTAGAAACGCCGTAAGCACCGCATTGAACGCCGCCAAATAAATAACTTTCCAGCATTACTCCGTCAACGTCTCTATTTACAGCCGCTGTCTTAGCATTTTCAATTTGATTATCCGCCACTTTGCCGCTGTTGGCATGGCTTAAGTCCACCATTACAAAATCATTTAATCCAAACGAATCTAAACGCTGTTTTGCAAAACGAGTATAATCATGCGTCAAATTAGAAGTAAAATTATCGCCCGTTTTTCCGCCGCGCAAAACAATATGCGCATATTTACAGCCGTCAGTAGCAATTTGAACGCCTTTGTATGGAAAAACCGAAGGATTTGAAACCGAAAAAACAGAATCAACCGCTTTATAAACATCGCCGTCAGTTGTATTTTTTACGCCGCAGCAAAGATCTAGCCCCGACGCAAACGCACGGTGTGCCGTATCCTCGCTGCTTCGCGCCCCCACAAACCAGTATGACACCAAATCTGCAAAATAATGGTATAGATCTGTATACAACAATTCGTCTGCCACAGGCAAACCGGCAGTAAGACAGTCAATCATCATTTTACGGGCGCGGATTATGCCTTGCGGCAAGTCGATTACGTCATCAACTTCTTTATGGAAACACGTGCCCATATAACCTTGTCCGTTAGAATGAGGTTTTGAACTGTAAACCCTTGCGACAATCAGTAAATGCGGATACAGGCGTTGAATTTCGCCTAATTTACGCAAATATTCGTTTACAGACTTTGGCTCGTCGGCAGAGCACGGACCGCATATAACCGTAAGTTTCCGCCTGTCTGTAAAATTCTCTTTTAGCCGTACGTCAAAATTTTGCTTTAAAATACGTAATTCGCCGTTCAAAGGACAATCATTCAACACAGATTCTACCGACGGCAATTTCATTTGTTCTCTAAACATCTTAACTATTTACCAACCAAATATTTTGTAATTTCCTCCGCGCAGCACTCAGGGACAAACTCTTTAAAATCCTGCCCCAAGCCTGCCAACTCGCGCACTAAAGAACTTGATATGTGACGGTACTCCTTATCGCTTACAACGAATACCGTCTCGCCGTTCCAATAGCTTGAGTTGACGTCTGCCAAATCTATTACCGACTGCAAATCCATCGCATTACGTATAGATTTAATCATAACGCTAACGCCCAAACGCTTACAGCAGTCGATCATCATTCCGTCATAAGCGATTACCTCAACGTTAGGCAAATGTTCAAGCGCGCGTTTAAGCATATCCAAACGAGCTTTTTGAGGAATAACGTATTGTTTATTTGCGTTAACGCCCATTACAACATAAAGCTTGTCTGTCAAATGCGACGCATGTTCTATTGCGTTTACGTGCCCCTTAGTTACAGGACAAAACGATCCTGCATATAAGCCTATTCGCATTGTGTTCTCCTATAAAAGTCAAATTTAACGGTGCCGATTTTTCGGCTGTCGTACTTTTCCAAAAAGTCAACCTTTAACGGCAATTCCTCTTGCGCCAAGTGTTCGCATACTATTATTCCGTTGTCCGTCAACAAGTTATGCAAGCATATTCCTTGCAGCGCTTCTATATAATACCCCGACCGATACGGCGGATCCACAAATATAAGGTCAAATTTTGTATTTGCAGACGTAATACAGCGTTTATAATCGCCAAAAAAAATTTCCGCGTCCGTAACGCCGAGTTTATCTAAATTATATTTAATTACAGCAATCGAATCTCTATTATTATCGCACAGCACCGCTCTATCCGCGCCGCGGCTAAGACATTCTATACCTAATTGTCCGGATCCCGAAAACAAATCCAATACTACGGAATGCTGCAATTTAAAATTAAGTATATTAAATAGCGTTTCCTTCATTCGGTCTAACGTCGGTCTTACGTCCTGTTTAGGCGCAACCAACGTCCGTCCTCTATATTTACCTGCAATTACTCTCATAAATATATTTTACACTACAAAATAGATTTAGTAAAGAATTATTTGAAAAAACGCCGTTTACTTTAAATTACATAACAACTCGTATATACTTATCACTTTATTCGATATATCAACTCTGTCGCCCAGCAAAATTACTTCGTCGCCCTCTGCCGTAATAACGGACGAAACGTCAACTAATATCATTGCCATACACACGGCAACAACAGTACACATAACTCCGTTAATTTTAATATGCGCGCCAACCAATGCCCTATTAAAACCGTGAGCGTAGCCGACGTTTATAACGGCAATCGTTTTGCTGCAAGGCGCAACATACAGTCCGCCGTATCCGGCAACATCGCCTTTTTTAATTTGACGCACGGCAATCACTTTTGCGTTAACCGTCTTTACCGACTGCAATTTTTTTTGTCCGTATCCGTACAAACCCAAACCAATGCGAGCCATATCCAAATGATATTTTGATGAAAGTAAAGCTCCGTTGCTGTTTGCAATATGCTTTATCAGTTTTTTATTTAACGCCTTTTCCAAAGACTCTGCAACGGGACAAAATACAGCATATTGATTATCACAATCTTTTATATTATCCCCGTAGAAATGCGAATAAACGCCTTCTACAATTAAATCTCTGCAATTACTAATTATATTAATAAGCTTTTCTAAGTCGTTTTCGTTAAAACCCAGCCTAGACATACCGCTGTCAATTTTGATATGTATACGAGCTTTTTTATTTAAACGCGACGTAACGCGCAAAACCGCATTAAGAGTACAGAAGCTGTCTACAGTGAGAATACAATTTTTATTAATTGCTTTTTCGCAATCGCTTTCGTCAATAGGCAGCAATATCAAAATATCTTTTTTAACAAACGATATTCGCATCGCTTCATCTAAAGTACCGACAGCAAAACAATCTGCTACTTCTTCGAGATATCTTGCCACATGCTCGGCGCCGTGTCCGTAAGCGTCGTTTTTTACAACGGCACACAGACGCGCACCTCGCAATAACTTTTTAAAATAATTTGCATTATGCAGTAATGCCGCAAAATTTAACCTCTGCAATTATTGCCTCCGCAAGCAGTAACCATGCGCAAATATATAGAAAAGGTTTACTACTTAAAATTTATATGATATAATTATCATATGAGATTTCAAGCATATTTTACACCGCTAATTAAAATCATTTTGTATATTATGGCGACAATTTCATTTATCGGCTTAATAGTAGGCATACTTGTACTTGCCGGCGTACGAATAGAATTGTCCTTAGGACAAGCAACCCTGCTTGTAAGCATTTGCCCCATCTGCACAATAATTGCACTGCTTTTTGCAACTTTGCATTATAAAGTTGATTCTACAAACTTACGTTTATATATAGGGTTTATAGATTTATTCGGCGGAAAAGTACGCATTGACAAAATACTGAACATTGTAATTGACAAAAACATTATGTATATCAGTTATCTCTATAAAGGTATGGATCCCATAATCGCCGCAATAGCTATCAGCCCCAAACGCTATAACGAGATGAAAGATTTGCTTATAGCGCGTAATCCTAATATTGTATTTTACGAAAATGAAAACGACTTTGGTAATTGCAAGCAATAATCAACATAAAATTGCAGAAATCAAAACGCTGTTAAACGGTTACTTTGACGTGATTTTGTCACTTGCGGAAGCAAATATTAACTGTGATCCCGAAGAAAACGGCACCACTTTTATGCAAAATGCATTAATAAAGGTAAACGAGGTTGCAAAGCATACTACACATGCGGTAATTGCAGACGATACGGGTTTATGCGTAAACACATTAAACGGTGCTCCGGGAGTAAAATCTGCACGATATGCAGGAAACCACGATAATGCCAAAAACCGCGATAAATTGTTGCATGAACTTTTTAACAAGACGGACAAATCGGCATATTTTGCTACCGCAGTCGCACTGCGTTACCCTAACGGAGAAATAATAACCGCCGAAGGATCTGTGGAAGGATACATTATATCGCAAGAAAAAGGCTCCAACGGCTTTGGATACGACAGTATATTTTATTGTACGGATTTAGGTAAAACTTTCGGCGAGGCAAGCGAGGAAGAAAAAAATTCGGTAAGCCATCGTGCCCGCGCATTAAATAACCTGTTAAGCAAAATAAATAATAATCTAAGAAAATAAGTAAAATGCAGCGCTGAAAATCGTTGCATTTTTAATTGCAATTTTTGTACTATACGAAAAGTTTATTAAATCATATTAATCGGTAAATAAGCCTACCATATTGCTTAAAGTTTTACTCTATTATCTATATACGTCTACGATAACTAAACAGAATTTAAAAATTATCGCAAAGATATTTTAAACCTTTTGCGGCTTGACGGTATTCGTCTTTGTGTCTTATTTTATATACACGACCGTTTTTTATAAAGTTAGATCCCGTTTGATGAAAGTCAAACGGAATATCGTTTCTTTTGCAATCCAAATAAATTTGCTTAACCCAATCGAAATCACAAATACGCGCATTATCATAAGATTCGCCGCCGACAGACACCTGTGATATGCTGCCTAAACGAAAGTATTTTGTCAGGTCCACATATTCTAAAATCGGCGCAACAAGAATATACCTACGGCTTGAAGGAATTTTTAAAAACACTGGCAGTCTTGTATCCGCAGCATGTTGATTTTCGCAAGTGACGGCAAGAATAACGTTAGCGTATCCTGCGCCCCAGTCACTCGGTAAGCACGCCGCTATACGTTCTGCTCGTTTAGTACAAATTAAAAAATCAACGTCTGCGCGTTGTTTGATTATCTGCCACGCGTCGTTGCGCCATTCGTCCGCCTCCTCAATAAAAAAATCCGACGTAAAACACGTGGCGACTTCGCTGCCGCTTTTTATTAAAAAATCTCCGTTACGGGTCCTTTTGAGCGGCAAATTAAAGTTGGTTTTCGATTTTGACACTATATTAGCGTCTTTATCCCGCTTTTTATCCAAATAAAACACATAACAGTTGGCACAGCCTGCACTGTATTTATGGCAGCCATGCCACGGATTCCACAAATTTTTATTCATATCTCATCACGATAGTTATAACCGATATTTTAGAATTATGCAAACATCTTTACTACAACACAATTTTCAGCACTTGTTCCAGATTGTCTATTTCATATGTCGGTGTAATGCCCGAGTAATTTTTTAAACGCTTGGGATTATACCAACAAGTATCTATACCAGAATTGATTCCTCCCTGTATATCGCTTGTAAGAGAATCGCCGATAATAAGCGTTTTTGATTTTTCAAAATCCTCAATATTTGCAAAACAATAATCAAAATACGCCTTAGACGGCTTTGGAATGCCAATTTTCTCCGATACAAATCTTTTAATAAAGTACTTATCCATTCCGCTGCCCTTCATACGGCTATTTTGTATAGACAGCACTCCATTAGTAACAATATATAATTTACAATTGAATGCTTGTAATTTTTGCAATACTTCTTCGGCGTTACTAATAACAAAACATCCGTTATGCAAATTACTCTCGTACAAGTCCGCTGTAGGCTTGCAATCAACAGATAAATTCAATTCTCGAAACGTATTCTCGAAACGGGATATAAGCACCTCGCTTTTGTCTTTTATTGCGCCGGACTCATACAACTGCCACTGCTTGATATTATTACGTCGGTAGCACTTTAAAACGTTATCGTCGTAATACAGTTTATTTTTATCGAAAGCAAATTTTAACGCTTGCTCCTCCGCTTTGTCAAAATCAAGTATAGTATTATCCGCATCGAACAGCAAAATTTTATATTTCATATAGCAGTCCTTACATAAAAATTTTTATTAATAAAAAAAGTCGATAAATCTATATACATACAATTTTATCGCTTCCGCGATTTAATGCAAAATTATATATAATAACAAGTTTCTAATAAACAAAGTGTATATAACAGATTACTAAAAACTTTTAATTATGTTACAAAAAGGAGTATTATCCCAAAATAAATTATAGCGCAGCAAACCAATATTTTTACCGTCAACCGATAATATATAACCTTGCCTATCGCGAACTTTTTTATTATACTCCGCAAAAGAAATATGTTTATCAAGCAAAAACCAAAAATCTTTGTCTTTTTGCGCTACGTAACTTATTTCTGTCTTTAAATTTTTTATCATAATATTAATTATATCAGCTTCAAAAGATTAAATCAAATATACTTTATCAAAATGCAATATAAAAAAGCAAATACTAACTAAAAATTTAATTGTCAATTTTAGACTGTATTCAATTAAATTTGAATGCGCACACAAAAATTACTTATAGTCAAAAAAGCGTTCAAACATTGCTGTTGGGTTTCACATTTAAAACATTATATTATATCGTACACGAACAAAATCTATCGCAATACATTATGATCAACGTGATACGATGTAATAGCGAGTTATTAATAGCAGTTAGTCGTTATTAATCGTCGTTAATTATTGTTCGTATGGTATTATAAAACTAAATATAAAAATTTATATTGCGCAATTAAAGATATAATATCGTAACTTTATAAAATGATATCATAAATCTGTTTGTCTTTTTCATTTACACTATTAAAAAAATAAAAATACCTAAAAAGACTATATAATATTTTTCGCCGAGATAGAAAATTTAGCTATCGGTTGAAAAATTTTCATAGAACCTTGATAGCAATTATTAGTCTGGTTATCACACAAAAAATAATATCTTATTAAAATAAAAAACATTATTTAATATCGGCTTGTAAAACCAATGCTTTTTTAGGACAAAAATTTGAACATTTTCCGCATCTTATACACTTTTCGTAATTTATTGTAGGCGCAGAAAATTTTTCCTGCGTAAGCGCGCCTACAGGACAGACTTTTACTGCCGGGCAAGAATGATTTTGAGGACATTGTTCTTTTTTTATAATAAGCTTATTTTCCATAGTATGCTCCAATCTATATTTAAAATTTTTTAATAATACCGTACGGAAATAACGTTGTTAACGCTTAATGCTTTAAATATAATATACCTTGCTACGTTTAAAATATATAACATTAAAATGATCTTAAAACAATTGCGCCATTGCGTTATACGGTATAAAATCAAAACCGCACAACGGTCATTCTATGTTAAACGGTTAGTATAACTCCTGCCAAAAATTATCTAACACTGAGTTAAACTCCTGTGGGTTATCCATATTACAGCAATGTCCCGCTCCTTGAATAACGGCACATTTACAGTTTTCTTTTGCAGACCACTCTTTGACTATTTGCAATTCCATAGGAATATCGTACTCGCCGCACCCTATTAAAATAGCGTAGCTACGTTTCTTAGAAGAAAAACGATTTACGAGTTTGCCCAAATTTGCCAAATACATAAATGATTTTTTCCTGAATTGAATATTAAGCTTATAAAATTCCTCTTTTGCTTGTTCTGTATATGCCGATATTTTTTTATTGTCTTTAGCAAACCATTTAATCGAAAACATTGCCTTCAATATCATTTTCATTTGCCCTTTTGAGTTTGCCTTTTGCCGTTTTATATCAAAATTATTTATGTCGTATCCGCCGAAACA
The DNA here is from genome assembly GCA_910587795.1 of uncultured Christensenellaceae bacterium. Taxonomy (GTDB): domain Bacteria; phylum Bacillota; class Clostridia; order Christensenellales; family CAG-314; genus Fimimonas. The sequence goes on from CAJUNH010000001.1 coordinate 240,874, forward strand.
TGCAATGGAAAGTACCTTTTCTTCATACTTATTTGCAAAATCCTGAATAAAAACAGAACCAAGAGAAACCCCTACAAAATGCGCCGCTGAAATATTATGCTTGATAAATATCAAGTTAATCCAGTCGGCCATTTTTTCTATACTATCGATTTTCTTTGCATTTAGCGATTTTCCATGTCCTAATATATCAATTGCAAGCAAATTGTATTTGCCCTTAAAATAATCGTATTGTTTTATAAACATATCGCTGTTGACAAATGCTGCGTGCAAAAAAACTATCCAATCTTTATTTGCAGTATCGTCAATATAATATGCGATAGGAGTATTTTCCAGATATAAAGCTTTCACTTTGATTTCCTCAGATTTTCCAATAAAATATTAAACCAATTGATGTTAAAACAGATAAAGTAACGAGATGAGCTTGCGTCATACCGTGCGTCAGTCCGAATATGCAAGCCGCTATAATAACTATCGTCATAAGCGCGACTAGCGATACTCTTTTTGTCCTTGTGTTCATTTCTTTTACCTCCATTGGTTTAATTTACTTTTTCAAATATAGCCGTTAGGACTAATTCGTTGTTGTTCTTATTAAATTCCAAAACTGAAACCGCATCTATCCGATCCATTCTTTGAGCCGACTCTTTTCCGTCTGACCATCCCACAAATCTATACCCTTCTTCGGCAACAGCAGTTACATGTTCAAAATGGCAATTCCCATACATCGTTTGACTCGCGTTGCCAACAATTTTGCCCCCTTCTGTCGCTATATAATTGACAGTATACTTATCCGGTTCAAAATACGCAATAAATTCCATATCGCCTTGAATGTTTCTGTCTATTCTTTTGGCTGTCGTTAATCCGTCCGACCACCTTACAAATCTATATCCAGGCCAAGGCTCTGCCTCTATTTCTATACCGTCACAGCCTTTTGCAACTTTTATAGGATAAGAAAGTGCCGTTCCCATCAACCTATCGTTGACATTATAATGCACTTCATATATTTCATTCGTCCAAACTGGAAAAGGTATTCCTACTTTTTCTCCGTTATATTCTGCCTGATTAAGCAAGTATAGTTTGGATATGGTATATGAGTACCTGTTATGATCGTAGCCTGTATATTTCTTTCTATAATCCTCTATTATATAGTGATACTTATGCCGCCAGGGCATTTCGATTCGTTCCTCGACCGTATGCACAAACTCATGCACATAGGTGTTAATTAGATTAACCCAATCATAATTATTATACGCATTGATTAAGTCGTAGCATTTTATAAATTCTCCGCTCGGCAGAATATTTTGCGTAATGTCTAAGTACACCATTGCAGTTTTACTTCTTGTGTCTGTAATTCCCGCAATATTACCTCTTAACGCGTAATTTGAATCGTTCAACGGAACGGTTGTAATTGCAGTATTATAATCTTTCAGTTTTTCTGCAACTTCAGGTATCGATGGTGGATAAAGTTGCGGCGAGATACCTTTCTCAAAATGATAGTCCTCGAAATTTTCCTCTCGCATTATTTCTTTGGTATAATACTCGTCTATCTCAAACGTAACTAATCCGTCCATCAACTCGTTCAAACAAATATCAAACAGTTCGGTGGTCATTTTGCAGACTTTTAAATCTTTTTCATCCATTTTGTAGTCAGCCACGACGTCGTTGCCGTTCTTATCTTTGAAAGTCGCTTGCACTTCCGTAACGTGAACTAACAATATTTTGTACTTAATATCGGATATCTTAACGAATTTAGCTTGCGGTTTAATATCTTTAACAATATTAGTATCTGTCCTTTCGGGGTTCGGGCTGCACGTATCCGCCCATCGTAAAAATCTGTAACCTTCGTCGGGGACAGCAGTAACCGTTTCGGCGTCTTTGCCTTTCTGTACAGATTGCTTTACACTGCCGACGATTTTTCCGCCGACAGTCGTTTCATAATTAACCGAATAATATACTTTTTTAAAAGAACGAAAATCTACAAAAGTAAAAACACACAAGCCCGCAAACAAGATTGCAATAAAAATAAATAATAAAATTCTAAAAACAGCTTTTTTCTGCATAAGACCCCCTTAACAGAAATAAATAGCCCCATAAACCTAATCGTCAGTAAAAATAGTAAAGTACATACAAATATTATAGCACATAATTATAGCAATGTCTATAATTGCTTTAATAGAAAATCAAGGAAATTTTATATTTTTTTTTACACTAACACATATAATCAGTAGTCATTTCATTTTTAAAAAAGCATATATAAGTAGTTCAACTCCTGTTTTTATTCAAAACAGCTAAAAATTATCCCAAATAATGAAAGATATTTTTTTGTACAACAAAATCTATATATTGTGTTAAAAAGCAAAGAAAAATCACCGAAAACACAATATTTCGGTGATTTTCTTTTAGCATCCTTTTCGGGTACTAATTATGGTGGAGACAAGGAGAGTCGAACCCCTGACCTTTTGAATGCCATTCAAACGCGCTACCAACTGCGCTATGCCCCCGTTTCAATATCTTATTTATTATATCGTTTAAATATTAATTTGTAAAGCAAAATAACCTAGTTAATATTTAATCTCAGCGCAAATCACCTTTCTTATAAAGTTTATTATATATACACCTTCAGTCATAATGCAAGCCCTTTTGTTTTACAATAAAATAAATCCGTCTATATGCCGCATTCCCAATAGACGGATTTATTACAATACATCAACGTTAAATCAAACAATTAACACATTTAATTATGAGGCTTTTGCAGGCTTACCGATCTTTAATTCGCGTTCCAATTCTTTACAGGTATTTTCAAAATCTTCCTGAGATTCCTCTATCTCTATGCCGTCCAAAACATCTTGCAGACGATATTCTTCGCTTAAATACTTAATTGTCTGACGCCCTATTACCGCCGTTAAAACACCGTTTGTCAGCCCCTGAATAGACGAGTCCACCACTGTGGAAATTGCCGCGCCCAGTAAAGGTATACTCTTGACGGCATTCCCCATTGTTTGAACAATGGTATTACCGATTTTTACCCCGCCTATACCGTAAGCTATAAGCGAGTTGCGCAGTACGCTGCCGAATATCCTTGCAAGTTTTGCATCCGACGGACGGAAACCGTACAAAAACACAATATCTTTTACAAGCTGAATATTCAGTACGGCAACAAGCATTGCGTCTATCTTGTTAGTTTGCGACACGGCAGAGTACATCGCAGTTTTAAGCGAAGTTTTAAAAATCATATCCTGAGCGTTTTTCTTTACACATCCGCTATACAATGCAGTAAGATGTTCCTTTAAAGCTTTTTCGTCGTTGGCTTTCTGCGCAATTGCAAGCTGACCTACTATTGCCGAATCGTACCAACCCACGCCCTCTACCTTTGCCGTGACGTCAATGATTTTATCTGCAAGTTCGTGCCTTACTTTTTTGTTATGTTTTTGAGCTTCCCGCGCAGTCATTGCATTTACGTTAGTGACAAAATAATTTAATTTTGAAATTTTAACCAACGGCACGATAAACAAAAATATGTACAATAAAACGCTTATTACCGCCGTTGCCGAGCCCAAATAAATATTTATATTAGAGGGAAGCTCCAACTCGAACACTCGCATTGTAACAGAAAAAAGACAAAAAAACAGTAGTACCCCTATTGCCGCCGCAAGCAAACCCAAAAATAACTTTGCACCTTTAAGATTGCTGCGTTTAGTGTACTTTTGTTCATATTCGTATATCGTCATTTTTTCGGGAATTATATCCGGTAAATTTTCCTTTTTCATAAGCTTCTCCATTTTAGCCTAATAAATTTATTTTTTTAATATAAAAAATCAATCCAGACTTTTACAAGTTAAATTAAAACTGCTAATTTTTTTTAATTTAAGACAAAATTAGCTCCGTAATCTATGTATAGTCCTACTTTCAAAATAACATCACTTGTCAATTACCGCGTTTTTACAACTTAACACTATATGATTAACTGTAAAAATTACAGAAAAAACAATTAACGGTATGCTTGCCAAAATTACTCCGCTAAAAATAAATATCGCAGACGGCAGCACCGATAACAACAGCGCTTTGACTTTGCCGTTACTATTCCATAATACAATCCAGCTAACTAAATAGGCAATAAGAAGTACTCCGTTGACGGTTAGGTAAATTATTAAAGAACTGCCGAACCAAAAGTTAAAGTACGTATACGGAATATTAAATATCATCAAAGCAATACAACCGTATCTGCCTACTTGCTCTAATACCTCGATAAATTTATTACTATAATAATTTTTAAAACTTTCTTTGTGCTTAATTGCATACACAAAATTAGGTATCAAGATAATGGCAACTATGGCCAGTCCGTAATAATTAAACCAACTCATATTTAGATTATAACAATTTTTGCCTTTATAGTCAATATTTATTAAAATTAAAATACCGATAACTATTATACAATTAATAATTAGCTTAATCGTTTAACGGCCCTGTTAACTGTTTATTGCAATAAAGCTATAAAAACAACACAAACTTTATATTAATGAATAAAAATAATAAATTTAATTCAAGGATAAATATATTAAACAATATTGAAACATTCAAACTATACGTGTATATGTTTTTAAAATTCTAAAAGATTTGACTTCTACTACAAAAACAATCGATTTTCTTATGACATAGCGTATTTTTTCTAAACGAAAATATTACGGAATGCTTTCAAATTTTTTTTATAATTTCCACTGTTATATACAAGTTTCGTATACAAGAGTTAGCTATGCTTAAAATAATACCTGAAATGTAAAACAAGGGCATTTTTAAAAGATTTCATAAAATGTCATCAAAAGACGAGATAGGCACGTCTGCAACGCACTTTAATATACCGTAGATTCAAATTAAAAGAACTAAAAATGTCCCATGCTAAATGCAAGGGACATACTGGAGCGGGAGACGGGATTCGAACCCGCGATATCTGCCTTGGCAAGGCAGCGCTCTACCACTGAGCCACTCCCGCAAACTAAGTTTGCGTATATTTTGTTGGTGCGGATAAAGGGACTTGAACCCCCACGTCGAAGACACTAGATCCTAAGTCTAGCGCGTCTGCCAATTCCGCCATATCCGCACGTGGATTGTTTGGTACACCTTCAGGGACTCGAACCCTGGACCCACTGATTAAGAGTCAGTTGCTCTACCAACTGAGCTAAAGATGCATATATTAACCTGCGCCGTAACTATATTTAACTTTTATGGTGACCCATCCGCGATTCGAACGCGGGACACCATGATTAAAAGTCATGTGCTCTACCGACTGAGCTAATGGGTCATGTGGCAGGGGTAGCAGGATTTGAACCTACGAGATGTCAGAGTCAAAGTCTGATGCCTTACCGCTTGGCTATACCCCTATATAGTTAATGGGGTGAGCTATGGGAATCGAACCCATGACCTCCAGAGTCACAATCTGGCACTCTAACCAGCTGAGCTAAGCCCACCATGCAAGTTGGCGTGCCTGAAGGGATTCGAACCCCCGACCCACGGCTTAGAAGGCCGTTGCTCTATCCTGCTGAGCTACAGGCACAGGCATACGAGTAGTTTGGAACGGGTGACGGAATACTTTGCTTACGCTCCGTGGCGTTCGCTTCGCTCGGCTAAGCGGATATGTTCGCTTCACAAAACTGTATTCTACTTTGCGAAAATATCACAGACACCACGCTCGTAAAAAAATGGAGCGGGTGATGGGAATCGGACCCACGCAGCCAGCTTGGAAGGCTGGTATTCTACCATTGAACTACACCCGCACTTCAACAGCTTTTACATTATAACTTAATATAAACTAACTGTCAACAATTTAACAAAGTTTTTTCAAACTTTTTTAAATATTAGCACTTATCTATTACAAATTAAACCGTTGCATAATTGGTAAAATTAAACACCGCTTTTATCTTTAAGTCCGTTATCTAATCTTAAATAAAACGAAATTCTATTTGCAAAATTATTATTACAGAGTTATCGCCGTATAATATAACGATACTCAGTATAACACCTGCGGAAAAATCTAATATACAGCTTTTATTTAAACTAAAAAAATCTACGCCAACTTGCCTTGCTTATACAATGTAATAAGCAAATTTTGCATTCCGGAAAAATTGACAACTTCGACAATTGGTCTGCCGTCGTTATCGGTATTGCCCGTATCTATAATTTCCCCGGGCTTTACATAACTGCCCGATCCGTCGGGTTGCTTTTGCAGCTTTAAATATATATCGTTTAAAAAATCACCCAAATCGTCAAAATGGTGAAATTGACTATAAAAGGCTGTGTAATTACGGCGTTCGGTGTAAATAGCGTCATTAACTTTTGCCTCTAAAAGATCGTAATGCGCCTTAGAATCGGGATATAACGACACAATGTTTAATGCTGAATTAAGGCATTGAACATATGCTCCGTAACTTAGGTACGGATTATCGCTTTGCAGCAATACATAACAAGACACTATGTCCGCTTGAAATTCCTTCATTACCCCCTTGGAATGTGCAATTTCGTGCGCCAAAGTATGCGGTAAATACAAATTATTTTCGTTACCGTTTACGTTAGCTTCGCCGAACGGAGCAAAAAACACTCCCGTTATATGCAATTCGCTCATAATAGTTTTGTTTATAATACGCTTACCGGATGGAGTATACGACGAAAAATACCTGTTGTCCAAACGCTTATATTCTTCTTTCATCATATCGCACAACTCTTTAAAGTTAAACGGATAGACAATATTGCCGTCGGTATCGTGTTTTGTTGCACTGAAAGTTTCGTTTGCGCGGTCAATTATAATATTTGCAATCTCCAATGCTTCGGCATATGTTAGATCCTTAGAGCTGTATTGCGAATAGATATCAGCGGGCAAATCGTTTCGGTTATACGTCATAGACGCTGTTGCCGTATATATATTTAAAAAAGAAAAGACGGTTATTGCCGCTATCAACAGCATAGACACTAACCGATTCCATCTGCGTTTAGCTAGAAATATTACTAAATACACACAAAATACCACCGCAAGCACTATTGCCGCAATCAAAAACAGTTCGTAACCGCTAAAAGGCAAAACACCGAAAATATTACCGAAAACAAATATCCATGCACGAGCAAAAGTGCTTGCAAAAAATTCGCATACGGCTTTACTTTTAGATAATAAAGTGAGCGTTACAAACAATGCAACCAAACTTAGCAATACTATTAACTTTTTAAGTGCAGACTTACGTTCTATCATTTACTAAACAATTCCAACTTCTTGGATATATAATCCTCTGTTCGATTTATATATGTTATTACGTCCTTTGCATTCGCCGCTCGTTCGATTCTGTCTTCAGCCGAGAAAATCCGTTTCGATATTGCTCCGGTGCCGCACGCCATAATATTATTAATTTCTTCCATAATTCCTATATTATAGGCGCAAGCCGTATTAGGCTTGCAAAAACCGACGTTTTCCAAATTATCGCTCATATACTTTTGTCTGTACATATAATACGGAAAATATCCGTTAGAATAAAGCGTAGAATGGGCATATTCCACCATCCGCTTTACATCCAAATCGGCGCCGCAGTATTTTGCTTCTTTTAAAATACTGCCGTGTTTTAGCGCCAGAGTGTGTACAGTGATATTATCGGGATTGAGCCGTACCGCTTCGTCCAAACTGTATGCAAACATTTCTTCTGTTTCGGTAGGCAGCCCGGCAATCAAGTCCATATTAATTATAAAACCGTATTTTTGCGCAAGATCATATTTTTTGTATATCTCGTCCACGCTATGTTTGCGGCCGATAACGTCCAAAACGCTTTGGTTAAAGCTTTGCGGATTAATGGAAATACGATGAACTCCGTGACTTTTTAGCACGTCCAGTTTATCCGCCGTTACTGTGTCGGGGCGCCCCGCCTCAACCGTATATTCGCACGGCATAAAGTCGATACAAGACATCACCATATCCAACTGCTGCGCCGTTAATGACGTTGGCGTACCGCCGCCGAAATATACATTTTTAATCGCTATATCATGTTCTGCCGCAAATTTAACCGTCTTACGGATATCAATGCATAAGGCGTCCAAATACGCCCCTACGTATTTTTTTAGACGATCGATTTCTCCGCTGGTAAACGAACAATAACTGCAGCGCGACACGCAAAACGGTATTCCTATATACAAATCGGCACATTTTCCGTTTGTAACGGCAAGATTACCTTGCTGATGCAATATATCTTCTACTAAAGATATTTTCGGTTGCGACACCTCAAACAAATTTGCAAACGTATCCTGCCAGTCCGCGCCTTCGGCAATAAGCTGGCGGGCAAGCTTTGTAGGACGTATTCCCGTAAGACTGCCCCACGGCATACTTTTGCCGCTTATTTGCTTTAAAAGCCTATACAAGGCAATTTTTGCATATCGTTTTTTATAACGCGTATCTAAAAGTTTATTTCCGACAATACGTGCAGAAGTTTTGCAGCATATTTCGCCCATTTCGGCAGAAAACTCAAACTTACCGTCTTGCTGCGCTTCCACTACCGAAATATCTGCGGACAGAATATCATCCGCTTTCTCTACTTCGCTATAAAAAAGTTTAGCAACGTCCATCAGCTCAGTCGAATGTTGAAAATTTGTAAATATTTTTACCATTATTAACCTTTTGTACGGTACACGCTTATAACTGCAGGTATCGTTCGGATTTTGTTCATAAGCTGCAAAGCTTGATCGTGATTGGAAATTTCCACCGATAAAGTTGCAAGCGCCGAGCCTTTTTTATCCTTGCGAGCATTAATTGCAAGCAAAGGCAAATCTTCGTTTGCAACAATTTTAATTAGTTCGGCAAATATGTCGCCTTTGTCTTCCGAACGCACCTCGATAGACACAGGGAAGGTCGTGTTTGCGTCCATATTAGACCACGCCACGTGCACCAAACGTTCTTTTTCAAGATTTTTTATAGCAGGACAATCCGCACGGTGCACGCAAACACCGCGAGCGCGGGAAATATAGCCTATAATCTCATCGCCCGGAACAGGCGAACAGCATCTGGAAAACCGCACAAGTAAATCTTCTACGCCCTTAACAATAACCGAATTATGCCTTGTTGCGGTTTTTTTACTGCGGCGCGACGATGTAGGCTCAGGATTAACGGTAACGGTCAAACCCTTGCTTTCGGCAATTAATTTTAACATTACTTGCTGTAACGACAAACTGCCGTAACCGACGGCAGCATACATTTCGTCGGCATTAGATATCATATAGCGCTCGCACACGGCTTGTATGCCTTTTGCAGTAAGCAATTCCGCGGCAGAAACGCCTCTATGCTTTGCGTCGCGTTCAATCATTGCCTTACCTGTACGGATATATTCGTCTTTAAGCTCGCGTTTAAAGTATTGACGGATTTTTGCTTTTGCCGACGAAGTTTTAACAATTTTAAGCCAGTCGCGAGACGGTCCCTTAGAGTTTGAGTTTGTTAAAACCTCTACCGTATCGCCCGTAGAAAGTTCCGTTTCAAACGGCACGATTTTATTATTGATTTTAATACCAACACACTTATTACCAACCTGACTGTGAATTGCGTAGGCAAAATCCAGCGCCGTAGCGCCAGCCGTCATAATTTTAACATCTCCCGACGGCGTAAATACGTACACCTCGTTGGTACTGGAAATATTGCGTCTTACCATTTCCAAATACTCTGTACTGTCAACAGCATCGCGGTCTACGGAAATAACGTCCTTAACCCAACTTAGGTTTTGCTCGATAGGAGCATTGGTTTTAACTCCTTCTTTGTACTTCCAATGCGCGGCAATACCGTATTCGGCAATTTTATGCATTTCAAAGGTTCGTATTTGAACCTCTAACGGATAGTTATGTCCTTGAAACTCGATCATAACCGTAGTATGCAGCGATTGATACATATTCGGTTTAGGCACGGCAATATAATCTTTAAAGCGCCCGGGAATAGGCTTCCATTTAGCATGAATAGCCCCCAAAACCGCATAACAATCTTTTATCGTAGGCACTATTACCCTAACCGCAGTTAGATCGTAAATTTGATCTAGCGTACGGTTTAATTTTTTCATTTTCTTGTAAATCGAGTAAAAGTGTTTAGTCCTGCCGTAAATGTTAAATTCGTCGACGGTTTCCTCTTTTAAAGCAAGTTTAACCTCGTCGATAAATTCGTCTACTATTGCTTCGCGTTCCCTCTTTTTAAGGGCAATTCCAGAAGCAATTTCGTTATACGCCTGATTATCCAAATAGCTTAGACACAAATCTTCCAATTCGCTTTTTATTGACGAAATACCCAGTCTGCCTGCAATCGGCGCAATAATATCCAAAGTTTCCTTAGATATTTTTTGTTGTTTTTCAGGAGAAAGGTACATAAGCGAACGCATATTATGCAGACGATCCGCCAACTTAATTAGCATTACGCGAATATCTTTTGCCATTGCAAAAAACATTTTACGTAAATTTTCCGCCTGTTCTTCTTCTCGGGAATTAAACAATATCCTATCAAGTTTTGTAACGCCGTCTACTAAGTCGGCAATTTCATCGCCGAATTGTCTGCGTAGATCGGCGTCGGTCACATACGTGTCCTCAACAGTATCGTGCAATAATCCCGCACAAACCGCCGCTACATCCATACCCAAATCAATTAATATATCCGCAACTATCGTTGGATGCGTAATGTACGGTCTGCCGCTTGCGCGGAACTGCCCTTCGTGCGCTTTATTTGCAAGCGCAAAAGCTTCCTCTATACGCTTAACATCGGGAGTATGATAAAAATGCCTGACCTTCGATATAAAGCTTTTTACGGTAACTTCAGCCTTTTCCTGTTCTGTCTTCATATATCTACCCTATTTACAAAAACAATTATATATAGACGAATTTGTCAAATCCCGTTTATCCGTTTGATTAAATAAAACGGTGTATTCGTCCGCAATAGTAATAAAACCCAACTGTTCAAAAACACGCAACGCAACTATATATTGTGCGTATGATATTTTACCCACCAAATATTTGTCGTAAACGCCTTTTACGCTGTCAAACTTGCTTTTCCCCTTAACGGCTTTAAATGCAGTTAAACATATATCTCTGTTAAGCTGCAAATTATACAAGTCGGCGTTAACCCTATCGCAGCGGACATAATACGTATCAGCGGGCATTGCCCGAAATATATCCTCAGCACAAAAATACACTATATTTTCGTATTTAGATACGTTGTATCCATTGAGAGGCGATACGGCAACGGTCTGCGACGATACGCTGTTATCAAAAAATACATCCACAAAATATTGCGAAAAATCAAACCTTTCCGCACATTCCAAATATGTATCGTAATCGTCAAAAACCGCTAAAGTACAATCTCGTTTTAGAATTTCGGCAATTTGTTTCGGCGGAGTATACTCAACAATCGACGGAATAAAGTTTTTAAGGAGATTAAGACGGTAAAATTCGTCAAAGTTAACAGAATTATCCAAAGTAATATCTTCCAATATTCCGCAGATATTTTTTGTATAAGCGTCCGTTTCCAAAGTAAACAAAACGTCGACGTTTGCACCGTTACGAATAAACGGAGCATACTTACCGTATTTAAAAAAACCCTTTACTTCAAGTCCGGATGACAATGTAAAAGATAGATGCGTTCCGTCTTTACCGAACGAACTGGCCGTTTTAACAACGTCACGTACGCGGCAAACAATTTTATCTTGCGGCAGCATCGGTTCTAATTTTTGCGACAGCGCCATAATATCGGTAAATTTTGTGGACGGACAAATATCTAAATCGTAATAAAAAACTTTTTCAAAACTGCTATTGTCCAATCCGTTAAGTACGTTTGACAATGCCTGACGCAATGCAACAAGATTATACTTAGAAACGGAAAATCCTACCGACGCTTTGTGTCCGCCGAATTTAACCAAGTGTTCGGCACATTTACTGAATATATCGAATAAATCAAGCGAATCTATTCCGCGCGCAGACCCTACGTAATTATCGCCGTCCAAAGTCATAACGATTGCAGGCAAATGGTATTTTTCTTTATAACGCGAGGCAACAATACCCAACAAACCATGCCCCCATGTATCGCTATGCAAAAAGACCATACGTTCTTTATTTATGACGTTTACGTCGCACATACCGTCCGCCTCAGCTACGATATCGTCCAACATTTTTTTACGTTCGTCGTTTAGAGACTGCAATTTATCGCATATTTTAGCGTCGACCTTATCCCGTCCCAACAAAAATTCCAATGCAACCTCGGGATGACCTACCCTTCCTGCCGCATTGATTTTAGGCACCAGCTTCATTGCCACGTCACATGCCGATAGGTTATTTTTACAATGCGACAATTCAGCAAGTTTTTGCAAACTCTTATGGTTAAAATTTGCAAGTCCCAATTTTATTATACTTCGGTTTTCGTCGCGCATAGGCATTATATCGCCTATTGTGCCGATAGCCGCAAGCGCACTGTATTTAGCCGCCGCTTCGTGTCCGGCAAGCGCTTCTACCAACTTCCAAGCTACACCCGCACCTGCAAGAAACGGACAAGCATAACCCATTTTAGGGTTTAAACAGATACAATCGGGCAACATATCGGGCAACTCGTGATGGTCGGTAACTATAACTTCCGCATCGAGTTCATCTACGATTTTCGACACCTCCGCGGCGTTGGATATACCGCAGTCCACAGTGATAACCAAGTCGTAATAATAACGCTCAAACGCCCGTATAACTTTATCGGCATGCAATCCGTATCCCTCGTCCCGCGTAGGAATCAAAACCGTATTTTCTATGCCGTTATCGGTAAAAAACAAAGACAATATACTGCTTGCTGTCAATCCGTCTGCGTCGTAGTCACCGTAAATTAAAATTTTACCGTCGGTTTCCATAACGTAAGAGATTGTTTCTACGGCTTGGCTCATATTGGGAATATCAAACGGTGAATGAAATCCGTCCGCATCGCTAAAAAAATTATCGTAATTATCCTCTGTAATCCCTCGCGCAGACAGCATCTCCGCATATTCAATTTGAAAACCTTTGCCGACCAAAAACTGAACGTCGCTGTCGTTTCCAATCGGTCGCTTAATATATCTTTGTTTCATAATTATGTAAATTCCGTTTTAAAATACAACAGCCTTCTAAAACTAGAAGGCTGAGAAATTTGTGCAGTTAATAATGATTATTTTTTTGCAACGGATTTGCCGCTAGTTTCATAAAACGGTTCAATAACAACTTGTGCAAACAATCTGTTAAGACCGAACGTAGCCGCAAAAGAAAGAATTGCGCCGAATACAAGTACCGTACCCATAGGCGCCGTAACCGCTGTTGGTATAACCCACAAAATTATACCAAGAACCAAAAATGCACCGTGAGCTATAAGGCTTATAATGTTTGTAGATTTAAATCCTTGATAAGCCGCAGCAGCAAACGTTTTTTCGGCTGCCTTTGCACGTATACGTTCGAAAGTAAATATCGTAAAGAAAGTCATAAACGCATATGCAAGCACAACGCCTATTGCCGCAAACAAGTTGAAGATCGACATATAAATCAATGCCAACGAATACATAAACAATACTACAGCAATAAGCTGAGATAAGATACCCGCAATTCCCAACGTCTTGTAACGTACTGCAAAAAATACAAACGTAGCCAAAACTGCAACGCCCATAATTACGGCGAATAACCATCCCAACGTATTATTCACGTCTACGATATCCAAACGCGTTAATGTGGCGTTAAGCGAGCCGGTCCTGATAACGCTTGCCAAAAATCTACTGCTGTCCTGATTCGAACCGTAAATTTGGAATTGTCCGTTTTGATAAGTAGCCGCAAAAACGATAGTTTCATCCACGGCATAGCAATACATCGTACCGTCGACCAATTTTGCTTCTTTAACCAACTCTGCGCCTTCACCGGTAAGTTTAGCCTGACAAATATAATACGTATAGCCGTTATTAGAATAGTTGCGTGTCGTAGCGCCGCGAAGATGCTCTCTTGTAAGAACAACGGCTTTTTCGTCATAACTTGGTTTCTCGCCTGTATTAGGATATACCGTACTTAAAATTTCAAGCTTACCTTGCTGAGTAATGCTAGACAAAATACTATCGGCGTTAGCTTTGCGTGTATCTGCCGTTTGGGGCATATTTATAGTGACAACACCGTCTTTTTCGGTAATGTCTACACTGTAATATCCGTATACTTTTTCCAGTCTGCTTTTAAGAACGCTTTTAACGTGATTAAAATCCGTACCTTCGTCTAACTTAAGTTGATAAGTAGCCTCGACGTAATCGCCGAACATACTGCTTTTTTGAATTAATGTATAAGGTGAATAAAATTTATTATATTCGCCGAATTCCAGTCCATCAGGAATAAACGCAAATATGCCGAAAAACAGTACTACTACCGTTATAAGGCATAATAATACGATGGACGTCTTCTTTGTCATTGTGAGCCTCCTTGACTTTGCCTAACTTAACCATTATATTATAATGGCACTTGTTAAAATAGTCAATTACTTTTAATCTTTTTTTCGAGAGAGACAGTAAAGATAAGGTCAATTTTGCAATTTTTTTAATATTATCTAAAAAAACAAAACGATAAATTAACTATATTATAATATATAAATCAAAAAAGCGGACTTAAATAAAACAATGCGCACCTCAATAATTTCGGTTATTGAAGTACGCATCAAATTAACAGTCCGCCTTATTAAATTTTTATGCCGCTTTGCGACTTTTGATCAGCGCCACAACTACTGCCGCAACCAACGCCAAACCCAAGTCCAATGCAATTTGCGCAATATTGAATTGTCCGCCCATAACGGCAAACACAGCAAAAGACAACAACCAGAAAATCACTGCGCCGATTACCGCTTTAAGTAAAAACTTTTCGTCCTTGACGGAAATTAACGTGCCGACGACAATGGCAATTACTTTTAAAACTTGATTTACAATAGGCAAAGCTTTATCGCCGATATTACACAATTTTGCAATTAAAGCCAACACTAACACGCCTATACAGGAAAATACAAACGACAGTAAACCCGCTTTAAGCGATTGCAGAACTAAAGATTTTTTAACGCTCGCTTCCATATAAAAAACACCTCCAAACATAATAAATTATATTCAAAGGTGTTTGTATTTATTACTTAATTTCGTCTATTTCCTCGCCTTGTTCCTTCTCGGCTTTTTCCGCCGCTACCGCCTCGGGAGAACCGGGAGCAGGCTCTATGGAATGAATTGCTTGACGGACAAATTGCATTATACATTTTCCGTCGCCGCTGCCGGTTTGCAGCCAAACAAACTTTTCGTTAATCTCCACAACTTCGCCGACAATACCGCCGATAGTCGTTACAATACTGCCCAAGCCTAATTTTGACATCATTTCTTCGTTACGCTTTTTTTGTTTACGTTGCGGTATGATCATCATCAAAACCATACCTACAATAAGTACGCCTGCAACAACCCACATTATCCAACCGTTATTTTTTGCAGCTTCTTCTTCGAAAAAGCCAAGTAAATTTAGTAACATTATGTATCCTCCTTTAGGACTGCTCCTCTTTTTTAACAGACAAATATTGCACTCTGTCCGCAAAACCGAAATTTATTATTAATTTATTATACAGTATTTTTTTTCAAAATGCAATACAATTACAAATAAAGTATTCCGTGCAAATAAAAATATATTCACTTTCTGTAATATTTTGTATAAAACTCTTTTTTGTAATCGGCAAAATTATCTTGCAATATCGCTTTACGGGCATCTTTAACAACCTTTAACAAAAAGCTGATATTGTGTATCGACAGTAACTCGGCGGCAAGTATCTCTTTGCAATTAACCAAATGCCGCAAATACGCCTTAGTAAAATTTTTACAGCAGTAACAGTCGCACTCCGTATCAAGCGGCGTAAAATCCTGCTTGTAGCAACCGTTGCGTACCACAACTTTTCCGCTGCTCGTCATCGCCGTACCATTACGGGCAATACGGGTTGGCAGCACGCAATCGCACATATCAATTCCGCGTTCGATACCTTCAAGCAAGTAATCGGGAGTGCCGACCCCCATAAGGTAATGAGGCATATTGTCGGGAAGATACGGACGGATACCGTCTAACATTTTGTACATAACGTCGTCCGGTTCGCCGACTGACAGTCCGCCTACCGCAATTCCGCATTCTGCGTAATCGCGCACAAACTTTACAGATTGCAAACGTAAGTCCGTATACATATTGCCCTGAATTATGGGAAAAAGCATTTGCTTACCGTTTGAATGCGATTTTGCGCAACGGTCTAACCAACGGTGAGTGCGGTTCATTGCCTGTTTTGCATAATCGTAGGTTGCGCCGTATGTGGAACATTCGTCAAACGCCATTATAATGTCAGCGCCCAAATCGTGTTCGGTCTGCATAACGCTTTCGGGTGTAAACACGTGTTTGCTGCCGTCTACGTGCGATGAAAACGTTACTCCGTCTTCCGTTATCTTGCGTAAATCGCCCAGCGAAAACACCTGAAATCCGCCGCTATCCGTTAATATAGGTCCGTCCCAATTCATAAACTTATGCAAACCGCCCGCTTGACGGACGATATCGCTGCCAGGACGTAAATATAAATGATACGTATTTGACAGCAAAATCTGCGTGCCGATTTCCTTTAACGTAACGGGCAGCAGCGATTTTACGGTCGCCGCAGTACCGACAGGCATAAATATAGGCGTTTCGATATCTCCGTGCGGAGTGTGAAATACACCCGCCCTAGCGCCGGTATGTTTATCTATATGTATTAATTCGTAACTGAATTGTTTCATTTTTTTCCTTTAAATTTATATCGTTATCGTAAACCCCTTTTTTATAAAAATGCAGGAGTATTACAGAAAAGCAAACGTCCGTTAATTTTATATATCTAATTATTTGAAGTCGAGCTGCTGCCTATAATTAAAAACTTGCAACGCTGTTAAAAT
The DNA here is from genome assembly GCA_910587795.1 of uncultured Christensenellaceae bacterium. Lineage (GTDB taxonomy): Bacteria > Bacillota > Clostridia > Christensenellales > CAG-314 > Fimimonas. Next base: position 257,802 of record CAJUNH010000001.1, read on the forward strand.
AAGAAAAAGCAAATTCAATCTTTGCATCGCATTTTGTTTTGCCTGTTAATGACAATAAATACTATGGTTCGGTATATTTACAGGAAATAAGATTTTTTAATTTATAATTTCGGCACTTAAATCACTCGTTTGCAAGCAGTATTTTTTGTCAAACACAAACTATATTTTTACAACTTCAAATCTTGTCTGCAATAAACATCGCGTCGCCAAAAGAAAAGAAACGGTATCCTTCGTTAACGGCGGTTTTGTATACTTCCAAAATTTCCTCCCTTCCGCACAACGCCGAAACCAACATAATTAGAGTACTTTCGGGCAAATGGAAATTCGTAATTAAGCAATCCGCCACCTTAAACTTATAAGGCGGATAAATAAAGATTTCCGTATTGCCGCTGCACTCTTTTAAACGTCCGTTTTCGTCTGCGGCGCTTTCCAGAGTTCTAACGCTTGTCGTCCCTACGCAAATAATACGTCTGCCTTCAGCTTTTGCCTTATTTATCGATTCGGCGGCATTTTGAGAAACGGCATAGTACTCGCTGTGCATATGGTGCTGTGTGACGTCCTCCGCTTTTACCGGACGGAAAGTACCTAGCCCAACATGCAATAATACTTCAACGATTTCCACGCCTTTTTCTTTAACCTTTTCTATCAGTTCCTTTGTAAAATGCAGTCCCGCAGTCGGCGCCGCCGCAGATCCGTCCACCTTAGAATAAACCGTATTATAGCGCGACTTATCGCTCAGCTTTTCCTTTATATAAGGAGGCAAAGGCATTTCGCCCACTTCCGCCAAAACAGATTCGAATACTCCGTCGTAAATAAATTCCGCAATACGGCTGCCGTCCTCGCCGATACTTTCGATACGCGCTTTTAAGTTAGGAGAAAACTCGAATACTGCGCCGACTTTTGCAATTCTGCCGGGTTTTAAAATCACTTCCCATCGGGTTAAATCAAGCCTTTTAAGCAACAAAAACTCTATCTTACCTCCGCTGCCTTCCTTTCGTCCGTAAATACGAGCAGGTAAAACTTTTGTGTTATTTACTACCAGTACGTCGCCGGCGTGCAAATAGTCTATAATATCGTAAAATTTTTTATGCTCTATTGTTTTATTCGCTTTATTGTAAATTAAAAGACGCGAACTGTCCCTAGGTTCTACTGGAGTCTGCGCAATTAGTTCCTGCGGTAAATCGTAATAATAATCACTAGTTTTCATTGTCGGTATCTTCGTCAATATAAATAGACAACGCCTCAAGGCGTTCTTTGGATATTTTTTTATTTAAATGTTTATAAGCATTAGGCATACAAACACGACCGCGCGGCGTCCTTGCTAAGAAACCGAGCTGCAGCAAATACGGCTCGTAAACGTCTTCTATAGTTGCCGAATCCTCTCCCGTTGCCGAAGCAAGCGTGTCCAATCCGACGGGTCCGCCGCTAAACTTGTCTATTATTGTATTAAGAATATTCTTATCCACAGCGTCCAAGCCCAGCGCGTCCACTTCCATAACCTGCATTGCATGGTTAGTTACGTCGCTTGTAATTACACCGTTTCCCAACACCTCTGCAAAATCGCGTACGCGTTTAAGCAGTCTGTTTGCAATACGCGGAGTACCTCTGCTGCGGCGGGCAATTTCGTAAGCAGCTTCGTTTTCGATTGCCGTTCCCAGTTTTTTAGCCGATTTAAGTACAATTTGCTGTAATTGCTCGGCATTATATAACACCAAACGCATTTGCATACCGAATCTGTCGCGCAAAGGCGCGGCAAGATTACCCGCTTTTGTAGTAGCGCCTATTAAAGTAAATCTTTCCAATTTAATGTTGACGCTTGTTGCGCTCGGACCTTTACCAACTACAAAGTCGAGACGGTAGTCCTCCATTGCGGGGTAAAGTATTTCCTCCAAACTGCTGCTTAAACGGTGTATTTCGTCTATAAACAGTACTTCGTTAGGTTTTAGTTTAGACAGTATTGCGGACAAGTCGAATTTGCCCGGTATTGCCGAACCGCTTGTAATTGTAATGGGCACGCCCATTTCGTTGGCAATAATATGCGCAAGCGTAGTTTTTCCTAGGCCCGGAGGACCGTACAAAAGTACGTGGTCCAAACTTTCTCCGCGCGAAATTGCCGCCTTTATGTAGACGGACAGATTTTCTTTAACTTTATCTTGCCCGACGTAATCGGGAAACGAATGCGGACGCAGTATATTTTCCGTGTCGCGTTCCTTTTCGGTCAGTGTGCTAGTAAATAATTGTTCTTCCATGTTTTGCCTTGTTTAATTTATTCTAAATGCCATGTTTATCAGTTCTTCGGTTGTAGACGCACCGAGCTTCGACGCTGCTTCCACAAGCTTTTCCGCATCGGCTTGACTTTTGCCTAACGACACCAATACCGCCACAGCATTTTGAACTTCCTTCGTTAACGGTACGTCCAAATTATTTACAATGGGCAAGTTAATCTCGTTAGCGTCGACAACTACTTTTTCCTTCAATTCCAAAACAAGCCGTTCGGCTGTCTTTTTACCGAGACCTTTTATTTTGGTTAAAACTTTTGTGTCGCCGTTAAAAATAGCTATTGCCAAACTGTTGCTGTCCAAACCGGATAAAACGGCAAGCGCAACTTTACACCCCACGCCAGATACGGACACAAGACGCAGAAACATATTTTTTTCTTCGGTAGTTGCAAAACCGAAAAGGGCAACGCCGTCTTCCTTAACCTGCATATATGTGTACAGCTTTTGTCTTTGCCCTACTTTACACTCGGCAAGGGTAAACGACGAAACTGCAATTTCGTAACCTATTCCGTTAATGTCCATAATAACGTTATTGCCGATTGTATCTGCAATTTCGCCACATAAATAATTGTACATACTGCCTCTATTTAATTGAAAATTTCTCCGTAAAACCGCCGCTTTGAATATGCGTAAGCGCAACTGCCAAAGCGTCCGCAGCGTCGTCGGGACGCGGTTTCTTTTCCAAATCCAAATACACTCTTACCATTTCCTGAATTTGCTTTTTATCCGCTCTGCCGTAACCGGTCATAGCCTGCTTAATTTGCAGCGGCGTATATTCGTACAAATTACCGCAATGATGAATCGACGCAAGCAGTAATACGCCCCTTGCGTGCGAAACGTTTATACCCGTCGTTATGTTAGTGTTAAAAAACAACTCTTCTACAGCCACTTCGTCCGGGCTGTATTTTGAAATCAATTCCTTAACGGCTTTGTAAATTATTGCAAGTCTAACGGGAAAACTTTCCTCTTTGGGCGTAGTAATTACGCCGTAATCCACAAGCGTTTTATGACTGAAATCGTCGTAATCCATTATGCCGTATCCAACTATTGCTAAACCCGGGTCAAAACCTATAACTCTTTTCATATGTACAATTCCTCATATAAAGAATATAGTAAAATATCTTAAAAGTCAAGTATAGACGTTGACAAACGTATCAATAAAATATATAATAAAATTCATTAAAAACTTTTTTGCAATAATACAATTACAAATTAATATTATAATTGCATGTTTTTAGGTATCTTTTATGGATACTTATTTAAAATATAATTATAAGGAGAATAATTATGAAATACTGTACTCATTGCGGAAGCGAAATAGACGACGAAGCGGTAATATGCGTTCACTGCGGTTGCGCTGTAAGCGAAAAGAAATCGAGCAACACCTCAAACAGCAACAGCTTAGGTAAAGTTGCATTGATATTTATGATTTTAGGCTGCGTTTTTACAGCTATAGGAGGAGTCTTCCAAGGGCTTACATCGATTTTGGCAAATGACGGACTTGTCTTCGGCATTATCTTGACGATATGCTCCCTTTTACCGCTAGCTTGGGGAATTCCTATGATTATAAGTTTTAAACGTAAGCTTAAAAACGGCGAACCGGTAAGCACCGGTTTTAAAGTATGCACGCTGTTATTTGTAAATATAGTTGCGGGAATATTAATGCTGTGCATGCCTAACGAAAATAACTAATAGATATAAATGCAAAAAGTCGCTTGATATTTAAGCGACTTTTTACTATTTACAAACAATAGTCAAAATGCATAATTGCCGTTATATTAGATGAATTCTTGTTTAAAAACTTGACAAATTGTCGAATAAAGTTATACTTAAAGCATAGACTTTGTCGTACGGATTTGTATTTAAACATACATTATCTGTAAAGCAGAAAATTTAACTTTAAGGGGAAAAACCATGAAATATTGTTCGCACTGCGGAGCAGAAGTACACGACGAAGCAGTCGTTTGTGTAAATTGCGGTTGCAAAGTTACGTCGGCAAAAACAAACCATGACGATGACACAAAAGAAACGATGAAAACGCTTATATTAGTCTTTTTGATAATAGGATGCGTAGTAGGAGCATTCTCGCTGCTTATTCCCTTGGCTTGGTGCTTACCGATAACTTTATCTATAAAAAAACGGTTAGAAAATAACGAACCTGTAAGCACTTCATTAAAGGTATGCGCACTGCTGTTTGTAAACCTTGTTGCAGGTATTCTGCTGCTTTGCTTAAACGATAAAGAGGATACTATTTAAAAAACTTTACACAAAACCCGCCGATATCAATCGACGGGTTTTGTTATCTGATTTTAAAAGTAGTTTGAAATTTAATTTCACATTTATGTGTAGTAATACTTTGCCGCAGCGCTTAACACTTTTTTATTTATGAAACAACATATTACAATTCTGCTGATAATATTATTACTAACTTAAATATCGGCAATCGTTAGATATCCGCAACGACAGTAAGCGTTTGAATAAATAACAAGCAAAAAAATCTATAAAAAGACTTATTCTGCATCGTCGTCGGGCAAAGCTACGTTGTGGAAAACGTTTTGTACGTCGTCGTTGTCTTCCAATACGTCCAGCATACGTTGGAACTTTACCAGATTATCGCCATCCAAAGTAACCGTCGTTTGAGGAAGCCAACTCATTTCAGCGGACACAAGATTCAGCCCTTTTGCCACTACGGCATCGCGTACAGACGCCAGCGCCGTAACGTCGCAAGTCATTTCTACCAGTCCTTCTTCGATAGATACGTCGTCCGCTCCGGCTTCTATAGCCAGTTCAAAAGCCGTATCTTCGTCCAAATTTACAGTGTTTTCCGCAACTACGATACCTCGCCTATCAAACATATAGCTGACGCAGTTAGTCTGTCCCAAGCTGCCGCCGTTTTTGTCAAAAGCGCAACGCACGTCTCCCGCGGTACGGTTTTTATTATCGGTAAGACATTCCACTATTACCGCACTGCCGCCGATACCGTACCCCTCGTACATAATTTCAAAGTAGTCAACGGCGGACAATTCGCCGCTTGCCTTTTTAATGCTGCGGGTTATGTTATCGTTAGGCATATTGTTTGCCTTTGCTTTTTGCACTATATCGTACAATTTACTGTTTGTATCGGGATCGGCACCGCCCGCCTTAACGGCAACTGCAATCTCACGTCCGATTTTTGTAAAAATTTTAGAACGCGCCGCGTCTCCCTTTGCTTTTTTATTTTTAATATTATTCCATTTGCTATGACCGGACATTTTCAACCTCCGCTATTTTACTGATTTAGAAAAAATTTGATACATAATTACGCTGCCGGCCACCCCGACGTTCAGCGATTCGAAATTGTTTGCCATAGGTAACGATACAATACTGTCGGCATTACATTTAGAGTAAGTCGACAGTCCGTTACCCTCGTTACCCAACACCAAAGCCGAATAACTGCCGAATTGACGGTTAAAAACATTTTCGCCGTGCATATCGCAGGCAATAATTTCCACGCCGTTAAGCAGTTGAAAAGCCTGTTCGATACTTGCGCACTCGTGCATGTTCAAACAAAAGTGTGCCGACATTGCCGACCGCAGAACCTTGGGAGAATACAAATCGGCAGAATTTGCCGCATAAATATCGGTAAAACCGCACGCCGCGGCAGTCCTCAAAAGCGTACCGACGTTACCCGGATCCTGTACGCCGTCCAATACCACGCAATTACCGTTTGAAGTCATTATACTAGACGTTTTCTTTGCCGCAACGGCTAATATGCCCTGACTGGTGACGGTATCGCTCATTTTTGCAAACACCTTATCGCTTACAACAACCTTTCCGTCATATGCATAATTATCGGCTGTGCTTTCAGCAACAAAAACCGAAACAATATCGGCGCCGTATTTAAAGGCGTCGGCAACAAGTCTTGCACCCTCTATAACATAGCGCCCGCTTATCTTACGGTATTTTTTATCGCAGAGTTTAACAACCTCTGCAACTTTTGCGTTGTCGCACGATGTAATTACCATATCAATCCTTTAATAATACAAAAGGGACTTTTAATAAAGCCCCTCCAATATGCTATTACTGTAACTTTGCTTTGGCTGTTTGCGTAAGCTGAGTAAACGTTGTAGGATCACTTACGGCAATTTCAGCAAGAGACTTCCTGTTAAGGTCGATATTTGCAAGTTTTAATCCATGGATAAGTTTGTTGTACGACAAACCGTTAGCCTTAGCCGCCGCGCTGATACGGGCAATCCAAAGACTTCTCATATCGCGTTTGCGAAGTCTACGTCCTACGTACGCGTAATTGCCGCTCTTCATTACCGCTTCGCGGGCAATTCGGTAGTTTGTGGATTTAAGTCCAAAATAACCTTTTGCGGCTCTAAGTATCTTTCTGCGTTTTTTAACTGCGTTTACACCACGTTTGATTCTCATGATTTATCCTCCTTCTTAGTACGGCAACATACTCTTAATAGTGTTAGCCTTTGTCTTATCGACGTAAGCTGTGCTACGAAGGTTGCGTGTTCTCTTAGTTGTCTTTTTGCCAAGTTTATGGTTTTTGTTGCATTGCGCGCGCTTAACTTTACCGCTCTTTAAAACGACAAATCTTTTTTTAGATGCGCTATGAGATTTTTGTTTAGGCATTTTGTATGTCCTCCAAGTGAATATTTTACTAATTTAACGGAGCAAGAAACATCGAGATGTTTCTGCCTTCCGTAACAGGCTGTTTATCGATTTTTGCAACATCGGCTAAAATTTCGGCAAAACGTTTCATTACCTCTACGCCCTGACTGGCATACGCTTGCTGTCTGCCGCGCATGCGTATAGTAGCTTTAACCTTGTTGCCGTCTTTTAAAAACTTGCGCGCAATATTGGCTTTTGTATTTAAGTCGCCAACGTCTATCGTCATCGAAAGCCAAACTTCCTTAACTTCGATAGTTTTTTGATTGCGCTTCATTTCCTTTTCTTTTTTACTTTGCTCGTACTTATACTTGCTATAATCAATTATTTTACAAACAGGCGGTTGAGCATTAGGAACAATTTTTACCAAATCAAGCCCCTCGTCGTCGGCAATACGCTGTGCCGCCGCTGCGGAATATATACCCAACTGCTGACCGTCGCTGCCTATCAAACGGACTTCTTTGTCCCTGATTTGACCATTGATTTGCAATTCCTTACTGTCTTTAATAATAATCGTATCCTCCTACGGCAATAAAAAAGTGTGGTATAAGCAAAATATACCACACAATACTACACCCAATTTGGGCGTTTTAAACGTATTAGCTTACCGACGAGCGCGTTTGCACGGCGGTGAGAAGCGGTACTTCTGCTTTATTACATGTAAATTATACCAAACCGATAATTTTTTGTCAAATAAAAATTACAATCTTTTTTCAAAAAATCAATAGGTAAAATCTTATACTTTAATTATCGGTTCGGTAATCATCAATTCTTAAAACTTATATCCGCCCTATTACATATCGGCAGATTTTTCGGCAATTTCTTTGGCAAGCTTTGCCGTAAACTCGTCAAAGCTTATTACTCCCAAATCTCCTTTTTTACGGTTACGCACCGCAACTGTTCCGGATTCGCGCTCCTTTTCTCCCAAAACAAGCATATACGGAATCTTTTTAAGCTGCGCTTCGCGTATGCGGTATCCCATTTTTTCGTTACGGTCGTCAACGCTTGCGCGAATACCCAATTTAAGAAGACGGTCGCAAACCGAATGAGCGTAATCGATTTGACTCTCTGCGATGGGAACAATTTTAACCTGTTCGGGGGCAAGCCACAAGGGAAAAGCTCCCGCATAGTGTTCTGTTAAAATTGCAATAAATCTTTCGATACTGCCGAATACCACACGGTGAATCATTACCGGTCTGTGCTTTTCGCCGTCCTGCCCTACGTAAGTAAGATCAAAACGTTCGGGCATTTGGAAATCCAACTGAATAGTACCGCACTGCCAAGTACGTCCAATGCAGTCCTCCAAATGGAAATCGATTTTCGGTCCGTAAAACGCACCGTCGCCTTCGTTGATTTCGTAATCCTTACCCAATGTATTTAAGGCTCGTTTTAATGCATTAGTTGCCGTTTCCCACTGTTCGTCGGTTCCCATGCTGTCCTCAGGACGTGTAGACAGTTCCAAACTGTACTTAAATCCGAAAATACTGTAAAAACGGTCAATCAGCCTTACAACGCCTTCTATCTCGCTTTCGATTTGTTCGGGTGTCATAAAGATGTGCGCGTCGTCCTGCGTAAAGCATCTTACGCGCATAAGTCCGTGCAATGCGCCGCTAAGTTCGTGACGGTGTACCTGCCCAAGCTCGCCGACGCGTTCGGGTAAATCGCGGTAACTGTGCGGCTTACGTTTGTATACCAACATTCCCCCGGGGCAATTCATAGGTTTAATAGCGTAATCGTCGTCGTCGATTTTTACAACATACATATTGTCCTTATAATGATCCCAGTGTCCGCTGCGGTGCCACAAATCCTGATTTAAAATCATAGGCGTACGTACTTCTTCGTATCCAGCCTTTATATGTTCTTCGCGCCAAAACGTTTCCAACTGGTTGCGCAATATCATCCCGTTAGGAAAGAAGAACGGAAAACCCGGACCTTCGTCAAAAATATCGAACAAGTCCAGTTCTTTTCCCAACTTGCGATGGTCGCGGCGTTTAGCTTCTTCCAGACGCATAATATATTCGTCAAGTTCGGCTTTCTTTTCAAACGCAGTACCGTAAATACGCGTCAGCATCTTGTTCTTAGTATCTCCGCGCCAATATGCACCGGCAATGCTGGTAAGCTTAAACACCTTTAATTTGCCAGTAGACGGCATATGGGGACCTCTGCACAAATCAACGTAGTCGCCCTGCCTGTAAAGCGATACCGTGTCCGCATCCAACTCGCTTAAAATTTCCACCTTATACATATCGCCGTGCTTTTTAAACAACTCGATAGCTTCCGTACGGGAAATTTCTTCGCGTACAATGGGTAAATCCAGCTTAACGATATTGTTCATTTCGGTTTCGATCTTATCTAAATCTTCGGGAGCAATCTGCGCGCCCTCAAAATCTATATCGTAATAAAAGCCGTTTTTTATTGACGGACCGATTGCAAATTTAGCATTTTTCCAAATATGAGATATTGCCTGTGCCATTAAGTGAGCTGTCGAATGACGAAGAACGGTAAGCCCCTCCTCGTCTTTTAGCGTATGCACTTTATAGTTTGCGTCTTTATCTATAATTTTCGATAATTGACACATAACACCGTCAATCTCCGCGCAAACTGCATTACGCGCAAGTCCTTGCGAAATACTTTCCGCAACTTGCAAAGCCGTTACCGCTCCTTCAAACTTTTTAACGCTGCCGTCGGGCAATGTAACTCTAACAGACATATTAATCCTCCTTTTAAACGACATATCTTACTGTCTTTGTTTATTAAATAAAAAAATCCCTATGAGAATATACCTCATAAGGACGAATATCTGATCCGTGGTTCCACCTTATTTGACGGCAATGCCGTCCGCTTAATCATCCCCACTGTCGCAAGGGAACGCGCATCTGTTCGAGTGGTATTTAACGGTTTTGTTTGCGGCAATCTCAGCACCTGCCGCTCTCTGTATAACTACGTCCGTCAAACGTGTCTCAACCAATAATGTATTTATGCAACGATTATAACGCCGCAAAAAAAAAATGTCAACTACTTGCAATAAATTATTCTACGCAAACGTATTTCGGTAAAAACAATGTCTCCGCCATTTCGCAAAAATCTTGCGACGGTTTATTATGATAGTACACGGTGAGTTTAGACGGTTTAATACATATGATATTAAGCATTGCTTCTTCCTCTACACTGACGGATCTGGCAAGAGATTTTATTTTTGGAATCGATTTGTTATCTTTATTAAACAAGCTAAATCCGTCCGCATCCATACTAACAGACAGAGAGGATTCCTTTTCCGTCATGGATTCCAGCAAATACTGCAAAAACTCCGCTATCAAATCGTTATCGGTCAAAATAAAGCTGTTGTCGCTAACCAGTCTGGAAATATCTTCCCACTTACGTTTAATACGTGCCATTTTAAAATTGTAGTACCCGTCAAGACACAATGTGGAACTGTCCGTCATAAGACGGGATACAAACTGTTTATCGTATTCGCTATCGAATATACATATGGTATTTACTAACACGTTTTGATAGAAATTATCATAGTCAACGTCAAGCAGCCCGCGCATATAGACGTTTTTGTACCCAAGCGACAATGCGTCGCATACAGCGGAATTAACCGCTCTGCTCATTTGAAAACGGTATGCGTCGGCACAAGCCAAAGTATAGTAATTACGGTAATCGTCATTAAGTTCGGTAGAAATACCGTCTATTTGACCGATCGCAGCTTCCATTTGCCCTTTAACGTAACTTAAAAGATGACCGTTTGATTTTTCGATATTGATTGTTTGTTCGTACATAATTTTAGTTTATGCAAAAACAGTCTTCTTTATATTAACCGGACAAATTTTGTCATTTTATAAGATGTTTCGACGTTATAATTCCTTTAAAATTTTACACAAATAATACCGCAAGACAGCTAACTGATTTTAAGCGAATATGTCCGTTGCTTATCCTCGGCGCAAACCCGACGCGAATCGCGCATTTTTTGCAGCGCCGTATTGTATGCAAATTTACTTAACACACTGCGCCCTTCGCCTTCCATATACTTTATAGTTTTATTTCTGCATTTTACCATAGCGGTTGCAATAAACCAGGCAACCGCCATATCGACATAATAATTATTCCACAAACGTATTCGATCGAACGTTGTAAAAATATTTTCAATGTGATTATCGTCGATATAATTTGAAAGCAAATTTACCACTCCGTACCGACACTTAAACACACTTATATCTTCGACTAATTTACAAAAATAATCGAAGTAAAGCGGCTTTTCGTCGTTAGTAATCTTTACTACCGAACAATCGCACACCGCCCAGTTTTCTATATTATCTGCAAATTCCGTAAGTAATTTTGTTTTTTTATCAAAAGGTAACTTTGCGGAAGATATTACAATGCCGCGCAGTAAATCCACCTCGACAAATTTATTTACAGGCAGCGACAATACAAAATCCAACGAACACGACTTTGCAACCTTCCGTATAAACGTAACGGTGCAGCCTATCGTTTGAATTTTGGACTTTACTATGCGTTTGTTAAATTGATTAAACTTTGCGTCGCTGTTGTTTCGCAGATACCTTAAAAGCTGATTATAATCGTTAAATTCGTTCATAATGTACGATTCCGTAATAAAATTTAATCTTACATCGCTAACTTTACCTTACCGTACAATTTTCAAAACAAGTACGGCGGCAGTAATTATCGTGTATACGTTAAAAGGCAGCATTACTGCGGCCTTAAATTCTTGTAATTATTTATTAGCTTCGATATACTTAACGATAGCCCCTACCGTAACAAGATCGTTAGCTACTTCGTCGGGAACAACGATACCGAAATTATCTTCAAGAGACATAAGCAATTCCACCATATCCAAACTGTCTGCGCCTAAGTCTTGCACGATATTCGATTCCGCCGTAATTTTGCTCTTATCATCAATGTTAAGTGCTTCTGCAAGCAATTCCTGTACTTTTTCAAAAACCATTTTATTTTCCTCCTAGGATAGTGATATTATATATGAAAGTAATAGTTTTTACAAGTATTTTAACAAAATTTAATAATTTTTCATACAATTTAGTATGAAATGTACTAATAGCGGACGTTTTTTAAACGAACAAACCTATCTTAATACCGTATGCAAAAGCCGCTGCCGTCCTCCCAAAAAAATGAAGCCTAAGGACGACTGTTATTTGGAATGCTGCTGTGACACCGGTTTCGGCAAGCTAACCGTACGGTGCGACAGACATTCAACGGGAATTTGCTTAGATATCGACAGAGGACGTCACTGCGATAAACACAAAGATTGACAGACTGCAACACAGAAGACATTATAGTACTATTATTCTTTGCAAAAAACAACTATTATAAACGGTATAGTATTTATATCGTAAACAAATGTCATTTACTCAAAACAATAACTTTTAAGCATAATACGATGCGATTCAAATCGAGAACGCTCATAAAACCAGTAATTAATATATCGTAAAACGACAATGTAAATCACAATTAAACGCATTTAGAGTTTTATAATATAATTAAAAATCGTTGCATTCCGTTAAACTCAGTAAATTGCTTAATTATGAAGTAGCAAACAACGATACGGAGAAAAAATTAAAAGCAAGGCCGCAACCGACCTTGCTTAATTAATTTACAGATCGTCCGCATCCTGTACGGGATCTGCATATTTCCCCCAACCTACGGGGTTGCCTGTGTAACTACCCGATGGATCGCTTTCGCTTTCCTGAGCGGACGACTTAGAGTTTTTAGTCTTAGACTTGCCGCAAGATTTATTGCTGCAACCCTTAGTCTTGTTACTTGTCTTAGTGTTACTTGTTTTTGTTCCTGTACTTTTTGTAGAATTCATTTTAAGTACCTCCTACAAAATAGTTTTTACATTTACAAAAAAATTATTACATTGTACGCAAAATATTGTCAAACAAGTTTAACGTTATACAGCAAAAGCAAAAAATGCGATTAAGATAAAAAATAACCCGCAAAGAATTATGCAATAAACAATTCCGTTACGGGCTATAAAATTATTGTAATTAAATATTATTTGCGCATTTTGCGAAGAAACGGAGGAATGCTCGGGTCCTCGTCAACTTCCAAATTACCGCTAATAGGCGCATTGTTCTGTGAAGAAAAATACGACTGCTGCTGCGGTTGCTGAGACTGTTGCGGAGCGGAGGGACGCTCCAACGGAGATTGCTGCATAGGCGTGCTTGCCGCATTGTTACGCTGAATATTCGTTGCGGCAACGTGCGTGGCAGCCTCGCTGCTGAAAAAAGCGGCTTTTTCGTCTCCCTTACCGGAAAATCCCGTAGCAATCAAAGTTACCTGCACTTCGTCCTTTAAATTTTCGTCAAAGCCAACGCCGAACAACACGTTTGCATCCGGCGAAATAACTTGGCGCACAAGGTTAAGTCCTACGCCGACTTCGTCTAACGACAAGTCCGCACCGCCGCGGAAATTTACTATCAAAGACGCCGCGCCCTGAATGGTAGTTTCCAATAGCGGCGAATATACCGCTTTGCGTATAGCGTCGATGGTTTTATTTTTTCCTTTACCCTCGCCGACTCCCATATGCGCCATACCGCTATTACGCATTACGCATTTTACGTCCGCTAAGTCCAAATTAATTTGTCCGTCTTGCACGACTATATCTGTTATTCCGCGTATACCTTGCTGAAGAATTTCATCCGCCTTTGTAAACGCCTCCATAATAGAGCAATTCTTTTCGCGATTAAGTTTTTCATTTTGTACTATTACCAGCGCGTCGACGTTTCCCTTTAAATTTTCGATGCCCAGTTCCGCATTCTTCATACGGCGAACGCCTTCAAAATTAAAAGGTTTTGTTACGACGGCAATAGTTAAAATTTCCAATTCGCGCGCAATCTGCGCAACAACGGGAGCAGCTCCCGTACCGGTACCGCCGCCCATACCCGCGGCAATAAACAACAAGTCTGCGCCTTGCAGCGCGGCTTGTATTGCCTCTTTGCTTTCCAATGCCGCCGCTTTTCCGATTTCCGGATTGGCTCCTGCGCCTAATCCTTTTGTAAGCTTTTCGCCTATCGCCATCTTTTTAGCGGTTATTTTAGACAACGCCTGTTGGTCGGTATTTAACGCCAAAAACTCTACGTTAGTTATGCCTGCCTTTACCATAGAGTTGACAGCATTTCCGCCGCCGCCGCCAACACCGACAATCATTATTTTAGCTATGCTACCCGTCGTAGAATTGTTCATTATTTATCTCCTTTGCGGTCGCGCCTTAAAAACGCAAGTACACCGCCTTTACTTTTATTGTTTTTAACAGCCTCGAATATCAAGCCGTAACACGATGTGTACTCGTTTCGTCTTGTTTGAACGTTGAAACTTTCGTACATACGCACTTTTTTGCCGAGATTCGCAGCCAAACAATCCAAACCTCCGCGTAAATGCGCCAAACCTCCGCCCGTCAATACAATGGGAGTATCTTGCGGAATGTCCTTATCGTAAAAACGGAAACTCTTGATAATATACTCCGCAATCTGCGCAATGCGCGCCCTGACAACTTCGTTGGCTTGAAACGCGTCAATCATTTTGCCGTTAAGAGAATATGCATCACCCGATTGAACTTCTAAATTAAGATTGATCTTTTCCAATGCGGACATAGCAAAGTTAAAATCGCACCCTAACACTTGACATAAGTCGCTTGCAAAATACCCGCTTCCCAAAGCAAAAGTACGTTCAAACAGCAATCCGTTACCGCCGCAAAGCATTACGTTAGTTGTAATATGACCGATATCCACAACGAGCACCGTATGGTTTTCGCCGAACATTGCCTGATTTATGTAATTAGCCTGCGCCTCGCAAGTATTGATAAAGCAGTATTTATTTATGCCGATTTTACGCAATGCTTGAACAACGGAATCGCGAAAATAGTTCTTCATATAAGAAAAAGAAACTACTCCCATTAATCTATCGGCAATCATGCCGACAGGATTAGGCAGTTTAAGCACCCCGTTCAAAATAAAACAAACAGGCTTTCCGCCTAGCGGAGAATAACCGCTTTCGCACTTATAAATATCCGCCTTGTCGATTACGTCTTGAATATCAACTTCGTCAATCTTCTTTTTGGAATGGAATGCCACGGTAGCTTCACTGGTAACTTCCGCGCAAAACACACCCGGTACGCCGACAAAAACCTCTTTTATTTTAGTTTTCATTTTGGCTTCTACCTGACCTATCGCTTGCGATATTCCGTCCGGGATAGAATTAGGTTCGTACCAAACGTCGCTGTCAAAGCCGTTGTAAGCAACCTGCCCGACGGCGCGTATACTAAATTCGCCTTTGTCCGACACTTTGCTTGCCGCCATACAAGTGATTTTGCTAGATCCAAAATCCAATATAGTTACAAAATCGTTTTTCATACGTTCCTCTTTTATTTATCGGGATTAGGCGTTGTAATAGTTCCGTTAGATTTAACGGTAATAACTACACCCGCTTGCTGTAAATTTTTAGATTCGTTGTAGTAAACGCTGTAAGCGTGCTGCAAACGCGAAGTCAAATCAAAAGAAGGTTCTTCCACTTTGATTTTAGCACCGGATGGCATATTTATAACCAAGTTATTGTTTGTATCAAATTCAAAAACATCGTTACTGCCAAGAACCACCGTCACATCGTCATAGTTTATATAGCAAGTAAATCCCGCATTGATTGCTTCCAAAATTACCGCCAAACGTGCGTTTCCCGTTTCGTCCAAAAGTTTTAGCTTCTCGCCCGGTTTGCACACCGAACTGTCGCGATGTTCAAAGCCTGACGATATATCCACATAGTCCGTTTCGGCAGGAGCATTCATTACGTAGCCGTATGTATCCAAATAGACTATATTGCCGCCTATATCTATTTTAGCGGCAACAGTACGCTTTACAAAATGTACGTCGACTATATTAGGGAAGTTTTTAACTATTTCAAAAGCGTGCCAATCGGTAAAACGTTTATTTAAATCCGTCATCAGCTTTTCCTTAGACATAAAAAACATACTTTTACCGCGACACAACTCCAAAATCTCATCCGCAGTCGGTTTTTCCCCCGAGGGAATTACTTCTTCACCGCTGATAAAATTATGATATCTGGGCTGCACAACCTTTACGGAAAAGACTGTCGCCAAAATAACGACGACAGTTATAAGCACAACAACTACGGATATTAAAATAATTAGTTTTTTACTTTTCACACGTACCTCGAAAGACTTATGCTCTAACTGTTTAAACGCATTGATTATAGCGTCCTAAATATTATACATCCAACCAAATGTATAAGTCAAATACTTTAAAAAACATTACGCAACATTTTATTATATGAAATTTAAATAATAGATTAAAATAGCTATAGTAAACGACAAATGCCGATGTTGCTTTAATAACCTTTAAACAGACGGTATACAGCAACCTCGGCATAATACAGAGCAAAGCAAAACGTTTCTTACTGCTTATGTATTTTAGCGCCCAACGCGTTTAAACAAATATCTAAATCCATATAACCGCGGCAAATATTTTCCGCTCCGTGCACTACGGTTTGCCCATCGGCATTTAACCCCGCAACCGCAAGCGCGGCGCCGCCCCTTAAATCGCGCGCTACAACGTTTGAAGCAGTAAGCTTACTGCCCGTAACAGCTGCGCTATTCCCCTTAACCGTTATATTTCCGCCCAGCTTTACAAGTTCGCTCGCAATGTGTTCCAAACGGTTTTCAAATAAATTTTCCTGCACAATCGTTTGTCCGCCGTTACTAAACGACGCCATAGCAAGAAGCAGCGACTGCATATCGGTAGGAAAAAACGGATACGGCGCCGTACATATCCGTCCGTAGCCCGAAGGCTGACTGTCGCACGTTATCGTTATTGCATCGGCGTATTGCACAACATTAAAATGCGGGCGCAAGACGTTTATAAAAGCATGAAGATGGTTTGTGTTGCAATTTGTTACCGTTATTTGCCCGCCTGCGGCAACAACGGCCGATAAATATGTTGCGGCAACAATTCGGTCGGGAATAATATCAAATTCTACGCCGTGTAATTTTTTTACGCCCGTCACCGATACGTCTGGAGTACCTATGCCTTCTATTTTAGCGCCCATTTTTACAAGCATTCGTTCGAGAGCTTCTATTTCAGGCTCTGTTGCGCAGTTAGATAAAACCGTTGTACCTTTTACAAGGACGGCGGCGCATAGCAAGTTTTCCGTAGCACCTACGCTTGCAAACCGCATTTCGTATTCGGCAGAGTGCAAAGCACCTTTGCAATGAAGAGCGTTATCGTAACAAGAAATTTCCGCGCCCATACTTTCCAGCCCTTTAAGGTGAATATCCATAGGTCTTGCCCCTATTGCACAGCCTCCGGGCAAAGGCAAATTTACCGAACCGTACGCGGCAAGCGTTCCGCCTAAAATCAAAGCAGAACCTCGCAGTAACCGCGCCAAATACTGCGGAGCCGTTGTAGTAGATAACGTTCCGCTTACCGTTACGGTATCGCCCTGCCAAAACACGCTTTTTCCCATTGCTTTAAGCAACTCCAGCATATTAAAAACGTCCACTATCGCAGGGCAATTATGTAGAACTATTTGTTCGTCCGTTAAAACGCTTGCCCCCAGTAACGGCAAAGCACAATTTTTAGCTCCGCAGACTGCAATTTCTCCGTTAAGACGGTGACCGCCCTCGATTATGTAATCCATAACGAATCTCCCAAATCGTCCGCCCTTACCTTTGCGGACAAATTAAGCAATATTCCCATTGCCGACATAAATACTACAAGCGACGTACCGCCGTAACTTATAAAAGGCAACGGTAAACCCGTAGGAGGTATACTGCCCGTAACAACGGCAAAGTTAAGCAGCGTTTGTATTGCCACAACTGCCGATATTCCTCCCGCTAGAAAGCAGCTGAATTTATCGCGGCTGTTTACGGCAATACGTACTCCGCGGACAATAACGGTTAAATACAGCGCAAAAACGCAGAGACAGCCGAACAGACCTATTTCTTCGCCTATGACCGCAAACACAAAATCACTTTCGGCAAACGGCAAAAATCGATATTTTTGACGGCTGTTAAATAATCCAACGCCAAACCAACCGCCGCTGCCCAAAGCATACAATGACTGAATAAGCTGATACCCTTCGTCCTTAGGCGAAGCCCATGGGTCTATAAACGCAAACAGTCTTTGCAAGCGGTACGGCTCTATCACAATCAGTAACGGTACGGCTATGATTAAAGGAATAATCATAAGCATAAAATGTTTCCATTTCATACCGCCCAGATAAAGCATTACCAGCATTAATAACGCCATACACATTGTAATAGACATATTAGGCTCGGCAATTATTAATCCGCAAAACACAACCCCAACGGCAATAGGCGGAAGGCAATTGCGCAGCTTACCTATATCGACGCGCGACATATACACCGCGCAAAACAGTACAAAAGCAAATTTGGCTATTTCCGAAGGCTGCATAGAAAATCCGCCTATTCCTATCCAACGTCTGGCACCGTAATTTTTAATACCTATCCCCGGTACAAATACCAAACACAGCAAAACAGCCGACACAACTACGCCTGCAATCCATAAATTTTTGATAAAATCCAACTTAACAAGAGACAACACAATCATTGCCGCAGCACCCGCTAAAGCGCCGATAAGCTGTTTGGTCAAAAAGAAATACTTATTTCCGTACGATATTTGCGCAGAATAATAGCTTGCGCTGTATACGAATACAAGACCCAACGTCACCAACATTAAAACAGCCGCCAATAATATGTAATCCAACTTTTTTTTAGCCACGGATCAACCTCTCTACTACTTTACAAAAATAGTCGCCGCGCTCCGCGTAGCCGCTGAATTTATCAAAACTTGAGCACGCATTAGACATAAGCACAATTCCGCCGCCGTGTTTTTGCACAGATTTAAAACAAAACTCCGTTGCAAGAGAAATATCTTCAAAACACTCTACCGTTACGCCGTATTTTGCTCCGCATTCGGCAATTTCCTTTGCAGTATCTCCGCTTGCCGCAACCGTAATTACGTTGCTGCGTAAATTTGAAAATATGCCGTCAAAGCTTTCGCCTTTGCTATATCCGCCTAGAATTAAAGCCAAAGGTTCGCAATAATTATCCAAAGCGTTAACGGTAGCATGCACGTTAGTTGCTTTGCTGTCGTCCACAAATGATACGCCTCCAATACTGCCGACGAACTGCATTCTGTGAGGAAGCAATTTGTACGTATTTAACGCTTCTACGGCAATATCGGCTTTTACGCCTGCAAGCACGCAGGCAAGTACGGCGGCAAGCGCGTTATAACGGTTATGCTTTACGTAACCGTCTATGCAACCCGACGGAATACAAAAACTTTTTCCGTCCAATACAAAACTAATCTTTCCGTTTTCTATTCGGCAATTAGCGTCTGTTTTTTCCAAAGAGTAGTACAACGGCGTACATTGACAAAATTTAGACAATTCCGCTACGTTACAGTCGTCCGCATTAAAAATTGCGTATCCGTTACGTTGGTGGATAAAATTATTTATTTTTGCTTTAACGTAGTTTTCATAATTTCCGTGATAATCTAAATGATCGCATGCAATGTTCGTAAAAACACTTATGTACGGCGCAAAGTTTTTTGCGTTATCCAACTGAAAGCTCGAACTTTCCAAAACGATAATTTCGTCTTTATCCACATCCAATACTTCGGCGGACAACGGCACACCGCCGTTTCCTAACAATCTGATTGACTTATCCGCATATTTAAGTATATGCCCGATCATCTCGCAAGTTGTCGTTTTGCCGTTAGTGCCCGTAACAGAAATGACAGTGCCTTTACACAAAGGGAAACAATACTCCAATTCGCTTATAATCTTACACCCGGCATTTTTTGCTTCGGTTATCCCTTTTGCCGTCGGCAATACTCCCGGACTGAGCAAAACGACCGAATTTTCCGTAAAACCGTTTTCTTCGCTAAATCCCGTTTTATCATCGTACAATACAGCTTTTATATTCTGCTTTTCCAACATTTTGTAAAGACTTTTCCCTGTTTTACCTTTTCCGTATATTATTATGTCTGTCATACTATTCTCCAAAACACAGCAAGACAAAAGTAATGCATATCGTTACAGCGCAGTAAATTATGCAAATGCGCGTTTCGCTATACCCCCGCTTTTGCAAATGATGATGATACGGCGCCATAAGAAAAATACGCTTGCCCTTTGTAATTTTAAAATAAACAACCTGCATTATTACCGACACGCAGGACACCGCAAACATAAGACCCAAGACGGGAATAAACAAACTCATACGGGTAAAAATCGCGCTGCAGGCCACCAATGCGCCCAGAGCAAGCGAACCGGTGTCTCCCATAAATACTTTAGCATTGTTTGCATTAAATAACAAAAACGCCGCAAGCGCCCCGCAAGTTACGTAGCATATTGTAATTATGTCTTTTGTTTGCGCATATGCGTATGTGTCGCCGACGCTTTCCAACAGAACCAATTCTCGGTTTAACAAGGCAATCATTCCTGCCATAAAACATATAGTCGTACTGCTTGCCAACCCGTCCAAACCGTCTGTTAAATTTACGCCGTTGGTGCATGCCAAATAAATAAAAATCACCAATGGAACGATGCCGAAACCTATGCGAACCTGAATATCGCTAAACGGTATGCGAAGTTTATCACCTATTGCAACGTCACCGTAAACGTATAAAGAAACAAACACGGCAATAGCAAGCTGAATAAGAATTTTTTGATATGCGCGCAATCCTTGGTTGTGTTTAAAGCGTATCTTGATAAAATCATCTAAAAACCCCACCACTCCGTATGCAAAAAATACTGCAATCACCACCAACGTAGGTCTGTTGGATAAATCGCAAAAGATACACGACGAAGCGATTATTGCGATTATAAACGCTATTCCGCCCATTGTGGGCGTACCTTGCTTTGCGCTGTGTTCTGTTACGTACTGCAATATTTCCTGTCCCGCCTTGGCTTTGCGTAATACGGGCAGCAGCGCCGCGCACAAAATTATGCTAAAACCAAACGCAGCCAAAAATGCCAACGGTTTATTCATAACTCTCCTAATAAATTTATATGTACCCTTTAAACTTTTAATAAATTACGCACCACGTCGATATCGCTATACGGAAATTTTCTACCCTTTATGTCCTGATATTCTTCCGCACCTTTACCTAGTATTGCTACGGTATCATCTTTTTTTGCAGCGGATAAAGCAAACTCCGTAGCTTGACTGCGGTTAAGTATTACTTTGTAACTACATGTAAGACATTCGCATATATCTCTTGCAATCAATCTGGGATCTTCAAAACGGGGATTATCGTTTGTTAATACGGCAAAGTCGGCATATGCAGAAACCTTTTCCGCAACCCGCGGACGCTTAAATTTATCTCTGTTTCCGCCGCAGCCGAAAACTACGATAAGCTTGCCCTTAGTTGTAGCACGCAAATATTTTAGGATATTTTCCATTCCGTCGGGCGTATGCGCAAAATCCACAACTATCCTTGCGCCGTCGTTACGGATAATCGTTTCGTTACGTCCGCTTACACCTATAATTTCGCATACGGCATTAATAGCGGTATCTATGTCTATACCCAAAACTGCCGAAGCGGTAATTGCGGACAAAGTATTATATACGCTGAACATACCCGCCAGATGAGTATTAACCGTAGCGTTTTGACCGAATGCGTTTATATCGTATCGTGTTAAATCCTGCGTAATATCTATATTGCTTGCCACAACGTCGGCAGGACCTACCGCAGAATAAGTTGCCGCAGGAATACTGCCAACAAGCTCGCGTCCCAAATCGTCATCGATATTCGTTACTATATTTTTGACATTTTTTTTGTTAAAATAACTTTTTTTAACCGATCGGTAATTTTCCATAGTATGAAAAAAATCCAAATGGTCTTGCGAAAAATTGGTAAAAATAGCCAAATCGCTTACAATGCCGTACATCTTATGCAATGCAATAGCATGTGCGGACACTTCCATAACCACAACTTGCACTTTATTTAAATACATCTGTTTAAACCAGTAATGTAAATCTATGGGATCGGGAGTCGTAAGGTTGTTAGCGTGCTTCTGTCCGTTAAAATAAATTCCGTTTGTGCCTATCACCGCAGTATTATATCCTGCCTTATTTAATATCGCTTCCAAAATGTAAGACGTCGACGTTTTTCCGTTTGTACCGACAACGGTTATTACTTTAAGCTTATCTACGCAGCTGTCGTAAAAATTTTTTGCTATAACGCTCATTGCCGAACGGGTATCGTCAACTACAATTTGTAAAGCCTGCGTTTCAAGCTTATGCTGACACACTATTGCAACAGCTCCGTCGCCTATGGCTTTACGGAAAAACTCGTGCCCGTCATAGCTTGAACCTTTTAAACAGAAGAACAGACAGCCTTGCCGTACCGTAGACGTATCACAGCTAAGCGACGTAATCTGCGGATTACCCGCGCCGTAAATTTGATAGCTTAATCCGTTTAACAGTTGAGCAAGGTACATAAGTTATTTCTCCAAATAAAAATAATCTATACGGCAGCGCTGCCGTATAGATTATTGTATTTATGCTTGTCTTATTTTATGAGCCTATTAATTTAGAATTACTATTCCAAAGGAGCAATATTTTTGTAATTGATAATTTCCTGAAAAACCAAAGCGGCATAAGGTGCGGCAACTATAGAGCCGTAGCTTTGTCCCTGCGGTTCGTCCACTATCATAAGAGTTAGATATTTGGGACTGCTTGCAGGAAAGAAACCTATAAACGACGATACGTATTTTCCCTGCGCTAAAGCACCGTTTACAAACTTTTGCGCCGTACCCGTTTTACCGCCGACCTGATATCCGTCGATTTTTGCATTTTTTCCGCCGCCTTCGTCCACTACTCGCTTAAGCATAGCGGCAATTTGACGGCTTGTATCTTCGCTTACGGTTCGGTTTACCACTGTGGGACCGAAACGCTTTACTACGTTTCCCGTTGTGGGATCGCTTATTTCCTTTACAAGATAAGGCTGCATAAGATATCCGCCGTTGACTGCCGCAGCCGTAGCCATACTTAACTGTAACGCAGTAACGGCTATCGTTTGTCCAAATCCTATGCGGGCAAGATCACCGTTGGTAACGCTGCTTTGAGGTACAAGTATTCCCGCTTGCTCACCGGCATAATCTATACCCGTAACGCTACCGTACCCGAACTTACGCAAATAATCGTACATCGTGTCTTTTCCCAAAGACAAAGCTATATCGGTAAATATCGGGTTGCAGCTGTTGTTTAACGCGTCGGATAAATTTTGATTGGAATGCTTGCCGTTGGAATGTTTTGTCCAACAGCTTATTTTGGATCCGTCAATAATCCGCGTTCCGGACGAATTGCCGAAAATATGACTTGCCGAAAACGCTTTGGGGTTTCCCTTGGAAAATTCCTCCAAACACGCCGCCGCAGTTAGCACCTTAAACGTAGAACCGGGTTCGTAAACATCGGTTAACAAAGTATTTTTGGAATATTTCATAAGATATTCCAAATCGTCGCGAGGCAAATTGTTTAAATCCACCCCCGGTTTAGACGCCATTGCCAATATTTCGCCGGTAGTAACGTCCAGCACAATACAGCGCGCGGCTTGCGGACTTTGCTGATACATAGCAAGCTCCAACACATTTTCCGCTATTGTCTGTATTACCGAATCTATCGTAAGGGTTACAGTAAGCCCGTCTATTGCAGGTATGTAAGTCATCGATCCGTTATCCAGCTCGCTGCCGACCAGGTCTGTTTCGGTAAGCAACTCGCCGTCGATACCTTTAAGATATTTATCGTAGTAAGCTTCTATACCGGTCTGTCCCACTCCGTCGCCCGACACAAAGCCCAATACTTGCGACAGCAGGCTGCCGTAAACGTAACTGCGCTCGCCCTGCGAGCCCAAATATATTCCGTCTAAATTTAAACTGCGTATCTGCTCTGCCGTTTCTACGTCAATTTGACGTTTTAAGGCAACTTCGGAAACGCCTTTTTTAGAAACTTTATCAAATATAACTTGCCTGTCCATGCCCAATATACCTGCAAGTTGATCGGCTGCTCGATCTGCGTCTGTAACGCTTTTGGGTCGGGCATAAACGGAATAAGCAGTTTTTGTAGTTGCAAGCAAAGCGCCGTTTGTATCTACTATATCGCCGCGATAAGCGTGAACAGGTAAATCTCTTTGCCACTGCTCCGCCGCTTTTGCTTGAAGATCGCGTCCCCAGATCACCTGAATATACCCTAGCCGCAAAAACACTATTCCAAATAAAAAGATTGCAGCCACAATAAGTGTCAGCAATCTTTTTTTAGAACTATAATAATCCTGTTGCAAATCAGCCCCCAAACGCACCGCTTAACCAATCGCACAATGCGTCAAACCAGTTAGATTCGACATTAAAGTTTTGTGCGGGTCTTGTTGCTATCTCGGTGTACGTTTGTGTGTTAGATCTCGATGCGTCGATATAACCCAACTCTGCCGCTCTTTGAGCTAACGCGGCACGATCTTCTGTAGAGGATTGTTCCGTTAATGCAGCGACAGTACCTACGGCTTCAGTGTACTCGGTGTTTAACGCACTTGTTGCGGCAAACGACCCCGTAACGGAAACGCCGCATAAAGTAACCGCCAATACCAATGCCAAAACCAAAACAGCATATCCTGCAATCGCAACCTTTGTCTTAACGCTCAAACGCGGTTTTGACGCCGCTTGCGCATCGGCGGAATAATTACGTGCATAGGATAAATTTAATGTTTGATCGGACGGTTTGACGTCTCCGCGCATTACTGCATAATCGTCATCCTGCGCAGCAGTCGGCGTATACGTTCCCAATTTTTGTTCGATATTGTCGATAGAAAACTCTTGTATATCGGCGTTTAAACGGCTAGTCGAATACGAGGGCTGTACATCTTGATATACGTCCGCAAATTGAGTTTCTTGTTGATATTTTCTGTCGTTATTCCATTGCATTATATTCACCGCCTTGGATTTTATTACTTTTTTTGAAATACTCTCAGCTTAGCGCTTTGCGAACGGCTGTTTTCCGTTATTTCGTCACTGCCGGGAAGTATCGGTTTTTTATTATACAAACTGCCTTGCGTTCTATGGTTGCATACGCACACAGGTAAGTACGGGGGACATACGCAATCGGTCGCAAGGTCTGCAAAACAATGTTTTACTATCCTGTCTTCCAACGAATGGAAAGTAATTACCGCAATCCGTCCGCCGCTGTTAAGCCGCGTAACCGCACACCGTAAAAACTCGTCCAATCCGTCCAATTCGCCGTTGACCTCGATACGCAAAGCCTGAAAAGTGCGTTTTGCGGGATGCCCGATGTTTTTTCGTGCCGCATATGGAACGGACTTATCAATTATTTGCACCAGCTGTCCGCAAGTGGCTATCACTCTTTGTTTACGTTCAATCACAATATTGCGGGCAATTTGTTTTGCAAATTTTTCTTCGCCGTAATCGCGTATTATGCTAAACAGCTTATACTCATCATATGTATTTACTACGTCTTTTGCAGATAACACCTGCGAAACGTCCATCTTCATATCCAACGGCGCGTCTGCCGCCATATACGAAAACCCGCGTTCGGGATTATCTATTTGGTACGAACTCACTCCCAAATCAGCCAAAATTCCGTCAACACCGTCTATTTGCAATTCCGTCAGGACCTTGTCCAAATCTTTAAAGTCCGCATGCGCGTATTTAACGTTTTTTTCGCCCAGACGTTGTTTGCAAACGTTTAACGCTTCTATGTCTTTATCTATGTCTACAAGCAAACCGCTTGTAAGCCGCTCTAATATCTTTGACGAGTGACCGCCGCCGCCTGCCGTACAATCCACATAAATACCGTCTTGCCGTACGTTTAAGGCTTCTATACACTCGTTAAGCAGCACCGATTTGTGAGCAAATATCATTTTTCCGCATTGCCGTGAAGATGACTGTACAAATTATCGAATCCTTCTACCGTCAAGTTCATTCTATTGCGGCGTTCTTGATACCTTTCTTCGCTCCAAACTTCTACTTTACTGATTGCGCCGACAATTCTAACATTCTTTTTTATTCCGCATATATCTAATAATTCTTGCGGAAGCATAAATCTTCCTTGTCCGTCGGCATCCGCCATAGCGGAAAATTCCGTAATACTGCGTATCCACTCGGCGCGCTGCGGGTCAAACGTATCCATTTCCTGAATTGTACGCATTAACTTTTGCGTTTCGTCCGCAGGATAGATATAAATACAGCCGTGAGTACCGGGCATTATCAAATACTTATTGCCCAACTCTTCGCGATACTTAGCGGGAAGCCGTATTCTGTTTTTATCGTCCAGCATATGTTGCTGGTTACCAACTAAAAACATTAGTCTACTCCTAGGATTACAGTAACTACATTTTACAATATTCGAAGTCCAAAATCAACCATTTTTAACCATTTTAGTCCAAAATACCGTTTTTGCCCACCAAATTGCACCATTAGCAAAATATCAGCATTATTTTTTCGCTAATAAATTACTTTTTCAAAAGGGTTTTAGAACAAAATGTCGAAAGGGTGTTTTTGTAGCAAATTACAAGTAAAAAGAACTTCGATAAAGCATATTAATTCGGCAAATAAACGGTTTTGTACAATACGTACCTTTATTTAAAGACAAAAACTTATCTTGCAAATTTTTTAATAAAAAAACAGCCTACTCTTAGTAGACCGTTTCAGTTATTGCAAATCAATTTAATTATTATATTATAAAATCGAATTTTCTTTTTTAACTATTAAAAAATCACATAATTAAAGTTAATTTATTACCGACTAAATCGCAGCTTGTAAGATAAAAATCTATACCGAATTTTTTAAAATGCAGGTTAGCGCGGCAATCCTTTCCGTGCAGATGTCCGTACACAACCGTATTTATGTCAGCGGCAACAAACTGCTTTGTAAAATCAGATTCGTCGTATCTGCCGTTAAAAGGCGGAAAATGCATAATACCGATAACCTTATCATCCGCCTTGCGTTCCTTTTTCATTGCGGCTATCGATAGTTTAAGCCGCTCCGTTTCGCGCAGATAAATTTTTTGGTCCTCTTGCGACAGGTTATTTCCGTCGGGACAAAGCCAACCGCGAGTACCGCAAATCAGTATATTTCCAAAACGCATACAATCGTTTTGCAAAGCATAAAAATCAGGAGGAATATTATTGCGCACTTGCGATAACGTATTCCACCAGTAGTCGTGATTACCGCGCAAAATAACCTTACGACCGGGCAGCGAAGCCACCTGCTCGAAGTCCGGCAACGCTTCCTCCATACGCATAGCCCAACTAAAATCACCCGGAAGCAAAACCAGATCGTCTTCGGTTACTTTGTCGAGCCAGTCTTGACAAATCGATTCAAAATAATTTTCCCACGACTTACCGAAAATATCCATGGGCTTATCACAAACCGCAGACAAGTGCAAATCGCTGATTGCATAAACTTTCATATAAAAATTATATCATAAAAAAATCAATAATTCAACAAAAATAAGCAGTGATTCTACCTTAACTTTCTGCTGCGCTTAACCCTGCATTCGGCGCACATTATCTCGTCTACGCCCATTACGTTACGCTCACAGTACGGGCAAATAAGGTCATCGTAGTCCGCATCGTCGAAAATACTTTTTTTGCAGTTTAATTCATCCTTACAAACCTTACACATATCTTCTCCAACCAAAATATAGTTTAAACCGCAACGCGGACATTTTACGTACTTCATAGCGCGATACTCCAAATCACATTATGAAATCCGTCCGTCAAGTGTTACATTTTAGAAAGCGCCAAACAGAAATATTTACACTTGGCTTTTAAGATAAAAAGTATTAATTTAAACGAATTAGTTATCAACAGCGCCGGTTATGCGTACTTGTTACCCTATTTATGTTTTTCAACTGTAAAATCACTTAAAAAGCCGCGAAAAAATCGCGGCATTTTAAGTGTTTGGACATTAGTTATTAGGCGTGGGGGTTGTGCGTCCGCCGGGATATAACGGCAGTTCAAAATAGCCCGAGCACACTTCCTCGGTGTAATCCTGACAAGGCGGAATTACGGCATATCCGTAACTGGGAACGATAAGTTCCACGTCCATTGTCACCTTTAAAATTGCGGTTACGCAGCAATTTATAACAAAAATGTAGTATGTTACGCCGTCGATAACCTGCGTTTGGCTAAATTGTCCTTCGGGACTGACTGCCGAAACGCTTGCTTCGATTGCATAGGGGATAATAGAAGGTTCGGGTAAAAACATTACCACATCTACGGGAACCGTTACAGTACCCGTACCGCTTCCTTCCACATTGTTACCGTCTATGTATGTTACCTCTACGGGAACCACCACGTCCGCCTGAACTCTACCGTACTTAGGACGTTCCGCCAAACGTTCTACAACCAAATTTTCTATTACGCCTTTTGTTGTTGTACTTTTACAGCTGATAAAACGTAAAGGAAGCGTTGGATTCGGCGGGTTTACGTCGCTTACGCTTACGGTGATTTGTTGTAAAGTTACTTGCTTCATACAGGCGTCAAATACTTTTTTGCCCTGAATGCAAATTTTTTCACTGCAGTTGTTACCATCTAAATTATTTACCGGCATTTGTTACCTCCTAGTGTAGTCAGTATATTGTATGACGGCAAACGATAAAAGGTGAATAGTATTTTATGAGTACAAAAACCGATTTTATACAAATTAAAATTACGTTACTTATTAAGGCATAATAACATTCGCCTCAACAGTATAAATATATGTGTAATTACAAGAAAAAAAGCCGACGTATAGTCGACTTATTTAAATATGGTTAATGTTCGTTTGCTCTCTATTATCTATTGCAATTCAAAATAAATCATTAAATTTAATATTTTTAATTACTGCGGTATTATCGTTTTAACAATTCAATCTATTTGATCGAAATGATAAAATCTGTCTTTCATATGACCGAAATAAAAAGTAATCAATTCCCTAATATTACGTTCCTGAATTTCCACAGGGTCGTCCTTATGCAAAACTTTAAACAGGCTGTTTAAAAATCCGTCGGCAATTGCCATATAAAAATCGGGATTCTTAATTTTTTCGTCAATCTCGGGAAACGCCCCTTCCATCATTTCGCGTATTTTGGATGATATTACTTCCACTATATAATTTATAAACGTTTCGTAATGTATACTGTTTCCTTTACGGATAATCAATATCTCATCGCAATATTCCATCAAAAATTTAATTAAAATTTCCGCAGCGTCCTTCATCGGGCGATCCTTAAAAACAAACTCACGCTCAATACTTTGCTTTACGCTTTCCATAAAAGGATTAATTACGGCAAAATATAACGCTTCTTTATTGGCAAAGTATCTGTAAATATTGCCGAGAGAAATTTCCGCGTTGTTCGCTATGTTTCTTATCGAGGCGTTTGCAAACCCGTATTCCTTAAATTCCTCCACTGCTGCGGCTAATATTCTTTCCCTAATCTCGCGTTTTAAATACTGCATAACAATAAATTTTCCTTCGCCCGTATCGGGCAGTTACATTGTAACATATTAAAATCGCATTGACAAGGGCTTAATACAAAATTTGCGAACTTTTTTCATTTTTGATTTTGCCGCAGCAGATTTACCTTACACCAAAACGATTAAACATAATGCTAAACCGATTTTTATATAAAAGGCGACAGATAAAATACGTCAATCAATAAGCGCATTCCAGCAGCATTTTATCTGCAAGCAACGCAATAAACTCGCCGTTGGTAGGTTTTTCGGCAGAACTATACACTTTTACTCCAAATATATTATTAATATTTTCAATCTTTCCGCGGTTCCAAGCCACTTCTATAGCGTGACGGATAGCACGTTCCACTTTGCTGGACGTCGTGTTAAATTTTTGCGCTATAGACGGGTAAAGATTTTTAGTAATAGAGTTTATTATCGGAGGATTATCTACCGCAAGTTTTATACCTTCGCGCAAAAATTGATATCCTTTGATATGCGCGGGAATACCTACGCTTACGAAAATACTGCTGATACGCTCGTCCAAGGTACGTTCGCTTATGCTTTTGGAGCGGACGGTTTTTCCGCCAAGTTTAGAGCCTTCGCATACGTTTAATATCCGCTGTTCCAGCACGTTGTATTCTAATGGTTTTACCAAATAATATTTTGCACCCAACTCCAACGATTTAATCACAAATACTTCGCTTTTAAGCTCGCTTGCAACTATAAATTTAACGTCGCGGTATTTTTCCAATAATGCATAGCCGTCCTCTCCGCTCATAACAAGTTCCGTCACTACGACGTCGGCACTTATTGACTCTAAAGCCTGACGCGCTTCTCTTCCGTCTACGTCGAATACTATATTAAAATCTTCATTTTCCGCTAATTTTTCACTAAGACCCGCTTGTCCTATCAACCCAATATTTATCACTTTACGCCTCCTAATTGCTTTTGTAGAACCATTGTAGCACAACTATTTATGAATTTTTTTAGAAATGATTGATAAAATATGGTAAATTATGTCGAATTTTAAAACATTGTATATCTAAATTAACAAAAAAGCCGCAAATCTAATTGCGGCTAAAAAACATTTTTATTCGTCAAATTTTTCAACATACGCTAATTCGTCCTAATCGGGCGATTTTTCCTCGGCGTCATTTTCCGTAAGCACGTTGCTATCTGCAACATCGTAAGTAAATTCCTGCTTATGCGCTTGTATCCACTTGCCTATGTCCGTCAATATACAAATGAAAAACGCCTTGTCTACAACAAAAATTATTGACTTGCAAATAACGCCCACTACCATGCCCAAAATCGGTATCCAGCAAAACAGCATATTTACAAACGTAAATACCATTTCCAACACAAACATTACCACATAAATAGGTATGCCCACAATCAAACACAGCGTTTTACCAAAGCAATAAAAGAAGTTTTTGCTTGTGTACCTAAAAATCCACTGCAAACGCTCCATATAATACTGTTTAAAAGAAATTTCCATATCGGTATAATACTATAAATTTATAGCGTTGTCAAGTTTTGCAGGCGCAACAACCGTGTTAGCGAGCATAGTATAAAAATGGTCGTATAGTACAGTAAAATTATTTGAAAATAATGCAAAAAAAATTGACATTACAATTAAAAATAATTACAATATTATTAATAAAATAATCCGGTAGGTGAGGCTACCACTGGGATATGGGTTGCTACCGACTAAACGAGGAGACTCGTCAAGTAAGGTCAGCAGGTTATGTCGAAAACAAGGCATAATCTAACGCAACTACACCGCCCCGTGACGCTAAAGCTTGTAATGGTTGGACGTCGTTTCCGTATTAGCCATACTGAATTTAATTTATAGCATAATAAGAAATATACTATATTATTGTCTTAAAAAGTTATAATTCGGTATTGTTAAAAGAAACAGCATTTTCTGCGACTGTTACAAGGCGCAGTTTTTTTTGCTTTAAATCTGCCTGATAATGGAGGTACGGTATGGAATATAACGAGTTAAACGAACTTGCCGAAAAAATATCGGCATTGCTTACCGAAAAAAATTTCCGTTCGATTAAGTCCATATTGGAAGAAGAAATGCCTCAGGACGTAGCGGCACTGCTTGAAGATTTACCCGACAAAGATATGCCTGTTATTTTCCGTTTGCTTAACAAAGAACAAGCTGCGGAAACTTTTGTCGAGATGAGTACCGACAGTCAGGAAATGCTAATAAACGTATTTAGCGACAGCGAGCTTAAAGCTATTTTTGACGAAATGTTCGTAGACGATACGGTAGATATTATCGAAGAAATGCCCGCAAGCGTCGTTAAACGTATTATAAATCAATCCGACGCCGAAACGCGCAACCAAATCAACCAAATATTGCAATACCCCAAAGACAGCGCGGGCACTATAATGACTGTGGAATACGTTAGTCTAAAAAAAAGTTGGACAGTAAAACAATGTTTTGACAGAATACGGAAAACCGCTTTGGATAAGGAAACGGTTTACACCTGTTACGTAACAGACGAAAAACGTCATTTGACAGGCTGCGTAACTTTAAAAGATTTACTGTTGCACGACGACGGTACTAAAATCGAAGATATTATGGAAACCGACGTGTTAAGCGCGGAAACGACCGACGACAAGGAAGACGTTGCTTTGCAAATTTCCAAATACGACCTTAGCGCAATGCCTGTCGTCGATAAGGAAAACAGAATGGTAGGCATTATAACCGTAGACGACGTTTTGGACGTAATCGAACAGGAAGCAACCGAAGATATTGCCAAAATGGCGGCAATTACACCGTCGAACGACGCTTACTTCGAACAAAGCGTTTGGCAAATATGGAAAAACCGTATTCCTTGGCTGCTGCTGCTTATGGTTTCGGCAACGTTTACTGGACTTATTATTAATGCCTACGAGGCAACTCTGTCCGCACTTCTTTTTGCTTGCGTACCTATGATAATGGGCACCGGCGGTAATGCGGGAAGCCAAGCTTCGGTAACCATCACTCGCAGTCTTGCAATAAACGAAATCAGTCCAAGAGACGCATTTAAAGTTTTGTGGAAAGAATTACGGGTATCTCTTTCGTTAGGCTTAGTGCTTGCCGCCGCGTGTTTTGCAAAACTCTATCTTTTGGACGGCTTGGCATTTGGAAACGAATATACTTGGCAAATATGTTTGACGGTATCTATAGCATTATTTGTGACAATAGTAATTGCAAAATTAATCGGCTGTTTGATGCCGATTTTGGCAAAACTTTGCAAACTCGACCCTGCCGTTGTAGCAAGTCCTTTTATTACCACTATCGTAGACATATTATCTCTCGTTATATACTGCTTAATTGCACAAGCAATGTTAGGCGGCACAATGTAAAATCTTAATAAAACCTCTGTTGTAATACGTATCCGCTGCGCCGCAGAGGTTTTTATTGTTGTAAGTTTGTAATGATTGAACAAACGGTATAAATATTGCGTATATCATTTATGATTTTAGCAAATAATAAATTTAGACAGCTTTAAAACAATGCAATTTAGTGACAATAACAGCTACGATTAGTGATAAATGCTTTTTTATCAACAGGCAATTTAAGATTGTTATCAAAATATTATAATTTATTATTTCATTATGTTGACATTTGTCGAAAAGCAGTCTATACTTAAATTGTAACAGATCTGGTGAGTCCTTCATATATAACGATTTCATATTATTGCATTTACTTAATCCGTTACAAAATTTTTAGGAGGTACCTCAAGATGACCACAGGTACGGTTAAATGGTTCGATGCAGGCAAAGGTTACGGATTTATTTCCAATGATAACGGCGGAGAGGATATTTTTGTTCATTTCTCTGCTATTCAAGTCGAAGGTTTTAAAACATTAAAAGATGGACAAAAAGTTACTTTTGACGTAGAACAAGACGCGAAAAACGGAAAACTACGTGCTGCAAACGTTAAACCAGCAGAATAATTTGTCGCAAGATACATTATTTAAAGACGCAGAATATAAGTTCTGCGTCTTTCTTTTTACTTTTGTATTACCCTACTTAAATGCATCGTTTAGTGAATTAAGGGATATCTGCCGTTTACTCTTTACAAATTTTTTGACTTTTTTAAAACTTTGCAGTAAAGAGCCAAATTGCCTTTTAGGAAGTTACGTTATCCAACTTTTTTACTGTCAAATAACGGTTACTGTTTCCCGTGGGAGTATACGTTGTCGCAGCGTCTGCCGAAGCTCGCAGCGTAAGCACCGCACCCGCAGGTAAAGAAACTATTGCCGAGCCCTGTCATTGTATGCGGCGGACAGTTTGCAAATTCGTTTATTTTAATACTTGACGGAATAGCCGTACCGTTGACACTACGGACACTGTAACTATCGTAGCGACCGGGAATTTTTTCTTTTATAATTCCGTTATACGTTTATCTGTTTGACGGTTAAAGTTGTATTCACTCCATCACCCAACGTAATACCCACGGCAAGCAATGCAGAAAGCGCCATATCAATTACGTCGCCCGCAGTCAACGAAATAATAATACTT
This sequence comes from uncultured Christensenellaceae bacterium, assembly GCA_910587795.1. GTDB lineage: Bacteria > Bacillota > Clostridia > Christensenellales > CAG-314 > Fimimonas. The sequence continues at coordinate 291,787 of CAJUNH010000001.1, forward strand.
CCGCTATATAATGAGCTTACTCCAACTGACAAAGCTCGCGATATCGTCGCCTGAGGAATCGCCGTTCCGTTTCTGCGCACCGACATCGTAACCGTAGTACCAAGCGCCGCCGAAACATTAGAGAAGTAATTGATTTCATATACCCCGGTAGCACCCACCGTAAGACTGTTGACCGGCGTATTTGTTACATTTTTCAACGGCATAGCGGAAGGAAGAGGCAATTGCGTAGTCCCTCCTAGAGTTAAATTAAGCGTTTGCGGAGTTGTATTATATACACCGCCGTAAGCATTTAGGTCGGTCGTACCGGCGGGGCCGATAGCCCCTGTGGGACCTGTCGCACCTGTTGCGCCTGTTGCGCCAACGGGACCTGCTGCTCCTGTAGGTCCGATAGGACCCGTCGCGCCTGTATTACCTGAAACGCCTTGTAAACCTTGAATACCTTGCATACCCTGAGGACCCTGCGGTCCAGTCGCACCTGTTGCGCCTGTAACTCCGGTTGGTCCGATAGGACCTGTCGCGCCCGTATTACCCGCAATACCTTGTAAGCCTTGAATACCTTGCAAACCTTGGGGACCTGTCGCACCTGTTGCGCCTGTTGCGCCAACGGGACCTGCCGCTCCTGTAGGTCCGATAGGACCCGTTGCTCCTGTTAAGCCTTGCAAACCTTGGATTCCCTGAGGACCTTGAGGTCCGGCAGCACCTGTGGCACCGGTTGCGCCTTGATTTCCCGGAGGTCCCATTATTCCCTGGGGACCTGTAAATCCGCGAGGTCCGCGGACTCCGCGTTCGATAACAATCAAACGGTCGTCGCGAGACTCGTTGTGTATACAGTCGCATCTTCTTCTACAACAATTCATAAACTTTTCTCCTTGTACATTATTTGAGCAACGCTCTACAATCATACTATTGATTAATTTATATTTATGTTACAGAGCTGACGCACTAACACTTTTGAATGAACCTCTTATTTAATAACGTCGGCTTTTGCTTTTTTTTCAGTAATTTGAAATTTTTTTAAAAGAAATTAAAAAAACGTTGACATTTTAGATTTTAGCGCATATAATAACAGTTGAACAATTATTCAACTGTTTAAGGAGTAATACCATGAACGACAAGGAACTATGCTGCGAACAAAAACACGTACACGACGAAGTATGCGAACAAGTAACTGTTGATATGCCTAACGAGGACACCTTATACGACGTTGCGGAATTATTTAAAATATTCGGCGATTCCACACGCATAAGAATACTGTCCGCACTAACGCAAGCCGAAATGTGCGTATGCGATATTTGCACGGTTTTAAATATGACAAAGTCCGCCGTCTCGCATCAACTGAGAATATTAAGACAAGCAAAACTCGTAAAAAACAGACGGCAGGGAAAAGAGATTTTTTACAGCTTAGACGACGACCATGTTCTAAGCATAATAAACCTTGCAATAGACCATATACAGGAATAAACACTCCTGCGGTCCTACAAAAACAATGTGATTATTGTCATAAAGATGCGAAAAGCCGTTCTTACACTATCGCTAAAATTTACGGCAAAGAATATGTTTAAACAAAAAATAAAAGGAGAAAGACTATGAAAAAAATAATTGCTTTACAAGATTTAGACTGCGCAAACTGCGCCGCTAAAATGGAAAACGAAATCAAAAAAATCGACGGTATAAAATTTGTTTCAGTAAACTTTATGCTGCAAAAAATGACGTTAGACATAACTGACGGCAATGCCGAAAAAATCATACGGGAGGTAAAAGCGGTTTGCAAACGGGTTGAACCTAGCTGCAAATTAAAAATTTAATTATGAGTAAAAACAAAAAAGCGTTAATAAGAATTTGCGTTGCAACGGCATTGGTAGTTGTAACCGTTGCACTTAAATACACCGTCAGTAAAAATCTTACGTGGTTTAACTGGATGGAACTCGGTCTCAGTATTGCCGCTTATCTTGTTGTCGGTTATGACGTACTGTGGCGTGCAGTAACAAATATTGCTCACGGACGGGTATTTGACGAAAACTTTTTGATGACGATAGCAACTATCGGCGCATTTGCAATAGGCGAATACGTAGACGCAACCGCTGTTATGCTGCTTTACCAGTTAGGGGAACTTTTTCAACGTTATGCCGTCGGCAAAAGCCGTAAAAACATAGCCGCGCTTATGGATATTCGTCCCGAACAAGCAACCGTGTTACGCAACGGCGAAGAAACGGTATTACATCCTACAGAAATAGAAATAGGCGAAACAATATTGATTAAGGCCGGCGAAAAAATTCCCTTAGACGGCATTGTTGTAAAAGGAGAGAGCAATATAGATACTTCGGCAATCACGGGAGAGAGCATTCCGCGTAAAGCCACCGCCAACGATAACGTTATATCCGGCTGTCTTAACCTAGACGGCGTACTATACGTTAAAACTACCTCTACATATGATAACAGTACCGTCGCAAAGGTGCTGGATCTAGTGGAAAACGCCACTAGCAATAAAGCCCCTGCGGAAAATTTTATTACCAAATTCAGCCGTTACTACACCCCCGTAGTAGTTATATTAGCGGTACTGCTTGCCGTTGTACCTCCCCTTATAGAAGGCATAAACGTAGGCGATATATGGCTTAAATGGATTCGCCGAGCAATGATGTTTTTGTTTGTATCCTGCCCCTGCGCGTTGGTTATATCTATTCCTTTGGGATTTTTCGGCGGAATTGCCTGCGCAAGCAAAAACGGCATTTTAGTTAAAGGCAGTAATTACCTGGAACTTTTGGCAAAAGTAAAATCTATTGCTTTTGATAAAACGGGCACGCTTACAAAAGGAAACTTTGCCGTAACCGACGTTCAGCCGCAAGACAACCGCGAAAAAATATTAAGTCTTGCCGCAGCTGCCGAACAGTACAGCAACCACCCCATTGCTTTAAGCATATGCAGCGTTTACGCGCCTTCGTCGCCCGCCGAAGTTACGGAAATTGCAGGGCGCGGCATAAAAGCCGTAATAAACGGATTGACCGTATTATGCGGAAACGACAAGCTTATGACGGAAAACAACGTAGAATTTACGCCAATACAAAGCGGCACGGTCGTTTATGTGGCTCAGGACGGAAATTATGTTGGATCTATATTGATTGCCGACGAGTTAAAAGAGGACTCTGCCGACGCAATCGAAGGGCTTAAAAAGAAAGGAGTTTCTGCCGTTATGCTTACGGGAGACAACGCTAAAACAGCCGATATAATTGCAGAAAAACTGGGCATAGACAAGCGTTATGCAGAGTTATTACCGCAAGACAAAGTAACAAAACTCGAACAGCTTAAACAAGAAGGCAAAGTTGCTTTTGCAGGCGACGGAATCAACGACGCGCCCGTACTTGCAACCGCCGACGTAGGCATTGCTATGGGTGCAATGGGCAGCGACGTAGCCATTGAAGCCGCCGATATAGTACTTATGCAGGATAACCCCACCGCTATACTTACCGCAACCGACATTGCGAAAAAGACGCTTGCAATCGTAACGGAAAATATCGTAATTTCACTTGCCATCAAATTTGCGGTGCTTTTGCTTTCGGCAATAGGCATACTGGATAAAATCACTTTCGGCATGATAATAGCAATACTCGCAGACGTAGGCGTATGTTTTATTGCCGTCCTAAATTCTATGCGCGCAATGTTTATCAAATCTAACTCTACACGGCGTAAACGCAAAAACGAAACTGCGTTTTAATAGCTGCTTTATGTTTTATATATTCATTAGTTTTTACAGCAGTAAAAATGATAGTAATTTAAACAAAGATAATCCCCGAAATCAATTTTCGGGGATTATCTTTTAATATATTTAATTAAATTCAAAGTATAATTTTGAGAAAGTTTACTTTTTTACAAGTTGTTCTTTATTATATTGCAAAGTATACAGCTCGTAATAACGCCCTTTTTGAGTAAGTAATTCGTGATGATTACCCTGTTCTATTATTTGACCGTTACTCAGCACTAAAATCTTATCGGCGTGTTGTATTGTAGACAGTCGGTGCGCGACAATAAGCATAGTTCCTACGTTCATCATTTTGCGCAAGCTGTCCTGTATTAAAATCTCCGTTTCCGTATCGATATTTGCGGTTGCTTCGTCTAAAATCATAACTTCCGGACAATGAATAATAGTACGCGCAAAAGATAACAGCTGCCGCTGCCCCGCCGAAAAATTATTGCCGCGCTCTCTTACTTCTTCGTCCAGCCCGTTTGCAAGTTTATCTATAAAGCCATCGGCATTTACGTATTTACACGCCTCTAATACTTTTTTATCGTCAAAATCGCCGCGCAGTACAATGTTGCTGCGGACAGTTCCGCTAAACAAAAATACGTCTTGCAGCATTTGTCCGAAATGTTTACGCAGCGAAGCTATCTTTATACGTTTGATGTTTATACCGTCCAACAATATTTCCCCTTGCTGAATATCGTAATTACGGCATAATAACGACAAAATCGTAGTTTTTCCGCTACCTGTAGAACCGACAAAAGCAACCGTGTCTTTTGCGTTTACCTTAAAGCTTATATCCTTAAGCACCCAGTTTTCGTCTGCATACGCAAACCAAACGTGTTTAAATTCTATTTCGCCTTCCACTTTATCCAAATCGATTGCGTCATCTTCGTCCACTACAAGCGGAGGAATATCCATAACGGTAAATATTTTTTCTGCCGAGGCAAACGCCGACTGCAACCTGTGGAACTGTTCCGCCAAACTTTGGATAGGATTAAAAAAGCGGGAAATATACATATAAAACGCTACGAGAACCTCGCTTGTTATAGCTTGACCTAAAAAATTAATGTCGTCAAGATATCCCATACTTCCCAAAAAGAACAAGCACAATACCGACGAAATATACAGCATATACACTAGCGGACGGAAAATGCTGAATACCAATATTTGACTGCGCTGAGCTTTGTAAAGCCTATTATTTTTCACCTCAAACTCGTCGACTTTACGCTGTTCGCGGTTAAAAATCTGAGTAATTTTCATACCGGATAAATTTTCCGATAAATATGTATTTATATCGGTAGTACTGTTTTTAACCTGACGGTACGCCTTGCGGGAAAACTTACGGAATATTACGGTAAACAACACTATAAACGGCACAAAACACAATACCATCAGCGTAAGCGTATAATTAACGCACAGCATTGCGACAAGCACGCCTATAATTACAAAACAGTTTTGAACCAAGTTTACAAGTAAACCCGTAAACATCATAGAAATGGCGTTTGTATCGTTGGTTGCACGGGTAACGAGTTTGCCTACCGGAATTTCCGATAATTGCGAATGCGACAAACTTTCGATATGAACAAACACGTCTTCGCGCAGTTTTGACACAATTTTCTGTCCCGTTTTTTGTAGGACTATGGATTGCACATAGGAGCAGCAAAGAGAAGCGACCAATATTACGGCGTATAAGCCTACGCGCCACAATACGTCTATTACTTCAAATTTGACCTTAATTATACCTTCTATATTAGATATCAGCAACGGAGAAACAATGCTGTACGATATGGAAATCAGCATCACTATTCCAACTAAAACAAAATTTTTCCAATACGGTTTAGCGTAACGGAGCAAACGCTTAAACAGCTCGCCGTCTTTAATGTTACGGTCGAAGCCCATCGATTCTTTTTTGTCTTTAATAAGCGCGTAAGCTAAAATTAAAGCGGCGGCTGCAACTCCTAAAATCGCGCCTACAATAAGTAAGGGAAAATATTCTTTCATTTTATATTCCCTCCCCTTCGTCTTCCAACTTTTGGATTGCAACCATATTACGGTAATCGTCGCAGCGTTCAATCAACTCGTTGTGCGAACCGAAATCCACCACTTTGCCGTTATCTAAATAAACGATTTTGTCTAGACTTTTTACCGTAGATATACGGTGGGCAATCAATAATGTGGTTTTACCTGAGCGTTCCCTCTTTAAGTTATCCAGAATTTTCCGCTCGGTATCTGTATCTACTGCAGAAACCGAATCGTCTAAAATTAATATAGGTGCGTTTTTCATCAATGCGCGAGCAATAGATATACGCTGTTTTTGTCCGCCGGAAACTGTTACGCCGCGTTCGCCCAAAACTGTTTTATACCCGTTGATAAATCCCTGTATATTATCGTCTATATCCGCAAGCTTTGCCGCTTTTTTTACGCAGTCCGCATACGCATTATCGGTACAGAAAGCTATATTGTTGGCAATAGTATCCGAAAAAAGAAAATTGTCCTGCGGCACATACGCGCAAAAATCGCGCAAACTTTTAATTGTGATATCGTTTACGTCTTTACCGTCTATCATCACGGTATTTTGTTCTACATTGTAACAACGCAAAATCAACTCCGCAATAGTTGTTTTTCCGCAACCGGTTTTACCCACTATGCCTACGCTTTGTCCAGCCTCTATTGCAAAGGTAACGTCACTAAGCGCATCGTAATCCGCACCGGGATAACGAAAAGTTAAGTGATTAAATTCTATTTTGCCTTGCACACTGTCGACGTCTTGCGCAGAATCGCCGTCTGTAATATCCGTTTGAGTATTTAAAAACGCAGACACGCGTTTTAAAGACGCCTTACCGCGCGAACGCATATCTATCAGTTCGGTAATGGCCATAACGGGCCACACAATAGCGTTAAAGTAACCTATAAACTCCATAAGCTGCCCCGCGTTAAATACTCCGTTGTACACTAAATACGAACCGTAGCCCAACACAATACAAATAACCGATTCTACAAACAGGTTTACGAATATATGCAGCAGCATACTCATTTTGGTATACGCAACGTTTGCGTCCTCGTTTTGCTTGTTTAAACGGCGGAACGCCCACAGCTCTTTAAATTCCTTTACAAACGCTTTTATTACCGCAATTCCGGAAAAGCTTTCCTGCGCAAAATCCGATAAATCGCTAAACGCTTTCTGCCGAGCGTCCCATTTCATCGTCATATATTTACCCAAAACTATACCGACGGCAAGCATTAACGCCATTGGTATAAGGGATAGCAACGTCATTTTCCAATCCATACAAAACATTTTGTACAGAGACATTCCTCCCATAAAAACAGCGTCAAACGTCATCATTATTCCGCTGCCGAAACAGTCCTGAACCGTTTCGAGATCGTTGGTAAACAACGACATCATATTGCCTACTTTATTTTTGGAATAAAACTCGCAAGACATATCTTTTGCGTGGCTGAACATACGTCCGCGCAAGTCCTTTTCCAGCCTGTAACCCGAACCGAACAGGCATATACGCCACAAAAATCTGCCGACAATCAATACGGCAATGACTATAAACATGGGCTTACAAACTTCGTTCCATAGCACAGTTTTATCAAAATCAACTATTACGCCGTCTATTTCCACCGCGCCGTCATTTATACCGTTGACAACTATGCGGTATATTTCCGGGATAATTAGCTGAAAATAGTCCACGGCAATCAGCGCCGCAATACCTAATAATATCGGCAAAAGATATTTTATATAGTATCTATTAATGTGTTTGCCGAAAACCATTCCGCACCTCTTTTTATAACATTAGCATATTATAGTAGCATGCCGAATTTTAAAAGTCAATTAAATATAACAAATAACGGCAATATACGCCGTATTATTGCCGAACTCAAATTGCGTTTATAAAGAAACCTTTAAGCATAATGTTTAAGCACAGCTAAATTTCGCTAAATTTATTTAATTGCTTAACTATATCGCAAAACAACTATGCTAAATCAAATAAATTATTGTTAAACCTTTTACGATATAATTAAAATCAATCGAATTCTGTTAAAATCAGTAAATTGTTAATTATATCGTACACGAATAGCGCGGGCTCAAATCAGTAATTTCCAAGCGTGATACGATGTAATTTTAAGTTCCGTTAAATCATTTAATCGCTTAATTATAAAATATAAAGAAATAAGTACTTATTATCAAAATATAGTTAAAAAGAAAAATATAAAAAAGCATGCCCGTTAATTTAGGCAAGCTTTATTAATTCCAACAAGCATTTTAAAGGAAAGTAACTATTAGATATGTAACGATAGCATAACGTCAACGATTCCTTTAACACATCCGTAGACGTATTTATATTAACTAATCGCTCATAGTCGATACCGTCAACCATTTTACACAGAGCAAGTGTGCGCGCAGTAACTGTTTTATCGTCTGTTTCACGGCAATTATCACACACAAGCCCGCCTTTTTGCAAGCTTAAAAAATAACGCTTTCCGCTATTACCGCAAACAATACACTTATTTAAATCCAACTTTATACCGTTTAGCTCAAAAAATTTGAGCATAAAGCGCAACGTTACGCGCAATGGATCCGTCCCGCAGGACAGCGACTGCAGCGCCCTAAGCGTTTCCACAAAGACGGGCGGTTCGCTCTGCCCTTCTTCAGTGTAATTAATGATCGACTCGGCAATAACGCAAGCGGCGTAATATGCTAAAATATCCTCGCGCAAGCTGTAAAAGCTTTCCAACTGTTCGCACGTTTTAAGCGTAAATCTATCGCCCGTCTGCACTAACTCGTACTGTCCAAAGCAAAACTGATCGACTGCAAAACGAAGCTTTGCCGAGCCTTTACGTATGCCGCGCGCTAAAACGGAAATTTTGCCGTATTCTAAAGAATACAGCAAAACATACTTATCGTTTTCCTTGTAATCCGTCGCCCTTAGGGCTACGGCTTTCGTTGTCAGTTCCATCCTTAGTCAATTCCTTATAAAGCATATAATATGCCGGATTGCCCGTTTGCTCGAATAATTGCCATACTTTATCTTTCATTATACGCTCCTCCTGCTTTAGTGTGCGTACAACGGATAAAATTTAAACCTTTCAATCTGTTCGTTTTATAGAAGAGTATAGAAAAATCTTATATTATGTCACAAATAGTATATCGTAATTATTTAATTTTACTAATAATACGCTATTTTCTGTTGCTGTAACCTAATTCGTTTAACATAGACAGATTGTTTCGCCAATCTTCCTTAACCTTAACCCACAAGGTTAAAAAAACCTTTCCGTCAAGTAGTTTTTCGATACTTTCGCGGGCGTGGATACCTATGCCTTTAATCATTGCGCCGTGCTTTCCAAGCACTATAGGCTTGTGAGAAGCTTTTTCCACTATCACGGTAGCGTCGATATCCCACGATCCGTTTTCCTGCTGCATTTTATTCAAAGCGATGCCTATACCGTGGGGAATTTCGTTTTCACAGGCAAGCAATACTTTTTCGCGTATAATCTCTCCGACAAGAAAACGTTGACTTTTATCGGTAACGTCGTCCTCTTCAAAATACATTACGTCGCCTGTTAAATATTTTTTTAAAGCCCGTTTAAGTTCGTCAACGCCGTTATTGCGTTTAGCCGACACGCAGTATACTTCCGCCACGTTATCTAAACCATTAAGTTTTGCAAGCTCCGGCATTAGTTTTGCCGGCTGAGAAATATCTATTTTTGTTACGGCTACGACAATAGGAACACTGCGCCGTGCGTACTTATTTATCTGCGAAAGCTCCTTATCGCTTATACCGTCGTGTCCGTCTATAACAAGCAAAATGCAATCGACGTCCTGTGTAGCGTTGTCTATACTTTTAAGCATATAATCGCCAAGCGCATTTTTACTTGTTAAAAAACCCGGGGTGTCAACAAATACTATTTGACTGTCATCGTCCGTCCATATACCCATTATACTATCCCTTGTAGTTTGAGGTTTTGGGGATACAATGGAAACTTTTTGTTTAATAAGTGCGTTAAGCAGCGTAGATTTACCTGCATTTGCAAAACCCACTATCGCAATAAAGCCTGTTTTTCTCATATCAGTTACGCGTAATACGCATTTTATTTAAAATTTCATCTTGCAAGGCAGTCATCTGTTGCTCGTCTTCGGGGGTTATATGGTCGTACCCCAGCAAATGTAAAGCGCCGTGCAAAGCTAAAAAGCACAACTCTCTTTTTAAAGAGTGATTGTACTCGGAAGCCTGTTCCTTAGCGCGTTCGAGGCATATTATTACATCGCCGATATTAAGTTTGCCTGTTTCGGGATTGATATTGTCTTGGGAAACTTGGGATAAATTAAAAGTTTCGCGCTTTGGATTGTCCACAGACGGAAAAGACAACACGTCAGTAACCTGATCCAAATTGCGATATTCGTTATTTAAACGCTTAATTTCCTCAGGCGAAACAATGGACAGCGACATTTCTATATCGTTTACGGGCTGGTTAAGATATTTTAGCGCGCCTTGCAGCAGTTTTTTAATTGTAAAACGCACACAGCCTACATTTGTAAAATATATTGTCATTTTTTACCGCCTAGTTTTACGTCGGGATAAGATATACGCTTGTGACGCACGCCCAAGAACGTGGCGACAATCGTATCTTTTACTATTTCCATTTCCTTCATCGTAAGGTCGCATTCGGTAAATTGACCGAACGACATACGCTCGTTAATTATATCAGTTATAATTTTATCTGCGGTATTTTTATCGCCGCTGGCACGCAAAGCGGCTTCGCTCGCGTCGCAAATCATAAGTATTGCGGATATTTTCGTAGTAGGTTTAGGACCGTCGTAGCAATATCCGTCATAAGGTAAAAATCCGTCGGTATATTTTTGCGCTTTTAAGAAGAAATACTTAATAGGCATAGTACCGTGGTGTTCCACTATCGCCAGCTGTACTTCCTTGGGCAAACCGTAATCCTTTGCCATTGCAAGTCCGTTAAGAGTATGATACTTTATCATATTAACGCTGGCTTCGGGGGTCATATTGTCGTGAGGATTATATCCGTCAAACTGATTTTCCACAAAATAACTTGGATTTTTCATTTTGCCGATATCGTGATAATATGCCGCCGCCTTTGCTATGGACGCGCTTTGTCCTATTGCAACGGCGCAAGCCTCCACATACGTTGCCACCGTTAAGCTATGATTGTACGTTCCGGGAGCTTTTTCAAACAGTTTACGCATAAGCTCGTTATCGCTTGTGGCGATTTCTGCGTAGCGGAATATAGACGAAACGTTAAATGCTTTTTCAAATACCGGTACGATCATAAACATAATCATTACGCTTATAATTCCGCTGCCGAAAGCGCAAGCCATCTCTATACCGTATTGCAGCCAATTCCAAGAATTTAAATCTTCAAAAATCAAAATACTGATTGTCGCGCATACCGCCGACGTTATGCCTAATATTACGCCTGCTATCACGTATCTTAAACGTCGGTACTGTTTGCCAAGCAAAAAAGCAACGAATACGGCCTCGATAACGCCGCTAAACAACAAATAAAACATCCAACCCGATTGCAGGACTTCCGGACCGTTCCATATAATCGGTTCCATAAAATTGAGCATTATAATTATAAAGTTTGCAAAAAATCCGCATTTGCCCGACACCACGATAGACAGTATCAGCGAACATAAAGCAAATGGAACCAGATATATCGCATATTCCCACAGTTGATACAACTGTATAACTATGTAGGACAATATCATGGTACAAAACATTGCCCAAGTCGCGCGAGAACTCTCCATTACCTCGCGGTCGGCAAAGTAAACGTACAAGCCGATAGACACAAGCAGCATTACATTTGTTATAAGCTGCACCGCTACGTTTACTGCCGAAATAATCTTTGTATTTGGCAGTATAGTCAAGGCAGAAAACAGGATAAACGCTATTACATAGCTTAATATCGTCTGTTTCCACTTGATATTTGTTCTTTTTAATTTTTTAGCCATTATTTATCCTCTGTTTCGTATGCTTTGACAATCTTTTGGACAAGCGGATGTCTAACAACGTCCCTTTCGTTTAATTTTATTATACCTATGTCGTCAATATCCTTAAGTATTTTAACCGCGTGTTTTAAACCCGACGTCAAGCCTTTGGGAAGATCTACCTGCGTAAGATCGCCGGTAATAACCATTTTACTGTTTTCCCCCAAACGGGTCAAAAACATTTTAATCTGTTCCTTTGTGGTATTCTGCGCTTCGTCAAGTATCACATACGCGTTGGACAGCGTACGTCCGCGCATATACGCCAACGGAGCAATTTCGATAGTACCCCTTTCCAACATCTTTACAAACGTTTCGTTACCGAACATTTCTTGCAAAGCGTCGTACAACGGTCTTAAATACGGATTGACTTTTTCCTGCAAATCCCCCGGGAGAAATCCCAGTTTTTCACCCGCCTCCACAGCCGGTCTGGTTAGAATGATCTTATCCACCTTTTTGGACTTAAACTCGTTTACGGCAATAGCCACGGCAAGGTACGTCTTACCCGTACCCGCAGGTCCCACGCCGAAAGTAATTGTTTTCTTCTTCATCAAATCGACGTATTTCTTTTGACCTACGGTTTTGCACTTTATGGGCTTGCCTCTGTTGGTAATTGCAACAACATCGCCCAGCAGCTCGTCCACTTCGTCCAACTTACCGTCGTTGACGCAATCTATCAAATAGTTTACTCTGCCGATATCTACGCTATCGCCATTATAAATAAAATGTTTAAGCTTGTCAATAACAGCCGCCGCTTTATCGACTTTTTCTTCTTCGCCAAACACGCTGCAATGTCCGTCCTGCACTACAACCTTTACATCAAAGGCAGCGCTTATCGCCTTAACGTTTTCGTCCAGTGCGCCGAACAGCTTTAAAAGTTCGTCCATCGACTGTACTTCGATTATTTTAGATACCAAATTGACCTCCGTCAACATAAATCGATATTTGCATACAATGTTGCCGTAACCGTGTTGCCAGATACCGTGTACTCCGTTTCCGTAGGAACAAATTTACACGACTTTATAGCCTCTGCATACGCTTGTTCTTTAAGTTCTTCCAAACAGTCGCCGATAACGCACGCCACGGTAACGCGGCAAGTTTCTCTGTACGTATTATATATTATAGCCACATTAAGCGGCGACAAACGCACTTCACTGGATGTCTTTGTATATTCGGCATAATCGCATGTTTTGCCGTATTCTTTACCGAACAAGTTAACCGCAACGTTGGTACATTCGTTACCAGTAGGCTGCACTTCCGTTTTAAAGCCCGAAAACACCGCCGAGCCCTGTGCGGACTGCCTTACGGTTACTTTGCCTAAAGCGTACACGTCGCGGCTTTCGCCGTCGTTAAAAATGCGCACACCTTCTATCAGTACGTCTCCCTTGCGAACAATATCGCCGACTTTAACAAGCAAATTGCCTTGTTCGCACAAAACACCCACAACCTGACCGTCAGCGCTTGCAATAATATCGCGGCGGCGCGACATATCTATCGGCTCGTCAACTTGCTTTGTCTTTACCACATTAACATATATAACGCTGGCTCTGCGCTCCACAACGGCATACATAGCGTTAAGCTGAGTTGCGACAGAGTTTTCCACAACGTCCGGATCAAAGTTTTTCAACCTCATACCGACGCTTACACCCGCCTGCTTTAACGCATCTATAACCGTATCGGTATCAAAGTCGCCCCGCACCTCAACGCGCAGGCAAATTTGCGACAAAAACGCCACAGACACTACGCACAGCAACAAACACAGCAACAGTATGTAGCGGGTTTTTAGAAAGCGAATACCGAAAGATACGCCAGTATAGCGTATATCGAGTATATTATAGCACTTTTCTTTAAGTTGTGCAACCACCTTTTGCGAATGTGCGGCGTCAACTTGTAAAATACATTTTTTCCCTTGACGGGATATTCGTTTGAGAGTTACTCCCTGTCTGCACAATCCGTTTAAAAAATGATTTAAATTAAGTCCTTCAAAGATAATAACGCAGTCGTTTTTCATCGCGCAACCACCTCCACTAAACCTATACTGCCGTTTACCACCGCAAAATTTTTGCTTAAACACCTAATGTGCAATTTTGAACCGCGCACTTTTAATAGTGCGTTAGTTACAAAAAAAGCCACCTCGTCGTCTTGATACCCCGCAATACCCTTGTGTCCCTCAATTACGGCGGTTGTTCCGCCGAAAACAGAGTATTTGTAGCCTCCCGCAAGAGTTGCCAGTTCCAAACCGCAAATCGAAGCTATACTGTCGTTAAAAGAATTGTTCATACCGATAGTATATGACAGACTTTTACCAAACAACACAAACGGCAACAAAATGATTGTTACCGTCCGCATTTGTATTTTTATTAAAGCAATTTCTCCAGCACTTGCGCTATTTCGTTGATTTTTTCCTTACCCTGTTCGCCGCAAGCGTCTATAACGCAATTTTCGAGATGCGCGCGCAATACCTCTCTGTTTACTTTTGTCAGTATAGCTTGGCAAGCCATTATTTGATTAGAAATATCTATACAGTAACGGTTTTCCTCTACCATTTTAATTATGCCTTCTATTTGACCGCGCGCTGTATTTAACAGTCTTTTGGTTGTAATCCTATCTCCTTTCATATTGCTTTGACCTCCGTAACGGTATAATCCTGAGCTTCTACGGCGTTTTTAAGACTTTCTGCCGTAACGTCGGCGTTTGCGCTTACGTCCGCAGTACCGTTTTGTAAGTCCGCTGAGGCATGGTCTACGCCGTCGACAGAAAGTAATGCGTTAGTAACGTGCGATACGCAGCGCATACACATCATACCCTCGATTTTAAGTTGATATTTCATTTTGCTTTCCTCCTTGCATTTTTTGCAATTATTATGTTGTAGTATAGGTTCCGTACGGCACTTTGAGCTGCCGCACGCTTTATCGCTGCAGATTGGTTTTGCTGCTATTTCAGCCGCATTTGTATGTGAATATTTTAAATGCTTAGACGGTTTAAATATCCTGAGCCTTAACGCATTAAGCACCACAAACAAACTCGATACGCTCATTGCCGCCGCGCCTATCATGGGATTTAGACTTAATGCAAGCGGAGTGATAAAAAGCACTCCCGCGGCAATCGGTATACCCAAAGTATTGTAGAAAAACGCCCAAAACAAGTTTTGCTTGATATTTCGGCGGGTAGCGCGGCTTAACTCTATTGCATACGGTACGTCGCGGATATCGTTTTTCATCAATAATGCGTCCGCGCTGTCCATAGCAATATCCGCACCGCTGGATACGGCAAAACCAACGTCTGCACGGGTAAGCGCGGGAGCGTCGTTGATTCCGTCTCCCACCATTGCCGTCACGCCGTCTTTCATAAGCTCTGCAACGACTTTTTCCTTATCGGCAGGCATAACGTCCGCGCGATAGTCGTCTATGCCGACCTGAGACGCAACGGCCTTTGCGGCAAGTTCGTTATCGCCGGTAAGCAATACGGGCTTAACCCCCAACGCTTTTAGTCGGGTTACAGCCTCGAAGCTAGTAGGTTTAATTTCGTCGCCGACGCCTATAACGCCTATATATTTGCCGTCGCACGATACGTGTAAGCAAGTAAGCCCTTTATCGTAAAATCCGCCGTATACGTCTTTAAATTCCGTACAATCAACATTGTACTCCTCCAAAAGACGGAGATTACCTATACAGTAAAAATGCCCCTCGACAGTTGCCGTAACTCCGCGTCCCGCAAGAGTCTCGTACGACGACGGAACGCAAAGCTCAATACCTAACATTACCGCTTTGTCCACCACCGCGCGTCCCAAAGGGTGTTCGCTCAGTTTTTCTATTCCCCCGACAATCGAATAAAATTTACTTTCGTCCATCGAAGAAAAGCTATCGACCACATTCGGCTTGCCCAAAGTCAGCGTTCCCGTTTTATCCAACACAACCTGCTTGATTGCCGCAAGACGTTCCAGCGTTTCGCCGTCTTTTATTAAAATGCCGTGTTCTGCCGATTTGCCCGCAGATACCATTATTGCAACCGGTGTTGCCAACCCCAGCGCACAGGGACACGATATTACCAACACGGAAACAGCAAAGTCCAACGCCATAGAAAAAGGCTTACCCACGCACAGCCACACTATAAAAGTAACGAGAGATATACTCATTACTATCGGCACGAATACCGACGAAATTTTATCCGCGAGACGTTGGCTGGGCGCCTTAGACGAACCCGCGTCTTCCACAAGTTGGATTATCTTACTGAGTATACTGTCTTGTCCTACGCTTGTAACTTCCACCTGTACGTAACCGCTGACGCTTACCGTACCGCCTATTACAAAATCGCCCTGCTGTTTTTCGCGGGGGAGACTTTCGCCGTTTACGCTGCTTTCGTCGGCAAAACAACTGCCCGAGATTATATTTCCGTCGGCGGGAAACGCCATGCCCGCTTTAACTATTACGACATCCCCGACTTTAACAGTTTTACCGTCTATTTCCCGCTCCTCCCCGTCGATAAGCACTATCGCAGTTTGCGGAGCCAATTTTTTAAGTTTATTAATAGCATCGCCCGTTTTTATTTTGGAGCGGCCTTCAAAATATTTACCCAAATCTACAAGCGCAAGAATCATAGCGGACGATTCAAAATAAAGCAAATGGCGGTAATATTCTACCGTTTCGATATCTCCTCTGCCGAGAGCGCTGCTTGTAATAAACATAACTATCACTCCGTATAACGCGCCCGCAAAAGATCCCACGGCAATTAAGCTGTCCATATTTGGAGAAAGCCGAAAAAGCCTTTTAAAACCTACGATAAAATAACTGCGGTTGATATACCATACGGGCAGACACAGCAGAAATTGCGCCAGCGCAAACGATACGGCATTTTGCGCGCCCTCCAAAAAGGACGGCAAAGGCAGCCCTATCATATGCCCCATAGATACATACATCAGTACAATACAAAACCCTATTGATACAAGCACCCTTGCAAGTGTGACTGCGGGTTTTTGCTTAACGGGCTTTGCTTCTTTATCAGTTTGGTTTCCCTTGACGCTTGCTCCGTAACCGGACTTTTCCACCGCGGCAATTATTGCCTGCACAGAAGTTGTTTTTCCGTCAAAATCCACCGTCATACTGTTTGTAAGCAGACTTACGGAAACCTTATTTACCCCGTCCAGTTTGTTTACCGCTTTTTCCACGTGCGCCGAGCAGGCAGAGCAGGTCATACCCAGTACGTCAAAACGTTGTTTCAATTAAAGATACCCCCACGTAGTATATGTGTTATTATACGGCAAATTTGAGACATTTGCAACAGAATTTATACGATTGACGAAAACTTTTTTTGACTTATACGCAACGTAAAGCATTTACAGCACAGATGTTCAGTCAATAATATCGTAACGCAATATATTTTAAATAAATTAACGCTAAAATTTTACGATGTAATAAAACTATGAAAGTTCAGTTAACCAAATTATTTGCTTAATTATATCGTAAAACAGCTAATGTAACTCGCAACTAAACGCAGTTAGTCGTTTTAGAACCTAATTAAGAGCTGTTAGGTTCCTTTAAATATTATTAATAACTTAATTATATCCTACGCGAATAACGCTAGCTCAAAACAATAACCTATAAGCGTGATACGATGTAATTAAATTCGAAAAATTTTATTTGATCCGATTAATTGCTTAATTATATCGTAAAACAGTTAATGTTAAATCAAATAAATTATTGTTAGACCTTTTACAATGTGATTAAGACCGTTGCGTTCCGTTAAACCCGATTAATTATAAAATAGATGTTGCTTGAAAAATACGTTTATGTTACAATATAATATAAATTTGTCTATCAACTTTTTTTGTAAAAATTTACTGAAAACGGCCGTAATAAAATTCATTTGCGTTTTACTTATAACTTTTTTACATAAAACGGCAATATAAGGAGAACAACACTATGACTAAAATCCGCCGCAAGTTTAATTGGAAGATTTTTTGCGTTGTAATTGCCTGCATATTTGCGGTATATTTAACGATAGCGATGCTTCCGCGTACAAAGTGCTACGAGGGAGAAAATCCGTTTGTAATAAAAGAAAACGAAAAACCGCTGCTTATTGCGCACGGAGGCGGAAACAGAGAATTTCCCGACAACACTTTGGAAGCGTGCTACAACGCTTACAGCGCAGACCCTGACGTAATGTTGGAAATGGACGTATCCGTTACAAAAGACGGAAAAATCATTATGTCCCACGACACCACTTTGGACAAACGCACAAACGTAAGCGGAGCGATTGCCGACTGGACGTACGACGACCTTTTAAACCAAAAGGTTGATTTCGGTTATCTTAACAAAAAAGACGAAAACGGCAAAGTTACCGAAATGATTAAATTTACAAACGACGACAAAGTTGAGGTTACGCCGCTGGACGTAGTTTATCCCGAAGGGGTGACGGCGCGCGACGATAAAATTTTTAAAGTAACGCTGCTTACCGAAGTTTTGGAATCCTTTCCGCACAATACCGTAAACGTAGAAATAAAGCAAGACGGCGACACCGGACTTAAAGCGTTAAACGCCGTAATAAAGATACTGGAAGAACATAACGCTTTCGACCGCGTCGTGCTGGCGTCCTTCCACAGTGAAATATACAAAGAACTTAAACATATTAAAAAGACGGCGCACCCCGATTTGATGTGTTCGCCCGAATACGTAGGCGTGGGAACGCTGCTAATTTCCGGCGCACTGGCTTTGGACGCGTTTTACGCCGAGCCTGTTGCCGTATTGCAAATACCGATGAGTATGTCCGTAATCCGCTTGGATAAGAAATGGTTTGTAAACGCTGCGCATAAGCATAATATCGCCGTACACTACTGGACTATCGACAACGAAGAAGATATGAAATATTTAATAGAGATAGGAGCGGACGGCATAATGACAAACTATCCGCACCGATTGCAAAAAGTCTACAAAGAAGTATTTGGAGAAAGCAAATGAAAAAAGCCTGCATTTTTGACTTTGACGGAGTAATAGTAGACAGCGAATATTATCATTACTTAGGTTGGCAAGGCGTTGCCGCGGAAATAGGTACAGATATTACATACGAAGAATACGGACCGTTTAAAAGCGCCGGCAGAACAAAGATGATACCATATCTTTTTGAAAAAGCCGGCAAAGCAATGACGGCTGACGATATGGCAAAATTTTCGAAAATACGCGAAGAAAAAATTGCCGTAGAGATTGCTAAACTTAACAAAGAGGACATAATGCCCGGCGTTGTGGATTTTTTAAAACTGCTTAGGGCAAACGGAATACGCACCGCGGTGGCCTCCGCAAGCGCAAGCAGTACTAACGTGGCAAAACGGTTCGGCTTATACGGTTTGTTTGACGCGTTTGTAGACGGCAACGACAAACTGCCTCGTAAACCCAACCCCGACATATATTTGGAAGCTGCAAGACGGCTTGGAGTAGACGCGGAGGACTGCATTGTTTTTGAAGATTCCATAACGGGAGTTACGGGGGCAAAAAACGCAAAAATGTACTGCGTCGGCGTACAAACGCATTTTACCGATATTGCCGATACCGTAATAGACAGCTTTACGCAAGCCGATATGTCGTTGCTTGACGTTTGAAACCGACGCGCAAATTTTATTACACCGCTTACATATGCGCTTGTCGGTTTTAAAAATTTTAATTTTACAATGCAATTAAACACTACTGCGTTATATATCTTAAACACTTTAACCGCGCCGTTTCTATTTGAAAGCGCGTCAAAACCGACAAAAAATAAATTTAAGAAATATATAAACTGAGGAGAAATATGAACAATACAGTAATGGTCGAAAACAAAATTCGGCAGAAACTTAAACTTGTCTGCACGCTGCTGTGCGTGTTTAGCTTATGCTTTATTGCCGTTACGGTTTGTATGTCGCTTATATATAAACAAAACCTTAACGGACAAGTACAAGAGCATAACGTTGTATTAAAAGAAGTTTATAAAGCAAGCTCCAACACACTTACCTGCGACGAAAATAAATATTTTAACGTTGTTTGGGACGACGAAACAGTAAACGTAAACTGGAATGATTATATCGGTAAAAACATCACAATCGTAACGCCGCAACAGACGTTCGGAGGAAGCAATCCTTGGGTACTCGGGCTTATCGCAGACGGAAAAACCGTTGTAGACTACCGCGATACGCTAAACGAACAACGCGCGTTAAACGACGAATACAAATTGATTTTCGGTATTGTGTGCGGCGTTGTATGTGCCGCTACTTGCGGAGCGTTTATTTGGAGATTTAATATAAAGCCGTTGGCAGAAAAAACTCTGTACCGCGAATTTGCGGAATTTTTATCGACTAGGCAGCCCGTATGTCCCGAACGGAAACGTATGAATATTGCAATAGGAGTTTACGCCGGAGTAATACTTATAATCGCCGTTATTGCCGCCGTTTTAACAGACGGCGAAAGCGATACAATGACTTTTACCGATATAATTTCGGCGTCCGTAATCGGCGGCGTAACGTTGCTTGGAGGAGCCGCTATTATTGCATTTTCCCAATGGGTCCGTCGGCGTGAAATAAAATTTTATGCGGAAAAACTGCCGTTCGATTTCAGCGATATATCACATATGATAATGAACAAAAAAGTTAAGAAGGAATTGCAGGCGGAAATATTAAAAGAGCGCGAACTGCACCCCGACTCTTTTGCCGACGGCGGTAACGGCTACGACGTAGAATTTACGCAAGACGGAGTAATCCTTAAAGAGCCCGCCGCAGACGAAGATATGCCGACGCCGAACGTACCCGACGCAAACGACGTGTTCGATTACGAAAAAAGCGCAAGTGCCGCAGAGCCAAATACAATTATAAACGCACCCGATACCTACAAAAAAGTTATGACGCTAACCTATGAGCAGCTGCGTTTTGAAGCGGTTGCACACTACCGTAAACACGTCCGCCCTATGATGATAATTATTAAAAGCCGTTTGGAGCGGACAAGCGATTTTCCCGAAGAATTTATAAACGATATACACATAGCGTTTGACATAAACCTGTATAACACGATTAAAAAGTACAACGTCCCCGTGGAGAACCTTGAATATCTGTTGGAAAACAAGGAGAGATTAATGATGGAAAATTGTTTTAAAAACAACAAAAAAAAGGCGAAAACAGCGAAATAGTCGGTTTTTCGGTATACTATGTCAGCAATAATATATGTATTTATGTAAAAAATGAATAACAGCAAAAAAGCTTTGCCGAAATTTTATGGCGGTAAAGCTTTTTTGTTTACACTGCCGTACAATTATTTATTATATTAATTAGTCGCTTGCAGACGGCAGAATTTTATTTTACGGTCTGTTTGCAAACTTTGCCGCACTAATTATGTATAGTAAATTAAAAGTCACGCCGTCGTCACTTAACACAGACTTATAAACAGACGGTATTTTAAATAATTGCACGGACGGGTTACGAAAAAAAAACCTAATGTTTTACGCAAATATTTATAACCTTTTTAGGGAATAAAACAGGCAATTCGTGTCAACAATTTTTGTAATCCCAAAAAGCGAGGAATTACGCTATGTCTAACTTTTTGTACAAAAACATTATGTGGACGTTTAACCGCAAAAACGACGAAAATTTACTTACCCTGCCGACAACGGAAAGTCAGTATATTACGCAGCTGGAAAAGCTTGCCGAAAAGTACTATCCCGAAAAAAAACAGATCGACTTTATAAAAACGGAGTTTTATCTAAATCAGGTGGCGTTACTGCGCAGTAAAAACAATGCAGCGGCGCTTGCAAAAAACCGTTTTGAAAATCAATGGTACAGCTATTGCAAACTGCGCAATGCCTTCGATAAAAAATACTTAACGTTTCCGTCCAACGGTACTCTTACGCGCATAGAGCTTGCGGCAGAATTAATTACCAAATGCACGCAATTTGCAGTAGACGAAAATACCCTGCTGAAACTGATCGATTATGCCGTAGATATAATGCAATTGGACGAAAAGGAAGCTAAATATCTGCCCCTTGCGGTGGATATGTACAAGCTGACGTTTTACTGTAAAGCAACGCTTGCCGCATCGCGCGGAAAAAAATCGGCAGAGCGTGCGCTTGCAAAAATGCTGCGCCCCGCTTTACTTACGCAAGTTTATACCGTAAACAAAACATACTTACAAGCCGCATACGGCAACGGCAAATTACTGTCGGTTGTAGACTGTATGGGCGGTTCCGCTACGAGATTTGACGAAATTACCACGGGAATATCCGCTAAACTGTACGTGTATGCAAACGGGCGCAACGTATTCGATACGTTTGTAAAATCCCGCTTCGGCAACAACGTTGCGGAATTTACTTCGCAGGCAAACTCTCTGGACATAAAAATGCGGTACTTTATTGTAAACAATACCGAAATACGCAAGGTATCGATAACGAATTTATGCAAGGTGCGACGTAAATTCAGCGCTGAGGTAATAACTGCCAAAAGCGAAAATGCAACATACTTTAATATGGGCGGCGCATTGGGGATATCCGCCGACGGCGAACGGCTTTACGCAGCTTGCGCGCTTGTACGCGATAACGCCGTTATAGACTGCAACGGCAGTTACAGTCAATGTTGTGATTTTTCTCTTGCGCCAAACGAACAGGCGCAATTCGATATAGTAACCGTTTACGCGCATAACGCGCCCGACATTGCAAAGGAATTGGACAACCTACGCTACTTCGGCGCAACAGAGTGTCCGTACGTAAAGGACGCCCCGTCTAACACTTTGCGCCGCAGCAACATAGAGCTGAACCTCAGCGCGCACGGCTACACTTTAAAAAAGCCGCGTAAAGTTATGTCGTCCAAAATAAACTTTACCTATCAGTTGGGCGATTGCGACGAAGCTACGTTTGTAGACAATGCCGGCAACAGCGCAACCCTAATTAAAGGGTTTGTGTTCGGCGTAGGGGGCGAAAGCGTATACTCGGTGCGGGGCGGACTGATAGACAAAATAAACGAGGGTAGCTTCCATATAGACGTAGACAGTCTGCGCTACGACAAAAGCAAATCTGCATGCGTAGTACGCCACAATGAAGGAAAGACCTACGAAGTCACCTATAAAAATCCCTGTAAAACGTTATTTCTATTTCCGTTTGAACGCGCCTCGCGCGTACGGTTACAGGACAATGCGTTTTATATAGAGGACGAGGAAAGACGCTATTCAGTTTACTGCCAAAACGAAATAGACAGCTACACTACCAACGCTTTGGAATGCAACGAGGACAGGCTGCGTTACAAACTGTCGGGCGACCTTAACGCAGGCAGCTGCTTAGCGATATGTTTTAAGCAAAGCGACACCGTAAAACTTACGATTAAATCGCACGACAAAACGCCCGTTTCCAACCCCATTGTACGGGAAAGTTTGGTATCGACATACTTAAATTACATCAACGATAAAAACGCTTTTTGTTTAAACAATTTTATCAAACGGCCCGACAGTTTAACTGCGGCGGCGATATGTTACACTAATCCGCAATTTGTAAAAAAATATCTTACCGACCGCTTTAAAACACAGCAAAACGGATACTACTACAACGCCTCGGGGCTTAAAACGGCGTTTACAGACAAATTGGGTTGGAGCCTGGCATACGCTTACTTCCGCAACCTTGTAGACGACGAATTGCCCGCAAGCTACTTAAACGCCGTAAACGGAGTGATTTTCGGCGAACGGTTTGAAGGCAAAGATCTTTGCGTAAAAGCGCTTATTTTAAAAAAGCTGGCGCAGTTAAACAACGAAGACAAGGTAAGATATTTAGTGGAATACAACTTTGTAAAAAAGCAGATTTCCAACGACAGCAAACTGTACGGATACGCGCAGGCAATCGGCGCGCTGCCTATGATAAATCCGTCCAAAGCGCGGCTTAAAGACTTGTGCAGCAAATACGGAATAGAAAAATGCTGGTACTACGTATCTCAGCTGGAAAACCTATACGGACTGACCATATCGCCCGGAAAGCTTAACGTCTGCCCCAAAGTGACTGCGGAAAACGTTTTGGAACAGTTGGCTTTAAATATAAACGGAAGACGGATAGACACCACTTTTGCAAAATCGACGGTACAGTCGATGACGCTAAACGGCATGCAATGTTTTCAGCCGTTTTGCCCCGCTTCGCTGAAAAAAGTTAACAACGAATTAGTAGTACGGTACTGAAAAAAAAAACGGTAAAAGGCAGAAAAATTTTATTTCTCTGCCTTTTATTTATTACAAAATCGATTAATGTTTTACGATTGTTTTACAGCCGATTTAAACGATATGCCTGAAAGACGGCTTCATTAAATGGGGAACGTATTCTAACAGTTCGTCTATAACGGCAAGCTGCGCCATCAAATTATCGTAATCGCCCTGCTCGATATACGCCTGCCCTTCGGCAAAGCGCAAATTTATCTCGTACACGTCTAAATGCGGAAGGAGCAACTCGCTGGTTTCGCGCAGTTTTATCCAACTGCCGCGAAATTCGTTATATTGTTCGGTAGTTAGAGTTTCCGCCTCACAGCTGTCCATTACGTCGCGGCAGTAATCGCGCATTTTGTTGTAACTGCGGGAAAGCAGCACCACTTCCAGCACTCCGCACGTTATTACCAAAATCAACGCAATCAGTCCCGCCCAAATATTTCTTGTCATTGCCTTGCCACCTCCACATCTTTAAACGTTATAGGTCTATTGCGGGTTTGCAGCGTCATACGGTTATTTTCGTCTATAGCAAGGAAAACGATATTTTTTACTTTTAGCCGCATGCCTTGAACCAACTGCTGTAAATTCTGTTTTGAAAACCCGTTTGACTTGATGTTTTCTTCGTTCCATTTGCCTTCTAAAATAATGGGCACAGGCAAAGTTTGCTGTTTATCCTCCAACTGCTTATTTGCCACAACGGTTAACTGTCCGTTTGTTTCCATTATGCCGTAGGTTATTTCTTCCAACGAAAAATACTCCGCAGCGCGCATAGATTGAAGCAAGTCGTTGACGTGCATATTTAAACTTTTTAGCGCGTTTACGTCGATACTGCCGTTATTGATAACCATAACTGGTTTACCGTTTATTATACCCTGCAACTTATCGCTATGCGACAGCAGCAAAATCAGCTGATGTATAACAAACATAGTAAGTATCGCCACAATACCGAAAGTTATAGGTATGGATCTGTCTGCCATAGGGATACAGGCAAGCTCGCTTATGACAAGAGTTATAACCAATTCGAATGGTTCCATTTCGCCTATTTGCCGTTTACCCATCAAACGTATAGAAAATAAAAGAACCGCAAAAAGTATTATTGCGCGTATAAATATGATAATCATACGATTAGTTTGCAAAAATCGTTTTAAATTATACGTAAAATTTAAGGAACAGAATATTGATTTTTTTAACAATTAACTGCCGAATAAGCAATAGCGTTAAAGTCTGGACGGTGCGGACTAATATGCAAACATTCTTCAATTAACCGCGTTTAAACTTGCGGCACGCGCATAAAAATTAAAATAAAAAATCCGTACAAAATACTTTACATAACACCCCAAATAAAGTATACTGACCTTAGCAAAGTTGACAGCGCGCGTAAAGTGTCTCATTTAGGAAAAAGTGGGAACGAAAGAAGCTCATTTGCTCTGCGGTGCGTCTGTTTAGTCCGTTGCGACGTGAACGGTTACCGAATCATATGCGGAAACGACTCACACATATGTGATAAATATTTTTTTTTCACACTACGGACTCTTTTGCAAAAACAGCAAAAGGAGTTTTTTTTATGAATAAAACCTACAAATTGGCGTTGACAGGAATGTTAACGGCGCTGTCTATTACAGCAAACATGCTTACAATACCGCTAACGCCTTCTAACGGAATTTCCTTTACTATTGTAATTGCTTTTATAGCGGGAATATACCTAGGCGCAATACCGGCGGTTGCCGTCGGCTATTTGGGAGATTTAATAGGACATTTTATTTTTCCCATGGGGGCGTACAACTGGTTTATGGGGTTATCGTGCGCGCTGTGCGGATTGATACCCGCGCTAATATACAAATTGCCGCTAAACCGACTGTTAAAGCTTGTAATATCGCTTGTAATATATTTGGCTGTTTGTTCTCTGTGCCTTACCACTCTTGGGTTTTGGCTGCAGTTTATTGTAGGCGTAGATCCGTCGCCGATAGGTTTATGGCAGTATTTTACAATGGACAAAGGCGGAATAAAAAAGAGTTTTTGGGTTTATCTTGCGGGACGGGCGCCGTTTATGCTGATAAACTGGGCGGTAAACGGAGTTATAATAGGTATAATACAGCAAACAAAAATTTTGGATAAATTGCTTAAACGCTTTACCTATACCAACATTAAAAACAAAGACGTATAACTATAAATCTATATGTTTAAAAGAAACGTTGCCGTACCAGCTTGCAGCGGCGTTTGCTAAGTTTGCATCGCCGGTTGTAAGCAAAACGGGTTGAACGGCAGGTTTATCCTCAGCAGCAAAAGACGCGGACAGCGGACAGCGGCACTCCACTATTTTACTGTCGCCGCAATAATAGGCTATTTGTCTGCGCAGCAGCGGAAAGTGCGTACAGCCGAGTATTACCGCGTCGGCATTTGCCTGAGGTAGAGCAGACAATGCCGAATCGATTGTTTGAAAGCATTGCACAGAGTCCGTTGAGCACTGCTCTACAAACGGCACAAACGCGGAACAGTCGAAATTTACGACTTGCACCCCGTTTTGCTGCAATATTTGTTTGTACATACCGTTGCTTATTGTAGATTTTGTGGCAAGCAATGCAACGCGTCGAACATTTCCGTCAAGTACGGCTTTGCAGGTAGGAGTTATTACGTCGTATATAGGAATACGGTATATTTCTTTAAGTAAGGGCGCATAAACAGACGCGGTGTTGCAAGCAAGCACCGCTCCGTCCGCGCCGTGCAGCTGCAAATAGTTTACAAGTTTGCTTACCCGCTGAAATATAATTTTGTTGGGCTTTAACCCGTACGGGCAAAAAGCATGGTCCGCAATATACGTTAAATTTAAATTGCCCGACTGAGTTATCTGCCGCAAAATTGTAAGACCGCCCACTCCGCTGTCGATTATGCCGTAAAAACCCATACTGAGCCACCGCCTTGCCGATTTATTTGTACATTTTATGACGGTTTGCAAATATATATATTTAAAACGCTTGCGAAATAATATAAAATACAGTATAATAGATTTGCTTTTGTATCTGTTTTAATAAATTTCGGTACAAAAGGTAAGTTTACGGCAAAATGCTTAAAGCATTTTGGACGAATCCTGCTTTAATTGCGAAATTTACGTTATGTATCGCCTCGCCATTGTTACTGCGGCGTGTAAAAATAGCGGTAATATTTTTTGCAACGTTTTGAAAATACACAAGACGCAATGCAAAAAAACTTGCCGATTTGGCAAGTGCATTCGCTCGGTTATGATGTGCACTTCAACGGTTGATATAAATTTAATTTAATTATTTGCGGATGTGGCGAAATTGGCAGACGCGCATGATTCAGGTTCATGTGGGAAACCATGCAGGTTCAAGTCCTGTCATCCGCACCAATTTAGGAAAAACGGCGTTTGTTTGTAAAAATTTACGGCGTTTTTTTTTATTTAAGATTAGGAATTAACGACCACAACGCATTTGAAAGATTCAAAACTTTATTACTATATTTCTTGCCGTACCCATTGCTAAACCAATAAAAAGCCGACCGCAGAAAACAACCTGCGGTCGGTCTATGTTTTTATGTCGGTTTAACGTCTTTTCGATTTTTATCTGTTGTCGATTTTTTCGGGAAACATATCGTGGCGCGAAAGTCTGTCCCAAGCTACCTGTTCCCACTTGGTACCCTTTTTGCCGTAGTTGCAATATGGATCAATGGAAATTCCGCCGCGCGGCAGAAATTTGCCCCATACTTCGATATATGCAGGGTCCATCAAATCAATAAGGTCGTTCATAATTATGTTAACGCAGTCTTCGTGAAAATCGCCGCGGTTTCTAAACCCGAAAAGATACAGTTTTAAAGACTTGCTTTCTACCATCTTTTCGCGCGGTACGTACGAAATATAGATTGTGGCAAAATCGGGCTGCCCCGTAATCGGGCAAAGGCTTGTAAATTCGGGACAGTTAAACTTAACGAAATAGTCCTTTCCGGGGTGTTTGTTTGTAAACGTTTCCAAAACGGACGGGTCGTAAGTCTGCGGATATTTAGTG
>CAJUNH010000002.1 GCA_910587795.1 uncultured Christensenellaceae bacterium
GCGTGTGTTCGTACAATTCCCTTCTGGCGGAGAGAGAGGGATTCGAACCCCCGGAAGCTCTCACTTCAATAGTTTTCAAGACTACCGCAATAGACCACTCTGCCATCTCTCCATTTGAAAATATTAAGTTTTGGGTGCAAAATCAAGTGTAAATGATTTTGTAGAAAAGTTTGTAGAAGTCTACAAATTAAGACTTCCGTTGTAGAAATTGTCAACCGCTCACACTGTTGCGATTTACCGCCTAAACCAAGCGGTTTTACCTCGAAAATCGGGCGTGTAAGCAAGTTTCAAAGCAATGTGCAATCTCGTTGTAGAAAGATTTAGGGGAATAAACCCGTTGAAATCAATCGCATTTCAAGACCGCCGCATTCGACCGCTCTGCCATCTCTCCATCTGAAAATATTAAGTTTTTATCTGCAAATCTAAGAAAAAATGATTTTGTAGAAAAGTTTACAGAAGTCTATAAATCGGGGTTGCCGTTGTAGAAACTGTCAACCGCTCGCACGATTACGATTTATCGCCCGAAACAAGATGTTTTATACCGATAATCGGGCGTTTTGATAAGTGTTTAAGCAGTCAAGTATCTCTTTGTAGAAAGATTTAGGAAAATAAACCCGTTGAAATCAATCGTTTGACGCAATTGCGCAATACGAATAATCGCTATTCCGTCGATTCGCTCCTTTTAAAACCGCCGTTTTCGACCGCTTTGCTATCCTTCCATATTTTCTAATTTAGCTACAGTGCAGCAATACAATTATTCCAAATTATACATTCGACTACACCCAAACGATACAGCAAACGATGTGTTTACGCAACCGATAAATTTAGTTTCGCCTTTTAATAAGCTATCGCTTAAATTAAAAATACGCATCTGCCTATCTTTCCGCCGCTTATTTATGTTACACCAAATTCTGCATACTGTCAATCGTTTTACAAAACGCAGATTGTGTCAAGTATTTGATGCACTTTTTTTGATAAATTATCACCATATCGGTTTTGCCTTTAATACTGAACGCAACAAAACTAAAACAGTACGCCGCCAGCAAAAATTTCTATACCTATAAAGATAAGTATAATTCCGCCGACAATCTCCGCTCTGCTGCCCAAACGGTCACCGAATTTTTTGCCTATAAATACGCCCGCAACAGAAATACCGAAAGTAACCGCACCTATAATCCCAACCGAAACAAGCGCTTGCCACCACACGCTGCCTGCAATGTTGGAAAGCGTAAACCCCGTAGACAACGCGTCTATGGACGTAGCTACCGCCTGTGTAAGCAATGCTGCAAAAGTAAGCGGCTTTGCGCTAGTTTCTGCCGCAGGCCCGTCACTGCTTGCTGTTTGCGTCTTACTGTGCTTATAATGTTTAATACCGTCAAACAGCATTTTACCGCCTATTATTGTCAACAGCACCAAAGCGATATACGGCACCCATTTAGCAAACATTGCAAAGCGGTCGGCAATTAACGTTACGCACAGCCACCCTATCATAGGCATAAGCATTTGAAAAAAAGCAAAAATTCCCGCAATTAATACGGACTTGCTATTTTTCATTTTCGGTTCGTTTAAGCCGTTAGTCATAGATACGGCGCAAGCGTCCATAGCCAGCCCGGCGCCTAACAATAAACTGGTTAAAATCAGTTGCAGCATTTTTAAAAAGTCCACCCCAAAACAGTACGTAAAATCAAATACACCAAATATACTCCGTATATCGACAGTAACGTTATGCCGTGCGTCTTAGTAAGCTTTCCCTTTTGAGCAAACACTAGCAACAGCACGGTAACTGCCAGCATTACCAAACAATCCACCAAAACCTGACTGCCGGTAGTAAGCGGATTAACCGTTGCGGAAATGCCCATTACAAACAGCATATTAAACATATTACTGCCTATTACGTTACCAACTGCAATTTCGTTTTCCCCTTTTTTGGCGGCAATACAGCTTGTAACCAGCTCCGGCAGCGAAGTACCCACGGCGACAATAGTCAATCCCACCAACGCTTCCGCCATATCATGGTCTATTTTTAAAGCCTCGGCACCCTGCATAGCCAATCCTTTTGCGCCGAATTCCACAAGCTGTCCTCCTAAAAAGATGCCTGCGGCGCCGATAAATACAAATAAAATCGCTCTCCACAAAGGCATGTCCGCAGTAATATCTTCAACCGGGTCTAACTCGTCGGGGCGTTTTTTAGCCATTATCACAATGTATGTTAGATAGGCAATCATTATAACTACCAATATAACGCCTTCCCAACGCGTTACGGCAAGGTCCGTTAGCGACGCAGCGGTGTTAAGTCCAAACAAACAGACAAACAAAACCACCAACGCCGTACAGCTAATAAGAATAGGCAATTCGCGCTTGCATATATTTTTGCGGATTGCAATAGGCGTAAACGTAACCGAAAAGCCCAACACCAACAAAATATTGCATATGTTAGAACCTACAACGTTGCCTATCGCTACGTTAGCATGTCCGCCTTGAATTAAACAAGTAATAGAGTCGGATACGGATACTGCCAATTCGGGCAAAGACGTGCCCATTGCAACTATCGTTAAACCTATAATAAGCGGCGAAATTTTAAGTTTTTTTGCTATCACGCCCGCGCCGTCTACAAACAAATTGCAAAATTTAACCAAACAAAATACGCCCAAAGCCAATCCCACAACATATATAGACAGCTTTAAAGCAATGTGTAAATTTTCTATTAATCCTTCTAACAGACTTGCAATCATAAAATGTCCTCCGTCGTAAAACGTACGTAAAAATTTTGTTTCGCCTAAGAGTATCGATTTGCAGCAAAACAAAAAAAGCGACGTCGCTATGTTTTTAGTGTTATTGCAAATTACAACAGTAAAAAATAAGAGACTTACACTAACAAAACGTCAGCATAAGTCTCGTTCTTCAATGTCTAACCTGGTTTACTCCATAATGTAGGCAAGACAACTATATCGTATATAGCGAACTACTCCCTTACGAATACTTTTATAATTTTAGCATACTTGCCGCAAAATTACAATGCTTTTACGGCTGTTTATTGCAAATTGTACAAATCGATAAATTTATCCAGCAAACCGCCCGCTGCGAATATTTGTCCCTCGTAACGCTCCACCGCCTGAAACACAACTAAATCCGCCGCGCTGATTGCTTCGTTAAAATAATTATAAGATTCGCCGAATCTGTTTCTGTGCGCAAACAGCGATTCGCTAAATTCTTTACAAAGAACGTCTATCATGTTTTCTCTAAACGAATCTCCCAAAAGAACCATTTTGCGCCCGTTGGGATTGTCTGTTTTACACATATGTACTTCGTCATAGAAAGAGACGCTATGTTTTATTTCCGCGCGGTATACGCAATCGTAATCGACGTCCTTAATCGGGGATTGAAGCAGCATCTTTGCCAAATCCGCCCTGTACAGTTCCGTTGGCGTTAAAGTCGCTTCGCCGCGCGCAATGCCAAGCTCGTCAAGCAGTTCCATTGTTCCCGTGTAACCGCCCGCTTTCGACCAATGGGTGTCCTGTTTGTAGTAAACTTGATATTGTTGTTTTGCATTAAGCAACGCTTGCTTTGGATACAAAAATTTAACGTTGGATTTTTCTGCAAAATAGTCGTTTATAACATCCATTCTTTTATTCTGCGTATGAGCTTTTATTCCCGTAGGCATATATTCCGTATATATTTGTTCCTTGTTCGGCATTATCATTATAACAAAGTCTTTGCCCTGCGATTTAAAATAGTCGCTAACAATCCTAGCGCGTTCGGCATAACGTTGCAGTTCGCTTTCGTCAGGCAAATTCGTTCCGCGAAAATAATCCAAACTATTGTCATTAGAGTAAAACAACCACTCCCCTTTGCCGAATACAACAAAATTTTGCTCGATATAATGATCTATATTTAAAGCCGACAGAAGTTTATCGTAAGCCTTGTTAAACATTCTTTGCGTATCGGTGTAAATCTTGATTGAAGTATTGCGAAGCGGAACACGATCTAAAAAATATTTGTCGAACTTTGAAAAATACTCGTTGTCGAAAGTATTGGGATAAGGCGCCGGCGCCCTGTTTTCGTATATCTCGACGTTTTCGACGTAATTAAGCAAGGGCCAAAACGCCATAGGAAATACAAGTACTACTATAAAAATTATTGTCACGGCTAATTTCTTTTTCATAATATCTCCTAAAATTGAAAATAAATAAACGGATTAAACGTGTTATTTATAAGCAGCACTACCGACAAAACAAAAAGCAAAATTTGAACGGCGAAATCAACCCAAAAGAACCATGTTTTTTCTTTTACTTTTAAGTAACATTTTTTAAAAGCAATCTGTAAAGGTCCGCTTAGCAATATACCTACAATTAATATCAGCCATTGCCATAAATTGATTACATTGACAATCGATACCGCTTCGGATCGGGACTTGAACATTGCGGCAATATATTCGAATGCATAATTTATATTCGGCGCGCGGAAAAATACCCACAGCAAAACAACGGCAAACATTGTGTAAATCCAATTTACGATTTTAACAGGATTTTTATTTAACCAATCGCCCAAAAACAACCTTTCTATTACAAGCAAAATACCGTAAAACACACCCCACAGCAAAAAAGTATAGTTTGCTCCGTGCCACAGCCCTGTAAGCAAAAATACTATAAACAAATTGACGTAGGTACGTATTTTACCTTTTCTGTTTCCGCCCAGCGGTATGTAAACGTATTCTTTAAACCACGAAGATAGCGAAATATGCCAGCGCCTCCAAAAACCTTGCACCGAAGTAGAAACATAAGGATAGTTAAAATTCTCGCAAAAATCAAAGCCGAACATTTTGCCCAAGCCAATTGCCATGTCGGAGTAACCGCTGAAATCGAAGTAGATTTGTACGGAATAACAAATTATTCCCAGCCAAGCTGCGCCCGCGCCCAATTCGCTTACGGAAAAAGAAAACACCTTTTCTGCAACTTGCCCTACAACGTTAGAAACAATAACTTTTTTGGCAAGCCCATACAAAAATCTTTTTATACCGCAAACAAATTTATCTACAGACTCTTTCCTATATAAAAGCTGGTTTTCGATGTCGGCATATTTAACTATGGGTCCCGCAACCAATTGCGGAAAAAACGAAACGTACAGCGAAATTAGCAGTAAATTTTTTTGACGCTTTACTTTGCCGGTATATACGTCTATTACGTATGACATAGACTGAAACGTAAAAAACGAAATCCCGATGGGGAGAACTATCTCTTTTAACCCGAAGTCCGCATTAGCTATACTTTCGATTATGCCGACAAAAAAATTAGTATATTTAAAGTAAAACAGTACGCCCAAATTAAAAATCAAAGCTAAAACAAACGCGGCTTTGCGCGAAGGTTCGTTTTGCTTATCGGCGGCAGAATCTATCCACAAAGCAAACAAATAATTGCCTAAAATCGATACGAGAATAATTACGAGATAATAAACTCCTCCCCAAGCGTAAAAAATCAAACTAGCAAGGAGCAAAACCACGTTTTTGCAAAGCATTTTTACATTTTCGCGCTTAATAAAGGAAAAGGCGTAATTAACTGCCAAAACCGAAGGTAAAAATATCCATAAAAACGTCATAGAACTGAAGACCATTTTATTCCCTCCTTACTTGGCAATATTAAAAATTGTATACCAAACGGCTAATTATAGCAACCTTTTTTTGATAAAAGCAAAAGATAAAAATAATTGACAATTTGCGGCGACAATGATATAATAGTTGCGTTTAAAAAGACAAATCGTGTAAGCGCGATTAATTTTCCGGATATCAATCAAATTTAACCGATTTGGACTTACAACTGACTTTCAAGTATTTATATACGAATTGTTTTGAAACGGCTCTAAACCGAGCGCAATGTACGCCGAGTTAAAATTTTACGAAATAGAATATTGGATAAAAATTAAACAGTAAACTAAATTAATATATATTGAAACGTATCGATAGCGGTCCTTAGCCGGGTCTGCGACGTATACGAGTGCCAACCACGGTTATTGTTAACAACCCCTGTTTGATAGACTGTGGTTTAAAATTAAAAACAATATATGGAAGTGTATCGAAGTGGTCATAACGGCCCGCACTCGAAATGCGGTTGTCGGGTTAACCGGCACGTGGGTTCGAATCCCACCGCTTCCGCCAAATTAAACCTCAGTTGAACCCATAAGGACAACTGAGGTTTTTTATCTTACCTATATGTTTATTAAGTAGTATGCGATAAGCGATAATTAGAGATATTAGGAAAACAATTTTCGTGAAATTTACAATTAAAATATGCTTGTAGCAATGAACGATAGCAGTAAATATTCGGACAAAAGTATGGGTTTTCTAACACATAGTCATCTTTTTCTTTCAATAATAGCATTAGAGCGGCACAAATTCCCGAACTACGAGAAATCCCATACTCACAATGTACAATAATTCTTTCTGCAACTTGAACAAAATTTTCTACAAAGTTTAATATATCTCTCGCATCATTATTAGTTATATGTCCAATTTCCCATCCTTCCACATCATCAAACTGTAATTTAAGTATATTTAACGTAATTGGTTTTTGCAACGAAACTTTACAAAAAAAGTTATATACATTACAGCCTTATTACAATAGAAGATCGTTGCCGTATACAAGATCATTTAAAAAAGCTGCGGATAAACAGTTAAATTACCGAAGAAAAGCACCGAGATTAAATCCGTATAATTACACTGAAAAATTGCAAACTTTAAAAGAAGAATTCCTTCCGTCAACAACGATTGGCTGTTTAAACGTAAAAGAGAAGCGCAGATGTATTTTAGAAATATTACCGAGCTGGACGAGGATATGGAAATTATCTGTCCGCATTGCGGTAAAATTCATCAATAAAAATAATTAATAGAACTTAAATGAACCCCAAAAGTGTCTAACTTTTGGGGTTCACATCATTATTCGGGCGGGTTGTTTAATAAATATACAAAACAAATAACCTGTAATTAAAAATTCTGCGTCTATACTGTTTTATTGTTACGGCAGACTGACTATAACAGAGGTGCAAAAATTTTTATTACCGAACAAAACAGTCGGTACAGAGCATTGTTTTTTAACATTGTTTCGTCCATTTTAATACACTTTTCCAACGTTTCCTGTATATCTGTCTCCAAATCTTTTAAGCAATCGCAGCCGTACATCCAAACGCCGTTTTCAAAGTGATGAACAAGACTGCGGTAATCCAAGTTAATAGTACCCACCATACCGCAGTTGCCGTCGACAAGATAACTTTTTGCATGAATAAAACCCGGCTCGTATTCGTAAATTTCCACGCCCGCTTTCATAAGACGGGAGTAGTATGTGCGAGTCATTGCAAAAATAATTTTCTTGTCCGGTATATGCGGAGTGATTATTTTAACTTTTACGCCGCGCATTGCCGCGTTTTCGATAGTGGAGCACAGCTCGTTATCTATAATTAAATAAGGCGTAGTAATATATGCGTAATCGGCGGCGCTGTTAAGCATATTCTGTATTGTCAATTCTCCTATACGTTTATCGTATATAGGCTGCGGACCGTCGCCGAAAGGCACCACGTAACCGCTTGCGCCGCTTTGAGGTTCTATGTCAGGAAAATACTGTTTTGTAGAAATACTTTTTCCTTTTACATTCATACCGTAATCCAACAAAAATAATTCCGTCAATTCCTTTACGGCAGAACCTTCCAAACGTATGCCCGTATCCTTCCAGTGCCCGAAACGCTGCCTTTTGTTGATATATTCGTCAGCAATATTTATACCGCCCGTATAGCCGACAACGCCGTCTATAACCAAAATTTTACGATGGCTGCGATTATTAAACTCGCTGTCGGGGTTGCCTTTAAGCATTGCAAAAGTAGTTGCTTTTATTCCTTGCGCGCGTAACAGTTTTGCATAATTGCCGGGAACTTTCATCATACTGCCGATATCGTCGTAGATAACGTACACCTCTACGCCTTCTTCTACCTTTTGCTTTAATACTTCCAAAATAGAATTCCAAAAGATGCCTTCTTCTATAATAAAGTATTCTAAAAAGATAAACTTTTTTGCCTTTTTTAAGTCCTCCATCATAGCGGGAAACATCTTGTCGCCCAGATTAAAGTACTTAACCGAGGTGTCGGCAAACAAATGCGTATCGGCAATGCCGCACAGCAT
This sequence comes from uncultured Christensenellaceae bacterium, assembly GCA_910587795.1. Classification (GTDB taxonomy): domain Bacteria; phylum Bacillota; class Clostridia; order Christensenellales; family CAG-314; genus Fimimonas. The sequence continues at coordinate 8,159 of CAJUNH010000002.1, forward strand.
TTTGGCTTGCATTGCGGCTTGTTTATTTTCTTCAAACAGCCGTTTAAACTGCCTCTCGTCTTCATACGTGTATGCAGAGTGCAAAAAATGCTTTATACGTTTTACAAACTTTTTGCGGATTTTGCGTTGAGCAAACATAAAGTAAAGCATAAATCCCGCGACAGGCACAATAATAACCAGCAACAACCACGGTATTTTATAATCGGGTTTTGTTTCCTGCGCCACAATATGCACTACCACTAATATCTGCACCGCAAATACCGCAATGTAGCAATACGGAAACATTATTATCAGCACGATTAACCCTGCAATAATTATAATCGTTTCCCAAACAGCCAAAAGTACCGCCAAAATATATCTAAACGGAAAATAGCCGTGTCTGCGCCGTGTATATAATAAGTCGTTAAAAACGTAAGTTTCTTTCTTTTTCATTATGTTTAATCTGTAAACGTTTGCAATACATATATTTGCGGATGCAAATTTTGCGGAACGTCTTGCAACGTCAAGCTGTCGTTTTGAATTACCTGTATTTGCCGCTTGTCAAACAGCGATAAAAATTTATCTATACCGTCCAACTTAAATTTGTGACGGTCTGTGCCGTAATGCATAGGAATAACTATTTTGGGGTTAATTCTATCCACATACCACTTTGCCTCTTGCGCGTCAATAGTATATACACCGCCTACCGGCAAAAGCAAAACATCGCAGCCGCATATTTTACGGGCAAGTTCGTCGTCTAAGCACCCTATGTCGCCCATATGCACCGCTTTTAATCCGTCTATACAAAACACAAACACAAGATTGCCGCCCCGCTTTGCGCCTTTTTCGCCGTCGTGATATGTAGGCAAGGTGCTTATTGCAATATCGTCGGCACAGCAGGTAACTTCGCAATCCAATACAGCGGGATTATTGATAATATTGTCCATACAATCGTGATCGTTGTGACGGTGCGATACCGTTACCGCATCGCAGCGTACTGCCGGCTTTTGCAGCCCTACCATATCCGTATTGTACGGATCGCAAACTACGGTTGTGCCCATATCGCTAATTAATCTAAAACAAGAATGTCCCAAATACTGTATTTTCATTCTGCCCACCGTTCTCCTTTTGTTTAATTGTACGATACATAGCTTAAAACTTTATTAATTTTATACCGTACATAAATTTACCTATGTCAAATATTATTTTTATCGAGATACAACGTAATTAAACACAGTTCGAACCGTCAAATCCCTTTAATTGCTTAATTATATCGTAAAACAACTATATTAAATCCAACAAATTATGGTAAGCCTTTTACGATGTAATTAAAACCGGATAAATCCAATTAGACCCGATTGGCTGCTTAATTATATCGAAAACAACGACGTTAAGTTAATAATTTACGGTATAATTAAAAACGTAAAATTCAGTTATAACCGAATTAGTTGCCCGATTATAGTTTGTTTAATGACGCTAAAAGTATCTGTTTATTTGCTGCAAATTGCAAAAATTAACATTGCACTGCATTAAAAGCGGATTATACGTTAAAGCAAAAAACCGACAAGTAACATTTTTTATTTACAACTTTTTTGCATTACATAGCAAAAATCGTTGTTAATACACCGTTTTTTTATTATTTTAATAAACAAATCGATTACAATATATTTTAATCCAAATAAATTCCCGTTGTCAATAGATATTATTGATTGAACAAAATTTTAAAAAAGGTAGATTTTTTTACAAAGATTTGGTATAATATAAACGTCTATAAAATTTGGCACGTTATAGATTTTTGCGGAACGCAGTATGCGACGCGCGGAGGTTATATGAAAGCCTGGATTTTGGAAGAACCTAAAAAGTTACGCTTGCAGGAATTTGGTCCTACGGCGCTGATCGAAAACAAAGTAAAGGTCAAAATCGAAGAAGTTTTATTTTCTTCTACCGATTACGACATTTACAGCGGAGCGTCTAAGCGCACATACCCGTTTATATTCGGCAGAAACGCCGTCGGCGCGGTATCGGAGTTAGGCGATAAAAATTCTACTTTACTGCAAAAGCTGGACAGAGTGGTAATAGAGCCGTACATACCCTGCGACGGCTGCGACGAATGCCGCGACGGCAACTATCAGGACTGCTCTAACATGCAGGAACTGGGACACAACTGTAACGGTTTGCTGCAAAACTTTATAGATTTGCCCTATGCGCTGTTGTATAAACTGCCCGACAAACTGTCCAACGAAAAAGCGCTGTTTGTATCGTACGTGGCGTTTTGCTTAAATATCGTAGATTCGCTTAATCTGGAAAAAGGCAGACATATTGCGATATTTTCCTCTACCAAGACGGGCTTAATACTTGCGCAGCTTGTAGCGTATTATCAGGCGGTGCCGGTATTTATCAGCAATAAGGACGAGCTGTTGGACATAGCGCGCGACTTAGGAGTGTTTTACTGCTTTAATCCCGAAAAGACCGACGTCGAACACGAAATTTTGATGATTACCGGCGGACGTATGTGCAGCGAGTTGGTTTATTTCAGCGACAGCGACTTTAAAATGAAAGACGTATATAACGCGGCGGCGGTAAACGCAAATATTTGCCTTGCGGGATATTCCAACAAGGACAGCAACCTGTCCGTTGCGCAGATATGTCAAAAGCATTTAAAAATATTTGGAGTATATAACGGCGCGGGAAATTTCTCTTCCGCTATCAACCTGCTTGTAACCAACACCGTAAACGTAGATATTTTTATAGGAGACGTAATAAACTTTTCCACTCTCGATAAAGAAATATCGTCCGTTACCCCCGAAGACCTGATGCTAAAATCTAAAATTATTAAGGTCTAGCGGCAAATTTATTGTTTTAAAATTAAACGATTAAATTGATTTAACGGAGTACGACAGTATTCAATTGCGTCGTATCGCGCTAAAAGTATTTATTTTGTTTAAACATAATTTGTGTACGATATAGTTTAAAACGCTTTCAAAGTATCAACTTGAAAGCGTTTTTTTTACACTGTTTAAAAAATTACGCATATAAAAATCCGCAACAGCATACCTACCGTTGCGGATAATATTATATTAAAATATTTACTGCATATACTGCAAATTGATATTAATTGGCGAGTACTATTTAACTTTATCCGCATACAGCGCGGCGGAAAAGCCCGCTACTGCGCCGTCGCCCACCGCAGTTGTACATTGACGCACAAGCTTGGTACGGCAGTCGCCGGCGGCAAAAATCCCCTCGCAGCTTGTTTTGCAATCTTCGCCTGCTAATATATAACCTCTTTTATCCAATTTGACTACGTTTGCAAATATTTCGTTGTGGGGTTGTTGACCTATCGCAACAAACACTGCGTCTACGTCGACATAAGTTATTGCTCCGTCCGTATCTTTATACGCAACACCCTTAACATTATCGTCGCCCACCACGTCCGTAACCGTAACGTCGGTTGTCCATTCTATCTTACCGTTATTGACTATTCTGTCCGTTAGCTCCTTATCACAGAACAATTTATCCAGCATTGTAAGCATATACACTTTATTGCACAGCTCCGCCAAAAACAACGCATACTGCGCCGCCGAGTTTCCGTCGCCTACAACGCACACCGTTTTATTTTTATAAAATGCGCCGTCGCATACCGCGCAATAACACACGCCTTTTCCCTCAAATTGTTCGGCAGAAGCAACAGGCAGTTTTTTGTGGGATACGCCTGTAGAAAGCACTACCGATTTGGTAAAATACGATCCGTACTCGGTTGTTACCGTAAAACCGTTTTCTGCGATCTCCACCGCAGCCGTACCCATATCGAATTCCACTCCGTGAGAAATTGCCTGTTCAAACATATTATCCGCAAGGCGCGCGCCCGCTATTTCGTTTACAGAAGGAAAATTTTCTACCCGCGGCGCGGTTGCAATCTGTCCGCCGAAAGCATTTTGCTCTAAAATAAGAGTGCTTTTGCCTGCGCGTGCGGCGTAAAGCGATGCGGTAAGCCCCGCAGGTCCTCCGCCTATTATTATAACGTCGTACATTCTGCCTCGCTTTTATTTACTTTGTAGTTTCTATATATTTGCGTACGTTAGACGCATTTTCGTATACGGCATAGCTATCGCCGTCCGCAACTATTAAAGTAGGAGTTAATTTTATATCAAACTTTTTGGACAAGTCGGCATGATCCATAGCGTTTATTACTTCCACGTCGATATGTTCCTTATTAAGCATAATTTCCGCCATTTTGCAGTTGGGGCAGTTATCCTGAACGAACAGCATCGGGCGTACTACGCACACTTCCGCTTTTTGTTCTTCCGTCTCGGTAGGCATTAGGCACTTTTTAAGCACACTGCTTTGCGGAGTGTATTCCTTACGCTCTTTCCATTCCTGCGCTTTACCGTCGTTCCAGTTTTGTATGGGACGGTAATAGCCGGTAATACGGCTGTAAACTTCGGTTTTTTTGCGGCACTTGGGACACTCGTAAACTTCGCCCTTAATGTAGCCGTGATCCTGACATACGGAATACGTAGGCGACATTGTGTAGTAGGGAAGTTTATAGTTTTCCGCAATGGTACGCACAAGTTTCATTGCCGACTTCCAGTTAGGCAGACGTTCGCCCAAGAAAGCATGGAACACGGTGCCGCTTGTATACAGCGTTTGCAACTCGTCCTGAATATCCAACGCGTCAAACACATCGCTTGTAAAGCTTACGGGCAGGTGCGAGCTGTTTGTATAGTACGGCGTTTCGCCTTTTTTACTGGCAAAAATCATATCGGGATACAGCTTTTGGTCGTGCTTTGCCAAACGGTAAGAAGTACTTTCGGCAGGGGTTGCCTCCAAATTATACAAATCGCCGTATTTTTCCTGATAGTCCGATAACCTTTCGCGCATGTGGTTAAGTACGTTTTGCGTAAACTTTTGCGCGCGTACGTCCGTCATATCGCAAGCCAACCAACTGGCGTTAAGGCAGGCTTCGTTCATACCCACAAGACCGATTGTGGAAAAGTGATTATCGAACGAACCCAAATAGCGTTTTGTGTAAGGATACAAACCCGCTTCCATAAGCTTTGTGACGGTAGTACGTTTAATTTTGAGAGAACGCGCGGATATATCCATCATTTTGTCTAAACGTTCGTAAAATTCGTTTTCGTTTTTGGACAAATACGCCAAACGTGGCATGTTGATAGTAACAACGCCTATCGAACCGGTGCTTTCGCCGCTGCCGAAAAATCCGCCGCTCTTTTTGCGGAGTTCACGCAAGTCCAAACGCAAACGGCAGCACATACTGCGTACGTCGCTGGGCTGCATATCGCTGTTGATGTAATTGCTAAAATACGGAGTCCCGTATTTTGCCGTCATTTCGAATAAAAGTTTATTATTTTCCGTCTCGCTCCAATCAAAATCTCTGGTTATGGAATACGTGGGAATAGGATACTGGAAACCGCGTCCGTTGTAGTCGCCTTCGATCATCGTTTCGATAAAGGCTCTGTTTACCATGTCCATTTCCTTTTTGCAATCGCGATAGCAGAAATCCGCTTCTTTACCGCCGATTATGCAGCGTAGGTTTGCCAAATCGTCGGGAACCGTCCAGTCTAGCGTGATGTTGGAAAACGGAGCCTGCGTACCCCAACGGCTGGGGGTATTTACACCGTAGATAAACGACTCTATGCACTTTTTAACTTGATCGTAAGTCATATTGTCCGCTTTTACAAAGGGGGCAAGATACGTATCGAAAGAGCTGAACGCCTGCGCGCCCGCCCATTCGTTTTGCATTATGCCCAAAAAGTTTACCATTTGGTTGCAAAGCGTGGCAAGGTGCTTAGCGGGCGCAGAGGTAATTTTGCCGGGAACGCCGCCCAAACCTTCCTGTATCAGCTGCTTTAACGACCAACCCGCGCAGTAACCCGTAAGCATACTAAGATCGTGCAGGTGGATTGCCGCAGTGCGGTGAGCCTCGGCAATTTCGTCATCGTAAATTTCGCTAAGCCAGTAATTTGCTGTAATTGCCCCGCTGTTGGACAAAATAAGTCCGCCTACGGAATATGTTACGGTGCTGTTTTCCTTAACGCGCCAGTCGGCAATTTTCAAATAATTATCCACTACGCTTTTGTAGTCCAAAATGGTTTCGCCTACGTTGCGGACGTTTTCGTGCTTTTTGCGGTATAAAATGTATGCCTTTGCAACTTCTACATAGCCTGCTTGTATCAATACCGTTTCTACACTGTCCTGAATATCCTCTACCGAAACAACCCCGTCCTTAACCTTATCCATAAAATCGCTTGTTACCTTTAACGCCAACAAATCGATAACGTCGGGGTTAAACGGCTTGTTCTGCCCTTCAAAAGCGGCTGTGATAGCCTTTGTGATTTTGGAAAGATTAAACTCGATAACTTGACCGTTTCTCTTACGTACTTGATACATCTTTTGATCCTCCTGAGACTATTTTTGACTTACTTTTTTACTTTGCTCCAAATTTGCGGTGCCTCACTATTGTATAATAAGGTATTGTTGTTTGTCAAGGCTTAAAACACAATATATTGTGTTATTTTTTTATTTTTAACACAATATGTGGTATGCGTGGCATAGTGTTTTGTCTGGCATAGAAATAAAAAAATATGAAAAACAAAGAGGCATATTGTAATATTTATAACGAACGTTGTTCAGTACAGGCAAATAAAAACCAACTCCTAACAGCACCGATTTATATTCGCTGCTATCAGTTCTTTATGTAAGAATTCAAATATAATTATACGTAAAAAAATTATATTCGTAATTTAACAAAGCACGATTATTTTTTTTACATCGTAAAACGGCCGATTGTAATTTACCGATAATGACAGCATTGTTTTAAGATATAAATATACGCTTAACAAAACCTATCGGTTTTGTCCGTATTGCGTATACGCATTGCTTTTTAAGCAAAACGGCTTAGCACACACTATATAATTTCTTACACTGCCGCAGTCCATAATACGATGTATAAACGAACGATTAGAGGAAAATTGTTATATATAAATATTTTTTAAAAACAATTATTAAATACTGAACCAAAGCAAATTTATACCAACAAGCTACAGCCGCATTTAAAACCGTCGTTACGCATACGTAATTAATTGCGTAGTCTATTTTGTACCGTTAGGTTGCTGCTTGTTAACCTTCACCCACCCAAAGCCGCATTATAAATTTTTTTCACTAATCGTAATACGATGTAATGATTTGTTTTTATAGTGAAGGTTTGATCGAATACGTGATAAAGAAAAAAATAGAGCTTAGTGATATTTTGTAAAAGAAAAAAGACGAGTCGGTAAACTCATCTTTTTTCATCATGAAGAAGAGAGGAAGTTTTTTGACCGTTTGATAAGTCAAAAACACAAAATGATATAAAAACAATAACAGTATATCACGCTTACAAAAAAAGTCAATACAGAATTTTAAATTTTACATAAAAAATTAGATAATACCATTAAATTTTTTCATAGAATTACTTTTCGGTAAATACTGCTTGTCATCAAGAGATGCCTTTTATTATTTTGTATAAAACAACGGCTATAATGTTTTATAATTTGATATAATAATGGTTTTAAGAAATTATTAAAGTATAATAAAAACAAATATAAATAATACGTTCTAAAAAAATCACCCTTTTTTGTTAATTATTTTTGAAAACAATAGTCAAACATATTTAAATGCTTTTTTTAGTTTCCTGCATTTACGATTACTTCGCTATTACTGTCGGCGCCTAAAATTATAAAGAAATAAATAATAAACGGTATTTTTATATAAGATTACGCAACTGCACTGTGTTTTGCTAAGTTGCTAAACTATTTTGCAAAAAAGTTTTGCGTATATTGTTGACAAGTTTGCGTTTATTTGATATGATAATTAAGCTTTTGACAGCGTAGAGGCGTTAATGCCTGCGAATTGTCGGGAAAGCGATGTGGCGGCGTAGCTTAGATGGTTATAGCGGCCGGTTCATACCCGGCAGGTCGTTGGTTCGAATCCGACCGCCGCTACCAAATACGGCTCCTTGGTCAAGCGGTCAAGACATCGCCCTTTCACGGCGGTAACACGGGTTCGATTCCCGTAGGAGTCACCATATGGGGAGTTAGCTCAGTTGGGAGAGCATCTGCCTTACAAGCAGGGGGTCACAGGTTCGAGCCCTGTACTCCCCACCATACAGTGCCCAGTCGAACCCGAAAGGGTTTGAGTGGGTATTTTAATTAAAAAACACGCATTTGGGCGTGTTTTTTGCGTTTTAACGGCTATTTTACAAAGGTTCGTAAGGATATGTATTTTAACTATGGACAACCAGAACGAACATTTCGGTTTAAGTTATTTTTTTAGTCAATATCAGTTTAACGCATACAATTACCTAATACGCCGATTTTTATTTTTTATTTGATAAGTGATAATCTCGGTAAGCCTGCGCGTTATCCCGTTTTTAGCCGTTGGGTGTGGTTAAAACGATTTGGTTAAACATTGAAATTATATGTCGTTTGTGTTATACTTTATTATAATGTAACTACGATAAACAGTAATTTAACGGTGCAATAATAACTATGATACTATTGAAAGAATACATTAAAAATCCTTGCCGTTCGTTGAGTATTCCTTATTGGAAGCAACGGAACATTAAAGTACCCGACAATATAAAAATCGTGCATAATGATGAGTATAATGCTGCTGATTTCAACGGTTATATTGACGAGCAGTATTTTCGTTTATATCACGATTTACAATCGGTACGGCGGATAGAAAGGAATGACATAGGTATTGTTGTCGTTAATGATGATATGCTAGATACGATTGTTGATATTATCAATAAAAGTTATAACGATTTATCGGTAACAAAAGAGCAAATGAAAAGTTATATGCAAACGCCCGTATATTGTTCCGATTTGTGGATATTGCTTAAAAACAAGTCGGGTACTTACGTCGCTTGCGGTATAGCCGATTACGACAAAGAAGCAAACGAAATGATCTTAGAGTGGATACAAGTTATTCCGTCTTGTCGTGGTCGCGGATATGGACAATATATTGTAAATGAGTTGCTTTCACGGGCGCAAGGGCAAGCAAAATTTGCAACGGTATCGGGTAAAGTAAATAACACAACCGCACCCGAAAAATTGTATCGCAGGTGCGGTTTTATTGGCAACGATATTTGGCACATACTATATAAAAACAATTAAGTAAGACAAATCTTAATTTAGCGTTAAATGACAGATAATAGTTAATCATCTTAACTCTGAGAGTTTTAAATGTTCTTATGGAATACATTGTCGCCCACCACTGCCAACCCAAATCTAGACTATCGGTTTGAGTTGGTTTTTTCTTTTAGTTAATATTAGTTTAACGGCTGCCTTTACGTTGTATGCCGTTTTTCTTTTTTATTAAGCACACACAACTTTTTGCCGCAAAATACTATTAACACATATTTAAATGCGTTACGTTCGCCGTATACAAGCGTTTACTACCGCGTCATATTTTTTACAGTTGCGAAGATAATATAATTACGTTATAATTAAAACGGAAACGGTAATTAATCAAAAAAAGGAGTACATATATGCTTGATACAATACCCAATGCAGAAGAAATGACGGATTTAGTGGGAGAACATCTATACGAAGTATGGAATAATTTGCGCGCTTTAATTAACGATAAATATGATATGGATTGCATATGGGATAAGGGCGGAAAAAAGTGGACGTACGAATATAAATATCGCAAAGGCGGCAAAACGCTTTGCGCATTGTATGCAAAAGAAAATTGCATAGGGTTTATGATTATATTTGGTAAAGACGAACGTCTAAAGTTTGAAACACACAGGGAAACCTATTCAAAAAAGATACAAGAAATATATGACAACACTCAAATTTACCATGACGGAAAATGGATAATGTTTGAACCGACGGACACGTCTTTGTTTGATGATTTTATCCGGCTGTTGAACATTAAAAGAAAACCAAACAGAAAGTAAAGATAAATTTATTTTTAATGAAAAAACACTTACTGAACAAATGACAATTTTGGAATTTATTAAGGAGGAAAATCAATGAACAAAGAATGGGAAAGGTTATATGAAGAAGCATTGAGCGTTTTAAATCCCCGCGATGTTTCAAATAAAATGTGCGTAGGCAGTGTGGCATCTGCCGTACTAACGAAAAAAGGTAATATTTATAAGGGTATATGCATCGATACGGACGGCTCTATAGGTATGTGTGCGGAAAGAAATGCTTTATCAACAATGCTTACATATGGAGAAAGTGAGATTACAAAAGTAGTTTCAGTATATGAAGATGGAAATATAATTCCATCTTGCGGTATTTGCAGAGAATTTATGATGCATTTAGGCGGAGATGCGGAAAATATTGAAATTCTATTGGACAAAGAAGGACGGACAGCAAAATTGATTGAATTGATGCCTGAATATCCACGGCATAAATAAATTTCAATTCGGCGAAAATATTCGTTTTTAATTACTACTGATTTACCGCATAACGACTGATAAGAACATCTATCTTGTCAGTCTTTTTTTCTGTTACAAGGAAAGAAATTCCACAATATCATTATACAATTTTAAAATTGTTTTTTTTTGCCGTTATAAAACAAAAACTATCGCCTATTTTGCACGCCAAATATCCTGCGCGCCGCGCAAGCTCGCTTGCACTGCGGTTCTGCCAAATTATTTTCCTGTTCCTCTGCGCCACCGTTAATCCCCTCGCTGACGAGGTTTAACGCGACCAGGACGGGGTTTATTGCAAACGACGCCCCAGCACACCTATTAATCTAGATGCCACGTTTAAACCGTTTTGTACGCTCTCCCGCAAAACGTAGCTGCCCGTCCTGCTGCCGATAAAACTGACCTATCCGCAAAATAACCTGCGTTAATTTTCTTGATTTTATTACGGATAATAATTTAATTGATTTATTTAACCGTCTGTTATATAATAGACAGCGCGCCGCTTAGCAGGCGAATATAAAAACACAACAAGGTTGTACCGTAAAACATGAACTCCACCGAACAATTAGAAAACGGAAAAATTCTGCCGTTGGTTTTTAAGTTAACCGTCCCCGCCGTAATAGGACAGCTAATTACGTTTTTATATAATATTGTAGACAGAATGTACGTTGCCAAAATAGACGGCGCAGGGATGGACGCTTTGGCTGCGTTGGGCATAGTTTTACCCATTACGCTTATTATTCAGGCTTTTGCCAACTTAATAGGTCTTGGCGGCGCCCCGAGGGCAAGCATAAAACTGGGTGAAGGAAACGGTGACGAAGCAAACAAGGTATTTAACACGTCTTTTGTTTTGTTAGTAATAACCGGCATAGCGTTAAGCATAATAACCTTTTTTTCCGCAAGGCAATTAGTAATACTGTTCGGCTGTCCGGAAAGCGCAGTGGATTTTGCGGAATCGTACTTAAAAATTTATTCTACGGGTACGGTTTTTGTGCTTTTGGCGCAAGGACTAAATCCGTTTATCAACGCGCAGGGACACTCGTTTATCGCGATGTTTTCCGTACTGATAGGCGCACTGATTAACATAGCGTTAGATCCCCTGTTTATTTTTGTGCTGAATATGGGCGTAAAAGGCGCAAGCCTTGCTACTGTAATTTCCCAAGGTTTGTCTTTTGTGTGGATTACAGTCTTTTTCTTTTCAAAAAAAAGTATTTTTAAATTGCATTTAAAAGAAATGAAGCCCAACGGCAAAATAATACTGTCGATACTGGCATTAGGCTTATCGCCGTTTATAATGACTATAACCGAATGCGCCATACAAATTGTATTTAACATAAATCTTAAACTAGCTACAAACGGAGATAAAGATTACACCGCTGCGCTTACAATAATGCTAAGCGCATTGCAGCTCATTTCTCTGCCGCTGAACGGATTGGGGTACGGAATGCAGCCGTTTGTAAGTTACAATTACGGCAAAGGCAACGCCGAAAGATTAAAACGCGGCATACAATGCGTTACCGTAATAGCGTTTGTTTTTGCTGCGGTAATGTGGTCGCTTTCGATGGCTTTTCCGCAAGTATACGCATATCTGTTTTCCGCAAGCGAAAGCGTACATAAAATTGTAAAGCAGTATACGCCGTTTTTCCTGATGGGATCTATTATGTTCTTTGTGCAAATGACTCTCCAAAACGTAAACGTAGCTTTGGGCAGAGCAAAATCCGCGCTGTTCCTTGCCGTATTGCGCAAAGTAATTATTTTAATTCCGCTGTGCTTTGTGCTTACTGAATATTTAGGATTTAAAGGCGTATATCTGTCGGAAGGTATCGCAGACTTAATTGCAGGAGTAATAACCGCCGCAGTTTTGTTTTCTACGTTCCCCAAAGTATTTAAAAAGCGCGAACAGGAAGTCCGCGCCGACAAAGAAAACGACAATTAATGATAACGGCTAGAAGTCTCTATTTTCTATTTACTTAATATGTCGGCATGTAGGCTGTTTTTAACAAAAAGTTTTACGCCATCGATATTAAATTATTTTTCTTTCGGGTTGCTATACTCTAACCGCACCGCTGTTTTGTGTAAACAGATGAAAATTAAAAACACAAAAAATACTAACGCAACGTATTACGCACAAGATATACGGTTGCAAATTGCATTTTACTTTGATATAATAACATACACAACCACGAATAACGACGATTAACCACTATTAACTACTGCTATCTATATTATACAACACATCACGTTAGCGGTTAAATATTGCGGTAAATAATGTTCGTGTGTGTTATATAATGTTTTGTGTGTTTACTTAACAAAACACATAAGCATTGCACAAACGGAAAGAAACGTTTTTTGTTTTATAGACAAGACATACCGTTAAACAAAAAAACGCATTACAAAAAAAACAAACCGTAAAATATTTGCAGAAAGTTTAAATTATTAAGGAACAATATATGAACGAATCGAAGCTGCTACCTTATTTAGAAAATCAAACTTATGCAGGCACTGTTTGCGAAAGCGCCTGTAAAGATATGACGTCCGCTTCTTTTGATGACCTTTGCAAATATTACAACGAATTAAACGCAGCCTCCCACCACAAACAGTCCACGGACGATATATGTACGCCGATGGAATGCGTTAAAACCATGATCGACTATATACCCGACGAATTTTGGCAACGAGCAAGCATTAAAGTGTTAGACCCGTGCTGCGGAAACGGCAATTTCGGCGCGTATTGCAAATTTAAAACGCCGTTGAACAATATTTGGTTTAACGAAATAAACCCTATTAGATACGCTAATTGCAAAAAAATATTAAATCCCGCGCATATCAATAACGAAGACTTTTTTAAGTTAACAGGAAACTTTTCCGCCAAATGGGATTTGATTATGGCAAATCCGCCCTACTCCGGCGGCGGAAACAAAAACCGAAGCTTATCCAACGACTTTTTGGAATTAGCAATCGATTTATTAAACGACAGCGGGTATTTATGCTTTATTGTTCCCAACAACTGGATGACTTACAATAACAATAACACTACGCTAAAAAAATTTCTAACGCAAGGCTCGTTTATTATTATCGATAACGACGCTAAAAAGTTTTTCCCCCAAGTGGGATCGTCTTTTACGATTATAGTATGGCAAAAAGGCGTGTTGGATAACAAAACGAAAATTATAAACAATTACCTTATTAAAGACGTACAGCAAGACGTTATTATACCCAACGACCTGCCGTTTATTCCGTTATACGTTTCTCAAAGCGTATTAGACATCGTTAAAAGAGTTATACAGAAAAACGAAAATACTTTTAGGTACAGATGCGATCTGCATAACTTTACGAGAAAAGACTTATTAAGCGACCTACAAGAGGGAGAATTTAAATACCCTACCGTACACACACCCAGAAAAATACGGTACGCCAAAATAAAGCAGGATATTTACGATAAGTGGCTGATAATCGTTCCCTTATCCACTTATTATATTCCGTATATAAAAACCAACGTAAACACCACTCAATCCGTGGGATACTTTGCTTTTGAAACAAAAAAAGAAGCCGAAGAATATTCAAAAATAATTCAACAGCCTCAATTTAAAGTTATTGTTCACTTAACGCGTTACGGAAACTTTAACAATATAATGGTATTAAAGCATCTTAAATTCGACTCAAAAGTCGAATTGAGCGAAACGCAAATAAAAGAAATAGAGAAGCTTATCGGCAAAATAAAGTATTAATTTTGTTTATTGCCGATAGGCTTTGTTTTATATTTTTTTAAATACGCCTCGATAATTTTACTTTCGATTTCTTTTGATATTCTGTTATGGAAATTCCAACCCCTAAACGTACTTTCCGTACGGGGAATATCGTACAAAGCATACACCATAACGGGTTTATTTATGGACAGCACCGACTGCAAAACAAACCAGTTGGTAGCGGAATTGGTTGCGTTTGCTTTTTCTCTGTACGACTGCTTGCCGCAATGATACGATTGTATGCGTTTTTTCATTGTAGTAATACTTTTACCTATTTTTAAAAGCTTACCCTCAATAACCAAAGCATAAACTAAATCTTGCAGGGTATTGTATCTGTCGTCTAACACTTCCATATCCCATCTTTCTTTTTGCCTATTGGGATTGCCCACGGCAATCAACGTAAAATCGTCACTTGACAATGCGTTTCCGTCAGGGGTATCTATTTTAAATTCTTTCCAGTCTAGTTCGTTTTTTAATTCCTCTATATTTGTTAAGTGCGTAGCCGATATTGTTTCTTTTGCCATAGATGTTTTTAATCTCCCTATTATTTTATCTTTTAACGTTTGAAAAGGCTTGCTCTATTTGAATTTAAAGGTTAGTTTAACGGGATTATGGTCGGAATAAGCAAAGTCCGTATCTATAATTTGTACGCTTACTACATCTAAATTGTCCGATACGATAAATCCGTCTATCACGCAAGTATAGTTCTTGTCCCTTTCCCACACTACATCCGCGCCCCTGCACGAGCCGACAGTCGAGTTGTTGTCCGCAACTATGGAAAAGTGTTCGGGAATGTCTTTTTGATCGTATGTGCTTACCCAACCCGGCACTTGCTGATTGCTGGGAAACTTAGACAAATTTCCTATTAAATCCTGATTAAAATCTCCGCCCGCAATAACGTAGTAACCTTTTTGATATTCGCTTGCAAGCACGTTTTTAAGCAGCTCCGCTTGCTGTTTGCGAATAACGCCGCCCTCGTCGTATGCCGACATATGCAGAGAAATTACCGACAAAACCTTGCCGTTATCGGTAGGCACGCGGGTAATTGCAAAACAACGGTCCAAATCGGTAAACTTGGAAAAGTCGTCCGCTATGGGAAAAGCGTACCGCGTGCTGTCTGCTATCTTGTACTTACTTAACGTCATAATACCGGCATTATTTTTGCCGTGAGGATCGTTAAAAGGATAAAACAAATAACTGCTGTGATAATTTATTGCAAGAGTAGACGCATATCCGTCCAACGAGGCAAACGCAACGCGCTGATCCACTTTGTAACTACGCGTAGAATCGTAGTCCACTTCTTGTATAATTGCAAAGTCGGGATTATGCGTTTTTATTACGCCCGAAGATCCTTTAATATTCTTTTCCACGTCGGCTTTGGATATTGCCGTGCCGTACTTTCCCTGCGTAGGCGTTCCGTCCTTCATAGTGCCGGTATCCATAAAAAATGTGTATTCAGGACTATACGCTCCGAACCCTACGTTATAGGTAATAACGGTATGTTCGCCGCCGACCGAGATTATTTCCTCGACATTATTGTTTATTTCCAACGTCAAATTATCGTCTAATCTATGGTAATCGCAGATTACATACAACAGATATATTACTACCGTCAAAATAAACAATCCTACCAAACCGCCTGCGGTAATTGCGGTAATTCGCACCGCTTTTTGTACTTTGGTAGGCGGTTTTCTCGTTTTTTGTTCTCTGCTTTCGGCTGTCATAATAATCTCCTAAAAATATATGTTTATATTATAAAAAACAGTTTTTCGTTTATATTTAACGCAATCGCTAATTTGCAAAAATATAACCTTACGGACAAAACTTGTGCACGGTTAAATTTTTTTATGCGGCTGTCGTATTTAACAACTATTCGATTGTCAACGTCGTTTTATTCCGCGTCTTTAATCGGTTAAAATACAATTATTAAATTAAGATTAATATACACTATTAAACGGCAACTGTCAATACGGACTTTTTTCGCATTTACTAATTAGCGTATATTTTGCAATATTGTAAAACAATCGCCCCACACGGCTAAGCAATCTGCACGCAAACGCGCAATACGTATTGCTGCAAAGCACAAAAAATTATTAAACGATTAACCTTGCGCGCTTAATTATCCGCTTAATGTTTTCTAAAAACGACGTCAAATACCTCGCTTAAAATATTTAATGATATTTAATTTATACAAAGTTAAAGGAACGGTCAAAGCAATTTAACCGTCCCCTTTTTTATTTTAACATTAAAATACAGATTATAAGTAAAAAACTTTTCAACGCGTTTTATTACAGTCAGTTACGGAAACATCAAAACGCTTGGCTTTATAAATTAATATAACTGCCTTTGATTAATTAGCTTTTGCGTCAGCGTCGCATATCGAACCCATTTTTACGCCAAAGCACTGTTTTTTTATTTATTAAACTTTACTCAACGAGCTTACGGCACATTTTCTGTTCTTTGAATAACCTAAATATACCTTTACCTAGTGACATAAAAACACTGCGCGCATTAAAAATGTGATATTCGGGATTTTTTGCGAACGCGATAAAACCCGTAACGACGGACGGCAAAAAAGCAATCTCAAAAATTTAACCGCAGTTACGGGATATTTTTTGTAACATCGATTGACTAAGCTTTTTGACCGTATACGGCAAAAGAATTATTAAGCATTGTATTGCCGTCGCAGTTAAAAGTATATATAGGCGTACCTGTAAGGAACTGCTTTTTACCGCTGCTGTTGACTGCAAGAGTAAGCTGTTTGCCCTCCAACGTCCGTGTAATCGTCGCAAGTTCGCCGTCGGCGCATACCGTAATATCGCCTTTTTTCAGGATATCGCGCTGCCTCATTGCAAGCAAATCCAAAACAACCTTATGCTCTGCACCGTCAAACTCCGCGCTGTCCCAGCGCATACACTTACGATTGTACGGGTCTTGTTTGCCGTCCATAAATATTTCGTCGCCGTAATACAACATAGGACAGCCTTGATAAAACATCATACATGCCATCGCCGATAACATCGCGTTTTTATCAAAACCGACGCTGTTAAAAAATCTTTCGATATCGTGCGAATCCAGCAGGTTAAGCATCATACGGTTAGTGCCGTCCTTATAGCTCATAAGGCGCATATTTAAGTAATCGCAAAACTGCTGCGCGTTGTAACGCTCTTCGGCAAAATAACGCTGACAAGCGTACAAAAACGGGTAGTTCATTACGCTGTCCCACTGGTCATTACCCAAAAACGATTCGCTGTTTTGCCAGTCCTCGCCTATTATAAACACGTCGGGATTGACCTTTTGCAAACGGTATTTAAACACCCGCCAGAACTTATGCGATACGTCGAAAGCGACGTCCAATCTAAAACCGTCCACACCGTAGTCTTTTAAATAAAACTCGCCCACACGGCACAAATAATCCTGTACTTCGGGATTGTTTGTGTTTAATTTAGGCATCATTTTAACGTCGCAAAACGTGTTGTAGTTACCTTCGTCCCAGGAGGGCTTATCTCCGTACACAAAATACCAGTCGTAATACTTACTGTTTCGTCCGTACTTTACCACGTCCTGAAACAGCACGTTATAAAAGCTGGAATGGTTAAAGACCAAATCCATTACAATTTTAATATCCAGCTTGTGAGCTTCGTCCACAAGCGCTTTAAGACTGTTTAAATCGCCGAACATTTTATCGACGGAAAAATAATCGTCTATATCGTACTTATGCGCGCTTACCGATTGATGTATAGGCGTCATATACACTGCGCCTATACCTAATTTTTTAAGGTACGGCAGTTTTTCTCTGATACCGTCCAAATCTCCGCCGGCAAATTTATCGTTTGCAGGCTCGTCGGTATTCCATTCCATATTTATGTAGCCCGTATTTTTTTTATCGGCTCCGCGCGCAAATCGCTCGGGAAAAATTTGATAAAACACTCTGCCTTCAAACTGCTTATTAGGAACAACAATATCGTCCTTATTTGGGAATACTACCGTAAAATTATCTTTAAACGCTTCGCGTATATTCTTAACGGTAATTATTCCGCTTTCGTTGTAATAATACGTTGTACCGTCGCCGTCGATAATTTCAAACAAATACGAGTATCCCGGGCAGCCGTTATCTAATTCGCCTATATAGTAATCAAACAATTCGTCGCTGCACTTTACATTAAGCTGAGTGATATTTTGATTTAAATAAAACTTGTGACACGTATTCCATATTACGTTTACCCGTTTAATAGTATCGTTACGCTTAACGCGCAGACGAATCTGCGCCTTAGTTTCGTTTACGGGAAACGAAAATCGGGAATCGCTTTGGTGCAATATTGCACATTTTTCCATAAAGTTTCTCCTTTGATATACAATTTTTTTGATATTGACATTTTAATAAAATTCAGTATAATTACAATTATGAACAGACAGTATCCGCGTAAAAACTTAATATTTAAATCGATTTACTTGGCGTGCTCCGCTGCATTAATGGGATTTTTAATATACCTTTTAATAGATTTTATCGCTTACGGTTTTAAAAAGGGAGTAACCTTTGACGACTGTATCGTGCTTATTGCGTCGGTTATAGCCGCACTGTTCGAAGGTTCGATAATAGGCTTTATCGTACGGTCTTTCCGCGCCCCGACAATTTTGATGAAAAATTTAGTCTTCAAAAACGACGGCGCGCCCTTTATACCGGGACTGGCGCTGACGTTGACGGGCTGCCTTTTAACGCTGGGATTAAGCATAGTTTTCGGTATATCATCGTTTATTACGCCGTTATTTAAAATTGCAGTCCGCGCGCAATACTTTATTTTTACCGTAGGATTAATAATGTTTGTCAACTTTTTGTTTACGGATATTTACTTTGTAACTTACCGTCACGAATCAGGTTCGTTTGCAATTATATAGCAGTTATATATCCGCTATACGGTAAAATTCGCCAATAAAAACCAATAGCCAACGTTGCGTTTGCAATTACTGCATATCAGCCGCGTCGGCTATTTTTTATATTTTTTTCCTACAAATTAATTTACGTATTTATACTGTGCGATAACCTCGCTTATAACTATCTGATCGCTGTCCTCGCCTACGTACTTTTCGTAATCGTATTCCAACAATCCCAATCGGTTTATTTTTGTTGTTTGGTACAGACGTACTTTGCCTATACGGTCGTGGATAATAAGCATTTTTTCGTCAAATACGCACAAATCGCTTTCCGTATCCAAACAGAACGATTCGGGCGGATATTTGTATATGCTTAGCATAAACGTATCGCCGTAATACAAACCTCCGTTATCGTACGCGCCGTTATCGGTATAGACCAAAGCAGTTATAAGGTCCTGTGCAAACTCGTCGTCCACCTGCCGTATTTTATTTTGCGAAGAAACGTTTGTTTCAACGGCATAAATATATTTACCGTCCTGTTTGCCGAGTTTTACTAATTGTTCCGTCACGCCGTTTTCGACGTAACTTCCCGAAAAAGTCTGTTCCATTACAAGTAATAAATTTTCTTTATCCGTAACGTTAAAGCTTACTTTATTAGTCTGCTTTCCCTGCTCGCTGCCGTTTTTATTTTGTATAGTGACAGTCGAGGTGTAATTGCATTCCGCTATTTTTTCAAAACTCTTTTCTGCCGTTAATCCGCTGTTTAGATACTGTTCCACTTCGGGACGGGGAGTATACTGCTTTCGGCATCCCGATAAAAGTACGCCGAAAAGCAGTAATACGGTTACGAGTATTGTAATTTTTTTATTCATTAAGTTATCCCTTGTAGGCTATTATCGTTTGATAGGGCTTTATTGCCGTTGTGGCGGACATTTCCACGTCTGTCGACAGAGTGTCAAGATACAGCGTATAACCCGAGAAATCGCTCGTGACGGTTTTTTTAGATATAGTCCCGTTAGCGTGGATTATTTTGTACGTACGGTTTGTTTTGCTGTCTTTTACCGTTATTTGAATTACCGCGCCGTCGCTTAACGTTGTAACTTGGTAATTATCCGCAATTTGGCTTTCCTCTAAATGCAAGCCTTTGCAGGTTGTTTTAAACTCTACCAACTTTTGATAAACTTCAAATACCTGTAAGTTGTTGGCTTTTAAATCGTAATTCAGCTCGTTTACTTTATAGCTCGATTCGTACGAGTTGTGGTCGCCGCCCTTAGTGCGCAAAAATTCCTCGCCCGCAAGTATAAACGACGTTCCGTTAGACGTTAATACCATAGAATTTGCCAACACCGCCATGTTACGTATCAGCTGCCAGTTGGTTGTGCGTACGCCTGACGCAACAATGCGGTCGTACAACGTGTAGTTATCGTGACAGGTTACGTAGTTGACTGTTCTGTTTGGATCGCTGATTTTATTTGTACCGCAATCCGTAATACCCTTTAAGCCCGAAACGATTTTTGTTACGTCGCCCGCGTTTACCGTACTCATGTTAGTTACCCAACCCGTACTGCTGTCCGAATTCATACCGCCTTTAATAAGCGCGTCGCGCATTTGGTCGTTGAACTGTCCCACTCCGTTAAGCTTGTTTGCATTTGCTTGGTCGGCTTGTTTGTCCGCGGGCAATGCGGAAGTGCCTCCCTCCCACGGTTCGCCGTAAATTACGATATCGGGATTGATCTTTTTAAGTTCGGCTGCAATAAGGTTCATCGTATCTATGTCGTGTACGCCCATAAGGTCGAAACGGAAACCGCCCAACTTATATTCCTTTGCCCAGAAACACAGGGAATCAACCATAAACTTTTGGAACATCTTGTGGTCGCTTGCCGTTTCGTTACCGCAGCCTGATCCGTTTGCCGCAGAACCGTCGGCGTTATAACGGAAATAGTAATTAGGCATCAAAACGTCGAAGTTAGAGCCGGTTGCCGCGCTTACGTGATTGTATACAACGTCCATTATTATGTTGATGTTCGAACCGTTAAACGCCTGAATAAGCTGTTTAAATTCTTTAATGCGGACATATCCGTCGGCTGCGTCGGTAGAGTAACCGCCTTCCAATACGTTATAGTTTAACGGATTGTATCCCCAGTTAAACTTCATGTTGCTTTCGTCGTTGGATTGGTCGAAAATAGGCAATAACTGCACCGCGTTTACGCCCAACTCGCGTATGTGGTCAAATCCTGTTTTTACGGTAACTACTTCGCCGTTAGCCTTGGTTTTGGTGTATGTCGTACCTTGCTCGATCATGCCGAGGAAAGTTTTGCGCAGCGATTCCGTTCCGGTCCAGGTTGCCGAAGAAGTTACGTCGGCAACGTGCGTTTCCCACACCACCAGCTCTTTACGGTCGTACGCCTTGGGAGAAACGTCGTTCCAACCTGTCGGGTTTGTTTTAGAAAAGTCAACGATTTGTCCGCGCGCGCCACTTAGTCCCGCGCTCTTTGCGTACGGATCTACGATTTCTTTTCCGTTGGGATAGACGGAGTTATACACCGTATATGTGTAATACTTACCTGCCAAATCCTCCGCTACCGTCGTTTCAAATACGCCCTTGCTGCCTTTCGTCATTTCCTGCGTGACAGGCGTTTCCTTTTGATGACCGCTGTTATAGAGATTTAACACAATTTTACTCGAAACGGGCGACCACACTTTAAACGTTGTTTTGCCCGCTTCGTATAATGCGCCCAGTTCTCCGTCGTAATAATACGTTTCGTTAAACGATTCCGTTCCGTACAGTGCAAATACGGCAACTTCCTGTTTGACGGAGGCCGAACTGTCGGCAAACTGTACTTCCACGCTGTAACCTTTGGTTAAATCGGGTTGTTTGTCCTTTGGCAAATTGTAACGTACGCTTACCGTCTTTTCCGTTTTGGTTTCGGCAAGCAATTCGCTTCCTTCAAATACTTTTATGTGTTTGATAGGTTCCTTGGTTTTTACGGAAATTTGTGTTTCCGATACAAAAGCGGCGTTAGCGCTAAACCTCATAGTTTCTACATCCTTATAAACGTTTTTATCACCTTGAGTGATGTATACGTGATAGTAATTGTCTTTTAAAGTATATTCGGCAAAATTTACCAGTCTGTCGTCGTCGCAGTCCTTAGTCCAGGATGACTGCAAACGCGGAATAAAACCTATACCGCCCGTCAATGCTTTATCGCCGAACGCAGACAAAGGATAAACCGCCACGCCTCCGTTATCGTCCTGATACTGCATAGTGTAAACCGCGCCGTCTTTGCCGTCCGCCCATATCCAAAAGCCCCAGGTTTTGTAGTCGTTGGAATTGTTGCGGTGATAGTGAATCTGCACCGACGGTTCGGTTGCCGCGGGGATTTCCGTCGGCAGCACAATTTCGTTGCTTCCGCCGGCAGACGGGGTATAATCGTCAAATTCAAATGCTTCGCTGTTGGAATTGTTGCACGCAGCAAGCGTTATGCTAACGGCAAAAACAATTACCAACAACACAAATAAAATCTTTCTTTTCATAATTCTTTCCTTTATTTTTATTTAGCCGACTAAGAATCAGTTCGGCTTTATGATTTGTTGTAATATCGTTTTTTGCAAGTCACAGAATATTCGTTCAGTTACTCTATGGCTAACACATCACATTGCCACAAGGTAAAAATTATCTTGTGGCAATATTTTGCTTGTTTTATCTAAATTTTTAATACAGCCTGATATCAAACAGATTTTCGTAGATGTTTGATTTTTCCACGTCGATAGTCAAGCATAATTCCTCGCCCACTTGGGGGATTTCGTCCACTTTTACGTAGACTGTATCGTTATTGAGAGAACATCTTACGAATTTATCCTTACCGTAATCGATAACTTCCTCAATCTTAACTTTAATGCCCTGCTCGCCTATCGTGTATGCGTCGTGAGGAACTTCAAAGCGGTAATGACTGAGGAACAGCTGCGCGCCTAAGCCCTTAACTATCTTTTTATTGATATCCAAAGAGGTTATGCAAGCCTGACCGTTTATGTAAGACACAAACACCTTCGATTGGAAAATAATGTCGTCAACCTCGGCATTTTGCATCGTTCTAATTTCCGCAAGTTTATCGGCTTTAACGCGCCGAGCGTCTTTAAACTCGATAACGGCATTATCTTTGTCCGTGCCCGTCATTGTTTCGATATCGGCTTTAATTTTTGCGATATCTTCGTTAAACTCACGTCTTTTTTCAATAAGGAGATTGTTGTACTTAGCCTTAGCATCGGCAACGTCTTTGTTTGCTTTAAGCGCCTTTTCCTGCTCGATAGGCAACAGTTTTGCTTCGACGGTTTTAACGTTATCCTCTGTTTCTTTTATGATTTTTGCATAACGCTGTTCGATTGCGTCGCTTTTAACTTTGTACTCGGCGCGCAATTCCTGCTCGCGCTGCTTACGCACGCTCTTTTCCCCTTCGGGCAAAGCCGCATACGCAGCTTTCTTATCGTTATAATCCGCAACCTTCGCGTCGTACTCCGCCTTTGCTTTATCCAACGCTTCCTTTGCTTCGCGCTCTACGTTTTTCTTACCTTCCTTACCTAAACTTTCCGTACCTAAGCGGTAAGATTTGTTGCCCAAAATTTCCTTTTTCTGCTCGGCGTACTCGTTTTTGATTTCCGTAAACAGCGATTCTTGCAATATAAACTGCGACAGCTCGGCATTAAGTTCCTTATTAAGCGCAGCAAGTTCCTTTTTCTTTTGTTCGTTATAATACTTAACCAAATACGACACCGATCTCTTGGCGTTTGCTCTGTCAAAATACGATCCGTAAAATACGTCGCGTTTCGGCAAAGGAACAACGTCCGTTTGCTCGCCGTTTATGCTGACGCTTTTAAAATCGATACCCAACGATACTTGATCGCCCGCCTTGTGTTCTTTTCCGCCCAACATAAAGAAAGTACGGTTTTGCAATTTAAGGTGCGTAATCAAAGTTTTATTGATAACTTCCTGCTCTGCAACTTCCGCTTTAATGTCGTTTCCGCCCTCAAACAATGCAGACGTAGGAATAATCATCGTCGCGTCCGCTTTGTCTGCCGTCAGTTGATTTACGATTGCCTGCGGCAAAGTAATTTTATTGCCTAACAGCGTAAGCGATTGTTTATCAACCGTCACGTCAAAGACGTTTTCTTCGGGAATACGCGGACAAATAGTTTTTTCCGTAACGCTATCGAAGAAATGCGCTTTGTCAATTTCAAACGCAACGTCAATAACGTCGCCGATTTTTGTGGTGTGCGTTCCGCCGTACTGCTTGATAATTATACGGGTGTTACTGTCGCCCAAGCCCTCTACGTTCATATTTAAGTCGCCGTAAATAAGCGTTTCGTTGCCGAGTTCCTCAAAGTGAGAAATTTTAACTTTAAGTACGTTTTTGGAGCCTTTTACGATTTCCGGATCCACCGAAAGATTTTCGCAGCGCAATCCTACGATAACTTTTTTATCGCCCTTTAAATATTCGGGACGTACCTTTAACATATTTTGGAAAGGTATTTTAAGAGTATCGTCTACGCCCTCGAAATTAATTTTTACCGTATCGCCCTCGCGCTTTAACGTAGCCCCGAAAAAGTTCATTTGCGGAGTGCCGATAAAGCCCGCTACAAACTTGTTTTCCGGATGATTATACAGGTTTTGGGGTGTATCGATTTGCTGTACGTAACCCATACTCATAACAACTATACGGGTACCCATAGTCATAGCCTCTACTTGGTCGTGAGTTACGTAAATAAATGTGGTTTTAATTTCGTTATGTAATTTGGCGATTTCCGCGCGCATTTCGGTACGCAGTTTTGCGTCCAGGTTGCTTAGCGGTTCGTCCAGCAAAAATACTTTGGGCGTGCGCAGTATCGCTCTGCCTAAAGAAACGCGTTGACGCTGTCCGCCAGAAAGAGCCTTGGGTTTACGTTCGAGATACTCTTCAAGTTTAAGTATCTTAGCCGCCCATAAAACCCTTCTGTGTATTTCCGCATGCGGCACGTGACGAAGTTTTAAGCCGAAAGCCAAGTTTTCGTAAACCGTCATATGGGGGTATAATGCGTAGTTTTGGAAAACCATCGCTATATCGCGGTCCTTAGGTTCAACTCGGTTGACAAAGGAGTCGCCTATGTATAACTCGCCTGCGGTTATTTCTTCCAAACCGGCTATCATTCTCAGCGTGGTGGATTTTCCGCATCCCGACGGTCCTACGAATACTATAAATTCCTGGTCTTCGATTTCCATATTAAAATCGTTAACCGCTTTTACACCGTTAGGATATACTTTATAAATATGTCTTAAACTTAAATTTGACATGTATTGTTCCTCCATTAACCTTGTTGTAAAATTGCAAAAGACTGTTTCGGCATAATAAGCTTACTGCCTTTAAGCGAGGGCGTTTTATCTACCGACAGCGTGCCAGCAAGTTTAAATTTTCCCCCGAGCGCCGATAAGTCGTACTCCAAAGTGTAATTGTGAGACACGTTCATTACAACATACACTGCGTCTGCGCCCGTACCTTTTTTTACTATCGCAAGCAAGCCGTCTTCGCTTAAATAAACGCTTTCGCCGTAATTGCGGGCAATCTGCGGGAAAGAACGCCTTAAAGCGTTTGCACGCGTTATGTAATTGATGATAGACGATTTGTCTTTAAGATTTTCCGCAACCGTTCCCAGCGGATATTTTACCGAAAAGCTTGCGCTTGACGAAGCGGGAGCGGGTTTACACGTATAGTTATCTCCCCACGGGAGAGGCTGACGTCTGTTTTCGTCGATAATCTTATCTCCGGAATTAGCATATACGTTCATTCCTATTTCGTCGCCGTAATACCAAAACGTAGTTCCGTAACACATCGTCATAAGACCGTAACCCATTTTGACGTTGTTTACGTCGCTTCCGCCTTGCAGTATGCCCCAAGCTCTTGCCGTATCGTGGTTGGCAATAAACATCGCGGGTATACCGCCTGCAACGTTTTCCTTATTTGTCTTGTCGATGTTTTCCAAATAAAACGCTTTTTCCAAACGGACTGCATAAGACAGCGTACCGTTGCCCGTAAATCCGTGTTGGAATGCAAAAAAGCTGTCTACGCCGGACTCGTGATAAGTTTTATTTTCTTCCACGTTGCCCCAGGCACCTTCGCCGACAATGTAACAATCGGGCTTAATAGATTTTGCGGTGTCGTTAATCCAAGTTAAAATTGCCTTGTTGTTTTGGTTATTGCCGGTAAAGTAACTTGTAACAGCGTCCAACCTAAAACCGTCTACGTTGCGGTCAATCAGCCAAAACCGCATTATTTCTTTTAATTCTGCGGCAAGATATCCGTTCGGTTCGTCCAATACGTTTTGCAAATTAAGGTCGGGCATTCCGCCGCCGAACTGACATTCGTAAATCCAGTCGCCGCTGTATACTTCCCAACCGGCGGGGATAACGGCGCTGCCGTCGCGCTTTTTAAGATTATAGTAGTTGTAATATTGATCGTCTTTTTTGTTACGTACGCGCGCGCCGTAACATTTTTCCAGCCACGGGTTTGCCTTTGCCGTGTGATTAATTACAAGGTCCAGCAAAACGGTCATTCCGCGTTTGTGACATTCGCTTACAAGGTTATCGTAATCTTCTATCGTACCGAAAGATTTATCTACCGATTTGTAATCCAATACGTCGTACTTGTGATAAGTGGGCGAACTGTGTATGGGAGTAAGCCAAACGCCCTCGAAATTCATATCCGCAATATAATCCAGTTTTGCGGTTATACCGTTAAAGTCGCCTATGCCGTCGCCGTTGGAATCGGCAAAGGAATAGGGAAATATCTGGTAATAAGTGCGCATTTTATCGGTCGTTTCGCCGAAGTCCGTCATTACCTTTTCGCCGCAGGAACACAGCGCAGTAAGGCTTAACGCTAATATCAGCGCGACAACCGCTATTTTAACAAATTTGTTTTTTGTCATAATGTTAACCCTTTACGGAACCTCCCGTAACGCCTTCTACGTAAAACCGCTGCATCACAAAGAACATAATAATCGGCAGAATCGACACTACGACGCCGCCCGCGCAAAATCGGGTAAAATTGTCGGACATCTTTACGTCGCTGTCTATCATCTGGAATAAACCGATAGCAACAGTCTTAAATTCCGAACCGCCGCGTCCTACGATGTAGTTTGCCATCATATAGTCGCCCCACGGCGCAACAAACGCGCCCAAAAGTGTTTGGATAATAATGGGTTTAGACAACGGCAAAATAATAGAGAAAAATATTTTACTGCGCGACGCGCCGTCTATCATTGCCGCTTCGTCCAGCGACTTGGATATAGTGTCGAAAAATCCCTTAGATACGTAGTAGCCCATCATAGATCCGGATACGTACACCAGCATAAGCCCTACAATGGACAGGTTTGTACCGATAAGCCCCATTGCGTTAAGTATGTAGTAAATGCAAATCATTCCCAAAAATCCGGGGAACATTCCCAAAATCAGCATAAACTTCATTAAAGGCTGTCTGCCGCTAAAACGCATACGGGATAACGCATAAGCCGTAAGCAGCGTTATTAAAGTATTGATAACGGACACAACTATTGCAATCAACAGTGTATTTACATACCAGTTTATAAACTGCGATTTCGGGTCGGTAAACAGCCATTCGTAATTTTTAAACGACCATTCCTTGGGAAACAGATACGAAACGATTGCGGTGCTTTCGCCCCTTAAAGAGGTAACTATGAGATAGAAAAACGGAAACACCCATACTATGCTTATTACCGTAAGCAGTACGTATATAAACGAGTCTATAACTATGTTTTTAGGACTCTTTTTTGCTGTCTTAAAATATCTCATTGGAAATCCTCCTCGTTTTTAACCGATCCTATCCTCGAATAAACAAACAGCGAGAAGAACGCTACTACAATAAATATCAAAATACCTAATACGGACGCCATATCGTATTGCGAACTGTTTACCGTAAGCTTATACAGCCATGTTATCAGCAAGTCTACGTCGCCCGCCGACATTGCAAGTTTGGGATCCATCGTACCCGACTGTCCGCCCGTAAGCAGGAATATGATATTAAAGTTGTTGATATTGCCTACAAACGTGGTAATAAGGGACGGCCCCAAAACAAACATCATATAAGGCAATGTGATTTTGCCGAACATCCTGACGGGATTTGCGCCGTCGATTTTTGCCGCCTCGTACAAGTCGTTGGGGATGTTCATCAAAATACCGGTACAGGTCAGCACGGTATAAGGCACGCCTATCCAAATATTTACCAAAATAATAACAATCTTTGCCAACTGAGTGGAATCGTTCAGCCATTTGACAGGCGCTACGCCTAGGTAGCCCATCAAAGTATTGATAATACCCTCGTTGCGGAACATTTTGGAAACCAACAACAGCGAAATAAACTGCGGAACGGCAATAACCGTCACTAAGCAAGTACGCCAAAACTTTTTAAGTTTAATGCTTCTTTTGTTGATAATAAGCGCCAAAATCATACCCAAAAACAAATTGCTTAACGTTGCGATAATAGCCCATTCCAAAGTCCAACCGAGTAAGTGCCAGAACGTGTAACTCCATTTGCCTGCGTCCTGCGCGGTACCGCCCAAAGCCTGCCCCGTTAAAATAGACGCAAAGTTATCGAATCCTACCCAGGTAAACAAGTTTGCCGGCGGCAGCGTGTTACGGTTGTAGTTGGTAAAAGCTACCAGTATCATAAACAGCAGCGGTACAATGGTAAACACAGCCAACGTCAGCGACGGTAACGCAAGTATCGTTAAATGGAATTTGTGGTTTAAAAACTGCTGCGCGTCGTCTTTCATAGTTGCGGCTCGTTCCGCAATGGAATAACCCAACTGATTGCTGTACGCGTCTTTTATAGATTTAAGCATAACCACAGCCGTAAACAAAATAATTACGAGGGTAAGCATAGAATACAGCAATATTTCAAAAGAGTTATCGCCCTGCACTATTACAAAACCCATTTCGTCGCGTTCCTGCAATACAGTGCCCAGCGTACCGAACTTGGCAAGATAAGTCGAACCGAAAAACACTATGTACAAAATAAAAATAATTTGATAAGCCAAATATACAATTCCCCTGGCTATTTGACGGTAGGCAAAACAGCCGAATCCCCAAACCAGCGCGGACATACGCGTTTTCCAGTTGCCGTAATGAATTGCGTCGATTACGCCCATAAACCAAGCGCCGATTCTTTTCATCAGCTTCCAAATTGCTTTTGGAATATTGCAAATAAATTTGCCTATTGCACGCGGAATATCTAAAATGAACGAACAAATTTTATACCAAATTTTCCGCCCGCGCGACATTGCCAAATATTCCAGCGATGATATTTGTCGCATATTTCCTCCCTAAAAAAACAGCTAAACGTCCCTGTCTAGAAACAGCTCTAAACAGGGCGTAAACGTTTAGCCTAAGTAATTTTTGTTTTATTGAGCCGCTTGTGAAATTTCCGTTTGCAAAGCAGCAAGGTAATCCATTATTTTGCCTCTCGATGCAAAATTTTCCAACTTGCCGGAGCTAAATTCTATATACAGATTGTTGCCGAACTTTTGTATGGGAGTCCAGTAGTTAGCGGGAACAGAGTCCTGAATACGGTAACCGAGACCGTTGCCTATTACCTGTCCGCGCAAATCCGCCTTAGAATAATTGTCGGGATATTTGCAAACGCGGTCGTATTGAGCGTTTAATGCAATCAAAGCCGAGTCAGCCGCAATTTTGGGATCCTTCAATGCTTCCAAGTTAGAGGGACCTGCACCCGTAGCTTCGTATCTTGCCAAAGAAGCTTCCTTGTCGGAAAGATACTGAGCAAGTTTGTGGAGTAATTCCAGATTTTCGCGGGATTGCTTAGCAAATTCGTTCTGCGGGTTAACGCCGATGTGCTTGTAGCCTGCAAAGTTTTTCATAGCAAACAGTTCGCCATCGTTCGTTTCCAAAGTGGGCAGTACAGTTGCGCCGTAATCGTCCCCCCAAGCTTCTTGCAGCTTCTTGGCTTTCCAAGTTCCGCAAACAGCGGCTGCAAGCGGAGTGTTCTTACCTTGCGCGTTATCGGGGTTTGTGTAAATATCGATATTGTCGTTTAAGGGGTTTTTGTCACCGTCACTGTACAAATAGTGAGAGTTTACCGTATTATCGGTATTAGAAACTGTAATAGTGTTTTTAAGGCACTCGTACGCGTCCATACCAACTGTGTAATCGCCTTTTTTATTATCGGTTACGCCTTCGGGTAACGTAAAACCGAACCAGCAGTCTGCCGAGCTTTGCTTACCTGCCTCGTCGTACTTAACTTCGTAATCGCCGCCTACTGCAAAGAATACGCCGGAAACGTACCAGCTGTCGCCCAATGCCCAGGTAACTTTACCTTTAGCCCAGTCGCCGCCCTTTTCGTCAAGAGCCGCATACAAATCACGGAAAGTATAGCCTTCCTTTAACGTGTCGTTCGTGCTATCCCATACAGCCGTTCCGCGGAAAGCAGACTTGTTGTAATACATATAGTATCCGTTATCCGCTTGGCAGGGATAAGCGTAAGACTTGTCGCCGATAAACGTTGCGTCAAACGCAGCTTGCGAGTTATGTTCCTCAGACCAAGTAAGGTTATCGCCTATAACGGGAGATAACGAAGCAAGGTTTACCAGGTTAGCCATTTGGTCGTTAGAAAACGTGTAAACGGCTGCACCCGTGCTGGGGTCTACGTTCATTGCCGCATACGCGCCGACGTCGCCCGATCCTGCAAACTGTACTTTGTATCCCTCAAACTGTTCGGGATATTGATCCATAAATTTTTGTACCCATTCCAAATAAACGTCTTCGTGGTCGCCGGGACCCCAAATCAGCAAGGTCTTAGTATTATCACAAGCGGCAAGAGTTACCACGCTTGCAACAACAAGCATAAGGACAAGTACAAAACATAATATTTTTTTCATTATATTTCTCCTAATTTTTTGCTTATAATTTTATTATCTTTATTAATTAACACTGTCATAGCGGACGTATCCGCTACGACAGTGAAAAATAATCTTTCGATTCTATTCGTTTGCCCTATTTTACAGCAAAGAAATTTAATATATTTTTAATTATGCCGCGGGCTTAACCGTGGGAGCAACCAAAGTTAAACCGGAGAACAACACAACCGTAGCGCCGTCTTTTGCGGGAACAGTTACTTTCGCGTTTTGTCCGTCATATTCGGGGGCGTTACCTACAAGTTTATTTTCCCACAGATTCGTCGCGCCGGGTTTGCATACAAGAACTGCGAATTCGTGTTCTTTTGCAGTAACTACCAACGTAATAGTAAATTCCGTATTATCTTTATTTGCAGTCATCTTAGCAGGCGTCCAAGTATTTAAAGTTCCCGCTATATAAACTTCCCAGTCTGTGAGAGCTTCGCTGAACGTAACTTTAAACGTTACTTTAACGCTCGGGATAACCGTCAACTCGGGAGCGGTCTGAGCTTCCTCAAACAATTGTACCGTGCTGTCTTTCATTCCGCCGTCAACAGTAAACTTATGGTTTCCGTTTTGATTAATCTTAACGCCGTTATCGTAAACCTCTTGCGCGCTTGCCACTTTGTAGTCGGCATGAACGGCTATAATGTTAGCCTCGTATTGGCCGGGAAGAACGGAAAGGGTAATGCTTGCGCTCTTGCGGTCTTCCGCAATAGTCATCTTAGCCTTGCCTGCTTCAAAAGACGCATTCCAATCGTTTACGGTACCGAAAATATACATTTCCGCCGTTTCGGGCAATGCGGTTGTAAAATTAACAACCAACGTCTTTTGGGGAAGCTTAGCTTGATATTTGTACGTAAAGATATTGTTGGGAGTTTCGCCTTCTTTGCCTTCTACAAGTTCTACCTGAGCAAGGTTAAGACCTGTCTTAACTTCTTCGCGGTCAGCGTTTGTTTCGCTGATGGTACCAGCCATATCGATATAAGATCCGTCGTCGGATTTCATAATAGACATCTTGATATTGCCGCCGTCTTCCGCGCCGATTTCGATATAAGCGCGCATTACGCTTTCTTCATCGCCGACGCCTTCGGGGAATTCGGGGTCGGCAATGTTCCAATCCCAAATGCCGAGTTCCTTTGCGTCATCGCCTTCGCCTTCCGTTGTAACGGCAAGAGATTTATCTTTAACTACAAGGATTTTGTAATCGTAATCCGTGCAGAGGATATCTTCCAGCGTCAACGTATAAACGGTTCTGTCTTCGTTAGCCACAGCCTTACCTTTTGCAGCGTCCCAACCTGCAAAACCGCCCATAAAGTAAACTTCTGCGGTTTCGGGAAGAGCTTCGCTGAACGTTACTCTCAATTCAACTTTGTCTGCGGTTTCGGGCGCGCCTATTGCCGCAGAGAATTTATGAGTGCCGAGGTCGATTTTTGTTGCGCCTTCGGTATATGTAAACGTAGCGTTTGTGCCGTATTCGAACGTTGCGCATAAATCCGACTTTTTGTTCCAGTCGATACCGCATTTATCAGCGGGCAAACCGCTCTTGCTGTTGTAACCGAGAGTAAGAGAATATTCCGTAGCTTGCTCTTTAGTTGCGTCGTAAGCGATTTGAATGTAGTAAAGCTTTGTGCCTTCTACGTTTTTAAATTCGGGAACTTCTTCGCCGTGTTCAGCCCAACCGGTTAAACCGCCCGCATAAAATACGCTGGCATATTCCGGCAATGCAACGGAGTCGTCAGCCATTGTAAAGTAAATAGTAACTTTACCGTCCGCAACGGGAACGTCCGCGTCTCCTCCGGGTTTATAGTTGGGGTCTTTATCTCCGCACTTTGTGCATTCGCCGTTTACGAAATCGTGATCGCAGTTATTACATGCGATTAACGCAAACGCGCTGAAACAAAGAACGAGAGCAAGTAATATTGCTAATAATCTTTTTTTCATTTTGTTTCCTCCTAAAATTTTGTCCACAGCTTTGCTGTGTAAACCTAAATTAATTTCCCCTTGCCGCAAAAGCAAATATCAACCGTATTGTGATTACTATTGTTTTTTGTTAAAAAATGCGGCGCTTTCGTCCACAAAGTTATCGTTTGTATTTTCCGGTAGGGGTATATGTTTTCGTTCTTTCTAAAACGAAAACTGCCCATGGGCAGTCCACGGTATTATTTTACTTATATTATTTTCTAGTTATCCACACATTAACGGCATTTGCAAGCCCGTGCGCGGCAGCTATACTTAAACGCAACAAGGTATTTCGCCGATATTAATTGCAATATATTATTTAAATATATTATATTGAAATTAAATACGCAAAATTAAATGCACGGCTAAGTCAATAGTTTCTTAATTATATACTAACAGACAAAATCGTGCAAGATTTTTATTAAATAATGAAAAAATTAAGTTTAATTTTCTTTAATAAACATATTAAAAACAAAAGTTTAGGTATAATTATACCTAAACTTTTGCTGAAAGCTACTGCTTAGTAAAATCAGCAGTTAACGCCGTAACCTCTTTAAGAAATCGTCTAATCCGGATATAAACCTTGCGCCCTAAAACGGGACAATGCTTTACGCACCTCCTCCAAATCGGCGCGGTGAGTAATACCGTACCACTTATCTTTGCTTTGATACGCTTGTACCTCGGCTTTGCCCCGATTGACGGCGGAAAAGATTACGGACGGTAAAGTAAATTCGTCGCTCTGCAAGTTTGCCGTATTCAAAAAGCCGTCAAACTCTGTTTGTAAGATATCGAACACGTCGCAGGTAAGACCCCAAATATTCATAGATACAGCCGTAGACGGACTGAATCGTTCGCCCGTGGACAAACTTACGCAATCCTGCGTTATTTGGTACGTTTCTTTTATGCTAACCAATTTACCCTGCCGAATATCGCATACGCCGCGCGTTACCGAGCCGTTTGCACTTACGGTATTGCCCAGAAGATAAGCTACCATAGAGTATTGCCCAGCCTGCGCCGAGGTAAGATGATTGTAAATATCCAAATATGCGTTTTTGCCGTAATAATCGTCGGCATTGATAACGGCAAACGGTTCCTTTACCGTATCCTTACAGCACAGCACCGCATGCGCCGTACCGAAAGGCTTTGTTCTGCCCTTCGGAAGAAGGGACGTATCCTGCAAAACATACTCCGCTTTGACTTTATCCGCAATACGGTTGCCTACAAGACGTTTAAAGTCCTGCTCGATTTCCTTGCGGAGTATAAACACCACTTTATTAAAGCCCGCTTTAATTGCATCGTACACGGAAAAATCCAGCAGTCCCCTGCCGTCGTCCGTAACAGGCTGAGCTTGCTTTAAACCGCCGAACCGACTGCCCATGCCCGCAGCCATAACAACCAAGGTTATATTCATAACTTACACTCCGCTTAAACCGTTTAATAAATTTAAATTTTATATAGAATATTCGCTTTGTTAAAAAACAGTGAAAAGAAAAGAGCTGCGGTGACATTTAGACATCCCAACTCTCCGCCGTGCGCTTCTGCCGACCTACCGCTGCGGTTATTCTTCGGTTTTTTCCGTATCCGCCGCCGTTTTATCGGTTTTATCCGCCGTAACGTTGTTTTCGGTAGGTTCTTCCTGCTTAGGAGCGTCCTTTGCCAGCCCTACCACATCGTCTACGGGCAACGAAAAAGCAATACCCTGACCCTCGCTCTTTAAACCTGCCGAACGGTAAATTGCATGCAAAACGTCATCTTTAATTTCCACGGGGACAAGAATTAACACCATTTCCTTATCGGGCTGGATTGTGATATGAAAAAACTGTTCCGCTTCCTTATTTGCAGTGCCGCGGGCGTGAATTACCGTACCGCCGCGCGCGCCCACTTCCTTAGCCGCGTCCATGACCGTTTCGGAAAAACCTGCGTTTACTATACACAAAATCATTTCAAACTTATTGCTTGCCATTGTTTGCCTCCTTAACGGTTTCGCGGTTATTGCTTAAAAAGCCGTAAATCAACACGCCTATTATACTGGATATTCCAACCGTACACGCCACGCCTTTACCGCCCTTGATGGTATTAAATTTACTTTCCAAAGTCTGCATTGCGTCGGCAACTTTATTTTCCTGTATTATACTGAAAATCACCGCTTTGTCGCTGTCGGTAAGCCCTAACAAGCCCAACATACTTTTATCCGCCGTACCTTGACCCAACAGCAGGCATTGCATATTAACGTCGAAAGACTGTATCAAATCCAAATAAAACTCCGCCTTATTGCGGTTAATTATTGTAACAAGCAATTTTAAGCGGTTACTTGCCACAGTATTTTTACTTTGCTGCGACAAATGGGACTTAACTTTTATTTTACTTTTGACGGCGGTTTTCGCCGATTGTACTTTATCTGTCAATTTTTTTTGAGCCATTTTGCCCCCGCGTTACTTAAAATAAATAATTTGCTCGTCGTCGGCGTTTATAATGCGCTTCATTGCTATATTGTGGCGTACCTTTGCCGACATAACCGCCTTAAAGCCCAAAGCTTGTATTGTAATAAGCGGCGTCATTGCCACCATTGCCACCACGCCGAAAGCGTCGGTTAAAATATTGTTTGGACTGCCCCCGTTTAACGTTACGCACGCGCCTACTACCAACGGCAATATAAAACCGGACGTCAGCGGACCGCTGGCAACTCCGCCCGAGTCGAATGCGATTGCGGTGTATATCCTCGGTACAAAAAACGACAAACCGAGAGAGATAAGATAGCCGGGAATTAGATAGTAAAGTATGGAAAAATGGTATATCATACGTATTACCGACAGGCAAATAGATACGCCCACCGCCAAAGACAGCGCAATAAGCATTTCTATCTTTTTTACTCCGCCGCCCGTAATTTCTTCTACCTGACGGTTTAATACGTGCACTGCCGGCTCGGCAAGCACAACCACCATACCGATACCGAAACCGAACGCCGCAAGCACCGCAGGGTGGAAAGCGGCTATACTTTGACCGAGTTTAAACCCGATAGGCATATAGCCAACTTCTACCGCCACCAAAAAGATTACCAAGCCGAAAAACGTGTACAAAATACCTATGCCTATTTGCATCATTTTTTTGCGCGGAAGTTTTAATACGGTAAACTGCAGCACCATAAAGAATATTACCACAAGACCCAACGCCAGCACTACGTTTTGCATTGTGTGCAAAATTTTACTGCCTATACCGTTTAAAGCCTCCTGTACGGTATCGTAATGCGCAAGCATATCTAAACTTTCCTGCGACATAGAACCGCTAGACGACATTGCTAAAATTACCACGGCAAGTATAGGACCGATAGAACACATTGCAATAAGACCGAAGCTGTTTTCGTTGGCGTGACGTCCGCCGATAGTCGTTGCAATACCTACGCCTAGAGCCATAATAAAAGGCACGGTAATCGGTCCCGTAGTAACCCCGCCCGAATCGAACGACAGCGCCAAAAAGTTGTTTTTACCGCTGTCTATCAACAATGCCGCAAGCCCGAACAGCATAATATAGAAAAACATCAGCAAAGCAGACAGATTCTTTTTAAATATAATTTTAAGTACGGCAATAACCAAAAACAGACCTACGCCCACGCCCACAGTTACAATTAACGCGGTGTTGTCTATTACGTCGGCAACCTGTTCGGCAAGCACCGACAAGTCCGGCTCGGCAACGGTAATAAGCACGCCCATTACAAAGCAAACCGACAGCAGCACGCCGACTTTTTTGGATTTGGTAAGCCCAGCGCCGACATGTTCGCCCATAGGCGTCATAGCAAGGTCTGCTCCCAAATTAAACAAACCTATGCCTATTATCAAAAATACCGAACAAACGGCAAAAGTAACTTGCTCTACCCAGTTAAAGTCCGCTAACGGCGTAAAGGAAATTATCAGTACTATTACCGCAACGGGCAGCACCGAAATTACCGATTCCTTCAACTTTAACATTAGCGCTTTAAGCATTTGTTTATCTCCGTAAATTTAAGCTTTTACAAATTAAATAAAACAATAATACAAGCATATTGCCGCATAAAATATGCCAAAGACAAATGCTTACAAGTATTTATTATATAAGATTATATTATATTGCATATTTTAGTATATCACAAAAAATACCTGTTCGCAAGTCTATATCACTTCGCAAAATGATTTTTATCGGTTATTTTGTTGATTTTTTTAGAAGAAATATAGTATAATCAAATTAAATTAAAACCCTGTTTTAAAGGAGATTAATATGAAGACAGCAATTCTTGTTGTAGATATGCTAAACGATTTTGTAACGGGCGCTTTAAAGTGCGACAGAGGACTTGCCATCGTCCCCAAAACCGCCGAATTGTTAAGCGGCGCGCGTAAAGCCGATATTCCCGTTATTTTTTGTAACGACGCCCACGTAAAAGGTATCGATCACGAGCTTAAACTGTGGGGCGACCACGCAATAGCCGGCACAAAAGGCGCGGAGGTAATACCCGAACTTAACCTGTGCGACAAGGATTACGTTGTTCCCAAACGCCGTTACAGCGGATTTTTCCATACCGATTTAGACTTGCTTCTTAAAGAACTTGACGTAGACACCGTTGTAATGACGGGACTGCACACCCATATGTGCGTACGCCACACCACCGCAGACGCTTACTGCTTAGGCTACAACATAGTGGTTGCAAAAGACGCTACGGACTGCTTTACGCAGGAAGATTACGACTACGGCATTAAATACCTTGTAGGCACCTACGGCGCCGAAATTACCGACGTAGACAGTCTGCTTAAAAAATGGGGAGTAAAATAATAGAAAAAACAAAATGAAAAAAATCGGGAGGTCCTTAACGGAGACCTCCCTTTTTTATTAAATATTATCTGTAAATATACACCGGTTGAGTATGGTCGCGCGTAGCTTCGCCTTTTACAAAATCGATTTCGTAACGGTGATAACGCGTAAACGTTTCTGCCGTGATTACGGCAATTTCTACAATACGCATTTCCGTATCGTGCTCGGCTACGT
The DNA here is from genome assembly GCA_910587795.1 of uncultured Christensenellaceae bacterium. Lineage (GTDB taxonomy): Bacteria > Bacillota > Clostridia > Christensenellales > CAG-314 > Fimimonas. The sequence continues at coordinate 46,127 of CAJUNH010000002.1, forward strand.
ACTCGTCGTAGTTTAGGGAAAATTGCTTTTTCAACAGCTTGCGCAAAGCTGCGTTTTTAGCTTCCAACGGATGTCCCAAAGAACGCGCCGTGCCGTAAATGTTGTGCGAGCCGTGGCACAAACCTACGCGGGGATTAACCGCTATATCGTGCATAAGCGAGTTGCTTGACTTGCTTAACACATAAAACTTGCCGTCGTTGTAGTACGTGTTTAAATCGCGTACCGATACGTTATTCTCCACGCACGAAGCCAAACACATTTCCACCACGTGACCGAAATTATCGTGCATTACTTCCTGCGCGCGCTTAAAACAATTATCCATAGATAAAACCCTCCCTATCTGTATAATATTGTATCAGTATTAACGGTTAAAGTCAATACCGAACTTTAAATGCGGCGCAAAAAAATTTTTACGCAAAACGTAAATTGCCAAAAATTTTACTAGGATAAAAGCATAAAAGCGGCAAGATGCACTTGCCGCTTTTGCCGTTTATATTTTTACATTCTGTCCATTGTTACGGGTTCGCCGTCGGCTTCCTGATAAATCAGCTGAGTAATTATACCGTTTTCGCCTGCAACTCCTTTAAGAGTAGCTTGCTTGCCGTCAATATTAAGTACAAAACCGTCGGCTTCGGTATACGATACTACGATAATATCCGCAGCCTCTACCTCGTTTATCATCACAAAAGCAAAACCGCTTTGCTCAATCGACAGCATAGAAGAAGTGTCCTCCGTAGAATAATCGCCGTAATACGCTTCGGGAATCGTTATGCTCGGCGCGGGGTCGGGGTTAGGTTCTTCTGTCTTGGTAAGTTCAGCAAACGTTTCGCCTTCGGCGTCCAACGTAACGGAAATACTTCCGCCGTATCCCTCTACAATTTCGCGCTGTTCGCCGTTAACAGTAATTACGGCAGCATAATATTCGCCAAAGCCGCTGCGCTTTTCGATACGTACGATTTCGACATTTTGTTCAACGCCGTCGATTGACAATGTCACACTGTTGTTTGTTATTACCGCGCGGAATACCTTACCATCATTATTTCCTTCAAACGTGCCACGCAAAATTTCGGGAATTTCAACAATCGGTTCTACAGGATCCGGTTCGCTGCCGCCATTCTTAACCAACGTTACATAAACGTCTTTACCGCTGTCATAAGACGACATAAAGTAAATTTCTCCGTCTCCCAGCGACAAAGTATGTTCTTTGCCGTTATACAAAACCGTCAGCACGTCGCCGTAGGGAGAACTTTCGAAGCCCGTCACTTCGGCGATAGACGTATGAGTGTTTCCTTCGCTTACGGCAGTTATTTCTATGCCGTCCGCGGAAATAACCACGGTAAAATCCGTTTCGATGTTTGTAGTCATCGAAGTGTTTTTACCCGTAAACGTACCGTGAAAGCTTTCGGGGATATCCGTTATAACAGGTTTGTCGCCGTCGTCTAATGTCAGCTCCACTTCGATTAGCGTTCCGTTATCGTCAGTAAATTTAAGGTTATAGGAATAATAGTACTGCACGATATATTCTCTGTCGCCCACAGCAAAAGTTAATTCCAAAGCGAGCTTTTCTTCAACTTTTAATGCTTTGCCGTCGTACGTATTAGTCCCTTCGCTGTTTTCCACCACCATTTTAATAGAACTTTCCGTAATAATCAGGGTGTAATTTGCAGGCTCTTTGGACGTTCCCGTAAACGTACCGTGAAAATCCGTCGGGATTTCTATACCGGGCTCGGGGTCGGGCTGTTCGCCGCCGCCGTTACGCATAAGATTAACGTCTACGTCCTTGCCCGAAACGGAATAGTTAAAACCGTTTATTACGTCAAAGCCGTCATTGATTCCGTCGCCGTTAAAAATCATTAAGCTGACTTCGTCTTCGCCGACAGTTAAGGTAATCAGTTCAAACGCGCCTTCGCTAACCGTGTAATCCGTAACTACCGCTTTTATTTCCGCGCCGTTATCAACAGTGACATAAACGCCTGTTTCGTCAATTACAACAACGTACACGACGCCGTTGTCGTCCGTACCCCTAAACGTACCGTAATACTTAGAAGGAATTTCTATGTTAGGTTGAGGGTCGGGCTGTTCAACGCGGTTCAACATTACATATAAAGAGTAATCTTCTTTTGCGAAAATAATTGTGGTTACAAACGTATCACCGCCGTTACTCGCAATATTGTACGCATCGCCGTTTAGTAAAAAGTCAATGCCGAAATCGTTTGGAACGATACCGCTTACCGTTTGCAGTGCGCCGTCGATTTTAACGGTAATACTGTCTTTGCCGATAGTAACCTCGTATTTAACGCCGTTTTTTTCGCCCGCATACGTGCCTACAAATCTATCGTTAATCGTAACGTCGCCAGGGTCGGGATCGGTTGTGCTTACTCTGTCTAAGTTTGCAGACTTACCGTTTTGCGAATAAACGGAAATCTTAGTATCGTCGTACCATTCGGAAATTTCGTACTCTACGCCGTCAATAACAACAATCAACGCAGTGTAACTGCCGAAATCTTCCATGCCCTTAACTTCAACGTTTTGCTTTATGCCGTTAAACAAAATCGTCACGTCTCGGTCTGTAATTTCCGCGCGGATAGGCGTTCCGTCGTTTGCCGTACCTTCAAACGTACCTTGAAGCGCCTCGGGAATTTTTACGGCGTTGGGGTCTACTCGTTCCAGCACCGCCAACAAATCAAGGTTGCCTTCGGCGTCCGCCTTGCACAGAGAGTAAGTCCCGTCGCCGTTTATAACAACCGCCATAAGCATGTCGTTAGTTACCGAATAAAACATCGCCGCTTGCTTGCCGTCTTCGGTTTCGATGACGCTATTCAAGACAAGCGCCGTATTAAGCGCAAGTCCGCCGTCTGCAGCTTTTACTATAACGTACTTATCTGTAACGCGTAGAGTGCATTCCGTACCGTCGCCGCCCCGTCCTTCAAATTCGCCTATAAGCTCGTCGGGCAGTTTGTCCTCGCCCAAATTTGTAAAACGGTTGAGTGTAAATCCGCCCAAACGCGAGCCGTTTACAAATATTACAAGATACATTTGGTCTTGCGTCAAACCGTCCAGATCCAACCAAAGCGCATACGTCCAACCGCTAGAATCCATTGCGATAACTTCGCTGTATTCGTCGTAGGACAATACCGTAAGTTCCAACCCGTCCATCATTACGGAGTGGTCGAACACTTCCAACACAAGCAGTTTTTGGTCGTCGCCCTCGCCTACGGTTGCTGCCCACATACCCTTGTATCTTTCGGGGATGTCCACCGTTACTATATTAACATTGGTTACTACATACTGCACACGGTCGGCTTCGTTTTCCGGTTCGTTGTAAACAACAAGCTGCTTTTGGAACATATTTAAGATGTAGTACTTTTCGCCGTTGACAGTGCCCACAAACGTGCTGTTTGCAGCGCTGTACATTTCGATTACAAATTGCTCGCCGTCTACAAGTATGCCATCCTCGCTTACTGCTACGGTGTGAGTTTTGTCTATACTTACGTATTCGCCTATGTAGTCGTCCAAAACGCTGGAATATTCGATATTAGACGTGTCGATATCTATCGTTGTGTTGTTCGCGTCCGTAAAGGTCAACGTACGTTTTACCAACGCTCCGTATACGTAATAGCTGAATTCTACGGTATCGAGATTGCCTTCGGGGGATAACGTTACGGTTAAGTCCAACACGTAACTTAAATACAGTTTTTGGTTATCGCGGCCGTCCGCAAAATAGAAGGCGTAGTCTCCCGCATACTGCGAATCGCGCAGTACAAACTTATTGTTGTCCGCGCACTTAAACATTTCGGCATGGAAAGCGCCGTCCGTAAACATAGCGCATACGGTTGCAAAGCTCTTGTCCGCAAGAGGATCCAACAACGTAAGCAAAGATGCGGTACTGTCGGTTGCAGGCTTGTAATCGAACGGATATACCGTTTCGTTAGTCCACCAGTATCCGGACTGCCAACCTTCGCAGTCGATATAAATCATGTCGTCGGTTACGTATATATTGTAATCCAAATCTTCGTAACCGTCTTCCTCCTCGTGGACGCGCCAGGTATAGTTTTGCGCCGCCTTAGCGTTTGTTAAAGCCGCCTCAAGCCTTTCGTGATCGGCAGTTTTGGCATAAGGCAAAAAGTACGCCGGATCCACAACGGCTGTGCCGTGCTGACTTAAAACAAATTCGTAAGTGGATTTGCTTACAAACGTTTCGTCGTTTTCGTCGGGATGCATTTCGGCTGATTCTATTGTAACTTCTACAACTTTGCCGCCGTCTATCTTAACTAAAAAATTATCTATCGTTTCCGTCCAGCCCGTAAAGTTGCTTGCCGCTTGTTTAGCTTTTGCCGCGTCCGTAAGTCTATATACGTTGGGCACGGCGGTTGCTTCAAAATCGTCAACCGTCAGCGTTTTAAAAGGATTGTCGTACAAGGCGTAATCCTCGGCAGACAGTTTATAGTCTACGGTATTTTCCTTTGTATGGTACGGCATAGCCAACTTACCGTCGCGGTTTACCAAAACGTCTTCGTACAAAATTTCGCCCAAAGACGTGCTTTCCACCGTGGTTCTCTTGCCTTCGCCGAATACCGTTACGATTTTATTTAAAACCGCAGTACTGCCCGTTTCCGTATGGATAGATTCGCCGTCGGCGCGGAAAGTGGTTTGTACGCTTGCCAAAGCCGCGGCAAGAGCGTCAAGCCGACCGTCTACCGTAAACTTAATGGCATTGCTTTCGGCAGACGCTGCGTATGCAGTATCGCCAGATACCGCCTTTACCGTAAGATTATACGTACCTGCGGCTGTTTCCGCAAAGGTATACGTACAATTCGTTACGATTGCTTTCTTTGTGCCGTTAAGGTATATTTCGTAACCGGTGGCGTGTTCTACGGCAGTCCAGGTTACAACGTTGCCCTCGGCGGTAATTACGGGCGCCGTAAGCGTCTGTTCCGCACCCACGACAAAAGTCACTTCGTTGCTGGCGGCGGACGTTAAATATGCATTATCTGCCGACTTCGCTTTGACGGTAAGCGTATACTTACCCGCTGCGGTTTCCGCAAAAGTATATGTACACTCGGTTACGTCGGCTTTTTTTGCACCGTTGACGTAAACCTCGTAGCCTGTGGCGTGTTCTACCGCAGTCCAACTGACAATGCTGCCTTCCTTTGTAATTACGGGAGCTACAAGCGCTGCAGCACTTTTAGCGGTAAACGTAACGCTGAATACGGTATCCGCCGTAACCGTATGCGTATACGTGCCGTCTTTATCCGTTTGCTTATCCTCGCCGTTTACCTTAAACGCCGTAACTTCGTATCCGTCGTTAGGCGTTACTTTTACGGTAACGGTTGCGCCTTCTTCTATTTTTTCAGCAACGTTGCCTTTGCCGTCCCTAAGCTCTACAGTACCCCCCCCCGCGTCGTATTCCGCAGAGACAAGATAGAGGTTAGCTTTACAGGAAACAAACAACGCGCAGGAAAGCGCAACTACAAGCACTGCAATAAGAGTAACTAATAGTTTTCTGTTTAATACTCCTTTCATAACTCCTCCTTAAAAATTTAGGCGCCGAAAAATACTATTTCGACGCCATTGTATTTTTAATTATTTTACCATATGCAAAAATATATGTCACGCATTTTACATTACGCATTTTAACTTTCGGCAATTTTTGCGCAAAAAAAACCTATTTAATCACAGTATTGTACTAGTATGTTTCCACTCCGCGCTTAAGCCGCGCAAGACCGTCCGTTAAGCGCGAACGCGGACAAGCCACGTTAAGGCGTATAAACCGTTTGCCGTTGCCTCGGTATTGATTGCCCGCCGTAACGTACAGCCCCGTAGATTTACGGATATGTTTGCACAGCTTTTCCGCATCGTCCGTTACTGCGCCGCAATCTATCCACATAAGATACGTTGCCTGCTGCGGCACGACTTTAAGCATAGGTAAATTTTGCCGTACAAACTGACACACCTGCGCGCGGTTATCCCATAAATACTGCCGTAACTCGTCCAGCCAGTCCATACCGCGGGTAAAAGCCGCGACGGTACCTTCTATTGCAAAGCAGTTGGGTTCGGCAACTTCGTCGCTGTTTAATCCGCGCGTAACCTTTGCGCGCAAATGAGCGTCGGGCACGGCTACCGCCGCCGATTGCAGTCCCGGCGTGCTAAACGCCTTACTTGCCGACATACACATAACGCCCACTTGACGGCACTCTGCCGACACGGACAAAAACGGCGTATATTCTACGTTCGGCGCGGTTAAATCGCAATGAATTTCGTCCGTGATTACCGTAACGCCGTGCTTAAAACACAGCTCGCCGATTTTTGCAAGTTCGCCGCGAGTCCACACCCGACCTACCGGATTGTGCGGATTGCACAGAATCATAAGCGTAGTAAGAGGGCAGGCAAGTTTACTTTCCAAATCGGCAAAGTCTATACCGTATCCGCCGTCGGCGTAAACAAGCTCGTTTTCTAAAACGTGCCTGCCGAAGTTTTCTACCGAGTGAAAAAAAATATCGTAAACGGGAGTTTGAACAAGCACGTTATCGCCGACGTTTGTCAGCCGTTTTACCATACTGCTTATTGCCGGCACTACGCCGGTGCAAAAACACAGCCACTCGGCGGGGATATCCATACCGTGACGGTTACGCCACCAGCCGCCGACGGCGTCGTACCACCTTTGGGGCACGGTTGTGTAACCGTAAATACCTTGCCGCGCTCTATCGACTACCGCCTGCGTAATTTCGGGGGCGGTTGCAAAATCCATATCCGCAACCCACATAGGCAGTTCGGTATCCGCAACGTCCCATTTAAGCGAATCCGTTCCTCTGCGGTTAATTTCTGCGTCAAAATTATATTTACCCATACGCTAGTCTCCCTGTTTGCGGCAGACGATTTCCGTCTGCGAGCGGTCTATACCGCTATCGTCCAAAGTAATTTTGCCTATGCTGTCCGCAACTATACGTCCGCTTAAAGGATTGACGATACTTTGAATATGCCCTACTACGTCCGCATGGACTGTGCAATACTCAAATGCGCGGTCGGTGTTTGCAAGACGGCAGTTTACCAAAGTTAAATTTTGTATATAGCAAAAGCCTTGCAGACTGTCTACCGTACAATCGACAAGCGTTAGGTTACGCGAGTTCCACCCGAAATATTCGCCCGAAATATAGCTGTTGCGTACCGTGATGTTTTGACTGTTCCAAAACGCGTCCTTCGTAATCATTTTACTGTTAGTAACCGTTACGTTTTGCGCGCCATCAAAAGCATAGTCGCCCACTAAGTCTAATCCGTCCGCTATGACGTCGGCGCAGTTTTTTGCAAAATAGCTGCCGCCCCCTGCCGTAACTCGGGCAAGACGTACGTCGGTGCAATTCCACAAAGTTTCCGCTGCGTTTGTAAAAGTTATGTCTGTAAGATTTATATGCGACGAACGGCGGAAATTTTTAGGCGAATCGATTACGGAACGGCTAATTTTGATTCCGTCGGTGTACCAAATGCCAGCGCGTGCGGTTTCTGCAAAACGGCTGTCGGCAACGCAAACGTTTTTTCCGTACCATAAGGGATACTTCCACTTAAAATCGCAATTATTAACCGTAATATTGCAGCACTCCTTTAAAGGCGATTCGCCGTCGGCAAAGGTACAGTCCGTAACGTTTAAGTCGGTCTGTTTAAAGAGGGCGCGTTCGCCCGTAAACAAATTGTTAGATACTGTTTTCATAGTCATATTGTAACACAATGCGACATAATAGGCAAGTACAGCAAAAAGGCTTAACTCGTATCGGTTAAGCCTTTTCAATACTATGTTTGTTATTTAACCATATAGATTATGCGTAAACAACGGTAATGCTTGCAATTCTTCTATGTCCGCTTGTTCCGCCGATTGTAAACGTTACGCTTTCGGCGCTGCCCGTCCAAACGTCGGTAGTAAACGTTCCAACGTCTACGGTTATTTCGTTACCCTTATCGTATTGAGCATAAGTAAACGCAATATACTTAATCGTGCCTTGCGCTGCGGAAATTGTAATTGTGTTTCCGCTGTACAGTCTTAAACTTTCGGTAAAATATTTAGGACCGTTGGCAGTGTTTGAACCTTGTCCGCAAGTTGCTGAAATTACGCCGTCTATTGCAAAATCAGTTGCCGGAACAGCGCCTTCCGTACCCGTACCGCCTTTTCCTGCCAAACTGATATCCGCCGTTGTTCCTTCGGGCATTTCGGGAGGATTTGGATCGGGTTTTTCTTCGCCTCCGGGATTATCTCCGCCTGCGGGAGGCGTCGTGCCGGGGTTGCCGCCGCCGGAGGGTTTTGCCGCACCGCAGCTTGTGCATTTATCGTTGCCGCCCCACACGTGTGCGCCCGCATTGATATCAGGCTTATCGCAGCCGGACACACCGCAATGCTGCTTGTGCGTTCCGTCGCCGTTATCTACCCATTGATAGCTGTGATTGTGAGTAGGATCGGTGTTTCCGCCTTGATTTCCGCCGACGTAAACAGCGTGCGATACCGTTACGATTTCTCCGCCCAGCTTAATGGGGGCGTCCTTTTCGTCCACAAGCGTGCCCGTTAAAATATATGCAGTAACATCGGCAGGTACTGTAACGCCGACTTTATTCTCTATAGTACTAAAAGTGATTTTATCGTTATCGGCAGTCCACCTGATTTTACAAGAGACTTCTTCGCCCTTTTCGTTAATAAAGCTTATTGTGTTATCCAACGAATAAGACGCGCCCACCGCCTTAGAATATTGCGCGTCCATTTTATCGCGCAGCAGACCGATACTGAAATCGTCCAAGCCGTTACAGCCGACAAGTACAGTCAAACATACCGCAGCCAACATTGCTGCCAGTACAATTAGCGAAAGTTTTCTTTTCATACCGCTCACCTCTAAAAATAAATAATTTCGATGTGCGCCCGACCGTTATAAGCATTTGGACTACGCATCTTTTTGCAGAAAAATTTGCTTAAAATATCCTGTATTTCTATTATATCACCGATATATAAGATAATCAATAGGGTTATGAAAATTTTTCAGTCTGTTTTCTAAAAATAATTCTACGTTTTTTTTACTTTTTTCGGCACAAGATTTGCAAAACATAATCGTAACGATAAAACCATACCGTTATCGAACTCTGCAAGCAGAATAAACATATCTTGCACGGTTTTGCCGCATTCCGCCGTTTTACGCGCTTTTAAACCAACTCCGTATAATGCGCAGTCAGCACTATTTCCGCTTTATAAACGGTGGTTTTAAATTACTGTATGCATACGTAAAACGAAAACAGACGTTCAAAACCGTACAAATAAAATAAAGTTTGTCATAAAAAACATTGTTTTTAAATTACACCGTAAAATCTTGCAGGGTAAAACACTGTATGTTTTAGCGAAAACTGTTTTTTACACGCATTAATAATTTTTGCTGCCGAACAAAAAAACCGCTTAAATACAAAAACAACCAAGCGCAGGGCTTGGCTGTTTTGTACATTTAATAAACACATAAAATTATCAATCTGCAAACTTTATTGTGACAGAATCGATTTTATTACCGTAACTGTCCCCGTCTTCAATAAAGATGACCTTAAAGCCGCCTGTTTTGATAATAGCTTGCGCGGTATGTTCTTAACGGTATCAGCGTTTAGAACAGTTTTAAGCGCATTAAGCTTTGGCAGTTACTTCCGCAAGATAAGCAGGGAATACTTTTGCTTCCGTTGCGTTTGCACCGGTACGGAAACTGAATGTTGTAAAGGTTTTGTCCTTTTGCGTTCCCAGGCAAACGGACGTTGTTTCGTCAATTTTAATAACCATACTGTCTGCGGTTATAGTCCAAACGTTATATGTCTTAGCTTCTGCCTTAGGATCCTCCGGCGTACCGTTTGAACTGCCTACTTTGCCGCCGATGTTGACGTTGCTGTAAGTTCCGGAACGTGTTACGCCAAGGTAAAGTTTTGTTTCGCCGTCTTTGAAGTAAAGTTTTACTCCGCCGTCAACCTTTTCTACAAAGATATCGCTTGCCTTGTCGGCATCTTGAGTAGAATCGAGATAGAAACCGTTAAATTTTCCAACGGCAAACAACGTTTTATTCGCCTTGTTTTGATCCATAACAAGCTTATAAGCTTTGGTTGTGCTTAAATTCGCCGTATCTGCTTTTGTAATCGTATAAAGAGAAGCCTTAACTGTAACCGTAAACGTTTCGGTTGCGCTTTCCGCTCCGCACGTAATAGTTGCTTTAAGAGTAATTGTTGTGTCTGTTTCGGGAAGTGTGTTTACAACCAACTTGCCGCCTTTTATTTCGGCAAAAGCTACTTTGCCTACGATTTCCCAAGTTATAGCAGCCGTAGTAAACGTAGAGCCGTTTGCTCTAAGTTCAATCGTACCGCCGGCTTTGGAAATTTCCTTGGAGGGCAGGGTAAGAGTGTTCTTTTCCGCTTCGACAATTTCTTTATCGGTCATCTTTTGAGACTCTATCGCAAAGAATACGCTTGTTGTGTAGTCTCCGTGCTTGATGTCGACCTGAACGTTGACTTGTTCGTGTTTAGCAGGTGTGATTGTAAATTTACTGCCTTCAAGTTTTACGGCGTTGGATACCGAGCAAAGCTTGTATGTTAACGTTGCTCCGTCTTCGGCTGTCGGCAGCGTAACTTCCTTGTCGGCAGTTACAATGCCCTTTAAGCCTTCCGTTCCTAACGCTGCTACAAGTTTATCGTATGCCGCGCCGACCTTTGTTCCGTCGTAAACCGTACCTGCGGGGTCTGCCGTACCGGCTTTAACGTCGTTTACGCTGCGGGGAAGAATTTGGATACCGTTTGTAGAAGCGGTCGTTTTACCGTCATCATAGTAACTTAAAATACCCGTTACGCTTACTACGTCGCCTGCTTTATAAGTTTTGCAGAGATTAGCGATTGCTTTTCCGGCGTCGTCAAAGTCGCTGCCTGTATGTTGATAGAAGGAAGCCATATACTTAGACGTGCTAACCGCAACGTCTTTTCCGCCCTTTGTTAAGATAAGCGCAGCTGTTTTGCCGCTCGTATCGGGGGTGGAAGCAACGCTCTTAACCGTCCAGTTGGTTAAAGATACAAGCGTACCTGTATGGCGTCTTTCTGCGGGGCTGCCTGCAAGCACGTCGTTATCGATAGAGTAAATCAATTCGTCGATATTAACCGTCTTGGAAGAATCTATTGTCCAAGTTGCATTGCCTGCGTTTGTAGTTTCGTACAATCCGTTATACAAACCATTAACTTTACCGCTGATTTCCATATAAACGCCGGGAACAATCTTATTTGCCTCATCTTGATTGTTTTCGCCGATATCAAGACGGTAAACGTAGTAACCTGCATTCTTTTCTTCGTCTAAAAGATAGAAAGAAATGAATTTGTCGTACTTAGGATACGCTTCTGCTATTGCAACTACGTAACCTTTTAAGTCGCGGCCTACGCCTGTATTGTTATACCAGTAATCAATTTCTTCGAGGTGAGATCTTTGGATAGAAACGGTAAACTTAAAGCGACGGTCAGCCGTTCCTCCTTTATAGGAGAATGTTGCCATAATTTCAACTTCGGGATTTAAACTGGAAGGATAAACGACGCACTGTCCGTTTTTAACTTCGATATAATCCTTATGCGCATCGTTAGGAACACTCCAAGTTATATCAGCTTTTTTTCCTTGATATTCAAAAGAACCGTCAAGATTAAAACTTTCTACAACTATCATATCTTTTTTTGCAAAGATATATTCGTCGGCGATATCGTCTACGATTAATGGATTAACTTTAACCGTAAACGTCCTACTTGCGTTTTTATACGAAACGGTAAGATTAACTTTTACCTGATCATCTTCAGGGAAAGTAATTTTAGCCACATAAGCGGAGCCGTCAGCTGTTTTTTCCAACTTTACAGCTTCGTTATCCGATGTCCATGTGACGTTCTTACCGCCTACCGTTGCAGGAAGTTCGAACTCGGTTGCTACTGCCTTACCGTCATTTTCAAAAACAATGCTTTTGAGAACGTCTTCGGCATCGCCGTTACAAGCAGTTAAGCAAACACCGCAAACCATTACTAAAAGCAGTAACAGTCCAATAAGTCTTTTTTTCATTTTTTTTCTCCTTTTTATTTTATTGCTATATTGCTATAGTCCAAAATTGTAATTTCTCCCGAGTCTTTAACAAGCTGCAAACCCGTAAGGCTAAGTACGCTGCCTACACCGATTTGATTGTTATAATTAGCGGGAGCTTTAACGGTAAAGGTAAACGTCTTTTCGTCGTCCTTAACTCCGTTGGCAATGCGCTGTTTTGCTGTGCCTTTAAATGTAATAACTCCGTTATTTACGGAAACTTCCGTAACGGTCACGTTAGTGTACAGCACATCGGATAATTGCATGATAAACGCTTTTTGGGAGTCGAATATCATATAATAATTGCGCTGCGTCACCGTCGTTTCGCCTTCTACGGGTATAAACGCCCCGTAAGACAGACCTGAAACTTGGAACGATCCGTTGTACTTTTGTATATTACCGATAATATGGTACATGTGACCGATTTTAAGCTTAGATACGGAAGAAGAGCTGTAACCGGCGTACACGTTGATGGAATACGTCTTGCCTGTTTCCGGTTCGTACTGCAAAGCGGTAAACGTATACGTATCGCTTGGAGATACTCTTAAATCGGTTATATACGCAGTAAATTCGACCTTTGCGCCCACATCCGTTTCCGGAATGTAAAATAATTCGTTATTTTCGATAAATTCCTTAATAGTCATTGGGATAGGATCGTTTGAATACATCGGGTCTTCCAAATCGGAATATATGCGGAGCTTGATCGATTGTGCAAATACGTTTGCCTTTTTAAAATATTCGTTATAAGGGTACGAAGACGTGTTATCGCCCTTATTTGCCGAAAAACCGTTTTCTACTACTTCGAGATTGAGGTTTTTAAAATCGTGATCCGCCGTTTTATACCAAACGTAGCCTAAATAACGGGTGCCGTAGCTGTCCTTAACAGCTTTGGGTTCGGTTGCTTCCAAAACAACTTCCGTTGCCTGCGACAATCTGTCTTCCACAAATTTTGAAGCGGCTTTTCCCCATTTTTCTACGTTTCCCGTGCTTTCGGGCGTATCTATTTGGTAGTAGCGGATACTGACTATAGTACCTTGTACAAGCTTAAAACGCGTTGTATCTCCGTCGGTATAAGAATCGACGGTTGCAAGTCCTACTCCGTCGTCCAGGAAGGACTTGCCCTCATAATTTTTATTTAATTTTAGCGTGGATGTTATTTTGTCGTAGTATTGCGTATTGTCCGCCACTTCATTACACGCTATAAGCCCGAATAAACAGGCGCAGGCAATAGACAAAATAATTATTATGCTAAATATTTTTTTCATTAATATTTCCGTCCGTTAAATTATTTGTTTAAATCAGTTGACGTTGTTACCGCCGCAGTTCTTCAATGCGTCTCTCAGCGCTTTTGCACCGTCTTTTTCCTGCTTGAGTACAAACACAATAACGTTTCCTACCTGAGTACGTGCTTCGGATGAACCGATAAACGCGGGAGAGGTAAAGTACTGATCTGTAATAGACGTTGCGATTTTTGCCGAAATAGCTGTGATTTCGGAATCGTTACCCAAAAATTCCTGATAATCGGGAAGGTCGATTGCCGATTGAATACAGGGGTTATAACCTTGCAATTTAGCTACGGACGCTTGGTAAGCGGCGTCATACAGTTCTTTCATAAACATAAACGTCATCTTTGCTTTTGCGTCGGGGTCGGATGCTTGATCGTTTTTAAGCATAACGAGAGAAGGACCTTGAGAAATAACTTTGTTGCTTATCGTTCCGTCTTCGAGTTTGCTGCCGGGCAATGCGGAAACGCCCCAGTTAAATGCCGTAGTAGCTTGGTTTTTAGCTCCGCCGGAAGAACCTATGCAGTAAACCGCGCCGCCGGCATTGTCGTTAACGCCTTTTTTAAACAGGTTAGACGTATACGAACCGTAAATAGTTTGAGTTGTAACGTATCCCAGCTTAGCCTTGTCTTGAAGAGTATCAAGCCATGCCGCAGCCTTGTCGTTGCTGAACAAATAGTGCTTGTCGTTATCCGTACTGGTATATCCCCAACCTTGTCTTTCCGATTCGGTAATAAACCAGTTGGATTCGCTGTCGTAACCCAAAACGGTTGCCGTGGGGAATTTCTTTTTGAGAATAGGAGCTTGTTCCCACAATTCGTCCCAAGTTTTAGCAGGCTGCAAACCGCAAGCGTCCAAAGCGTCCTTGTTGTAGAACAGCAACTCTGTCGACTTAACAAACGGAAGGGTGAGCATGGAGTTTTCGTTATAACCGTATGTTTCGTAATTACTGAACATTGTTGCTTTACCTTCTTCGTAGTAGGAAGGAATAAAGTCTGCAATTTGTTCCGCCGTCATACCGAGAGTATATTCTTTGTCGCCGTTTTCGCCGCCCTTAATAACCTCTGTGGAAGTCATCATCGTGCTAAGGTCTACAACCTTTTGCGTGGGCATATAAAGCGCTACGTGGTCGGGATAGCAGTATGCCAAGTCGGGTTGAGATTGTCCCTGCAAGTCCTGAACAATCTTTTTTCTAACTTCGTCGTAGCCGCCGGGCTGTTGGTGGTCTACCTTCCAACCGGGAAACTTGTCTTCAAAAGTTTTAATGACCGTTGCAGTATACTTTTGCAAATCGTCGTTTTGTGTGGAATAGAAGACAATGGTATGATCATAGTCCACTCTCTCACAAGACGCGAGCAAAGCTACGCCGCAAGTCAAAACTATAACTAATACCAACAAACTTGTAATTAGTTTTTTCATAATTTCTCCTTTTTATGTTTTTATTTAATTATTACGCATTGCCGCGCAAAAATTTACAATATAGAAAAAGTTTTTAATATTAACCTTTTGTTCCGCTCTTCGATACGCCGTGCATAATATACTTACGGCAGAAGATAAACAGTATAAACAACGGTGCGGATACGATACATACAGCCGCCATACGCAATGTGGTAAGGGGTTCCGCCATGTACGCGCTGCCGACGCCGGACGGGTCGGGATACAGGAACGATCCGTTTATTTGTTTATCGTAGAATCCGCGCGTTACCCAGTTAGTTATCATTTGCCAGTTTGTACCGTTAACTAATCTCGGCCAAATGTAGGAGTTCCAACTGCCGATAAACTTTAACAAAGTTATCGATACGAGCGTAGGCGCGGTCAGCGGAACCATTACCTTAATAAGATATCCCATGTCGGACAGTCCGTCCACTTTTGCCGCTTGATACAGCGAATTGGGTATCTGCATAAAGTTGTTACGCAGTAAATAAATGTAATAAACGCTTACAAGGAAAGGAACAATCAAAACCGTAAACGTATTTTGCCATTTCCAACCCGTGATAGTAATATAGTTGGTTAGCGTATACATTTCGCCGGGAATCATCATTGTTGCAAGCATCAGCGAAAACAATACGTTTTTACCTTTGAAATTCATTCTGGCAAGTGCGTACGCGGTAATAATGGTTACAATTACGCCTATCGTTGTGGACAAAAATCCAACAACCAGCGTGTTAAGCAATATCTGCCAGAAGTTACTGCCCGCAGTGTCGGTTTGCGCCAATACCGCCGAGTAGTTTTTCCACATAAACGTATGAGGGAAAAACGTCGGGGGAACAGCCTCGCGGTATTCCGTTTCCGTCTTAACGGAAGAAATTATCATCCAGTAGAAGGGAAGGAACGCAAATATCGCGCAAACAGTCAAAAAGAAATATACAAATACGTTTTTTGTAATTGTTGCCGCGCGTTGCTTTTTTCTTACTTTTTCTACGTCAAAATCGGTAGTCGTTTCCATCAACGTCTTAGGTTCGTCCAAAACAACGGGTTCTGTTTTGTTAGTAGTTGCTTCTTCGTTTACCACTGCCATTTTTTCCATTTCCAAGTTATTAGCAGTTTCTGTCTTTTTCTTAGCCATTCCGCTTTCCTCCTAATAACTCACTTTCTTTTTACTGACGTATCGGTTAAGCGCAGTTATTGCCATAATAATTATAAACAACAGCAGCGAACCCGCATACGCATAGCCCATATTACCGTCTTCGATGTATCGGTAAATGTATCCTACCATTGTACCGACGTCGTATTCGATACCCATTTGTTCGCCGAAGATACCTACTACTGCCGAATACTGCTTCATTCCGCCCATAATTCCCGTAACAAGAAGGTAGGAAATCATAGGAGAAATCATAGGAACGGTAATCTTCCACAAAACAGTATTTTTGTTTGCGCCGTCTATTTTTGCCGCGTCGTAGTACTGTTTGTTTACGTTCATAAGCGAACTGAACAAAATCAGGATTTTAAACGGCAAACCCGACCAAATTTCGTAAACTATAACAACTATGTATTTTGCCCAAGGTATAGTAAGCGAATCGCCCAGCACCCATTTGGGAGAAGTAAAGGGACCTTTACCTATCCAGTTTATCTGCGTACCGAAAATAAGATTTACAATACCCGGAGTTTCAAGGTGACTGTCCGTACCGATAGCGGCAAAGAACGTTGCGAAAACCGCGCCCATTGCCAAAGAGTTGGTAAGATACGGCAGGAACAATACCGTTTGATAAGCCTTTTGCAAAGGTTTAATAGAAGTAAGCGCAACCGAAATCAAAAGCGCCAACAATGTGGATAAAGGTACGGAAACAAACGTAAACACAAGCGTATTTACCAAACACTGAACAAACGACGCGCCGCCTGTTCCCGTATCGCCCCTAAGCACTTTGCCGAAGTTTGCAAAACCCCAACCGTTAAACGGATTGTTTACATCAAGAGGTCTGTAATCTTGTTTAAATGCGTTGATAAACGCGCTGACAATGGGCCATAGCGTAAATACAAGCATAAGTATTACTGCGGGCAAAACAAACAGCCAACCGGACTGAGATCTAATAAAACGTCCTGCCCTTACCTTTAAGGGGAGTTGCTGTTCAAAAGTAACGGCGGCAGCCGCAGCCTCGGCAGAATCTTGCGGCTGAGCAGTTTCGGCCGCTGCTTCTTCTCCTTTGTCCTTTTTGAACACTTTACGACAAACGGTTTTTGTCTTTACACCTATATTTACAAAAAAGTTTTTAGTTTTGCCGCCAAACGATTTAAGCCCGTCGACAAAGGCGTTGCTTTTTTCGGGAGCAGAGGCTTCGTCCGTTACAGCTTCCGCCGTCTGTTCGACGGGTTCGGTTTCCGCTACGGCAGTTTCCTCAACTTTTTGTTCCTCAATCTCGGTCTTAACGTCGTTGGGAACAGATTTCTTTTTGTTTGCCATTATCTTAACCTCTCTTCTGTTTCTGCTGTAAATAGGAACACCTTATTAGGTTTGAGATTAAACGTAAGCTTCGCTGCGCCTTCGGGCAGTTTAATATCCGAATCGATAATAGAACGAACGGTAGGTTTCGTAGACGCTTCGTGCGTAGAAACAATGGTCTTATCTCTGCCCATAACTTCTATGTGGTCGAGATCCAACGTAAGTTTTCCCTTAGCATCGTAAATAAAGCCTTCGGGACGAATACCTACAAACACCTCTTGATCTGCAAGCTTGGTTTCCATAACTGCCTCAGCGCCGATATAAACCTTACCTTTTTTGATTTGTCCTTTAAATATGTTGATAGGAGGCGTACCGAGGAAGTTAGCGACAAATAAATTATCGGGATCGTCGTAAATGTCCTGCGGAGCGCCCACTTGCTGAACAACTCCCAACTTCATAACAACCATTATGTCGCAAATAGACATGGCTTCTTCCTGGTCGTGCGTTACGAATACCGTTGTAATACCCGTTTCGCGCTGAATACGTTTGATTTCCTCACGCGTTTGCAATCTTAAACGTGCGTCAAGGTTACTTAACGGCTCGTCTAACAGCAAGACGTTAGGCATTTTTACAAGGGAACGTGCAATAGCAACGCGCTGCTGCTGACCGCCGGACAGCTCGCTGGGTTTACGTGCCATCAAATCCTCTATTTGTACCAAACGTGCGGTATCCAAAGCCCTTGCTTTAGCTTCTTCCTTAGGAACGCGCATATTGGTAAGAGGGAACATTATGTTTTGCTCTACCGTCATATGGGGATACAATGCGTAGTTTTGGAAAACAAGACCGATGCCGCGTCTTTCGGCAGCAAGACTCGTTACGTCCTGATCGTCAAAGTAAATCTTCCCCGACGTGGGACTTTCCAGACCGGACAACATAAACAACGTAGTAGATTTACCGCAACCGGAAGGCCCTAGCAGACCGACAAGTTTACCGGAGGGGATTTCGATGCACATATTGTTGACAGCCGTTACACCGCCCTTCTTTTCTTTTCTGTCCTTCTTGTTTCTGCTGGGGAAAGTTTTGGTTAGGTTTTGAATTGTGATTTTCATACGCTTTCTTCCTTTCGCTTTATTATTTTTATTTTTACGTCCATTCTATAGCCTTCTACAATTAAATTTTCCGGCATATCGACAGGCGCATAGTCCCTGTTTAAATCTATCCAAGCATTTACGCACTTACCCGCCCTAACGCGCTCGGTTACGGTGTAACCGTTTTGTTTAAGCAATGTAAATGTAACGTCTCCGTCGTTGTTGGTATACCGCACTTGTACGCTCTCGTTAAAATCGGGCAGTTCGGTAAGATCCAACGACACAGTAACCTGACAGTAATAATCGTGACCGAACGATTCCTTGTTTTCCGTCTTGCGTTTTTCCGCTTTCGATTTGCCGAGAGGAGTTTTATAATACAGCCAACGGAAAAATCTAAATATATAATGTCTGCCAACAAGGAAATCGCCAACAATATAAATAAATACAAAATAAACCAGTATCCATATTGTGGCTTTTGTATCGGCGTGTTTACGGGTTTCTCCGTACGAACTCATTGCATAATTATCGCTTTTTGCAATAAATTCTTCGTGCAATGCATTTAAGTTTTCGGACTTGTAGTCCCGATTATATTCTTCTACAAACGCATTTACATCAGCAAAAAACTGCTGACTGTAATCAAGGACAGAGGGCAAATTAAATTCTTTAAAAACTTTGCCGTCCCTATCGATAAAAGTCAATTTGGACAGCGACCCCAACGAATCCTGATCCAAATCCAAATATATAAAACCGTTGCTTTCGTGAGTGGTTATATATCCGGCAAATTTTTTATCGCCGGTTTCTTTGTCCACAGTGTAATCAAGCAGGGTTACGTCGCAGTTCTTGCCGTTTCCGTCCGTTACAATCAGTTTGGTTTGATTGCCCTCTTCGCGCGTAACGTTGTATGTTTTACCTACCCCAAACAAAAAGCCCGTATACGATTTGTGCATTTTCTTTTGGCTTTCGTCAACCAAAGGCGCGGCTTCGAACAGCACGACTCCTCCGCCCTCGTCAAAAGTTTGCACATATATAGGCTGACGGTTGAAATATCCGCTCGAAAGCTCAATCGCTTTATCGTAAGCACCTTGATTAAGATAAGCTTCGATATCTATGGGAGCGCAGTACAAAATCAGTATGTACGGCAGCGTAAAAGCCATCAATAATCCAAGCGAAAACGTAAAAAGGTAGTAAATAATTTTAGGAAATAACTTTTTCTTCATAAATTACTTACTATCTTTTTCGTTTAATTCCATTATGGTTTCGTTAGTACTATCGGTATTTTCAGGAGCAGTTTCTTGGTTTGCTTGCGCGCGGGATAAAGCGTTGGACTTAAAAGCTTCCTCGCGTTTTCTTAAATTTTCACGTTGTTCTTTATATTGTTTTTTATTCAATACCGGTATCAAAAAATATATACCTACGGCAATAGCAACAAGCGCTGCGCAAACAATAAAAAATACAATGTCCACGGCTTTAAGACCATTTATAAACATCGCCAAGCTTATCATACTCGTCAATTCCTCCTGACAGTGCAGATTTAAGTCGGTAAACACTAAAAATCGAATATATTTATATGCCAAACAATAGGCGTCTACATCAAATTAAAAAATACATCGGGGCATAAATTGCCCTTTCGTCTATAAAGACATTATACACAAAGTAACCCCTTTTGGCAATACCTTTTGTTTAAAAAGTAGCAAAATATCTCGGTATTTTGCCTCTTATTCATTTAAAAACCTATTTAATTTTATTAATTGCAGCCTAATATCTTTGTTATGCTATGTCACCACTATAACATTGTCGGTCTGCCGCAAAGAATGTCGAAATTTACGGAGAAATCCTTTCCTGCCGTATTCGGTACACGTTTATGCCCGCCTTTTGACACAGTATAATTATTGCAAAAAAATTAATTTCATATGTATTATTTACTTACCTATATCTTGCGGCAGAGTGCATTTGCAAACGGACATCTACGCGGCAAAGCGGTAACGGACCGGCAAAACGGCGACTGTATTTCTTTGTATTGCGTTTATAAAAAGCGTCTCCGCATGTGCCGACGCGCCGTTTATTTCAACCTCAGCGGGGAAGTCTAACGTTACGTCTTGCTTCAACAGATTTTTATTTGTATTTTGATTATCGTAAATGTAATCGTCCACGTCAACCGCGTTGTTAAGCAAATAATCTCTTGTGATAAATCTGTAATTATAAACGCCGTCGAAATTACTGTTGGTCAACTCCGCCGGTTCGGGTGCGCCTTTGCGGAATGCCGACGGAAAATAATTATAATCTCGGTTTGTATTTTGATGGAACAGTAAATAGTCGATTACTGCAATATTATAATATTTATCCGCTTGTATAGCTTCGCCCGTAACGCGCCAAACGGAGTTTGAGCTAAAACCCGCCTCGTATAAAATATCCTTGCCGCTGACGTTAGCGACGTATACTATATTATCAAACGGAATCGCCTCGTACAATGCAGAGTAGGTAACGTTACCTTTTGAAATTCCGCTGCGGGCATTGTTTGTCATAGCCAACGTAATATCGTGTCCCTGATTTAATGCATAGTTTGCAATAGCTCTGCACACCAATTTAGGAATCTGCGTACGGCTGTCCATATTATTTGCAAATTCAGCTACCACTTTATTACGCTCTTCCTCTATCTGCGCGTTAGAGTTGTCTACCAGCGTATCTACGGCATGCAGATTGTCCCAATTACTGCTGTACCTAACGTTTTGCGTCAACGTACAGCTAACCGCACCCGAAGAATCTACCGAAAGCGTTACGTGCGACACATAATCGCCGTATCCGCCTCCCTGCACAAAAGGCAGCCCGTCTACAACAAAAATTTCCTCCTGATGGGTATGCGCGCAAAAAACCAAATCTACGTAATCTTCCAGCCCCGCGGCAGTAGTCGGCGCATAACCTTCGGCACTGTCGTTTACAAGATCTTTTGCCCCAACGTGTGCGCTAACCACCACTACGTCGCAATTTTGCTCACCGCGCAATTCCGTTGCCAAATCTTTTATTATGGGCAGCGGATTTTTAAACCCGATATTTTGCACCAAATTAGAGGCTATGGACGTAATTTGATCTTGCCCAATAACGCCGATTATACCAACCTTTAATCCGTTAGGCAAGGTTTTAATTACATACTTTTGCGCAAGTTCGTCGGCAAAGCTGCCCCATGTTTTTGTAGACGGATTCCAATGATAAATATTTGCGCCTAAAAACGGTGTTTTACCCGAAGACGCCAACGTCTGCATTTTTTCCAAACCCCAGTCAAACTCGTGATTGCCGTATGTAAACGCATCAAATCCTATTGCGTCCATACAATCGGTAAGCAGCTTGCCGTAGTTGGAGTTAGACTCCATCGACCCCTGAAACATATCTCCGGAATTTACAAACACGGTATTTGCATTTTGATTTTTTTGCGATTTGAGATATCCGCCGAAAGTGGAAATGCGTTCTACCGTGCCGTGGAAATCGTTAATTGCATACAGATCCACCGTGCGCGTTTCGGTACCGATTTGAGGAATCGTTTCGGTTTGCAAAACTTTTTCGCAAACAACGCATTCCTTATGCCTTAGCCCCGTTTCCGTTGCGGTGGCATCTTTGTCCGTAATCCAGCCCGATGCCGTATGTATGTCAAAATCCGCAACGCTGCCGCATCCGCTGCATTTGCGCCAATGGCTGTCCGCATCGTACGAATATATATTTGAATAATTATGAGTATGCCCAAGCATAGGCACCGTACGCGTAAGCTGCGCTTCACAAACGTTGCAAACGCCTTTTTCCGTACCGTTGCTTGTTTCGGTGGCGGGCTTAACCGTCGTCCATTCTGCAACCTCGTGCTCGTTTGATTGCTCAATCTGCTGACAGGTTGCGCAGCGCTTAAAATGTACGTAATCGTTATACAGATAATCGCCGCTAAAATCGTGAATATGCTGCTGTTGAGGGATTGTTTCCGCAACGTTGTAATCGCACGCAACACATTTGCCGTGGCGCGAACCTGCCGACGTTTCGCTTGCGGGAACGTCCGTTATCCATTCTGTTACAACATGCGGTCTTGTCTGCCCTATTTTTTTTCCGCACGAGCAAACTTCCCAATGCCCGCTGCCGTCGCTTTTGCGCTCGGCAATTGCGTGGACGTGAACTTTTCCGCAAGCGACAAGCGCGATACTAAGCGCAACAACGCTTGCCAAAACCATTATTAAAATTATTTTACGCAGTCTTGTCATTTTGCCCTCCAAAATAAAATTACATAATAATGCATATTATCTCGGCAACATTATACCACATTATTTTGCTGTTTAAAATATTATTTTTTTAAGAAATTTTATATTAAAATACTAGATAAATTCGAGCAAGACGAAGCTGCAAAATTTAAGTTTTGACCCCTTTTTAAAAAGCCACTTATTTTGCCACTAAATTTGCCACTTATTTTGACCGAAAAACATTGAAAACGAAAAATTTGTGGTTAGAAAATCCTAAATTACAGCAAAAAAGCACCGTTTTTACGGTGCTTTTGGTTAATATGGTCTGAGTGACTGGACTTGAACCAGCGACCCCAAGACCCCCAGTCTTGTGCGCTACCAAACTGCGCTACACCCAGATGCTTATATATAATACTACATTTTAAAAAAAATTGCAACACCTTGCAAGCAAGTCGCAAAAAAAATGTTTACTTTAAACAATATAAAAGCAAGCTTTCCAAACGGAAAACCTGCTTTTAAATCATTTAAAATATTTCAGTTAGAAAATTTTGCGTTAATTAAAACGTATAAGCCGTTGTAACCGTAACGTTGTTTCCGTTTGCCGTTGCATAGCTTACAGTAAGGCTTGCAAAACTGCCGTCCGTATTTAACGCAAACACCACCGTTACGTTTCCGCTTAACGTACCGTCTGCGCCAAGCAATGTCTTTGCATTTTCGGCAGACATCGCGCCTGTTAAAGTCCTTGCCTGTTCGTTTTCGGTAAGTTCCGTAAAGCTGTCCGCCTTTAAAACGACCGTCAGCTTAGCTTTGTCAAAGTCCTTAGTTGTCGTTACGGGAGCTGCGGAGTCCACCGTTACGGTAGTTTCGGCGGCTTTTCCGCTTGCCATATCGTAAACAATATCCGTTTTGCAAAGTTCTTCGGTTCCGCTTTTTACAACAAGCGTTTGCTTAATTTGCTTTGATTGCGTAACTTTACCGTACGCGTCAAATACTTTTGCGGTAAAACTGTCGTCCTTACACGCCGATAAAACCAATACCGTAGCCAAGCAAACTACAATCGCCAAAAATATCGCTGATTTTTTAAATTTCATTAAAACATCCTCCTTTTAGCAATCCAAGCGGCAAATGCAAGCATAGCCGCTGTCGCAGTAACGGAAAACACCACACTGTTTGCCACTTTGCGCGCGCCTTCCAAGTCCGCCTTTGCACCGTTAACTTTTGCTTCTACTTCCGCAATCTTTACATTAAATGCCGTCAGGTCGAGCTGCTCCTTTTGTTCTGCGGTCAATTTCTCTATCGCGGCTTGTGCCTTTGCAATTTTGTCGATAGCGTCCTTAACACCGCTTGCGTTTATCGCCGCCGTTACCGCCGCTTTCGCCTGCGTAACTTCTTTGTCCTCATCAGGGGTAGGCGTTAAACTTCCGGCAAGACGGTCTATTTCCGCTTTGCCTGCCGTTAACGCTTCCGCCACGGCTTGTTTAGTGGCAGCCTTGTCGATTGCCTCCGCCAGACTTGCCGGAGCGGAAACTTTCTTTTCCGCCGCGTATGCACTAAGCTCGGCTTTTGCGTCTGCCTTGGCTTTATTTAGCGCTATCTCGGCAAGCGCAGCCGCTTTTATTTCGTTAACTTCATCAATCGTAGCCGCCTCGTCAATTTGCGCGTTTACGTCGGGTGCTTCTACTCCGTTTTCGGTTGCCGCAGCCTCTATTGCCGCTTTTGCATCCGCCTTTGCAGCCGCAAGAACCCTTATATCCACAAGCGATTTGAGCAACGCTTTTTGTTCGTCGGCGGCAGTTTTATCTTTTGCGTCTCTTAAAGCAAAAGTTTCGCTAGCCGTCAGCGTGATATTAAATCTCTGCGCGTACGCGTTAACTTCATCAAGAACAGCCGCTTTGTAGTCGATAATTTCTATAACGTCGGCATAAATTTTACGAATTTTTGCTTCGGTGTCCGTAGCAGGCTTATCCATATCGTTTAAAGGCACTTCCACGCCCTTTTCGCGTGCGTATGCCGTCATTGCCGCGGTAAGTTCTTCTTTAAGCGCAACACGGTTTTCGTGGTTGAGTTCCCAAACGGCAACCAACGTATTAGTGCCTCCGGGCATTGTTCCGTAATACGTTTCGGTTGTGTCCGCCTTCGTCCAACGGTATTCTTCGCCGTTTAAAGTCCAACATACAAAATCGTATCCTTCCTTTACGGGGTTTGCGGGTTTATCGAATCTTTCCGCGCTGTTTAAAGTAATGTCCGTCAAATAAGCTGCTCCGTCGGCGGTAGTACCGCCGTTTAAATCGAATTTAAGCGTACTGGGCAATGCCTTCCAAATACCGACAAGAGAAATGTTTTTACCCGGCATCGTAGTCCAATCGAACACTTTACCTTCTAAGTTCCAACTAATAAATTCATAGCCTGCGCGTACAGGGTCTGCAGGTTTTAATCCGCTGATGTCCGCACCGAATTTTGCCTGAATAGACTCTATCGGTTTATCGCCCGGCTGTTCAAACTTAATCGTGTACAGTTTGTCCGTAATCGTTACGCGCAACGTAACAAATTTATCCTCGCCCGTTTGCTCGTCCTTACCCGCAGGATAAGTTATTTTGTCCGTTGCGGAAATTTCGCGCATATCCGCAGTGTTTACCCATTTTGCAGTACGGTGTTCGCTTACGGCAAACAATTCCTTTTGTGCGTCGGTTAGCTCCGTTAAAACCTCGTCTAACGTAAACTGCGTTTTGTCGCGCATTAATACTTCTGTATCGATTATTTCGGTTTTACCGTCGTTTACAACCTCTATTACAACTTTTTTGTAATCGTAACGCCATACGGCATACAAAGTGCATTCGTGGTCGACCGTTACTCCGTACTTAGCTTCGTACTCCACGACAGCGCCGCCTTCCGCGGACGTCCAACCCATAAACGTATAACGTTCACGTCTGGTTTTTTCGCCGTCGTACGGAACCGCAACGGGGTTACGCTCCGTTCCGCTGCGTGTATCGTCATCAACTCCCGTACCGTACACAAACGTAACGGTGTAGGATTGAACAACCACTGCGTAATAATGAGTGTCCTCGCTTATAATTTTCCAGCCGTTGCTGACAAACGTACCTGTCAGTTCGGGATTTGTCGCCCATCCTTCAAATCTATCACCGTATTCCTTCCAGTCGGAGAAATACGTATCAACGCTTTGCAAATTGAAATTCGTCGAAGTTGTGCTTTTTTCGATTTCTACCGTTTCCGTTTTAGTTCCAAGGTGGAAAATAACGTTGACATACTCTATCTTTTCGAATTGTGCAACAAGAGTTCCCTCTTCGTTGTCTAGTTTTTCTAAGGTAGAGCGATAAATAATGCCGCCTTTCTTTAAATACGTCGTACCGTTATCCAACAGCCAGCCCAGGAACTTGTAGCCTTCTTTAACAGGATCGTTAACGTCTATCGAATAGGAAGTACTTGTCCTTGCTATTTCCGCAGTGTGCACCGTTTCTCCCTCTACGACAAAGTGTAACGAATATCCGTCAAATTTCCACTGAGCCGTAATTACGGTGTCTGCCGTAATATCGATAGTAGAGCCGCAAGAAACAATCGTTTCATCTTGCCCGACGGTAAATCCCTTCAAAACGTAACCTTGCTTTGCTGCGCTGCTTTGACTAGGCAATCTGTATTTTTGTCCTACGCCGCCTTTAATATCGTTTTTATACGTATCGCTGTTAAATTCGCCGCCGTTAGCATCAAAGCGAATAGTAACGGACTGCGTCAATTCCGCCGTTAATACAAGGTTATCCTTAATGTTTGTAGAATTACCTGCGACGTATAAAGTATCGCCGCTTTTCCATCCAAGAAAATACTCGTCTTCGCCGACTTGATAATCGGTAAAAATTTCGCTTACATCGGGTGCTTTCCAATAATTAAGTCCGCTGCTGTTTTTCGTATAAGATTTTACAACGTCTTCTTTGCCGTCCATTCGATAAGTAACGTCAATACAGTTGTAATCCCACACCGCTTTTAACGTAATGTTTTCCGTTAGGTTAATAGCTGCACCGACAGGAAGAATTTCGCCTTCGCCGTTTACCTGCCAGCCCGCAAACTTATAGTTAGCAAGAGTAAACGCACATACGGGCAAATAATAGTCGCCGTAATCTCGCGTAACGTTTTCCATTACGCCCGCCGCTTCGGTATGTACCTTATCAAAAGAAACCGTTGCCGTTTCGCCTTGTACGTACTCTGTTAACGCATAAAATTCAAATTGATATTTTGTAGTATCCGTCGGCAGACTTGCCGCCAACTGAAAGTTAGAACTGCTGAAATAAATATACTTGTTTCCTTTTAAATAAAATCTATAGGGAACGTTTTCTAATGTTGTAAATTGCAAGGACGCAGACGAACTGCTGCTTTCGGCAGAAATGAAATTTCCGTTTGCGCCAAGATACTTGCCTTTGGCTTTATCGCCTACAAAGCAAAAGTTAATTTGGTTTGCTGAAGTACGCGTAGCCGTCCACACAACAAGGGCTTCATTGGTATTTTTAACCTCTAGGTCCAAATATTTGCCGTCGCTAAAAATATCGTATGCCGCGCCGAAACCGCCGGAACTTGTAGCACCCAGCGCAGTAAGCTTTGTTCCGGTGTTTCCAACCAAAATACCGGTTACCGATTCACCAACGGTAAGCTCCGTCAACGAAGTCTTTGTGTAGCGCATTTCGGCTCCGCCTGTCGCCGCTTGCCGTACAAAAATTAAAAACTTCGTAGAATCCCAATCATCCATAGCATATCCGGAATTACTTCCAACAACCGCTCTGCCGTTAGTTGCATATAAATAGTTAGTGCTGCCGTCCAACGTACTTGCCGAATTACTTAAAGATACGCTGTTGTATGCATAAAGCTTATTATAGCTTGCGGAAGCAAGCGATTCGATCTCAACGTCGGTATCGCCGGCACTTACGATTTTCCACAGCAATTTATTGTCAACGTTGGTTTTTGACGCGTCGATTTTAGTATCGTTATCCTGCAAATAAACTTCCGTAACAGTAACAGAACTGCCCGACGCCGTCATAGCATAATAGCCAGTGCCTGATTTATGCACTATCATCGCTACGTCGGCAGCAGGAATATTTTTTTCCGCGGACAACACGTAATCGTACATTTCCGCGGCTTGCGCAGGGGGGGGCGTTGCAGCGGACAGCGCAACGGCAAGCAGCAACGCGGAAAAACAAACTACTGCCAATGTTACTTTTAGCAATAGGTTTATTTTCTTTGCCATAATAATTCCTCCTTAAATAAATCTTCTTCCTCATGTTTAACGCAATAAATGCGGTAAATTAAATAATAAAAAATACGCCTTGCAAAACAGCCGATATATTTAGCCATTTCAACAAAGCGATACTATTTTTAGTATATTACTAATGTTGAGTATTAAAAAATACTCGCTCATTTTAATATTTTTTTATTACGTTATAGGCTAAATCTATACTAATTTTACTACACAGACGGAAAGATTGTCAAATATTATTTAAAAAAAGTAAAGTTTTTTTAAAATAAATTGCCGATATATCGCACAATTATGTTTTTTTGTACTATTTGCGCAGAATAAGCGATCTAAAAACAACGAAATAAAATTTGCGGCATCACTATTAGGACTTGAATACAAACGGAAGTCAAATTATTTTTTACAGCTTGACGGCTTACTTTTTATTACAGGACGTTTCGTCTGCGCTTTAAGTTCAGCATTATAGTAACGCCATCGGCTGACGGCATTTAAAGCGTTACATTCGGCAAAATACGTAAGTTTTAAAAACAAATAAGTTAACTTCCGCAATAATTAAAAGATAACCTGCGTTTTTTTTTATAACTATTTGCAGTTATCTGTTTTTTGAAAATAATATACTTAATATTAAAATTTTAAAAAAGCTTACCTTATTGCAAACGAAATACCCGACAGACAGATTTAGAAATAAACTTACGCTTTTGCAAAAAAACCCGTGCGGGATGCACAGGTTTTTTTTATTGCTGTTAAAACTAATCTTCTACAAAGGTTACTTGACGGGACAAGTCTTTTCCAAAGTCTTCCAAACGATACCTAAACGCATACGTATTGCCGTCTTCGTCGTAGGCAATCATCATCAATGCGTTTTCCACTGCGTAAGCGTCGTTGATGATACCTGTAGAACTATCCTTATTGTGCGCCACTTGTACGCGTAACGAAGCAAACGTCAGTTTTTTGCCCGTAATTAATCCGTAGAAATTTGTATTGTTGAGGATTGTTTGAACCTGAGGATTATTTATATCGGTGTACTCGTAAATCAATCCGCGGTAATCGCCTATATCTCCGCCTACTTCTGCAAACTTAGTAAAGTCCAACTTAGACAATAAGCTAAACGGCAAGTCCATTGTAAATGCCTTTTTGCTAACGCCTGCGGGCGTTGTGGTAACAAGAGTGCCCGAAAGCTTTCCTAGCTGTACTTTAAACGTAAACACGTATTTTTCCAAGATGTCCGTATCGTTAGAGGACATACCGTCGGGTTTGTACAGCGCAAAACGGAATTTGCCCGTGTTGGTATTCTTATCGTACTTAAAGTTAAGGCTTGCAAGCGCGCTTGCCAAATCCTTATTTTGATTGCGCGTGTTTTCGTAAAGCGTTTCGGGAGTGACCTCGTTGCCGTTAATGACGTAGCACAGATCCACCGACTGCGTGTTAAAGCTCATACCAAAGGATTGTTCAAAAGTTATTTGGTTAAGCAAACGCTTTACGTAGCTTTCGCCGACGTACGGAGTGTACGTAACTTCCGCGGCGCGGCTGTCCAACATTGTGCTGCCGCCCTTTGCGTAAACGCGTACAAGATACGTGCGTCCGACAGGGAAATCGCTTGCGGCAAAAGTAAGCGTTTGAGATGAGATGTCGTAAACCTTTGTTGCTACGTCTGCCGGTTTGGTATTAGTAACCGCATACACTTCCACACGGTAATTGCTGCTGTCTCCCGTAATGGTCAGCGTGCTTGCCGCAAGGTCTATTGTAACTTGCGGAGTTGCCACGCGGGAAAGCTTGCACAATTCGATATCCAGTTTTGCCGACTCGGGGGCGTTAATCCAGTTAACGTTGTCGCCCACGGCAACAAGAGATATTGTGTAATTGTACAGCTGATCGTCGAGAACAAGCGTTGCGTCGAGCTCTTTAAGATTGGTTCCGCTTGTTACGTTGGGATACGACTTAATAAGTTCGCAGTCCAGTCCGTTTTTGCGGTAAACGTTAAGAATGTAGCCGGATGCGTTTGCAATATCGTCAAAGACCAAAACGCCGTTGTCGTCCACGCTGAAATAATAGTTGTTGCTTAGTTGATGTTTAAGCGTAGAGGGACGCTCTGCGTCCGGATTTTTAATTACGGAAGGCAACGTGAAGGAAACCGTATCGTAATTAAATCGGGAATATCCGCTAAACGGCTTGTAGTGTTCGCCGCCGGAACCTCTTACGTGAATATTTCCGGAATAGTAAATTTCGTACAGCTTACCCGATGAAAGTTCCACCGAAACAAATTCCAGTTCCACCGTCCAACGGTAAGAGTTGTTAAACCCTAAGCTGCTGCCCGCCTGACGTTCCAAATAATTTTCCGATCCGGAATAACGCGCTATTACCGCAGAAAGCTGTTCCATATAATCCGCTTTGCCGTAGTATTTGCCGTCCTTTCCTTCGTAGAACCAGTTTGCGCTGAGCATTTGGTTAATGGGCAGAATCCAACTTATCCATTCGTTGTATTTTTCCACGTCGTCGTCGACAAACGCGCTGTCTAACGGATATACCGTGTACGTACCGTTACTGCCCTTGTATGCAACGTACGGATTACCGCCTACAAAATATATATAATGGTCGCCCGTAATCCAGGTTACGTTATTTGTATGTTTGTAAACGTCGGCATGTTCGCCGAACACTCCGCCTAACTCGTCGTAGTCGTCGTAAACAAATTTGTCGGTGTAAGTAAAGTTACTGCCCGTGGCTGTAAGCGCAGCGCTAAGTCTGTCCAAACTTCCGTCCGTCTTTGCTTCGCCGGGGGCGATAAACTGTTCCTGAGCTTTTTGCGGAATTGCAACTTCGTTAGGATTTTGATTAAGAATAACGACTTCCTTGACGTAGTATTCCAACCAACCGTCATAGTCCTCGATATAGCTTGCCGCAACAACCTTAACAACCTTGCCGCCGTTCATATAAATACGGATATAGGCGTACGTTTCGGTTTCTTCCGCTTCGGGATACACTAAGTCCAAATCGCCGAAAATCAACTGTCCCAAAGCCTTAGTTGCAGCAGCCGTACCGTTAAACTCAAAGTATCCGCCCGTTGCACTGAACTCAAACTTATCTACGTATTCCGCCATCAGTTTAAGCAACGGAGCAGGTTGCGTGCAGTTGTAAAGTATTGCTCCGCCCGCTTCGATACCTAACAAATACTGATTGTAGTTATAATTGTTTTTGTAACTGTACAGATTGCAATATACGTCGTAGCCGTAATTGCTGTTGGGTACTGCCAAGAACAATGCGCCCGTTGCAGAATCGTACTGATAGTAGCAGGTTTTGTTATCTATTACAACACTGCCGAAATTATCGTGATTGTGCATTGTGTGAATAATTGAGGACGTTTGACCGTAGAAATTACTTGCCATTGTGTAATAACCTGTAAATACGGTTAAATCCCTTAATGCCTGCGCAAGCTGCTCTTTGGTGTATGCCACGCCGTCGCTCACGACGTTGTTACGGTTGGGGTCGTTGGGGTCCAGTATAGGATATAACGACGCGGCGCCGGGGTCTTCTTTATCCAAAAGTTCTTTAAATTCCGTTTTAAGATTTTTTAATACCGTCACGTCGCCGATACCGCTGACGGAAATACTATGCTTGTAGTAATAGTACGTAACAGCAACGCCCGTACCGCCGATAGAGGTTGTGTCCGTAACTACGGAATCCGCCTCGATACCGATTAATACGCCTTGTTCGTTAAAGATAAGCGCAAAAGACGTGTACGTACAATCGAAATCGCCCGTATAGCCTGACGTATTACCCAAAACAAGCTGTCCGGCTTCGTCGGCATAATTTATTTCGTCATTGTTAATTGCGTTCCATTTGCCGTCGTAATAATAGAATTTGGACGGGTCCAAAGTTGCAATTTTGTTTGCGGTAATAATATAAAAGTAGTCCGCAAGTTTACTTTCGGCAATCGTGTTAAACGAGTATCCGCCTGACGGCGTTTGTTGGAAAATAGTAAAACTGCCTTCGTCGTAGGAAAACGCATAAGTATTTAACAGCAGCAACTCTCCGGTAGAAGAATCGACATAAAAATTACCGTCCTCGTCCTGTGCGGGTCCGCGCATACCGATAGATTCGCCGTCGTATGCAAGACCGTTTTTCATTGCCCAAACAAGATGTTCCGCGTCGTTTTCGTCCAGTACGGTTACACGCGTATTGTACAAAGCATTAAAATTTACAAAGTTTACTTTTTCCATTAAAGCTTTAATCTGCGCTTTGCTGTCTTCCGTAATATTAAATTGCGGAGTCCATTTTGCGTATAAAGTAACGTTATTCGTAGGCTCGTACGGGAAAGTTACCGCTTTGCCTGTTAAAGCTTCGTTGGCGAACCAACCTTCAAACGTAGCGTTTTCCTTAGTAGTTACGGGAGACTCAGCTATTACGTCCTCCGCTTTTACCGTTATATCCGCTACCGGCGTACCGCCGTTGGTGTTAAACGTAACGGTAAATTCTTCCTGTTCCACCACCCTCCATTTAGCGTACAGAGTACAGTCGCTCTGCGGATAAAACGGGAACGTTACGGGGGAACCCTCACATTGTTCAGTCAAATACCAACCCGCAAATTCGTAATCCGCACGAACGGTTACGGGAGAAGTTTCTATTACCGAAACGGTTTGAGCGACAACCGTAGTACCGCCCATAACGTTAAACCTTACGGTGTACTTCTGCGCGGGCGTTTCTCCCAAGCTCCACTTTGCATACAGCGTTACATCTTTTGTTACAGCGTAGGGAAAGGCAATAGCTTTGCCGCTTAATTCTTCATTTTCAAACCATCCCTCAAACGTATAACCCTCGCGCTCGGTTTTGGGCTCGGCGGTAATTTCCGCCGTATTCTGTGCGGGAACACGGGTGCCGCCGTTTGTTTCAAATTCTACAATGTGTTTTTCCGCAGGATTAGGAGACGTGCCTACGGGAGACCATTTTGCGTACAAAGTTATATCCGCCGTTACAACGTACGGGAAAGTAACCGGACTGCCAGCCAATGCCTTGTTGTCGAACCAGCCTTCAAACATATAACCTTCGCGCTCGGTTTCGGGCGTTATGCTGATAAGTCCCGTCTTTTGCGCTTCCACAGCGGTACCGCCGTTTGTTTCAAACGTGACTGTATAAACGGCATTGCACGCCGCAATAACAAGCGACAGACACATAACGACAGTCAAAACCGCAATTAGTAATTTTTTATTCATAATTCCTCCTAAGCAACCGCTTCGTCCGCAGTAAGCACGGTTGTACCGTAATCGCTAAACGTTGCGCTGACAGACATTTCGTCTGCATACAAAGTTACCTTTGTTACTTTTCCGTCCTCTACCGTAACGGAAACTCCTTTAAAACCGCCGAACTCTATTTGTGTGGATTCCTTATACAAATCTGCAAAATTATAGTAGTATTGTGCAAATTCCAAAATCTGTTCGTTGGTCAGTTTCCAACTATAACTGCCGTTTAAAGTATTGTATTTTGCGCTAGACACGTCCAGTTTTGTAAAATCGAACGTAAGCACAAGCTGTTCAAACGCCTGAGTCAAATTTTCCGTTTCCTGTCCTAATTTTTTAAACCAAGCGCCGTCTTTAAATATATAGTCGGTTTGCACGTATTGATATTGGTTTTCCAAATGTTCCAATGCCGCAGCTCCGTCGCCGTCAAACTTAAAGATAGATTCGCTTACCGATTCCGTAATAGTAACGTTAGCAAAGTTTTCCGATTTAAGCGCGTTGTTAAGTTCCGTAGTTTGGTCTGCGGTTAAGTTTTCCAACTGTTCGTCCACTGGCAGCGTTACCGCAGCGGTATCGAAATCCTTATACGTCAGCGTGCATTGCTTGTAAACCTCTTTGTCTTTTGCTGTTGTTCCGTGTAAAACAAAGTATATTTCGGTAACGTTATTGTCTGCGTCCAAAGTTACTACACAGGTTTGCAGAGTTACGTTTAAAAAGTCGCTGCCTTCCAAAGACATTATTTGATTGATAAGCGCGTAAGCTTCGGCAAGTTTATCCGCTTTGACAATGTATTTATCGCCGAGTTTGCCGAACAAGTCCGCCTTTAATGCGATTGAAGCAACGGATATATAATTACCGTTTTGCCAACTTATATAATCAACGTCCGTAGCTGTGCCGTAGATATAGTCCGTACCGACCATTTGATACGTTGCCAGCGAGCCTTGAAGCTGCTTTATGTAATACTCCGCCGACTCGTAAATCCATTCTTCTTCTACAGTTTCGCCGGTAACAGGATCTTTACCGCTTAAAATTGCCCACTCCTTATAGTTGTGATATCCCTTTTGAGAGGTACTGTCGAACACGCCGAAGTAAGTATTTATAAAGTAAGCCGCACCGCTGTCGATGTTGTAACCGTAGCTTATTTTGTCATAAGTTTTTGCCAACGCCGACGTTAAATTCGCCGTTTCGTCCGCCGTTAAGTCGGTTGCCTGCGAAGGATCGGGAAAATCGGGTTTTTCCGCCGGAGCAACGTATTTTTCCGCTTCGGGGATTTCCACCGCGGTATTATTAAAGTCCTCCCAATTATAGGTTACGATAACTCTAAAATCGCCTTGATCGTCCGTATCCGTATATGTAATTTTTAGCTCGGTGATGTTTGTTCCGTCGGTTTTAATTATAACGCTTTCGGGAGAAGCGGTTTGTAAATCCAAAAATTCTCCAGCGACGGTGTTAAGATAGCGATTGCTGGCTTTGTAGGTGTTTTCGCCTGCTTTTTCAAACATACCGTAAGTTAAAGCGCTTGATACGTCCGCCATTGTAAACATATATGGAGCTATATCGTCCTTTATGGCTTGATCGAAATCCGTAATTTGATAGTACCATTTGCTGTTTTCAGTGTTTTGGTACACTATACGTATGGTCTGTGCAGCCGCGTCTACATCCAGATAGTAATTTTCGTCTACGTCCGGTTCGCTTAGCGACGGAATATGATACGCGTGACGTACAAAGTAACTTGAACCCTGAACGGACTCCTCTTGCAATATCCAAGCTCCGTCTTCGGGGACTTCGTACTTATATGTAAATTTAAGCGAAGCGTATTGCTTTTTAAACATTGCTTCCAGCGCTTTGCCTTCCGTCTCGTTAAGATTAGGTGAATTTACGTATGTTACGGTTGCCTCGCATGTATAATCGCGCGATTGATATTTAAAAGTAAGCTTATATTTACATTCGCCCTCGGCAGAAGGGTTTCCGCTTATAAGCTCCGCCGTAATTTGCGGATTAGACACCGTACTGCCGTTTACAATGGGGATTGCTTTTGCCGCCCAGTCGATATCCTGACCGATATAAGCCGTAAACGGGTCGCAGCCGAACAAAACCTTTGATTCCTCTACATATTGAACTTTTACGGACTGTGTATATTCCGTACCTTCGTACTTAAAGGTAAGTACGTACTCCGCCACGCCCGATACGGATTCGCTGCCGACATCCAGTTTCGCAGTAATCTGCGGGTTAGATACGGGAACGCCGTTTACCGTAACCGTCACGTTAGCCGCCCAGTCGGGAGTTGTTCCCAACTGCACCGTTAAAACGGGACAGGATATTACTACTGCGGGATTGCTTGCAGAGGAAGTGTAAGTTACGGCGATATTGCCAGAAGTATACGTTTGTCCGTCTATTTGTACGCTCAGTCTGTACGTACATTGTCCCGCAACGGCAGGGTCTCCGCCGACAAGTTTAGAGGTAAATTGCAAACCCGACGTTACCGTTCCGTCCACCGTTACCGTTACAAAGTTAGACCAATCTATATTTTGACCGACGTTAACTTGTATCGTCGCCGCGTCAAACCGTACATCGTGGGTTGCAATGAAAAATTCCACCGAAGCGGTTGTAGTATAAGATTGGTTATTGTAGACGTAAGTTAATATATACGTCGCTTTGCCCGCTTTAGAAGGATCGCCGCTTTTAAGGTCGGCGGAAATTTCGGGGTTATCCGCTTTGACGTCGTCCACCGTTACCGTTACGTAATCTTTCCAGTTTACGTCAGCGCCGACAGGCAATTTTATTTCGTCGCAAGTTATCTTTACTTTGTGTATTTCTTCCGTACACGCCGCAAAACACAATGCCGCGCACAGCAACATAACCAACAATACGATTATCAGTTTTTTCTTCATAACCTCTCCTTTACCTCATCAGCAAATACAATATTACGGCGGCTATACCGAAAGCAACAACGAATATCAATAAAATAGGCAGATAAACTCTGTACGCCGCGCCTATCATAGCGCGTTTTTCTTTGCGCGTTAGTTTTACGCGTTTTTTGCGTTCCTCGGCGCGCTGTTCGGCTTGTTCGGGAGTTAACCCTTCCAAACCCGCCATAGAGTATATCGTTTCGCCGTCGTCTTCGCGGTACACTGCTTTAATTTTTTTGTTTTTCTTTTTCATTATCTACCGTATCAAACTTGTGGCAAGCCACGTAGTGACCTGCGCTTACCTCGAAATACTGCGGAGGCTGTTTTTTGCATTGTTCGGTACAATATTTACAGCGTGTGTGAAATTTGCAGCCCTCGGGCGGATTTGCAGGACTGGGAAGTTCGCCCTCCAACGCTTCGGGATTGGACTTTTTATGCGGATTTGCAATGGGAACGGCGGAAAACAAGGCTTGCGTATACGGGTGAGACGCATGATTGCAAATATCGTCCGTTGTCCCGATTTCCACGATATTACCCAAATACATTACCGCTATTGTGTCCGAAATATATTTTACTACGGACAAGTCGTGCGAAATAAACATATAGGACATGTTTTCTTCGCGCTGTAACTTTTTAAGCAGATTTATCACCTGCGCCTGAATAGAAACGTCCAAAGCGGAAACAGGCTCGTCGCAGATAACCAACCTGGGCTTAACCGCAAGAGCGCGCGCAATACAAATACGCTGACGCTGACCGCCGCTGAACTCGTGCGGGTAACGGTCAAAATAATGTTCCTGCAATCCGCAGCGTTTCATAACGCCTATTACGTATTCTCTCACTTCTCCTTTGGGTACGATATTGTGAGTTCTAACGCCTTCGCTGATTATTTCGCCCACAGTCATACGGGGAGGCAGCGACGAATACGGATCC
This sequence comes from uncultured Christensenellaceae bacterium, assembly GCA_910587795.1. Taxonomy (GTDB): domain Bacteria; phylum Bacillota; class Clostridia; order Christensenellales; family CAG-314; genus Fimimonas. The sequence goes on from CAJUNH010000002.1 coordinate 82,986, forward strand.
TGAAAAACATATTGCAAATGCGTGCGCAGCGGCTGTAAGTCTTTGCGTTTGATAGTTGCCAGTTCGTGCTCGAAACCGTCCTGTTCGACGTAAACAGCCGAACCTTCGGTAATATCGTACAAGCGCAATATAGTACGCCCCAAAGTAGTTTTACCGCAACCGGACTCGCCTACGATACCTATCGTTTTGCCGCGTTCCAAATTAAACGTAACGCCGTCAACTGCGCGCAAATATCCGGCGGGCTTGCCGAACATACTTTTACCGACGGGAAAGTATTGCTTTAAGTTGGAAACTTTTAATATGTAATCCTTGTTTTGATTGTTTCGTTCGCTCATTGTTTTCTCGTAATATATTATTTTTTATACAAATGACAAAATACGCTGTGAGTATCGGTCACTTTTATTTCCTGAGGATATTCCCCTTCGCATTTACCGCAGCGGCGGTTGCATCTATCCTTAAACAAACACTCGTTAGGCATATTTATAGGGTTAGGCACGTTGCCGGGTATACTGTACAAATCCGCGCCGATATCCGATTCGAACGTGGGCTTTGCCTTTTGTATACCCATTGTGTACGGATGCAACGGGTTATCGAAAATTTCGTAAACCGTACCCTTTTCCACAATTTTTCCCGCATACATAACCACAACGTAATCCGCCATTTCGGCGACAACGCCCAAATCGTGGGTAATAAGCAGCACCGACGCGTTACATTGTTTCTGCACGTTTTTTATAAGCTGCAATATCTGGCTTTGAATGGTAACGTCCAACGCCGTAGTCGGTTCGTCGGCAATAATCAGTTTGGGGTTGCCCGTTAAGGCTATCGCTATCATTACTCTCTGGCGCATACCTCCCGACAGCTGATGAGGATAATAGTCTATTATCGTTTCCGGCATAGGAATACCCACAAGTTTAAGCATTTTAATTGCTTTTGCGCGGGCTTGCTCCTTAGTTGCCAAAGGATGCAGCAAGTACACCACTTCCTCTATTTGATAGCCGATTGTGAACACGGGGTTAAGACTGGTCATCGGCTCTTGGAATATCATAGAAATATCCTTACCGCGTACGCGCGCCATATCCTCCGTGGGCATTTTTGCAATGTCGTAGACCGTTTCCGCCGTCTCGTAAACAAACATACCGTCGTCGTTTACCTCGCGTATCGGCTCGGTTACGGGCTTGCCTTCTTTATTCAAAACGGGATTGCCGTGTTTGTCTAATTTAGGCTGTGTAATAATTTCGCCGTTTTCGTTCCGTTTGTACACAGGTATACGTTTGCCGCGGTCGTCCGTTCGGTAATCGTTTGCCGCAAATCGGATTTCGCCGTCCACAACCTGACCTTGCGGAGCCTGCACGAGCTGCATAATAGACAAACTCGTAACGCTTTTGCCGCAGCCCGATTCGCCTACTAAGCCCACTATGGAATTTTGCGGAATATCAAAACTTATGCCGTTGACGGACTTGACTACGCCGTTATCCGTAAAGAAATAGGTGTGCAGATTTTCCACTTCCAACACGTTGTCGGGGTTTTTCATCTGCGCGGTAAAGTGTTCCGCCGATACGCGCTTGCGTTTGATTTTTTCCAAACGTTTCATTTCGCGCATATTGCTTTTTAATATGGCGCGGCTTTCCTTTATAGTTAAATTGTAAGGATTTTTTGCTTTTTCGTTTTTCATCGCGTTTTACCTTTTCATTTTGGGGTCCATTGCGTCGCGCAAACCGTCACCGACAAAATTGAAGCCCAAAACGGCAATTACAATTAAGATACCTGCGGGAATCCACAGATTTGGATAGTTCTGCATGGTAATGGGATTTGTAGATGCGGATATCATAGTACCCCACGCCGCATAAGGGATAGGAACGCCCAAACCCAAATAGCTTAACGTTGACTCGTACAAAATTACGCTGCCAAGTCCTAACGTCATGGACACAATAAGCTGAGGCATAATGTTGGGAACAAGGTGCTTAAATATTCTGCGCCAAGTGGGAGTCCCCATAACCTCGCACGCAACGATATATTCCTGCTCCCGCAAATACAAAATCTGTCCGCGAACCATACGGGCGATTCCGCTCCAACCGAATACGGTCAAAATTATCATAAGATAATAGATATTGAACTGAGGGTCTACTTCCCAAGATTCCAGTACGGCGGAAGCGATAAGCAAAATAGGCAATGTGGGTATACAGTTAAGCACATCCACGACGCGCATTATAACCTGATCTACCCAACCGCCGAAATAGCCTGCCAGTCCGCCCATCAGTACGCCCAAAAGCGTTTCCAAAATAACGACGACGAATCCCAGCGTCAACGACACCCTGCCGCCGTACATCAAGCGGATAAATACGTCCATACCCTTTTCGTCGGTGCCCAGCCAGTGGTTTCCGTCGGGAGAAGCATATTGGTTAAAATCTACAAGTCTGTCGTTATACTGATAAACGCTGTGCTTTTCTCCTTTAGCGTCGATGTACTCCACCCACTCGCCCGCTCTGCGCCAAGTGGGAGAATAATCGGGGTCGATTTCGCCCCATTGATAGCCGCCCCACTTCATAAAAACGGGACCTAAGAAAGCAAATAAAAACAGTACTATTAACATTACCAAGCCCACAAGCGACAGCCGCGAACGGAAAAATCTGCGCGCAACCATAAGCGCGGGAGATAATTGTTTGTAGTGTACTTGCTGCTCTACATTGTCGTCGGTAATTTTCTCGGTGACGGTAAATTCTTCTGCCGTTACAGTTTCCAACGTCGGTTCGGCTATTGCCGCAGACTTTGCTTCTTCCGTTTTTTGTTTTTTAATTCCGTGAGTATCTTTTATATTAGCCTCGTCATTTTTAACAGCAGACATTGTTTTGGTGGATTTTTTATCCGTTGTTCCTCCGGATTTTTTTGCTACCGTTTTAACCGCCGTAGCGCCGGTTTTTTTAGCCGACGCTGTTGCGGTTGTGCCCGTCGTTTTTTTAGACGTTGTTTTGGATGTCTTTGCCGTTTGCTGTTTTTCCGCAGCTTTTACATCCGCAGACGTTGTTGCGGTAGTTTCGGTAATATTTTCTATATTTTCTTTTTTACTCATAATATCACCGTCACTTTGTCAGTTTTACGCGCGGGTCTACCACGGCGTACATAATATCGCTAAGCAACGTTCCTATTACCGTAAGAATAGCAAGGAACATATTGTAACCCATAATAAACGGTATATCTCCGTTACGCAGCGCTTTGTAAGCAAGCCGCCCTATACCGTCGATACTGAAAACTTCCTCTGTAATCATCGCTCCGCCGAACAAGCTGGGCAAGATACCTGCCATTAACGTCATTAGCGGAATCATAGTATTGCGGAACGCGTGCACGTATACTACGCGCTTTTCGGACAAGCCTTTTGCGCGGGCTGTACGGATATAGTCGGAGTTTAAAACTTCCAGCATATTCGTACGCGTATAACGCATCATACCGCCTATGGACAGCACTACAAGCACCGTCATAGGCAGTACCAAGTGCCACAGCATATCGGGCAGGTTTTGCCATACGTTTACCGCGCTGCTGCCGCCGCTTACAAGTCCCGAAGCGGGGAACCAGCCCAAAGTTGTAGCAAACAGTTTTATAAGCAATGCCGCAAAGAAGAAAGACGGCAGAGATATACCCATAAGCGTGACAACCGTAACTATATAGTCCGCTGCGGAATACTGGTGCGTTGCGCTTACAATACCCAAAGGAATTGCGATTGCAAATTCCAAAATCATTGCAACAAAGGATAGTGCAAAGGATATCCACATATTTTCCGCAATAACCTGCGTTACGGGCAGCTGATGGTCGAACGATTCGCCCAAATCGAATTTCAAGGCGTTACCCAACCACTTAAAATAACCGCCCAGCACTGCGCCCAGTTTATCGCCGAAGTTGGAATTACGGTACGATACGGCGCAGAATTCGCCGTTTGTAATAATATCGAAATCCAAAGTAAGGTTGTAAACGCCGTTTTCGTCGCGCTCGTTTATAACAAAGTATCCGCTTTTTAAAACCGTTTTCTTTTCTTCGTTTTTGCCTGTTTCCTCATCTTTTACCGTTTCGCGCAAACTGATTTCGTACTCGCCGCTTTCTTTAAGAATCATCATATACGTTATTCCGTTTATAGTAGCGTCGAACTCGTTAATTTGTTTTACGTACCATTCCTCGACAGACAGCAATTCGTTTTGAGCGTCCTCGTAATCGCGGTCGGAGGAGTTACCCACAAAAGTAACTTCCCCTCGCACGCCCGGCACGTCGCTTACTTTAACGTCCACATATGATTCCGGCATAAACAAACCGTATTTTTGACGGAATTCATTTAACTTTGCGCGCGTCATTGTACCCTGCTGCAACTGAGAATGAAATTTTGTTTCCAAGTAGTCGGTAGGCATCAAACGCACCAAAGTATAAATAATTATCGATACGCCCAGCAAGATGACTATTGCAAGACCTATTCTTTTGAGAATATATTTAACCATTTAATTTTCCTATAAGTGTTTATTTGGATTCCTTAAGACTAACTTCCCATAATCTTGCAAGAGGTCCGTTATATGCCGTCAAATCAGCTCCGTGCTGCAACGTATCGGCGTCTATAATGCTTGTGTTAAATGCAAACAAGTCGCTGCGTTGATATGTAGGCAATTCTACCGCCAAATCCATAACCAAATCCAAAGCTTCCGCGTAACGTTCCTTACGTTCGTTTTGGTCGGTTGTTTCGCGCGCTTCGTCGATTAAAACTGACAGCTGCTGTACAATGCCGTATTCGTAATCGTACTTGCCGCCTGCGTTACGCAGAATCGCTCTGTAACCCCAGTTGGAGGTAGACCCGGCAGTGGAGTCCTTATGATAAACCTGATACATATCGGGGTCGATTGCCGCGCCCCAAGCAGCCGCCCATACGGTCAAGTCGCCGCTGCTGAGTTTACTTAACGCACGGATATCGGTTGCTACGTTAACTTTAAAACCTACGCCGTTAAGGATTGCCGCCGCTTTTGTAAGAGCCATATATGCGGGGTGGTCGGTGGATTCGCCGGCAATGGTAAACGTAAACTTTAATACCGTGTTGCCCTTTTGCAAAATGCCCTGAGCGTTTAACGAATAATCTTTTACAAGTTCCTTAATAATTGTCGCTTCGGGGTCAAATTCGTAGTAGTGTTCGTCCTTCTTTTGACTGCCTTCGGCATGCATATCGTTTACTTCGTCGGGATACGCCCAAGAAACGCGCGTCATAGGACGGTAAATAGCCTGAGAATATCCGTGATAGTAGTCTACGCACAGCTGAGTGTTAATTGCGTGCATAATAGCTCTGCGCACGTTTACGTCGGGGATTTTTTCCGCATTGATACCTACGTATCCGTAGCCGTTGGTTTCCACCTTGTCGTAGTCGATTGCCGTACCGTTTTGCTTATGTGCCTCGATATCGTTAATGATATCCTGCGTGCAGGACGGCTCTACAAAGTGAACGTCGCCGCTGTATAACGTATCCAGCATAGAGTTAGTGGAAACCACCTGATAGTTTACGTACTTGATTTTTGCGGGGAACATAAAGTGTTCGTTACGTTCAAAATATACAACGCCGTGACTGCGGAACGTACCTGCCTGTACGTTACTGCTGTCGCCCGACTGCGTAGTAGCTTTGTAGGGACCTGCGCCTACGGGCACGCCTATTTTAGAAGAATCCTTTATGACTTTATCTTGGAAATCGGGCGAACCGAAATCTATACCGAAGTTCTTTTCGTAATCGAATTTAGCGATTTGGTCGCTGTTGGAGTAATAATACATTGGCGCAACGGTAAAAGCAAAGTTCCAAATTGCTTTGGGGTCGACCTTTTCGATAGTTATTTCCAAAACCTCGTGGCACGTCGTTACCACCGAGCCGTCGGCGTTGTATGCCGTAACGGGAGCGTATGTATTGCCGTTTACTTCCACCGCCTCGGTACGGTTAATAAACTTAATACCGCTGATGTTCTGTATACGTTCGTCTTCGTTCATATTGTCGAAGTATTCTTTTTTAAGTTTGTTGGCAAGGTACTGTCTAAGTTCGTTACCCGTGTTCCACATATTGATAACTTCGTCGATACTGTTGGGGACATAACTGTCGTACATACGCTGTACCGCTTCTTCTCTCGTCCAGTTTTTGCTTGCTTCGCCGAAGGAGTACTCGAATTTGTGATTTTTTTCGTCCCAGGTAATTTTACCTTCGTTATAAAGAAAAGCTTCCGTGTCGGTTGTCAAGCAAACTTCCGTAACGCCGTCTGCCGCCATAAACTTAATATCTTTTGCCGTGTCTACGCTGTTGGTGTAGTCCGTTTCCAACTCCTTACGGAAATACGCCTTAGCGTAGCCGTAGTCCTCTACAACGTGCTGCGACAGCGGGCTTGTATGTTCCTGTTGCCACGCTTTAAGCAATTCTGTCATTTCGGCATCGGTTAAAGACCTGTTGCTTGTATCGTCGCGGATATCGTTGATTGCGTCGATTGTTAATTGCTCAATACGTGACAAAGCTTCGGAATCGAATCTTTCGTTAAACTTATCCTGTTCGCGCTGAGAACGCGTCTGCGTTTGATATTCCTTTAAACCTACAATCTCGGTAGAGTAAATCGTTGCGCTTCCGTAATAAGCGGGATCGAGATACTCGTACAAATTGAACAGCACGTCTTTCATCGTAAGGGGAGAACCGTTACTGAATTTAACGTTATTTTTAAGCACAAATCTGTATCGAGTAAACTGATCTCCGTTTTCGGTATACGTATACTCGTCGTAATCGTATACAACGCACGGTTCCGCCGCAAGAGCGGCTATACGCGTTTGCGGAGTTGTATACCCGATAATATTACCGTTTTTATCTGCCGCCAACATAGAAATCTGCGTCATACCTACAATATTGCTGTCTGCCGCAGCCGACGAATAAAACGGATTAAATACGCCGTCCATTTCGGCAGTGGACAATACCAGACGGGTCGTTTCGTTGTTTATACCGGTGGGTCCCGTCGGGGTATTCGGATCTACGGGATCGTCGCACGCGACAAATCCAAACGTCATGGTAAAGACCATCGCCGCAAGTACCAAACATGTTAAAAATGTTTTTAATTTTGTTTTCATTATTGTTACTCCTCTGTTGACTTAGTTGTTAAACTGCAAGTAAAATCGGTTATTTCCGCATTTTCCTGCTGATTGTAAATTATAACGATGTTGTCTCCAACAAGATTATTTAATTGGACGTCTTTATTTAAAGTTTCCGCAACGCCTTCTATTTGTACGTTATGTATCTTTGCCGCGCCGCAGTTTTGAGCCATTACCGCTATTTGAATACGGACGGACGCGGTTTCCTTTATTCTGTAAGTTACGTCGGCAAACTTTATATTTTGCAGCACCGCTTTGTCGCGCAAAGTACCGAACATACTGATTGTACCCGACGAATAGTTTTCTACCACAAAATTCTTTACGGTATAGTTGTTGCCTTCCCATATTCCGCTGTACGAATTAATGTACAAAGTGTCCGCCTCGCAATCCACATCGTTTAACAAATAAATGTTTTTATTGCCGCGGTATGCCGTGTACAAATCGTCGTAATTACGCACCAAACTCCATTCGCCTTCGATATAAGTAACGTAAATCGGCACGTCCAAAGTCTGCTCGTTTGCGGGATGGACAAAATTATCGTCCCACTCTACGGTGCAAGTTATATCGCTGTAATACCCCAGCGCCGTGTATCCCGCCCGTTTTGCCGTTCTTTCGCGGTTGTTCTTGCTGATTTTTGCGCCTAAACTGATTTGCTCCTGCGAGGGAGTGTAGCTGTTTACGGCAACGGGTTTTCCTCCGTCCAAGTAATATACGGTAAACGTATATTTTATTTGCTTTTCCCAACCGGCGTATAAAATCAGTTCGTCCTGTTCCAGTCTGTCCTTTGCAAAATCCCACTTTTGGGTGCACGCTTCGTCTTTATACCAACCCGTAAAGTCGTAACCGCTGCGCCTTATCGCGTCCGTCGTACCTTCCTTAGAATAGTACTCAACCGGATCCAGTATCAGCACGCCCTTTTCCTCGTATGCGTAGCCGTAGGATGAGGAGTCGTCCACGCTGGACGTAGACATCGTCAGCGACCCGCCGTTAAACTTAAATTTTACAATATACTTACCGTCCAGTACGTCGTCGCCTGTTTTACAAGCGGCAAAACATATGACGCTTGCCAACAGCACTACGGCAAGCAATAACAGTAGTTTGCTTTTATGCTTCATCGTTACCTCTAAAATCGTTACTTCTAAATTTGATTGTTACGTTAACAGCCTTTACGTTACCGAAAACGCTGTCCGCAGATAATTTGCCGACATTATTACCGGCTGCGACGTTATGCGGTAAAATCGTACGTAAACACAACCTGATAGCCGCTGCGTTCAAAACTTATTTCCACCGACTGTATTGCGTCTTCTGTGTACTTTGCAACAACCCTGCCGTTTTGTCCTTCGGTGTCGCTGCCCATTAACTTGGACAAGTCTTTTACGTTTGCGGAAAATACTCCGTCCTTATCTTCAACTTTATCCAAGTTGGATTTATTAAAGTTAAGAGCAACCGCCGTTATTTGAGTCAAATCCAAGTTGGGTTTTGCTCCGTCCTGCGTTTCCACCTGCGTTACGCCGTCAACCGACGTAATTTTCATAGAACCGCTGTACGTGGTTATTCTTTCATCGGGAACTTCGTACGAGCCGTTATCGGTTATAATTTCGTTTAAAACCTGATAGCTATACTGTACCGATACGGAGTCGTCCGCTTGTTTTACCGCGGTGTACGTTCCTTTTAGTTCTACATTGCCGTCAGTAACGTTAACCGTAAGTTTTACGTTTTCGTGAGGATCTTTACAAAGGTCGTCCAAGCGGCCGAACATTTTGTTACAGCCGCACAGCGACAGGCAAACAATCAACGCCAAAACAATAAGTATTATTTTCTTTTTCATAGTTTGCCTCCTAACAGATTTTTGAGTGCTACCGCTACTATTGCCAACAGCGACAAAATTCCCGCCACCTGCAAAGTAACGTTGGTTGCCGTTTTTGTCACCTCCGCATTAACGGTGTTTATTGTTTTTACCAAAGTATTGTAAGACGTAACCGCCGCTTGCAGCTTATCGCTGTTTGTTACGTATGCCTTTTCTTCGGCAGTCAAAGCGTTAAATACGTTTAGCGCCTGCGATAGCCTGTCAAAACAGCTCTGCGCCGACGATACTTCGCCTATTGCGTCGATTGCGTCTATGGCAGCCTGAGCCGCCTTTTTGCGTTCGGCTTCTAACTCTTCGTTTCTTTCCTTAATTGCTTTTTCCAAGTCCGCGTTTGCTTTTACAAGTTTGTCGTAATTGGTTATTAAATCTTTTTCCTCTGCAGACAGTACGTTGTACGCGCTGTTTGCTTTTTCCACAAGGTTGATACTGCGGTCTGTACTGTCGATACCGACAAGCTTATTTATAGCGTTGATTGCCACGTCCACGTTATACGCGCTAAGCGCGGTTTGATAACGGTCGACAACCGATTTGTCTACCGCTGCAAGCTCGTCCGTATGACGCTGCAGCGCGTTGTATGCCGTTATTGCATCGCCCATACTCTTTGCGGCAAATCTGTCTACGACGTCGGGCAAATTGTTTACCGCGTTAATAAACGCAATTGCGTATCCGCCCATAGGGGTAAACTGCGACTTTGTTATCGTGTTGAAATATGCCGTGTAAAGCGCAGAGTCGTAACCTTCGCTGTTAACGGGCAGTACGGCTTGTAAATTAGAAGCCTTTTTACTTGTTACAAAATCCACAAACGTTGCGTAATACAACGGATACGGAACACCGAACGAAGGTTTATAGTCGGGATTTGCCAACAGTTGCAGCAGTTGAGTGTAGTAATAGTAATCGTACTTGTACAGTTTGTCGAACCCGGGGAATCTATCCTTTAAGTCGCTGCCGGGCAGGATATCCAACTCGCCGCTCATCGTGCCTTCCAAAACGGGCGCATAATACGAACGGAACTCCACCGTAGCAAGCTTATCGCAGGAGTAGAACGACATATTACCTATGTTCGTCAGTGTTTGAGGCAACACGATCTTTGTGATGTTTTTGTTTCCGTATGCCGCCAAAAACTCGATGCGCACAACTCCTTCGGGAACTGCGTATTCCGCATCCGTCTTTGCCGCGGGATAGGACGATAACATATAGCCTTTATTCGTGGACGTGTACAAAACTCCTTTATCCAACATAACGTTGCTAAACGTAACGTCAAACACCTTTTGTCCGTTTACCGTCGCATAGAAAGTTTCAAATTTTTCTGCGTAAGTAAACGCGCCGTAATCTACAAACCTTAAATTGTCTGTAACTTCAAACTCTGTAATAAGCGAATCGACAAACACCATACTGCCGATTTCTTCCAGTTTGGGAGCGTTAAATTGCTGCAAAGCTCCGCTGCCGTAAAACGCGTTTTCCAACAAAAATCTAAGTTCGGGTGCGTTTACCGTTTTTAGGTGCGGGTTTTTAACGGGAACAAACTGCAATCCCTGAGATGTTTGCACCAACTCCGCCTCACAAAACGCTTGTACGTCGATAGATTCGACTTTCGGCAACGTCAACGTTTCGGGCACCTGCGTCCCCAAGAAAGACATTTTGCCTACCTTTGTGATGTTATCAAAATCAAACTCGGCAAGATTCAGCGACGAGCATCCGTAAAATACGCCGTCGTTAATTACGCTTAGCTTGCTGCCGAACGTAATGTTTTGCAATTTTTCGCAGAATTCAAACGCGCCTTCGCCTATTGTTTCAACCTCGGGCAAACTTACCGTTTCAAGATCCATACATCCGTAAAACGCGTATTCGCCTATTTCTATTGCCTTAGGTAAAATTATAATTACAATAGCGGGTCCTTCGTAAACAAACTGCTGTCCTCCGGAAACCAACTCGAATTGCGCAAACGCGTCGTGTTCCACTTTTTCCGCGTTGTCCGCAGTAACGTTTACCAATGACGCGCAGCCGCTGAAACATCCTTCGGGAATAACGGCAATATTGCCCAAGTCTACGCTTGCAAGCTTACTGCACATTGCAAACGAGTATGCGCTTAGTTCCGTTGCTTTCGTAAGATCGATACGTACCAAAGAACTGCTGTTAAAGAACGCGTACTGTCCTATAACAACGCCGCCATCTGCAGGCATTTCCACCGTTGCAACAGCCGTGTTGGCAAATGCGTAATCGCCTATCTTGGCGTTTTTACCTAAATACAAATTTATAAGTTTACTTGTATACGTAGCGTTCAGTACGGTGGATTTTCCTACCGAAAACGCCCTGTATCCTACCGTTGCGCCGTCGCCTACGGTTACCGCTGTAAGTGCCGTATTGTAGAAAGCGAATTCGCCTATGGACGGACACTTGCTTAAATCGATATTTTTAAGATTTACCGCTTCGGTAAACGCGCGGTCGTCTATTGCTACCGCATTGTCCCCCAACTTAACCGCCGTAAGGTTTGCGCAGTACGCGAATGCGGAATTTCCTATTTTTTCCAGTTGACTGACGGAAGCGTCCAATACGTTAAGGTTACGGTTTCCGGAAAACGCGCCGTCCGCAATTACTTTGACGTTTTCGGGCAATACGTATATACCGCCGTCAAAAGTTTTGTTAGTAAGCGCCAAAATCAATTCCGTGCCGTCTTTGCTGAACAAAATTCCGTCTTTAACGCTGTAATGGTTGGAGTTTGCCGCGCTAAAAGCAACGTTTGTTCCGCCCAGCGCGTTAAACATCAATGCGCCCACTTCGTTAATTACCGTGTTTGCGTTTAATATCAACGTTGTAAGGGACGCGCAATTGCCGAATACGTTATCGCCAAAGGACGTTATACCGTCGGGCAGCACTATCGCGGAAAGCTTTGCGCAGCCGTAAAACGCCGCCGAACCGATATATTCACAGCCCTTTTTAAAAGTAAAGCTGTTAAGCTGAACGCAACCGGAGAAAGCGTCCGTACCCAAATACGTCAAATCGTTTACGACCGTTACTTTTGTAAGTCTTGTACAGTTATAAAACGCTTTATCGGGAATTGTATCGCTGTAAACAGTAATCTCGCGCAAAGAAGACGCTGCAAACATTTGAGGCGCCAAACGCGCGCGTTCGCCCAACACTACCGTAGTAAGGTGCGAACAACCGTAAAACGCGCCTTCGCCGCTGCGGCGCAAATCGGTAAGATTTGCCGACGTCAGCTGAACGCAGTTTGCAAAAGAATAGTTGCCTAATACGTTGACCGACTCAAAATTAATGCCGAAGCCGGGGTTTTGCAATACGCGGCAGCCGTAAAACGCGTAGTCTGATATAACCTTGACTCTATCCAAATTAATGTTGATAAGCCTTACGTTATTGTAAAACGCGTATTCGTAAATTTTGTCGCAATCCTCGCCCAATACAACTTCTTCCAGTACTTCGCAATTATAAAAAGCAAATTTACGGATTTCCTCTACGCCTGCGGGGATAATAACTTTCGTTACCGTATTGTTGCGCAGCGGTTCTTTCTTGTCGTCAAAATCGTAATCGTCGCCTACGTCTTTGTCGTTTACTAAGTTATAGTGGCAGAAAGCAAACGAACCGATGTACAGTATTCCTTCGTCGTCGGGTATTTCCACAACGCCGCCGAGCCCCTTATATGCCACTAATTCGCGGTTTTCTATAACAAACTCGTTTTTGATATTAACGGTACAGCGCGCTTGAAGGATAGATTGTCTTCCGTCCACTATGATATTTAACGAAACGCGCGTTCTTCCTTCGGCAAGACCCTTAACTACGCCGTTTTCGTCTACCGTTGCGACGCGTTCGTTACTGGAACTCCATTTTAATTCGTAACGGGCGGGGTCCAAATTCCACGGTTCAATCAAATAGTTAAGTTTTACCTGTTCGCCGGGATAGAAATTTAAAGTATAGTTTCCGTCAAAGAAGCCTTTGCCGCCGGTGCGCCCTATTTCCGAGCGGTCGATGTCGCCGTTATACGCAAACACCGTATCGTACGAAATAAACTCGATATTTTCCAGTTCCGTGTTTTGCGACGAACTGCCGTCCGCTGCGTTTTCGCCTACTATGTTTACTCTTACGGTCTTAGCCTTGTCCCACGTTTCGCCTTTTACGGATATTACGATGCCTTCGTTATTCTGCAAAGCCTCTATCTGTCCGCCGGAAACGGCTACCACGTCGGGGTTCGAACTTGTCCAAGTAAGGTTTTTAAGGTAAAACCGATCGATTTCTCTGTTTTCGTCGGCGGTGTCGTACATAACGGTAGTAAGGTCAAACGTTTCGCCTTTTTTCAACTCTATCGTAGGTACGCCTTGCGAACTGTCTTCCGTTTTAAACCCTAACGTGTTGCATTGCGTTTCGGGGAAGGGTATATAGTATATTGCGGAGTTCATTGCGTAGTCGTCTACGTAGAACGTAATACCCTGAGGCAAATTGCTGCTGCGGATTACGTCAAGGTAATCAGTAATATCCACTTTTACCACGGTTTTACTGTCGCGTTTTTCCTGATAAACGGGAAGCGGATTTTCCGCCAACGAAGAAAACGTTTGTTTCGTCTGTCCGTTTTCGTCCACATAGCTGTAAACTACTACGGGACGCAGCGACATTGCATAGTGATTATCGTAAACCGTTAATTCCACAAAGTACTTGTCTTTGTCTTTATCGCCCAAACGGTCGTATTCAACACTGAATTTGGAATCTACGATAAGCGGCGCTTGATAGTCGATATAAAAGCTGAACTTGTACGTATCGTTTACATTGCGTTCGCCGTTATCCCAGTCCATTTTAGCGGACATCGTTACCTGATAATGCGAGTTGTTGTCGCCGAATACTTCGTTTGTTTTAAAGTCGACCATGTCAAGGTCTATATTGCAGACGTAAGGCATTTGAGCGCCGTTAAAGTGTGCTTTATATGCGTTGTATTCCGTCTTTTGCCACACGGTTTTGCCTGTTGCGGTATCTACAATCTCGATATTCATCTCCTTTGCGCCGCGCAGCAATCCGGTAAACACCGAATATACGCCGCTTATGCAATCGCGGTAATACGATATTGCGGCGTGTTCCGCAGTTGCGGGGATTGCAACGTCGTCGGGAGACATATCGTACATGTAGCTGCCCAAGGGAATAATATAGTCGTAGTAATATTTTCCTAACGGAGTCGTGGCGTAGTAGTCCGCTTTGATCTTGTCTTCCTCGTCGATAGCTCCGTTGTGCGCTTCGGTTTCTACCATATAGTAGTCTTCGTCAAATATGGGAGCGTCAGCCCAGTCGCCGTAAAAAGCAAGAAACGGAGCGTTAAGACTTACGCCTTTATCGTCGGTATTTGTAAAAGTTAAAAAGCCTTCTACGTACATACCGTTTTCAAAATTACCGTTTATGTAACGCTTATCCGCGCCCGAAAGAGTTATCGTTGCGGTTACCGTTGCGGTTTGTCCCGCGGGTACGGTTACAACTCCTCCGTTAAGCGTGCCGCCTTTTACGTTGTAGTCCGCGCTAACGTCCAGCATATAAGCCATTTCCGCAACATAATCCTTGTCCGAACTGGACACCGACTCCGTCATTGCAAGGTTGCCTATCGTATAACTTACAGATTTATCGGAAATATTTTTGAGATTAACGGACATCGTATAAACGCCGTTACGTTGAGGATCGTCCCCCAGTTCCAACTTTGTTTTGCCCATACCGTCTACGTACAAATACGCGTCGGTGGTCGTTGCCTTTAAAATGTCCGCTATTCCCGCGCCCTGTTTACGCGGCGAATACGGATTGCCTTTGCGGTCTAACGCAATTGTTGCCGTAGACATACAAAGCTGATTTACCAAATCGCGTACTTCGCAGGTTGTAGTAAGCGAAGGGAAGTTTTCCTTTACGTATTGACGGATAAGCACGGTAATACCGCACATATTGGGGCATGCCATACTCGTTCCGCTAAGCTTATCGTAACCGCCGCCCGGAACAGCAGAATAAATGTTTCCGCCGTGAGCGGTGATTTCCGGTTTAAGAGACAAGTCCGGGTTCGGTCCCCAGCTGGAAAAGTCGCTCATAAAGGGACCGGCTTGGTTTGAATAAGAAAATTCCAAAGTGCCTATGCCTTCGTTTTCTTTACCTTTGTTTACCGCGGCAAGTATATCGCCGTCGTCTTTGCCGATAGATACTACGGGTATTGTAATATCGTTACCAACCGTCATAATTATATCGCCGAAGACGTTGTTGTAGATAATGCACGCCACCGCGCCGTTTTCCGCGGCAAAACGTGCTTTTTCCTCAAAGGAAATATCTCCGCGCTTTACCAAAGCTATTTTGCCCTTTACGTCCGTGCCGATATAGTTTGCGGCATATCCGTAACCGGGAACGGTGACGTAATCAAAAGTCTTTGTTACGCCCTCGGTTATACCCATCATTTCAAAGAAGTTGTATTCTTTTGCGCTTTGGTTAAACGATTCGAGGAAAAACACCTCTTGATTACCGTTAGCCAACATATATTTGTCTTTGTTGCCGTTTATGGAAGCAACCGACATTGCCGCATTATACGTAGACGGCGCGCCTACCGTTGCGGAGTCGGGGTTGCGCGTTTTGTTGGTATTGCCGAATTCGCTGCCGTACGCGCTGCTGTAATCGTTGGATGCGGCAACGACAAGCGAAATGCCCGCTTCTTCGATACTGTCGTAAATTTCGTTTTTGCGAACTTCGTCCACCTCGCGGGTAAATCCGCAAGACGTACCTAAGCTCATGTTAATTGCGTCTACGCCCAACTTAACGCAGTCTTCCAGCGCCGCCAAAATATCGCCGTCGTCCGCGCCGTCTTTGTAGTCGCTGAACACTTTCATAATTGCAAGCTGCGCGTCCACCGCCACGCCCGTAATAACGTCGTCCTTACCGCCTATGATACCCGCAACGTGAGTGCCGTGTTCGCTGGAAAAAGGCATAACGTCGGGGTCTTTATCTGCGTAATCGTACCCCCAAGCAATTTTATTGTTGGTGATGTTTCCGTAGTATACTTCGCGCGGTTCTACGGTATTATCGTAGCCGTACGCAACGGTTTGGGGCAATATGCGCGCAATATCGTTACGGCCGTATAAAGGCTGCTCCACCTTATGCGTAGTAAACGCCGTGTGCGTATAGTCGCAGCCCGTATCCAAAACGGCGACAATAGTTCCCCTACCGGTGTAATCGACGTCGCTGCTGTTGAATATACCCGTATCGTATACGTTTACGGGGTTTTCCGTAGCTACCGCAGGCATGTAAGTGTTGGACACGATAATACGGCTTACTTCGTCGAATTGCATAATTGCATTTAAGTTTTCGTAAGTAGTGGTTACGTAAACGCCGTCGGCAATAGCCGTATAGCCGTACTTAACCGCCGAAACCAAACCCGCTTTAACCAGCTTGTCCGCCGCCTTGTTTTGACGTTCGGTCATACTCTTTGCCAAACTCTTTGCCGAAGAACTTTGCAGGTAATCTTCCAAAGTTGAGCTGCCGCTGTGTTTTTCGTTATATTCGTTTACCAAAGAATTTTCCGAAAAAGTAATAATAGCGTTGACTTTACCGCTAAGGCGGTAATCCGCAATATTTTTAATTAAATCTTTGTTTATGGATTTAATCATATCTTTACGGAGATCGGCAATAGCCTTATCCTTGTCGATAAACGGCGAAAACGTATCCGTAGCAGTTCCCGCGCTGAGATTACCGCTGCTGTCCGTAGAATAGGACGCGGTAAACGCCGCGCAAACGACGGAGAGTGCCATCACCACGGCTAATATCCAAACTACTATAGAAAAACGAATTTTCTTTTTTGTCATTTTTGCACCTACTTTAAATACTTTTACGACTTTTTACGTCTTTTTTCGCCGCAAACGGCATATTTTCTTTTAAAAAACTGTTCAACTGAAAATCGCGCTACTATAAGTATATAAATATACTATTGTATTTTATCATTATTAAAAAACAATGTAAAGTAATTTGCCCCTTTGTAGGAGGTCAGTTTCGACATACGGCAAATT
Organism: uncultured Christensenellaceae bacterium; assembly: GCA_910587795.1. GTDB lineage: Bacteria > Bacillota > Clostridia > Christensenellales > CAG-314 > Fimimonas. Next base: position 99,984 of record CAJUNH010000002.1, read on the forward strand.
TTTTTTGCTTTAATGTCATAAATATAGCAGTTTTTGGAAAAATTATGCCGCTGCGCGCACTGCAGAATAAACGCCGCTGCTTTAACTTTAAACGTTTATTTGCCTAAAAACGTTTACCTGTTAATTGTTCTGTCCGGTTGCAAAAACGCAACAAAAAAAGGACTAGCCGTAACTAATCCTTTGCAAATTGTACCTATTTTACGGTTTAAGTCTTGCCGGTCCGCGGAACAGGAACGTTACGTCCTTAACGCTGGGCAGATCGAATAGTTTTACAAGCGTACGCGTAATACCCAGTCCAAATCCGCCGTGAGTGGGCGCGCCGTAACGGAAAAAGTCCAAATACTCGCTCATATTATCGGGATTTATGCCGTTTTCGATAATATTTTGACGCAGGTTTTCGTAGCGGTGTTCGCGCTGAGCCCCGCTGGTTATTTCGATACCTCTAAACAGCAAGTCATAAGTCTTTGTAAGCTCGGGGTTTTCCTCCTGCTTCATGGAATAAAACGCGCGGGCTTTTGCGGGGAAATCGATAATAAACACAAAATCGCTGTTAAACTTCTCCTTTACGTATTCGCAAATCAACCGCTCGCCTTCGGGGTCTAAGTCGCCTTTTAGCGCGCGGGGAACCTCATAATTCTTTTCGCGCTTTAAAATATCGTACGCTTCCGTTAAACTTATACGGGGGATATCATAGTCCATCGTAATTATATCGTTGCCGAAGTACTTTTTGTATTCCTCGTTATAGTCGTTTTTGACTCCCGCAATAACGTATTTAAGCAGCGCTTCCTCTACGTCCATAACCTCGTGATGGCTTTCGATAAAAGATATTTCCACGTCTATACCGGTAAATTCCGTATCGTGACGGCTGGTAAAACTGGGATTGGCACGGAAATACTCGCCGATTTCAAACGTCTTATCAAAACCCGCCATCATACTCATTTGCTTGTACAGCTGCGGGCTTTGCGTTAAGTACGCGGGCTGACCGAAATAATTTTTAAGTTCAAACACTTCGCTGCCGCCCTCGCTGGACAGTGCGGTGATTTTGGGAGTATGGATTTCGATAAATCCGTTTTTGTTAAAAAATTCTACTGCGTATTTTTCAAACGCGGTTTGAATTTTAAACAAAAACACTTTCTTTTCGTCGCGGAGGTCTATCCAACGGTAGTCCATGCGCAAGTCTTGTCCGCTTTCCGCATTGAGAGGCAAAACCTCGGCTATACTCATAATATCAACGTCCGTAGGATATATTTCCTTACCGCCGTTACGCACATATTCCGAATACACGCATTTGCCCGTTACCGCTACAAAGCTGTGCAGCGTTAATGCCTTTGCCTTTTCGTACACGTCGGGGCAAACGGATTTTTCGATAGTAACCTGAACCGATCCCGTCACGTCACGGATAACCAAAAACATTATTTTTTTGTCGCGGATTGCCTCTACGTAACCTTTAATAAGGCATTCGCCTTCGGTAAGATTTGCAATATAAGTACGTTTCATATTCTCCTCCAAAGAGTTAATTTCCTATGTAGGTTTTAATTATACACTTGCATAAAACAAAAGTCAAATTTTTGCAGGCAAACAAATTGTATATAAAACGAAAGTTCAATTAATAATTTCAGCGCACGATTTTATGTCTTTTATTTTTAATATTTACTGTTTACAAAATTGCTTAGGCATCAAAAAAGACAGCCGCGGACTGCCTTTTGTACACCAAGACTAAACTATCGAATTATATCGTACGCAAATCAATCGTTTATAAGCATACGTTGTATAAACCCAGTTGCGCTGCGTTAAATTTGTTTAATGGGTTAATTATATTATTTCCCAAACAATCGTTACCGTATCGACAGCGTCTACGTTTTCGGGCTGAATATCCATTGCGGTATGCTTAGCCGCAAAACACCTTTCGTCCGCTCGGTATGCAGTGGGCGAAACAAGACGTAAATCTTTCCGTCCGTAATCTATGTTCAGTATTTCGCCAAGTTTAACGTTAGAAGCTTTGGCTAATATCTTTGCTCTTTTAGCTGCGTCGTCTACGGCGGAAACCAGCAATTCCTCTCTTACTGCATTTTTGTCTTTTACCGAAAACTCAACGGACAGTCCGGGGTGTGCTTCGCACTTTGCCAACACTGTAAGCACGTCGTTAAGCTTATCCGTATTAAAACCGAATTCCAGTTTAAAAGAATGGTTTACCTCAAAGCCTTTTAAAACGTTTCGATAATTTCCGTTTTGATCCTTTTCGTTTTCGTAACGTGAGCATACGTTAAAGTCAGTCGTTTTTAAATCGCTTTTTATAAAACCGACGTCGGCAAGCGCCGCGCGCACGTCCTCTATTTGTTTATAAGACGCGGACATTGCTTCGCCGTACTGTCTGCTTAGCGACGTAATAGATATACTTATTACCGTTAAATCGGGCGGTACGCTTACTTTACCTATACCTTTTACAACAAGAGTTCTGTCCACTTTGTTTCCTCCAAATTGACGCATTAAATTTTTACGGCAGTTTATAAACCAAAATATGTCACAGCAAAAATTGTTTTTTATTTTACGGCAGTTTGCGGCATTCGTCGAATACCGACGCCGCATTTGAATATTTCGTTTTTTTCCGTTTGACGTTATTCCTTGCATAAAACGCAGTTTACGCGCACCGATAAATCGCTCGTTTTCGTCCGTTATTGCAAAATATTTGCGTTTTAGAACTTCAAAAAAACAGCCGCATCTTTTTGATAAATTTTTTTATAAAACAACACATGCAATTTAGGGTTATTTTTTGTCCTTACGGCTGCGCATAACGGCGGCAACGGTTTGAAGCAAAAGCGGGATATCTACGGGCTTTGTTAAATGTGCGTCCATTCCGTATTCCATCGACAGCTTTTTATCGCTTTCAAAAGCGTTTGCAGACAATGCCACAATAGGTACGGCGGCAACGCTCTTATCGGGCAATTCGCGTATCAGTTTGGTTGCGGTGCGTCCGTCCATTGTGGGCATTTGTACGTCCATAATAATAAGCGCGTATTCGTCGGGTTTTGCCGCCGCCATTTTGTCTACGGCAAAGTTGCCGTCCATAGCGGTATCTGTTTCAAAGCCTAAGTCCTGCAAAATCTCCGTTTCTATTTCCAAATTGATTTCGTTGTCGTCCACGACCAAAATCTTTTTGCCCGTAAGCATAGATACCAAATCGTCGGTTGTTTCGCTAAGAGACTCTTGCAAGGAACGCACGCATAAGTTAAGCGTTATAGTAAACTTACTGCCAACTCCGCGTTTACTTTGAGCTGCAATTTTACCGTCCATCGCGTCTACGTATTTTTTTGCTATCGTAAGACCCAACCCCGTGCCGAATTCGCCGCTTAGGGTTGTATTGCGGATACGTTCAAACGGCTCGAAGATGTGGGCAAGGTTATCCTCGTCCATACCTATACCGCTATCTTCTACGCTTATTTCGTAAACGGAGTATCCGTTGGGCAGTTCCTGAGTTTCGCGCGCCGCAACCGCAACCCTGCCGCCGACGTCGGTGTACTTGACCGCATTATTTACAATATGCGTAAGCACCTGAGATACTTTGTCGGTATCGCACACCACCTTAGAGTGGTTTATACTTTTAACATCCAAAACAAAGTCCATATTTTTGCGGTTTGCGGCAGAAAGATTGTCGTCGTATACTTTGGTAACGATAGCTACGATATCGCTTTCCTCTTCGTTAAGTTCTATTTCGCTGGATTCGATTTTAGACGCTTCCAAAACCTTGTCTATAAGGTTAAGCAGCTGCTGACCCGCGCCGTCGATTTTTTCCAAATAGCTCAGCGTTACGTCGTCTTTATTGTGTTTAGCAAGCGCGGTATAACCGAAAATTGCGTTTAACGGCGTGCGCATATCGTGCGACATATTAGACAAAAACGTATTTTTTGCAATGTTTGCAAGCTTAGCGTTGGACAAAGCTTCTTCCAGCACTTGAGTTTGCTTCATATCGCGTTTGATTTCTTCTTCGATATTCCGCGCGCCCCATACAACCTGCGATACGTGATTGTCGCTGCCGACGTTTACGATACGCAACTGCATATGAATTACGATATCGTCCTCTATCTCGCGGTAATTTATGTAATACGTTTTGTTTTCGGCAAGCTGACGGCGCATATATCCAACGTCCGTTTCCTTAGCGACAACTTCCCTGTCCTCAGGATGAACCTTTGTGCGGATATAACGCATTACGTACGCGCGGTATTCGCGCGGTTGATACATTTTTTCAAATTCCGTTTCGGAATTATCGTTAACGCGGTACGGCAAAACCTTATTAGAATCTAAATCTATGTACAAAATCGTATCGTAGTTTACGCTTAAACCTTCGATTACTTCCAAACGGCGCAGATGTTCCTGATTGACCAAACGGCGTTCGCGGTTATATTTATCGATAAGATTTTGTATCTTACGTTCCTTTTCGTTAAGCATTTCCGCGGCTTCGTCCAAACGGCGTGTTTTTTCTTCCGAAACGTCGTTTATAAACACATAGAAGATATCGCCCACTTTTTCGCTATGGAAACATCTGCCGTAATTTTCCACCCAACGCACAACTCCGTCCTTACGGCGTATACGGTATTCCACATAATCCAAATTTTCGTCGCTGTCGCCTAGATGCTTTTTAATGCTCATTTCGACGGAAACAAGATCCCGCGGATGGACGATTCCTTTAAAAGAGTTGCCTGTATACTCTCTAAACTCTTTCAGCGTTTTGCAGCAAAACAGTTTTATCAATGCGCGGTTGGCATACAAAATTTCTTCGTTGCCGTTTGCGCGGTATATAAGAAAACCTCCCGGAAGTTCGTCCATAAAATTGATAAACTCCGTAACCGCCTCGACATATTTTTTGTCTACCTTAGCGGCGGCGCTTAGCGATATATTGTCAAAATCGAACAAATCTCCGTCGCCGTTAGACACGCTGTTAAGATAACCGAGTACGTTTTCGATAATGTTTCCTTGTTTGTTAATAGGCATAAGGCGATACCTCTTTGTTATTTGTTAATAAGATTGTAATATATATGCGGTATTCTTGTCAATGTATGTTTGGCACATTTTTTGCTTTTTATAATGTTAAATTTATCAACTCAATGCAACTCAATATACATTTTTGCGCGGCACAACGCAATAGCGAACGGTAAGCGGCGGCTAATTGCTGTTAAGAACGCCGCCTGTAATTATACCAATCAATAAGTATTGTTATTGCTTTTTTGACATAAACTATACGTGAGAGGTATATATGCGAAAACTGGCAGAAAAAGTGGCACTTATAGCGCAAATTTGCATTACGCTCGTATTTGCGATAACCACGCTAATAAATTTAACAACTATAATAAACCCTGACGGCGGTTACGAAAACGGAAACGCCGCGGCGCCAACGGTATGGCAGGAAAACAGCGTACTGACGTCTCTTATGCTGGTTCTGTTTATTGCATACCTGGGCTTATCCGCCTATATGATTTATGCAAACTTTGCCGAAAGGGAAAATTTAAAACGAGTATTGCTGTTTTGCGACAGCGAAAGCGCAACGCGTACCAACGTAAAAGTAGTAAACAAAATTATTAACGGCTGTGCAAAGCAGGCGGAAGGCATTACAGTAAAAAAGATTCGCGTACGCGAAGGAACAAACAAAGGATTTAACCTTAACTTAAAAGTCCACGTAAACGCGGACGACGTTTCGCAAACCATAGACACGTTTAGATGTTTGCTTACCGACTGTTTCGACAGCATTTTGGGGCTGAAATTTACGGAGATTAACTTTGAGGTGGCAAAACTCAACACACGGTACGCCCCAAACGTGGTTAAGGCGGAACAGCAAGCGGACAAACTGGGCGGACAAAGAGAGGTTGTGGACGAAATATATAACGAACCTATCGACAATAACGTTGCCCTGCCTGCCGACACAAACGACGCGGAACAAAAAGGCGACGTACAGTAAAACCTTAATAAAAGGCCTTACCTCGGCATTCCCGTAAAATATAATTTTAAAAATACAAAACGCCTCTTTACAGACGTCTGCTGCAAAAGGGCGTTTTTAATTTTATTTATAAATTAAGCGAAAGCAATAAACACTAATATATTTTTATAATTAAAAGTAAAGTTTCTTTAAATAAAAGAGAACAACCTCTGCTTTGATGCGAACCTCAAAAGCTAGACACTTTTGTAGGTGCATTTCACTTTGCGGTTATCCTCTTTAATTTTAACTTTTAGTATTTCTCTTAGACTTAAAATATTCGGTCAAAATCTGCGAGCATTCGCCGTCTAAAATTCCGCCGCGTATTAAAAGCTCGTGGTTTAACGTGCGCCCCACCATTTCCGCAATAGGAACACATCCGTTACCGCTGACGTCGTACGCACCGAAGTACAAATTAGATATTCGCGCATTGTAGCACGCACCAAGACACATAACGCAAGGTTCCAGCGTTACGTACAAATCGCAGCCCGTAAGCCGCCAGTCGTTAAGTTTACGGCAAGCGCGCCGTATTGCCGTAAGTTCCGCGTGTTCCGCGGCATTGCGCGATTTATTGCGGGCGTTGCGGGCGCGTGCAATCACTGCGCCGTCTTTTACCACCACTGCGCCTATCGGCACCTCGTCGTACCTTTGCGCAATCCGCGCTTGCTTTAACGCCTCGCGCATAAATTTTTCCCGTTCCGTTGCTGCCATTATAATTTGATTTTTTTATTTAATTCCCTGATCATATCGGGATCTGCCTTTAAAATTTTTCTGTCGTACGTGTACAAACCGTTTACTTCGTCCTCCACGTCGCTTACCTGCGTGTATACCGCTGCCGACAAACCTTTGTCTATCCAGTTGATTACGTCGCGTTGATACAGTTGGTAAATACCGTCGTTAAACGCGTCTAGACTGTCAAACCTTTTGTAACTGAAAGTACGGTCGGGATTAAAACTGTGAGCCGTATCCTTATAGCTGTAACCGCCGAACTCCGTAAGACACACGGCGCGGTTTTTGTCCTTGTTTAAATGCACCTTTTTAAAATAAACGTGCATACTGTTGATATCGCCGCCCCCCTGATCGTGCCATCCGCTGGCGTGGTCGACGGTACGGGTCGGGTCGATATCTCGGGTTAAAGCTGCAATTTTGTTTGCGTCGAATTGCCCCCAGGCTTCGTTAAACGGCACCCACATAGCAATACTGACGCAATTATAAAGCTGATCTAACATCTCGGTGTATTCGGCGACAAACGTATCGCGGCTTTGCTCGCTCTTGCGGGAAAACCTTGCGTAATTGCTGTCCTTTAAGCGATTTACGCCGATATTAGGCAAAATCAACGTAACCCATTTATGCTGTTTTGTTCCGCCGCTGGGCATATCCTGCCAAACAAGCATGCCAAGTCTGTCGCAATGATAATACCAGCGCATAGGCTCCACCTTAATATGTTTACGCAGCATATTAAAGCCTAAATCTTTCATTGCTTTTATGTCGAAAGCCAACGCCTCGTCGCTGGGTGCGGTATAAAGTCCGTCGCTGTAATAGCCTTGATCCAACAGTCCGTTGTGAAAATACGGCGCGTTATTTAACATTAAACGGTGATATCTGCCCGCTTTTTCGCAAGCAAACTTACGCATACCGAAATAACTTTTAACTGCGTCCCTGCGGGAAATAATCTTTAAATCGTACAGAAACGGATCTTCGGGAGACCAAAGCCTAAACGCCTCGTTGGGAAAGATCAGTTTAATAGCCCCCTTTCCGTCGGCGCGGATAATCTCCTTATCGCCGTCCAGCACTTTTACGGTGACAGGTTCGTCAAAGTTTGTCATTGCTTCCACAGTGACCGACGCGTCGTCTATATTAGGAGTAATGCGCAAACCCTGAATATACTGTGCGGGGACGCTTTCCAACCATACCGTTTGCCAAATTCCGCTTTGCGGAGTGTACCACATACCGCCGCGCTTTAAAGACTGTTTTCCGTTGGCGTAGTACTTTGTATCGGTATAGTCGCGTACTTTTACAATCAACTCGTTTGTTTCGGCAAGAGCTTGGGTTATATCCACGCTGAAAGCGTTGTAACCTCCTTCGTGACGGCATAAGTGCATTTTGTTAACGTATACGTCGCAAATGCAATCCACCGCGCCGAAATTAAGCAGAACAACGTCTTTTACAAAACTTTTAGCCAGCGAAAAGTTTGTACGGTAGTACAAAAATTCGTTGGGTTTAAGCACGCGGTTTACGCCCGACAGCGTTGTTTCGGGCGAAAACGGCACTAAAATTTTGCCGTCAAATTTTGTGGGGATATCGTCGCGCTTGGTTATTGCGTATTCCCACCATCCGTTAAGATTTACGTAACTGTTACGCACAAATTGCGGACGGGGATATTCCTGCAAAGGTTTATCCGTTATTTTTTCGCCCCATACGGTTGTAAGTTGCTGCAATGCCATAATATGCACCTCCGCTTGCCTGCAAAATACCGCGATAATAGCTTAACAAGCGCAGACGCAGTACTTTGTTACGATATATTTTAACACAAGTTTTTAATAATGTAAACAGTAACGCGGAAACAGATTGACGTCAGCTTACAAATAAACTCGTGTTCCTCAAAAAACTTTTATAATCATTAAACGATTTATTTTATTAAAAAACTCGCTGATTTTTAACGCTGCGTTTTAAACCGCATATGCATTTTATAATCGCAACAACTTTACAAAATATTTTCCGTAGAAATTCTGCTAATATAAAAAGTCCTTTCTCGGCTTTATCTGCAAGAAAGGACGTTTTTATTCAAGTTATTGCAATCTTACTTTTTTGCTTTGGCAGTCGTTTTGGCGGTTGAGGTTTTTGCCGTTGTTTTTTTAACGGGAGTTTTTTTCTCTGCGGCGGAAGCCGTCTTTTCCTTACTTGCCGCTTTTTCCTCTCCGGCAACGGTTACGCTGCCGATGGCAATGCGCTTTGCAGACGCTTTATCAAACAGTATAATTCCCTTGCCGACAATTTCGTAATGCAAATCGCTGTTTACGGGATAGTCCACGCCGCCGAATACGACTGCGGTTAAGATATCCTTACCGATAACCAGTTTGACGGTCGTTTCCATACCGGTAGGCAGCGTAGCGTAAACTTTACCTACCATACTGCCCTGTTCCACGCGTAAAAATTCCGGACGGACGCCTACCACGACAGGTATTTCGCCTTCCCCTTCGATTGCATCGTTTGAATGGAAAGTAAACTTTGCGCCCAACACATCTAATTCTGCGGCAGCGCCGTTTATTTTAGCGGTACCGTTAATAAAGTTCATTGTAGGATTGCCTACAAAGTCCGCAACAAACAAATTGTTGGGGTAGTTGTATGTGTCGAGAGGGGGATCGTACTGTTGAAGATGACCCATACTCATAAGGCAAACCTTCGTTGCCAAAGTCATGGCTTCCAACTGGTCGTGAGTAACGTATACAAAGGTAGAATCGGTTTCGGCGTGCAGACGTTTAAGTTCGGTACGCATTTCCAAACGCAGTTTTGCGTCCAAGTTACTTAACGGTTCGTCCATAAACAGCACTTTGGGACTGGTTGCAAGGGTACGCGCAATAGCCACGCGCTGCTGCTGTCCGCCCGAAAGTTCGGCAGGATAACGGTGCATAAATATACCGATTTTAAGTATACGCGCCACTCTGCGGACTTCTATGTCCATTTCTTCTTTGCACAGTTTGCGTTCCTTTTCCACTACCGCGCCGTCTTTGACGTACTCAAACTTTTCGTTAAGTTCCATACCGTCTTTCGCAGCTGCCGCCTTAGCGCTTTCGATAGTCGCTTTTAAGTCGTCTACGGCTTTTGCAACTACTTCTTCCGGGTTCGGAACGGTATGTAAGTTGTAGCCGTAAACCTTTTTTGCAGTATACATAGAAATTGTATAACTGTCTATAAGATCAAGCATCAAGGCTTTTGAATCGAACTTACCTTCGTCGTCCTTTGCGGAATTAACTTTTTCTACAATTTCCCGCCAATTATCCAACAGTTCGATAATGCGAGCGGCAACGCGTGCCTCGTGCGCGACAACGGGCTTTTTTTCTTTAACGTTTTCCAAACCGAAATGTATGTTTTGGTAAACGGTCATATGCGGCCACAAAGCGTAGTTTTGAAACAGGAAACCGATATCGCGCTTGCCGGGAGCAACGCTGATACCTTTTTCGCTGTCAAATACTACGGTATCGCCGATTGTAATACGTCCCTCGGTGGGAGTTTCCAAACCGGCAATCATACGCAGCGTAGTGGTTTTACCGCAGCCGGACGGACCTAATAACGTTACAAAGTCGCGGTCTTCGATTACCATATTAAGATCTTCTACCGCAACAAATTTATCAAATCTTTTTGTTACATGCTCTAATACAATTTTTGGCATAATTATAATCTCCTAATTGTCAGTGTGGTTTTAACCGCCTACGCCCTTATCGATCGACGCGCCGGTAAGTTTATTCGCGGCAAAGTTGATTATAAGAACGGTAACGATAATCAACAAGTTTAACGCGTTTGCAGACTGTGTCCACCAAGCCGTCCACTCATCGAGCAACGTTGCGAGTAATTGCGTTCCGGGAGCGACCAATAAAACGAACAGCGACAATTCTCTCATACAAGACGTAAAAGGAAGCAGATATCCCGACATAAACGTCGATTTTTGTATGGGGAAAATAATGCGTACCATACGTTTCCACCAAGGAACGTTCATCATTACCGCCGCTTCCTCTATTTCTCCGCTTAACTGTAACATCGCGTTTATACCGCTGCGCGAAGCAAACGGCAAGTATTTAACCGCGCCTACAAGGACAAGTATTAGGAAGGAATTTGTCAAGCCGAAGGTTGTTGCCATTGTTAAGAAAGCTCCGCCCAATGCCAGCGACGGTAACAGGTACGGCACAAACGCCAACGTATCTACAGATTTTGAAAGCACGCTTCCGCGCCGTTTTGCAACCGCATAACCGATTAGAATACCGCTTGTACCGGCTATTATCGCGCACAACACGGACAGCAGCAAACTGTTACCGAAAGCGCTCCAAATTTTATCTTCGAAGAACAAGCCTTTCAACCCGTTTTCCGAACCCGTCATTTCGCGCGAAATCCAATAATCCAACGTCATTTGACTGTAATCGCCGGGGTGTACGCAGCAGGATTCCAAAGCGAAGGTTACTAACGGCATTACCGCAAAGAATAGGCTTAAAAAACAAATTACAATACAGGCGGCCCATTTGCCCCATTTAAGATCGATATAGGAAATCTGTCCCGATTTGCCTGATACCGTCGTAAAGGACTTACGCTTGCCTGTAATATATTGGTTAACCATCAATATTGCAATACCGAAGATAATCATTACCAAGCCCATAATATAGCTTTGTCCGTACAGCTGTTTACCGATAAAGCTCTTCATGTACGTTGTAATAAAATATCTTACGCTTCCGTCGCCGGTTGTACCCGCCAAATATCTGGGTACGGCATATGCGCTCATACTGCTGGAAAATACCAACAAAAACGTTGATACCAATGCGGGAAGCACGATAGGAATCGTAATTCTTCTAATAATTTTTGCTCGGTTCGCCTTTAATACGGTTGCCGCTTCTTCCAAGTTTGCGTCCATATTACGTAAAGTACCGCCGATAAGGATATACGCGAAAGGCGCGTAATGCAATCCTAAAACGATAGCGCAGGGAATAACTCCGTAAACAAAACCTTCGGAAACTTTTATTCCAAGCAAATTGTACATCATTCCGCCCGTACCCGTGCCGATATCGGGGTTTTGCCAAAAGTTTTGCCAAAACGTAGCCAACGTCCAACTGGGCATTATGTACGGAAAGATAAAAACGGTAGAGATGATTTTTTTACCCTTCATATTTGTACGGGTAATAAAAAACGCCACTACGCCGCCATATATAATAGCAATTATGCTTGCCAGCATTGCCATTAAAACCTGCCTGCCGAGCGGAGTCCAAAAGTACATATCCGCGTAATCGGAAACAATTAGACGATTCCACCATTTGGTAGTAAAAGAACCTACGGGTTTGCCGGGGTCATAGATACCTTCCGACGGGGAATTTATCATAAACGTTTCCACAATCATTGTGAATAACGGATAAAAAATCAAAAATGCCAACGCCAATGCAAACACAACCAAAATAACGTTTGCCGGACTGGAAAAAAATCTTTTTGTGGTATACCACATTTTTTGACCTGCTGTGGCTTTACGTTCAAAACCACCGTCTAAAATTTCATTTGGAATCTGCGGAATATCGTTTTTAGGAGAATTTTTTTCTTTTTTCATTCTTTTCCTCCTTTTAAAAATATCGGGGGAGCGGGACTGTCTCGCTCCCCCTGGTTTTATACAACTTAATTTTTCTTATTTGCCGGAAAGTTTTTTATTGATCCAGTCTTCAACGTCAGCTTTAACCGAAAGGATATAAGCACCGTCTTCAACTACAAGATTTTCCGTCCAGAAAGACAATTCGGAGTCTTTAATAGTAGAGATAGTAGCCGTCTTTACAGAAGCTTTAAAATCTTTTTGAGCATCGCCTACCGTGATTTGAGTCGCTTTTCCAGTTTCACGGTCAATATCAGTGATAGTTGTTCCGTCTGCAAGATATTTGTAAGTTTTAATCGTTACGTCCTTGCCGCCGATAGAAACTTTTTCGCTCTTGATATAGCTCATTTCTTTTTTATTGTTATCAAGATAAACAAATCCGTCTTTCGATCCGTCTTTTTGATCTGCGGGCAATTCAACGGGTTTTGTCAGTTCGCCGGAGTAAACGGGAACGTCTTTATTGGCAGAATAACCGCCGAGAGATTTCCAAGGAGTAAATCCTTCTTCCGTCATCAAGTAATTGATAAACAGCATTGCCGTATAAGGACGGGGACCGTTGGTTGCAAGCTGAGCGTAAATGGAATACATAAATCCTGCAAACGGATCGATCTTCGTGAAATTGGTTGCTCCTTCTTCTTTGTCCCATGCGGAAACTTGAAGGTTATCTCCGTAAACAGAACTGTCGCGAAGCTTAGAAAGAACGAACAAACCCATCTTATCTTGGTTGTCGGCAGTAGAAAGCTTTTGTGCAATAGTTGTGTCGCTGTTGATAGAGAAGTTACAATTAGCTATAAATTCCGCAATCCATTTATAACCGTAGTTTGTGTATGTTTTACCTTTGCCTACGTCTTCGGCGGCTTTACCGTTGTTAAACGTTTTATAAGCCGTTTCGAGCTTCTTAGACCAATCTTCGCTTGTCAGCATAATTAAGAAGTTCATGTTTACTTGCTCTGAAGTAGGATCTTTAAAGAAAATTTTTCCTTTGTAATCCTCTTGAGTAAGCTGCCATACGTTTGAGAACTTACGGTTTGTATCTCCCGTTGTGTTATACATAAACAACTTGTTGATAAATTGATGTGCAAGAGGCATCAAATTTGCTTCGTCGACTTTTTTGTCCATTCCCATGGGGATATAGTTGGTCAACATAGAGGTTGTGTTACGGTATTGCATTAACGTAGCGCTGTCCTGAATAAGTACGATGGAAGCGTTGCTGCTTTTGTTGGCGGCTTTCGATTCGGTATCCAACTTCTTATAAATATCGCCGTCGGAAAGTTTAGACGCCTTATTACCGCTAAGTCCCAAATCCTTACCGTACTTCGCGATAAAGTTGTCCATAGCGGTTGTAATACGGGAAGTATTTCCGTAAGCTACGAAATCGCCGCTTTCCTTTTTAGCTTCTTCTAGCAGCTGCTCCGTTGTCATTTTTTGTCCGGCTTCAACCGCTGCTTTTAAAATAGTATCATCTGTGCCGGGTCCGTTATTGCAGGCAACTAATAAGAATATTGCCGACAGAATCATGACCGAAGCAAGAATGATACTGAATACTTTTGTTTTTTTCATTTTTATCTCCTTTTTATTTGGTTTTATAATTACGTCGTCTGCGGCGTAGTTACCTAAATTCAATACCGCTTTTTTGCATTTGCTCGGTTAGTCTGCGGTAAGACTTTTCCAAAAATTCCTCAACGGAAATCTTGTTAAAATAAATGCTGGTTTCGTTGCAGTAACTTTCTAAATTTAAACGCGGAACGTTATATTTTTTAAGTTTTGCAAACACTGCGTCGTAATTTATATTGCCTTCGCCCATTATATGGTGCTGATCCTGCGGCGTTCCCGAAGGTCCCTCGTTATCGTGAATGTGCGTTGTTACCAGCATGCTTCCGTACTTGTCCAGCGGCTGTTCGTTAGGAGTATATGCATTGTGATGTCCGCTATCATAACAAAAACCTATATTAGGGCAGTTGGGAAAATTTTCAAGAATAAAATCGTTATACCTTAAAAAACGTGTGTTTTCTATTGCGATTACAACGTTATTTTGCTGCGCCGCTTCCAACATTTCTGCAAAATTGACCACGCCGTACCCGTTAGGTTCGGGCGTGACCGTCTTGCGCGTAAGGTGCAAAACCAAATTGCGTATGCCGCGTTCGCCGCACTCCTTGCACGCCGCAGCAAAATGCTCAACATATTTTTTGCCGCGTTCGCCGCCGTACCACAAATCGTCGGCGTTAGTCGACGGAAAGTGACAGGTATTTACTCCCAGTCCCAGTTCGGCTGCCAAATCAAACAATTCAAACCTTGTTCCGTCCGTTTGCTCGAATTCGTCGCCCCACCAAAACATAGTTTCGTCAAATCCCGCTTTTTTAATTGCGGCCATTCGTCTGCGAGGAGAAACCTCGTAAAACCCGCATCTAAAATTTTGTCCGGTTGTCGCCTTTTGTGTATTCATTTCGGTAAATTTTTCCCACTTTACTCAAAGAGTATACCCCCCCCCGTGGCTTGATGTCAATAGCCGTTTGAAAAAATGAAAAAAACTACTAAAATTTTGCTATTGACAAAAATACAACAAAATGAGTCATGTCGAAAACAGATTGAAAATTGATAAAAAGGTTGAAAAAAACGAAATAAAGTGATAAAATAAAGCGTAAAGGAGACGTAATATGAAAATCGACGCTCAGTTTAAAAAAGTAAGTTATACGCAGTTTGCCGAATACGGCGACAAGCAAACGTACATGGACATAAATCTTCCCAAACGCGCCACAAAGCTAAGCGCGGGCTACGATTTTTTTGCGCCGAGCGATATGGTTTTAGACGCAGGGCAAACCGTAACGGCAGCAACCGGCATAAGAGCGGAAATGCCCGACGGATTTTTTTTGATGATAGTACCCCGCAGCGGATTGGGATTTAAATATAAGCTGCGGCTAAACAATACCGTGGGCATTATCGACGCCGACTATAAAGACGCTCCCAACGAAGGACACATTTTTATCCGCATGACGAACGAAAGCGACAAAAGCTTGGAAATAAAAAAAGGCGAAGCGTTTGCGCAGGGTATATTTTTGCAATACTGCACTACCGCCGACGACAGAGTTACCGAACAGCGCAGCGGAGGACTTGGTTCGACAACAAAAAAAATTTAAAGTATATATTTATCTAAATTAAATAAAAAGACTGGCGTTAGTGAAATGCGCCTCCAAAAGTGTCCAACTTATGGGGTTCATTGCATAGACGTCAGCCTTTTTTTCATTAAAAGATACAGGCTTTTAAAATGTTATATATTATTTTTCGTGTAAATACCCGTACAGTTTTTCCGCTGCGGTACGGCTCATACCTTTTACCGAGGCTATCTCTTCCACCGTTGCCGCGCGGAGGTTGTCCATAGATTTAAAATGGCGGTGCAATTCGATACGGCGCTTTTCACCTATGCCTTCCACGTCCTGCAAAACCGATTTTACGCTGTTGCGGTTATGCAATTTACGAAAATAAGTTATTGCAAACCTATGCGACTCGTCACGGATATTGATTAACAGATTCAGCGCATAACTGTTACGGGGAAGTATAATAGGGTCTTTGCCGTTTAAAGTATAAACAAGTTCTTCCCTTTTTGCAAGCGACACCAGCTGAACGTTTACGCCGCACTCCTCCATAGCCCGGCGGGCGTAATCCAGCTGCCCCAAACCGCCGTCTACTACAATCAAGTCGGGGGTTTTGCCGAATACGCCGTCGTCCGCCTTCATCCGCTCGAAACGGCGGGTTAGAACCTCCTTCATACTGGCAAAGTCGTTTGCGCCTTCTACGGTGCGGATTTTAAAACGGCGGTACTGCGACGCGTCTTTCTGCCCGTTGGTAAAGACTACCATACTAGCTACCTTGTCCACACCCTGAACATTGGAAATATCGTAACATTCCACACGCTTAGGCATTACGCTTAAATGCAGCAGCTCTTTCAGCTGAAGCACCGCGCCGTGCGTAGTGTTAAATTTTTTGTCCAAATCGGTTTGACTCTTTGTTAAATACTCTACCGCGTTTCGGTAAGCCATATCCACAAGCCGTTTTTTATCCTGCTTCTGCGGACAGTAAACAGACGTTTTGGTACCGCTTTTCTGCGTGATTAAACGCGACAGTTCATCCGCGTCGGGCAAGGGCAAATTTGTGTAAATTTCGCCCGACAGTTTTACTACGTCGCAATACTCCGCCAAAAAACTGGATAACGTCTGCGCTTCGTCTATACCTGCGTCGCTTACTGCGTTATTTTGCGAAAACACCACTTTACCGGAGCGTATCATAGTGTGGTTAACAACACAGCTTGCCCCGTTAGACGCAACGGCAAACATATCGTAATCCACTAACTTGCTTAACACCACAATGCGCTGCTGCGAAATTTTGTCGATAATTTCCAAATAACGTTTAAACGTAAGCGCCTGCTCGTACTGCATTTTTTCGCTTGCGGACATCATTTTGTCCGTTAGCACCTGTCTTACTTCGGTATCGTCGCCCGATAAAAACGCTACGGCGCGGTCGACGATTTTGCGGTAGTCCGCTTTACTTATTTTACCGACGCACGGGGCGGGGCATTTGCCTATATGATAGTTTAAACACGGGCGGAAATTTTTGGGAAGTTTGTTAAAATTGAAATTGCACGTAACGGTGGGAAACGCCGCCGACAAAATATCCATATACGTTTTTATTCCGCCCTGCGTAAAAGGTCCGAAATATCTGTACTTGTCTTTTGCCAACTTGCGGGTTCCTATAAACTTCGGAAAATCCGCCGACAGGTTTACTTTTACGTACGGATATTGTTTATCGTCCTTTAACAAAATATTATAAGGCGGCGTGTGTTTTTTTATCAACGTGTTTTCCAGACTTAACGCATCCGCTTCGCTTGAGGTGATAATATACCTGAAATCCGCTACGTGCGAAAGCATAGCCAACACTTTTTCCGTTTTGTTGGACGAAGCGTGAAAATACTGACGTACGCGGTTTTTAAGGACTTTGGCTTTGCCTACGTACAAAATATTGCCGTCGGCGTCGTACATTATATATACGCCCGGTTCGTCGGGTAAATTTTTAAGTTTTGTCTGTATATCCACTTGCTGTAACATAGTTTAAGTATACCATATTTTATCGTTAGGTACAACCGTAAAAACAAAATTAAAGCTAAGTCTAAAATACAGAAAAATGATATGAGCATATCGATAAAACAGTCGTCATTTAACTAATGTTATTTATTGCAGTACCATACTTAATTAACGTACTTTTTAACAAAATTCGGCACGAAGTTTAAAACGCCCGTTTGTTGATAAAAAACAACGGCGTTTATTTATAAAAAACCGTTTAAAGATTTTTTAATCCGTCAATAATTTGAAAAACGGAGGTCACTATGAACTACATCAACACAATTATGAATTTTTTGACGCAGTACGATTACATTATACTGCCCGTAATTTCCGGTATACTGGTATTGTTTGCAGTGGTAAACTTTTGCAAAAACGTCTACCGCAAACAAAACAAAAAAATTGTTGCCGTTACGCGTAAGCTGTGCTCGTTTCCGCACAATATGGAGCAGTACTCAAAAGGCTTGCCCAAGGAATACCGCCGTCAATGGCGCGCATACGTAAACAGCAAAGCAAAACAGCCCTCAACGGTGTTTGAATTTGCACGCATTGCAAACAGGATATATTTGCTTAGACTTGTAATTTTAGCAGCGTTAATCAACACCGTTTACATTGCGATTTTTGTCCTTAATACTTCGCGTATCGAGTACTTAGTTTATCAAATAGTTTTTTGGTTGGCGTTTACGCTTGTTTTGGTTGCGGACAGAGCGATATACAAAACTCACGAACGCAAAGCTAAAAACATATTTGCACGTTTTGCAAACGAACTCAACCGTATCGTCCCGAAAGAACAAACAAAAGAAGAACGTTTTGACGAAACGATAAAAGAGCTTAAACAACTTAAACGCTGCGAACCTACAAACGCCGTATTTGACAGAGCCGCCGACTTATTGCGCGACAAAGGTTTGCACGGCGAGCGTACCGTAGAGGAACAGCGAAAACTTAACGGCGCAATTAACGGTCTTTTGCAAAGCTATACAAAACAGCATAACGTATAAAAAAGCCGTCTGCTTTATCCTGTTATAAAACGCAATAATATCGTAAAACAATTATGTTAAATCAAATAAATTATTGTTAAGTATTTTACAATGTAATTAATCACAGTTAATTTCCTGTAAACTTTATTAATTGTTTAATTATAGTACAAAATATTGTAACGCCTTTTGAAACTTCAAATACAAAAAAAACCCCTTTGCCGTAATTTGACAAAGGGGTTTTTAATTACATTTTAATAAGCTTATTATCCGCTATGGACAATACATAGCAGTCAACGTCGTCTATTCCGCAGATTTTATTGACAGCCAGTTTGTAACTGTTAAGCTGCGCCGAATAGTTCTGCCGTATCCTGTCGCTATGCGAAGTGTATTTAAAATCTATTACCGCCGCTTTATCGCCGCGTATTACCAAAAGGTCTATTACGCCCTGCAATATTACTTCGTCGGTAAATTGACCGTTCGGCGACACTTGATTATACGGCGCATACAGCATAAAAGGCATTTCGTGATAAACCTTGCCTTGATACAGCAGTTTGACTAAATCCGGATTATGCAGCGTGGCAAAAATCAAATCTACGTCAAGCTTGTCCGCTATGCTCTGTTCTATCTGTCCGTCTGCTACAAGGCTTGCTATTGTTTTGCAGATTTCCGCTCTGTCCGCCGAATAATCTGCATATTGGTAAACCTTGTGATATGCCGTACCGACATAATTGCGTTCGCCGTCCTGCGCAAGCGCGGGTTCGGGATGTTCGTGCAAGCCTATATACGCTTTGTCCAAAGCGGAGCTTACCACTTTGCAGGGCATATCTCTCTGCTTCGCATACGGATACTCGTAGTTTATTCTGTCGGTAACGGCTTTTTCGTCCTTCTCCTGCGGGCAAATCTGCACAGTCGGTTCTTTACTGCCGTATTCGAATTCCAAATTTTCGCCGTAAATTTTTACGCTGAGTTTATCGCCAAGTTCTTTTGCAATTTGACCGGCATTATAGTTGATAGCAGCAAGAATCCAGTCCAAATGACTGTTGGCGTTTTGAGGCAGCTTTGCAAATCCGTTAATCTGTTCTTCGGTAGCGCAAGCCACTAAATTTAACGCGTATTTTGCTCGGGTCATAGCCACGTACAGCAAACGCATTTCTTCTTCGCGCTGTTTTGTAACGTTGCACATACCGTACGCCGCTGTTGCAAGAGTAGGCGAATACGTCATAGTATCGAAGTCGTAGTACTTCATTGCAAGTCCCATATCAAAGTTGCAGTTAACCGAGTCCGTATCTTTGTGGAAGCCGTGTTCCAAATCGGCAATGATAACGACGGGGAATTCCAAGCCTTTTGATGCGTGCATAGTCATCATCCGCACCGCGTTGGAATTGCCTGTTCCTGCGTCCAGCTCGTTGTTTTCCGCCTCGTCAACATAGGACAAAAACTTATCTATGCTTTGGGCGTACGGCGCGTCCTTTACGCTATCCGCAAAATTGTACAATTTGCGCAGTCTAAGCCCGCTGTTGGGCAGTCCCTGCACATACAGCTGATACTGAGTTAATTCCATTGTCTTTAATACAACTTCGCTTACGGACGCGCTGCGGGAGTAAAAACGCAATTCTTCCAACAAATCGAATAATTTGTTTACTTTTGCAGTCAGCGCGCTGTCGCCGCCGTTTTGGACGTATTTTTTCAGTCTGTCGTAAAACGGCATTCTGCCGCCTGTACTCAAGCGAATTTCGCCCAATTCGCTTTCGCAAAAACCTCCCAAACAGCTAAGACACACGCCTACAAGATATACGTCGTTATACGGATTATCCAATACGCGCAAAAGATTGATTAGGTCCTTTATTTCTTTTGTGGCATAACCGTCCACGTTAAAACCCGCAACAACCGGAATATTTGCGGAAATTAAATCATTGTAAATAGCAAGCGCCTTTTTTTGCAAAGTCCTGAACAGTATAACGATATCGCCGTACTGTATTCTGCGCGTTTCGCCGTTTTTTAAAGTATATGTTTTGCCTACGTATTGACGGATACGCTTGACAATCATTGCGCCCTGTCGGTTAAAGGAGTTAGACTCGGCGTCTTCAGTGATGTCGTATATGCTGTCTATTTCCTTTTTGATTTTAGGCGAGGGCAAAACAAAATCTATCCTTGCAGACGGCACAGACAAAACGGGAGGATTAACGCCGTTTAGCCGCGCCGTTCCTTTGTAGTCCACCTTACCGAAACCGTCGGTCATTATAAGCCCGAACACCGCGTTTACAAAGTCCAGCACTTCGCCGTTACTGCGGAAATTATCGTTAAGCTCCACCACGTATCCGCTGCCGTTCTCCTTAAACTTTGCGCATTTATCTACAAAGATAGACGGTTCGCATCCGCGGAAGCCGTAAATAGACTGTTTGACGTCGCCTACCATAAACAGATTGCCGCCGCTTGCCAGTTTGGAAATTATCTCTTCCTGCACGGGGTTTGTATCCTGATATTCGTCTACAAATATCAGTTTGTATTTACCGCGTACGGAATCAAACGCTTCGTTATCCATCAAAATCTTTAACGTCAAGTGTTCCAAATCGTTAAAGTCCACGCCTCCGCGCTCTTTTTTTAGACTGTAATACTCTTTGTCGAAACGCGTGATGATTTCCGCAAGCTTATCCAAATACACCACGGTTTGCCTTGTTTGCCGCTGCAATTCCGCATAACTTTGCCCGCGGCTCAATTCATTATATTTTTTTGCAAATTTGCCGAACTCCTCCGTAATCTGCTCGTAGTCGTAACGGATTTGTTCCTCCGCTTCCTTGTCCGTTAAGTCGAATACGGAAAAACTGCGGTTTTTGTTACGGGCGGGCAGCGAAACCATTTTAAAAGAAAACAAGTCTCCGAGCGCGTGTTCCGGATTGTCTGTTCGTATTGCGTTAAGCATTTCCTCGTCTTGGGCAAATGCCTCGGCAAAAACCCAGCCGAAATTTTGCGCGCGCACTTTTAGCGCGCTTACCGCCTCGGTAAAATATTTTACGTTTTGTTTTATATTGTTAAGCAGCGTGGTTATAATCGGGTTATCGTTTCCGTCCAAGTTTATTAAATTCTTCCGTTTGGACTGATACCAGTCGTAAAAATTCGGTATACAGCGTGAAAAATCGTACAGCTGAAACAGCAAGCCGTAAAAGTTGGACTGCTGACGTGATTTGCAGAATATTTTGTACGCTCTGTTAAACACGTCGTCGTTTTCTGCAAAGTATTGCAAAAACACTTTGTCCATTGCGCTTTTTCGCAGATTGTTTACTACGTTTGTGTCCAACACCGTATATGACGGATCGATATCGACAACATAAAAATAATTACGCAGAATTTCGCTGCAAAATGAGTGCAGCGTACATATACTTGCCGTTTCTATCCTTTCCAACTGGTCGACAATATGCTTGTCGTTCCGTTTTTGGGCAAGCTTAGAGGCAAGGCGGTTTTTCATTTCGGCGGCGGCAAGGTTTGTAAACGTTACCACTACTATTTGAGATATATCCGCGCCCTCGCTTAGCAGCTGCGCAATGCGTTCTATCATAACGGTTGTTTTGCCCGTGCCTGCCGAGGCGGAAACCAACATATCCTGCCCGCGCAGATTTATTACGCTTTGCTGCGCCGATGTGTATTTGTTTTCGCTCATTTTATCTTCACCGTTTTATCTATAGTGTTTTTGTTAACAGTATCGGTTACTTTACGCGCGTCGTATGAGTAAACGTCGTTAAAATAACATATATCTTTGTAATCGCAGTAATCACACGCTCCCTCGTAAGGTTTTACCGCGGCGTACCCCTCCGTCATAAGTCTGCCCGCAGCTGCAATCAATTCAAACGCATACTTTACCTGATTGTCAAACTGTTCGTCGCTAAGTAAGTTTCCGCCTATTTTGCTGAGTTCGCCGTTGCTTTTAAGCCTTAGACCCAACGTCGCGCTTTTGCCCTGCCTTAACTTTGTATCGATTGCGCACGCTATGTCTGCGTCGTCCAGCGTACGTCCGTTGTAAAAGTACACCTTTTCCGCGCCCGCCTGCGAAAAATTATTGTGAATATTAAAGTAATAAAATCCCGCGGGACGCAGTTCGGGGTACAAGTTTTTAACAGCCTTTACATACACCAAAAGCTGCATTTTGTGTCCTAAGTACAAGTCCTTTTCGCCGTAATGCGCCGCGCCCGCACCGCTTTTGTAGTCTATTACAATAAATCTGTTGCCGCATACGTCGACGCGGTCGATTTTGCCGACAAGGTTAAATTGTCCGTCCTTAAATTTTACCTGCACGGGAGGCAAATCTCCGTCGCCGAAAGAAAGCTCGGTTGCAAGGTTGTCAAACGCCGAAGAAGACAGCTGTTCCTTTACTACTTGACACAGACGTATGCTTTCCGTTTGCAGCTGGGTAATTGCCCCCTGCATTTGCGGATCGGCGCGCAAACCTTTATAAAAGTCGTCCGCAAGCGCGTTTTCAAAACATTTTTTTGCTTTTTCGCATGTTATTTCATTAGTTTCGCGCACGTCCGTTTCTCTTACGTACGTTTCCAGCACGGAGTGCAGTATATTTCCCAAATCCGCCGTTTTAAGTTCCGCCACGTCGCGCGGCTTTACGTTTAAGCCGTACTGAATGTAAAACCTGTACGGACATTTAAAAAAGTCCGTCAGTTGGCTGACGCTGGTGCGGGCGTTTTTAAAATACATTTCTCCGCCGCGGCGTACTTTTACGTTTTTGCCGTCTTTTGCAAATACGTAACGGTTTGTAATATCTCTGTATTTTTCCGCAAGTACGGCATACGCAGGCATATTAACAACCTGACAGTCTCTTATTTTTCGGGTATTAAGTATCACTTTGGAAATCGCCTGCTTTTTCGTATATACATTTTCATCCGCCGTATCCGTAGGCGCAAGAGGCGTTTTGCCGTCAACGGAAAAAAGATTGCACAGCTCGTCCACAAAGGGCGATCTCGTCAATGCGTTCCCTCCGTCCGTTTCGGCATAAGATACGTACAGTTTTTCCGAAGGTTCCTGCAACAACTGAAAAAGACTGAATCGCTCCCGCTTGTTTTCGGTAAATATCTGCGGTTCGACGTTTATTCCGCCTTTTATCAAATCTTTTAAATTAGCGTCGGTTAGTAATTTACAGTCCTTTTTGATTATTGGCATTGCTCCGTAGTTTGCACCCAGCAAAGCTAAAAACTTTACGTCGTGTTTACGCGCTTTTGCCATATTTGCAAAAATAACGCAATCGTTCATAATCGGCAGTACCGACATCTTGACGGCGTCTACGCCCATGCTTAAAGTTTTAATAAATTCGTCCAGCTTAACGTATCTGTCGCCCAAAGTTTTTTCCGCTTGGACAAAAACCTGCTCTAACTTATCGCTTGCCTGCCGTGTAACCTTGCATTCAAAACCGAATTTTCGCTTTTCCTGCTCGTCGGCAAATTTTTCATTCAGCACTTTTAAGTTTGTCTGCTCTATTAACCGTCTTGCCAAACTTACATAATTAGATACGGTATCCGCATTTGGAATAACAACCGATTTATAAAGCGCGCTGAATTTTTCTCTAAATCTGTCGGCGCGTTCAAAATAAGGCTCGTTTCTGCCTAAATTAAATTCGTCGTAGCGGTAATTGACGTTATACTTTAAACAATAATTTTCAAACAAATACACGTCGTCGGTATTTCCGCAAAACAAGTGATTTTTTACAAAAGACAGAACGTTGTCCAAACGTCCGTTGCTGCGCCAAACGGCAAAGTAATCTAACACGAAACGCGCGTACGGATGCGCAGACAAAACAAACTGCCTGTCGCAAAAATACGGAATATCAAACTCCGTAAAAACGGTATTTACCGCATTATAGTATTTATTAACGTCGCTGGTTACGACGTACACGTCTTTAAACCTACCGCCCTGACGGACGTAATTTTGTATACGGCAGGCAAGAGAATATACTTCCTGCACTCGTGTGGAACCTTGGAAAATCTCCGCAAAGCCGTCGGCAAGCATCGGCTTAGCTTCGGTATAGCGATATAAATTCCGCCCTATATGCCCCGTGTGAGATTCGGGAAAGTCCGCCCCTTCCACTATATTCGGCGTTATTCCGTTTTTTGCGCAAAGCGCCACAACGCCCTGATAAATATCGTCTAAATACAAATACTTATCCGCTCCGCCGCGGCCCGTACAGCACGCAACCGTAAGCCCTTTGCCGTATAACATAAGCTGCTCCGCAACGGCAAGTTCCTGCACGGACAGGTTGTCGAAATCGTAAATATAAAAATAGCTGTTTGCAACGGTTTGCGACGAAGAAACGCTGTCTTTAAGCAACTCCATTTTATCCGCAGAATCCACAAAGCGGTTTTCGCAATAGTCCAAATACCCTTGATACAAAACGGCAATATCGTGCGCTTTATCGGCAACGCTGCGTGGCAAGCCGTCGGCAAGCAGCATACGCGGAGCAATGCGGCAGTACTTCATCATACTTATGGTATCGTACATATCCGTCACAAAGCCCGAAGTATCGAACCCTTTTGTATAACAAGTCAGTTTATCGCGGTTATCGCGTATAATACCGCTTAACGCCATTATCCCTGCCTGTTTGGATAAATAATCGAACTTTGGAAGTATATCGGCGGCGAGCCTTCTAAACGTGCGTACTTGCACGTTAAAACTACCGCCCAGCGCCGCCAACACTTGGCGTTCCGCTTCCAGCGATGCGCGGTCGGGGACGATTACCGTGTGCATTACAGACAAGTTACGTTTGTCAACGTACTTTAAAGATTCCGTAACAAACCGCGAGGCGTCTTTCATTGTCCTTGATTTGTAAATTGTAACCATATTTTTATTGTAGCATTTTTTGACGGCGTTTTCAACAAAATTGCCGAAACGAATTTCAACTTTTATCTTGCGGACGGTTTTACAATACCGTTTGCGGTATTTAGGATAATAAACCGGATTTATATTGCTTTTACAAAAACTTTCAAAAATGCAAAACGCCCGAATAAAAATTCGAGCGTTTTTATATCTCAGTTATTTTTCTTCCTTAGCCGTAAGGGCGTCTATAATACCGTTTTCCACAGAATCGTAGTCGGCTATCTCGTACGAATACCAACCGCGGCGGAACTTAACAGTCGTAAACTTGCTTAGTTTACTCTCTGCCGAGCTTGTAGCTATCACGTCAAAACCTTCGCCTACGTTTGCAAGTCTGTCGGGCAGGTTAAACTGCGATAAAAACGGAGTGGAACCGATTATTACGCCGACGGAATCTACTTTTGTATAAACCTCCGTTCCTTTATTATTTAGGATTGCGTTAAAGTTACGGGTAAGACCGAACGTAGCGGTTGCAAGAGTGTCGCTAATAGGGTCGTAGACCGCAACCGAGGGACTATCCTGGAAAGCAACGGAAGACTTGTCCAAACTGCGCAAATACACCAACAGCTGGCTTGCATCCAAACACGCCGCACCCTTGCTCAGTTTTAATTTACGTTCCTCGGCTTCGCCGTTATCTACCGTTACGGTTGCCGTTTGATTTTCAAAGTCGTAAACGGTTTTGTAATCGTGCTTAAATACGTTTTGATGTGTTTTACCCAGATAATATCCGTCCGTTTGATTGAGAGAATTTAGCGGATACTGCGATTCCTTTTCGGAAAACTCCACTTCGGTATGGTTTGTACTGCGCAATGTAGTACGTCCTTCGTTTTCACTGAACGGATTTTCCTCATCAGTAGGGGCGACGACATAATCTTTGAAAAGCGCAAGACAGTCAATCTGTTGCAAAGTTTCCGTTTCGTACTGACTGTACAAAACCTGATCCGTTATAAGTTTGTATGTTGTAGTGTTAATCAACGTCAAACTCATAGTATATGTACCTGCCGCGGCAACGGGACGCACTTCGTCGGTTGAAGCGAAAATATTTGCTTCCTGCAACGTTACGGCAGTGTCCTTGTAGTAAACCGCGTCGCTGTAATTATACGAATTAAACGCGTTATCTCTGCCCAAGTCCGCCAAAGTAATATTAAAAGTATATTTTTGATTTTCGACCCAGCGTTTGGCTCGAGTTGTCGGCGTTGTGGAACATGCGGCAAAAACAGCCGTCATTAAAACTAATACTCCCAAAAGGAGAGCGATTTTCTTTTTCATAAATACTCCGTTAAGCAAAATTACACATAACTCTGTAAATTGCAGATTTCTTATTGTTTATATATTGTAACACACTTTTACGTTAGTGCCAACCTTTATTTTATATGCCTTTATTAGCTCGATATGGCTAAGGACGTCCTTATAAATACTTAGGGACGTCCCGTTGTAATTTTTCGACTAATCGTCTTTTTTATCTGTTTTTGACGTTTTTTCCGCACTGTCCGTTTTAGACTTAGACGCTTTTTTCTTTCCGTCGGCTTTTTCCGCTTTATTTTCGCCCTCGGCATTAACTTCGTGTTTTTCCTCGGCGTTTGCTTCCGCTTCCAGTTCGTCAAATGTTTTGTGCGATTCCTCGGGCAGTTTGTACTCGTCCGCTTTGGCTTCCGCTTTATCCATATACGCGATAACCTCGTCCACCGACTTTCCCGCCATAAGCATATTTACTTCGTCCGTATGGATAGTTTCCTTTTCAAACAGAATGCGCGCCATATTATGCAAAACATCGATTTTTTCCGTTAATATTTCGGTAGCGCGTTTATGGCAGCTCTCTACGATAGCGCGCACTTCCTCGTCGATTACGTTGGCAAGCTCGTCGCTGTAACCTTTTTCCTGCTGATAACTGCGCCCTACGAATATTTCGCCGTCGCTGCCGTAAAACAACGGTCCTATTCTGTCGCTCATACCCCATTCCGTAACCATTTGATGAGCCGTTTGCGTCAGCGACTTGATATCTCCGCTTGCGCCGCTGGAAACGTTTTTGATTATCAATTCTTCGGCAACGCGTCCGCCCAACGTCATTGTAATATCGTCTAGCAGCTGCTGCTTTGTAACGTGGTTGTTGTCGTTTTCCGGACGGGTCATTGTGTAACCTGCCGCCATTCCTCTGGGAATAATGGTAACTTCGTGCACGGGATTGCAATATTTAAGACTGCAAGCAAGTATTGCATGTCCCGATTCGTGATAGGCAGTAATGCGCTTATCCGGCTCGGTTACTAAGCGAGACTTCTTTTGCGGTCCCATAATAACCTTGTTGATACCTTCGTTTACGTCCGCCATAGTTATAACTCTGCGCCCTTCGCGTACGGCAAGTATCGCCGCCTCGTTAAGCAGGTTTTCTAAATCTGCGCCCGTAAAGCCCGCTGTTATACGCGCAACGGTGCGGAAGTTCACGTCTGGCCCTATCGGCTTTTGACGTGCGTGAACTTTTAAAATCGCCTCTCTGCCGCGTACGTCGGGACGGTTGACGTAAACCTGTCTGTCAAAACGTCCGGGACGGAGCAATGCAGGGTCCAAAATATCCGCGCGGTTGGTTGCCGCCATTACTATAATACTGGTGCTTGTTTCAAAACCGTCCATTTCCACAAGCAGTTGGTTTAGAGTTTGTTCGCGTTCGTCGTGACCGCCGCCGAGTCCTGCTCCGCGCTGACGGCCGACGGCGTCTATTTCGTCTATAAAGATAATGCAGGGCATATTCTTTTTGGCTTGGTCAAACAAGTCGCGCACACGGCTTGCGCCCACGCCGACAAACATTTCTACAAAGTCCGATCCGCTCATAGAAAAGAACGGGACTCCCGCTTCGCCTGCAACCGCTTTTGCAAACAACGTTTTACCTGTTCCCGGAGGACCTACAAGCAACACACCCTTAGGTACGCGCGCGCCCATATCGCTGAATTTTTTGGGGTCTTTAAGGAAGTCGATAATCTCGGCAAGTTCCTCTTTTTCCTCTTCCGCGCCGGCAACGTCGGTAAATCGCACTTTGATATTTTGCACCGCCTTAGCGCGTGAACGGCCGAAATCGATGTTTTGGTTGTTTTGCTTAGCTATTTGACGGAACATTACCACCGCCATTAAGATTATCAAACCTATCCATAAAACGGGTACGATGTAATCCGTCCAGCTTGTGGCGTTAGGGTCGGCTACAATATAGTTTGTTTCCTTATGCGCAATAAGTTCGGGGTTGGCAAGATTTTCTTTTATAGCCTCTTGCACAAACGCGTCAAACTGATTGCGGTCTACTACCACAAACGTATAAGTACGTCCTTGCGCGTCCTGACAGATTACGCTGTAAATATTAAGTTTAATTTTAGTATATTCGTTAATATGCTCCTTAAAATAAGGCTCGCTTATTTGCACGGTGCGATTGCCCAACGTTGTCCACAAAATAAAAAACAACGCTATTAAACACAGCACCGCCAACACGGAGTATATTATACTTTTGCGTTTTTGACTGTTCAAATCTATTCTCCTTTGCTTAACAAACCTTTCCGTCCGTTATGCTTTATCAATTTATTACCGTATTTTTATTTGCGCTATAATCATTTTATACCGTTACCGACGCAAACTATGTTATTGTACATTGTATCACAAGTTATATGCGCTGTCAATTTTGTGCATAGTGGTAGTATTTGTAATTTTGACGGCTTTATTTGCGATATTTATCGTTTATAGCTTTTGTAACTGGTGTGAGGGTATTATAATTGCGTTCGCTTGAAGATTGCTTAAAAAATAAAAATATTTTTAAAACTTTACACTGCTGCCGAATTTGCTTTTTCCGCGTACAGTATGGCGTCGGCGATAAACTGCGCAACCTCGCCCACAAGCTTATCCTTAGATGAGTTTAACGTATAAAAATCTGCCATTCCGCGCTCGGCTACAATACCTACAATGCCAACGTCGCCTATTTGCGGCAGATTTTTGTTTGTTGCCGCACCCGGAAGTATGCCTCCGTCGCACAGCTGTACTTTGCCAAGCTGCATTTCTTCGCCTACTCCTGCGTCTACGACTACGATTTTACTGTCGGGATGCATTGTACGGATAAAATCGTAGCTTTCGCACAGATTTTCCGCAGTTATATTTTGATCGCACAGTCCGTATACAAACAACGGCGAACTCATTTGCAGATTAAGCAGTGTGCCTACACGCGGACCGAGACTGTCGCTGAACACTTTGTCGGTGCCTATACACATATAAACGTTGTTTGCGTTTGTTTTTTGACGGAATGCATCGGCAAACAGCTGCTTGTCGTGCGGGTTACGGATATTTACTTCTAACATTTTTGTATCTCCTTTTGTCTTTTTGTAGAGTGTTACCTTTGCATATAATTTTTAGATGTCGCATTTTGCAATAATTTGTATTAAACGATGTTATTTTGTCTACAATTAAATACCGACATTTTCTTATGCGGCGGCAATTAAAAAGCGACGGTAGATGCGTTTCCGCAAATCCGTGCTTTTAGTGCAGTTTATAGCAAAATTGTCTTTTTTTGCATAAGCTTTTAAAACACTTTATTTTTGACGCTTTTTGTGATAAGATTAAAAAGATATATGTATACATTTGGGACGCCAATTTCGTCTATTGCTCTGCAAGTCGGATATAAGAGAGTGCGGACAATCGAATTAATATATTGTTTTTGACAGACAATATATTTAGCGTAATTACATATATTACAACTGAATTTCTTTAATTGAGGCTGATTTTGTAAGACAAACGTGAACGCTGTTCATTTTTAGGAGGTATGAATGGCAATTTATATAGATATAGGTTTAAGCGCTATATTGCTTTTATCGCTGATAATAGGTTTAATAAAAGGTTTTGCTAAACAATTTACAAAAGGCTTTTGCGGATTGATAGGCTTCGTCGGTGCGGCGGCATTGACGCTATTGATAGTTCCTGCGCTGCACAAAGCGGGAACTTTAAACGGGTTTGCTAACGCCGCGGCAGGTTGGTTTAAAGACGAGGCATTTACTACGTCTGTCTCCGGAGCCGAAGAATTA
This sequence comes from uncultured Christensenellaceae bacterium, assembly GCA_910587795.1. Classification (GTDB taxonomy): domain Bacteria; phylum Bacillota; class Clostridia; order Christensenellales; family CAG-314; genus Fimimonas. The sequence goes on from CAJUNH010000002.1 coordinate 130,271, forward strand.
GCCTCCGTAATGTCCGGCGGAGTATTAAAAATTCTTTCGGGACTGGCTCCGCGAATGTGGTTATCGATGGAAAGTATGCAATTATCTACTTTGGGAGCTCTTTTTGGAGATATTTGCGCAAGGTTTATCGTAGGCTTTGTTATTTGGTTAATATTACTGCTTTTAATCAAATTTGCATTTTTCGGCGTAAAAAAGCTGTTAGATAAGCTGGCGCAACTACCCGTATTGCATACGTTAGACCGTGTGTTCGGTGCAATTTGGTCGTTTGGTATCTCGCTGATATTTATCTTCTTGATTATCAGCGCAGTCGAAATAGTAATTGTAAAATGGGTTCCCGGCGCGCAGCCCGAATTGCAAAATTTGGTTTCCAATTCCAGCGTATATCAAATTTTGCATAATTTAAATCTTTTAGGCGGTTATATCGGTCAGCTTGTGGGCGTAGATCTAAGCACATTGTCCCCCATTATATAAAACATTTGATTACAAAGAAACGCAGATGCTCGCGTTTCTTTTTTTTGGCGCGAGTAGTTCGTCCATAAAATTTTATTTTTAATTGCAAAGCAGCGTTTTGTTTTTATTGCAATTTTTTTTGCTTTATTAATGATTTTACTGCCGAAATCGCTGTTTTTCCATATTTTCCCCACATTTTATCCACTTTTTATTTCACTTATCCACCTTGCATATGCTTTTTAGTCATTTTTTTAGCTTTTTCTATTGAAAAACTGCACATTTTTTGGTAGAATCAGTTATTTAATAAGCAATTTGTTTCACGTGGAACATTTAATATTAAATACATACACGCCGCAGTATCATTTTCGGTGCAACACACTCAATTGGTTTCACGTGAAACAGAATTATGCTCAACGCATCCAAGCGGCAGAAAGCATGCTTCGCAAACAGTCCCCGTAGCGGTATTAAACACTATTTATGCCATAATTGACAATTACACCTAAATATATCATTAACTTTAAGCAAAACACGTTTTGCACTATACAAAACATTTAAAAATATAATTTTTAAAAATGCATAGACTAAAAGACAAACCCTGTCGTCACTTAAAAAACTTTTTTCCACTTTATTAACTAAAAGGTTACTATTTCGGGAAAAAATTCCATAATATTTAATGTTAATTATATCAAGGCGCAAGAAAAAAACGCATAAAAGTGTACTTTGTAATAAAATATAAATGATCATTTATTGATTTTTGACAAGAAAAAAGCAAAAAAAAACTTATCACAATTAAGCCCCACTGCCTACTAGCTCACTTTTTAGCCGAGCTGCAAATAAAATTACAGACGTATTTTTTTGATAAAGCACAATACCTATAAAAAATTTATTGCTGCAATTTGGCAATTATTAATGAACCTATTTTGCTAATACTTCAATAAATGAACCCTTTAATTTTTTATTTCATTATTCAGCTCAGAATGCCGCTTAAAATAGTCGAAAATTTTCGACAGAAATAAAATTAATTCTGTATGAGGGCTTGTTTCAACCAGATTTTATAACAAAAACATCCTCAAAAATTAAATAATTAAAGCTACGTCTTGAATTTAATTTACCCAAAAAAAAGACGCTTACTTCAAATAAAAAAACAATCTTTCCTAATAAAAAAAAAAAAAGCAATTTATAAAAATTGCTTAATGATTAAAAAATTAATTAATAAAACTACTCTTCATCCTTACGGAATTGATCGCTCATCCAGTTTTCCACCATAGCGGAAATTCTATCCAAATCGTCCGCAGTATAGTAATCGATATAAATACGTCCTTTATTTCCGTTGCCCAGCGCACTAACCTTCGTAGCAAACGCACGTTGCATATTACCGACTAAACTAACAAGCTCTTTACTTTGCTCAACCGCAGCCTTATCCTTTTGCGGTTTTGGATTAAGAAATTCGCGAACCATTTTTTCCATTTCACGAACCGTCATTTGATTATCGCAGCCCTTAATAGCAAGCTTATACTGACGTTCGCGCGGAACAACAACCAATGTACGCGCGTGACCGGCAGAAAGCCTTCCTTGTTCAATCAAACCGATAACGTCGTCGCTCAAAGTAAGCAAGCGCAAAGTATTAGCAACTGCCGAACGGCTTTTGCCGATTCGGTCGGCGGCAACCTCCTGAGTCATATTAAATTCCGTCATCAAAGTACGAATTGCACGCGCCGCCTCGATAGGAGATAAATCTTCCCTCTGTAAATTTTCTATCAGGCTGATTTCCTTAATTTGCTGCGGGGTATAATTGCGTATAATAGCCGGAATATCAGCCTTTCCCGCAATCTTACTTGCGCGGAAGCGGCGTTCGCCGGCAATAATCATAAATCGCTTTCCAATCGGTGTAACAACAATAGGCTGTATAACTCCGTGCATCTTTATGCTTTCGGCAAGCTCGTTCAATGCGGATTCGTCAAAGTTTTTACGAGGCTGTTCATAGTTGGGATCAATGTCAAGCAACGAAATTTTAATAACGTTATCGTCGCTGTTAACGATAGTTTTTTGATCTTCGTCAACGCTTTTCATCGCAGGCGCAGTCAAGTCGTCAATGTCGTTCATTCCCATAAGAGACGCAAAGCCCCTTCCTAATCCTTTGTTAGCCATTATTTTTCTCCTTCTTCTCTGGTTAAAAATTGTTTTGCAAGCGCGGAATATGCCAACGCGCCGTTAGAATGCGGAGCATGCAGCATAATGGGTACGCCAAAGCTGGGCGATTCTACCAATTTTACGTTACGGGGAACGGGAACCGTATATATTTTATCACCGAAATATTTGTAAAGCTCCTCGGTCACCTGCTTCGACATAGTAGTGCGCGTATCGTACATGGTCAAAATAACGCCGTTTATATACAAAGTAGGATTCAAGCGCTGTTTAACGATTTTTATCGTATTCATTAATTGACTCAATCCTTCCAGTGCAAAAAATTCACTTTGAATAGGAATAATAACCGCGTCCGCAGACACCAGCGCATTAAGAGTAATCAACCCTAAACTGGGCGGACAGTCTATAAAAATATAATCGTATTCTTCCTTAATCGACGACAATGCGCGTTTTAAAACGCTTTCTCTAAAAGGCACCGATACCAAATCGACTTCCGCCGCCGCAAGGTCTATATTACTGGGAATAAGGAACAGATTTTCAATCATTGTAGAGCGGATTGCCTGCTTTTCGTTGCACTCGCCCATCAACAAATTATATACGTTAAATTCAAGTTGATTTTTTTCTACGCCGAATCCGCTTGTAGTATTTCCCTGCGGATCAAAATCGACAAGTAAAGTTTTTTTGCCCTGTTTTGCAACAAAAGCCGCCAAGTTAATTGCGGTGGTCGTTTTGCCGACTCCGCCTTTTTGGTTTGAAAACGTAAAAATCTTTCCCATATTTTCTCCTAAAAAGCATACATACATTTATATAATAACATAAAATAGCAACTTTATCAACAAGAAATTTTATTTTATAAAAAATAAATAAAGTTTCACGTGAAAACAACACAAATTTAGCATTAATCAACCAATATTTTATACCGATACAGAATCAATATTATGATTGTAATAGGCGCACTAACGCCGTTTAAAGCAGCAATGTTGCACTTTTAAACTAATTACTCACACATAAATCATATTACAAAAAAGACAGCGCCTTAGTAACAATAAACTTACAATAAAAATAGCGACGGCGCCAGCTTAAAGAAATATAATCGGACGTGTAATAACAAGTTGTCGTTTTTTTAATAAAGTGTTACAATTATATTGTTAGACAACCGCTTTGAATTGTATATAATTTTATCGGTTTAAAATAAGGTTTTCAAAATATCTGCCGCAAAAACATCTGCAAACGGAATGGTTATAAAACATCCCAAACCGAATTGTGCAAAATTCGATTTTGACTTTGTAACAGATTAAGCCCTGTTTATTCTATTAAAAAAAACCGTATAAAAGGCTATTTCGTCTAATCTATATAAACGGTGAAAAGCAAAACTCAGTATATAACACGCTAACAAATAAACTGTAAATATAACGCAATCTACAAACAACGGAGAATATATGAATACAACCATCGTAGCATTATCTACCGCGCGCGGACGTTCGGCAATCGCCGTAGTACGCATGAGCGGCGACAAAGCGATAGACATTGCAAAAAAGTTTTTTTCGCCGTTTCCCGACAAGCCTAATTATCTAAAAGTCGGCACGCTAAAAACGCCTCGATTTGACGAACATGCAATGTGCGTTTTCTTTGCCGCGCCTCATTCGTACACGGGCGAAAACACGGTGGAATTTCACTGCCACGGTGGCAGCGCCGTTTGTCAAGCGGTTATAGAACAATGCATTGCTAACGGTGCAGTCCCCGCACAAAACGGAGAATTCAGCAAACGCGCATTTATTAACGGAAAACAAAACTTGACTAACGCCGAAGGCATAATAGAAATGATCGACGCCGAAACGGCATCTGCGGCAAAAGCGGGCGCAAATTTGCTGGAAAATAAACTTGGAAAAAAAGTAGTTGAAATGCAGAACGTCTTGCTTGATTTAATCTCCTCCTGCGAGGCGGCTCTCGACTATCCCGAAGAAGATTTAGAACTGCCCACGGTAGAAACGGTCGGTAATCGTCTTATAAATCTGGCCGATAAACTTTCCGTCCTGATTTCTACCGCCGCTCTCGGCAAAGTAGCAAAATACGGAATAGACGTTGCAATCGTCGGAAAGCCGAACGTAGGAAAATCCAGTTTGCTTAACGCATTGCTAGGTGCCGACCGCGCAATAGTTTCTTCCATACAAGGCACAACGCGCGATACCTTAACAGAATCGGTTAATTATCGCGATATAAAATTTAACTTTGTAGACACCGCGGGCATCAGGGATACAAATGACGTTATAGAACAAGAGGGGGTAAAACGTGCACAAAAAGCCGCCGACACAGCCGACGTTGTCTTGCACGTAACGGACGACCCGACCGACAGATCGGTGTACCCGACAATCCGCCCTCAAATAAGGATTTACAATAAATGCGATTTGTACGACAGCAGTCCTTGCTGCACAGACAGTATTATCGTTTCCGCCAAAAGCGGCGACGTAGAAATAATTAAGTCCGCTTTATACGAAATGTTTAGTGCAGGCGAAATAGAAAACAGCGATTTGCTTATTACAAACGAACGACATCTGTCCTGTTTAAAAACAGCAAAACGGCAATTGGCGGAAGCGGCACAGTCCTGTAAGTCGGCAACATTGGATATCGTTACCAGTTCTCTTAGACAAGCATGGGAAACTTTGGGCGAAATTACAGGATCCGCCGCCAGGGAAGATATTATCGACCGTATTTACAGCAAATTTTGTTTGGGCAAGTAATTTTGTACAAATTTGCCCGTTTAAACGTCTAACTTGCGCAAAACAATTAATTTAAACCAACACACAACTTTACATTGATATAAAGGAAACAACGCCATTGAAAAACTTTGACATAATAGTAATAGGAGCAGGGCATGCCGGTTGCGAAGCGGCTCTGGCCGCCGCCAGACTAGGCTGTTCCACATTACTGCTTGCCACAAATTTAGATACGGTTGCATTTCTTGCGTGCAACCCCAGTATAGGGGGCACGGCAAAAGGGCAAATCGTAAAAGAAATCGACGCCTTGGGCGGAGAAATGGCAATAAACGCCGACAAAAGTTTACTGCAAATGCGTATGCTAAATCGCGGCAAAGGCCCCGCGGTATATTCTCCCCGCGCGCAGGTAGACAAAAACGTATACCACGTCTGCATGAAGCAGACAATAGAAAATACTCCCAATTTATACCTGCGTCAAGGCGAGGCGGTAAAAATCGACGTTACTCCCAAGGGGGAATTTACCGTTACAACCGCCGTAGATTTGCAATACGTATGCAAAGCGGTTGTATTGTGCTGCGGAGTGTATCTTTCCTCTAAAACAATCGTCGGGCAATGCGTTAAAGACAGCGGACCTAACGGTTTTGCAAACGCGCAATATTTATCTCAAAGTCTAAAAGACCTCGGGTTTACGGTACGCCGTTTTAAAACGGGGACACCAGCGCGTGTAAGAATGAAGTCGATAGACCTAAGCAAAACCGTCGAACAGCACGGCGAAGAAGACGTTTTGCCTTTTTCCTACCTTACAGACAGCATACCGGCTACAAAGCGCAGCTGCTATCTTACGTATTCTACACAAAAAACAAAAGAAATCATTCTAGAAAACAAGCATTTTGCACCGATATACAACGGCTCGATAAACGGAGTCGGCCCCAGATACTGCCCAAGTATAGAGGACAAAATCGTACGATTTGCCGATAAAGAACGCCATCAAATATTTTTGGAACCCGAAGCGGAGGACACGTGCGAGTTTTATGTACAGGGCGCTTCGTCCAGTATGCCTGCCGCCATCCAGGAACAAATTTATCACAGCATAGAAGGGCTGGAAAACGTTGAGATTATGCGCGACGCGTATGCGATAGAATACGACTGCATTGACGCAACCGAGCTTACAGCCGCATTAATGTCAAAAAAGATACCCGGAATGTTTTTTGCCGGACAAATAAACGGCACCAGCGGATACGAGGAAGCAGGCGGACAGGGAATTGTTGCGGGAATCAATGCCGAAAGGTTTGTCCGCGGAAAAGAACCGTTTATTTTGCGTCGAGATAACAGCTATATCGGAGTGCTTATCGACGATATAACGACTAAGGAAACGAATGAGCCGTATCGTATGATGACCAGCCGCGCAGAGTATCGGCTTGTGTTACGTCAGGATAACGCAGATTTACGCTTGACGGAAATAGGACGGCAAATCGGTTTGGTAACGGACGAACGGTACGCACGCTACACGGAAAAGAAAGCGGAAATAGAAAAAGCGGAAAAGGACTTAAAAAAAGTAGTTTCTCCCAAAATTTACGGAGATTTATTTACGCAAAACGGAGAGGTAGTTACCAAAGCAGGATTGACCGTGGACGAAATGCTGCGCCGTCCAAACATCAACGCAAAGGATTTGCAATCATTGGGATTTTTTACCGACATAAGCGACGAAGCGTTGTACGAAATAGAAGTGGAGTGTAAGTACAGAGGGTATATTCAAAAGGAAAAAGAGGCCATTGCGCAAGCGGACAAACTGGAAAGCAAACCTTTGCCCGACGACATAGACTATACGTCCATAGAGGGACTGCGTATCGAAGCTCGGCAAAAACTCAATAAAATCCGTCCTCAAAACTTAGGACAGGCGGGACGGATTTCGGGTGTTTCTCCCGCAGACGTACAAATTCTTATTGTTTATCTTGCTCAGCGCGGATTAAAATAAATTGCACAAGTTACTTGGTTTAAAACGTTTACTTGTACAAAAACAAATTGTTTTATTGCGTTGACAACATAAAATAAAAGAATTACCCTGATAAATAACTTAGACAAATTATGTACGCAAGTCATTAGCGTATTGTAAAAAACCGTTATGATTAAAAACTATCTACAACAAAATGCAAATATAGATCTTACGGAACACATGCAGACGCAGTTAAAAATTTACTGCGATTTTTTGCTGCAAGAAAACGAAAAATACAACCTTACCGCAATAACGGATGTCGAACAAGTATATATTAAACATTTTGCCGACAGTATGCTCGGCAGTGCGGCAATATCAAAAAACGCGACGTTATGCGATGTCGGCAGCGGAGCGGGTTTTCCGTCGGTTCCGTTAAAAATTGCGCGTCCGGACATTGACATCACCCTTGTAGACAGTTTGGAAAAACGCATAAACTTTACCAAAACCTTATGCGGTAAATTACAAATATCGGCGGATTTCTACCATGCGCGCGCAGAAGATTTTGCCGCCGCCCACCGCGAACATTTTGACGTTGCAACAGCGCGGGCGGTTGCGGCGCTGCCCATATTGTTGGAATACGTTGCGCAAATTGTTAAAATAGGCGGTATTGTGCTTGCATATAAAACAGACGAGAGCGAAACGGAAACGGCGGTTAATGCATGCAAAATATTAGGACTTAAACTTGAAAAAACATATAATTTTACATTGCCCGACGGCAGCAAGCGTTGTTTAATAGCGTTCCGCAAAGTTAAACAAACCCCGATAAAATACCCCCGCGGACAGAACAAACCGCGCAAGCAGCCTTTGTAACAGACAATTTTTTGTAAATTTCGGTTGTCCGCATTTTATAACTTTTTATATTCTTCGTCACTTATTAGCGCCGCGCATTGCAAACGGCTTTGCAATCAAACTAAGCGCTTTATAAAACGCACAATTTATTTAAAGGAAAAATTTATGATTCAAAAATTATTTGAGAAATTATCATCTTTTAACGAGACGGAGGCGATAGCGCTGGGCGGCTCACGCGCGGGTATTACCTACGACGAAAAATCGGATTACGATGTGTACTTATACGTTACCCGTCCCATCAAGGAAAAAGACCGCAAAAATTTACTTACCGAGTTTTGCGGCAAAATGGAAATAGGCAACAGCTTTTGGGAATATGAAGATAATTGCGTTTTAAAAAACGGCATAGACATCGACATTCTTTACCGCAATCTTGACGGATTTGAAAAAGATATCGAAAGCGTTGTAAAAAACTTTTCCGCCCGCAACGGATATACAACCTGCATGTGGCACAATCTTAAAACCTGCAAAATTATTTATGACAAAAACGGCAGGTTAACCGCGCTTCAAAAAAGATACGACTGCGCCTATCCCCAACAACTAAAACACAACATAATCGACCGCAATATGAAATTGCTGCGCTACGGCATGCCTGCTTTTGAGGGACAAATACTAAAAGCGGCAAAACGAGGAGATATAAACAGCGTCAACCATCGTACTGCGGAATTTATGGCGTCGTATTTCGATATTATTTTTGCTTTAAACAATTTAACTCATCCGGGCGAAAAACGGCTTGTTCAGCTTTGCGAACGCGACTGCAAACTTTTACCGAACAATTTTGCGGAAAACATTTACAACCTGTTTAACAGTTTGTTATGCCCTGCGGATATTTTGGCGGAGAAACTAAATACGATTATTGTCGAACTGGAAAAAATAATTGAAATAAACAATTATTAGTTTGTTTTTCCAACAATAAAACGTCGAACAGCTTGTACTTTCGCGCCTTTTTAAATAAATCTTGTAAATGCAGTATTTGCAATAGCAATTATTATTTTTTATCGAATAACCTCGGTTAAACACTATACGGTTCATTTACAAGCGAAAATTCTGTTAAACCGGCTGTATCAACCACTTATTAAAACAACTACGCTAAATATTTTTCTCGTATTGACGTTAAGCTTTTAATTTAAGCAGTATATAAATGTCAAAAAATTTATTTGCCAAAATGGGGTAACGGTATGAATAAAATTATAGTTATAGGCTGTTCGGGCAGCGGCAAAAGCACCTTTGCACGGAAACTGTCTGCTTTATTAAATTTACCGCTTTATTATTTGGATATGATATGGCACAAACCCGACAAAACAACAATAACGCAAAAAGAGTTTGACGCAAAACTCAATAATATACTAAAAGAAGACAGCTGGATTATTGACGGCAATTATCAAAGAACGCTGGAAATGCGTCTAAAAAAGTGCGACAGCGTTTTTCTTTTTGATATTTCGACGGAACTGTGTTTAGAAGGAGCAAAATCTCGAATTGGAAAGCAACGCGTTGATTTACCCTGGCTGGAAACCGATTTCGACGACGATTTTAAACAATGGATATACGATTACAAAACGAAATCCTTACCTATAACTATGGACTTGCTTAAACAATATCAGGACGGAAAACAAATCATAATTTTTAAATCAAGAGAAGAAAGCGAAGAATTTTTAAAAAAGCTGAGTAAGTAAATTAGCATTTATATAAAAAATATAAAAGAGCGAAGAAAACAAATTCTTCGCTCTTTTGTTTTAAACGGATTTTCCGTTTTAATTATTAATTTTTTTACTTTTATTATCTGCGTCTTTTCTTTTCGCTGCGATACACAAAGTTAAGCGTTTTGCGCGGTCCGTTAGGCGCGTTTAAAATATCGCTTTGACCGATCGGCGTAATAACTACGTGGCGTCCGTTTCCCTGTCCTTCGCTTTGCGTCGTAACATACTTACTTGCTTGCAAAGAGGTGTGAATAATGCGTCTTTCGTACGGATTCATCGGTTCCAAACTTACCGCTCTGCCCGAGCGTTTAACTTTTTGCTCGATGTTACCCGCCAAACGTTGCAAAATCTTTTCCCTCTTTGTGCGGTATCCTTCGGCGTCTAAAGTAACGCGCTTAAAGCCGCTTTTTGCCGAATTAAGCATCAAATTGCACAAATATTGCAATGCGTCCAAAGTTTCTCCGCGATATCCTATTGCGTGCGCCGCATCGTCGCCCGTAATATTCATCAGTAAATTTTCGCCGTTTTCGCTTACTTCTACGCTGCAATTTATTAAATCCATTTTGGCAAGGACGTTTTGCAAAAACTCCTTAATTTCCGCGACGTTACCGTTCAAAACCGCCGTTTCGTCTTTTATATTCATGTACTACCTCATATAGCTTGCCTTAGACTTATTTTCCTTTTCGTCTTTTTTGGCAATGCTCTTTTCTACAATTTTTTCTACAGGCAAACGTAATGCGATAGTGGAAATAATGCTAAGCGTGTAGTTAAACACCATGTAGATAGCAAACGCGCCGGTATACATAAAGCCGAACACAGCCATCATTGCAGGCATCATTATCATCATCATTCTGTTTGTCATTTGCTGCTGTTGGTTAAGCGGCTGCTGTTCGCCTTTGCGGTTGCGCTTTTCCATACGCTGCGATATCCACATAGACAAAAAGCTCAGTGCAACGGACAAGACAGGCAATATCATAAGTCCGTTCCAACTTCCGTTATTACCGTAACCGTCCACTTCCAATATAGCGTTACGTATCGTGTTATACACCGTACGTCCCTTGTCGTCGTCGGGATAATTTTCCATGCTTATAATGCTGGAAAAATTATTGCTGCCTTTGTCGTAATCCGGCATAACGGGAGCCCAAGTATCGGGTTGCCATACGTTTTTAATCCAAAGCCAACTTTCCTTTTCGTTTAAGTAACGTTCCTGCACGCGTTTAATAGCCGTTTCCTGAGCTGTCAGTCCCGCCGAGTTATACGCGCCGTTTACCGCCTTTACGGCATTTATTTTTGCATACAAGTCCGCATCTTCGTCCGTTTTGTTGACGCGGCTATCATCGTTGATTCGTGCTTGATATTTAGCGTCGTATTCCGCTTTGTAAGTAGCATATACGTCTCCGCCCATACTTTCAAATTCCGTTTGCAACGTGTCGTAGTATTCGTTAGACAATAAATGGAACGTAGTAATAGTGCTGTACGTCGAATAATTGCGAAGTCCCGCAAACATAACGAAGAATATTACCATAGACAATATCATAGGCAAACAGGTACCCAACATTGAATATCCTTGTTTTTTGTAAAGTTTTTGCTTCTCTTCGTTAGCGCGTTGCGTATTTGCGCCGTAACGTTTGTCTATGCCTTCCAGTATCGGTTGTATGCGTTGCATTTTAAGAGTACTTTTACGCGACGAAAAACGTTGCCAAAAGTCAATGGGTAACATTATTATCTTTAAAAACAACGTAAAAACAACAACCGTCCAGCCGTAACTGCCTATCCATTGGTGCATCAAACGTACAAGATTACCCACGGGTCCCAGATTGTTTGTAGAATACTCGAAGAAATCTACTGCCTGGGACGGACTGCAGCTTACAAGCGTTACCAGCAATACTACGGCAATAAGCGCAGTTGTAAGTATAGCGTTAATTTTTCTTTTCATTATTTCCCCTTTCTGCTATCAACTTATACGTGCCACTTCATTTGCCCTTTCAGGTTGTCGGGAGCAGGGTCGAATCCGCCCTTTCCCCATGGCGCACATCGGCAAAGCCTCTTTACCGTAAGCCAACTGCCTTTAAAAAAGCCGAATTTTTCGTAAGCTTCCATAGAATAAACGGAACAGCTGGGAGTATAAATACACCTTTTACCGCCTTTCCACTTAGAAATAGTGGCTTTGTAAATTTTAAGCAGCATAATTGCAACGTACTTCATTGTATCAACCCCGACCTTTTAAGCAGCTTTGTTACACTGTCTAATATATCGGCGTATACGTACCCGTCGCTTCTGCGCGGTATAAATACTATGTTATAGTAGGGCGTTACACTCTGCATAAAATTAGACACTGCAGCTTTAAGCTGACGGCGGACTTTATTACGCTGTACCGCGTTGCCGAACTTTTTGCTAACCGAAAACCCCGCCTGAGACTGTCTGCTGTTACTTTTACAGTACAGCATTACAAAGTTTTTGTCCGCTACGCTTTTTGCGTGTTTGTACACGTAGTTATATTGATAATTTTTTTTTAGTCTGTATATAGACTTCAAGGTTTTTTACCTTTTACGCCGAAAGAGAATGACGTCCCTTGTTTCTTCTTCTTGCAAGAGTTCTGCGACCGCCCGTCGTCTTCATTCTGGCTCTAAAACCGTGCACTTTGCTTCTTTGTCTTTTTTTAGGTTGGTAAGTTCTTTTCATAATATATCTCCTTTATCCTTAGCGCGTATACCGGACGCGCATTTTTTAATTATCTTATGCCTTTCTTTTACAATCAAAATATACGCATAATAATATACGATACTATTCTATCAAAACAGCTTTGCAAAGTCAAGTGTTTAAATATATCGTGCACGGATAACGTTGGCTCAAAATAATCATTTTTAGACGTGATACGGCGTAATTAAAACCGAAAAACTCAGTTAAACACAGTTGATTGCTTGATTGTACGTAATTAACAACTCCGCAACACAACCGAGATATTTTACATGCTGTTTTCCTCATTTATCTTACACATTGATTACAAATTTACCCGTTTAACAGAAATAAAAAAATTTAAACCGCTTTATGCTTTTTGGGCAGCAGTATGTATTTGCATTACACGTTTTGCATTAAAAGAATTACATTGTTTACATCGGACACTGCTTTACAACGCATAAACGTAAAAAATATTTACAAAAATTCTATAAAAACCGCAGTGAGTATTATTAAATAAATTTTCAATTTCCGTATTGAAAGATTTGACGTTTTGTGTTACAATGTCTAAGCAACGTTAGCTTTATCTTACGGACACACGCGCCGCGCTTATGCGCAGAATTTTACTTTCGGCATATACGCAACGAATAACGTGTACATAAAAACCGCTTAACGTTAAATTAAATTTAAGGAGATTAACTTATGTCTATTCCCACCCCTCATATTTCTGCAAAACAAGGCGACTTTGCCGATACCGTACTTATGCCGGGAGATCCGCTCCGCGCTAAATATATTGCAGAAAATTTTCTTACCGACGCAGTGCTTGTAAATAACGTCCGCGGAGTACAAGGCTACACCGGATACTACAAAGGCAAACGCGTATCGGTTATGGCAAGCGGAATGGGCATTCCGTCAATAGGCATTTACAGCTACGAACTGTACAATTTTTACGGCGTAAAAAATATTATCCGTATCGGTTCTGCGGGAGCCATACACCCTGACTTAAAGGTGCGTAATCTTGTATTCGGTCAAGGCTCTTGCACAAACAGCAACTATGCCCACCAATTCGGTATGCCCGGAACAATCGCCCCCATTGCCAGTTACGAACTGCTGGAAAAAGCGGTTGATACTGCAAAAAAATTGAACTTGACTTTTAAAGTAGGCAACATCCTTTCCAGCGATACTTTTTACGACGACGGAGCAGGCTCTGCCGTTTGGGGAAAGATGGGCGTGCTGGCTGTAGAAATGGAAAGCGCGGCATTGTATTTAAACGCGGCGCGCGCAGGCAAAAACGCATTGTGCATTTGCACCATATCCGACCATCTTTTAACGGGAGAAGCACTGTCCGCCGAAGAAAGACAAAATTCCTTCCGCGAAATGATGGAACTCGCGCTGGAAATTGCGTAGCCCGTCATTGTTAAGTATAAAAGTTTAAACTGTAAAAATACGGCTTATAATCACCAGCCATACCGGTAGTTTTCATTTTACAAATAAACAGACAGGGACTCTCGTCTCTGTCTGTTTTATTAAGACTTAAATTATTTTTGTTTAATTGCCGGCGTTACCTTTCACCGCAAACTATAAAGAGTTTTTTTTCGTTTGCCGAGTCATAACATTCTTGCTGGCAGCTTATCTAAATATAAACTCAAACATGTGTTTCGGTTTCAACAATTATTTGATGCTAAGCAAACACAAATCTTATTTTTTAAATTCACTTTTCAATATAGTAAATAATAAAGCGTACAAATAAACGCATTTAATAACCTAAGTTGTACATTATTATTTACTTGCGCTTAACAAACAAACTGTCGGCATTGATGCTTAGCCCGCATTTTGCCGACAGTTTTTTTAAGTTTTTATTTAAATACATTAACAAAACATTAAACTACCGTTTATCTTTTGCCGCGGTATTGTCCGCCGCAGTTACTTCTTTCGCCGATTCGATTTCCGCTGCGGTGTTATCATCGGCAACGGCGGTATCGCTTTCTTGCACAGTATTTGCGCCTTGTTGAGAATCTTCCTTTTGTTTCTGTTTTTTTGCGCTTTCGTTGGTATCTTTTGCTCCGCGGAAAACAACAAAAGTTTGCCACATAAATTCCAACACAAAGTTTATAATCATACACGTACCTTGCGCTATTATAAAACCCCAATCGCCTATGTTAGAAAGAGATTTTTCCACAGTAGCGATATACCATGTTTGGAACGGGTAAAACGGAATATAAAATACAAACGCCAAAAGCATGGCAATCGGCACGTTGTTAGCCGCCTTAAACGTAAACTTACGGTTAAAAGTAACGTTCCACAATACCGACAATGCCAAAGCCGCGGTTTCGGCAATAAACGTCTCCAACGGCTGCTCTACAATAAAATGAATAGTTGCGTCTTTGGGAATACACCAATCCAGTATAACTAATTTAAGCAGCAGCGCCGAAACCATCTGTATCACGCCTGCCGACGTAGAAAACAGCAAATATTTAACCGCGCGCCATATTTCTTTTTTGTTAATATTTATTTTTTTGGGAGCTTCGTTCATCAAGCCACCTCCGTGAAAAATATCACCTATTATACTCCCGCATTTAAAAGTTGTCAATTTTTGAACAAAGCATATTTTATATTCATTTATTTAAAACGTATATATTTTCAATGTTACCAAATTACATTTTTTCCGTCGTACATAAAATAAGCAAGATAAAATTTTTTTGTTTTAACGCTTTGTAAAAAGAGCTTTTCCCGAAGATGAAATGCACCCCAAAAAGTTAAACGCTTTTGGGGTGCACATCAAAGAGTAAAGCCCGTTAAATTTATTTTATGTTTTGCGCAATTTAACAATTAAATAAGCTGCGCAGCAATTTTTATTTGCGTATCGTAATTTGTTTGCTTATTTATATTGCGGTTATTTTATGAACCGATATCCGTTTATCGTGTAAAATTCTGTTAAAACGGCTGTTTGAACCATTTTCCTTTTTAAACGGCATTCTTAAAAAAACTTATATCGTCAGCTTTTCAGCATTTTATTAGACAAATCAAGCCTGCGCAAGGTTTCTTGCTTGCCTAAAAGCTCGGCAATTTCGCTTGCTCCTCCCGGGGTTACGGCAAGTCCGGTAAGAGCTATGCGGGCAACCCAAAGCACGGCGCCTTTTTTACAGTTAAGCTCGGCAGACAAGCCGACCAGCGCGTCAAATAAGCTTTGATTCGTCCATTCGGTTACGTTTGAAAGTTTCTGTATGACCGAGGGTAAAATTTCCTTTGCAAGCGCAGCGTCCGCCTTTTGCTTTTGGTTGACGTACAGTTCGGCGTCGATCTTGTCAAACTCTGCTAAAAAGCGCAGTTTGTCCTCGATTTCCGCAAAGGTTTCTATTCTGCTTTGAATCAGCTTGCACACAAGCTGTTTGTTAAAGTTTTTAAGATAGCAGTTATCCAACCACGGAGCGGCGTATTCTGCAAAGTCCTCGGGCGGCATTTCCTTAATATACAGCGAGTTAAGCCACGCTAACTTCATCGGGTCGAATATAGACGGGCTTTTATTGATACCCGCAACGTCAAACTTTTGTTTAAGTTCTTCAAAGCTCATCTTTTCGCTGTCGTCTTTGGGCGACCAACCAAGCAGTGCAATGTAGTTAATTATTGCGTCTTTTAAGTACCCTTTTTTTATTAAGTCCTCGTAGCTTGCGTCTCCGTTCCGTTTGGACAGTTTATGCTGTGCGTCTTTCATAATGGGCGGCATGTGAATATAAGTAGGGCGTTCCCATCCAAACGCGTCGTAAAGCAAATTGTATTTAGGCGTACTGCTAAGATACTCTATACCGCGCATAACGCAGTTGATATTCATTAAGTGGTCGTCTATTACGTTTGCGAAGTTATATGTAGGCATGCCGTCGGACTTAATTAAAATCTGGTCTTCCAGCTCGCTGTTTTCGATAGTTATATCGCCGTAAACAACGTCGCGGTAAGTTGTGCTGCCTTCGGCGGGCATATTTTGACGGATAACGTATTTTTCTCCCGCGGCGATTCTGCGTTCGGCTTCCTCGCGGCTTAAATGCAGACAATGCTTATCGTATCTGCGCGCGCCGTTTACGTCGGGAAGATTTGCAAGACGTTCTTCCGTACAAAAACAGTAGTAGGCGTGACCGCTTTCCACCAATTTTTTTGCATAATACAAATATTCGTTTTTGCGTTCGCTTTGGATATACGGTCCGTAATCTCCGCCTACGTCCGGACCTTCATCCCATAAAATACCCGTATCGCGCAGCGTCCTGTAAATAATTTCCACTGCGCCTTCTACGTATCTGCCCTGATCGGTATCTTCTATACGCAATATAAACTTTCCGTTATTTTTTTTTGCGTACAGGTACGAATACAACGCGCTGCGCAATCCGCCTACGTGTAAATATCCCGTAGGGCTAGGCGCAAATCTGGTACGTAACTGATCCATAATTAAACCTCTTATCTTTTAATTTTTTGATTATACTCTTCAATATATTTATCTATTTTGCCGTCGCGGAAATAACTGTAATATTGTCCCTCGGCATTAAAAATAATATGTTCCAATAAAACTATTTCCAGTCCGCTTAACGCGTAAATCAGTTTTTGCGTGCAATCGTCGTCGTTTAAACTGGGTTCGCAATCGTTACCGATATGGCAATGGAACAATAATATTCCGCTTGCGTCTAAACGTATTGCAGTAGAAATAACTTTTTTAATATCCAAACGGACGTTATATTTATCGTCCGCAAGGTATTCGTCTCGGTAAATAAAGTGCGTAGTTCTGTCTACGTATACTACTACAAGACGCTCGACGTAGCTTTCCGCAATCAACTTACGCGCATACTGCACAATGGTTGCAAGCGTGTTAAGTTCGGGCTTTTCCGCTTCCTGCCGACGGCACCTTTGCCATACTTCTTTAAGCATTGCTATGTTGCAAGCCGTAACTTGCGATATGCCGTCTACCGCCATTAAATTTTTAGGCGACGCGTTTATTACGTTGGACAGATTTCCAAATGCCAACAGTAATTTATGAGCAATCTTGTTGGTGTCTTTTCGCGGAATACTTTGGTACAGCAGCAGTTCCAGTATCTCGTGATCCTGAAACCCGTCCAACCCCTCTTTTAACATGCGTTCGCGAACTCTTTGTCGGTGTCCGTTGTTAACGTTTGCCATTAAGTAATCCTTTTTGTCAATTTTTTGTACAAATATAATAGCACAATATATAAATTTTGTGTATACTATTACATATAAAAATTTAAATCATTTGAGGTTTATAATGAAAGACGCAAAAAAACTGCTAAATCAACAATTTGACGAACTTGTTTCTACATTGCAGCAGGTTATTCGT
The DNA here is from genome assembly GCA_910587795.1 of uncultured Christensenellaceae bacterium. Taxonomy (GTDB): domain Bacteria; phylum Bacillota; class Clostridia; order Christensenellales; family CAG-314; genus Fimimonas. The sequence goes on from CAJUNH010000002.1 coordinate 148,124, forward strand.
TTTAATACGGAAAAAGGCGAGCCTGCCGACGGCGCACCGTTCGGCAGCGAAGTACGCGCTTGTTTGGATTACGTGCTTAATACCGCTCAAAACTTCGGTCTGAAAACTTACAACGACGACGGTTACGCGGGACACGCGGACCTAACGGGAACAGGCAAAGAAATAGTGGGCGTATTGGGACACTTGGACGTTGTTCCGTCCGTAGCCGCCGAATGGAAATATCATCCTTACGGTGCGGAAATCCACGACGGAAAACTTTTCGGCCGCGGAACAATGGACGATAAAGGACCGATGATTGCCTGCTTGTTTGCAGTAAAAGCCTTAAAAGACGCGGGTTTTCAACCTACAAAAACCGTTCGTCTTATTTTCGGCTGCGACGAAGAAACGGATATGGGCTGCGTTAAACACTACTTTAAAACAATGCCGCACCCCGACGTTGCATTTTCGCCCGACGGTGACTTTCCCGTTATAAACCGCGAAAAAGGCATTTACCACTTTGATATAAATTTGGGCAAACTTCCGCAGGGCTTAACGTTAACTGCGGGCGACCGCGCAAACGTTGTTCCCTCTAAGTGCATTGCAACGCTGCCTGCAAATCAGGTATTTAATAAAACGTTTTGTAACGTCGATCTTGACATAACAGACGGAGTTGCTTCAATTTCCGCAACGGGCAAAGCGGCGCACGCAAGTACCCCGCAGGAAGGAATAAACGCAGCCCGCCCCGTACTCAAAGCGCTTGCGCAAATTTATCCCGATTGCTCGGCAATACAGTTTTTGGCAAACAAAGTTTGCGATACTACGGGCGGCAAGTGGGGCATTATTTTGCACGACGAGCAAAGCGGCGACTTAACCTGCAACTTGGGCGTATTGCGTACCGCCTGCGACGGAACCCTTACCGCCACGGTGGATATACGATTCCCCGTTTCCTACGACTGTCAATTTATGACGGAGCTTTTGCGTAAATGCACTCCGCAGCAGTTTGCTTTAAATCCCTGGCACGTAAGCGACCCTTTGTACGTACCCGCCGAAAGCCATTTGGTAACAACCCTTATGAAAGTTTATAACGAAGCAACGAATACAAATTTGGAGCCTATTGCAATAGGCGGCGGAACATACAGCCGCTGCTTAAACAACTGCGTTGCGTTCGGTCCGCTGTTTCCCAACGAGGAACAGACAATCCATATGCCTAACGAGTGCGTAGACTTAAACAATCTTAAACTTATGGCGGAGATTTTCCTTGACGCAATATATCAACTTTCTAAGTAAATTATTGTAATTACAGTATGCTTTAATAAATGACATATAGTACAAGTAACGGCATTAAACAGTGTTACTTGTACTTTTTTATTACAAATTAAAATTGCAGCGCTTATATAAGCGTTGCAACTTTGTTTATTATTCCGCAGAGCCGTTTGCTGTTATTTCCGTTTCGCCGTAAGGAGATTCGCCGTCGGCTTCGGGCTGTTGCGGATAATATTCCGCTATGCGTTTGTCCGCAGCTTCAAAATAATTTTTATAGGATTTGGTAAGCATTTTATTATAGCGTTTAGTGTCGGGGGATTTCGGTTTTTTAAACGAGTACGCGCCGTTTACCTTCCACTTATTAAACCAGCCGATTTTAATTGCGTCCGTAGGGCATAGGTGGGCGCAGCGCATACACATCAAGCAATCTCCGCCGAATTTCATTTTGCCGTCTTCCAGCTTTATGTTGTGTGTAGGACAGATATTAATACATTTTTTACAGTTTACGCAGCGTTCGTTTACCTTGTACTGTTTTCCGTTTAGCCGTCCGCCCCAGTGTTCGCAGCGCATTACGGCGGCTACAAATCCGCCCATAAATACACGTTTGGGTCTGTACGGTTTGTTTTCTTTTATTTCCTTTACGTCTATGGGGGTAAGCAGCTGCGCCGTAGTTAGCATACGGTATGCCATATCGTCTCCGTGACGGAAAATTATGTTGTACGGCATACAGTAACGGTATTCGTTGTTTACTATTATGTTTTTCTTTTTTAATATGCGCCTAAGTTTATACGACGCAATATCGTTCAGTTTTAATGGTTCGCCCGACGTGCATACGATAAACGCCGGCTTTTTTGTTAAAAGCTTCTGCAAGCGTTTGCAGAATTTAAGAACTATGGACGGGGCGTTAAACGCATGTACAGGATAGCCTATACCTATAAGGTCAAAGCCGTTTAAATCGTAATTAAAGGTATCTTCCATTCGGCAAAGAGTAACCTCGTCGCCGTAATTTGCGGCAAGCGTATTAGCATAACAATCAACAATTTTTTGAGTATTGCCCGTCCCGGAAAAATAACAAATAAGTATTTTCATAGTTTTACTTTATCTTACTGTATTTTGCATTAAATTTGTCGTCGTAGTAATAAAAATTATCTTCGTCCTTTGCGTGACTGTCGTACCATACGTCGGCGTATATTTTGTCCTTTTTGGCAAGACGGTCAAAGTCCCAGCAATAGTTTTTGTAACAGGGATTTAACCAGTGCCCTGCAAGTACCGTAGTACCGCGCCAACTGAATTTTTCGCCGTCGCTGTTTTCCCATTCCAATCGGTCGCATATTTCGCCCGATTCGCTCAGCAGCTTTCCGCCGTGAAGTTCCGCTATGCGTTTAAGCGTATCTAAGGTTACGGTTTGTTTGGGGTCGTACCCGATTTCAGGCAATACCGCATTTTCGGGATTGCGCAGCGCTTCGTAATCAACTTCGCCGTTTGTGCCGTTTTTAAATTTAAGCAAAGCAAAATTATCCCACTTGCATCCAAGCTTTTCGTATTTATCCTTTCCGCCGAAGTATGCCGATAACTTTGCTTCGTCGTTGTGTTTGTACCAGTAAACCGCACTGTTAGGGCTTTTAAACAATCGCATTATGGCAAACCGCTTAATCCATCTTTTAGGAACGGCTCTGCCTGCTTTAAGTATACCGTGCGTTTGTTTAAACTTTTTCCAAAAGTCCGCAGTCGATTGACGTTGATAACGGAAAAGCTCGTTTAATTCTCCGCTGTCGTAAAACCACAATCCGTGGAAATTACGCGTTGCGTTAAAACGCGGTTCAAAAAAGTTTTGCACCGATCCGCCGATTATTTCAAATCCGTCGTTTAAAATATCGTATCCCGTTACGCAGTTATACAGTCCTCCGCCCAAGTTAAACACTTTGCCCCAAAACTTGTTACCCAAGTCCTGCTGCATATCAAAACGCAGTATATTGGCAATCAGCAATCCCGAATCCTCGGCAGTGGACCACTCTAACGGCGAATTAAAGCAAGTGTGAAACATCAATCCGTCGCTCATATTGTCGCTTAACATATTATCGTGCAGCATTGCCGTTTGCCTTATTACGGCTTTGTTCTTTATTTCGCTTTCCAGCACACGGTGTTCTCCGCGCATTTTAGTTAAAGAGTAAATATCAAACGGACTTATAAGCAACGGGTCGCCCACTCGCCCCCACAGATGTTTTTCGTTACGGTCGCCGTACAATGCCATAGTGGAAATATGCACAAGCTTAGGCTGAGGGTTTGCGTTTTCTATAGCCGTTACCAAACAGCCTGTACCCTTTTCGTTACAATCTATTGCGCTTTGCGGATTTCGATCGGAATGGGGCGGAATTACAGCCGCCATATTAACAACGTAGCTTACGTCCTCAACTAACTTTTGACATACGTTTGCGTCTGCAATGCTGCCGTAAACAAATTCGATTCTGTTTAAGTCTTTTTTGTGTTTTCGGCGTATCGATTTTACGCGCTTGTCGCTTTTAAGGACAAGCAGCTTATATTCGGTATCGGGAATTTTTAAACATTCGTTTAAAGCTTGTTTACCCATATTACCGGTTACGCCCGTTAACGCTATCTTCATTTATATCTCCTTGTATCTTCTGTGTATATAAACCTGATAAAAATTTACCTGACCGATGCAGCCGTTTATACAGAATTTTTGCATCAAACCGAACTGCAACCCGTTTAAAAATTCAAAATACCCTATACGTATCTGTTTTTTTAACTTTTGCAGATTTATATTGCAAGTGCGCGCACAAAACCGAAAAATGATTTTTCTTATATTTAATTATAATTTACTCGGATTTCTTACTTGCCAAAACAAAAACACGCTTTAAAATTATATATGATTATTCAGTTAAAATCAAGGCAAATATATCACTTTAAAATAAAATTTAAGTAAACTTTACTATTAACTATTAACTTTTTAAGCGTAGTCCGTCTGCAAAGAGATATTGATTTACCGATTACGCAAACACAGGACATATACGCTTGCCCTGTTATATTTCTATTTTAATGTTAAAGCTAATCAACGAAATCAAATTATATTTAGCAAGTATAGTATCTTATATGCTTTGCGCGGTTGCCGCATATACATAACCTTTGTAAAACGTCTTTTGCTGTAAGCTTTTACTGCAAGTAAAATATTATTGATTTGTCTGTTTTTTTCGGCAGTTTTTTCACCTCGGCAAAATACACCGTTTGAACAATGAGGGTGATAATGCACTTAGGAGAAACGTCTTAATAAAAACAACTGTCTATCTACTTGTTTTTTTGCCTACAATATGCTATAATGAATTTATAGAATAAACAGTAATTTGAATGGGGGATGATAAATCATGAATATTAAAATACAGGCTGTTATTGAAAAATTTAAAAAAGTAAAAGATATGTTGAAAAAGTTTGATAACAGAGATGAGGCAATAGGATACCTAGTTAATGAAACAAAGCTATCTAAAGAAGAATGTTCTGCTGCCTATGATATTATTATAAAAATTGAAGACTAAATTTCAATTTAGCGTGCCAAATATGTTTACAAAAAGTCGAGATTCCATAAGGAGGCCCGACTTTTGTTGTTACATTGAATAGCTGCTCTAATTCTAATTTAAATTTTGTGCGTCCATCTGTAAAATATATCTCCGTTTATTTACCGTAGGCGTATTTACCGAAATTTCGCCCCAATATAAGCATAGAATAACTGTCGTAGTGTATAAGGTCGGGATTAAATTTCGGTTCTAAGTGACAAGTCAAATTTAATGCAGCCGTGTCTATATAAAAGTTGCTGTCGCTTGTATTACTGAAACTGCTTTTTATGTTGTTGATTTCCTCGTTATAGTATACCTCGGCAGGCTCGTAATCGCTTATGCCTCCGTCTACAAATTTTATTCCGTCAGCAGAGTACTCTCTGTACTTTTGCCGAAAGTACGTTGCCATATTAGATAAATACTTATAGTACGTTTCTGTGTTTTCCGCGCTTAGGGCGTCGCTTTCGCCCTGCATCCAACACAAAGCTTCAACCTGCACTTTTTTGCCTTGATGCGTTAACGTGTCGATAACGCTGTCTGTTTTTTCCAAAAGCGCTTTAAAATACATACCGCAATCTGTGCCTTCACTTTCGGGAGCATTCCAAAACGGATAAATCGTTGTTCCGCCGTGCGCTCTTTTTACAAAATAAAATTCTTCGTCGGGATACTTTTCGCTTAAATAGTCCGCTATGCCTATTTCGATACCGAAATAATCGGCGGACGTGCCCTGTCCCAGTTTGCAGTTTACAAATTCGTTTTCGGTAACGCCGTTCGTATTAAGTACAATCTTAACGTTATCAAATCCGTTTGTGTAGAGACTGTATTTTTCTTCGCTTACATACTTTTTGAGTTCTGCGCAAGAGGAAACGCCCTCGCAGTTACTTTGACCTGCAAGTACGATAACGTGCGCGACCTTTTGTTGCGAGCATCCCGAAAAAACGGTCAAAAATAACAATACAGTCAAAAGCACCGACATAACAAAAACCGCCGTCTTGCATTTTATGCCGCCCGTTACTTGCATATAAATTCCTCGCTTTTCGTTAAATAAAATTCCTGTCAGTCTGCGCTTCCGCCACGTAATGCTGCGCTCTTCGTAGGTCTTGACAGAGTACGCAGTTTTTAAACAAACGTCCAATTTTTTAGTACCGATTCCTGCGTAATAATTATACTATGAATTATTGGATTTTGCAAACAGAACAATAATGCGCCGATTTGATTAAATACCTGATTATATTTTAAATTTTTATTTGCAAAATAACAATAAAAAGAATAGTATGCAGATAGTACGCTTTTAAGTGTAAAAGTGTCGGCGCTTAATCGCCTGAGTAAAAAAAAATAAAAACCTGCTAAAAATTAAAAAAAAATAATACGAGCCCACGGTTAGACGGGTTCGTATTATTCTCTAATGGTCGAAGTGACGGGATTCGAACCCATGGCCTCTTGGTCCCGAACCAAGCGCGCTACCAACTGCGCTACACCTCGATATATTATTCTTTCTTTTCTGCCGTCGGGCAATACTGCATTAATTACGATTTTCTTTGCTTTGATATTATACTAAACTTTTGTAATTTATGCAACAATTTTTTATTTTCTTTTTTATCAATTTCCGTAATTACAAATGACAAAAATCGCATTTAAAATTTAACGCAACAGTGTAAAGGTTCTTTAAATAATTAAAAAAGATTATTTTAACCGATTTTTCGGTTTTTAATTTACTGCACATATATGTCAGCTAAAACTGTTAAACAGCGTTACTTGTACACTTTAAAACTTTTATATATTTATTATTTTTACTTTTGCTTATGGCTTTTAAGTTTCAAGACTACTTGCCCTCGATAAAAGACGTTACGCAAAGCTATATTTTTAACGACTGCATTCAACTATAAATCAGTTATATTTATAATTTTACAAATCTGCTTTTTGTTTGTATTCGTTTTATTTTTATTTTATTTACTTGATTTAATCACAGCGTTATTATATAATTTTTTTGCAACAATTTTAAAATAATAATAAGGAGAAACGTATGAGAAAATTTTTTGCCGAATTTAAAAAATTTATCACCCGCGGAAACGTCCTCGATATGGCTGTCGGCGTAATCGTCGGCGGAGCGTTTACCGCTATTGTAAACGCGCTTAGCAACAATATCTTAAAGCCGCTGATAAACTGGATCTTGGCGGCAATACTGGGCGGAGACTCTCTCAGCGAAATATACACGTTTTTAAAACCCGTATACGCGGACGGAGTAATAGATTTAGCTCAATCTATTTATATCGACTGGGGCGCCTTTATTAATGCGATAATTAACTTTATTCTTATTGCGTTGGTATTGTTCTGTATAGTAAAAGCAATTAACGCCGCAAACGAAGGCGTTGCAAAAGGCAAAGCAAGATATAACCCCTTAACAAAGGACGAAGTAAAATCTTTGCGCAAGGAAGGCAGAAAAGACGCGGAAATCATCGCTGCGGCTAAAGAAAAAACAGAAAGACTTGCCGAAGAAAAACGTCTCGCCGATGAAGAAGCCGCAAAAAATGCTCCCAAAACAGAAGTACAGCTGCTTGAAGAAATGGTAGATATTTTAAAAGCTCAGCAAAAGTAAATTGACTTACCTTAACTAAAAACAACTCTTACAAAAACAGTAGGAGTTGTTTTTCTACTTTTTTCATTCAAATTTTACAGTTGGTTGATGTTGTCTTATTTTTGTTTTTTGCAGCCTAACTATATATTATTTTTGTGATACAAATTGGTTTTTATTTTTTCGTTTGTATTTTACCGCGACACACTTTTAAAATACTCTATTTCTTTTTATTGCGCGTAATGTTTTAATAATTTCCGCAACACATCCTGCAACCGTAAACAGAAAAGTCATTACCATATCGATAATAAACGAGCTTTTAAATTCCATATCATTCATACAAAGTTTAAACGCTTCCATTGCGCCGATTTCCAAATTTTCTTCTGCCGCAGCATTTCCTGCAATTACCAAGTACATTATAAATACCGACAAAAGCATCATTATAAACGTTGTTGACGTTACTATTACCACCATCCTTTTGTCTGCTTTTCCGCCAAGCTTTTTATAAAGCCCTACACCTAATACAAATGCAATAAAAGATGATATTCCTGCATAAAAGCCTATTAAATGTATGATAATACCTATAACTGCGCCGCAAAGACCTCCTATTGCCGCACCGATAAATCCAAGCAAATAATTATTCGGCTGTGTTGTTTCTTCGGTTATTATATCTGCGCATTCGCTATCTACAAAAAGTAAAAATCCGTCAACGTCTTGTTTTTTAACGTCTGTTTCGTTTATTTTCTTTCCGCAAGCAGGACAATATCCGTCACCTACGGCTCCGTTTATTTTTAAAATATCACATATTTTATTTAAAATAAAAATTGTTTTTTCCGCAGTTTTTTCCATGGTCCAAATACTGGCAGTCTTAACGATTATTCCGTAACGGTCAAATTCGTAAGTGATCTTTTCCTCCAAAATCGGTTTGATTTCCTGTTCTATATTAAGTATTTGCTCCGGCAATGCAAAAAATGCTATGTGCAGTTTTAGCGGCGTTATGTTTACACGGTATCCGTTTACTACGCCGTTAGTAAAACTGCCGTTTATCGTAAAATTATTTTTCGCAAAAAAATCCTGCCATATTTCGTGCATAAGCGTACCTCTCCTTTTTTCCGCAAGTGAAAAATACAATAAACTGCATCGGTATATAAAATGCAGCTTTATTTTTTCTTTACATTACGTAAATACAATATATCGCTATTAACGTTTACGTCAATAGAAATAGAAAATTACGGCCGACAAACAATATCGACCGTAATTTATTATCTGTTATAAATTTTATCGCGGATATCTTTAACGCGGGCGGCGGTAATATCGTTATTTTTACACTCCTCGCTAATTTTATCGCGGGCGTGCATAACGGTGGTGTGGTCGCGTCCTCCAAAGTATTCGCCTATAGAAACAAGAGGAACGCTTTGCCCCAAAATATCGCAAATCAAATATATACATACTTGACGCGGAACTACTATTTCTTTATTTTTCTTTTTGCCGATAATATCTTCCTTACGCACACCGAAGTAATCGCACGTGGTTTTTACAATTTGATCGATAGTTATAATGTCGTTGGACGAATCGGCATAGTCGCGCAAAGCGTCGTTTACGATATTCATATCGTTTGGGTCTCCGCCTACCAACGTACTGTAACTTATAATGCGGTGGAGCATTCCCTCCATTTCGCGTATATTGTTGGTTATCTTTTCCGCAATCAAACTTAATACTTTAATGTTTAAACTGTACCCGCGGGCGTTGCATTTTTTTTGCAAAATAGCTATACGCGTTTCCAAATCGGGAGGCTGTATATCCGCAATTACGCCTGTGGCAAATCTCGTTTTAAGACGTTCCTCAATTTTTATTTCCTTCGGCGGACGGTCGCTGCTTAATATAATTTGCTTTTCGGCAAGATACAGCTCGTTAAAAGTATGGAACATTTCTTCCTGCGTACCCTCTTTATTTGCAAGGAATTGCACGTCGTCCATCATTAAAACGTCCAGCTTACGGTATTTATTTCTAAAATTTTTCATTGCGTTGGGGTTTGCTGTATCGTGCAGAGACTCGATAAACTCGTTTACAAACTGATCGCAAGTTACGTATTTTATTTTCTTTTCTGGAAAATTCCTCTGTAAAGAATTTCCTATCGCGTGCATCAGGTGGGTTTTTCCCAATCCTACGCCTCCCCACAAAAATACGGGATTGTATTTTATTTCCTTATTTTCCGCCACGGCATGCGCAACGGCGTTGGCGTATTCGTTACTTTTTCCTACTACAAAGTTATCAAACGAATATTGCGCAACAAATACAGCCTTGTCATCCGTAATAGATACGTAATTGCCGCTTACCGGCAAGTCTACTTCCTTATCCACCTTGCCTATATTATCCAAATCTCCGTCGGTTATTATTTCTACGTCTAATATTGTGGGAAACACCAACGCAGTACATTTTTTTATAATATCCTTATAATTTTTATCGATTATATTTTTCAGCGCTCGGGTTTCGGCAAGCAAATACAGTCTGTCGTTATGTATGCCTACCGGCTGCAGTTGGTTTATATACAAATCGTACTGCAATGTGGATACCTTCGACTCGGTTTCCAGCAAAATATTGTCCCATATTTGATTTAATTTAAGCATAGTACATTTATTATACACGGATTTATTTAAAATAGCAAGTTTAATTTGCGCCGTTGTTGACAACAATTTAGACAAAGGAGATACTGAAAATGGAATTAATAAACAGTCAAACTTACATCAACTTAGCCAAAGCGTACTCAGGTGAAACGCAAGCCCGTACCCGTTACGAATTTGTAGAATACGGTATGCGCAACGAAGGCTACTCCACAATGGCGGAAATAGTAGATACTATTGCATATCAGGAATTTAATCATGCCCGTATGTATTATACGTTTTTACAGCAGGCTTCGGCAAAGCCCATAAAAAATATCGAATACAGCGCGGGTTTTCCGTTTAAAGAAAAATGGGCGATATTGGACAATCTTAAATTTGCCGCCGAGGACGAACACAACGAAGCAAAAATTTATACGGCGTTTGCTAAGACCGCACGCAAGGAAGGCTTCGACGAGATAGCAACGCTGTTCGAGCAAACGGCGGAAGTGGAAAAAATCCACGAAAGTATATTTTTGGAATTGTACAACCAAATGAAAGAAGACCGCCTTTATAAAAGCGAAACGCCCACAACATGGGTTTGCGCTTCCTGCGGCTATACAGCCACGTCTACCGAGGGTTGGACGGAATGTCCTTTGTGTAAAGCAAAACAGGGCGCAATTCTGCTCCATTTGCAGAGTATGAACAATGCGGATATTTCCTCTTTGCTGTCTTTAAAAAATTCACCGTCCGCGTCTGCGCGCTCATAGAAATCGACTGAAAAAACTAAATATAATAATACTTGCCGAACAATAGATAATACAAAATAAATATACGTATTTTATAAATCGGTATTTATTTTTTGGGACAATGTCTATCGGTTACAAAACCAAAAAGTTTTAGTTTTGTACAAGTAAAGCCGTTTAACTGCTTTTATTGCACATTATACAGTAATAAATTATTTAACCGATAAAAACGTAAGTAATGATTTACTGTTTAAACGGTAAAGTTTTGTAACGGCAATCAGGCTTAATCACAGAAAAAAATTTGCGCCGCAATAATTTATTTTTAATTGCGGCGCATTTATTTGTTTTTTTTTGTTTTTGTCAATAAATTTTATAACGTTTTTAACAAGCCTATTTTATACGATTTGTTTTACGGGCAAAATAAAGTACAAAACTTCATCGCTGTCGTAAATAGTTATAACGCAGCTGTTATGTTGGGCAAATTCCATTTTAATGCTTTCCGCAGACATAACCTTTAAGCAATCGTTTATAAAACGGGAGTTGTATGCGCAACGCACGTCCTTACCGTTTAAGCTGATTGTAATGTTTTCCTTGGCCGTGCCGTACTGGCTTGTAGAGGATATAGTCATACTGTATTCCTCTATATTAAATACAACAAGGTTGTTCTTTTCGCTGCGGGACATAATAGACGCCGTATTTAAAGCTTTTTCAAAAGTTTCCTTATTAACTATCAGCGTCGACAGAAAATCCTTAGGTACAATATTGTCGTACTTGATGTACTGTCCGCCCAGCAATCGCGTAAACAGCTTAGTGTTTTCCATGGCAACCATCAAATAGTTGTTTTCTATAAACACTTTCAAAACGTTATCGCTGTCGGTCAACAGCTTTGATAGCTCCGATAAACTTCGGGACGGAATGGTTGCGCTGATTTCGTCGACGCGTTCCTCCAAGGCTTTTTTGCTCATTGCAAAACGGTAGCCGTCGGTTGCCACTGCGCACAGCGTGTATTGTTTTGCTTCGAAATGTACGCCTTTAAGCATAGGGCGGCTGTCGTCGGTTGCCACTGCAAAAATAACGTTATTGATAATTTCTTTCAAGTTCATTTCCTGTACGGCAAAGTAACTTGCGCCGTTTACGGTTTCCACTTCGGGATATTCCATAACGTCCAAAGTGCTTATCGTACATTCGCTGTTTGCCGAACTTATAAACAATCTGTTGTCGTCGGCAATTTCCAGCGAAATATCGCTGCCGTTATCTGCAATATTGCGTATATATTCGCCGAAGATCTTTCCGGGAACAAGCAAACCTCCGCCGACAATAACGTTTGCGTCTATGGATTTTTCGATAGCAAGGTCTTTATCCGTAGCGTACAGCGTCAGTCTGTCGTTTTCCGCCGTAATCTTTATACACTCCAACACGGGAGCAACGTCGCGGTTAGGCAACGCTTTGGAAACTTTGGCGACTGCGTCGTTTAAATCCAAACTGTTTACAATGATTTTCATAATAAGCACTCCTTACAAGTCTTTTGATTTTGTCTTTCGTCACAACAAGTTATACACTTTCTTCGGGTAGTAGTGTTATTAGGCAATGTGAGTATGTGTATAACCTCTGCGTATGCCTAATAAAAAAACGATATAATGTGGCGGAAAAAAAATTTACACACAAGATGTTGTGGTATGTCTAAAATAGACAATGTGTATAGGTTTTGCGTATTTGCGTAAACTTGTCCACATTTTATACAGCGAAGGTTTAAGCCTTAATTTTAAACTGCGGCATTTGCCTTAAACAAGAAAGAAAACGCAAGTTAATGCAGCTATTGATAATCGAAAAAAGCAAAAGCCCGACTCCGCGGTAATTAAACCGTTTTGTAATTTTTTAACGGTAATAATCTTTATAAATACCGCCGCTGATTTACTATTATATTATATCATAAATATCGGCAGATTGCAATGCTTACAAGTAAACACATTAACTAAAATTTAATAAAAAAGACGGTGTAAAATAAAAGACAGCGTAAAACGTAAAAAAATAAATTTAACAATAATGTTGTATATCGGCAAAATGTATGGTATAATCGAAAACAAGGTCGGCAAATCGGTAAATCGGAAATAAAAAATGACCGGCAGCAAGAGGGAATAATATGAGCAAATTAATTATAGACGCCGACGGAGAGTTATGGTACACCCGTCAGGAAGAACTGGGCGTAGATTATATAAAAATGCCTTTTTCGTATAAGGGAGAGGAATACGAATACGATTTAGGTAAAACGACCGATTTTAGAGCGTTTTACGACGCTGTACGCGGAGGCGAAGTGCCCAAAACAATGGCGCTTAATCCCGACGATTACGTCCGCATAATAGAACCGTACTTTAAGCAGGAAGAAGACGTGTTATACGTCAGCTTTTCCCACGCTATGAGCGGAACGTTCGATCATTTGCAAACGGCATTGCATACTCTTGCCGAAAAATATCCCAAGCGCCGCTGCCGTGTGTTCGATACAAAAGCGATAAGTTTAGGGGCAGGCATTCAAATGGAATATGCAGCCGAACTTAAAAACAGCGGAGCAAGCGACGACGAAATTATCCGAAAACTTACGGAGCTGCGCGATAGAGTCGCGGTATATTTTGTAGTGGACGATTTGATGCATCTTAAAAGGGGCGGAAGACTTTCGGGCGTGGCGGCGTTTGCCGGAACATTGCTTTCTTTAAAGCCTATGCTGACGCACGATGAAAAAGGCGGACTGAAAGTATTTGAAAAAATATCCGGCAGGCGCAAGGCATTGCGTAAAATGGCGGATAAAGTAATAAACGAATTAACCGGCACCGAATTTAACGTGTACGTTGTAGATGCGGATTGCCCCGACGAAGGAAATTTGTTAAAGGACATGATTTTGGAAAAACGTCCGGAAGCAAAAGTTGTCCGCCAAACCGTAGGTCCCGTAATAGGCGCGCACTGCGGACCGGATACTGTCGGCGTAATATTTATTGCGGATTCAAGACCCGTACCTTTGGAAAAATAGCATATGAACATAATAACGAAAGAAATCGATATAAGGTCGACCAAACAAAAGAAAAAGTTTTTTAAATTTTTAATAGATTTATACAGCAAAAACCCTCACGCCGCGCCGAATCTGTACGCGGACGAAATGGACGAATTTAATCCCGAAGTTAACGACGCTTTCCGTTTTTGCGAATGCCGAATGTTTTTGGCTTACAAAGGAAAAAAGATTGTAGGACGCATAGCGGGTATTTGGCATAAACACGTAAACGAAAAGAACGGAACAAAGCAGCTGCGTTTTACCCGGTTTGATACCGTAGACGATTTTGAAGTGACGAAAAGTCTGTTTAAACGTTTGGCGGATTGGGCAAAGGAACTGGGTATGGAAGAGATTATCGGACCTATGAGCTTTTCCGATCTAAACGAAGAGGGTATGCTTATAGAGGGATTCGACCGCGACAGCACCTATCAGGAAATTTACAACAACGCCTATTACGTCGAACATATGAAAAAACTCGGCGCATACAAAGTGGTGGACTGGAACAGTTATATAATAAAAGTTCCAAACGAGCGTGACGAAAGGTTAAGCCGCTTAGCGGAATACGTACAAAAGCGTAACGGGTACGAAGTTGCCGACGTTTATAAGCTTGCGAAACAGCGGGATAAAAAGCCGCTGCGCGAAGTGATAATAAGCTGTCTGGACGTAATGAACGAAGCGTTTGAAAATCTTTACGGCACAAGCCCGTTAAGCGAAAAACAGAAAAAGCGCGAAGCGGATACTCTCGTGCAGATATTTTTGCCCGAGCTTGCCTGCGCGGTGCTTAAAGACGGCAAAGTAATCTGTTACGGATTTTGTATGCCTACGATGCTGGAAGTTATGCATAAAGGAAAGGGACGAATAATCCCCGGAGGATTGATACCTTTTATAAAAACGATGTCGCACCCGAAGGTTGCCGATATGATGTCCATAGGTATTGCCAACGAACACAAAAACTTAGGCGCGGTATCCATAATACTAAACCATATATTGGAAGGATGTATTAAACTCGGCGTAAGGTATTTGGAAACGGGACCGGAGTTGGAAGATAATCTTAACGTTCAAAATTTATGGAAGAATTACGACCGTCAGCTTATTAAAAAACACCGCTGCTGGGGTATTAAAGTGGCAGACGTCGAAAAAATAGTAAACGAATAAAATGTAAATATCAAAAAGCCGCCGTTATGGGGATTAAACCCGTAACGACGGCTTTTATAATGCCGTTTTGGCTAAAAGGCTAATATACAACTACTGACTTTTTTACTAACGCAACAGCCTTATCTTGCGCGTATGCCACTATTACGTCGGTATCGCCCTGACGGACTAACTTTTTTGCCGCAAACGCGCTGATTTTAAATTTTTGTTCGTTTCCGTCCGTATCTAAATAAAAACAAAAATATTTACCTTCGGCGCCGTTTCCGTAAACTTTGCTTGTATAAGCCAGCTTGCCCGAAGTATAGGTTGCTCCTATCGATGTAACCGAATCGAAACAGCGTTTTGTTTTAAAAGGAACGTAAGCAGTGCTTAACGATAACGCTAAAAACATAATTAAAAACGCGCCGGATACAGAGGCAAAAACCCAAACGTAAGCGTCTTTAACCGTAATAGCAAAGTAGGTTAACATAAACGCAAATACCAGAGAAAACGCAAAATATATGCCGGAAAGAATAAAAAATCTTTTATCATAGCCCAGCGGAGTATATTGGCTTACGTCAATTTCTACCGTGCAGCCGTTTAAGCCGAGGGTATTCGGCGTATCGGCTGTTACTGCCGCTTCGTTTCCTTCCACGTCCAGTAATGTATACTTGGACAGAATAAAACATTTGCTTTCGTCAAAAGCAACAACGATCTGCTGTCCTTCGTAAAAAGTCGGGGCGCTTGAGTAAATCTTTTTAAATTTTTCGGTACGGATGTTGCCGCTGCGGTCGTAAAACTGAAAAATAAGCAAAACTTCTTCTCTTGTGCGTAAATCCCCGTCTTTATCTCGCGACGTATGTTTTGTTACGGTTATCTCGGTAAGCGTTGCATAGGTAACGTCGGCGTTAAGTATCCGTTTGCGCACAAGAATATTGCGGGTATGGTAGCCGACAAAAATTATCAGCGCCGCTCCAAAAAACGCTCCGCAAATTGCGTAAAAAACGGTATACTGACCGGACGTATCTGCGCCGTTATCTTTGTTGACATATATTATAAACGCAAGCACTGCCCAAAAGAACAGTGATATAAACATAAGAACCCACGGTAATATGGATTTGTATCCTTCGGCAGCTATCGGTTTTCTTCTGTCTAATTTAAAAAATCCGCACTTAGACGGAGCAACAGTTTTTTTGTTATCTTTTTTCATAATACTTATTATATCATAAAGTCAATTTACAGAATACAGTTTTTTAACGGTTTTTAAAAAAAATTATAGAGTTATAAATTTTATATATCAAATACCGGTATTAAAATACTTGACGGGGGGGGGGTATATGTTGATACAATAGCCAATGGCGAAAGCTGAAAAAAAATTTAAGGAGAAAAAAGACATGAAAAAACATGCAAAACTGACAGTTATTGTTTTGGCAGTTGTTTTAGCGTTGTCCCTTGCTTTGGTACTTGCCGCTTGCGAACAACCCGAAACAAAAACAGCTTACGGTCTTGTGCACGGAAAAGGTTATGTCGGTAAGGCTACCGTAGTAAGAGCCGGCGACAGTTTAGTATCCGCAGAATTGGACGAAGCGTGCTTGCCCACATACGTAACCGCTAAAAGCGCAATCGAGGGATACACCGTAGAAGGTAAATATTCCAGCCACGGCGAGCCTGCAACCGCTAACTTCTACAAGACGGTTAAATTTGCCGACGTAACGATGACTTACGACGCAACCGAAGCAGGAGGATTTTCCAAGGGATATATGGTAGGAACGCAAACTATGTTGGAGTTCTTTGCCGTAGAAGCTAACTGCGAAAAGTATTTTGAAGCCGTTGCTAAGAACGAAGTTAAAGTAGTGCTTGCCGACGGAGAAAAGACGGATATCCTCAACGCAAAAGCTTTGTTAAAGACTCAAAACAACTACTGGGGAACACCCGCCGAAAACGCTTTGGGCTGGAAGGCAAACGTAGAAGCAACCTGCAATTACGTTGTAGAAAACGGATTTGACGGCGCAAGCAAAAAGGAAGACTTCGAAAAGAAGGATAACTCCGCAACCAACCCCAAACTTGACAACGAATTAGTTGACAAAAACGGAGTAAAAACAGGCGCAACCTGGACGGATATGTGGGATTATTTCAGCTTACTTAAATCCGCATTTGGAAAATAAGTCATAGAATCAAAATCTCTTTCAAAAATAACGACCGCATAATTTGCGGTCGTTTTTGTATTCTTTTATTTTAAGTTTGTAATAAATTCCGTTTTAGCTTCGCCTTCCGCAAACGGATTAAACACCGCAACGCGTTCGCCTTTGCTGTTGATGTATACGCTCACTTGCGAATTTGCGGTAAAGTCTACGCTTGTGCCCAAACCTATATGTCGGGACTTATTAAACGCGCCCACGCTGTCCGTTTGAGTGCTGCCTCTGCGTCCGCAGATAAAACCGTTAAATTCAAAATCTGTAAGATATCCTCCGTAGGTTTTGTTTTCGCCTTTAAATTGACTGTTATAAACGAGATTGCCTTTTTCGTTATACATCGTGTCTTGTCCGTCCAAAAACGGATACAAGTCGTGCTGATGTCCGTATACGCACATATCGGGCTGTATATCGTTTAGCAGTTCCGTCCAAAGAGCCTTAACTTCTTTATTGTTGTGACGGGCGTTTACAAACTGAATAGGAATATGGCAGCAAACTACGGTGTAATCACGGTTAAGGTGACGTTCTTCCTGAATAATCTGTTTTAAAAATTCCGTTTGGTCGTTGCGGTATTTAGAAAATACGTCCGTGCCGTAATATTCCCACCAACCGTCATCGTCGTTTGCTCCGGCGGTGTGGTCTTCGCCCAAGTCCAAAGTTATGCCGTACACTTTGCCGCCGTCAAGGGTAAAGTCGTAGTAAAAGTTTTGGTTTTTGGAGCCGACGTATTTATATAAGTCCTCTGCGTATTTTCCCTTTATTTCGTGATTGCCGCGCGCGTAGATAACAGGGTATTCGCCTTTGGTTACGTCGTGAGCGAACAAGTTGGTAAACTGCGCGTCGTATTCGCTGTCTATCATAGAGTAGGAGTCGCCTAGGATTACCAAAAAGTCCGTAGTTCTTCCTTGTTTTTGCAAATCCGCCTCAAACGCCTGCGCGGCGCTTACAGCCCCCTTTCGTGCGCCGTGGACGTCGGTAATTGCGTAATAGTCTAAGCCGTCCTCCGTGTTGACTCCGCGGAAGTTAAACGATTTTGTAAGAACTTTGCCTTTATATCCGCCGAACGGTCCGCGGTAAATCATTGTTTGCGCGCCGATAGTGTAGCCGCCCGCCTTGTCCAACTTGTCCTGAGGAACGGTCACTTTGTGGACAAGGTCTTTGGACTTCATGCTTCCTGCGTATAAATCGTAAAATTTTTCGTCGCCGATTTCCACCCAGGCAATGCTTTCGTCGTTGGTGCCGAATACTATTTGGTAATCGTCTTCCACTGCGTACACAACAGGGTTGTAGGTAAAGTAGTTGGCTTTTACGTCAAACGCAACTAAAACCGTGCCGAATAAGGCAACGCCCAAAGTAACCCATTTAAGCGTAGTAACAAGCTTTGTTTTTGCCGTAGGCGGAAAAAACAGTAAAAGCGCAAACGCCAGCAAGCACAAAGAAATAAGCAGCGACAATCCGAACGAAGGCAGTATAAAAGGCAAATAGTCTTTTGCGCCTAACGCGATAACCACAATTTCGATAATAAAGAAAACTCCGCTTACCGCTAACGACGCTATAAAAGGCGCTTTGCGTTTGCCGCTCCAAACAAACAGCGCAGCAAAAGCGAAAATTGCCGACAAAAACATCAGTATGCAAAATATAAGGGGCGTTTCCATAATAAAAAACGACTGGTTTTTGTCCGCGCCCAGCGCTTTGGATATTCCGCTCCAATTAACGCGCAGAGCCAACCAAAACAGCGCGATTACAAGGCTTAATGCCGCTGCCGAAACGGCAAGCCAATGTTTTTTTATTTTTTCGATAAGCATATGTTCCTCCCAAAAAAGTTTTTTTTATAATAGCATACAAATAACAATTAACGACGTTTAACTGCAACAAACTGCTATTAGTTACTCGCTGTTACATCGTATCACGTTGATAATAAAATATTGCGATTGATATAGCTCGTGTACGATATAATAGCATACAAATAACAATTAACGACGCTTAACAACAACAAACTGCTATTAATAACTCGCTGTTACATCGTATCACGTTGACAGTAAAGTTTGGCGATATGTTGTTTGTGTACGATATAATAAGAAAAAACAGCATTTTATCTAAGCGTGAATTTTATATCTTTTTCGCTTGTTAAAAATATTATAAAATAAGCCGATATTACACCCATTTAGAGCGGTTAAGTTCTTTTTTAACGGCTTTGTCCAAACGGTCGTCGCTCTGTTCTAACGATATGCGCAGCGCTTCCAAATCCACCAGTGCAAACTTCGGGTTGTTGTTTTTAAAAATTACTACGCAGCCGTTGTCTTCCGCCATACGTACTACTTTTGAAAAGTTTTGATTGGCTTCGGTTATAGAAACGATTTGTTTGCTGTCTATTAACATAATAATTTTTCTCCTTAAACGTATTTTATTACGCCATAACGCACTTAAAGTTTAATTGCAGCGGTAGTTTCGATATGCCTAACGTCTAACGGTACCGTCTGTTAAACTTCTGCTGTTTAATCCAAATATTCATTACCGTTTTGGTAGGTAAAAGGCGCACAAGCCGCACTTGACTGCGGGCAATAAATCCGCAGATAGAAACGTCTTTGCCGCGCATTAGGTCTTTGTAGGCTTTGTCTACTACGTCGCGAGGATCGTACATTGCGGCAAACTTTATAACGACGTGTTTTTCCGTTTGTCCGGCGCGGTCAAAAAACTTTGTCTTTGTCCAAAACGGGCACACTGCGCAAACGTTTATTTTTCGGGGACGCAGTTCCGCGTTTAGCGCACGAGCGTAGCTGTGTATAAAAGCTTTGGTCGCCGCGTATACGCTTTGGTACGGAGTAGGCTGAAACGCCGCCACCGAGCTGAACTCCGCAATTTTTGCGCCCGCACCCATATACGGCAGGCAGTATTCCGTCACCGCTACAAGCGATTCGCAGTTGAGCCGTACCGTATTTGTGCTTTGCTCCACCGGGATTTCGTCATACCTGCCGAATTTGCCGAAACCGCTTGCGTAAACCAACCAACGTACGTCGGGTTTTTCTTTTTCCAAACTGCTTCGCAGCTCGTCTATGCCGTCTTTTGTCAAATCCGCGGCAAATAATCTGGTCGGCGTTTTCATCTGCGCCGCCGTTTCCTCCAAACCGCTTCGATCCAACGCAATCAGCCAAATTTCTTCCGTTTTTCCGCATTTGTCCAGCTTTAAAGCAAACTCTCTGCCCATACCGCTCGATGCGCCCGTAACGATCGCTATTTTCATTTCCGTATTTTTCTCCTTTATTATAACATTATTCTAGGTAAAATTCAACCCCTGATTTTTGCCAAAAATGTACGTTTTTAACAAACAATAGCTAGAATTTTACCTAAATTTATTTTTGTGAACCGTGTTTTTTATTGCAAAAATATATTGACAGCCGCATTATTGACCGTTATACTAGATGTTGTATACCCTTACAAGCAGAATGCAGCGGTAATAGTATGCGCCAAAACAGGAGGAAAAAATGGCTAATTTAAAACTAAATCACATTTATAAGGTGTATCCAAACGGAGTAAAAGCGGTAAACGATTTTTCTATGGATATTGCCGATAAGGAATTTATAGTTTTTATAGGACCGTCGGGATGCGGAAAGTCCACTACGTTGAAAATGATAGCAGGCTTGGAAGAAATTACGGCGGGCGAGCTGTGCATAGGCGATACGGTGGTAAACGACGTAGAACCTAAGGAGCGCGATATAGCTATGGTTTTCCAAAACTATGCGCTGTACCCGAATATGACGGTTTACGAAAATATGGCGTTCGGTCTTAAACTGCGCAAAATGCCCAAAGAAGAAATAGACAAAAAGGTGCGCGAAGCGGCGCGTATACTGGGCATAACGGAATATCTGGACCGTAAACCTAAGGCTATGAGCGGCGGACAGCGTCAGCGCGTTGCGTTGGGCAGAGCAATCGTCCGCGAGCCTAAAGTATTTTTGCTGGACGAACCTTTAAGCAACTTGGACGCAAAACTGCGTACGGCAATGCGCGCGGAAATAAGTAAGCTTCACCGCAAGCTGCAAACCACCTTTATTTACGTAACTCACGACCAGGTAGAGGCTATGACCATGGGTACGCGTATCGTCGTAATGAAGGACGGCTTTGTTCAGCAGATAGACAGTCCGCGTAATTTGTACAACTTCCCCTGCAATAAATTTGTGGCGGGCTTTATCGGCACTCCGCAAATGAACTTTTTTAAAGGCAAGCTTTTAAAGCGCGGCGATAAAGTTACTGTATCGTTTGACGACACCGACGTAAAACTTACTGCGTCCGCAAGCATATTCAACAAAGCCAAAGCGGAGTATTTGGACGGAGAAAGACCCGTTACAATCGGTTTGCGCGCCGAACATATCTCGGTTGACGCAAAACAGTACCCGTACAAAGCAAAGTGCCGCGTATCGCATATAGAGGAGTTGGGTGCCGATTGTCAGGTGTATGCCGACTTTAACGCTGAAAACGGCGACGGCGTAGGCGAAAGCCCCACGAGAGTTATTATAAAAGCTCCCGCCGGCAGTTTTTACGAAGCGGACCAAATGATAGAAGTATCTATGGATTTAACCCGTATCCACGTTTTCGACGCGGAAACGGAAGAAACGATTGCTCCGCGTGTTCCTGCCGAAGTTTCGGCTGCGGCGTCGGTAAAGGGCGCAAAGCTTACGTTAGCGGGCGCGGAGATCGAACTGCCCGAAGCCATAAAACTTCCAAGCGGCAAGTACGAAGTAATAATACCGACGTCAGCGGTTGCTTTGGGCGGCGATATAGCTGCGGAAGTTACCGATACCGAACAGGTAAACGACAAAAAACTTATTTACCTTAACGCCGACGGCAAAGCGCTGTTTGCGCTGGCGGATATGGACGCAAAAATAGGAAAGACCGAAAATATTTCTATCGACCTTAAACAGCTTACGTTTGTTAGCGGCGGACAAACGGTTGCGGCGGCGTTAAATTGCGTAAACAGCTTAAAAGGCAAAATAACCAAAGAAAAAATCGTTGTGGAAAAAGAAGTAAAAGGCAAAATAAAAAAAGTCAAAGATTATGCGTTTTCTTTGGAGTGCTGCGGCGCAAGTTTCGAGTGTTCGCGTTCGCTTGCGATACGCTTGATTAACGGCGGCGGTCAGGATGTATTTAATAAGGATTTGGAATTCAGATTTAGTCCGTACGACGTAATTATAAGCGAGCAAGGCATAGACGCCTCTGTCGAAAGTATTATAGATTACGGCAAAGAAAGTTTTGCCGTGTGCAAAGCGGGCGACGCTGCCGTAAACGTTTCTGTGCCGCACGGATTCGGTTTGACAAACGTCAAGTTGGCTTTGGACGTAGAAAAACTTGCGGTAGTCGAGGTTGCCCGTTCAATCCGTTTGGCGTAAAACAAAACCCGACAAAATAATTTATAAAACACAAGCTCGATTGCTTAGAATATTTTGTTTTACGTAAATTAAATATTTCGTAATATAATTTATCAACGCAATACGGCGTAACCAAACCCGAATATACAATGTTGTTTAAAGCAAGTAATATTATTTAACGTAATAAAACCGCTTAAAATAATTTAAGAAAAGTTAAATATTTATTATAAAAAACATACTAACTTAATTAATTTTTGCTGATTGCTTTTTACAGTATATAAGTCAAAAACGTCTCTGCCGATATTCTGCGGGGACGTTTGTATTTTTACAATAATCAAATTTTATAACTGCATATCCGTAAGTAAAGTTGTTAAAAAAACGTTTGTTTAACGTAAAAGCAAAAAAAACTGTAAAAGCTTGTTACCGTATTTTATGCGTTTGCGTTTTGGCTCTGCGCGCCGATTATTGGCTATTTTTTGTATTAATTTTATACCCTTTACGTATGTAAAGGTTTTGCCATACGTCTTATGCCGTTTTAACGCAATATCCGCGCTATTTAAATAAATAATTTAGATATTTTTTAAAGTAAAAACGCGCAAAAAAAATGTAAATAAAAAATAGCCTAAAAAAAAACTGCAAAGCAGTCTTGACAAACGGAAAAAGTGTGGTATACTGTAATAGAACATAAGTTCGATAAAATTCAAAAGGAGAAGAAAATCAAGGATAAGTAAATAAAAGTAAAAACGTAATAGTAAAAAAAAGGCAATGCGGGCGGTATACCGTCTGCGGTTAAAAGACGGCAAAGGTAAAGTATCCTTTGTTTCGTCTTTTTTTATGTAAAAAAACAATAAAAAATAAAGGAGAAAAAAATGGAATTTATAAACAGAGTAAGTGCGGAAAAAGGCAGAATTAAATTAACGAAAAGCGACGGCACGGAGGAAATATGCACCGTACAGATGTGTGATGACGCAAATCCGCAGGGAACGCCGCTAAACAAGCAAACGTTCGACGATTTTAAAGAGGATATTTTAAACACGGTATCAAAATTAAACTCTATAACGGAAACTTTGGTATACGGCAAAACAATCAGCGTAACCGATACGGTCAATTTGGAAAACACAGATGTTACTTTAACGTTAGACGGTTTTAACCGTACGCCCATTGTAGGCGAAACGTTTATCGGTATATTTTATTCCGTCGACGGTATCAGCGAAACGTCGTGCATATCCGTATGTAAAGTTATGCAAGTAACTTCGTCTGCAAACACTTGTATGGTAAAAGCGGTAAGCCGCCGAGTAGATACGTCGGGTATCGCTATAAAGTCCGTTACACACAGCGGACAGGACGTTAACGGCGGAAATGTGTACACAGTTCTTCTTTCCAACGGCGCAAAAGTATACTTTACCGCACCGCGCGGCGAAAAAGGCGAGAAAGGAGAAAAAGGTGATAAAGGCGACAAGGGCGATAAAGGCGACAGAGGATATAAAGGAGATAAAGGCGATCGCGGCGAAAAAGGCGAGTGTATTTTTATCGAACCCAGCGGCGAGTATATTGTCAAAGGCGAAAAAGGAGATAAGGGAGACAAAGGCGACAAAGGAGAAAAGGGCGAAGGCGGCTCCGGCGTGTATCTGTCAAGCGAAGGTTTTACTGCCGGCGTAGGCAGATACGACGTAAGCAGCGTTGCATACAACAAACAGGAACTGTGCGCCGGCGACCTTATACTGTCCACGTCAACCAAAAATATGGTGCGCGTAAGGTCGTTGACAAGCGACGGGTTTATGTTTATAGGCGAATATGTTTTAACTCTGTAAGACAGCGGCGGCGTAACGTAATTAATAAAAAAGGAAATAACAATATGAAAGATAACTATGAAATTATAAAAGATTGTTTGTCGGGTGCGGAGCCGTCTGCAAAAAACGGTTTTAACGCGGACAGCACAAACGCCGCGGTAAATTTTTCGCAGGCGGAAACGGGCAGTAACCCGAGCGTAAACCTTGCGACAGGCAGGCTGCGCTACGTATTCGGCGACGTAAGCATAGGTTACGGCAATTTTGCAATACAGGTAAACCACGTTTATACAAGCACGCGTAACAGTAATTTTAAAAATAAATTCAGCGAATTCGGCAATAACTGGAAGCTGAATTTATCGCAATGCGTTGTAAACGGCGGAGTAGACTTTTTATATATGGACGGGCAGGGCGACGTGCACCGCTTTGTAAAATTCGACGGCGACCGCTACTATGACGAATGCAACGCAAACCTTGTGCTGTCCGTAGAAAGTTCTGCTATTAATAAAATAAGGTACAACTACGTTATTACGGATAACGTAGGTAATAAAATGTATTTCGGCGAAAACGGCTTAATTATTGCAGCCCAAGACGGTCATAACGCGTCTATGATAAAATGTTTTGTATATAATGGAAATAATTTACTTACCGAAGTATACGACGCACGAACAGAGAAAAAATGCATACGCTTTGAATACGACGGACAAAATAAATTAAAGTCCGCTTTTGCTTACAGCAACTACAGCAAAAAAGTTTCCGGTATAAAATACGAATACGACTCTAACGGTAATTTGCAGAAAGTATATAAAACGGCTTTTAACAAAGGCGCGGAGGAAGTTTTTTGCAGAGAAATGTACCGATTCGAGTACGGCTCGTACAGTAACCTAATCCAAATAGTCGACTTGCAAACAACCGAAGCTGTTGCAATAAAATATAACAACGAAAAAGCGGCGGAAAAAATCACGTCTGGCGTTTTAAAGCAGGATTGTATAGCGGTGGGTCAAAATCTGTATGCGGGCATGGCGGAGTGCGGTATGTTAGACAATCGGCAATTTATCCCTAAACACAGTCTAAGCTTTTTTTACACCAAAGGGAAAGACGGCACGGCGCAGGAAGTGCAAATTACAAACGAGGACGGAATAAAAATCGCCTACTTTTTAAATACGGCAGGTAAAATCGTCAGCTCGTTTGAAGTAACAGAAGCTAATATTTACAAAACGCTTAATAAGCAGGGCGCAAAACATTTACTAAATGCGTCGGGGCAAGCGCAAACGACAATAAACGGTTATAGTCCCCTCGCTTCAAGCGGCAGCAGCGTAAACGTTTCTGTTCCAAGCGGGTTCGATTTGGCAAATAACAAAGCAGAAAAAAAGTACAATTATTTTCAGTACTCGTTTTGGCTTAAACTTTTAAGCGACTGTCATCTGCCGCAAGCAATGGTGACATATAAATTTGAAAATAACGATCAGCAGCAGCAACAAGTTTACATAGACGGAAATGCACAAAACGTCTGGCAAAAAGTATCTCTTCCCGTAATTGTTCCAAATCTCGAAAACGATTCAAATACGGATAAAGAAAATAATCCCCAAACGGATAAACTTCAAGCCATTATAATCAGTCTGTTAAGCGAAGGCACGTTTAGTAATTGCGATTTTGAAATAATAGAAATCGGCTTTGAGCCCGCGCCTCTTACAACATCATTTTTAAGCGACAGCAAATTGTATGATGTAACGGAAGTAAGGCTGACGGTCAAAAACGGCAACGATCTTCAAACGCAAAAAAAAGTAATTAACCGAAATTTGTTTTTTACCGAAAACGATATTTTGGCAACGGCAAGCCGAAAGTTTATGTTTCCCAACGGCGCGGACGGGTGTTTTGACGTAATATGCAATAACGGCACTAAGCGTATAGGCAGCGTAAAAACGATAGAGTTTAAAACGGACGGCGTATTTTTCAGTCCGTATGTCCCCTATTATAGTTTTTTTACCGCGTTAAATACCGTCGTTCAACTGCAATACGGAAATAAAATAACATCTCTGTACGATTACAATGATCAATGCGTTATTATGCAGACACAAGGCGTAAACGCCGAGGGTACAAGCAGTTTAATAGAAGTTTCCGTAGACAAGTACGGCAAAACACTGTACAAAAAGGACGAATACGGTGTAAAAACGCAGTACGGCTACAACTCTTTCGGCGCTTTAATCAGCGAAAAAGTAACCGATAAATCCTACGCGAAAAGGTCGGCATTATATTACAGTTACGATAACGAAGGCAGGCTGTCCGCTAAACACAACGGTTTACGGGGCGAAACTTATCAGTATGACGACTACGATAAAATTTACAAAATAACAGACTGCAAGGTTGTAAACGGCAAGCTGCAAGCAATGAAGCACAGCATACGCAAGTATTACGACATTTTTAACGATAAAACAACAAAGCAGTACGAAAACAACGGCAGCCGAGATCACGCCTGCACCGTTGCCGAATATCAAAACGGGCTTACCCGTACCGTAACGGACGGCGTGGCAAAGTACGGAGCAGTTCGCTATCCCGAACAGGACGAAGTACAGTACACAACTTTTTGGTTTGGCGAAGGCAAAGCGCAAACCGATACCGTTACCAAAAACAACGAGGGCGAAAAAACTTACACAAGCAAATGCGGATTAAACCGAATAAGTAAAACCGTAGACGCGTACAACAGAGTAAAGCAAGTTTCAATGCAAGCCGTAAACGACGATTACGAAAGTACAGAAAATACTTTTACTTACCATTACGATAATTTAACCGAAAGTAAATTTGCAAGCAAACCTTATAAGCTTACAAACGGCATCACAGACGTTACGGAATACTTTTACGACGGCAGCGGCAATCTTACGGGCTACATCCAAAAAGACGGCGATAAAACTTTAATGGAAGTACAGCAGCTTCCTTCGGGAGCTACAAAGTATAAATACTCAAACCGGGACAAAATTTATGTTTCGGTAGAACACGACAGCGAAAAAACACTCAATCCGCGCGTACGTTCGATAAAATATTTGGAGGACTTTAACACAAACTTCGATAAACCCGAAGTTACTCCGTTGTTCCAAATAGACTATGCGGAAAATGAAATAAACGGACTGCCTACAAAAAAAACAGTGCGCCACAAAACAAAAAAGGGTTCCGTCGAGGACTATTCCTACATAACCGTAAACGGAGTGACGCAGCTCGAAAAAAGTAATTACAGCGGAAAATGTTGGCAGGGCAAAAATGAAGGCAACGTCTGCGAAAGTAAATACGATATAACTTATCAGTACAACGACGTGGGCGAAATAACCCAGATAGTCCGCAGTGTGGATTGGAAAATATACGGCGGCGACAATTTGCAAGACAGTTACAAACGCAGCTATACTTATAAATACGAGTATAACGACCTGCATCAGCTTACAAAAGAACGGCTGGAATCGCACGGCGCAGACTATACCTACGATAAATACGGCAGGCTAAGCTCTGTAAACGGCAAACAGCTGCAATACGACAGCGCGTACAACCGTTTGGATATATTCGGCGATACACATTTTTTTTACGACGGCAGCGGCAACAGAACCAAGGAAATAACAACGGGACAGCAAATAAAACGTTATA
Organism: uncultured Christensenellaceae bacterium; assembly: GCA_910587795.1. Classification (GTDB taxonomy): domain Bacteria; phylum Bacillota; class Clostridia; order Christensenellales; family CAG-314; genus Fimimonas. Next base: position 175,978 of record CAJUNH010000002.1, read on the forward strand.
CTTATCTTTGCGGTTTGTTAACCGAAACAAACAACGCCGTATACGGTTATAACCAAAACGGCGTGCGTAACAAAAAGGTTAGCGGCGGCATAACGACAAAATATATATTGGACGGCAATAAAATCCTGTGCGAAGTACAAACCGGCGAGAAAATCAGTGATTTATATAATGATGACCAAAGGGTTGTTCAGTACTTTTACGATACAAACGGCATAGCATATATAAAAATAAACGAAATCGTATACGAGGCAGTGCGCGACGCTTTGGGCAACGTTGTTATGCTGCTAGACTACGACAGCGGCGTTGTGGCGTGCTATTATCTTTACGACGCTTTGGGCAACTGCTACGTAAAAGACAGCAAAGGCGACAGCGACAATAATCCCAAATCCATAGGCAATACCAATCCGTTTAGATGGAAAGGTTTTTACTACGATACGGAAACGGGCTTTTACTACGCCAACGGCAGGTATTACGACCCCAAAGTAGGTCAGTACTTAAACGCGCCGCCGTTAAGCGACATAATGCAAACCCCGTTCCGTCCCCGCATACTTGACAGGTACACTCCTATATGCAATAATTTAATAGAATTGGCGTATAACCCTGTTTCGGCATTTACCGTAACGCAGCTGTTTGCCGACCTTAACTATGCGGACGACCAACAGCCGCTGTGGTATTTAATTTTAGGCGGCGCATTAGCCGTAGGTTCGTTTGTTCTAGCCGGATTTACTGTTGGCTGGGGCAAAGCAATAGCAACCACGCTTATCGGCGGCGCTGTAGGAGCAGGCTTTGGTGTGTTAAGCGCACATATAACCGGCGGAGATATTAAAACCGGCGCAATGTTTGGTATGTTATCCGGCATTATAGCAGGGAATACTGCTTCTTTCGGCGGATTGACGGTAGGCTTTATAGGCGGAGCTATTGCCGGCGGATATACGGAAATAGGCGGACAATTATTTCAATCCGGACAAGTAGTAGATTGGGATAAAGTTTACCAAAAAGCAATAGATTCAGGCTTTGTGAACTTGATTTCAACTTATTTGGGTGCTATGACAGAAGATTTAAAAGGTTTTAAAAAGCTTTTAGCTGAATTTGTGTCGGATAGCATTACAAATGGAATATCTCTATTTATTGACTATATTAGGAGTTTAATACGTGAAACTTGGCATTAAAAATAACGAGTTCATAACTTGCAATGTACCTTTTCTAGGATTAGTTTCGCTTTTTTCTATAACTTGGGCAATTAGTTTCGACCTTTCTGTACTCGCTATCGTGTTGTTATGTATTGGAGCGGGAAGCATAATTTTAACGGTTGTTACAAATATACCTAATATGCTAAACTATATATTGATTGACGATGAAACAATTACGCTTTATCGCCATAAAAAGCCTGTAAAACAAATAAATATAGCGGATATAAAATCTTTGGTGCTTTGTCAACATGTAGGTAGGGTACGACATAAAGCTAGTAAATACATAAATAAAATTACTTATGTCGTAATAAACGACGGAAATTTTTTAGAAAAACAATGGACGAAACGGGAACTACGCAAAAAAATATTGAGTGACAGCGAGGGGTGGATTGCAATAGAATATTCTGCTAATCGGTACGCCAAAATTAAACAATTCCTTCCAAACTGTGAAGTTGAAACGTGTGCAATAACAAGAAAATAAATTATTGTTCCATCAATCAATTTAACGATTATTCAACAACGCAGGGAAATGTATCCTTCTTACTTTAATAATGGGGGGGGGTATTGTTAATATCTCTGCTAGTTGTATATAAGGAGTTTAGCACATGAAAATCGGTTTTAATAATAACGAAGGAATAAATTTAAATGCGCTTTGTATATGCGCAATTGCACTTTACTTAATGGCAATGGCAATCGGCTTCAGATATACGGTATTCGCGATTATATTGTTATGTTTTGCAGGGATAAGCATTATTTTTACCGTCATTAGAAACATACAAAATATACAGAATTATATTTTAATTAACAATGAAGCAATTACGTTATATCGTAGAAAAAAGCCTGTAAAACGAATAAATCTTGCAGACGTAAAGTCTATAGTACTTGTGCAATATATATTTAGTGGGCGAGGAGCATTTAATCCGGACAAATGTATAAATACAAACACTTATATTGTATTAAACGATGGGGCTTTTTTTAAAAAAGAATGGACAAAGAGTAAATTTCGTAAAAGAGCATTAAGTGACAGCGAAGGGTGGATTGCAATAGAATTTTCTTTTAAACGCTATGCCGCCCTTACTAAGCTACTGCCAAACTGTGAAGAAGAAAAGTACACACTAACAGGTAAATAGTTTTTAAGTAGTCAAAATTTTTAAAAATTGATTAACGGCGCAATGAAGTGTAACCTTCGCATTTTATAAATTACACGATTGATCGGGTAATTAGTTTAATATCTTTGTTTTTGAGAATATTAGGAGTTCGATTTATGAAGATGAAGATTGGCATCAATTATAACAAAACAATAAATGCTATAATGACTCCTATAGTGGGATTAATTATTATGTTTATTATAGGGTCTTTTCTTAAAGGTAAAGTTGTTCTCGCTATTGTATTGTTATCGATTGCAATGGGAATTATCATTTTTATTGCCATTAGAAATATTAAAAATGTGTTAAACTACATATTGATTGACGAAGAAGAAATCACGCTTTTTCGCCGTAACAAGCCTGTTATACGAATAAAACTAGCAGATATAAAATCTTTAGTATTATGTCAACAAACGTTGCAGCGTAGAGGTCAATACCATCCTGATCAATTTTCCAACTCTAATTTGTTTATTTTAATCAATGACGGAACGTTTTTAAAAAAAAGTTGGACAATACGTAAATTGCGAAATAAGATGTTAGTTAACAGTGAAAAGTGGATTGCAATAGAATTTTCTTCTAACCGCTATGCCGCTTTTAAACATTTACTTCCAAACTGTGAAATAGAAACGTGTACAATACGTGGATCAATAATTAGGATAGGAGATTAAGATGTGAAGGAAATTAACAACTAACTAACCGCGCAGAGGTTATATTCCTCTGCGCCGTTTTTATGTTGTTGTTTTTATAAAATAATCAGCGATACTACAAACGGAATAATAAGGTATACGGCAAAGGCAATCCAACTTTTGGTTTTTACGGCGCGCATTACCATATAAATAGACACAAGTCCCGATACAAATGCGGCGAATACGCCTATTACGATACAGTACCAATCGGGTATAACCAACTCGGTAGTTGCCGCTTCGTATATTTCCGCTGCGGCGCCGGCAAGTATAACGGGGATAGACAGCAAAAAAGAAAACTCCGCCGCGTCGCTTGCGTTTATGCCGAACAGCTTCATTACGGATATCGTGCTTCCGCTGCGCGACAGCCCCGGAAAAACGGCAACACCTTGGGTTACGCCCGTAACTATTATCGGCAGCCAGCCCGATTCGTCCAGCCTTAGGCGCGGTTTAGACAAGTATTGCGACAGCACAATCAGCACAATCGTCAAAGCAAAGCCGACGGGCAGCAGCATTTGCATTAGGCTTTCGCTTACAAACAGTTTTACAAGCAATGCCAACGCAAACGTAGGGATACTTGCAATTACCAAAAACAGCAATTTGGGGTTGGACTTAGGGTGGCGCACAACGCTCCAAAGGTTCTGTCTAAATGCAATCGCCACCGCGGCAAGGGTGCCCAAATGTAACATCACGTCAAAAAACAGTCCCGCGCGTATGTCGAATAATTTTTCCGCAAGCATTAAATGCCCGCTGCTGGAAACGGGCAAAAACTCCGTAAATCCTTGTAGTAATCCTAAAAAAATACTTTGCAGTACCGTCATAATCCACCTTTTTGCCTTGCTATGTTTGCAAAAAAACGGCGTGCGCAGCAATAAATGCAAAGCGTCCGTTGTTTTAAGCCGTTAAAAATACGCGCGTAAGCAGGCTAAAATTTTCAAACCGAGGTAAATTCATTTACATTTGATAATAAATATAGTAGAATATCCCTGTATAAATGTTTGCACATATAATTGTACGCATTTTTGTATATTTTTAGACCGAGGTAGATATGAAGCTGGGAGTAGTAGGTTTGCCCAACGTAGGCAAAAGCACGCTTTTTAACGCAATTACGCAAGCGGGAGCGGAAATAGCAAATTATCCGTTTTGCACTATAGAACCCAACGTGGGAGTAGTTGCCGTACCCGACGAAAGGCTGGACAAGCTTGCCGCGCTGTACGACAGCAAAAAGATAACGCCCACTTATTTAAGATTTGTGGATATTGCGGGGTTGGTAAAAGGCGCGTCCCGCGGAGAAGGTTTGGGAAACAAGTTTTTGTCGCACATACGCGAGGTGGACGCAATAGTACACGTAGTGCGTTGTTTTATAGACGGCAACGTAACGCACGTATCTAATACAATCGACCCTATTGCGGATATGGTTACTATTAACTTAGAGCTTATACTTGCCGATATCGAAACGGTAACGGCGCGGCTTAACAAAGCCGTCAATATGCAAAAGACGGGGGATAAAAAGTACAAAATAGAGGTGGAACTTTTAAAACGAATTTTAACGCATCTGGAATGCGAACAGCCCGTGCGTACGATGGAGTTTGACGACGACGAGCGCGCAATGGTTGAGGAAATGTTTTTGCTTACGTCTAAACCCGTAATTTATGCCGCCAACATTGCCGAGGACGATTTGGGCAAGCCTCAAAACGAGCTTGTAAACAAGGTGGAGGAATACGCCGCAAAGGAAAACGCCGAAACGTTGGTTATTTGCGCTAAGGTGGAGGAGGAGCTGTCCCGTTTGGACCCGGAGGAAAAGGCTATGTTTTTGGAAAGTTACGGCATAGCGGAAAGCGGACTTAACCGTCTTGTAAAAAAATGTTACAAACTGCTGCATTTGGTAAGTTATCTTACGGCGGGCGAAAAGGAAACACGAGCCTGGACGGTAACGGAAGGAACAAAAGCGCCTCAGGCGGCGGGCAAAATCCACAGCGATTTTGAAAAGGGCTTTATACGCGCCGAAATTGTGGACTGCGAAACAATGCTGGAACTGGGCGGATACAATCAGGCTAAGGAAAAGGGCAAGGTGCGCAGCGAAGGCAAGGACTACGTCATAAAGGACGGCGACGTAGTACTGTTTAGGTTTAACGTGTAAACGGGTTTAAACTAATGCGTAAAACGGAATACGAAATAATTCTGCCGACCGAGGAGGAAGCGCAGGTTATCGACGGCAAACTGTTGGAAGAAATACAAAAAGTAAAACCGTTTACGCTGAGTCGGGCGTTTGTGCCCGTCAACGTCTGTGCAAAAAAGGACGGCGAAATAATAGGCGGAGTGTTGGCGTGCGCCGTTATGTGGGATATACTGTATATAGATACGGTATGGACAGTAGCACAGTACCGCAATCGGGGCGTTGCAAGCGCGTTGATATGCGAGGCGGAAAAGCGCGCTCGGGATATGGGGTGTAATTTTTCCCGTCTAAGCACGTACGATTTTCAGGCGCCCAAACTGTACGAAAAGCTGAATTACAAAAAATTCGGCGAAATAGACTACGGACACGTTAAAGAGAGTTTTTATTATAAAGATTTAAGAGGTAAGCATGAGTAAAGCAGCCGGCACGGAAATAAAGCAGTCCAAAGTAAGTTTTGGCAATAAGTTGGCTTTTGCCTGCGCGGATATATTCGGCGGCGGAAGTTTTAATATAATCAACTTTTTGTTCACTCCGTTTTTGACGTTGGTAGTGGGTATACCGATGATATATCTAACGCCCATACTTCTGCTTACAAAGCTTTGGGACGGAATTATCGATCCGTTTATCGGTAAGGTTACGGACGGCAAGCAGCCGGGCAAATTCGGTAAACGCAGGTATTTTATGCTTATATGCGCCCCGTTGGTGCTTTTGGGGTTTGTACTGCTGTTTTTTCCGTGGAATTTGATAACGTCAAGCGTTGCGCTTAAATGCGTGTTTGTGGTGCTGATGTATATGCTGTACGCAACTGCGCAGAGTTTTGTGCTTATACCGTACTATTCGCACGCGAGCGAAATGACGGACGACTTTAACGAGCGTAACAAGACAAATGCGGTTCGCATAGCATTCAGTATAGCGTCCAGCACGATATGCGTGGCTGTGCCGGGTATGATAGCCAGCCCCACAAAAGCGGACAACGGAGTAAGCTATATTATAATGGCGGCGATATTCGGTTTTATATTTACCGTATCCATACTTGTAACCGCGCTGTTCAGCCGCGAACAAATCGTCACCCCCGCCGTAAAAACAAAGCTTAACTTTAAGGAATTTATCCGTCCGTTAAAAGTAAAAACGTACCGTCAGTATTTGGGAATGCAAATGTGCACTTCTATGGCTATGGCGGTAATGAGCAGTTTCTTTTTTACCTTTTGCGATTTTTATTTAAGACGTCTTACCTATGCCGAAGCAACGGTAAGCGGAGCGGGGCGTTTCCCCATTGCTACGGTTGCAGCGGCAATGATGTTTGTAGCGCAGATACTTGCGCTGCCGCTGTACCTTAAACTGATAAAAGCAAAGTCCAAACGTTTTGCTTATATTACGGGCGCAGGTGTTTGGATTACGGTTGTTGCGGGAATGTTCTTTTTGCCTGCCGAGGGAAAAATAGATTTTAACGCAAGCGGAGCGATAATCACTGCCGAAGGCGCGCCCAACTGGCTTGTAATCGTATTCGGTCTGTTTATAGGTTTAGGGATAGGCGGAACGGTGTTTGTTCCGCACAGCAGTTTCGGCGACGTGTGCGACGTAGGCGAACTGTACTTCGGCGAACGTACCGAAGGCGCGTTTTCCGGACTTACCAACTTTTTAAACACCGCGGCGCAGGCAATAGGTTTGGCTATCCCTCCCGCTATTATAGGTCTTGCGGGATACGTGGAAACTCAGTACGTTACAACCGACGTATACAACGCTTTAAAAACGGCGACCGAGGCGGAGCAGATAGACAAACTGGGCATGGCGCTATCGCAGTTTAAAGCCACCGTCGGCAACGGTTCGGTGCAGCTTTTGCCCGTATCTCAAACCGATTCGGCGCAGCTGGCTTTGCGTTTAACGTTTTTGCTGCTGCCTATCGTTATAATGATAATAGGAATCGTAATTGCAAGCAGATACAAGCTTACAAGGGATTTGCAGGCAAAAATCGTAGAGGCTAACGCCCGTGAGGACAAGGACGGCGAAGATTTTAAACAAACCCGCGACGAACTGTTAAAGCAGTTGTAAGCCGATATGATAAAGTTATCTCCGTTGTTTTCCGGCAGTAGGGGAAATTGCAGTTTGATTCAAAGCGACAGCTGCAACATACTGCTGGACGTAGGCTATCAATACAAGCAGATAGTTGCGCGGCTTGCCGATTTTAACGTTACGCCTGCCGACATAAACGCTATTGTAATAACGCACGAACACAGCGACCACATTTCGGCGCTGCCGTATATTACGCGCGGATTTAATACCGCCGTATATGCGCCGTCGGCAATCTGCGACTATATTTCTCAGCGTACCTATTGCAGCAGCGTTACGGCAATAGACGGCGCGTTTAACACGGGCGGCGTTACGGTGGACGTATACAGGTGTTCGCACGATTCTGCCGCGTGTTTCGGTTACAGATTTACTTGCGGAGCGGAAAGCGTGGCGGGGGTTACCGATACGGGGTGCGTCACCGACGAACTGATTGCTTTTTTATCTCCCTGCAAGGGTATAATGATAGAAAGCAATCACGACGTAAACATGCTGCAAAACGGCGCGTATCCGTATGTGCTTAAACGCAGGATTATGTCGGATTTCGGGCATTTGTCCAACGACCAAACGTCGCAGATTTTATCTAAAATAAAAGGCACCGCAATAAAACAGATTGCGCTTGCGCATTTGTCCGAACAGAATAACACAAAGGAACTTGCGTTTAGCGCAGCCGTCGGCGCGTTGGAAAAAGGCGGACTGACGGAAGGTAAAGACATAGATTTATTTGTAGCGGACCAGTATTATAATAGGATTACATTATGCTAAGAGAAGAAAATTACACAAAGATAAGAGAAAAATATTCCGCAAACGACGTCGGCGCAGGCTTTGCGATAGTAACGTTGGCTGCAATAGCGGTCAGCCTTGCGGTTGCGGTTGTAGGGCAGATTTTTAAGTTGACGGAAAACGGCGTTTTTATGATTGCTGCAAACGCGGTAAATACGCTGGTAATCGGCGCGTCGGCGTTTATATACGCAAAACTTACGCGTACAAAGGCGGTTTGCGCAACTAAAATAAACGTAAAGCCGCATTGGGCGCATATAGGCTGGGGCTGTCTTGCCACGCTGTGTCTTATAACCTTTATGGTACCGCTAAACAACTGGATTGCTATGGGTATAGAGGCAATCGGTTTGCCCCGTCCTTCGGTAAATTTGGATATGGACGTTGTTTCGATGATAATAATCGTCGCAATCCTGCCTGCTTTTTGCGAGGAAGTTATTTTCCGCGGTACGTTGGCGGCGGCTTTGGAAGGCGGCCGCAATAAGCTTGCAAGTCTGGCTATCGTAGGCGCGCTGTTTGCCTTGTTTCATATGAACCCTGCGCAAACCGTGCATCAATTTGCTTTGGGCGCGTTTTTGGGTTTGCTGTTTTTTCGCAGCGGCAGTTTATGGACGACGGTTATAGTGCACTTTTTTAACAATATCGTAGTAATTGCGCTATCCGCAATTTTCGGCGAAAAAGTAGACTTGTTTTTTGAACAAAACGCAATATGGCTGTTTTTTGTGGGGCTTATTTTGTTTGCAGGCAGTATTGCAGGCTATCTGCTTACCACAAAGAGCAAATGGAATAAAGGCGAGGAAACGCTTAAACTGTCCGCGGGAAGCTTGTCCATGCTGCTTTGCTCGGCAGGGGTATGTTTTATTATGTGGATGATTACGTTGTTTGTAGGCGCATGAAATTTAGAATAGTAGCGGTAGGCAAGTTAAAAGAACAGTACCTAAAACAGGCTGTGGACGAATACGTAAAGCGCATAAGCCGTTTTGCTTCGGTGGAAATTGTAGAAGTTGCCGAAAGCACATTTAACGGCGAACCTAACGTAAAGCAGATACAAAAAATTATCGATACCGAGGGCGCGGCGATAATGTCTAAAACCGAAGGCTACGTTATTGCGGCGGACATAGACGGAAAACAGCTTAGCAGTACGGAAATATCCGCTTTGATAGCAAAGGAAAAACAAAACAATTCGACTTTTACATTTGTTATAGGCGGAAGCAACGGCTTGTCGCAGCAAGTTAAAAACAGCGCGGACTTTCGGCTTTCGTTCGGTAAAATAACGCTGCCGCACCAACTGTTTAGGGTGGTGCTTTGCGAACAGATTTACCGTGCTTGCTGTATAGAGGGCAACGTGTCTTATCACAAGTAGATTTTTGCACAGATAGCTTTGCAGGCGTATACGGCTTACTTAATGGCAAGTTTGCGATAAAACAGACGCGTTTAACGCGCGTAAGCTTATATAAATAAATAATGAGAATTACGGCATACGCCGTATGCAAGATAAAACAGCATTTTCTTTAAAGGTTAGGTTTATGGAAATTTTAAATGCTCAGTCGCTGTGGGAAAATTTCAGTCCCACGGCGGAACCACTGGAAATAAACGAGTTTAAGACAATCGAAAAGGACGGTCTTGTAGAAAAACATCTGTATTTTACGGGCAGATATTTCGACTCGGTAAAAAAGACGCGCGTTTACGCCGTAGTTTGTTACAAAAATACAAAATCCGCAAAGCAGGCGGTACTGTTTGTGGACGACTATAAACGTCCGGTAAACGTTTCGGAGTTGGAACAGCTGGCGCGCAGCGGTTTTTTTGCAATGGGCATAGACTTTGCGGGGCGCGCGGACTCCGGTATGTACACCGCTTATCCGGAGGAGCTGAAGTACTGTAACGCTAAGGATGCAAAGGACATTTTCAGCATTACAACCACCGCCCGCGAAACCAAATTGTACGAATATGCCTTAAACTGCCGCAGGGCGATAACCTACCTTGCCATGCAGGAAAAAATCAAAGGAATATCGATTGTTTCTATGGGCAGGGGCGTGTTTACGGGTATGATAGTAATGGGTACGGAAACCCGTTTGACAAACGGCGCGGTTTTATTCGGCGCGCTTAACTGCGAATACCCCGAATACGACGGCGTTGCCGATACTGATAACGCCGCAAGCCTAAACAGACATTTGGAATACGATATATGCCGCCAAAGCTGGACGTTGGGACTTGCACCGCAATCGTACGCAATGAAGATAGGCATACCCCTTTATGTAATTAATTCCGCAAACAGCAGTTATGTGGATATCGAACAGATTAACAAGACGGGGGCGCGTTTAAACCGTGAATGCAGATTTTTGATTTTGCCCAACGCAATCGACTATTTAAGCGACAAGTATTTCGACGGACTCGTACGTTGGTTAAAAGGCGCGCAGGTGCCCGTACCGCAGACGTTAACGGCGTTTACCGACGATAACGGCGAATATTGCATAAAAGTGCAAACGTCGAGTTCTATCAACAAAACCTCGGTTTGGTATTGCTCCAACCCGTTAGGCAGGGCAAAATATTGGCGCAGCGCAAAGCTCATACGCGAAGGTTCGTATTACGTTGCACGTCCCGAGCTGTACGATACGGAAAACAGTATTATGGCTTTTAGCGTAGCCGATAGAGACGTTGTCACGTCCACCCCGCTGTTTTACGATAACGTGCAGGTTGCCCGTCCTAAGTACGTAAACAAAAACATATTCAGCGGAAACGGATTTCAGCATTTAATACGTTTGGACCCTTGCAACAGATCTATGAACGTGGATTTGGAACAGCAGCTTGCCGAGGGATATTTGGGTATTGTGGGCGCAAAGGGTAAGGCTCTCGCTACGTTTGCAATAAGCGACTCCACGCTGTGTAAAAACGCTTCGCTAACTTTGGGTTTAGACGTATGCTGCACTGCAAAGCAGAAGCTTATAGTAAACGCCGTATGCAATTTCGGTACGGAGCAAAAGGAAACGTTTAGTCAAACCATACAATTAGACGGTATGGGCAAGTGGCAGCGTATAACCGTAGAAAGAGAAAAATTCCGCCGCGTGGAAGACGGAAAGCAAATCGCCGACGACGTAATAAGCCTTATAGTTTTGTCTGCCGACGAAGAATTTATTGTAAACAACGTATTTTTGGTATGACAGCTTATAAAATCGGCGACACTATAACTACTCGCAAACCGCACGCTTGCGGCGGAGATAAGTGGCAGATAACCCGCGTCGGGGCGGATTACAAAATTAAATGTCTAAAATGCGGACGGATTGTAATGATTTCCGGCGATAAATTTCATAAGGCGGTAAAGATTAGTGGCTGACAAAGAGGAAATATTAACCGAACAACAGCAACCGACGGAGCAAGATTTAGCTTCCGCCGAGCAAACGTCTGCGGAACAGACTGATACGGTAAACCTAACGCCCGTAAAAGTCAAGCGTAAGCACACCAAAGCGGAAATTGCGTTAAACTCCGCTATATGGGTTATAATAGCCGTGCTGCTTATTTCTGCGGTATTGCGGCTGTTTGTGTTTAATACCGTTACAGTCAGCGGCGACTCGATGCTGCCTACGTACGAAAGCGGAAATATAGTAACCGTAAATAAGTTATCCAAACCGAAACGCGGACAAGTGGCGGTATTTTATAAATACGAAATAGACAGCAAGCTTAAAGCTATGTTTTCCTCTCCCGAAAAAAGAGGTAAAGATCAGCCGTACGAATTGCTTATAAAGCGCGTAGTAGCGTTGGAAGGCGATAAGATATGGATTCAAAAAACCGTTGACGAACCGAATAATTATATTTACGAAGTGGTTATCGATACCGCCGACGGCAATCGGTTGTTTGAAGACTATTATTTAGACAGGCAAGGCGAAATAATGCCGAAGCTTACCGTAAACGAACAATCCCGTTCGGGGCTTGGAAATCTGGAAGGACATACGGAGGACAATCCGCTTGTCGTAAAAAAAGGCTGCATGTATGTTATCGGGGATAACCGTTCCGTCAGCGACGATTCGCGCGGAGAACTCGGGCAAGTACCGCTAAACAGACTTTTCGGTATAGTGATTTAAAGACGCAATATGCGCAAAATAAAAACTTTATTCAACGGTAAGGTAATTTTATAAAAAAATAAACAATAGAGCGGGTGCGATTGCATCTGCTTTTTTTTATTTTATTTGCTATATAGGTATAAATCAAACTCATAAATGAAAAACTTGTTTTATGAAGCAGAATATGTTAACAAAATTTATGCAGGCTACAAGCGGCGACGAAGACGTCCGCGTACGCAAAATAGAGTGCGGCATAAGCGTTACCGTAGTATGTATGGATACTATGAGCGACGACGGCAAAGTAAGCAGTTACGTTTTGCAGCCGTTGGCGTACATCAACGAAGCCACGGGCTTAACCGACATTTATACTCGGCTTATGGCGGGGGCTACCTGCACCAAGGTAACAAGTCTGGAAAAAGCGTTGGAGAATTACTCTAACGGACATACTATTGTGTTTGACGACGACGGAAACGCCGTGTCGGTAGATACTCGCACGTCGCTTGTCCGCGCAATTGCGGAGCCTCCCACGTCTATGGTTTTGCGCGGTCCGCGCGAAGGATTTGTGGAGGACGTCAAAATAAATATAACGCTTTTGCGCAAACGTTTAAAAACGCCGGACTTTAAGTATGTCAACATAAGCGTCGGTAAGTACACTAATACGGCAGTAAGCGTGTGTTATATAGATTCCGTTGCGGATAAAGCCGTTGTAGACGATATTATACAGCGTATCTCCGCAATCAAGACGGACGGAATAATGGACAGCAGTTATATTGCGCGTTATCTGGACAAAAACAAAACGCTGCTGTTCCGCAGAGTCGGTATAACCGAAAAACCCGATATCGCCGTTGCCAAAATGCTGGAAGGACGGGTTGCGATTATTGTAGACGGGTCGCCTATGGTTTTAACTTTGCCGTATTTGTTTATGGAGGATATTCAAAGTCCCGGCGACTATTACGAAAATTCCACAATGACCGCGCTTAGCCGAACGCTGCGTTTTATCAGCGTTTTGGCATCGCTGTTACTGCCTGCTCTGTATGTGTGTTTGCAGGTTTACAATTATCAAATAATACCCATAAAGTTTTTGATAACTTTGATGAACGCAAGCGAGTCCATACCGTTTTCGCCTTTGTCGGAAATGCTGCTTGTACTTATAATTTTCGATATATTGCGGGAAGCAAACCTGCGTATGCCTTCGGCGGTGGGAATATCGCTGTCGCTTGTAGGGGCAATCGTACTGGGCGACGCCGCAGTAAAAGCGGGGTTGTTGGGCGCGCCCGCCGTAATGATAGGCGCGTTAAGCGGAATAGGTTTGTTTACGCTGCCGGATAACACGTTGGTGCTGTCGTTGCTTAGACTTTTGCTCACCTTTATAGGCGGCACTATGGGGCTGTTGGGGGTAACGTTGGCTATGATGGCGGTTATATTTTATCTGGCGTCTTTGCAAAGCAACAAATCACCGTTCCTTGCTCCGTATGCTCCCGCTGTTCCGCAGGATTTGCAGGACGGTTTAATGCAAGACCCCGTACCCTCAATGAAAAAACGTCCCCGATCCATATCAAATAAAAATAAGACGAGAAGAGGCTGAAATGAGCAAAGACAGAATCAGTATCAATCAATATGCGTTGATGTACTTGTTGCTTATTGCGGGAGGCAAATTTCTTAATTTGCCTTCGATTCTTGCCGCCGACGTAGGGCACGACAGTTGGCTTACAATAGCGTTTTCTTTTGTGTGGGACGCAGTTTGCTTGGTTTTTTTGCTGTGGGCAATAAAAATAAATAAGGACAGTCAGCTGGATTTATCCGCAATATTAAGTAAAACGGTCGGCAAAGTCGTATCGAAAATCGTACTTGTAATCTTTTTCGTAATGTTTGTCGTCCGCACAAATATATTGCTGGCGGCTTGTTACAAAATGTTTGCCGTAACCTTTGACGTATCCACAAACTGGATTGTGTTTGTTCTGCCCGTTGTTGCGTTATCGGTACTTACGTTAAAACTGGGTTTTACCTCAGTAGCAAGGGCAAGTCAGCTGCTGTTCGGTATCATATTTATCTGCGTGGTTTCGCTGCTGTTTTCGCCGATAGCGCAAGTGGAATTCGGTTCGCTGCTTCCCATAGGCGAAGCGGGCTGGGGCAAAATATTTTCCACGTCCTTTTTGCGCAGTTTTTGGTTTACCGATTACGTATTTATCTACTTGCTGCTGGATAACGTCAAAGTCAAAAACAAAGTGTTCAGTCCCGTGCTGACAGCTTTTGCCGTAGGCGCGGTTTTGACGGTGGCAATGAACGCGATTTTCGTAGCGCTGTACGGAAGTTTGGCTTCGCAGTTCGATTTGGCAATGAGCAAAATAGGCGTGCATTTTGTGTCAAATTCCTCAAACGGACGTTGGGACTGGCTGACGCTTTCGGTGTGGCTTATATCGGTGTTTATTAAAATAGTGGTATTTTTCTACTGCGCGTATAAATGTTTGGAAAAAATATTTGAATTTAACAGCGATAAAATCAACTTTTGGGCGGTTGGCGCAATTACGTTGCTGTATATGCTGCCTATGTTTATATCCACAGAGATTGCGTTAAACACCGTAGTGCAGTACGGACTGTTGGTGTTTGCGCTCGTTCAATATGTGCTTCCTATTGCAATGCCGTTTCTTACAAAGGCGGCGCAGATAAAAACAGCCGCGGAAAAAGGCGAACAGCCGCAAAAGGCGTCCGCAGACAAGGTAAAGGAGAAAATCGGTGTATAACATAAAAAAAGTGTTTATATTTATTGCGGTTGTAGTTTTAATCGCGCTAATTGCCGGAAGCTTTGTGGGCGAAGATCTTGTAGGCAGGGCGATAATAATCGGCTTAGGGATAGATACCTGCGAAGAAGGCGTAAGGGTTACGGCGGAAATCGTCAGTCCCGCCAGCAGCGGCGAACAAATCGGTACGTTCAGCAAAACAGTATCCGCCGACGGAAAAAGTTTGGCTACCGCAATATCCCGTATTGCAGAGCTTACGGGTAAGGAAGCATCGCTGGGCAGATGTTTAATTGTAATATTCGGGCAGAATTACTATGAACAGCGGGATTTATCAAACGAAATAGAATTCCTTATCATGAGCGACAGTTTTAAGGAGAGTTCCGTTATATGCTGCGCCGAAGGCTCGGCGGAGGAAATGTTTAATAAGGGCGCAGCAATGTCGCAAGGGGTGTCGCTGACGTTGTCCTCTATGTTTAAAACGCAAACAAAGCAAACCGCAATAGTAACAAATACGCTGCTGCAATATACGTTAAGCCAGCGCAGTTTGCTTAAAACCGGATATATGAATCAAGTTCGGTTTATTCCGTCTAATAACGTCAACACTAACGAACCGGATAAAGCGCAGGGATATTTCGATTTGCGTAATATTGCAATATTCGGAGAAAATAAGTATATGTGTATGCTGAGCGATGCCGAAATACGCGGACTGGCGCTGTTAAACGCCGACGTTATAGGCAGTACTTTTGTGTGTACGGAAGACGACAAACAGCTGACCGTTACAATAAACAGCAAGAATATCGGTTTAAGCTTAAATCAGGACGATACCGTAAAATGCAAAATCGAACTTATGGGCAAAGTGGTCCGCACCGACAGCGGCGAAGTGGAAGGTCCGCTTGTGTCGCAGGATACAAAAGACTTGTCTCCGCAGGTTATAGAAGATATAGTAAAGCAGGCAACAGAGGACGTAAACGCACTGTTGGAAAAACAGCGGGAATATAATTTCGACGTTGTAAAACTTCACGAAACTTTCCGCAGAAAAAACGGCGACAGCAAGCAGCTTGACGAGCTTGCCACGGCGGATATTAAAGTTGAACTGAACGTCACTTTTAAAGAAAAGTAGTCGTTAGAAAATTTAACGGCGGCGGTGTTTTTTATTAAATTTTTTAGCCGTAACATTGCCTTCGCCGTAAGTTTTTTAAAGGCTCTGCGGTTAGCAAGAATATATTAAAATATTAAATAGTTGTGTTTTCTCGTTGCCGCACATAATTGACTATATTTTTGCATTGTGCTAAAATTAACTATCATAGCCGTATGTTTTTAGCGGCTGTGATAGTTTTTTTTGCTTTGCAGTAATTGACCGTATTTTGCGGTTGAATTTTTTTGTACGGTACGGTTAAATTATGAAAGGTTTAATTATAACGAATCCTTACGACTATTCTCTTGCAAACCGCCGCAAGGTCGGCAGAATGGTAAGCGAATTTGAAAATTTAAAGGTTTCAACCGAGGTTGTTGCAAACGATAAATTTTTGGCGTATTTGGATAAAGGTAAAGCCAAAGCGGACGTCAGGGCAGACTTTGCGCTGTATTTCGACAAAGATAAATACGTTGCGCAGCTGCTGGAAATGTGCGGAATCAGGGTGTTTAACAGTTCGCAGGCTCTTGCCGTTTGCGACGATAAAATGCAAACGCACATTGCTCTTGCTAACTGCGGTATACCTATGCCTACAACGCTTGCGGGTACGTTATGTTATAATCCTCGGGGTAAGCTGCAATACTCTTATTTAAAACAAGCGGCGGATACGTTGGATTTTCCTCTTGTAGTAAAGGAATGTTACGGCAGTTACGGCGAACAGGTTTATCTTGCAAAAACCATGGACGAACTTGTACTAATAACGGAACGCATTAAATTCAAGCCTTATATATTTCAGCAGTTTGCCGCCGACAGTGCGGGGAAAGATATGCGCGTTATAGTGATAGGCGGCAAAACGGTGTGCGGTATGATTAGGCAGTCTGTAAACGGCGATTTCCGTTCCAATACGCAGCTGGGCGGTAAAGCAGCCGCGTGCGACGTTCCTCGGGATATTGCATTGCTGTGCGAACGCGTTTCCAAAATAATAGGTTTGGATTACTGCGGCGTGGATATATTATTGTCTTCTGCGCCTATGGTATGCGAGGTAAACAGCAACGCTATGTTTAATGCTATGGAACAGTCGTCGGGCGTAAACGTTGCCCGTAAATACTGCGAACACATAATACGGACAGTCAATAACGCCTAGACGGTTTTACGGCTTATCAGTCAAAATTTAATACAAAAGACGGACATCGGGGATACAGGGAGAGATATATGAATTTACATCAATTTTTAAACACAAGTTATACGGCGTTTCATTCTGCGGCGAATTTGCGTACAATATACGAAGAAAGCGGCTTTGTCCGTCTTACATTGGGCGAACAGTGGAACTTAAAGCGCGGAGGCAAATATTACGTTACCCGCAACGACAGCTCTGTTATCGCTTTTAAAGTAGGGAAAAAAAACGTATTTAATATTGCGGAAAGCCACACGGACAGTCCTTGCTTTAAAATTAAAGGCAGTAAACTGATGGTAAACGACGTTGTTCGTTTAAATACGGAAAAATACGGCGGCGGGTTGCTTTATACGTATTTCGACCGTCCTTTAAAAGTGGCGGGACGTTTGGTTACGGAAACGGCAAACGGCGTACAAAGCAGTTTGGCGGTAAGCGGCTACAATGTGGTAATCCCCAGCTTGGCAATACACCAAAACCGCGCCGTAAACGACGGTTTTGCGGTAAATCCGCAAGTAGACACTTTGCCGTTGTTTGCCAAGCAGTCTGCCGATTTATATGCAACTCTTACAAAAGATACCGTATTGGACGCAGACTTGTACGTTGTCCCCGCAACGGAAACGTTTTACGCCGGAGTCAACGGAGAATTTTTGTGTTCGGCGCGTTTGGATAACCTTACAAGCGCATATACCTCGGCGCAGGCGTTAATAAACTGCGTTCCGTCGTCTATTGCGGTTGCAGCGTGTTTGGATAACGAGGAAATAGGCAGCGGTACCCGTCAAGGTTCTCCGTCTTTTATCGAACAGACGCTACAAGCGATTTGTACGGCGCTGAATTTAAGCGGCGAACAGTGTCTTGCCGCACGCGAAAACGGTTTTGTGCTATCGGTGGATAACGGTCACGCCCGTCACCCCGCGCATACGGAAAAAGCGGACGGCACGGCGTATGCCGTTATGGGCGGCGGCGTAACTATCAAACATCACGTCAATTACGCAACGGACGGGCTTACTTCGGCTATGCTTAAAAAACTGCTTGCCGACAGCGGTATAAAGTATCAGGACTTGTATAACCGCAGCGATATGAGCTGCGGCACTACTTTGGGGTTGGCAACGTCCCGACAGCTGGGTATGCGCGTGTGCGATATCGGTATTGCGCAGTTGGCAATGCATTCCGCCTGCGAAACGTGCATGACGGAAGACGTTGAGGCAATGCAAAGTTGTTTGTCTGTGTTTTTGTCGGCGGATATCTGCGGTGCGGACGGCGAAGTTACAATTATTAAAAAATAAAACGTAATTTTTAATAGCATAATGAGGCAAAAACAGTTTTTATAACGTAAAATATTTTGCAGCGTTAAAAGGTATAAAACAGGTTTGCTTGTTTTAAAGTACGTCGGGAGGATGATTTATGAACGATTATATGCAGTCTTATGATTTGTGGCTAAAAAAAGCGACTGATAGGGACGTGCAAAAGAGCTTGCGCGCAATGGATAATGCAGAAATAAAAAATGCGTTTTCCAAAGACTTGTCTTTCGGTACGGGGGGACTGCGCGGAGTTATGAGCGCAGGCACGGACAGGATGAACGTATACACCGTTTACCGCGCAACAGAGGGACTTGCGCAGTATATGTTGCGCTACGGCAAGAAATCCTGCGCCGTCACCTACGACTCGCGCCTTAACAGCAAACTGTTCAGTCAAATAACGGCGGCAACGCTTGCTTCACACGGCATAAAAGTTTACGTCACAAAGGAATGTATGCCTACTCCGTTTTTATCGTTTATTGTCAGGCTTTTAGGCTGCGATACGGGCGTAAACGTAACGGCAAGCCACAATCCGTCTGCATACAACGGCTATAAAGTATACGACGGCAGCGGCTGTCAGCTTACGGACGAAGCGGCGGAGGAGCTTACGGGATATATCGGCAAAGTAGATATGTTTGCTTGTCCTCTGCCGAAGTTTACCGACTACGAAGGGAAAAATATCACATACATAGACGGCGGCGCGGAGCGTAAATATATAGATAACGTGGCGGCTCAAAGCTTGGGTTCTGCCGACGGACTTACCGCTGTGTATACTCCTCTTAACGGCGCGGGCTACCGTATCGTGCCCGAAACGCTGAGGCGTATAGGTTTAAAAGATTTGACCGTAGTAAAGGAACAGTCTTTTCCGGACGGAAATTTCGTCACTTGTCCGTATCCTAATCCCGAAAAAACCGAAGCGTTGGAATATGCAAAAGTTTTGGCGGAAAAAACGCAAAGCGATATAGTAATAGCCAACGATCCCGACAGCGATCGACTGGGAGTAATGGCTCAGGACGGCAATAAGTACGTGCAGCTGTCGGGCAACGAGGTCGGCGTTTTGATGTGCGATTACATTTTGTCGAACCTTGCGTCAAGCGGAAAAATGCCGCAAAATCCTATTGTTGTTAAAACTATCGTCACAAGTAAAATGGTGGACGACGTGTGCGCGGCGTACGGCGCGGAAGTTAAAAACGTGCTTACGGGATTTAAATATATCGGCGACGTAATAAACAAGTTGGATCGGGCAAATCAAGCGGACAGATTTGTGTTCGGCTTTGAGGAAAGCTGCGGATACTTAAAAGGAACCTATGTGCGCGATAAGGACGGCGTAGTTGCTGCGGCGTTGATAGCGGAATGCGCCGCTTTCAATAAACGCAACGGCAAAACGCTTTGCGACAGACTAAGAGAACTGTACGCGCAATACGGCGATTATTTGCTTGTAACGGTAAGCTACCGCTTTGAGGGCGCGGACGGCGCGCAGGTTAAGCAGCAGCTGCTTACCTCCTTGCGAAATAAACCTTTTTCGGATATTGCGGGCAGTAAAGTTACGCATTACTGCGACTATCTCACCTGCGATACGGGTTTGCCTAAATCTAACGTTATGCAGTTTAATTGCGAAGACGGCAGTCAGCTTATTATACGTCCCAGCGGAACCGAGCCGTTGATTAAATGTTATATGACGGCAAACGGCAGTCCGCAGAGTAACGAACGGCGTATCGAAGCAATAAAGTCTGTGTTGGAAAATATGTTTTTAAGTAAAAACGGTAATTAAAAAGAATAAAGTAAAAATGTTGTGCAATACGCGGTTTAACCGAATTTTATATTGTCGGTATGTCGCTGAAATACCGAACGTATCAAACTTAGCAGAAAAACGCTTTGCGGAGAACATATGAAAAAAACTTTTAATACGCTGAATATAGTTACTACGGCAATGCTGTGCGCATTAGGCGTAATAGCTGCTTCTACTCTGCACCATTTGGCGGGGCAGGAAACGGCTTCGCTGTTTAGCGCAATGCACTTGCCCGTATTTTTAGCGGGTATTCTTTGCGGACCGTGGCTGGGGCTTATCTGCGGCGTATTATCTCCGTTGGTTTCGTTTATGTCCGGCGGACGTCCCCCTTTTCCAAACGGATTGATTCCTATGATGGCGGAATTGACTGTGTACGGATTTTTATCGGGAATGCTTAGGCGCGTTTTTCTTAAAAACCCTAAAACAAACAAATTTTCGTCTGTGTTGGCGCTGATTATATCTATGGTTGCGGGGCGCGTGCTGTCGGCGTTTATCAGCGCAATATTTTTGGCAGTAAATAACCAAACGTCCTACTTTGTAAATCTGGGCGTAAGTATGCTGGGCAAATTTACCTCTACTTGGGCGGGGATTATCGTACAGCTTGTGCTTATACCCGCTATATTGTTTGCGTTGCAGCGCAGCGGAGTTTTGCTTAAATATTTGCCCGACAGTTTAGCTGTGCCGAAAGTTATCAAACAAAGCAAAACGGAAGAACAGTACGGTCAATCGGGTCAAGATCAACCGACCGAATAAAACATTATATCAAAAGATAATTAAATAAATGTATACAAAAAAGCATTTCCCGTCTAAGAGAAAAATGCTTTTTTAAATATGTAAATATTGTCGTTACTCTCGATAATATATGCAGTTAATAAGTAAAGTTATTTTGCAGATTTTCTGCTATGCAAACGCAAAATTCGTTAAATTTAATAAAGCGTACCTAAAAAGTTAAACGCTTAACGTGGTACGCATTTTTTATGCCGCGTTTGCGGAATGATATAATAATACTTGCGGTATTATTTAAGGTCCGCTTTTTTAAAGGTAAAATACCCGCTTACAGCAAATACGGCGGTAAATACGCACATATACAGTATGTTCATCCCTACTATCACGCCGTCGATGTTTGCAGGGTTGTATTGCGACATATTTATAAACGGTATCCAGCGTAATGATCCCGTTTGCATAACTTTTCCTTGCATTGTAAGTACCATTTCCACAATTATCAAAATGCTTTGTACAATGGACGGAACAAAAATGCATATCAGCAAGGGAAACAATATCGTTGCCCATTGTTTGCGCACGCCAAACAAAAACATACAAACGCAGGTTTGTACAAACATAACGGCAATCAACCCCAGTGCAAAGGAGCATAAGCAAGCGGAAATAATATCGCCTGCGGATAAGCTGCCAAAACCGAAAATCGTTGCGCCGAACAGTAACGACGTAATAAAAAACATCGAAAGATAAGTTGCCGCAATAATCAGAGCCGTAATAAGATAACTAAAATACAGCTGAGCGCGGGATTTGTTTGCCAACATAACGTTGCGCATTGTGCCGTCGGCAAATTCGCGGCTGAGTAACACTGCGGACGTAATTAAGGATAACAGCATTGCGTCGCTTGCAACGGTTGTCATTTGCTGCAATAACGACGAAGTAACGTCCAATCCCAGCATATCAAGCATGCCGCCGCTTACGTCTCCCGCTATTGCGGATACAACTAGAGTAAGCAAAATATCCAATAACGGTATTGCCGCCGATAAGCCGAACATTACCCAAAACAAAACGCTCTTTTTAATACGGTACAATTCTACTTTAATTATATTTATCATAAATTGCCTCCGTTGCTGTGGGCGCTGCGCACAATTTCCAAGTAGTAGTCTTCTAACGCGTCGCCTGCCTGCGTAAAGTTCTTTACGGTTACGCCTGCCTGAGCAAGGGTTAACATTACTTGTGTAATCGGCAGCGGCGTGGTTAGCATTATTTGGTTGTTGCCGCAAATTTTTGCTTCGCCTGCATCTTTTAACGCCTGCAAAGCGGTAACGGTATCTTCCACAAATAAACGTACGCGTACGCCCTGTACGTTTTTAAGTTCGTCCGCAGTAATTCTCTTTAAGATTTTGCCCTGATCCATTATATAAAACTCGTTTGCCAGCTTGCCCAGTTCGGACAAAATATGGCTGGATATTACAATGGTCACGCCCATTTCCGTATTCAGTTTTACAAACAGTTCGCGCATGTCCGCTATGCCTTGCGGATCCAGTCCGTTTGTCGGTTCGTCCAATAACAGCAGCTGCGGTTTGCCTACCAAAGTCATTGCTATTGCCAAACGCTGTTTCATACCCAGCGAATAATTTTTTACGGGACGTTTGGAATTCGGGTCCAGTCCTACAAGCGTGATAGTGCGCGCAAGGTGACTTTTATCTACGCTCAGTCCAAGCAAAATACTTTGCGCGGTAAGGTTATCCATTGCGGACATACCGCCGTATATGGACGGACGTTCGACTATTGCCGCCACGTCGCTGTCCGCGCGTTTTTGTCCTGCTAGCAGTTTAAACGAGCCGGACGTAGGAGTTACAAGTCCCGTCAGCATACGTATAAGAGTTGTTTTGCCCGCGCCGTTTTGTCCCACCAAACCGACTATTGCGCCCCGTTCGATTTGTAAGCTTACGTCGCTTACCGCAACCTTGCCGCCGTATACTTTGGTAAGATTTTCGGTAGAGATTATTATGTCTGCCAAGATAATTTCCTCCGTTAAAAAATACACGTATAGTATACAACAAATAATTGTATTATGCAACACGCTTGCGCAGATTCTTATTTTTTTGCAAACGCGGTAAGTAAGATAGTTCGCATAGTCGGCAAGCTTTTTTTCTCGGCAGTAATATCGCATATCCGAGTTTCCGAAAAAATCGGTTTAGTTGTTCTGCGGACGTCTGTTGTCGGCTTAAAATTTTTACTAT
This sequence comes from uncultured Christensenellaceae bacterium, assembly GCA_910587795.1. Lineage (GTDB taxonomy): Bacteria > Bacillota > Clostridia > Christensenellales > CAG-314 > Fimimonas. The sequence continues at coordinate 199,156 of CAJUNH010000002.1, forward strand.
CGGGTATTGTTTGCATTATATAAAATAAGTAAGTTATTGCGACAGGATAATATTTTTTTACGGTTGCATAAGCGTATCCTGACGAAGGACTACGGAGCATTTTGAAACAATCGGGTTGATACGATAAACAAGTTTAATTAAAGACTGCTTTTATACTAAAATTTTAAAACACCGCTTTCCGCTTTCTTTCGTTTGCTCCCGACAAAGGGCTTTCGCCGTCTTGACCGTTATATAAAACTGTGGTAAACTTTATGCGTAATTTTTTATAATCACGGAGGTATCGCGGTGATACTTTACAAAAACGGTTCGGCGCTTATCAACGGACAGTTGACGTTAACGGATATAGCGGTAAACCACGGACGCATAATAGCCATAGATCAGGATATCGTTCCCGATGCGGAAACGGAAGTTGTAGACTGCAAAGGCAGATATATTTTACCCGCTTTGGTGGACGTACATACTCACGGCGCTGCGGGGTACGATTTTAATACCGCCGATTTGGACGGTATGAAAAAAATCGTGGAGTTTTACGTCGCCCACGGCGTAGGCACCGTGCTGCCGACCGTAATGACGGATAACGACGAAGTAATCTGCCGTCAGGTTGCGTTAATTGCGGACCTTGCAAAGGAATATCCCGAAGTTAAGGGCATACACCTCGAAGGACCTTTTTTAAGCGAAAAATTCAGCGGAGCAATGCCGAAGCAGTTTTTACAGACGCCTTCTTTTGAAAAATTTTTAACGTACCAAAAGGCGGCGCAAGGGTTAATCAAGCTGATTACAATCGCCCCGGAACTGCCCCGTGCAACGGATTTTATCGTAGAAGCCGTAACGGCGCGGGTAAAGGTGTCGCTGGGGCATAGCGGAGCGGACTACGCAACGGTAAAGGCGGCGCTAAACGCGGGAGCGGTAAGTTTTACTCACTTCGGCAACGGTATGTCCCAAATGGACAGACTTAATCTTAATATGGTAGGCTCGGCGTTAAACGCAGCCAACGCGTATGCGGAGGTTATCTGCGACGGTAAACACGTAGATGCCGACGTACTCAAATTTTTGGTCAAAACAAAGGGTGTAAATAACGTTATAGGCATAACGGACAGTATGATGGCGGCGGGGCTTGCCGACGGCGACTATACGCTGGGTGCAGTTAAAGTAACGGTAAATAACGGCGATGTGTTTTTACAAGGCACGACCAAACGTGCGGGCAGCGTGTTAGATGCGTACAGCGGATTGGCAAACGTAGTTAAGTTTACGGGGCTGCCCCTTGCCGAAGCAATAAAACTGTGGACAATTAACCCTGCAAAAATGCTGGGTCTGGACGGACGTATAGGCACGATCGAGGTAGGCAAAGACGCGGACTTTATACTGTTCGGTTAAAAATTTTTAACGGCAAAATATAAGCGGCGTTATATCGAATTCAGCCGTAATTGCGTATACTGTTATAAAAAACGTTTTATGCAGGCATAAAGCCGAATTTATGGAAAATCGTATCTGCGGATATTGACAATTATCAAAAAATTTGCTATAATGATAATGCAAAGCGGGAGTACTGTTTGCACAAATATGAGGGAGTAATCGGCGTTAAACGCGCTGCTCGCACCGTCAGCACAACTTATGTAAAACGTAAGTTCGGTAGAGATTAAAGTATAAGACTCATACGGGATTTCCGTATGAGTTTTTTTGTTTGCAAATATTATACGGAATACTTGCAACGATATATCGCTTTGAAAAATATTAAAAATGCGGTAAAGGTGTCCGCAAAGGAGTTATTATGTTAGGAGTAATTGTAGCAATAATTTTGGTTCTTTTAGTAGGCGCTTGTATTGCGGGTGCGATATTGTTCCGCAGTAAAAAGCATCGCAACAATAAGTTTTTTATTGCTTGCGTTTCGGTTGCCTGCGTTGGTTTTGTTGTGTTTATGACGGTGCCGTTTTCTATCAATACCGTCCAGCCCGGTCAGGTTGCCGTAGTTAAAGTGTGGGGCGAAGCAAGATACACACGCAACCCCGGTACTTATTTTGATTTTTGGATAAGCAACCAGTACGAAGTATACGATACGACTGTTCAGCAGGAAGATATAGCCACTATGTGCTATTCGTCCGACGCGCAAACAATGGACGTAAACATCGTGGTGCAGTATCAAATTCAATCCAACAGATCTATCGAAATAGCAAACAACTACGGCGGATTGGAAAGGCTGTCGCAGCGTATTCAGTCGGTGTCTATCGACAAGGCAAAAACGGTGCTTTCCAAAAAGTCCGCAATGAATATTATCGAAACCCGCGCTTCCGTCAGCCCCGATATCGAAAAGGCAATCAAGGAAACGGTTCAGGGCGATTACTACGTGGATATCGTCACGGTTGTTATTACAAATATAGATTTTTCCGACGCGTTTGAAGCAACGGTTGAGGATAAAATGATTGCCGAACAACAACAGTTAAAGGCAAAGTACGAAAAGGAAAAAGCCATTATTGAAGCGGAAAAGGAGTTGGAAGTTGCCAAACTTGCCGCACAGGCAAACATCGCAAAAGCGCAGGGCGACGCCGAAGCCGTTGCCGTCAAGGCGCAGGCGGAAGCAAACGCAATCAAACTTAAATCGATAGAAGTTGCGCGTATGCTGGGCTTTAATATAAAGGAAACAGCAACAGAAGACGGCGTATATTACGATATAGACTTTACGGGCAAAACGGAACAGGAAATAAAGCTGATAAGCGAATATTTAAGATACGTGGAATATCTGGAAGTTTGGGACGGCAAATTGCCCTCCGTTATGGGCGGCGACAACGCCAACGTATTTATTCCCGTCAATCCGCAGCAGTAATGGGTTTATTAATTGTGTAATACGGGCAAAAATTGAAATATTATAAAACGCTTGACTAATTTAAAGGCGCATAGTACAATATACGGGCATAGGTAGGGGACTGCTCTGCAAATTTTATAAAGCGAGGTAATGCAATATGAAACAAGGTATACATCCTAATTATCATGAAGCGACTGTTGTATGTGCTTGTGGCGCAACCTTTAAGACCGGTACTACAAAAGATACCGATACAATCAAGGTAGAAATCTGCAACAAATGCCACCCTTATTTTACGGGTAAGCAAAAGTTGGTAGACGCAGGCGGACGCGTAGACAAGTTCAAGAAAAAGTACGGACTTCAATAATACTGGTAACGGGGGAAAGTTTTTTGCTTTCTCCCGTTTTTATTAAAAAAATAAAACGTCGGTATTTTAAGTTTCATTTGCGCGTAAGCGCGTGTTTATATAAATATAAACGCTATGATAAAATTCGGCGTAATTAACTCGTTTTTATAAATTAATATAATTTTATAATAGCATACGAACAACCATTAACCGCGTTTATCTACAACAAACTGCTATTAATTACTCGCTATTACATCGTATCACGTTGATGATAATGTATTGCGATGTATTTTGTTCGTGTACGATATAATAAAATATAGACAGCAATCAACGGCGTTTAACTACAACTAATTACTCTTAATCGCACGCTATTACATCGTATACGTGGATAAAAAATATTTCTATTGGTATGGTTCGTGGACAATATTATATTTTGTATTAAAAACAATTTAAGCAAAATACGTAACAGACGCTTTGTGATATTTACACAAAGCGTCTGTATTATTCGGGTTTACTTGTTTTACAATGATTTTACGTGCGATGCGCTGTCCTTGTTCGGCAGTTTAATCTAAATGCTTATTTTGATTAAATTCGTTGCCGAAATATCTTTTTACAACGTAATGCTTTAATCGGTTTGTTATTCGGCAAATTAGTCTGGCTGTTCCGCTGTTGAGTCGGGCGTAAGTATCTTACGATTTACACCTTTTTGTTGTTTAACTTTTTTATTTGATTTCGGTTATTTCACCTTTATCGGCATCTACGGCAAGGTTAAAACTGCAGTAATTGTCTTTTGCGGTGACGTTTTTTACGGTAAACTTGCAGTCGAGTTTTAAGTTAAAAGAGTCTATTCCTTCGCTTCCAAAGCAATAGTTGGACGTAAACATATAAGGCCAATCGGTTTTTGACGGAAATTTAAATCCCCATTGAATTTCGTCTAAATTATACGAAGCGGGACATGCGCCGTACATAATACCGTCCGAATTACAGGGATAATAGTCTTTTTGTTTTAATTCCGCTCCGCCGTCCGGAATTACCGTTATGTGAATATACCCGCTTTTGTTAAAATATTTGCCGAAAGATGTTTCTCCATTTTGCTTTAAATGTATACCGGGAATAAATTGACTTGTAACTTCCGCTGTGTAGACGGGTTTGTCGACGGAGGTAGGCAGCGATTTAAATACGCTGACTTTTAATGCGATGTACCCGTATTTTTCAAAAACGTGCGTATACTGTCCCTGGGTTATCAACGTTTGTTTTTTAGCTTCTTTAAGGGAATAATCTTCTTGTTTGGGGTTGGGTGACGGGGAACACCCGTACGCGCTTAATGCAACAAGTAATATAAGGAATATTAATAGCGATAGTTTTAATTTTTTCATACGGTTGTCCTCCTTTTAATCAGGTTGCAAAATGGGAACAATGGTGTAAAAAGAAAAAATATCACCTCCTAGTATAATACTTTGCCGTCAACTCGGTATTTCATCGAATATGCTTGTTTGTTTATTGCGTTCGGGAAATTTGCGCATATAGGCAAAAATTTTGTCCGTATCGTGCATAACGCCGTACTTTTCGCATTGTTCGTTAAGTACGCGCATAAGTTTGCCGTGATTAGGGCTTACGCAATTATACGCATAGCCGAATACGTCTATGTACCGTTGCTTTAATTGCGGAAAGTACTTGTCCAACGCTGCGTAAAACGGTTCGCGGCTTCCCGAGCGCATAGTCGTACCGAAGCCAAAGCAGATAATGCCTTTAACGTTTGCGTCGAAGCAGTAGTCTAACAGTCCGCGCAGATTTTTTTCCGTATCGTTTATAAACGGAAGCACGGGCGAAATCCACACAACGGTAGGTATATTGAGCCGCTGCATTTGCTTTAACATAAGATATCTGCTGTTTGTAGAACAGACGTTGGGTTCGATAAATGAAGTCAAACCGTCGTCAAAAGTAGTAAGGGTGGTTTGTACTACGCATTTTGCATTGCCGTTTATGGATTGTAAAAGGTCTGCGTCGCGTAATATTCTGTCGGATTTTGTCTGTATTGCCGCGCCGAATCCAAATTCGTCTATTACTTGCAGACATTTGCGGGTTAGCAAAAGTTTTTCTTCGCAATGCATATAAGGGTCGCTCATAGAGCCTGTTCCTATCATACACTTTTTGCGTTTTTTGCTAAGTGCGGCACGTAATAAATCGGGCGCGTTTTGTTTGACTTCTACGTCGGCAAACGCGTGTTTCATTCGGTAGCAGTCGCTTTGAGCGTCGCAATAAATACAGCCGTGGGTACACCCGCGGTATATGTTCATTCCGTTTTGCGCAGACAGCAGGCTTTTTGCAGTTACAAAATGCATAAGTTCTCTCTTTGTAATAATAAAATTATATCACGGCATTATATACGGTGTCAATATACAATTTGGGCTCAACGTTGGAAAAGCAGTGTAAAAGCCAATTTTGATTACAGTCTTACTGTACGTCTGTTGCCGGAAAAACGCATTGAACTCGTTTTTGCACCGACGCGTCGCTTTTTTTTTCGCGTTACTCTCTCCTTAATGTTTAGAGTACGCCAATGCGCGATTAGGCAAATAAAAAAAACGTTACGGCGGCTTATATTTAGAATTTTTGCTGCTAAAAATAAATAATGTCTCAAAGCATAATAGCGCAAACAAAGGATATACTTAATATAACATATAACGCATTCGGCAGTGTTTTGTCGGCACGTTTAGATACGTGAAGTATTGTAATAAAGCTGTTTTTAAGGCAACTGTAATAAAAATATTATATACTTTATTATTTTTGCATTGAAATATTTTAATTTAAATGGTATAATAGAAAAAATTATTGCGTTATTTAAAGTAAGGCGACAAGTTTAAAAGGAATTATATGAGCGAAAACAAGCAAACGCCGCCAACGGTTAAAGATACTACAAAAAAGTCGGCTAACGTTAATAAAGCGTTACAAAGTTTCAGCAGCCGTCCAAGCGTAGAACCGCCCAAAAAGAGCAAAAATTGGGTGAGTCTTGTTTTGCTGCCTATTGTTATTGCTTTGGGCTTGTATTTTATGATTCAGCTTGTTAGCGACATTAACAAAGCGGAAGGTACGTGGTCGATTAACGACCTGATAAGCAACATAAACGTCAAATATCTGTTTGTAATGTTTGCGGCAATAATATTTGTAATGCTGCTGGAAAGCGTCAAGTATCTTATCGTAACTCACGCAGTAACGGGTAAGTTACGGCCGTTAGACAGTATAAAGGTTGCGTTTGTAGGCAAGTACTACGACGATATCACGCCGTTCAGCGCAGGCGGACAGCCCATGCAAATCGTGTATCTGCATAAAAAAGGGCACTCTACTGGTACGTCGTCCGCAATAATACTGATTAAATACTTTATACAAATGATGTGTTGGGTATCGATATGCTTTTTTCTTATGATACTTAACCGCGGAGTTTTGGACAAGTACGTAACGGGCGAACTGTACGGAATACCCACCAAGCAAATGCTGGTAATTGCGGGATGGATAGGTTGGGCTGTTAATGCAATATTGCCCTGCTCCATTGTGTTTTTTGCAATATTCCCCAAATTTACCAACAAAGTTTTGGAAGGCTGTATCAACATTGTAATTAATATAAGCTGGCGCGCGGCAAACCGCAGGGAACGCAAAACGGGCAAAAGCCAGCACGGTCGTAAAATAAAACTTATCCGCCGTAAGCGCAAGTGGATAGACAATGCAAATTCCGCCGTTGCGGATTTTAGATCGTCGTTTATCGTTATGGCGCATAAACCCTTGCATTTTATATCGTTGGTTGTTTCGTGTATAGCCGAACAGCTTGTAACCTGGGCGTTTCCGTTTATCGTGCTTATTGCGTTCGATAAAGGATTTGTACCGTCGGCGGAAATTGCTTTGGCAATAATGGCTTTAAACGTTTATACCGCAATGACCGTAACCGTAGTGCCAACTCCGGGCAACAGCGGACTTATGGAAATTGTAATGGGCGTTGCCCTGTCCGCTATACTAGGCGCTGCGTCGGTATGGGTACTGGTTGGTTGGCGCATGTCAACGTACTATATATATATTTTGATAGGTATGGGCATAACGATATTTGAATTTGTACGTAAGCTTGTGCGTAACAAACGCGAAAGTTTAAAACCAGTAGCGGTGCCGATTAACGCGGAAGCGGAAAGCACAACCGCAGATAAAACGGACGAAACAAAATAAATAACAAAAAACAATCAACCGTAAAAGTCGATTGTTTTTTTTGTTGCCGAATAAGGCAAATGCACTAATTATTTAAACTGTACATATATTACAATATGAAGTTACAGGATATCCCCGCGAGAGTGCATTTTGTAGGCGTGGGCGGAATAGGAATGAGCGCGCTTGCGCAATATTTACATAAATGCGGACGTATAGTCAGCGGCAGCGACCGCGTGCAAAGCGAGCAGACTAAGGCGCTTGCAAATATGGGTATACGCATATATACGGGACACAATAAGTACAACGTGGACGGGGCGGAACTTGTTGTGCATACGTCTGCGGTACATAGCGATAACGTAGAATTGCAGGAAGCGGAAAAACGCCGTATTCCCGTTATTCTGCGCGAGCAGCTTTTAGGAATAGTGTTTAACAGTTTTTCTACGCGTATAGCGGTATGCGGCACTCACGGCAAAACCACTGTAACGGCGATGATTCACAATATGCTGCAACGCTGCGGGATATCGCACTCGGCTTTTATAGGCGGACTGTATTGCGGCAATAATTTCTATTTCGGTACTAACGTGGCGGTTGCGGAGGCTTGCGAATACAACCGTAGTTTTTTAAATTTAAAGCCCACTATAACGGTTTGTACAAATGCCGAATACGACCATCCCGACTGTTACGAAAGCGAATCCGCGGTAAAACAAGCGTTTAAGCGTTTTATTGCAAATACTTCGCAAAGCGGCGTTGCGGTGCTGCCTTATTCTCTTGCTAAGTTGGCAAAGGGGCGTAGGTGCGTTTTTTACGATACCGCTTTATCTGGAGAAATATCCGTAGACCAAGGCAAACCTTATTTTACGGCAAGCTACGGCAAACGTCTGGTAAACGTCCGTTTGTCGGTTGCGGGTAAACACAATGTTTTTAACGCTCTTGCCGCGCTTGCGGTAGGACGCGAACTGAAACTGCCGTTGGAACTATGCGCAATGTCGCTAAACGATTTTAAAGGGGTGGAACGGCGCTGGACGGAAAAAAACGTCGGCGGAGTAAAAGTAGTGTTTGATTACGCTCATCACCCTACGGAAATCGCCTGTTCGGTGTCGACTGCTTATAGCATTGCAAAGGGCAGAGTTTTGTGCGTGTTTCAACCGCATACGTATAGCCGTACAAAGGCATTTTTTAAGCAGTTTGCGCTGTGTTTTGCACAGGCAAGCGAAGTGGCGTATTTGCCGATTTATTCCGCGCGGGAAAAACCGATTAGGGGCGTTGATTCTCAAAAGCTGACGCGCATTGCTCAAAAGCGCAAAATTAACGCTAAATACTATCCTAACTTTAACGCTGCGGCAAAATGGATAAAACAAACTGCAAAAGTCGGAGACGTCGTACTTGTACTGGGCGCGGGCGACGTTGTGGAGATGGCAAAATTGTTATAGTCTGCCTGTACGGATTTTTAATTTTTTTTGCAAGCAGGGAAAGTCGATTAAAGCAAAAGTGTTTTTGATTTAGTGACGTTTTGCTTCGCTTAAAAAACAACGGATATTTTACTTAAAGTTAAAAAATAACATAAAAAGTTTTAATCTCATAACAACACGCAGCAGAAGATGTCGGCAATGCCCCGACACTTCCGCACACTTATTATCCGCAAAACCGACACGGCAAAACAAAAAGGTGCTAGATCGCTTGTGTTAGACGGTTAAGCGGATAATTTTAATTAAACATTACTTATCGCAAAATAATAAAAAATGCTTTTTTATTGACATTATACTCATTCGAGAAAACAATTCTTTTATCCGCAGACAAGTATGTTGGCTTTGACGGAATGTCTATAAAAAAACCGTTTTGTAAAAACATTTAAACGCAGTATATAAATTCGGCAAAAACAGTTTACAGAAAAAAATAAGTTCGACTAATGCGCATTTCTCATAGGGAATTGAACCCCCCCCAAATATTTTATTGATACGCTTTCAGATTATGAAAAAAGCACTCGAACATTTTATTCGAGTGCTTTTAGCTAAACTTTATTAGAAAGATAAATTGAAATTTATCTTACATCGGTTTTAGATTTTTATTAAGCCGTTCTAC
>CAJUNH010000003.1 GCA_910587795.1 uncultured Christensenellaceae bacterium
AGTGCAACTCTTATAAAATTTTAGTTCTTTTATTCCCTATGGGAAGTGCGCTTTTACCGTCCGTTGTTTTAAAATATTTTATTTATTACATACCGCTTTCAAATTTAATACGTCATACATTATCCATTTAAATACCGCATTAATTGCTTTTAAAAATATTTATTATCAGTAAATATATACTATCCTATTTTTGCTTCAAAGCACGCACCGGGTATCCATTTGCCGTTTTCAAAATCTCTGCCCATAACCAAAACTTTATTGTCGTAAACTTTGACGTAATATCCCTGAGAACCGCGCATATATTCGCCGGTAGGAATATAAAAACTGCTCCAAAGATACGCAACCGAAGCGGTATTAAATATATTAGGTAATCCGTCCGCTTTATCGTGCATAGAACCGCGGGTATTCATATCCCAGTGGCTGTGTCCGTTAAACATATATATCTGCGGATACTTTGCAACGATTGCTCTAAACTGATCGTTTTGCACTATACCGTCCCAGCCTTGCCCTTCAAAACTGCCCGCAATTGTATCGTAAAGAGATTGATGCAGATACACAAAAACGGGTTTATCGGGCTGCTCAGTTGTGATAGCTTTCAATCTGTCGTCAAACCATTTCAGCTGCTTGTCCGATAAGTCCGCGTCCAATCCGTTAAACTTAGATTCGCCGCCCAAAAATAAGTGGTGATATCCGCCTATTTCTCTTTCGTAATAAACCGAATCGGCAGAGGCATACTTCAAAAAGTTTTGCAAAAGCACAGAGTAGCTTTCTGCGCCGTATAGGTCGTGATTGCCTATGGAAAAGTATACGTCGGGCAAATTTGCAACCGAAGCAATCAATTCCGCAGTGTGCTTCCATTCGTAGTCGCGTCCGGAGTTAGCAATATCCCCCGCAACAAACAATCCGCAGCTATCGGGACTGTTTGCAACGATATCGCCGCACATCGCCAGAAAATGCGCGTCGTGCAGCTCTTTTGCATCTGCGCTAGCCAAATGCGTGTCGGCAACCGCTATATGAATATCGCTTACAACCTGAAACTCGGCGTTTATCTTTCCGTTAAAATTATACTGACAGTTTTGCGGCAAGTTTGTTTCGCTGTAACTTTCGCTCAACCCAACGCTGTTTTTGCCGTATGCAATCAGCTTTGTCGCCGCGGCGGGAATCAACGTATTTGAGTACATTTTAAAAACGCTTTTCCGCTTAGTAACGGTAAACGGCGGCAAACTTGTGTACTCGGGCAAAACGCCTTTGTCGTTTGCCCAGTAAAGCACAACTTCTTCCGCGCTGTAATTATCATCAAAAGTTACGGTAACTGTACCGTCCGCCAAACCGTCGGCGGCATTTTCAAGCTGATACTCTATCGATAGCGGAGCCGTCGGCAAAGACAATTCCTCTTTAAGCACTTTAAACTTTACCGTTTCCGACACATTGTTATCCGTGCGGTTATTAAACAAAATAAGCTTATAGCTTCCCCGCGGAATATTACGGAACGCCTGACGGCTTTCGTTATACGTACTGCATCTTTTAAAAGCGTATACGCCGCCCGATATAAAACCGTTTTTGGATACGTCCAAATGCCTTATCGCCTCTACCTGCTCGATGTCGTCTATTTCGCGGTACAGTCCCAACCAAGCATCATGTTCGCCTTTTGCGGAAAAATATATTTCCTCTCCGCTTAGATATTCGCTTTTATTAATATTCAAAATTTCGCTGCCGTTTAACTGACCGTCGCCGTCATCGGGCGGTTTACAGCCGCATATTAAAGCTGCGGAAAACGCAACGACCAAACACACTATTGCCGAGCATATCCTAAGTTTTGCCGACATCGTCTATTCCTCCGCGCCGACAACGCTGAACTCAAACTGCGATTCTATCGTATATCCGCCCGAATTAAACAGCACCACTTTGTATTGTCCTTCGGGAAGTACGTCGTACAGTTTATCGGTATACAGCTGAACCATTATGTTATACGAACCGCCCGACACGTGGAAAGAATCCGATACGGAATACCAACGTATAGACGGAGGAGCGGACACGTCGTCCTGCGACAGCGGATACAAGCCTACCCACCAAGACGTTTCGCCTTCGGGAGCAAATGCCGTTACGTAAATAGTTTCGCCGACGGTATAAACCTCTTTATCTGTGTAAATCGTACCGACTTTCGGCTGTTCCTCATCTGTGCCGATTTGTATATTGTGCTGTACAATAGTTTTAACGCCGAAGCCGTAGCCTGCAAACAGGACGACTTTGTATTTTCCCGCATGCAATACTGCATTTTGCGTATACGCCGATTGTAAAAGCAAATCGTAGCTTTCGCCCGATACGTGCGTATCGTCGATTATTTTGTAGAAAAACAATGCGTTTTCAAAAGATACGTCGTTTGCAAAATTAAACAATCCTACATAATAAGGTACGTCGGTATCGGTCGGCTGAGTTGCCGTTACCATGATCGGATCGTTGCGGTTATAGCGGTCGGAATCTACGCTTAATGTAGCCGATTCGTCTACAATCAATTTTGAAACGCCGAAATAAATTTCCGTTTCCACATCGTAACCCGACGTATTAAACAATACCAACTTATACTCGCCCGCGGGTAAATTAAAGTATTCCTGACGGTTGTTGTTTGCAACCTGTTTACGTATATCGTAAGCCGTTCCGGATACGTGCAAATTGTCTTTGACGTAATAGTAATATATAGAACCAACCTGCTGATAATCTTTATCGTTCGCCAAATACAGCCCTACCCACCAAGTAGACGGAGCAGAATTAGCGGGAGCAAATGCCTTGACGTATACGTCCTCGCCTTCCACATAACTATTTTTGTTTGTAGATAAAATTTTAAAATTGCTTTCTACAACGGTTAACACGGCATATCGGCGTTCTATTTCCGTTCCGTCGCTATTTAAAAATACCGCTACGGCATTTGTCGAACCCATTTCGGTCAATACGTTATTTACGTATTGCACCGTAACGCCGCCGGGCAAGTTGCCTGCGACGGTAAGCGCATGCTGTTCGCCGTCATAAGGTATTTGCGCGCTTTCAAATTTTACGCCGCTTAAATCCAACGTTTCGCTTTGGTCAATGGCTGGTAATACCGTAATTTCCAAGCTGTAAATACAGTCGTAACCGCCGTCTTTAAAGTAATACATTACGTATTGTCCCGAAGGCAGATATTCTTCAAACTCCTCGCCGCCGCACTTAGTACACTTATCGTGACTGCGTGTGTTGTATCTTCCGCAAGTTAAGCATACTGAATACAATTTGTTGGAAATAGCATCGTCCTGCAAACAATACGTACGTATAAACGCGTCGCCGTATTGGTTTACATAGCAATACATATAAGAAATTTCGCCGCCGCTTGTATTTCCGGGGTTAGATCCCTTTCGGTAAAGTCCTATCCAAGCATCGGGCTGAAGAGTGGATATATCTATATCTACCGTTACAAATATTTTCTCGCGGAAGTTATATACCGTTTTATTTGTAAACATTTTTCCTACCGAGATAGCAGCAGTACGTCTTCCCACTTCTACACCGTCTTTGGTAAATACCGCGGTTATTGTTTTCGTACCTACCTCGGTAAGCGTCGGCGATTCGCTGTAAGTTACTTCTATACCCGACGGAATGTTTAACGCTTCTATTCTCTTTTCCGTACCGTCGTAAAGGAAGTTTGCGCTGTTAAACACCACTCCCGATAAATCTACGGTGTCTTCCCATTTTTCCACGGTGTCGGCTGTAACGGGGGCAGCCTTACTCCAATCGAACTCGCCCGTCATCCAATTAGTACCGAATACGTCCAGCAAATCCATATAGGACTTAACGCCGCCGTTTTCGTAATTTTGTTCCTTACCGTTTACGTCTGCATATCTAAGGTACTGCAAATATTCCTTAGCAACCGTATCGGAATACTGCGTATCTATATATTTATAAACCTTGTACGAGGGTTTCGGCTCACGGTTGATATCCAACAAACCGAAACGCGTTTTTCCTGCCAGTTCGTTTTCGTGGTCGAACAAACGGTAGTAACAAAAAGCTTTAACCGTATCCAACTGCGATAGCTTGTACCAGATAGCGGCAATACACCCGGCTTGAATGTTTTTGTCTTTATCTGCGTCGTCAAAACTGGAAACGCCCTGCTCCGTTAAATAGACGCTGCGAGCAACGCCGTTAAACTTCATTTTATCCTGCTGTAAATACATATCTAACAATTCAATGTTAGAAAAAGTCAGTTTTGCGGTCGTTTCGTAATCGTTAGTCATACCGCCGCCCGAACCTGTAACTCCGCCAATGGGAGTTTTGCCGTTTACCGTATCGTTTAAAAACACTTCCGAAAGCGCCAAACCGTAGGTATAGCAATGCGGCGCAAGTCCCCAATCGTAGTCGCCTTCGCTTTTTGTTTTGGTATTTAGCCACTCCACCATAGCCTTAGGCGCGTACGACGTAACTTTATCGCCCAAATCGGAAAAACCGCGCTGCGCCCAAGACTGCGTTATGGGCATTGTTACCGATATATCTTTATGATACTTTTTCAGCGCCAAGTTAGATAACCTTAACAGGCGCGAATACTCCTCCATATATACGTCTAAATCGGCGTGCTTTTCGCTGATTCTGTTATAGCTGCGCGCATAGTCGATTTCGTTGCCGATTACAAAGTTGGCGATATATCCGTTAGACAGATCGCTAAGAGAATATCTTTCCGCCATAAACTCCATCATGGCGATAAAATACTCAAATCCGTATTGGTTGGAGGTATTAAGTCCTACAAGACCGGGCGCGGGGTTATTGTCTACCGCCATTGTAGCCCAAGGCAAGTACGTAAGTTTTGCGGGGAAAGTTTCGGACTGTTCGTGCACGTTATGACTGTTGGCATAAAGAATACCCGTAATATGCGCCCCTGCATTATAATAGCCTTTAACTACTCCGTCATAATATTCCACTGTTTCCTTACGGAAATAAAACATTTTTCCGTTAGACTTAAACTCTATTGCATCAGCGGGATGCGCAAGAGGTATCTCCTCTCCGTTTTCGTCAAACAATTCGTTAGGATAAATATATTTGTTTATGTCCAAATTTACGGCAACGTACGAACAGTTCAGGTCGTTATAATATTCCAGCTTTTCGCCCAAAATTCCCTTTTTGGATTTAATATCGAATCTCGGCTCGGCGTTCGATAACGCTTTAATTTCGGTAGCGTAAACGGGACCTCTTAATATTTTGCCTTCGTATACAACGTAATATTTGCAGTAAAGATTGTCGAATTCGTTGTTAAAACGGTCAATTTCCAAAGAAGCTGCCGTGCCTAATTTATAATTGCCGATTACAATCGTTTCGTCGTCGGCAGATATTTTATCGACAGAAAGTCCGTAAAATTGATTTTCGCCTTCGATATACTCGTATGCTTTTACGTAAACAACCTTAACTTCGGCATTGCCCACGTCGCTTTCAGCACTGCTTAAATCGATTTTAATTTTATTAGACTCTGCGCTGACGGAGACGGAAATTTTCTCCTGCGTAAGATCGTAGATAATTGTGTCTTCGTCCATATCGGGAGTGCAAGCAAAAAGCGCAGACGCTGCCAACACAAACACGATCGCTAACAATATTATAGGAATTAACTTCTTCATCATTATTCCTCACATTCTTTATTCTAGTATGTTAAATATCCGTATTTTTTATAAATAAACCGCTTTATAAAAAAAGTATTATTAAGTATACCCCCCTCCGTCTGTAAAAGTCAAGTGTTTTGACTGTCTTCGCTATTTAACGCAAATTACCGTCAACAATTTCTATTGCCGAAAATTTTGATTATCCGTACGCATAAATTATTATTTAAAAATCCGCAATGCAAAAATAAAACTAAAAAACACCGAATTTTGCCGCAATCGAAATTTTTTTTACTAGGCACAGACGCAGCATAAATTTTTTATGAAAACCGTCTGTAAAAAAGCGTGACATGAAAACACCCTTGTTTTTCTCTGCTTTGCCAGGCATACGGGGTTTATGCATCTAAGTGAATTAAATATTCGGCTACGTATAACTGCCGCTTGTTTTTTGATTTTATTATGATATAATCCAATGCGCGGCAAAAAGTAATTTACAGAAAAAAATATAATATGGAATACACATTACAAGATAAGCTTAGTTTTATAAAAAGAGATATTGTAAAGTATAAGTCAAAAAATCCCGCAACAATCGTTACAGAAATGATGCGAAAAGACTATATAAACATTCACGGTCCAGAGCATCATTATCTTGACGGCGCGGCGTCTGCCGCCGCTATGAAAAACGCAGGCGGCAAATTTAGCCTTGACGATTGTTTGAACGAGCTTGAAAACAGAGCGGCAAAAATACCGTTCTCGCCAAAGAATAAACAGTGTTTGGGAAATAAGTGTCCTTTTTATTTTAAAAATAAGGTTTAAGTAAAAAAAATCTCGGACAAGTTGTCCGAGAATTTTTTGTCAACGTTTTTAAATGCAATTCTTTGAAATTTAATTTTTTAATTCCATACGTAAATTACAATTTTTTAACTAAGATTTTTTAATATAAGGTTTTTGAATTATTTTTTAAAGTATCTGTTATACAAACCTTCAAACGCCTTTCCGTGACGCGCTTCGTCACGAGCCATCTCGTGTACGGTATCGTGAATTGCGTCAAGCCCTGCCGCCTTAGCACGTTTTGCAAGATCGGTCTTGCCCATTGTAGCGCCGTTTTCCGCCTCTATGCGCATTGCAAGGTTTTTAGCGGTGCTGTCGGTAACCACTTCGCCCAACAGTTCGGCAAATTTTGCGGCATGCTCAGCTTCCTCGTAAGCGGCTTTTTCCCAATACAAACCGATTTCGGGATATCCCTCGCGGAACGCTACGCGAGCCATTGCAAGGTACATACCTACCTCGCTGCACTCGCCGTTAAAGTTAGCGCGCAAGTCGTCTATAATATCCTGAGATACGCCTTGCGCAACGCCGACAACGTGTTCGGCAGCCCAGCTGAGCGCGCCTGTCTGAGCCGCAAATTTTTCCTTAGGGGCTTTGCATTGAGGGCATTTTTCCGGAGCTTCGGTACCTTCGTGTACGTATCCGCATACAGAACAAACAAATTTCATTTTAGTAATCTCCTATTAAAATATTTTGTTACGGCAATTTCACTTTCCGCAGCAAAAAGCCGTCCGTCGGTAAAAATCCGTCTTGCCCCGACGGCGGAAAAAACAAGACAAAACGCCGTTTACACTGCGGCGGAATAGTATATCCTAAACCGTAGTGTTACGTTATCGCTCGGCAGCGTGCAAACGTCGATTTTATTCTTCTTCCAATGTAAAGTCTTCCGCGCCTACTCCGCACAACGGGCAGATTTCGGGCGCTTCTTCGCCTTCGTGTACATATCCGCATACATTGCAAATCCATTTTTTCATAGTGTTATCTCCTTTGTACAATGTTTATAATACGCCGTAAAACAGCGTTATAACCTTTATTTAAGCAATTCGCCGTTACATTCGGCACAGCAGCCGTAAAACGTAATTTCACAGCGGACAACGTCCTTCCTTTTGCAGCTTACTTTAAATTGCGAATCGTCCACGTCCAAAATACGTCCGCACCGCTCGCAGGCAAAATGCGCGTGATTTGCAACGTTTGCGTCGTAACGCTCGGCAAACCCTTCGGCGCTTACTTTTTTTATTTTGCCCGAACTAAGTAATTCGCTGAGATTGCGGTACACTGTCGCCAAACTTACGTTAGGGATAATTTCTCTAACTTTGGCATATACCCACGCCGCGTCGGGATGAGATTTTGTATTTAACAGAACGTTGTAAACCGCCTCGCGTTGTTTTGAATATCTCATAATTATATGATAATCTTTATCATTTATTTTGTCAATATATTTTTAAAAATTAATTGGAAAAAATTCAAAAATATCCTTTTGACCTACTTATTGCGTTACAGAGTACAGCATATACGCCACTTAATAAAGCCTATATTTTTTTAAACATTACCGCAACCGAAATTGCAATCAACCGACTACGATTTATCCCACAAATTATAGCGTTCGGGGTGCATAATAGCGTTTGCAAATTTTTGCTGTAAGTTAGGATACGTTTGCGAAAGAGATTTTAAAAGCTGTTTCATACTTTCACGTTCGGTATTGTGATTGGCTGGACACGGGTTATGCACTACGGGCATTGTTTTTGCAAAACCCGAGATATCCTTTTCCGCAAGGTATATCATCGGGCGGATAAGGGTAACTCCGCTGCGCGACATATACGACTTAGGCTGAAAAGTATTAAGACGTCCCTCGTAAAACAGACTTAACATAAACGTTTCGACAACGTCGTCCAAGTGATGTCCCAACGCCAGCTTATTAAAGCCTTTGGCTGTAATCTCGCCGTTTAGCGCGCCTCTGCGCATTTTGGCGCACAGACTGCACGGGTTGGATTCCTTACGAATATCAAACACAATCTCGGCAATATCCGTTTTGACCACCGAGTACTCTACCCCTATCGTATTGCAGTAGTCCGCAATCGGCGCGTATGCGTTATCAACAAACCCCATATCGACCGTCACGCCGAGAAGATCGAATTTAATATCAAAATATTTTTGAAACTCCCGCATTAAAGTAAGCAGCACAAGGCTGTCCTTGCCGCCGCTTACGCCGACGGCAATTTTATCGCCGTCGTTGATCAATCCGTAATCGTTAACCGCCCGTCTAAACGGGGATAAAAGTTTTTGAATGTTCATATGTACATTCTACTATTTAATAACCGAATGCGCAAGTAATTTTTTGTACGGATATATATTTGATTTTATAAGTACAACATTGTCAAAGCGTTTGGCGGAAGAATAAGTTTTTATTTAAAAAATAAAACACCGAGCGTGACGGTAGTTTTTTACTCGAAAAAGTTGTCATAAAGTGACGAAACGCGGCATTTAATATACCAACTGTTGGAGAAATAAATGAAAGACTACATTGTCGAGCGCGCGATAGACATTGCACAGTATGTTTTGGCTAACAAAAGCACCGTTAGGGAAGCCGCCTATGCTTTTTGCGTAAGCAAGTCTACCGCGCACAAAGACCTTGCCGAACGTTTGCCGGAAATAGACAGACAGCTTTACGAGCAAGTTGCCGAAGTGCTGCAGGATAACTGGGACGAACGCTACATACGCGGCGGCGAAGCCACAAAACAAAAATATAAAGGCAGCCGAATTAAAATACAGCGCATTTAATTTTTAAAATATCTTATTTGCGTTAAACTAAAAATTGCTTTGGCAAAACAATCCCGATTAAAATCAAATCGGGATTGTTTTTTTATTTTATCGTTTAAATTACCGATAACAAAAAAACTTATCCTTTATTACGCATAAATTTACAAACGTAAATTTACCGTCGGCATAACATAGCGCAACTTTATATTATCGCTTTACTGCATATTACAGATTTAATTGCAGTATAGTTAAAAACCATTGCAAAAGTTATGACAATGTGCTAGAATATGCGGTGAAAGATATGCGGTAAACGAATTGAACGTATATGCGTATTTACAATAAATAACGTACTTAATTACGCTATTAAACTGATAATTTAATAGGAGGCTGTAACACAAGTTATGATTGACGTTAACCTAATTAGACAAAACCCCGAAGCCGTACGCCAAAGATATTTAAAGCGAGGCAAGGATATAGATTTTACCGACTTTTTAAAGTTGGACGAGCAGCGCAAAACGCTTATTGCCGAAGTTGAAGCAATGAAGGCGCAGCGCAACAAAGTGTCGGGAGACATCCCCCGTCTTAAAAAAGCGGGACAGGACGTATCCGCTACCATTGCCGAAATGAAAACTCTCGGCGACAAAATTTCCGCTTTGGACAAAAAACTTAACGAAGTAAACGAAAAATCCCGAGACTTTTTGCTGCGATTGCCCAACCTTCCCGACGAAGATTTGCTCTCCGGCGGCAAGGAAAACAACAAGCCCGTTAAGACCTTCGGGCAAAAACCGCATTTTGATTTTACGCCCAAGGACCACGTGGAGCTTGCTAAAAGCCTTGGCTTAATCGACTACGAACGCGGAGTTAAACTTGCGGGCAACGGCAGTTGGATTTATACCGGTATGGGCGCAAGGCTGGAATGGGCGCTGTTAAACTACTTTATCGACAGTCACATACAAAAGGGCTACACGTTTATGCTGCCGCCCTATATGCTAAGTTACGAATGCGGACTGACCGCAGGGCAGTTTCCCAAATTCGAGGACGACGTTTACCAAATAGCCAACGGCGAAGGACGCAAGTTTATGCTGCCCACTGCCGAAACGGCGTTAGTCAACCTGTACCGCGACGAAATTTTGCCCGAAAGCGAATTGCCGCGCAAATTTTTCGGTTACTCCGCTTGCTTCCGCAGAGAGGCGGGCAGCTACCGCTCTGAGGAACGCGGTATGATACGCGGACACCAGTTTAACAAAGTAGAGCTGTTCCAGTACACTACTCCCGATAAGAGTGACGAAGCCTTTGAGGAAATGGTTAATATGGCTTGCGGACTTGTGGAAGGGTTGGGACTTCACTATCAGTTATCCAAGCTTGCCGCAGGCGATTGCAGCGACAGTATGGCGCGTACTTACGACATTGAAATATACATTCCGTCTATGGACATATATAAGGAAGTTTCTTCCGCGTCCAACGCACGCGACTATCAAGCGCGCAGAGGCAATATGCGCTACCGTAAAGACGCCGACAAAAAGCCGGACTTTATGCACACCCTTAACGCCAGCGGACTGGCAACAAGCCGCGTGTTCCCCGCGCTTTTGGAACAAAATCAAAATGCCGACGGTTCGGTAACTATACCCGAAGTTTTGCGCAAATATATGGGCGGACTGGAAAAACTTATACCCGTCAAAAAATAACCGCAATCAGCAATATGCGTTTAAAAACTTGTGCGGATTTAATGTAAAAATACAATTAAAAGTAGATTGAACGGCTTTTATCAATCTACTTTTTTATCATTAATAACTACGAGGTAAAAACAATGACAGAACAAGAAAAAATGCTTGCAGGCAAAATTTACGATCCAAGCGACGGAGAACTGGCTACAATGCGGACATACGCGCACAAAATGTGTACCCGCTACAATAAGTTGGACGAGGACGACCCCGCCCGTAAGGAACTGCTGGAAATGCTGCTTAACAACCCCAACGGCGTTTATTTGCAAGGACCTATATTTTTTGACTACGGCGAATTTACTGCTTTCGGCAAAAACTGCTACGCCAACTTTAACTTTACCGTTTTGGACTGCGCGCCCGTAACGATAGGCGATAACGTATTTTTCGGTCCAAACGTCACTATCGCCACTCCTATACATCCTCTTCTCGCCGAAGAACGCAATATGTACGCAAAACCAGACGGTACGTTAACCGACAGCGAGTATGCAAAACCTATTACAGTAAAATCCAACTGCTGGATTGCCAGCAACGTTGTAATATGCGGCGGAGTAACGGTGGGAGAAGGCTGTGTGATCGGCGCAGGCTCGGTGGTAACGCGGGACATACCCGACGGCGTGTTTGCGGCGGGTAATCCGTGCAAAGTAATACGTAAACTAACCGAACAGGACAGTATAAAATTAAAAAAGGATTTGTATTAATAAATTTCAGTCAAACCCGCAACGTTTACGGTTATTAATATTTTGACGTTAAGCGTCTGTTATTTAAAACACTAAAATCGGCTCGGCACAATGTCTGTTAATACTGCCAATAGCCGTTTAATAGACAATATTTTTCCGCCAGAATACCGAACTGACAAAAATATTTCCTACCGTTTAACAATGTACGAATAAAAAAATCATATTACAAACCGACAATCACGCAAAACAAAATACACGCATAAACTGACAATATGAAAAACAGTTTTACCACCAAAACGTTTGCACAAAACGTTTTCGATTACAACAAGATGAAAAAATACCTGCCTTGCGCAACATACAAGGCTATTGTAGCCGCCCGCGAGCAAGGTATAAAACCGTCGCAAAAACACGCGGAGATTTTTGCCGCCGCACTAAAAAAGTGGGCGCTTAGCAAAGGCGTTACCAGATATACGCACTGGTTTCAGCCGCTGAATAATTTTACTGCGGAAAAACGCGACAGCCTAAGCTCTATCGACAAGGAAGGCAACGCTATAATTAAATTCGGCGGAAAACAGCTTCAACGAGGAGAGGGCGACGCGTCCAGTCTGCCGAACGGCGGTATGCGCGAAACGTTTGAAGCGCGCGGTATAACGGAATGGGACTACACCGCTTTTCCGTTTATAAGGGGAGATTGCCTGCGTATACCCACTACGTTTTGCGGAGCAGGCGGAGAAACACTAGACAAAAAAACGCCGCTGTTAAACAGCTGTATCGCCCTAAACAAGCAGGCATTGCGTTTGCTAAGCGCGTTAGGTATGCCTGCAAAACAGGTTAAAAGCGTTGTGGGCGCAGAGCAGGAATATTTTTTAATCGACAAAACGCAATTTGATAAACGCAAGGATCTGGTATACACGGGGCGCACGCTGTTCGGCAAAATGGCGCCGAAGGGACAGGAATTTGACGACCACTACTTTCGTCCCCCAAACGAAAAGGTAACGGAATATATGCGGCAAGTAGATATCGAATTGTGGAAGCTCGGTATACTCGTAAAAACCGAACACAACGAAGTTGCCCCTTGCCAGTACGAACTTGTTCCCTGTTACACCGCCGTCAACTATGCGTGCGACCAAAATCAGCTTATTATGGAAACGCTTAATAACGTAGCCACAAAACAAGGTTTGGCGTGTTTGCTGCACGAAAAACCTTTCGATAAAATTAACGGCAGCGGCAAACACAACAACTGGTCGATAATAACGGACGAGGATTGCAACTTGCTGGAAGCAGGCAGCACCCCCGCGCAAAATGCTAGATTTTTGCTGATACTTTCCGCAATTATACAGGCTGTAGACAACTATAATACTTTGCTTGCATCCTCTGCGGCATCGGCAAATAACGACCTGCGGCTAGGCGGTTACGAAGCGCCGCCCACGATACTTACGATGTTTTTGGGCGACGCGCTGCTTGATGCAATGCACAATGCCGCAGCCGACGGTTGGGTTTTCGGCAAAGACAAACTGCCCTTGGATATTTACTCCGCCGACCGCAACCGCACTTCTCCCCTTGCTTTCAGCGGAAATAAGTTTGAATTCCGTATGGTAGGTTCGTCCGCAAGTATAGCCGACGTAAACACCACTCTCAATACGATAGTTGCCGAAAGTTTACGCGTATACGCCGACCGATTGGAAAAATCCGCAGACGTTTGGACGGAGTGCAAACAAATCGTAGCGGATACGCTGTTACAGCACGGGCGCGTTATATACAACGGTAACGGATATTCTGCCGAATGGCAGAACGAAGCAAAACGGCGCGGATTGCAAGCGGTAAGCAGTACAGACCTAACCTGCCATATGACGAGCGACAAAGTTGTGGAATTGTTTGAACGCCACAATATTTTGACAAAACGCGAACTTACCGCCCGTAAGGAAATTAAATTGCAAACATATTGCAACACCGTAAAATTAGAAGCGATTGTAGCCTACGAAATTTATCAGCGGCAGATTTACCCCGCAATAGAAGCGTATAATTTAACCCTTACGCAGCTTGCCGCAAACAAACAGTCGCTTAACATAGACAACAGTTTGGAATGCGGCAAAATTACCGCAATAGATAAAACAATCGGCGCGTGCAACGCCCAACAGAAAAAAATACGCGCGCTGGTAAACAGTTTGGATAAACTGCCGCTTGAACGCCGCGCCGAAACATGCGGGGGCGAACTGCGCGCAAATCTTGCCGAGTTAAGACGGCTTGTAAACGAGTTGGAGCAAGTATGTCCTAAAAACAGCTGGCCGCTGCCCACTTACGGGC
Source organism: uncultured Christensenellaceae bacterium (assembly GCA_910587795.1). GTDB lineage: Bacteria > Bacillota > Clostridia > Christensenellales > CAG-314 > Fimimonas. Next base: position 13,888 of record CAJUNH010000003.1, read on the forward strand.
AACTGCTGTTTGGAGAAAAATAACTATTCTACTCCGCTATTACATAAGATTATTTTAAAACGCTTAAATTTACGATAAATATTAAAAATTTCTCCCGACGTATCTGCGTGGGGAGAAATTTTCTTTTTTGTAAGTTTATTAAATTGATTTAATAAGCGCTATTGTTTATCTTTACCGTCCTGCGCTTCGGTTGACTTTTCCGCCGTTTGCACTGTTTCGACGTTGGGTATTTCCGCCGTCTTTTCGTCTGCCGTTTCCGCCGTACCGTCTTTAAAGGTAACGTCGGCATTAAGTTCCTGTAATTTTTCCGCGCGGAACTTTTTGTTTTCCTTATGTACAAAATAAGTGGGAATAAACACAAACGCAGCAGCAACCGCCGAAAACAAAAACAGTTCAAACGGATAAACGTGATCGCCCAATTTATATGTGGAAATTTGTCCGTAACTGTCGACAATCTTAGGTATTGCAAAATAGCCTGCGGCAGGAGCAACGTCGTATTCCGTAACTACGGGACCGAAGCCGTTTATAATAAACGGCAGTACGATACTTGCAATAATCATAGGCAAAGTAACGAATATCACTATTCGTATACCTTGGAAACACCCCGCTTTGTCTTCGGGAGTGTAATCGCGCGCGGTAGCGTTAAACAGTCCCGCCATAAGCAGCGACGCGCCTTCTATCATTGTTCCGCCCAAAATAAACATTACGTACGTTGCAGCAACGTTTCCGCTGACAAATTTAATAAAGTAAACAAGCAATCCGCCGACTACACCCGCAGCGGCGACGGGATAAAACAATTTTTCCTTACCGTACTTATCCATAAGCTTTCCGCCTGCAACCGCAACGCCTGCCGAAAGCAGTACAACCACCGCAAGAGGGATTACGAACATATCGCCGAACCCCAAAGTATATTGCAGAAGCATTATCATATACGGCTGCCACATTTGCATTGCAAGACCGGAAAACATCATACCGATTAGGCATATATAAATCATTTTGTGCTTTTTGATACTGCTCGGCTTAAATCCGTATATAACCTCCGCCATATATTTGCCCGACTTATCAGGTTTTAAAGACGGACTGTCCTTAAATATAAACAAACCTATTACGCCCACAATCGCAGGCAAAGCGCCCAAAATTATAAAAAACAAATCCCAACGGTGCGCGTCCGTCAATCCGTTAAAGCCCACAAATATTACCATTAAAGCCGCAACAGGCATAATAGAAAGAATTATTTCCACAAATCCGCGGTTGGTAATATCCGTAACGTCGGTAACCCACGAAGAAAAAGCCGCGTCGTTGCTCATAGAACCGAATACCGTCATTACGCAGTCCATAATTACAAAAATAATTACGATCTTCATAATGTCGTCCGGGTTAGTAGGACTGTTGCCGAAAAAGGCAAAACTTGCCGTTACAACGCCCCAAATAATGTAGCCCCAACACACAAAAACTTTACGCTTGCCCAGTCTGTCGGTAAGCGCTCCGCCGAAAATCGTAACAAGCGCCGCAACCACCGCGCTTGCGGCAACCGTCGCGCTGGTTGCCCAGCCTTCGGTGGTGATGTTCTTTTGGATATATGTGGAAAAATACATATTTTCCACCATCCAAGCAAGCTGTCCCATAAAACCGAACAGTACAATAGACGTCCAGATTTTTGCGCCCAACTTATTGGATTTTTTAACAACAACTTCCGCCATAAGCTTATCTCCTTAATTTTGCTTTTATTTTAACACAATATACCAAACAATACAATAGCAAAAAACACTTTAATGAGGTCATACGGACAAAAAAGTTATAATTTTATAACACACCCTAATGATATCAGCTATTACTAAATAATCAACTGCAAATATAATGGCGTTTAGTAACAGTTAATTATTGCTAAGTGCCGTAAATTATTGTTTGCATAATTTTACAAACTATATTTAGCCGTTTTACGTTGCTGTAAAAACCGAATAAATTCACAAATTAATTTAATTAATTGCTTTATTATATCTAAAACTCAACCCGCTCAATACAAAACAGCGCAAAGATTTTTCCTTACGCTGTTTTAATAACGGATAGTATTTTATTTGCAAAGTTTTTCCAATTCGGCAAGAGTATCCTCAAACGACTTTGTAACGATTTTAAACGGTTCTTCGCTTGTGAGGTCTACGCCCGCCACTTTAAGTTCCGCAACGGGGTCCATGCTGCCGCCGAGAGATAAAAACTTTTTGTAGTTTTTAACGGCGGATTCGCCCTCGTTAAGAATTTTTTCCGCAATACATACGGCGGATATTATACCCGTTGCATACTTGTACACATAAAACGCACGGTAGAAATGCGGTATACGCGCCCATTCGTACTTGATTTCGTCGTTGTGATGAACAGCGTCGCCGTAGTACATTTTGTTAAGTTCCAAATATTTTTGGCACATAACGTCGGCGGTTAAAGGCTGTCCCTTTTCCACAAGATCGTGGGAAATTTGCTCAAACTCGGCAAACATAGCCTGACGGTACATTGTGGTACGCAGCATATCAAGGTAGTATTGCAGCAAATACTTTTTAAGTTTAACGTCCGTTTCCGTTTTAAGCAAATACTTTAACAGCAGTACTTCGTTACAGGTAGAAGCCACTTCCGCAACAAAAATTTTGTACCCCGCCTTAGCAAACGGCTGACCTTTTTCGCTGTAATAGCTGTGCATAGAGTGACCCATTTCGTGCGCAATGGTAAATATATCGTGTGTTGTCTTTTGGTAGTTAAGCAGCATAAACGGGTGGACGCCGCTTACCCCCATAGAGTACGCTCCGCTGCGCTTTGTAGGCGTTTCGTGCACGTCTATCCAACGGTTTGCAAACGCGTGACGCACTACTTCCAAATAGTCCTCTCCCAAAGGAGCAAGTCCTTTAAGCACCAATTCGCAAGCTTCTTCGTACTCGCAGGCAATGTTTGCGTCCTCAAATATGGATACGTACAAATCGTACATATTAAGCGTTTCTACGCCCATAAGCTTTTTGCGCAAAGCAATATACTTATGCAAAGGTTTAAAACTGCCGTGCATACACTTAATAAGATTGTCGTAAACCGCTTTATCTACCTGCTCGGCAAACAGCGCCTGTTCCATAGTGCTGTTAAATTTTTTAGCTTGTGCATAAAACCAGTCCGCTTTTACACTGCCTTCGTATAAACCGGCAAGCGTATTAATCTTTTCGATATAGGCCTTATAATAAGTTTCAAACGCAAGTTTGCGCACGTTTTGGTCGGGATTTTGCAGCAGCATAGAGTATGTGCCGTGTCCAAGCTGCACTTCCTTACCGTCTACAGTAATTTTGTCAAACTTGATGTCGCCGCTGTCCAAACGGTTAAATACTTCGTGAAACTGTTCGGAGAACGCTCCTACGCCGGCAAGCAAACGCTCCTCGTCCTTAGACAAAATGTGCGCCTTTCCCCTTAAAACGTTACTTAGCATTACGTCGTAATCGCTGAAATCGGAGTCGGCAATCAAAGCTTTTAACTGCTCGTCGGGCAATGCGGAAAGCTCCGGTGATACAAAAGACAATACCGTGCTGTATTCGGTAAGCAAACCGTACACGCGAGCATAGCGCGCTTGCTTTTCCGCATCCTGACTGTCTTCGTCGTAGCACATATGCGCATAGCAGTACAGTTTTTCCATTACTTTTTCTATCTCATCGGACAAACGTAAAAATTTAAGCAACGTATCTCTGTCGCCCAGTTTGCCCTGAAACTCTGCAAGCTGTTTGTAATCCTTAGAAAGTTTTTTAAAAGTATCTTCCCATTCGGCGGGAGTTGCAAAGATATCTGCGGAATTCCACTTGTATTTTTCGGGAATTTCACTGCGGTTTGTGTAACTCATAGATATGTCTCCTTATTAACAGATATGGACTAATTATATAATAAACGGCGGTTTCCGTCAAGCAATAAGCTTAAAGCCTTTTTAATACGCGGTTATGCGATTTATTTACAATACCGAATTAATTTCGCTTTTTTACCTAAATAAACTTTTAAATAATAAATACAGTACGTTCTGCAATTTTTGCTTACTTTTATATTTTAGTGCGCTAACGGCAAAATTTCTCCCGTACTAATTACGGGAGAAATATACGTTAAATATTATCGCTAAAAACCGCTTTTAGTATATAACACACGAACAACATATATCGCAATATACAACCGCTAACGTGATGTGTTGTATAACGGTAGTCAGTCGTATTTAAACGTCGTTAATTGTTTTTTGCTTGCTATCATATCGTATACGAAATATATACCGCAATACATTACCGTCAACGTGATACGATGTAATAGCGAATATTTGATAGCAGTTAGTTGTAGATAAACGCAGTTAATAGATGTTGGTATACTATTATAACTTGCTTGCAAGATAATTTACAGATTTATAATTTTGCTGCGAGATATAAAAATGTCGTTATATTCTCACACCAAACGTTATTATAACCGCCTGCAAATATTGCAAAACTTGTTATCGCAATTAAAGTACCGTGTGTCCTTCGGTGTTGGCAATAACCTTAAACAATTCAACTTCGTTACCGGTTACGCTGTCCACGTAAACGTAATACTGTCTGTCGCCTTGCTCGCACTGGAATTCGTAACACAAGTATTGCTTATCGCCTTTTTGTATCAACGCTTTGGCTACATTGGTAACTTTAAGAGATTTATCCAACGTTTGCTTTGCCGCGTCTTCCGTAGTATCGCCGAACGTTACGTCGCGGTCGGTATGGTTTAACAAATACGCGCGAGCTTCAAAACCAACTACTTCGCCTTGCGAATTTACCGCCACTTTAATTAACTCGGGATATACGATAACATCGTCTATAACCGTTGCGCAATTGACGTAAGTCACGGTGTCGGCGGTTTTGCTTACCCAAACACCTTTTACGTCATAGCCCAACTTTTGACAAAATTCCTGCGCGATTTGAATACACTTATCGCACTTAACCTGTACTTCTTCTTCGTTCTCGCCTCTTTCGGCATATGCTTCGTACTCTACGACTCTGCCGTCCTCACTTAAATATACTCTGCCGTTTTCCACATCGTAAACATACAGCTTACCTTCGTTATTGATAACCGAATTAAATTCAGCGTTATTAAACAATTCGTTCGCGATATTATCCAAACTTTCACGCGGCAGTATTTGCGAGGGTTTTAACGTTTTTTGCTCCACGCTATCGGAAAACGGTCCGTCGTAAATTAACTTTTCGTAATCGAAAGCGTTATTGTCCACATCGTCAAAGCTCGAAGACAAATTACCGACGTTGTTTTGTCCGTTGCCGTTAGTTATAAACATTCCGCTGTCGCTTTCGGCATAGTCTTGTAAAAAGTTATACAAGTTTGTAGCAACTGCGTCCAAGTTAATTAAAGCTGCGCGTTCGCTCGCCGTTAATTTTTCTCCGCGGGACAATTTACCCAACAGATAGGTTGCATAATCCTGAGTTTGGTTTACAAACTTTTGACAGTTAGACAGTTTATCGCTTGCTTCAAACGGCAAATTAGACAAACACTGGTTTACCTGATTTGCGTGTATAACTGTTTTTACAAGCATTTCGGTTTGATGAGCGGTATCGTTGGATATTGCCGCTTTACCTAAGTTTGCATCAAGGTTTTTCATACTGTCGCAAGCAAGATACAACGATTGCCTGTAACCGTTTTCCTGACCTATTTTGTAGGTATTGGCATCGTCTATTACCGACATACGCATATTAGACACCGTATCAGCGGCAATTATACCTACCGTAACGGCAGTTGCGATTGCAATTAACGCAACAACGCCGAAAAATATCATCCAAAAATTTTTAATCGTATTGTTTCTATATATCATTATAGTAATTACCTCCCTTGCTTACAAGCAGAAAATATGCTTGCCTATGGTAATTAGCTGCGGACGGGACCAAATCCATTTGCTGGTTGCCGTTGCGGGGTTAAAGTAGTACAATGCTCCGCCCGACGGATCCCAACCGTTTAAAGCGTCCTGCGCGGCGCGGGTGCACTCGTCGTTTGTTCCAAGGTTAATTTGACCGTCCGAAACACACGTAAACGCTCCGCTTTGATAAATAACGCCCGAAATGCTGTTGGGGAAAGATGAGCTTTTAACTCTGTTTAAGATTACCGCGGCAACCGCCACTTTACCGGTATAGCTTTCTCCGCGGGCTTCGCCGTAGATACAGCAAGACAGCAAATACAGATCGCTGTTGGAAATTCCGCTTGCGGTTGTGCCGTTGTTACTGTTCGAAGTAGAGTTAGACGTTCCGCTTAGCGTTACCCCCATTGCTTTTGCGGTTGCATTACCGACAATTCCGTCGGCAGTTAAACCGTTTTTACGCTGAAAACTTTGCACTGCGGTTTTGGTTTTTGCGCCGAAAATACCGTCTACAGAACCGCTGTAATAGCCCCAACGTTTAAGTTTGGTTTGTATTGTCTTAACTACCGTTCCGCGCGAACCGACTTTGACCGTTGCGGCGTCGGCGTAAAACGTAGTGGCAAGCGCCGCAATCAACGTCAATAATACTACGGCTGCCAGCGCGATAGCGGCAATTTTAACTTTTTTAGATTGCAACAATGATTTATCCTCCTATTTTTTTTTGTTAGTATGGAGAATAAAACCAAAAACATTCACATAAAAAAGCTTTCCGTTAACGGAAAGCGGTTAAATTGCTATATTACGGCTGTTTATTGCGGTAACAAAATAACGTAAATATATTTGCTTAAATAAACGCAGTTTTTCTTATAAGACTTTTGCGTATTTAAATCAACAGCATTTTTAAAATCGATATTTACATAATCGCAGACGTTTTATGTTCGCATTAATTTTTACTTGTGATTTGCCTGCCAGTTGCGAATAATTTCCATTAATTTGGATTTGTACACAATTTGATTTGTGCCGTTGCTTTCGCCGCCGACAAAGCACAGAGGAGGATACACTACGCACCACCAATTGTTACCGCTGCCGCTGCCCAATTCCACAATTAACGCGTCGTACACGCCTGCGGATAACGTTACGCCGTTGTATGTACGGTCGGGAAATTCTTCTACAGCCAATTTTACCTTACTTCCGTAGTTAAAGCCGTTGTCGGCAAGAGTTTTATTGCATACGTTCTCGATATCTTTAAGATGCGAGCGAACTATATCCATTGCTTTATCCTTAGTTGTAGCCGTTGCAAGACAGGGCGTTAAGTAGTCCACCACTGCGGACTTTACTATGTATTTAACCGATTGATCCGACTGTGAGTTGGAATCGGCGCGAATATGTATACGCAAAAAATCAGCATTTGTCTGCTCTGCGGGAACCAGCATAATAACTCCAACCAAAATTATTAAAACGGATACGATAATAAGAATTTTTTTCATAATGTCACCTCGCTGTGACATAAGTCTTGACACAATAAAAAGCGGGAATAAATCCCGCTTGTACAAATACTGTAATTATTAAACTTATTTTGTCGAATTTATTTTATAATTCCGTAATTCCGTGCGGCACAGACATACAAAGAATACTGTTAAAACCGCTTCCGTTCAAAAGATCTGCCGCTTCCGCTGCGGATTTGCGGTTATCGAACGTAAGATAATACGCGCTTCCGCTGCCTGTCATATTATAATCTAAATTATGTCTGCTGCAAAAATTCATATACTCTTGGGCATAATTTGACAAGGCGTTTACCGCCGGCTGCAAGTGATTGTTAAAATATTTTTGTATACCTTGCGTTTTGCCCGATTGCAGTAAATTAATCAAAGCGCCGTTATCCGCATACGGCCGACGTATGCCAAGCTTATCAAACTGCGCATAAGCTTCTTTGGCCAAAACGGTTTTATCAAACTCAGTCAATGCAAAAAACAAAGATGTGTCCGATTTAAAATACTCAACGTCGTCACCTTTGCCGAGCAATCGCGCCCAGCCCCCGCGCAGCATATAATTAACGTCGCTGCCTGTTTTTGCGCAAATGTTGCGCACTTTGACGGAACTAACGTCTTGTTTATACAGCTTGCACATACAGTAAACAACCGCCGCCGCATCCGCCGACGAACCTCCCAGTCCCGCGCCGAAAGGGATACGCTTATCGATTACTATATCCGCGCCGGCACATTTAAACTCTTTTACAAACCCGCAAGCCGCAAGGTAGGCAGTGTTGCGGTCGTTTGGAATATTCGGCAAACCATTTACGGTTACTAGATTATCGCAGCGTGCGTACGCTTCTACAACGTCGTAAACGTCAACCGATACGGCAACGCTGTCTATTAAGTGATAACCGTTTGCGGTTTCGCCCAAATTCAGCGTCAAATTCAGTTTTGCATTGACTTGTACTTTCATAAAATAATACTGCAAAGCCTGAATTTATATATTATTCAGCTTTATAAATAATCCTGCCGCAGTGCTCGCAACGCATATAATCTTTGGTTGCAAACTGCGCGTCAACTACCGCTTTGGGCATTTCCATTTGACAGCCGCCGCAGCGCGCGCCGTCCTTTAAAGGTACGAACACCGGCTGAATCTGTCCGTCGCTGACCTTTTTGTAAATTTCAAATACAGAGGGGTCTATCGCTTGCTTTAACGCGGTTTGCCTTTGTCTAAGTTCGGCTACCCGCGGTTTTTGCGCCTCGGCTGCCTTGTTAAATTCGTTATTGCACTGTGCTATGGCGGAAACGATTTTGGGCAGCTTTACTGCAATATCCTCGATAGATTTAACGGTTTCCTCGCCGTCGCGGGCAATGCGCTTAATTTCCTTTTCGATTGCCGCAATTACTTCTAACTGCTCGTTAAGCTTGCGGTTGATATAATTTAATTCGTCTAAATCCTCAACGTCGTCCAGTTCCTTGTAGTACTCCTCTATAACCGCGGTTGCTTTCGACATATTTTCTCTGCATACGGCAAGTTGAGTTTTCAAGTCGTTTGCCTTAGTTTCGGCACGGGCAACGGAATCCTCGTAATTTTGCTTTAACGCTTTGTACTGTCTGCCTTTTTGGTAAAACTCGTTTTTGCGGAGTTCCGCCTGAATACGGTTAAGTTCTCTGTCAATAGATTGATACTCTAACATTTCCTGTTGAATCATAATTATCTCCTTTTATCGCTTAATGCAACCGCCAGCGCTTCATCGAGTATTTTACGGCGATTTTCAAGTTCGCAGTAAACGCAGTCGCAGTTCAGCATAATTTGTTTAAGTTTTTTATCTTCGTTACGCAAGTAATTTATGTAATCTTCGGTAGGATTAGATATGTTTGTAATACCGAAAGTTTCCTCCAACTCCGTCATAGGCGGTGTGGGCGTACCCGCATTTTCAGCAACTATTACGCTGTAAAATTTGCCGTCCAAAACGGTGACGTCCAACGTTATAACGTAGCGTTCTGCAACAAATTTACGAACGTCCGTCACATTGCGCATAGGCTGCAATACAACGGCGTTGGGCAAACGTTTTGCCGATTGCAAAATAGATAAAATTTCCAACCCGCCCATACCGCAGATTACCGCAACGTCGCAGTCGATTTGCCCCAGTCCGTCCTGACACACAAAGTCCGCCCGTCCGCATAAAGCCGCAGGACAGTTTTTGCGCGCTTTTTGCAGACACACGGCAGATATATCGGTAAAGATTACCTTGTCCGCCGCGCCCTTCTTTAACGCCTCTATTCCAACGTATCCGTGGTCGCAGCCGACGTCGGCAAGAGTGTTGCATTTAGGTATTGAATCGACCAAATATTTAAGTCTTTTTGTAATCATATCAGTCTAAGTAATCGCGTAATTTTTTAGACTTTGTAGGGTTGCGCAGTTTGCGTAAAGCCTTAGCTTCTATTTGACGTATACGTTCGCGCGTGACGTTAAATTCGCGCCCTACCTCTTCCAAAGTACGCTGTTTTCCATCATCCAAACCGTAACGCAGACGGATAACTTTTTCCTCGCGCGGGGTCAGTTTGTGCAACGCCTGTATAAGCTGTTCGCGCAGCATTGTCTGCGCGGCGGCATTGTCGGGAGCCACTGTTTTGGTATCCTCTATAAAGTCTACCAAATGACTGTCTTCTTCTTCGCCTATGGGCGTTTCCAAACTTACGGGATCCTGCGCTATCTTTTGGATTTCGATTACTTTTTCCGCAGGTATACCCATAAAGTCGCCTATTTCCTCGGGGCTGGGTTCGCGTCCCAGTTCCTGCAGCAAAGTGCGTTGAGCGCGTACCTGACGGTTGATTGTTTCTACCATATGTACAGGTATACGTATTGTGCGCGCCTGATCGGCAATAGCGCGGGTTATCGCCTGACGAATCCACCACGTTGCATACGTACTGAATTTAAAGCCTTTTTTATAGTCGAATTTTTCAACCGCTTTCATCAAGCCCAAATTGCCTTCCTGAATTAAATCCAAAAACAACATTCCCCTGCCCACGTAACGCTTTGCAATAGAAACCACCAAACGCAAATTTGCTTCGGACAGCTTTTGCTTGGCGTCTTCGTCTCCTTCCAGCATACGGCGGGACAGTTCCACCTCCTCCTCGCTCGAGAGCAACGGCACTTTACCTATATCCTTTAAATACATTTTAACCGGATCGTCTACGGCAATATCGCCAATGCTTTTAAGCAATGCGGAATTATCTTTATCAAAAGTTTCCACCGGCATTATTACCTTGATGCCGTTATCTTCCAAATACTTATAAACTTCTGCGTTTTGTTCCGAGTCGAAGTCGGTTGTTGCAAGTTTGGCATCCACTTCCTCGATTGTAATCCTATCGGAATTAGTCGACTTGATTTCGTCAAGCAAGCTTTGCAAATACTTTTGTGTAAGTTCCATATATCCTCCTTAGCCGCACAGATTTTTGCCGTACCTGATTAAAAAATCCGCGTAACTTGTGTGTTTACGTAATGTTAAAATTTTAATTGCGTTTTATTTTATCGCTTATTTCCGCAATTTCACCTAATATTTTAAAATATTCGTCGCTGTCGGCAGATAAACCGTCCAGTTTGTCCCTAAGTTGCTTACGCGTACGCAAAAGTTTTTCGTTGGTAATTAACTGCACGCATTCCTCAAAATACTGCTTGTTTTGCCGTTTGCGCGCGGCAGACAAATCCACGCCGATTATCAAGTCGTATTCCTCCTGCCGAGCATTTGGACACACTGTGTACAACATATCCATAGACGGCTTGTCCCCTTGCGCGTAGGCGTCAAATATATAGTTATACAAATCAGACAAAAACAAAGTATCGCAAATAGGCTTTTCCGTAATGTGCGCATAGCTTTCGTTATTTAAAACGCACGCTGCGATAAAAAACTTTGCCTGATCCTCGGGTGAAAACTGCGTAACCTCATTAGACGACTGTTCGTCATCGGGAGCGCCGTTATCGGCAAGTTTGCGTAAAATATATTCCTGCGAAAAGCTCGTCCTTCGTGACACTTCCGCAACGTATTGCGCCTGACGGACATCGTCCAACTGTTTTAACATTACCAACGCGCCTTTTACGTATTTTTGTAATGCGTCGTTGCGTTTTGCCGCGTCGGCAGAACGGATATCGAACGTATCGTCCAGCAATTTCAGTTTGTAATCGGGCAAAGGCAGCGCTTGTTCGATAATCTTTTCAAAGGCTTCCGCACCGTATTTTTTGATATATTCGTCGGGGTCGAGTTTTTCGGGAACGCTCATGACGCGCACTTCCAAACCCGCTTTATCCAAAATATCCATTCCGCGCACGGTGGCTTTTTGCCCTGCCGCGTCGCCGTCGTAACAGATATATACCGTAGAGGTCAAACGGGACAGCCACTTTGCCTGTTTTTCCGTAAGGGACGTACCCATACTGGCAACGGCGCGTTTAAATCCCGCCTGATACATTGCAATTACGTCCATGTAACCTTCTACCACCACGATATTAGGCAGCGCTGCCTGCTGCTTTTGTTCCTTGGCGATATTTATTGCAAACAAATTGTTTTGCTTGGAAAAAATCGGCGTTTCGGCAGTGTTTTTGTATTTACCGTAGTTTATTACGTCTTCGGTTATTCCCCTTCCGCCGAATGCAATAACTTTGCCTTGCATATTAAATATAGGGATAATAAGCCGTCGGGATAACGCGTCGAACAGCGTGCCGTCGGCATTTTTACGTTGCAGCACTCCGCACGCGCAGCAGTCCTCCGTATTAAAGCCCTTGCTTAGAAGATAACTTACAAGCGACTCCATATCTGGCGAATATCCTATACCGAATTTTTTAACGGTGTCCGCGTCAAAACCGCGGCTCTCTACGTATTTGCGTGCCGTTTCTCCGCGCGGAGAATAATAACTTTTGTAATAAAACACCGCCGTTTCGCGCAGTATGTTTAAATAAACGTCCTGCTTGCGCTTACGTTCGGCATAATCCTTGTCCTGACGTTGAGTAGACGTTTCCGGCATTTTTATATTGGCGCGTTTGGCAAGTTTTTCCAAAGCTTCCATAAACGTAAGCGATTCGTACTCCTGCACAAACTTTACCACGTCGCCGCTTACACCGCAGCCGAAACACTTGTAAATCTGTAAATTGCGGTTGACGCAAAAACTGGCGGTTTTTTCTCCGTGAAAAGGACAGCGCGCCCAATGCGTGGTGCCTTTTTGACGAAGTTCCAAATACGAGCCGATAACGTCTACAATGTCGTTGGCGCGTTTTATTTGCTGAATGATATCCGTTAAATCCGCCATTTTTATCTTACCGAAAACTCCTTCTACATATAAATACCACGCTTTACGCAAAATTCCCCTATTTTTTTGAAAATTTTTTCATATTTTTTAAAAAACGTATTTTTGGGGTATAATAACGTTTTATTTACGTTTGTGATTTTAAAGTTTAATAAATATATGCTTTGATATTTATTGTACAAATCATTATTATACCGAAAAGCACCGAATTGTCATATACTGTTTAATAACAATAAATTTTCAGCATTTAATCGCTATAAAAACCAATTAATGCTATTGTATAAACTAGTATTATAAACTTAAAAAGAATAATACAGCCGACAAACAAAAACCCGCCGTATCGACTAAAACGGCAGGTTGTTTATTTTTAAATAGATTAAAAAGACAGTTGTTTATTAAGTTGTTGCGTATAGTTACTTATGCGCATATTGTGTTAAAAAACTGCGCTTTACATATAATACGCGATTATACGTTTATAATATCTTTTACCTTCATTAGGCGGACGGTTGCCGAACGTTCGCTTTCGTCCAATTTCATTTTAATATACTTAATCGTTTCGGTCAGCTGAGGAATCATAATGTTTTCCAAAGCGTTTACCCTGCGCTTGTTCTTTTCTATTTCCTCGGCAAGCATATTGCAGGTTTTTTCCGTTTCCGCAAGTTTTATAAGTTTAACCACTACAGCGTTAAGACCGCGCACCGAGTCGTCCAACTGTTCGCACACGGACAAAAAACTGTACGGATACATCTCTCCGCCGCTGTCGCTTACGGTAATAGACGGAACGTCTATGCCCATAACCTTACGGCTGGACGTTTGGATAGAAACGTTACGGCTCGGCATTAGGATTGCCTCCTCCACCACACGGCTGTCGGTAACGGCGCGCGCTTCGGCAAAGCTTTGCAATGCCGCGGCCAGTTCCTGTTCCGTTTCTTCGCGCAGGCGTTTATTTTCCTCGGCAAGCGCAATAAAGCGGCGGATCATCTCGTCCGTTTTATCTTTTAAAAGTTTATGTCCGCGCGACGCGGTTTTCAGGCGGCCTTGCAGCCGCTTCATTTCCATACGCGTTGGATTGACATTTAATATTGCCATTATTATTCCTCAAACGGTTTATAATACTTATCCAGCATTTCCTCGCTGATACGTTTTAACTCGCTGCGGGGAAGTATGCCCAACAACTGCCAACCTAAATTTAAAGTTTCCTCTATGGTACGGTTGGAGGTAAATCCTTGATTTATGTAGCGTCTTTCAAACTCTACGGCAAACTTAGCGTACAGTTTATCGATATCGCTCAATGCCGATTCGCCCAAAATTGCCGAAAGTTCCTTAGCCTCTTTACCTTGCGAATAAGCAGAAAACAGCTGGTTCATTGTGCTGGCGTGGTCTTCGCGGGTTTTGCCCTTGCCTATTCCCTTATCCTTTAAGCGGGATAAGCTCGGCAATACGTCGATGGGCGGATTGAAACCGCGTTTGTACAAATCGCGCGATAAAATAATCTGTCCCTCGGTGATATACCCTGTAAGGTCGGGGATAGGGTGCGTTTTGTCGTCCTCTGGCATTGTCAAAATAGGTATCTGCGTAATACTGCCTTTACTGCCCGCAATACGTCCTGCACGTTCGTAAATCTGAGCAAGGTCGGTATACATATACCCGGGATAGCCGCGACGCCCTGGAACTTCCTTACGTGCGGCTGACGTTTCGCGCAATGCCTCGGCATAGTTGGTAATATCCGTTAAGATAACCAAAACCTGCATACCCTTTTCAAACGCCAAATATTCCGCTGCGGTAAGCGCCATACGCGGAGTGGATATACGCTCGATTGCGGGGTCGTTAGCTAAGTTCATAAACATAACAGTACGCTCGATTGCGCCCGTTTTGTTAAAGTCTTTAATAAAAAAGTCCGCTTCCTCGTAGGTTATACCCATTGCGCCGAACACAACGGCAAATTTTTCGTCGTCGCCCAGTACCCTTGCCTGACGGGCAATCTGTGCCGCAAGCTGCGCGTGAGGCAGTCCGCTTGCGGAAAACACCGGCAGCTTTTGTCCGCGGACAAGCGTATTAAGTCCGTCTATTGCGGATATTCCCGTTTGGATAAATTCGTTGGGGTAGTCGCGCGCATAAGGGTTGATAGGCTGTCCGTTTACATCCAAACGCATATCCGCAATAATGGGAGCACCGCCGTCTATGGGCTCGCCCATACCGTTAAATACGCGACCGAGCATATCCTCCGATACGCCCAATTCCAAACTTCTGCCCAAAAAGCAGGCTTTGGACGTGGATATCTTTAAACCCTGCGTGCCTTCAAACAGCTGCACCATGGCTTTGTCGCCGTTAACTTCCAACACCTTGCCTTTGCGGATTTCGCCGTTTTCCTGCTTGATTTCCACAAGTTCGTCGTAGCTTACGCCCTCTACATGATCCACCAGCATTAACGGTCCAACTACTTCGCGAATGGTTTTGTATTCCTTAAACATTGCCTTCTCCTCTGCTTATCAGCGAGTTAATTTCCTTTTTGATATTGCGTTCTATCTCGTCAAATCTGTCGATATGCGCTTCCTCTATATATTTACTGCGCCCGATTTGCTCGCGTACGGGCAAATTCAGCAAGTCGGCAAGTTCTACGCCCTGTTCCAGCGCGTCCAAAGCCGTATGGTAATAACCCAGTATCAATTTCATCATCTTGTACTGTTTATCCAGCGACGTATAAGTATCAACTTCGTGGAAAGCGTTTTGGTGCAGGTAATCTTCGCGTATGGACTTTGCCGTTTCCATCGTTAAACGGTCGCGCGCGCCCAAAGCGTCCATACCGACCAAACGAACTATTTCGTTAAGCTGACTTTCCTCCTGCAATACAAATCTAAGTTCCCCTTTAAGACTGTTAAAGTCCTCGGCAACGTTGTCTATATACCATGCTTCCAACTTATCGTCGTACAGCGAATAGCTTGTAAGCCAGTCTATCGCAGGGAAGTGACGCTTATACGCCAACGACGCGGATAAGCCCCAGAATACTTTTACTATTCTAAGCGTTGCCTGCGATACCGGTTCGGACAAGTCGCCGCCCGGAGGAGAAACCGCCCCTATTGCGGATATTGCACCCACTTTGCTTTGAGAACCTAATACGTTTACAATACCTGCGCGCTCGTAAAACTCCGCAAGACGGCTTGACAAATACGCGGGATAGCCTTCTTCGCCCGGCATCTCCTCTAAGCGTCCGCTCATTTCGCGCAGTGCTTCCGCCCAACGTGACGTGCTGTCCGCCATTATTGCTACTGTGTAGCCCATATCGCGGAAGTACTCCGCAATGGTTATACCGGTATAAATACTCGCTTCGCGCGCGGCAACGGGCATATCGCTGGTGTTAGCTATAAGCACAGTACGTTTCATAAGAGGTTCGCCCGTGCGCGGGTCGGTCAATTCGGGAAATTCGTGCAGAACGTCCGTCATTTCGTTGCCGCGTTCGCCGCAGCCTATGTACACGATAATGTCTGCGTCCGCCCACTTTGCCAACTGGTGCTGAACAACCGTTTTACCGCTGCCGAACGGTCCGGGGACTGCCGCAACGCCGCCTTTTGCAATAGGAAACAACGTGTCTACCACGCGCTGTCCCGTTACCATGGGTAAATCGGGCGACAGTTTGTTTTTGTAGGGACGTCCGCGGCGTACGGGCCATTTTTGCAGCATTTGTACCGCACGTCCGGAAACGTTTGCAATATCGTCTACAATAGTATAGTCGCCCTCGGCGGCAATGCTTTTTACCGTACCTTCTACGCCGTACGGAACCATTATTTTATGCAGTACTACCGCCGTTTCCTGCACGGTACCCAACACGTCACCGGCAGTAACGCTGTCGCCCGCTTTTACAGCGGGCACAAAGTGCCACTTTTTAGAGTGGTCGAGAGAATCTACCTCGATACCGCGCCCTATACGGCTGCCCGAACGCTCCATAAGCAGTTTAAGAGGACGCTGAATACCGTCGAAAATACTTTCTATAAGTCCAGGAGCAAGCTCTACGGACAAAGGCGAACCGGTGGATTTTACGTCGTCGCCGATTTTCAGTCCGCTTGTTTCCTCGTAAACCTGTATACTGGCGCGGTCGCCGCGCAACTCGATAACCTCGCCTATAAGCTTAGACGAAGAAACCTTAACGACGTCGTACATTTCGACGTCGGCTAAATTTTCCGCTACAATCAGCGGTCCGCTGACCTTTACAATTTTTCCGTTCATTACATTAACTCCTAATTAATGCGATTTTATTGATTAATATCTGCAATGCGCATTTTTTACGCAAAACATATGCCTAAGTGTTACGGGTAAACAAAACTTACCTCACCGCTTACTTATTAAAAAGAATATCCACGCCTATTGCCTTTTCCACGTCGGCTTTAATACCCTGCATACCGAACCCGCTGCTATTTGCGCCGGTAGGAATAGGCACCACCGCGGGGAACGGTTTGAGTTTTGCTTTTGCCAAAGTATCGGGGATTTGTTCCGCCAAATTTTCCGCAATAAAAATCACGGCATAATCGCCCTGCGAAAGCTTTTTTATCAGCGGCTGCGCCTGCTCCGCCGTTGTAGCGTCAAAAACCTCCACGCCTACGGCTTTAAAAGCAAGTACGCTGTCCTTATCGCCTATAACTGCAATTTTGTTACGCATTACTTTAAAATTTCCTTTATCTTATCTTTATCCAACCCCGCTTTTACGGCAACAAACAGCTGACGTACGCGGTCGATTTCGTTAACTTTATTAAAGAAGTACTCCAACACAGGTTGAATTGTCATCAAATCGGCGTTATCGCGCAATATTCGATACGTGTGTTCCTTCTGCTCGCGCTCGGCAGAGGCAAGATTAGCATTATCCGCCTTGCATAGCGCGTAAAAACGCTTATATACGTAATCGAGATTATTAGCTTTAGTTTCGTCGTCAAACAAAGCAAGCAACGTTTCTTTGGATATACTTCCGCCGTCAATCAGCATTTTTTCGTAATCCGCTTTGTCCAGCCCCGCCTTATGCGCGCGGTATGCCGACATAAGATTGACGGTATCGGCTTGGTATATGAACATATCCTTGATAAAGCGGAAACGCATTTTGCATTTGTTTGCGTGCAGCAGCATATCGGCATACATCGCCTTGTCTAACGTAACGTCCACAATGCTGGGCGAACGGTTGCCGTCGGCGTATTCCGCGTCTATTTTGTCGCAGGCTTCCGCCATATTTTTTGATACTGCCGAATAATCGTCGTTTACAAACGCCGTTTGCATTGCTGCGGCCGGAACTGTTGCTTGGTTGTAACAGTAAGCAAGCCCGTCTATACGCATATACTTGCACTTCATAAGCACTTTTGCGTTTAAGTAATCGTACTTTGCCAAAAAGTAGCTTACCGCGTGACGGTTACCGCACAATTCCTTAAATACTTTTAACGCTTCGTCCAACTCTGCCACAAGCAATTGCTCGTAATCGTTGGGAACGGTCAGCGTAACGCCGTTTCCGTAGCCGTTTTCCGCAACTGCTTTTACAGCTTCCGCCAAAGTGTTGCTTTCGGCAATACGCGCAAATTTATCCGCCGTAAGCAGTCTTGTAGACATAACCGCAATACGTCCGTTAGCATATAATTGATCAACGCCCATATCAGTCTCCAAACAACGCCTTTGCAACTTGCGCCTCGGTCTTTTCGCGAAGATAGTTTACAATTCGGCAAAGGGTAAGATCCTTTTCGTAACCTTTTCCTTCCAAAACCACGCCGCCCTGACCGCTGTGACAGCTTTTGGCAAGCGTAAGTTTTTTGCCGACCTGATCCAAAGTTTTTTGCGTTATTACGTCCTTATCCGCCTTGGAAACATATACGGTTTCCCCTTCTTCGGCGTATTGTTTTAAAAGCTTTACTACAAACGCCTGCTTACCGTCAGCGGACATACCTGCAAGCTTGCTTGAAGCTTTGGCGTAGCAATCGGCAATAAGCTTTTGCTTGGACGACAAGCGGTACTTACGCGCGTCCAATTCCGCCGTTGCAATACGGTTGCGGATGCGCTCTTCCGTTATTATCTCCACACGCTTGCTTAAAGCCTGCTTGTCCGCCTGTACGGCGTTATCCGCATCTTGTTTAAGCTTTGCCGCCGTTTCGTTTGCGGAAGCAATAATTTTAGCGCACTTTTCGTCTGCGTCGGCTAAAATTTTGTTGATAATGTTTTCTTTACCGTTCATGGTAACCTCAAATTTTACAATCCCAAAACACCGGCCACAGCGGGAACAACGGGGTTAACCGTAATGCTGGGTATACCGGATACGGGGAAATGGTTAAACAAAATAATGGATACTACCAGTCCCAACAAAGCATAGAACTCGATCATTGCAGGGAACAGGAAAGCTTTGGAAGTTTCGCTGTTTTTACCTACCGCGATAATCGTAGCGGCAGACGCCTTACCTTGCAAATAAGCGGATACTGCACCGCCTATCATCATAGGAAGACACGCCATAAATACATTCCAGCCCTGCGCCATTATCTGCGCTGACAAAACGGGGTCGCTTGCAGCAGCCGTAATACCCGCCGCCTGCAAATTAGCAACAGTAGGCAAAGCGCTTGCGCCGATAAACGCGATAGCAAATCCGTACAAACCTTGCGTTGCGGGCAATAATGTAAGAATAATAACCTTACCGAACTTTTTGGGATCTTCCGCCAAAACTCCCGCCGAAGCGCTGGCCGTAGCTCTAAGACCCAAACCGGAGCCCACGCCGCACAAAAGCGCCGTCAAAGCCAAACCGATAATACCTAACGTTAAACCTGTCATTTTTTGTTTCCTCCAAATTTATTGAATAATTATTTGTTTTTTTAGTTATTTTTCAAAGACTGTCCGTCTTTAACTAACGTATATTTCGTGCCGCTGCCGAACGGCGTAAACAATGCGCCTTCGCCCTCGTAAAACTTACCGAAAAACTCCACATATTGTAATCTGCCGTTATGTATGTAGACGCTCAGCACGCCCATTGCAAGGTTAAACACGTGCGCAACTATTAATACGATAACCGCAAACACGTATCCTAATCCGCCGCCGTTCATTACCATTGATGCAATGTCGTTGATAACGCTGCCCACAAGCGCAGAACTTAACATCAAGCCGAACACGCGAATATAGCTCATAATATCGCTAAAATAGTTGATTATACCGTATACGCTGCCGAAACTGCTTTTAACTTTTCCCAAAATACCCTTCGAATCCAGTCCGGCGCATATTACGCCTACTGCAAGCGAAGCCAAACACACGTACAACGCAGCCTGACCGACAACGTCGGGCAGACGCAGATTAGCCCAAGGGTCGTAAGCAGCCATATCCATTGCCATATTAAATATTGCAAAAATCAAACTCACAAAAGTGATAATCCACGGAAAATCCGTCAGCCAAGCGGAAAGATAACGCTTGTGTTTGATTTTTACCGCCATTCTGCAGCCTATGCCCGCGCAGATATGCACTATGCCCAGCATTAAGCTAAGTATCATCATAACCATCGGGTATGCGTCGGGAGCGGGTATAATGCCGTTATACACGGGATAACAGAATATACTGCCGAACAGCGCGCCCACGACTATTGCGGACAGTCCGCACATACCGAACAACTGCAGCATGGTTTTTATGCCCGTCTGCTGTTTTATAACAAACGTAGCCGCAATACCCGCAATAAGCAACAGCAGTCCGTAACCTATATCCGCCACCATAAAGCCGAATATTATAAAGTAAAATACCGACATTACGGGGTTAGGGTCCACCTCGTGATACGCGGGCGGCGAATACATATTGGTTATGCTTTCAAACGGCTTTACAATTTTACTGCTTTTTACAAGGGTAGGAGCAAACTCTCCTTCGCCTATATCAAAGCAGGACAAAACGTAATTTGCAGTAACTACGTCCAAAGCGTTTACAACTTTGCTTTCCGCCTCCGCGGGATAATACGCTTCCATCACAAAAGTTAAGTCGGTGTTGGTCAAATCGCCCTCGGCAGACAGTTTTGCGTCGCACAATCCTAAATAGTCCACGTACACTTTCCAGTCCGCAGTTGCCGCAGCATAGCCTACGACGCTTTTAATCAATTCCTCGTTTTTCTTCTGTAAGCCGTCAAGTCTGCGCCTAGCGTCCTCTATACGTACGCGGGGCAGTACGTCGCAGGTTACGCCGCACTTAACCAGCCCATACACGGCTGCCTGTTCAAAAAAGTCTGTTTCCGTGCGGTGAGCTACAACTGCAAGCAAAGCCGTATCGTCCGCAACGTCCAATACTTCCAAATTTACAAGTTCGTAATTACCTGCAAAAGTTTTAAGCTTGTCCAGTTGAGCGGCGTTGACTTGCATTAACTGAACCGTCGCATTATCGGTATTGCAATACCAACTTGTAGGGTGAGCAAGATTCGCTATCAGTTTTAAACGGTCAAGCTCGGCGTTGTACACCGTAATTTGCGCGTTGTTTTGATTTATTTGTTCGCGCAAGTCCGCCAAACTTTGCAGCTGTTCCTCTATGGTATTTACGTTTTTGTCAAAGTTAATGAAATAATCGAAATCAACTTCCGCAAGCGGACGCGCCATACTGCCATTTGGAAGTTTTACCTCCTCTACGTCCTTATTATGCTTGTAAAGTTGGTTGTAACCCGTTACCGCTTCGGCAACGTAATTCAAGCTTTCTTCAACACGGTTAATCTTGTCGGCGTAAGCTTCGCGTGCGGAAAGAACGTCAACGCGGGTACACGCTTCGACGTCAGCGCTGCGTTTAAGCTCTACCGAACGGGTTTTGGCTAACGCGTTAAATATTTTTTCCTTGTCCGCCCTCATGGCAAGCAAGGTCAGTCTTTTCATAGTTACAATTCCCATCAGTTAGCCTCGATGATGATTTTTACAGCTTTGTCTATATTTTTGGCATAATCGGCAGTCTGCCTGTCCGCTTCGCCGTTAAGCTCGGCAAGACGCTTTGCAGCCTTATCGTCCGCAAGCTCTTCCGCCTTTTTTATCTGCTCGGCAAAGTCGCGCTTGGCAAACGCCGCCTGCTGTTTTTTCAGCGCGGAAACTTCCGCTTCCGCCTCCGCGACTATTTCCGCCGCCTTGGCTTCCGCCTCCGCTATGCGGCGTTTTGCAACGTCCTCCGCTTCCAAAATGGAATTTACAACTTCTTCTATCACCAGGACACCTCCCACTGCTTAAAACGTTTTGGAGCCATGCACTGACTTTTTACATATGCTCCGTCTAAAAAATCTTGTTATCAAAATTTATTTTTCTATCTTACCTACGCGGATTGCGTGCCGTCCGCCTTCAAACTCCGTAGCCAAAAACGCATCAACTATAAGTTTTGCAAGCTTATCCGTTACGTATTTTTGCCCCAAAGCAAGCACGTTTGCATCGTTATGTTTGCGTGTCATAACCGCCATATCCACGCTTGTGCACAACGCACAGCGCACGCCTTTAATTTTGTTGGCAACAATAGACATACCTATACCGGTTGTGCATACCACTATGCCGCTTTCGCATTTGCCGTCGGCAACCGCTTGCGCGGCAAGCTTACCGAAATCGGGATAATCACAGCTGTCGCCGTTATCGGTGCCGAAGTCGTAGACTGTATGACCCAAATTTGTCAAGTACGTTTTGATTGCGTTTTTAAGCTGTAAACCGCCGTGATCGCTAGCCATTGCAATTTTCATTGAAAGACCTCTCTGTTATATAATATTATTAGCCGCCGAACGGATTAATCGGTTGAGTATACTTTGAGCGTATGCGGTAGTTGAGGAAAAACTGGCGACGATATAATCGTACCGACTTTCCAAAACGCGCAAATTTTCAAACAAGCGCTGCGCCACTTCATAATCGTTACCGCCTATGCACACGGCGTTACGGCTGCCGAATTTTTCCGGACGTTCCACAAGCAAAACGGGATTGTACCCTTGTTTTACAAGTCCGTCGTAATATGCGGTAAGCTTTTGCGTATCGCCCGACAAATCCAACGCCATAGGCACCTTGGGCGCATAATGCTTGTAGCGTACTCCCGGAGAATTGACCTTTGACTTAGGGTCGGTTACAACCGTAACGGGCATACCTAAAATTTCTTCTATTTGATTTGGAGTAACAACCCCCGGCCGCAAAACAAGCGGAGTGCCGCCGCTTAAATCCAACACTGTGGATTCGATACCTACCTTGCACGCGTCGCCGCACAAAATTGCGGAAATTCTGCCGTCCAAATCCTCTTTTACGCGCCGCCACGTCGTAGGACTTGGACGTCCGCTTATGTTGGCGCTGGGCGCGGTAACGGGCACGTTGCACGCAGACAGAAATTCTCTTGCCTGGGCGGACGACGGCATACGTATCGCCACAGTATCGAGCCCCGCCGTTATACAGCCGTCTACGATATTCCGTTTAGGCAGCACTACCGTTATGCTTGCGGGCATAAGGTTATCTATTATTTTTTCCGCCGCCATACTAACCTCTGCGGCAATATCGTATATCTGCTGCTTGCAGTATACGTGCACTATCAAAGGGTTATCTCCGGGACGCCCTTTTGCGGCGTACGTACTTTTAACCGCCGCAACGTCCAGTGCGTTTGCGCCTAGTCCGTATACCGTTTCGGTAGGAAAAGCCACTAACTTACCGTTGCGGATAAGCTCTCCCGACAAAGCAAGGTCAGTATCGTTAAATTGCAATAATTGTGTTTTCATCGGTTTGTTAACGTGCAATCAAGTAACGGATTACGTCTAAATTACACCGTTAATTATTATAACACAAAAGTACAGATTTGTAAATGCTACAAACTGCATTTTTAACGGACTTTTTACTGTATTGATATTTTGATGAGGGGTAGAAATGATTTAATAATTGCGGAGAATAAATATGAACACGAAAAGAAGTCAATAATAAAATGCAGTTTGTAACATACAAACCGCATTATAAATGCTATCGCTTAAATTAAACTTGTTTTTACGCCTTAATATTACTTTTTTATTTAAAATTCGCCTTTGTGTTTTTTAAAAAATTCGTAAAACACGCGTACGCTTTCCAAATCAGTCCAACGTTTAACGTCAACCTCTTCGCTGTCGAAATCGTAAATTTTTGCTCCGCGCATAGATAATAAAAACGGCGAATGAGTTGCAATAACAAACTGACAGCCGTAAAATCTAGCGGAATCCTCCAAAAACCGCAGTAACTCCAATTGTTTTCGGGGCGACAGGCTATTTTCCGGCTCGTCCAGCAAATACAGTCCGTTATCTGCAATTTTTTCGGTAAAATACAAATATGCGCTTTCGCCGTTAGAACGTTCGCGCAGATTTTTAGGCAGATACTTACGCACGTACTTAGATTGCGTCTTGCTTTTTGCGGCAGCCGATTTTTTAAGCTGTTCAAAATCTTCCAAAGAATTCATTTGGAAATGCGTATGCTTGTTTTCCAAATATTCCTCAAACAGCAGCTCGCGTTTTAAATCCACTCCTTCGTTTACGCTGCGCAAATTAAGCATAAAGTCGAAAATATCGTCGCTTGCTATCATACGGCTGTTTTGCGGAATACTAAGCGAGTTAAAACTGCACATATTCACATAATCGCCGAAAAACGCCGAACGATTGTAAAGCGTATCGCGTTTAAGGCTTAACGCTTCGGCAATTACGTTTAACGCCGTTGTCTTGCCCGAACCGTTTCCGCCGTACAAAATTGTTACTTGTTCAAAATCCAACCGTACGAGTCCGTGTCGGGACAGCACAAAAAATGGATACATAGAATCGAAACAAGTGCGTTTTTCGCCCAGCCTAAAACTGTATTCCCTATCGTAATCGACAAAGTTAAAGCTTTGCAGATACAACATATGTTAACCGTTTTCCGAAACGTAGCGTTCCAACGCCTGCGCAAGTTGGTCGGGACAGGACGTTTGCTTTAACCCGCACTTTATTCCTTTAAGTTTTACAATGGCCTGCGCAATGTCCATACCTTCTAAAAGCGCGGATACCCCTTTAAGATTTCCGTTGCAGCCGCCTACGTACTGCACGTTATGCAGTTTGCCGTCCACTACTTCAAAATTTATTTCTCTCGAACACGTACCCTTGGTAATGTATTTCATAACAGTCTATCCCCTCTTATCAGTCGTCGTATTTAGTAACGTTGGAACCGTTGTTCCACAACATATCCAAATTGTAAATTTCCCGCGTATCTTTGTGGAAAATATGCACTATAACGTCGCCGTAGTCCGCAGCAATCCAACGCCCTTCGCTCATGCCTTCCTTGTGCAAGGCAAACTTGCCCAATTTTTCCATTTGTTCTTCCATATAGTCGAACAGCGCCTTAACCTGCGGCGCGCTGCGTCCCGAACATATTACAAAATTATCCGCAATATCGCTGATACCGCCAATTTCCACAATACGTATATCCGCAGCGGACTTCTCCGCCAAAAATTTGCATATATTGCGTGTGTTTTCGTTTTTTATTTGGTCTTTCATATTTTCTCCTAAAAAATTATTGTAGATTTTTTATCCGCATACTACGGCATATTAAGCGACATTATTAATTGTTTACGCCGTAATACTCCAACGTCTTATCAGTCAAGTCAAAATCCGTATCGCCGTGGACTTGCTCGCGGTATTCGTTTGCTTCGGCAAGGCATTTTAAAAACATCTGGTCTAACGTACCGCTAAGCAAATGTTCCAACGGATACGGGCGAGTCTGTTCGGTTTTATCCGCAACGTACACAAGCTTTTCCAACTCCGTCATATCAGGTCTGCCCGTCGTGTGATATTTTATCGCCTGCAATATTTCCGTATCGGTAATGCCGAAATCTCTTTCGGCAACCTTTGCACCTAAAAAAGAGTGCACTACCGGCGCAGGCATACCTTTGGGACAGACAAAACCGTACTCGGCATATCTGTCGGGCGAAACGTATTTAGCGACGTCGTGCAGCAGACAAGCAACAAAAGCCTTATCGCGCATTTCGTCGGCAGCAAGCTCCAACCCGCGCTTTACCACATAAAAAGTATGCATAAACCGTTCTTGCGTGAGGTAAGTTTTAAGCTTGCAAACCATTGCGGAATACTCCGCATACAATGCTTTACGCACAATATACTCGTCTACCGCCTTAGGTACGCAATCCGCATTTGACATACCAAACGTATAGCGCAGACGTATTTCTGTGGAACTGACACCGTCGGGCGCAACATCAAGCATTATTACTTTTGCGCCGTACTCCGCTTGAGCTTTATCCGCCGAGTTTACTATATCGCTGTCGGCGCGGTTTGCAACCGCCAAGGTTGCGGCAGAGGCAATTTCCTTAGGACAATACCATGTATCAAAATATTTTAGACTGTCTCCGCCTATAATCAAATATATTTCCGCTTCGGGGTTAATCCGCTTAACTTCCCGCAGCGTTTCTACTGTGTAACTTTTACCGGACTTCGATATTTCGTAATCCCACACGTCCGCAATGCCGTCAAACGCAATGCGGGTCATTGCCAAACGCTCGTTTTTGTCCGCGTCGCAGCGCTTATGCGGTGGATCGCCGCAAGGCACGGCGATCAGTTTATCCAGCGACAGCTGTTCTGCGGCTTTGCGGACGATATTTATATGGGTGATGTGCGGCGGATTAAACGTTCCGCCAAAAAGCCCTATTTTCATACATATTATTGTACTATATTTTACCGAAGTTTACAATAAAAAACACAAAAAAATGTCAATAATAGCAATGTGTCTAAGATATTAAACAATTTAATATGTACCGTTGCAATATTTGCACTTTCTTTTCTGTGGATATATTACAGCGTTAAAAGCGTAGTTTGGGCGGTGACGCTCGGTACGGTTATTGCGTTATGCGCGGCATACCTTATTTGGCGAATACAAAACAAAAGCGGCAAGTTAAAGCAAGTTAAAATGCAAAATAAAAAAGCCGTCGAAAATTTAAACGACTTTTTAATGTATAGCCATAACAACGCAGAGTTACTCGGCGATTTGTACCGCTACTACGGCTACGACGTAACAAAAGTAGATTACGACAGCTTTATTGCAACCCGCAGCAACAGCTCCACTTACGTATGTGCAGACTTTACCGATAATACGGTAAGCGCCAATGCCGTACGCGCGGCTATCGTTAACGCCAAACGCAATAACATACAGACGTTACGTATGTTTGTCTGCAAAGTGGACGAACCCACCCGCAAAACCGCCTGTCGGCATTTTGACGTGTCCTTCGTAGACGCTGCAAACTTATACGCCCTTTTAGAACAAAGCGAAAAACTGCCGATTATTCCGCAGGCAAAAAAACAAAACAACGGATTTGTAGCAAAGTACGCTTTTTGCCGCAAACGTTCCGTTTGGTATCTTACAAGCTGCATATTTTTAACGCTTATTTCCGTAGTGGCGTATTTTCCTTACTATACGCTGGGTTGGGCGACGGTAATGTTAATACTTGCATTATACAGCATGTTTAACAGACGATTTAATCCGACGCAAACATCGGTATCGCTAGATCAACTCGGCTAACGGCGTATCCAACGGATTGCATAATACCAGCTGTTCCAACCCCGCTACCGAATAACGGCGGATTACTTCCATATCGGCGTCTACTATTTCCAAACAATACAGATAATTGCCTTGCATACGTTTTGCAACGTCCCTTAGACTGTTGTCTTTGTCAAAAACCAACGTTTTCTTTTCCATACCTTTTTTTAACAGTTTTGCTCTGTTATGCGCAAAACTTGTTTTGACATAGCATTCCTTTCCGCTAACGAGAGTACCGCTGAACAGACATACGGAAAACAATCCCAAGCTAAACAAATTTGCGCCTGCAAACAGCGAATACGCAAACAAACAGAACAGCGCAAGCGAAAGCGCCATCGTAAGTTTTTTGGTTAGGGAAAGAGCATTATTTCCCAACTTGCTTTCCAACGCTCCGCACAGCACACGACCGCCGTCCAAAGGATAACACGGCAGCATATTTACGCACGCCATACCGACGTTTGCCGTAAAAAAACTTTCAAAATAGCTGTACGTGACGGGAAAGGCCCACCACAGCGCAAGGCATATCACGCACAAAGCAACATTACACAGCGGTCCTGCCAATGCGATTTTAATACGGTCTTTGGGAGTAACGTCTTGAAAGTCGCCGTATAACACCGCGCCGAAAATACTTACTTGAATTTCCTGACAGTGATAAAACAGGCGACTTGCAACAACGTAATGAGCCAACTCGTGCAGCAGTACGGCGATAGCATAGTTTAATGCAAAAAAACCTTGTTTAAACAGTACCGCCAGAGCAATAAACACCCAAAAACTCGATTTTATTTTTACTTTAATTGTATGTTTTTTGTCCGCTTTCAAAGCCGTACCTCACCCAGGCAACGCGGTATTCTGCAAAGCACCTAAGGATAAAATATTGCGTGCCGTTGACGTCGCTTATGTACGAAAACGTACTTTAAGTAACTGCGAAAACATAATACTGTAAAGATGCGAAAAACGCGTTTATTCGGTTTACAGTATTCTTATTCCGCTTTCGTCCGTACCTCGCTTTAAATTTTTACGTCAATCCGCGTTTGCTGTATTTAACAGTCAATATCTACGGCAAGATTTTACGGTTTGTATACGTTTTACACGTTCCATTTAAGCTGAGAATCACTGCCTACAACCTGCTTTACCGTTTGTCCCGAAACGCTTATGGTAGCCGTAAAACTGCCGTCGTACTTACCTAAAAGCGCGTTGGCGGAAACTTTGGCGTTTGCCTCCACATAAACGTCGGTAAAACCTTTGTAGACGATAGACGTATCCCCGTCGATTGCCACAGTAACGCTGTCCTCGGTTGCTTCCGTTACCGTTCCCGCGGTAAACGACATTACGGCTCTGCCGCCGTTAAACGTAGCCACGCCTTCTTCCGTCACCTCTACAAGCGTTACGTTAGAGGGAAGTGCAATCGTCGAAACAACCGGCTGCTGTTCTTCGCGGTTAAAGATCGATGCGGAATACGCCGCCTTTACAGTGTCGAAAACTTCCTTGCTAAATCCGCCGTCCACAAAAAACATAGTTGCAAGCAAAGTCACGCATAATACTACCGCAGCGATAACCGCTATTTTTTTGTTAAGTTTAAAAGCTATTTTTCTACGCGGTTTTTTCTGTTCGGGCTCGATATATTTGCGTTCGGCGTACGATACGCTTAACCAATCGTTTTCCTCTGCGTCGCAAACCACTGTTTGCATACCTTCATAATCCATAAGTGATACCTCCTGTTGCATTCAACATACAATATGAGCAAAACTTCCGCTTTATTCCAACGGCATACGCTGCGGCTTAACTTTTTTAACGCTTAGAGTAATTGTAACCTGCAAATTTTTACTTCTTTCCAGTTCCGCATATATGCTTTCCAACTCAAAATACTTTTTGGCAAGCTGAGCAAGCTCCGCATAAAACTGCGTTTTGTTTAAATTATATTTATCGCACAGCACCATCGTCTGCGCCCGTTGATAATTAACGCTGGACACGATATCCCCCCTCCATTTTTCCGCCAAATATAGTGCGGCAGATTTTTTACTCAAAAATTACGCCGAAAATATTGTAATTTTGTCATTTTGTTTAGTTGTTCCGCTTCATTTTTCTGCGAAAACGTCCCCACAAACCCTTGTAAGGCGATACGCAATCGTACATATTAAATGTACCGTTATGCAAGTTGTCCGCCAATACGTCATACGCTTTGCGCCGCGCGTGTAAATTAATATTGCAGTTTACCTCGTCGCTTTCCGGAATAACTCCCAGCGCGGTATGTCCCAAAATGCTGAAAACCTCAAACGCCGAAAGCATTTCTCCGCCTGCGACCAAATCGCCCCGAACACGGTTTACAACCACGTTGACGGATATACCGAGGGCTTGTAACTGCGCAATGGTTTTGTCCGCGTCCCTTACGCCCGAAAGGTGCGGCGTGACAACCACTATCGCTTCCGCGGCAGAGCTTACCGCCCGCCTAAATCCAACGTCCAAACCCGCAGGACAGTCTATAAGCACGTAATCGAAACTGTCGCTAACACGCAGTATAACCTTTTTTACGGCGTCAGGCGAAACTTGCCGCTTTGCAATTTTGCAGCTTGGCATTATGCACAAAGTCGGTTCCTCTTCGTCCGTAATAAACGCCTGACTGGGACGGCAGCGGTTTTCCACTACGTCTATAAAATCGTATACAACTTTGTCTTCCACATTCATCACTACGTCCAGATTGTTAAGACCTATATCAAGATCCATAAGCAGTACCCGCAAGCTTTTTCGGGCAAGCGCAATACCCAAATTTGCGCAAACGGTAGTTTTGCCCGCGCCGCCCTTGCCGCTTGTAATTACGATTATCCGCGCCATATTTTTGTCCTCCGCAACCGATTTTACGATACAAATTTTGTAAGCGATGCATTGCAAAACCGAATATTACAGGAATTATACCAAAACGAAGCTATAAAAATATTTATAAAAAGGTTACATTTTGACGCTTATTGTCCGCATAGCAAACGCAATAAAAATTTATGATTAATCTTTAATAAAAAAAAACACTTTCAATTTGCAGTAAAAAGTTTTAATTGGAAAGATATTTAACTTATAAACAGAAAATAAGCAAGTATACGGCGAAACAAAAAATCATCCGTTAGTACGTGCCTTTTTTATGCTGAATCCGTTTATTTTTTTAATATTTTATCATCAAAAAAAGACCTGCCCGACCGATACGAAACGTACCGAACAAGCAAGTCTTGCTTTTGCAGTAATTTAATTTTACAAAATTTCCAAATTCTTTTTAAACACTTTTTTAAAATCCAACGCTACGTTGTTTGCGGCTTTAAGTTCCAAACCCGCGTTTGCGGCAAGCTCGGTTTTAAGTATAACGCTATCGCCCAAAACGTCGCAGCTTACCTCGGTAACGGCATTGCGCATACCGTAGTCCAAAGCTATTGCAAGACGCAGTATCACAGACAGTTTTTTAACCGCTTCCACGTCATCCGGCTGCAAAATACAGTTATACTTTGCCCACTCGCTGTAATTAACCTCTTCTTTGTTGTAAACGTCCGTTACAAAAGCGGCAAGCACCAAATCGCGGTGAGAAATTCCGTACAGATTGCTGTTGAGTATCATATAAGACGTATGCTTTGCATTGTTGTAAAATTTAAACGTTTTTCCTACGTCGTGCATCATTGCGCACACACGCAGCACTTTAACGTAAACACGGGGAAATTTGTGCAGCACGCGCAACTGCTTAAACAGCTGTACGCACAAATTAAACGTCTGTTCCGCATGGGGGACGTTTACGTCCATATGATAGCCGAAACTGTGCAGGCTGTACCCCAAAACGTCGCTAATCGGTTTTTCCAACGTTTGCGGAACGGCATAGTTAAACATTACGCCTTCGCGCAGACCCGAACCGCTTGTTATAATTTTGGTAAAGCCCATATAATCTACAAACGCTTTTATAACGGCAAGCGACGCGGGGAACACGTCTGCGCGCGTCGAGCTGAGCCCCTTAATACGGCGTTTTTTATCCAAATCCAACGTGCGAATCATATTGTATACGTAATTAAAGTCCTCGGTATCCATATTTAGGTTATGTACCATATCCAAAGGATATTTTTTTACTTTACGTATAATGCGCGCCAAGTTGCGGCAGCTGCCGCCTACGCCTATTAACTGAGTGTCGGGGTCTATTTCCTTAAACCACTCCACTTGTTCCAACTGCTGTTTTACGTATTCTGCAATGTCGTCGCTGCACTGCTCGGGACTTTTATCCGCCGACATAAACATATTTGTAAGAGTAACGGCGCCGAATTCGAAAATATGCGTATGCAATATCGACCTGCGGTTATAGTAAATAAACTTTGTGGAGCCGCCGCCGATTTCCATAATCAGCCCGCGGGGGATTTCCATGCTGTTTATTACGCCTTGATAAACGTAGTTTGCTTCTTCCTCTTCGGATACAACCGTCACGCGGATACCCGTTGAGTTGTATATATCCGTCAAAAAAGTTTTTTGATTGCTTGCTCTGCGTACGGCAGCCGTTGCTATGGCCAAAATCTTATCAACGCGCTTAATCGCACACATCTCCTTAAACGCTTTAAGGGTAGCAATAGCTTGCATTATACGCGTTTGCTTTAAACTTCCGTCCGCTTCCGTCTCGCCCAGACGCACCGCTTCGCGGCGTTCTTCCGCAACGACAAAATAGCCGCCGTCCAAAACGTCGTAAATCACCAAACGCGCCGTGTTCGACCCCAAATCAATCAATGCAATTCTTTCCATTCAGCACCTTCCTAACCTGATTTTTTCTGCGTAAAATATTTACTGAAAGTATACAAAACGCGACAAAATATCAAGTTCGTATTTAGTCGCGTTAAGTATACCATATTTAATTTACTTTGTATAGATGGTTTTAAAAAAAAGTTCAAAAAAATCTAAAATATTTTCAAATAATAATATTATCTTTGAAAATCACACCTAAATAACAGGATTGTACTATATTTTATGGCGCAGCTGTTATTATGTATTAATATCATCTGCATTTCGTACCATAACGCGGACGGTTTTGGACGCCAATGCAAGCATTCCCGCAGCCAAAACGATAGCAAGATCGGCAACAGTATACAAATTGTAAACAAACGCCCACGAAACCGCCGTATACCCCTCCATAGCCCAGCTGCTAAAAACAAAGTATCCGCTTATTACGTGCGCAGAATATCTAAGCAATACGGCAAGCGTTGTACCGACTGCAAATTCCGCAAAAATATTGCTTTTTAAAAACTTAAAATTACGCGCAATGCCTGCAAGACCTATTGCGGAAAACGCTATCGGGTAATCTAACAGCGCCTGCATAGGTTCGTAAAACTGCGGCGACTGTATAAACTGCAAAAATCCGTACACTACGCCCGCAATTACTCCCCTGCGCGTACCGAACATATACGAATACAACGCCAGCGGCAGCAAACTTGCAAACGTTACCGAACCGCCCTGCGGCAGCGAAAAGAATTTAACGTAGGACAAAGCAAATGACAGCGAAACGCACACCGCGCCGTACG
Source organism: uncultured Christensenellaceae bacterium (assembly GCA_910587795.1). Lineage (GTDB taxonomy): Bacteria > Bacillota > Clostridia > Christensenellales > CAG-314 > Fimimonas. The sequence goes on from CAJUNH010000003.1 coordinate 46,538, forward strand.
TTAACGCCTTAGCGTTGTATTCCGCGCGTTTACCCCCGAATACCGCTCCGCACACAATTACCGCCGCCAAAACGGCGGATATCAAGTACATACTCCAACTAAGCGGCTTGTAGTCGTCTCCCACCGGAGGAATGACGCACACTATTACGACAACGTAAACGGTAAACGCCGCCGCAAACCCCAACGCCGTCCATTTAAAAGCGGAGATCTGCTTTTTCTTCAACACAAAAGTTACGGTAAGTCCTACCGCGGTAAGCGCAAGCAAACCTATCATCAGCCAAAACCGCATTGTAATCGCTCCGTCGACGATTTCCTTGCTTAGCATTAAAAATCCTATCATAGATATTACGGCGGCGGAGTAACCGATAATTACGCCCAATATCAGTTTGCGGGCTTTTTCCAGATATTCCTCATCGCGGTTACGTATGACGACGGCGTATACTGCCACTGCCGCAGCCAGCGCCAACGTGACGTACAAAGCATAACGGCTCAGTACCCCGTAAGCCTGTTTAAGTCCGGCTTTGCCCATTTCTTCGATTATTTTCCACATAACGACATTCTCCTTTTTGCATTTTGCCTGTTTTATAAAAGTTATACTCACTTTAAGCAGCCGTTTTTCAGCAAAAAGCAAAGAGGCAACGTATTGCAGCGGCAAACGCTAAAAAACGAAAAAGTTTCCCGTACAAAAAAGTACAAGAAACTTGCAAAAAGAATACACACATATATAAAGTTATATATTTCCGCATTCCTTACGCAAGTACAAACTTGACAAGTTCAAAGGGACTCTCTCAGCCGATTGCTCGGCACCCCTAGCAAAATAAGTATAACTCTGTCTTTTGTTATTTGTCAATTATTTTATATTACCTTTTTATTTAAATATTGCCCTACACTTAAATTCGGCAGTATACAATAAAAATCAATTTTACGTTTAGACCGTTTTATTGCTTGCAGACAAGCAAAAACCCGCAGCGGACAGTATCAAAATTACCTTACCGTTGCGGGCATAAACATTTATTTTTTAGCGAGTTTTATTACCGATAAGCGATACACAAAGCAGACGTTTACCGCAAGACGCGTATTAAGTACACGGCTCGGCAAAACATAAATTAAACTTGCTGCCGCTTTTTTAGAAACTAATCGTCTAAGCCGTCCAAAAGATCTTGTATAGTCGCCAGCAATTCGTCGTCGTTGCCGCCGTTTCCGCCTTTGTTTATTTCCTCGATTTTGCGCAGCAGTTTACCGTCGGTGCGCTGCATATAATATCTTGCCGAGGGCGAATCGGGCTCCTCCGCCTGCGATTCGGCAATACTCTTCCAATGTTCTATTTCCTGCTGAGCCCTTAAACGTTCTTCTTCGCGGACTTTTGCAGCGGCTTCTTCGCTAGCTTTAATGCGCGCTTCCTCTATTGCCTTTTTTGCCTTTAAGCGTTCTTCCTCGCGCGCTCTTGCTTCCGCCTCCGCTTTAGCTTTGGCTTCTTCCAACTCCTTTTGCGCTTGATCTGCCGCGCGGACTTCGGCGCGGGTACGCGCTTTGGCTTCCTCGATTACGCGGCGTGCGTCTTCGCGCGCTTTTAAATCCTCGTACGCGGTTTGCTGCTCGTAAACGTGCGCTGCGGTCTTTGAGTCCTTTTCCTTAGGTTCATCCTTCATTTCCTTAACCAACTGATTTGTTTCGCTGGTTAAGCTTTTAAGTTTTTCCAACTCGCGCATAAGTTCTTCGTTATTGCCGCCGCTTTTGGCAAGTTCGGCAAGTTTAAGACGGATTTCCTCCTCCGCTTTTGCGCGTTCCTCTTCCCTTGCGCGGGCAGCCGCTTCTTCGCGGGCTTTGGCGCGGGCTTCCTCTATAGCTTGCTGTGCGCGGGCGCGTTCTTCTTCGCGCGCCTTAGCTTCCGCCTGCGCTTTTGCTTCTTCGATAGCTTTTTTTGCATTTGCGCGTTCTTCTTCGCGGGCTTTCGCCTCTGCCTCTTCGCGGGCTTTCGTGCGAGCTTCCTCTATTGCCTTTTGCGCCTTTAAACGTTCTTCCTCGCGCGCCTTTGCCTCCGCTTCGGCTTTGGCTCTTGCTTCGTCGGCGGCTTTGGACTTAGCTTCTTTTTCCGCCTGCTGTTCCTCCGCAACACGCTTTAAACGCTCTATTTCCTTTAACAGTTCGCCGGTGTTATCCTGCTGTTGAACAGGCTTGTCCTCCGTAACGTTCTTTGCCGCGGCGCGCGCTATCGAACGGGTTGCCGTTGCTACCGCCGGACGGGTAACGGGACGAACGGGCTTTTTCGGCGCAGGTCGCGAAGCGGGCAATTTAATTTCGTACACGCGTCCTAAATCCACGTATTCGTCCACCATTGCCGAACTTGCGGCTTCGCCTTCGTCGGAACTGATAATTTTAATACCCTTGCCGTGCAGATAGCTGTATAAATACACCAAATCGCAGCTGGCGGTAATAACGCATACGGCGTTTACCGACGGGGCGCGGCACACCGTGTCCACCACGTCTACAAAAATACGGCTGTCAAAATCTTTTCGTCCGCGGCGTTTAATACGCATAGGACGCTCTATTTTGTATCCTTTAAGTTCCGCGCCGGCATAAATTTCCTTATGCTTACGCTCCTTTGCGCCGTAAATCTTACCAAAGAATATTTCGCCCATACCTTCCAGCTGGGCAATAATGTTGTCGTAATTTTCGCTGGTTAAATCCACATTATCCACGTCGATAAAAAAAGCGATATTTCTGTTACGCAGCATAAGCGAACACCTCCGTTATTGCAAGTCCGTTGTACAGTATAATAAACTATTATATATTATTTACGTTTTGTTGTCTATACTTTCGATAAAAATATTAATTTTTCTCTTACGATTAAAAATTTATTGCTGCAAACGCCGCCAGTAAAACAAATACTGCTGACAAAGCCCCGCATCCTCGCCGAACAGCTGACAGAAATATTTGCTGATTGCAGAGTCGGCATGCCCTTGTTCAAAATATTGATGGTAAACTTTTTTTATCCAGGTATCGACGGGAAAAACGTCTCCGCGCCGCATACCGAACAACAGTATGCAATCCGCCACTTTGGGACCTATGCCTTTAAACGTAAGCAGCTGCCTGCGCGCATGATCGCTGTCCATAAGACCGAAAGCGGACAAATCGAAGTTTAACAGCGCGTTTGCCGTTTCGTGCAAATATCTGTCGCGGTAGCCCGCGCCTATTGCGGTATAAAACTCCACGGGCGAATTTGCCATTGCTTCAACCGCGGGGAACGCCCTGCCGTACGGCGTTTCGCGTCCCAGTTTATCGCACAGCCGCCCGATAATCAGCTGTATACGTTTGATATTGTTATTTGCCGATATGATAAAGCTGAATATCATCTCGGTTAAGTCCTGATTAAGTATTCTTATGCCCTTGCCGCAATCGGCGGCTTGCTTCATCAACGGCGACATTGCGGATATTTTGGCAACTTTTTTGCCGTAGTCGGCGTCCAAATCGAAGTAATGCCAAAAGTAATCGCCGTAATCCGTGCGTACTTCCACATTGCCATCGGCGTTATAGCTCAGTTCCGCATATTTATCCTGCGAATACACCGCGTACGCGCCGCCGTCCCTGCGCTCGTAGCGGAATACTTGTCCGCATTCCAAAGTGTCGCGTATATTAAAAAATTCGGCGGAATACGTAAACGCAACAGGTAGATTTTTCATAATTTTATCCTTTGTTTATATTGTAATATTTTATGCCCGCGTAAGAATACGCACAGACAGCAAATGCATTTTACGACACGCGTGTTATATCTATCGCGGCAGACTAAACGCAAGCGAATAATTGTACCGCTTAGGCGTTTGCCTCAAAAGCAGAACTTGCCGTAACAAAGTTTGTTTTCCTTTGCCGCTGCCGTTTTGCAGCCGTATTAAGACGGGACTAGTAAAAAAGCCAAGGACATAACCTTGACTTTTGTAAAATTAGATTGTTATTGCTGCTCTGCGGGATAAACGGATACTTGACGTCTGCCCTTGCCTGCGGCTTCGAACTTAACTACGCCGCTGATTAACGCAAACAAAGTGTCGTCCTTGCCGATACCGACGTTGTTACCGGGGTGGAAATGCGTGCCGCGTTGTCTAACAAGGATATTGCCTGCCTGCGCAAACTGACCGTCCGCGCGTTTTGCGCCGAGGCGTTTACTGGCGCTGTCGCGTCCGTTTTTAGTACTGCTGGTACCCTTTTTATGAGCAAATAATTGCAGTTTAATAAACATTTTAAATTACCTCCAAATTGATAAAGTCCGAATACTCTGTGTAAAAATCCTGCAATCCGGCAAGCAGCGTATTTAATATTACGTCGGCGTCGTGCCTTTCCTCGTCGGTTAAATTACTTGGCAGAGTAAACTTTAATTTGCCTGTTTCCGTTTCGATTTTGTACTTGACGTTGATTTTTGCCACTTGCAGCAGCCCTAACAGGCTTGCTTGCAGCAACGTGGATATACCCGCGCAAACAATGTCTTCGCCCTGTTCGCCGTAACCGGTATGCCCGCTCGCCTCTACTTCGATAACGGAATTGTTTTTCCGTATTAATTTTATGTCAGTCATTTTACAGCGCGATAGATTCCACTTTCAACTTAGTGTAGGGTTGTCTGTGACCTTGACGTTTACGAATGTTCTTTTTCGCTTTGTACGTAAAGATGTTAAGTTTTTTACCCTTACCGTGTTCTACAACCGTCGCTACAACTTTGGCGCTTCCGTCGGTGACAACCTTGTCGCCGTCCGCTGCCAGTACAACATCCAAATTAAGCTTTGCGCCTACTTCGGCAGACAAAAGCTCCGTTTCAAAAATAAGACCTTCCGTCACTTTGTACTGTTTTCCGCCAGTTTTAACAATTGCGTACATTTAAGTATTACCTCCCGTATCAGAGTCTCGCTAAACAAGGGTGGACGTTACGTCGCTTGACAAAATAACCCTTTTTATGCGGCTACGATATATGTTACACTAGTTGCAATTTTTTGTCAAACGAATTGACGGCTTTATTTTGTATAGTTTTGCAAAATTTGAGGCATACTAGCAATAAAACGAGAGGTGATGATATGACCAAAAGCAGACAGATAAATCACGAATATTACGCCAATTACGAAACCTGCCGCAACCGCTGGTTTGACGACTTCGACCCCGAAGAACTGCAAAACGAGGACGAACATTTAAGCTATAAGGAGGCTTTTGAAGAAGACGATGACTAAACAGAATACTGCGCAGGAAACGGTTACAGAGGAAATTATTACGGAAAACAACTGCGACGTAGACAAAACCAAGGAGGAACTTTCCAACCTGTACAAAAACGTTACTATGGCGCAAAACTGCGTAAAAACCCTGCTGCCGTACGTAGAAAAACAGGAAATTACAAAAGTTCTGCACAAGCAGGTAGAACAATACGACCACTATATCGAACAGGTAGGCACGCTGTCCGCAAACTTAAACTTCGACCCCACCCCCGCGCCCAAAATGCTTGTATCTATGGCTAATATGGGTTTGCGCGCAAAAATGATGGCGGACAAAAGCATTACTCACGTAGCCAAAATAATGCTGCAAGGCACGCTAAACGGTATAATAGATTTGTACCGCTTGATACGCCGAAACAAAACTGTTCACCCCGACGTAATGCTGCTTTCCAAGCAAATACTGCGCTACGAAGAAGGCTGTTTCGAGTCGCTTAAAGCGTTTCTGTAATAATTTTTAAAAAGCAAATTTAAATAAATAAAAGATAAAAACATTTACAAACTTTAATGCCCAATGTGCGCACCGCTTAACAACGGCGTATCGGTTTAGTAACGCGTTCGGCTAAAACAGCTCCGTTACTTAATTACAAAAAATACAATAATCCAAGCTTTGCTAAACGTAGGGGCAAACGTTACGGCATTTTATAATTATTACGGTAACTTTATAAATTTAAATAGTATAAGCGTTATATACAAAACAAAGACGGCGGGCAAATTGCCCGCCGCTTAAATTACGATTTTACTTTGTTTTATTTACGGATTGCTTGTTTTCGCTTTTAAACTTAGCCGTATAGTTAATAAGCGCTTTGTTCAGCGCCGTTACGCAGGTGTTGACGGAATCGTCGTCGATTATACCCGTAAGCAGCTGCGCCAAACACTGACGTTTACCGTCCTCGTCCAAGTCCTTTTTATAAATTGCAACGGCGTTTGCAGCCAAAACCTTAACCTCATTTATAAACTGCTTAAACGTCAAACTTTTTTCCGTCAGCTGCCGGCGTACGTTGCCGTAATACATCAGCTGCGTATAAAAAATCGCAAACACGTCGTCCGTCATAAGGGCGGACAGCTTGTTGCCGCCGACAGAAGATATCAGCTTAAATATTGCAGACGACAGCGCGCCTATCGCAGCCGAATTGACTGCAACGTCAAGCGCAACGCTAAAGGTAAAGTTTGGAGCTTTGTTAATGCAAAATACGTCTATCGCCGCAAAACCCGCACCGAAAATAAAAGGCAGCACCACCGCAAAATCAAACTTATGCAGTACGTCCACCTTTATTTTACTTACAAACAGTTTTTTGGCAATTTGAGTTAAAATGCATGTTGCCGAAGCATACATAACAAAGTATGCGTTGTCGCAGCCGCGTATAAATTTCAGCAGCGACTCGATAAAAATTTCAAAATCCATAACGTGTATTTTCTCCTATATTTTTACAAAATACAGTCCCCGAGATTTTGTTAATATTTACCGCAAAGCAGCCCCCGCAGCTTTACGGCAATTTTATTATCTCATACGCCGCAAACAAAAAGCAACCTTAAGTTTCAACTTTTTTTTTATAAGAGAAACGTCAAGTTGCCTTTTTGAAATATAAAAACGTTTTTTTAGTTTTAATCAAAATCATTTCTGCCAAGCAAATAATCTGTACTTACGTTAAAATAGTCTGCTATTTTTATGATTGCACTAGCGGTTGGTTCGTTTACGTTTGTTTCCCATTGTGATATTTGCGCTTGACTATACCCTATTGCTATCGCAAAATCTTTTTGTGATAATCCTTTTTCTTTTCTTAATTCTTGTAATCTCTTTCCAAACATAAAAATATTTTACAACAAATATCAGTAAACTGATTGACAATATCATTAAGCTGATATAAAATATCAGTATCCTGATTAATAAACAATTTTGGAAATATTAAAAATATTGTGACATTCTAAATTTATAATGTTTATTGTGTAAAAAACAGCTGTGTACAAATTTATGATAGCACAAGACTATGTCTAAATCATTACAAAAATAAAAAAAAAGGTATATTATGAAAAAATCCGCAATTATATAACTGCTGCTTTACGGCAATTTTATTATCTCATACGCCGCAAACAAAAAGCAACCTTAAGTTTCAACTTTTTTTTTATAAGAGAAACGTCAAGTTGCCTTTTTGAAATATAAAAACATTTTTTTAGCTTTAATCAAAATCATTTCTGCCAAGTAAATAATCCGTGCTTACGTTAAAATAGTCCGCTATTTTTATGATTGCACTAGCGGTTGGTTCGCATTCGTCTTTTTCCCAACGGGTTATCATACTTTGGTTTACTTGTACTGCTTCAGCTAATTCTTTTTGTGTTATTCCCTTTTCGTTCCTTAGCTCTTTTACTCTTATTGCAAAACTTCTCATAAAAAAATTTTACCCTAAAATGCAAAAACTCATTGACATTATGAGTTTACTCATTTATAATATGCATATACTCATTTTTTTGTGAACAAAAAAACAATAACGCACTGGGATATTTGCTTGTTTTTACCGATATAAAAACTTATCTGCCATATATTAGTCAGGACAGTATATTCGGCAAACCCGTGTAACGGCATAATATAACGCCGCAGCTGCGGTTGACGAAACCAACGCGGTTTGTTTTGCAAGCATTATAACTGCAAATAAATGATAGCACAAGACTATGTATAAATCAATACAAAAATAAACAGAGAGGTAATTATGAAAAAATCCGCAATTATGCAACTACTACTTTACGGCATTTTTATTATCTCATACGCCGCAAACAAAAAGCACATAAATTGACTTAAACGTTTTTCCGTTTTAATCAAAATCATTTCTGCCAAGTAAATAATCGGCGGACACGTTAAAATAGTCTGCTATTTTCGCCAAATATATTACACTGGGCAACGATTTCCCTTGTGTCCATATTGTCAGCAATGCTTTACTTGTGCCTATTGCTTTTGCCACTTCTGCTTTGCTTACATTTTTTTCTTTTATTAATTCGTTCAATCTTTTTGTAAATATTTCCATGGTTAAAATATTTTAACTTATTTTTGCAAAATCTATTGACAAGTTAAAATCTTTTAACTATAATTTTGTGTGGTTAAAAATTTTTAACTCAAAAACATTCTATTTACTTACTAGGAGATTTACTTATGCCTATACAAAAACTTATCTTCCGTATATTCGACAGTACAGAGTACTATTATCAGCAACACCGTGCAACTGCATAACAAACGCCGCAGCTGCGGTTGACGAAACCAACGCGGTTTGTTTTGCAAGCATTATAACTGCAAATAAATGATAGCACAAGACTATGTCTAAATCAATACAAAAATAAACAGAGAGGTATCTTATGAAGAAATCCGCAATTATGCAACTGCTGCTTGACGACCCCTGCAATCCGGATATGTTTGTTTACAGTAGAGAATACTGCAGCAAGATAAACGAAACTGCGCATTTGGACGAAAAGTTAGAAAAGAAACTAAACGACGGCGAAATATACGATTTATACGTAAAGTACAAAAACGCTATCGAGGAATTAAATCTTATCGATTGCGAAACGCATTTTAAATACGGGTTTAAGTTCGGTATAAGACTGGGAATAGAAATTGCACAAGACGAGGAATAAATTTATCTTTACTAATTTGCGCGTTTGTTGTACAATATACAAATGAAAGTTACGCTTAAATCCAATGAAAAATTGGAGGATTTGCAATACGACGGACTTGCCGTAATACAGAGCGAGGACGAATACCGCTTTACAACCGACGCGGTTTTGCTTGCCAACTTTTGCAGCGAAATGAAAGGTAAACTTTGCGTGGAATTTTGCGCGGGCTGCGGAGTGATAAGTATTCTTGTTGCGGCAAAAAAACATCCCGCACGGGTTGTTGCCATAGAGCTGCAACCAAACCTTGCGGATATGGCAAGAAGGAGCGTCGAACATAACGGCATGCAAAACGTAATAGAGGTTGTTTGCCAAGACGTAAAAGACGCGTACAAAACGCTTAGCAAACCTGCCGACGTAGTTGTGTGCAACCCGCCATACCGCAAACTGGGCAGCGGCGAACGTCAGCTAGAACACAACATTGCTTTGTGCCGACACGAAATTGCAATCACTCTGCAAGAGGTAATTATTGCCGCCGCCAAAACTTTAAACAACCGCGGGACGTTTTATTTGGTGCATCAGGCGGAACGGGTAGCGGAAATCGTATCGCTTTGCAAAGAAAACCATCTTGCCGTAAAAGAAATTGCGCCGGTTTGTGCGCGTGCGGGCAAGGAACCCAATTTAATACTTATACGCGCGGTAAAAGGCGGCGGACAGGACTGCAAACTGCGCCTGCCTATTTATGTGGAGAACTAAACATATATGGTATATTTTGTTGCAACGCCGATAGGCAATCTCGGCGAAATTACGTACAGAGCGGTAGAAACGTTAAAAAGCGTTTGCGCAATATTTTGCGAGGATACGCGGCACTCTAAAGTGCTGTTGGATCACTACGGCATATCCAAGCCGTTATACTCCTACCACAAATTTAACGAAAAAAAGAGTTTGGAGTTTGTGTTGTCTTTTTGCGAGCGCGGCGAGGACGTTGCCGTAATAAGCGACGCGGGTATGCCCTGCATAAACGATCCGGGCAACGTTTTGGTAAACGAACTTATCCGCCGCAACTTTAAGTATACGGTAGTCAGCGGAGCAAGCGCGGTTATAAACGCGTTTGTAATGTCGGGATACAATCCGCCCTTTACGTACTACGGCTTTCTGCCCGAAAAAAAAGCCGACCGCGATAAATTGCTGGACGGCGCGGTAGGCGTTGCGATATTTTACGTTGCCGTACACGACATAAAGGAAAATATGGCGTACCTTGCCCAACGGCTGGGGGACAGAAACTGCTGTTTGGTAAAGGAACTTACAAAGACTTACGAGCGCGCAACGTTTTGCAAGCTATCTGACGTAATAGAGGACGACAAGGGCGAGTTTGTTTTGGTGGTAGACAAAGCCGAACAGCGCAACCCTTTGTGCGATTTGTCGGTAGAGCAGCACATTGCATACTACACTAGCGGAGGTATGAGCAAAAGCGACGCGATTAAGGCAGCGGCAAAAGACCGCAACGTACCAAAAAACGAAATATACAAGCATACATTAAACGACAGATAATTTTTTAAGCTTTACCGGTTATGCTTATTTCCGCTATAAGCGTACGCTTAATCATAAAATAAGCAAAAATACAGTAAAATAAATAGACAAAATTTTACATAATGTGTATAATAGTTGTATTCAAAAATAAACACCGGAAGGAGAGAAATTACTATGGCTCACAAAATTACCAACGACTGTATTGCATGCGGCGGCTGCCAAAGCGTTTGTCCTTGCGAAGCTATTAGCGAAGGCGACGGCAAGTTTGAAATTGCGGCCGATCTCTGCGTAGATTGCGGCGCTTGCGCGGCACAATGCCCTGTTGGAGCTATCGAAGAAGCTTAATTAAGGGCACTGATCAGCTTTACATATCGGAAAAAAAACCTTACGTAAAAGTAAGGTTTTTTCTTTTTGTTCTTCTATTAAAATTTTGTACGTCGGCTTTATTCCGCACCGTTACCGCCCTTTTGTTCCTTGTCCGTATCGTCTTGTACGTCGGCAGAGGACGCAGTTTTTTCCGGCTGCATACCCAAGATGTCGTCCAATTCGCGGCAGGTTGCGGCAAGGTCGTAAGTTTGAGTTATAAGCGTAACTTTGTCGCCGACGCGTATTTTCTTTTCGCCGTCGTCGTCCATACGTTTTACGTTATCGCCCGCTTCTACGTGGGTTACTTTGGTGTTAGCGGGCCACAGCACGTCGCGAATGGATTTACCCACCGCAAACGCCGTCGACTGCACAACGTAGGCAAGCTCCACAATTTGGTGCGTCTTGCCGCGGTTTTGCTGTTCTATCATACGTTCCAGCAACACGTCGTACAGCGGTTCCACCTTTACCAGTTCGCAAATAAGGTACGAGGTAAACACGGTTATACCCACGTAAAAAAGGTTGTTAAAACTCCAAGTACACTCCACCATAAACACCAACGCCGTAAGCGGAGCCCTTGTCGCCGCGCCCATAAACGCGGACATAGACAGCATTACCACCGTTGCGTACAAACTATCGTCCATACCCATTACGACAAATAATTTTCCGCACAGCGCGCCCGCCAAAGCGCCGATAGACAGCATAGGAATAAACACGCCGCCCGTTGCGCCGGAAGACGTGGAAAACGCAATCATAAAAAAGCGGATTAACAGCAATACGAATATAACCGCCCAACTAAACTGTTCGTACACGGTCAGTTTAACAATCAGTCCGCCTCCGCCGAACAGCGCGTCGGCGCCGTTAAAGTTACCCACTGCTATTACGCCGATTATTGCGGTAAGCGCAAACACTATTATAAACTTTGCCCATTGCGGAACTTTTTTAAGTTTGCCGCCCCACAGTTTGCCCATTGCAAACACCACGACGTTGTATCCGCAGGCAACGGCGGCAATTACCGCGCCCAGCAAAAGCGGCACCCAAATATCTTTCATTTCAAAACTGCCCATCAGCGCGCCCACGTTAAACAACGGAGCAGGGTCGTGACCGAGCAGCATCGACCATAAATTAGACGCGGTTACGCCGAACAGCACCGACGACATCGCCATCAAAAATATCATAGGGGTAAAACGTTTGTGAGCTTCCTCCAAGGCAAACAAAATACCCGTTACGGGCGCAGACGTAGCCACGGCAAAGCCCGCGCACGCACCGCCCGTCATAATGTATCTATCCCAACTGTCGTGCGACAAAGGCAGTTTGCACGTCCCGCCGCCTATTGCCGTACCGAGCAAAACGCTGGGACCCTCGCTGCCTAGGGGCAATCCCATAAAAAAGCTTATCCAACTGTTTACAATTACCGCAATACCCGTACGCAGCCAACGGAAGGTAAGTATTCCGCGCAATACGCCCTCGGCGCGGGGAATACCGCCTCCCATGGTTTCCGGCGCCCAACGCTGCAGCAAATACGCCAAAAACGCAACGGCTGCCGCCGCAGCGACAACGGCTACTGCAATCCACGGGTTAGACTGGGCGATATGATAAATTTCTATCGACTTTTCCGTAAGCCACTCCGCTACCCATTTAAAGAAAAACACAATAGTCCCTACGAGCAGTCCCGTAAAAGCTCCGTACACCAACACGGGGACAAACACGTTTTTAAAATAGTTTTTGTAATCTGTACGTTTTTGCATATGTTTACCTTTGCACTTATATTTCTTCCGCTTGCACGGCACGGTTATTATGCCTTCAAGATTAATTATTTTGTCGAAATTCGTCTTAAATTTTGCAAATTTTAGTTTTTTTGGAAGTATTTGCCGAAAAACCGTCCGCTTTTTGCCGCCGAATGTCTAAACGTTATACCGTAAGTTTCAATCAAGTATTCTTTAAGCTTTTCCAACGACACGTCGCTTTCGCATTCGCATTCCAGCTCGTAATCCGTAACTCCCAAATACTCGTTTCTGTCCAATTCCAAAGTCCACTGTTTTTGGGTAAACTTCGCCCTGTACGTATCTAACTTGCCGATACAGCGGTAGGACAAACCGCCGTCTACGTCCAGCCGAGTTTTAAGTTCGTAGGCAGACAGACCGTCGGCAATAAAACTCTCCGCCGTTTTTACGTCGATTGACTGCTCGCGTTCGTCGCAGACGTTTATGCCGTTATGCGCGCTTAACAGACGTTTAAAGCACAGCAAATATCCGCCTTGCTTTAAGCGCACGCGCACTACCGTTTCGCGCGGCATACCGTCGCAGTAAAAGTAAAAATTTGTTTGTAATTGAGGTCGGGCATTGCTTACCGTCAACAGCAAACCGTACTCTTCCTTTGTCAATGCGATTTTAAGTTCTCTTTCGATATTGTTCATTATTTTATTTTGTCCGTAAATATCCAAAAATCAGACGTTGCACCGCCGTACAATTTAAAAGTTTGGAACTTTTACGTCTCCAAACTCAAAAAAGTCTAACTTGCCGAATATTTTTTTACGTCCCGTTTACGTTCGGCACTGATTTATTTTACGTTTTTATTAATAAGTGCGTAAAACGTAAAAACAATCGACCTTTTTTAAGCAAAAACCGCCATACACAAACTAACGGACAAAGTCGGCTGCAAAGCAATACAAAAAGCAACTGTCTGTAATGCATTGTGCTCGTCGTTACATGCAAACAAGGAAATCACCCTTATTTACGCTTTTAAATTTCCTAAAATTTAACGAAAAGCATAATCCAACCGAAAATGACTTTCTGGCGCATATACGGAAATACACGAAAAAGGCATTGCCGACGGTTACCTCAGCAAAAATTTCTTTTTGAGTCAAATCAGTTTTTCTTTTTGCTTTTGGTACCGTTATTAAATATTTTGCTCATTTCCTCAAAAAAAGTGGCGCTGTCTTTAAATTGACGGTACACTGCGGCAAAACGGATATATGCAACCTCGTCCACGTTTTTCAGTCGTTCCATTACCATATCGCCTATTTTAAGAGAGGTAACTTCCTCGTCCAAACTGTTGTACAGACTTTTTTCGATATCGTCCACAATCATATCTATTTGCAGCATAGAAATGGGACGTTTTTCGCAAGAGCGCAAAATTCCGTTTTTAAGTTTGGATCTGTCGTACGACTGACGCGTTCCGTCCCTTTTAACAATTAAAAACGGAACGATTTCTATAGTTTCAAACGTTGTAAAACGCCGTCCGCAATCCGTGCATTCGCGACGGCGGCGTATACTTTTACCGTCGTCTGTGGAGCGGGAATCGATTACTTTGCTATCCTCGCAGCCGCAAAACATGCATTTCATAGGTACTCCTTTAAGACTTAGCCCGTAATAAATCGGCGCACTTTTCAGCGCCTGCGGTAAAAATCCGTTTTAGGCAAAAGCCGTGATAAAACAAGCCGTAATCCTGCCTAATTGCTTAAAACATTACGGCTGCTTAAAAATCAATTTTTTGTCAGCACTGATTTTAAGCGGTTTAAAATCTCCTTATATTCGTGTTCGGGATTGACGCCTTCCTGATCGAAACGGCGCAGAGTGTTTTTATCCCAAAAGCGCGATACGTTGGGAGTAAGCTCGTCGGCAATAACCAGTCTGCCGCCGACTCTGCCGAACTCCAACTTAAAGTCCGCCACAATTACGTCGATTTTCTTCATCAAATCCACAAGCACTTTATTTACGCGCATAGCGTTATATTGCATGGCGGACATTTCTTCCTGCGTGCAAAGCTCCATTGCGTACGCGTGGTACTCGTTTATGACGGGGTCTCCCAGTTTATCGTTTTTGTAGCAAAACTCCAACACGGGCGTTTTAAGCTTTTTGTGGTATTCTAAGCCCAAACGCTTTATCATAGTACCTGCCGAATAGTTGCGCACAACCACTTCTACGGGTATCATTTCCGCTTTTTTTACGACAATAGAGTTTTCGTTATATCTTTGTATATAGTGCGTTGCAATGTTGTTGTCCTCCAACACTTCCATAAGCAGCGCGTTTATTTCATTGCAATAACGTCCCTTGCCGTCAAAGTACAGCTTTTTTTTGGCGTGATACATCATTGCGTCGTCGCTGAACTCCGCAATAGCGCAGTTACGTTTGTCGGTTGCCCACAGACGTTTGGTTTTACCTTCGGACAGCAATTCCTTTTTGACGTATTCCATAACTATTTCACCGAATATTTATACTGCAATTCTACCGTTTTGTTTGACGGAACCGTAACGTCGAACTGTTTGCCTTCGGGCTTTACGGACAAATTGGTTTTAAGCAGTTTTTTAACGTTATGCGGTAAATGCAATCGTATATTGGCTTCCTTTTTACTTTCCAAACGCACCACCAATACGCCCTTTTCGCCGTCAAGGTTTACCGATACAAACACTCCGCACGGAGTTACAAAGTCCTCGAATTCAACGTTTGTCCAGTCGGTGGGCAGCGCGGGGAAGATAACCACGTCCTTATCGTTTGCATACATAAGCATTTGCTGAATAACGTTGGCAAACACCATGTTTGCGTGCAGCTGTATGGGCGTCCATACGCCGCTGCCGCAAATACCCATTCCGCGCCAGTCCTTATCCACAAACACAAGGTTGTTTATTGCGCAGCCGCGTACTGCGTTTGTAAGACAGAGATTTGCTTTGTCGCCTTCGCCCAGACGTGCGTAAACCGAACCCAAAACCGTCATATTATAACTGTTTTGCGAGGACGGTTCGCCGCGTTTTTTGTCGGCGGTAGCGATATAACGTTCTATTTCCTCGTCGCCGCTTAGTACGTTAACGCCGTCGCCGAAATAAGCATCGTACAGAGTGCCGTTGGATATACCCGTATAGTCTACCGAAATAATGGAATTTACAAATTCCTTAAACGTACCGTCGCTTGCCAACTGCTTTTCGGGGATATCGTTTGCAAGTTTTTGCCACAGTTCCGTATCGCCCTTTACCGAGCACGCCTTACACGCCTCTATAAGATTGTTTAACAGATCTTTTGCCAAAGCAAAGTCCAAAGCGCTGTTTTTTGCAATTACGGGACGGTCTGTTATTTTATAGCTGTCCGCAACGCGCATGGGCAGCGCCGAAGGACTGATTTCCAAACTGCCCGACGAATAAGTAAAGTAATCGGCATAGAAGTCTGCAACCTCTTTCATAAAAGGTATCAAACGGCTTTTTAAAAACTTTGTGTTTTGGCTTATTTTTGCATACTTGTAGTAAAAGTTTGCAATCCAAGCTCCGCAGCCGGTAAAGTGTATTGCAAATAAATCCACACTGCCGAGCCTTCCCGTATTAGGCGCCGCAATAGTAGGCACCACGATACCGCGGCAACCGAATATACGCTGCGCGTTATTGCGGTAATCGCCGATATTTTTTTCAAAATAATCGAAGGTTTTTTCCAGATTTGCAAACATATTGCCTTGCAATGTGTGCAGATATGTGGTTTGCAGCTCGCCGGAAGCGCATTTAAAGGCTCTGTAAGGCTTGTAACAGCCGTTCCACAACCCAACGGGAGAAAGCAGGTTTCCGTCGTCCGCCGTGCCTGCAACCATTAAATAGCGCGAAAACTTATATATCTTTTCCGCCAACTGCGGTGGCATTTTCGTACTGTCGGCTTCCAGCAGCAAGTCCTCGATATTATTGTCGCTGCCCGCACCCAGTTTTACGTTTACGGAATTGTACAGTTTGGAATGTAACGCCGCGTGTGCTTTAAGCAGCTTGTCATAGCCGTCCTTAACTGCGGTAAGCTGAGTTTTAAGATTATTCCATTCGCGCTCGCGCGAGCCGTTTACAAACGTTTTTACAAGCACGTAAACAGACTGCGCGTTGGTAATTTCCACGTAGTCTTTTTCCGGACGGACGCTGCCGCCCAAAACGGTCAATTTAGCCGTTACGCCGTAGTCGGTGCCGTTATCCTCGTTGCGCGCGGCAAAGCACATAAACTGTTTGTCGTACTTTACGGTTACGCCCTCGGGCATATTGCAGGAGCCTTCGTACGTACGCGCGTTTACGCGGTGCGAAAGACTTAACTCCATACGCAAACTGATTGTGCCTCCGCCCTGCTTCGTTATGCGGTAAGCGACTATGTTGTCGGCGCGGGATACAAACAAATCGCGTTTATAGGTTGTGCCTAACACGCTGTACGTAACGTTTGCTTCGCCCTTTTCCATATCAAGTGCGCGGGTAAAATCGGTGGTTATTTCGTTTTGGTTAAAGTGCATATCCAGTTCGCACATTGGTAAAGGATATTCCGCCTGCGGGTGGAAACTCTTTTGTTCCAGCGCAGTGGGGATAACGCCTTGCGCCGTCATAAACTCGCCGTTATCGATATATTTGCGCACGTCCTTTATTTTGACCGACACGTCGGGCACGACCGTAGTACGTCCCATCCAGTTTAAAGCCGCGTCGTTAATTAAGATTTTTTCCTCGGCGGCGCCGCCGTACACGTTTGCGCCGATTTTTCCGTTGCCGACGTAAAGACCTTCGCGCCACTTTTCTCCCCACCATCTTGCGGGAGTACAAAACTTTAATACGTTAGAAAATTTATCTGCCATATTTCCACCTTTTTGTTATTGTATTATTGCCCATTATGCTATCCTAATTGGACTTACCCGAATAAACCGCGCAAACGCAGCTTTAAACAGAAACAGCCGAATCTCGCCTTTATTGCCGGCTTTTGACAGTAAACGCTGATTTCGCGCTGCGTTTTGCCGTTTATCCGTATCGCCGCAATTGTCGGATTTTCTTTACGCTTTGCAAATTTTACCGCAAACGACATTAAAAAAAATCTACAATGCCAATTTAGCCCGCATAAATGGGCATAAATCTATACATTGTAGATTATAGCAAAATTTTTTAGTAATGTCTATATTCTTTACCGCTTTAAAGACAAAATTTACGCAATTATTTTTTAAAAAGTTTACCTTAACGTTTAAAACGCTTAACTCACTGTAAAGTAAACCCCAAAAGACAAATACAAAAAAGTTACTTTCGGGATCCGTTTCACTATTATATAACGGCAAATTTTTCTTTACTGCGCCGGCTATTATTTTATCCCGCCGACTTTATTGACTTGCCCCATTACTGTTATCGTTCCGTTTTGAACGACAAGCCCTCCTTCGTGCCGCATTTGATAAACGGGCAGCCCCAATTGCTTAACCGCCCTGTCGGTACATTCGTTTTGCAAATCCGTCGCAAGATAATGCACTTCCAAATCAAACCCTCGTACCATACCCAGTCCGCGGCATATTTCGTAACTTTCGTAATCCTCGTCGGGAGTAATATGATAAAGTTCAAGCTGCAGCATTGCTCCCGCCGACGCGCCCATAACAACGCCGTTAAAATCGCGCACGGCGTCGGTAATGCCCAGTTCCTCCATCCGCCTAATTGCTTTTTCCGGCATACCGCCGGTAAAAAACAGCAAAGAAGCGTTTTGTATTTGCTTAGCGTGATCTTTATCGTCGTAACAGTTAAGCCAGTTTATGTCGCTTTCGGCATAGCCGTATTCTAAAAATGGCTTTAAGATATTATCGTATTTTTCGCCGTGCTTACCGTACACAGACTGCCAGCTAGCGTTATCCCAAGCCTGACTTTCGCGGAATGCGAGCGGAATAATAAGCACGCGTTTGTCCGTTACGATGTTTTGCAAATACGGACGCGCCCATTCGCCGTCAAAGTTATAGTAATTAAGTAATACGTTTATCATTTTATCACCGTACTGATTTTTGGTTATTTAAAGGCAATCCGCAATATTGTCCGCCAAAACTTTTGCTTTTTGCACCGCTTCGGCAACCAGTCCGTCTACGTTATTTACGTCTACGTCCAAACCGTATGCAGACACCGTATCAAAACCGCCGATACCGAAAAATTTTGTCAGCGCAAACAAATACGGCGAGGCCTGCTCCATAACGGAACCGTCTTCTATTTGCATCCCGCGCGTTGTAATATACGCCATTTTTTTCGCCGAACACAGACCTTTGCAGCCTTCTTCGGTGCATTTAAACGTAAAGCCCGATACAGATACGTGTTCAAAATAAGTTTTAAGTTTGGCAGGAATACCCATATCCCAAAACGGCGCGGCAACGACTATTATGTCCGCCGCGGCAAATTGTTTGGCAAGGTCGAACGTCGGATCGTCCAAACGGTTTTGAGCCAAAAGATTTTCGCGGCGTTCGTATTCCTTTTTGCCCAACGGCAGAATATATGTCTTATCCAAAACAACTGTCTGCAAATCAAATTTGCATTTGCAGGACAACTCCGCAAAAAATGCATCGGCAATAATTTTTGTGCGGGATTGCTCTCCGCGTATACAGCCGTCGATAAATAATATTTTTTTCATTATTCTTCTCCTGTCAATACAAATCAACCCAACCCAAAAATTCGGCTTACCGCATTACTAAACCTTTAAAATAGACTTACATAGGTTTTAATAAATCTCCGTACCGTCGCGCCCGACGTAGGCATAAGCTATTTTGTGCGGCGCAGGTTTGTCTGCGCCTATTTCTATTGCGCCTTTAATCAGCTCAACCGCTTCGTCCAGTCCTTTTTGACGGTGATACACTTCGCAGAGAACGTCGCCCTTACTCAAACGGCTGCCTATTGCAACTTTCATAACAACGCCTACGCCAAAGTCGATAACGTCGCTCTTTTGCATACGTCCGCCGCCCAGATGCGTTACAGCCCGTCCTATATCCGCCGCAGTCATACCGACGACATAGCCGTCTTTATCTGCGGTAACGACGGTCTTAGCGCCCAAATCAAATTTCGACGGGTCTAATATGTAGCTTTTATCGCCGTGCTGAGCCTCTACCATTTCCGCAAATTTAGCCAGCGCCTTTCCGCTTGAAATAGCTTCGTCAAACGCAGCTTCCGCGCTTTTTAACGTATACTTGCCCGTTAAAGCAAGTAAGCGCAGGGCAACCTCGCGAATTTCGTAATACAGACGGTTTTTTGCCCCTTTAAGCACTTCCGCAATGCCGATAATTTCCAAACTGTTACCAACGTGGTCGCTTAAAGGCTGCTGCATATCCGTAATCAACGCACCTATCTTTTTGCCCGCAAGCAAGCCGATTGTTACCATCTTTTCCGCAAGTTCCAAAGCTTGTTCGGGCGTGGGCATAAACGCTCCGCTGCCGTACTTTACGTCCAGCAAAATCGTATCTGCGCCCGAGGCGAGTTTTTTACTCATAATACTGCTGCAAATTAAAGGTATTGCGTTTACCGTACCCGTTACGTCGCGCAATGCGTAAATCTTTTTGTCCGCAGGGGCAAGGTTTGCCGTTTGACCGATTACAGCGCAGCCCACGCGTTTTACCACGTCAAAAAATTCCTGCTCGGACAAAGCGGTATCGAAATGCGGTATACTTTCCAACTTGTCGATAGTACCGCCCGTAAAGCCTAAGCCTCTGCCGCTCATTTTGGCAACGTACACGCCGCAGCAGGCAAGTATGGGCGCAAGAGCAAGAGTAGTACTGTCCCCTATACCGCCCGTAGAATGTTTGTCTACAACAATTCCGCCCAACGCAGACATATCCACTACGTCTCCGCTGTGCAGCATTGCCTGCGTCAAGTCGAACGTCTCGCGGTCGGTCATACCGTTAAGCACTATTGCCATTAACAATGCCGACGCCTGATAATCGGCTATTGTGCCGTTAGTAAAGCCTTCTACAAAAAAATTAATTTCCTCGGTAGTAAGCTCCTCTTTAATTTTCTTTTTTTCGATAATATCCAATATCGTCATTATACACCTCTAAACAATAATTATATTTTTACTTTATGTTAATTTTGCAGCTATACAAATAATATTTTTTAAATCTTTTAATTTTATGCCGTGTATAAAACCCGATGTAAACAGTTACGATCATTTACTGCTTTTATTAATATGCTTTTTAAAAACAACAGATAAACATATGTTAATACACGCATAGAATATACGCAATTTTACAATCGATGTATCTGCCTGCTTCGTTATGAAGCCCCTTTACTTCAAATCATACGTTACAGGAATCCGTACTCCGTCAGTATTGTAAGACCATTTCCAATAATTGCCGTTTGGATTATCGGCAACTGCAAGATTACTAGTGTAGATTTTTGCAGAAAGCAATTCATCGTTAGCACCGTATTGCAGTAATACGTTATCTGCAAATTGCGTCCACTGACTGTACGTACCTTCAAACAGTACGTTTTTTAAATTTGTACTATTCCTAAATATTTGACCGTGAACATTAATTAAATTTAACGGCCATACAACAGTTTCCGCTTGCGTATACCCAAAGGCATTCTGCCCGATTGATGTTAACGATGAAGGCAAAACCAACGGCTGACTATTTAGCGGACAGTACCAAAAGGCACCTTGTCCTATATGTTCCAAACCATCAGGAAGCGACACGTAATTAAGATTGCAAAACGCAAATGCGCTGTTGCCTATCTTTTTAAGCGTAGACGGAAGCCGTACGTCTGTAATATATTTTGCGCCTTCAAAAGTGTCGTTTTTAATTTCAGTTATACCTTCGGGGATTATCACTTCCGTTACAGGAGTTAATGAATCGCCTAAATACCAGCGTTGACTGTGATACATAGGATTATCACTTCCGCAAAACTCTACCTGTAACCAATCCGTTAAGTCGCCGTTATAATGTATATCGTTACAATATATTTCCCAAAACACGTTCGTTCCTATCTTTAATACATTTGTATTTAAATATAATTTTTTTACAATACATCCGTAAAAAGGGCTGTTTTCACTCGTATAGTATTTATCAAATTGCGGAACAAGCCAACGCATTGTTTTTATTTGACAATTTTGAAATACGCCCGATTCTATCTCGGTTGTGTATTCCGGCACAACCAACTCGTCCGCATCCGCACCCGCTTTAAAACCGTTTATTTTAAAAGTTGCAGAAGTCGATTCAAAATCTAAATTATCCACGCGCTCGTCAACACGGAACTTTGCCGTACAAAGTACAGTATTAGGCGGCATTTCAAACGTATAAGTCAAATCCGTACTTACGATTTCATCGTCCTTATAAAAACCTTCAAAAATATACCCTAACGGCTTACTCTTAACAGTAATTGTTACGCTTTGCCCCTCTGCATAAACACCCGAACTTTGCAAAATATCCTCGCACTCCACATCGGCGTCGGGGCAGCCTTGCGTATTGATAATTACGGAATACATAGGTATAATATTTATAACAACTTGATAAAGCTTATCTACGTTATTGCGTGTTGACAGTATATAAAATCTATTTAAGCCTTCCTGCAATGTAACAACTTTACTGCGGACGACATTTGTACACTCTATGTCGGTACACACAATATACGATACGCCCGCGCCCGCAACAATTTCCGCGTTAAAGTCAAAAGTATTATCTGCGTTCTGCAAATACTCGCCCGAAATTATGCCGTTTTCGTTATTAAGCGTTTTAAAAGTAAGCGTTTCGCCCGACTGAGACTCTACTACGTTTACCTTGCATACGGCTTGCTTATCGCAGTATGCCGCAACAATAAAAGTAGTGCCTGCGCCGACTCCCTTTACAATGCCGTCGTTAACCGTTGCAACTGAACTGTTAAGACTATGCCATGTAACGTTTGTTACAACAATGCTGCCTGTCCACGCGGCAACGTACAAAAAATGTTCCTGACCTAATTCCAAATCAAGTTCGTCGGGGTCCAAAATAATTCCGGAAGGGTCTTTAGATCCGGTGGATTTAACCACAACGGTACAAACGGCAACCTTATCCTGAACGACTGCTTTAATGCTGGTTGCTCCCGACGATACGGCTGTAACAACGCCGTCCGTAACGGTAGCTATATTAGTATGCGCGCTGCTCCACACCACTTTGGGAATTACGTTTTCCGCGTCTACCGTTGCGCTAAGCACGGTCGTATCACCGACGTTCATTTCCAAATACGTTTCGCTAAGCGTCACTCCGTAAACTGCAATGCGCTGACATGCCGACAAACCGATTACCGCAGCAGCAACTGCTGCTACCAAAGATATAAATATTATTATTCGTTTTTTAGCAGTCATATTGCCCTCCGTGCTAAAAATATGATTGATTTTACAATCATTTTTGCCTGACTTTGAAAACAACGTTTACCGACGAGATAAAGACTTATCGATAAAAGATATGTGCAGCATACTTTAATACAACATTTTATAACAGTAATTTTGTAAAGATATATTATACATTAAAATTTTAGCCTTTTCAATACTTTACAGCAAAAAACCGACGTATTAATTCCGATACGTCGGTTTTTTATTTAAAAATTTATTTTTTACCTGTTTATTAGACAATAGTTTACGGATTTTGTCCGCCGTTATCGCCTTCGGCAGAGCCTTCGCTAAGACCGAAGAATTTTTTAAGCATATCCACTTTCTTTTGATCTGCCGTCCCGTCGCGTTCCAAATCCTCTATTACGCCCGCGGCAAGGTCGTGATTAACGTCCGTAAGACCTACGGTAAAATCGCTGTTAGCCGAAAGCATAGGCAATATGATATTACTTTCCATAACAAGGTTTACAATTTCCTTTGCTTCCTGCTCCGCTTGTTCAGCGGTCATTTCGCTAAAATCTTTGTCCTTATACTCTGTTAAACTCGTAATTACCTGACCTTCGTTTTTAAAGCTTATCGTTGTAAAATCCAATACGGACATATCTACTTCTACGCCGATATCCAAATTGCCCGCCAACGTCTGCACTATGCCGTTTACCGTTTCCTTGGATTCGTCCGTCATATTTACGCATATATCGTCCAAAGCGTTAAACACGTCGGTAATAGCAGACGTTATATCGCCGTTAAGTCCGCCTTTAAGCTGATCGCTCATTTCGTTAAGCTTATTGTTTAGAGAAACAAGTTCCTTAACCATTTTGACCATAGCGTTTATTGCGTCGAGCTGTCCCGTAAGAGTAAGCGTTTTGCCGTCTTCCGTTTTAACGGAAGCAACCATATTAAACGCCTTATCTCCGCCGATTTTGTTGATGGTTTGAGAAATGCCCGACTGCTTGTAATCGTTAAACACGGTAAACATATCTGCGGACAGTCCGCCGTTTTCCGTTCCGCTGACGCCGTTCTCCGCATTTTCCTCCGTCATAACAATGCTTGCGTTAGTACCGCCGTTAGACGACTGCTGCAATACGTCGACAGACTCCATAAGGTTGCCCATGTTTACAAGCAATCCGTTAAACACAAAGCACAGTACTACCGCCACAGCTGCGCCCTGCACCAAACCGATAACGCCGCCGATTAAAGCGTGTTTTTTGCCGCGCGTCCCGTCTTTTTTAATGCGCGCTTTTTTAACAAACAGCTTACAGAGAGGATAAATAATAACCCAGCTGATAAATTTAATTACGAAAAACAACGTTAAAAACAACACGACGGTTACAAGCAGACGCACAATTGGCATAAGATTATCGCCAAGCTGCGCCGCGTCCTCGGGCAGCTGAGATATAATTGCTTGCTCCAACGTTTGCCCGTCCACCGGCATTGAAAGTACTGCGTTCGTAACTACGCCGCGCAGACAGAACGCCGCAACAACGCACAAAAGAACTAATACCAAACGCAAAGCAGCTCTGCGCGAACCGCGCAGCATACCAAGCAGCATACCTATTACAAGAGGTACTATTATCAGTACCAACATAATATACTCTAACTTTAAATTTTTTAATAAATCTTCCATAGTTTTTAACTCCCGTTGTCCGCAAAACGAATTAATAGTTTTAAAAACAACTGTGCAAAAATAAATGTTTACGTATTATTTTTAGTCATTATGCGGCAAATAAACGCTAAAAAGTACTGCTGACGACAAAATACGCACAATGCATAATAGTTTCAAATCTTTATAAATTTGTTACGCAGGGCAAATATGGCTTGATTAAAGTATTCCTTAATTACGGCTTAATTATACTTCTTTTTTATATAGGTGTCAACAGCAATACTGCTATTTTATCCCCTAAGTTATATTACGTTTTGCTTATTAAAAAATTGCGGCAATTATATGTTTTACTTTATTTTATCGTTTTTTGCGCCTAGCTTATCACGATTGCGTACCGACCCGAACCCGTGAGTTGACGGATTTGCGCTATTTCCTTCCGCTTCCGTTGCGGCAGCCAATAATGCAGGTTCGGCACAATCAACTGCGCCGACCGTCGGCAAACACAGCTTGCGTTCCACGCGGCGCATTGTAGGGAAGTACACCGCCAAATATATTGCAAAGGTCAAAGCCCAGCTTACGGGATACACCCAATAAAGCGTTTCTATCTGCGGAAACCACACGCACATCGTGTTTACCCACAGTATACGGAACAAGCAGCTGCCCGATATGCTTATTACCATTGCGCCGGACGTCTTTCCAAGTCCGCGCATCGTGTTGCTCATAACGTCCATTAAACCGCACATAAAGTACGTTGTAGAAGTAATTAACAGTCTGCGCCAAGCATAATCCAACACTACGGGATCGTCGCTTATAAGTTTACCCACTGGACGCGCCAACAGCAAAATAATACCGCCCGTAACTATTCCGATTACAAACACGTCCATCAGCGCTATCTTGACCGTTTTGCGGATTCGTTCGGTATTTTTAGCGCCCAGATTTTGGCTTACAAAGGACATACACGCAAGAGCCAAACCGAACATCGCATTATAAATAAATCCGTCAAACTGAGCCGCTATCGTGTTGCCCGTCATTGCTTGTTGTTTAAAGCCGTTAATTGTAGACTGTATAACGACGTTAGACAGCGAAAATACGCAGCCTTGCACACCCGAAGGCAATCCGATTTTAACCATATCACCCAGTTCGCGCTTAAAAAACCGCAGCTTGCGCAAGTCCAAATGTGCAAAACCGTCGCTTTTTATCAAACTTATAATTGCCAGTACCGCAGAAATTGCCTGCGACGCGATTGTAGCGATTGCAACGCCCTCCACGTCCTTTTTAAGTACCAGTATAAAAAAGACGTTTAATCCTACGTTTACAAAACCGGCTATAACAAGATAAATCAGCGGACGAAGCGTATCGCCCACCGCACGCAAAATTGCCGCGCAAAAATTGTACAGAAGTATTATGGGCATACCGATAAAATATATCTGCATATATTTTGCCGCCATACCTATAACCGTTTCGTCACAGCCCATCCAGCCTAAAAATATTTCGGCGCAGAAAAATCCCGTAACAGCCAGCACAACGCCCAATACTACCGAAAGAACCATAGACATTCCTACGACGCGTTCGGCGCGTTCCTTGTCGTTAGAACCTACAAAGCGCGCCACAAGCACGTTTGCGCCCACTGACAAACCTACAAACAATCCTATTATAAGGTTGATCAACGCGCCCGTTGCACCCACCGCCGCAACCGCGTTGTCGCCGTTTTCCACAAAAACGCCTAATACCGCAACATCCGCAACGTTAAAAAGCAGTTGCAAAATATTCGTTGCAATAAGGGGTAACGCAAATATAATTAACTTTTTAAATATCGAACCTTCCGTCAGGTTCATTTCGTGTTTTGAAGTAAGTTTCATTATATTACCTTTTTTAATTACAGTTAAGTACAAACGGACAAATCCGCGTTTAACAATTCCGTTCCTCTGCAAATCTACCTATAACAGTCATACGAAAAGCGGTAGAATTTTTAATAATATCCGTACGATATAAAAAGCACAAAAATTATAGTTAGCCAAGAAAATTCTCAGCTAACTTAATTTTATTTATTGTTTTTTATATTTATTTTTTAATTATTAATTTACTCGTATTAAACGGATTGCAAAATTACGTATCCGTTAGGCTCTATAGTGCAATGTTCGGCATAACGTCTGCCGCTTAGCATATCCTTGTACGCGCTGCCCAAATACAACGTATAGTCCGCACCGCCGCGGTTGACTGCAACAATCACCGTCGTTTGGTCGTCGTTTAAAGAACGCTCGAAGGCGTAAACTCCGCGATCGGCTACAATCTGATGGAAGTCGCCGTCGCTAAACACCGGCAATTTGCGCAGTTCGCCCAAGCGTTTGTAAAAATCCAGCAACAGCTTATTTTCGCCGCCCCAAGGATAGCAGCCGCGGCAAAACGGATCTTTGTATCCTTCCATTGCCGCCTCGTCGCCGTAAAACACGCAAGGGAAACCGAACATCGTATATTGCAGCACCGCCGCCATTTTAAGCAGTTTTACGCCGCGTTTATATTGCGCGTCGCTAAGCTTGTGGCGCGCCATTATTTCCTTAGGGGAATTATCCAGCGAATCGCCCGCAAGCACCGTAAGAATACGGGAAGTGTCGTGAGTCCCGAGTATATTCATTAGGTTATTGCGCACACGCGACGGGTAGTTGTTTACAATATCGAACACCGCGTTAGACAAAGCGCGTTCGTCTCCCGTACGGATAAAATGTACGATACCGTCGCGCAGAGGGTAATTCATTACGGAATCCAACTGCGACCCGTCCAGATAATGTCTGCGAACGCCGTAGTCCACTTTGTTGGATGCGTCCTCCCATACTTCGCCTATTATAGCGCAGTCGGGACGTTGCTTCTTTGCCGAGGACACTATTTTATCCAGCATACAATCGGCAATTTCGTCCACTACGTCCAACCGCCAGCCGCTTGCGCCTTTTGCTATCCAACGCGGGACGATGCCGTCCTCTTTTGCACAGAAATATTTTTGCGCATCCTTGCTTTCGGCATTGATGCGCGGCAAGGTTTGAAAGTTCCACCAACACTCGTAAGAGTTATCATCGTTAAAGTTAAACCAGTTTCTGTACGGGGATTTTACGTCGTTATACGCGCCCCCTTCGCCGTACTTATTACCGCGGTTAAAATACTTGGACGTGCTGCCCACATGGTTAAACACGCCGTCCAAAATAACACTGATATTAAGCTTATCGGCTTTATCGCACAACTCTTTAAAATCCTCTTCCGTGCCGAACATCGGGTCTATCTGTTCGTAATCTTCCGTATCGTATTTATGGTTGGAATACGCCTTAAAAACGGGGTTGAGATAAATTGTCCGCACGTTAAGTTCGGCAAGATACGGCAATTTTGAGATTATGCCCTGCAAGTTACCGCCGAAAAAGTCGCGGTTACGCACAATGCCGTCCTCGTCGCGGAAAAAAGGCTGCTCTCCCCAGCGGCGCATTATTTTATCCTCGGTAGGCTTTGTCTGTCCTACGCAGGCAAAGCGGTCTGTCATTATTTGGTACATAACCCCTTTGTTCAGCCAGTTAGGATTAGGATATTTGTTTTTATAAACCGACAGCTGCCACGGTTTGACGTTATCATAGTAAAAACTTGCTTTGCGGTCGGCTCCTATGCCGATATAACGCTCGTAACCGACGCCGTCCATTACGAAGTAGTAAAAATACAATCCTTTTTTAAAGCTGACGTCGGCGCGGTAACTGTCGTATCCGTCGCCGCTTGCAGCCTTATACATTGTATATTCGTAATTTTGCAAATGATCGTCGCTGAAAACAACCATTTTTACCGACGTAGGGTTTACAACTTGATTAAGCTGTACGCATACGCCGAAGCGCACGTTTTCGCTAACAGCCCCTACAATCGATTTATAAAACTCGTCCGTCGGGTTATATCTTACGTAATCCATTACATTCTCCAAATTTTTTCGGCGTACTCTCTAACCGAACGGTCGGCGGAAAATCTGCCCGCCTCGGCAATATTCTTTAACGACATTCTGTTCCACAAATTAATGTTTTTGTATGTTTCGTTCATCTTTTCGTGGCAGCTCATATAACTTGCAAAGTCCGCAAAACACATATACGGGTCGGCAATAGGATAATTGCGCAGCAAATAATTAGAGATTGTTTCAAACGTCGTGCCGCCGAATCCCAAATTCAAATCCTCTATTATTGTGCGGAGTTTAGGCAGTTTAAAATAATAATCGGTAGAATTGTATCCGTTTGCCCACATATCCGCAACCTCGTCCGCTTCCATACCGAAAATAAAGATATTGTCGCGTCCTACGGCCTCGCTCATTTCAACGTTAGCGCCGTCCAAAGTGCCTACGGTCAAAGCGCCGTTAATCATAAACTTCATATTGCCCGTTCCGCTGGCTTCCTTGCCCGCAAGAGAAATCTGCTGCGATACTTCCGCGGCGGGAATAAGACTTTCCGCCATGGTTACGCAGTAGTTTTCCATAAATACAACGTTTAACTTTTCGCGGATTTTTGGATTTTGTTCCAAATCCTTTTGAATACAGCATATTAAGCGGATAACTTCCTTTGCCGCGTAATAACTGGGCGCAGCTTTCGCGCCGAAGATAAAGGTTTGCGGAGTTACGTTCAAATCGGGGTTTTCCTTTAAATCGTGATAAAGCGATACGATTTTTAAAACGTTTAGAAGCTGACGTTTATATTCGTGCAGACGTTTTACCTGTACGTCGAAACGCGTGTTGGGGTCGATATTAACGTCCAACTTGTTTAAAGCGATATTTGCAAACTTCTTTTTGTTTGCAAGTTTGATTTTTGCCATTTGCTGGTGCACTTCCGCGTCGTCCAAAAAGGAATTGAGCTTTGTCAACTCGCTTGCGTCGGTAATAAACCCGTCGCCTATCAAATCTTTAATAAGGTTGTTTAAACCGGGGTTTGCCTGACACAGCCATCTGCGGTGCGCTATACCGTTTGTTACGTTGGTAAACTTGCGCGGTTCTATTTTGGCAAACTCGCGAAACAAATCCTTTTTGAGAATATCGCTGTGCAATGCCGATACGCCGTTGACGTGATGGGACGATACGATAGAAAGGTTAGCCATACGCACCTGATCGAAAGCAATAATCGCCAAATCGGATACTTTTTTAAAGTCATGTGTCTTTTCAAAAAAGTACTTACAGGCGCGTTCGTTAATTTCCACCACAATTTGGTAAATACGGGGCAAAAGCTGTTTAAATATATATTCCGGCCAGCTTTCCAACGCCTCTGCCATAACCGTGTGGTTTGTGTACGCGCACACGCGGTTGACTATACCCCATGCTTTATTCCAGTCCATACGGTATTCGTCCACGAATATACGCATAAGTTCGGGACCGCACAGCGCGGGGTGAGTATCGTTTATATGCACCGCAACCAGCTTTTCAAAATCGTCAAAATTTCCGTAACGCTTATAGTGATCCGATACGATATTTTGCATTGCGGCGGATACAAGAAAATATTCCTGCTTTAAGCGCAGCACTTTACCTTCATCGTGGTTGTCGTTGGGGTAAAGCACTTTTGTAATCATTTCCGCCTGAGACTGTTCTTCCAACGCCTTTAAATATTCGCCCTGACCGAAAGCTCTGAAATCAAACGGCTTGTTATTGCGCGCAGACCACAGCCTTAACACGCCTACCGCAGTTGCGCGGTAGCCTTCCACAACCATATCGTAGGGGAATGCCTGCACTTCCTCGCACCCTACCTGCTGATAAACCGGACCTTTGTCCGTCCAAATTTCTTTTACTTCGCCGCCGAAACGCACTACCTGAATTTTGTCGGGACGGTCTTTAAGCCAAACTTCGCCGCCGGGCAGCCAGTTGTCGGGAAGCTCGGTTTGCCATCCGTCTACGATTTTCTGTTGGAAAAATCCGTACTCGAAACGCAGCGAGTGCCCCATGACGGGGTAATTTTCCTTAGCAAGGCAATCCAGATAACACGCGGCAAGTCTGCCTAGTCCGCCGTTGCCCAGTCCCGCGTCCGGTTCGCAATCGTATAAATCGTCGATATTAACCTTGTAGTACTTTTTTAAGGTTTCCGCAAACAGTCCGTCCAAGTTCATATTAAAAAGGTTGTTTTTAAGACTGCGTCCCATCAAAAATTCCATCGACAGATAATGTACGCGTTTACGGTCGCGCGCTTTGTACAAACGGTTAAACGCCGTACGTTTTTGCAGCAGCATATCACGGACAACCGTTGCAACGCACTTGTACAGCTGCATTTTATTAAGTTCCATAGCGGATACGCCGAAAGCTTTGTTGGACGCGCTTTCGATCATATCTTTAACGCTGGATTTTGTAAGAGGTGTAGTATTAGGCATATGTTAACAATCTCCTATAATTTTTGATTTTATTTAATTACTTTGATTTAGCGGATTTATAGTAATAACATACGGACGAAGCGGGCATGTTAATTTCCGCATAACCGTCATCGGCGGTTGAAAAACTTTCCGCAACGTAAACGCCTCTGCCGCCGTATTTAACGTCGTCGCTGTTTAAAATAAGTTTGTACTCGCCGCAGTCCATTTTAAAACCGTATTTAAAGTAATCGTACAAACTGAAATTAATAACCGCAAGCAGGGTGTTGCCGCGTTTGTCAAAACGCTCGAATGCCAGCACGCTGTTTCCGGCATCGTCCGCAAGCAGCCATTTAAAACCGTCCCACGAAAAATCGTTTTGATACAACGGCTTGTATTTGGCGTACGTTTTATTTAAATCGCACACAAAACGGCGGTGACCGTCGTGCTTTGGATACGTCAACAACGACCAGTCCAGTTCTCTGCTTTCGCTCCACTCGTTCCACTGGGCAAGTTCCACCCCCATAAAGTTCAGCTTTTTTCCCGGATGAGCATACTGATATCCCAGCAATGCTTTAAGTTGGGCAAATTTCGTGTCGTATTCGCCGAACATTTTGTTGATAAGGCTGCCTTTTAAATGTACAACTTCGTCGTGCGATAACGGCAAAACGTAGTTTTCGCTGTAAGCGTAGCACATAGAAAAAGTTAATTTGTTATGATTATCGTGCCGCCACAGCGTATCGGTCTTCATATAACTCAGTACGTCGTTCATCCAACCCATATTCCATTTGTAATTAAAGCCGAGTCCGCCCACGTACGTAGGATGAGTAACCTTTGGAAACGCCGTCGATTCCTCCGCGACAAACAGCGCGTACGGACACAATTCAAATACTTTGCAGGATAATTTACGTAAAAAGTCGATGGCTTCCAGATTTTCCTTTCCGCCCCATTTGTTGGGCCGCCCTTCTCCGTCTTTGCGGTCGTAGTCTAAATACAGCATACTTGCAACCGCGTCCACGCGCAAGCCGTCAAAGTGAAATTCCTTTAACCAGTACAATGCGTTAGACACAAGAAAACTCTGCACTTCGTAACGGGAGTAGTCGAAAATACGCGTTCCCCAGCTTTTATGCTCCTTTTTAAAATCGTCGGCAGATTCGTAACAGCAGGTACCGTCAAACTCTATAAGACCGTGCGCGTCCTTGCAGAAATGTGCGGGAACCCAGTCCAGTATTACTCCGATACCCGCTTTATGAAATTGATTAATAAGATATTTTAAGTCGTCGGGAGTGCCGTATCGGCTTGTCGGCGCATAAAAACCGGTGACCTGATATCCCCACGATCCGTCAAACGGATGTTCGGCAAGGGGCATAAACTCTACGTGAGTGTATCCCATTTTTTTTACGTACGGAACAAGGTATTTTGCCAAATCACGGTAAGTATACAGTCTGCCGTCATAATGACGGCGCCAACTGCCCGCGTGTACTTCGTATATGTTTACGGGCGTTTTGTAAATACCGTTTTTTAATTGCTTTTCCGTCCAACCGCCGTCGGTAAACTCAAATTTCTCTTCGGGATCGTATATGCGGCTGGCGGTGTTTGGTCGCACCTCAGCATACCTTGCGTACGGGTCGGCTTTGTACAGAATTTCGCCGCTTTGCGTTGTAACGGCAAATTTATAGCAATCGCCGTCGCGCGCTTCCACCGTGGTTTGCCAAATACCGTCTTCTAAGGTAAGTTTATCGTGATGTACCAACCAGTTATTAAAATCGCCTATTACGCAAACTTCTTTAGCGTTCGGAGCCCAAACGGCAAAGTGATACAGTCCGTCGCCCGCTTTGTGACACCCCAGCAATTCGTATGCATTAACGCTGCCGCCGTTGTAAAACTCGGTAAATTTAGACATAAAGATTCCCCTAAATATTGTTAGCGCGGTTGGTACGCTCGGTTAAAGCAAGCAACCACTTGTATTTTTCGGCGGAAAAATCTCCGCGTTTTGCCATATATTTCCAACATCCCAACGTACCGGGAATATTCATACGCTGCTCAGTATCTCCCTCGGCAATGTCTTGTAAGGAATATATAACCGTATTGGATTTGCTTTCCGCAAGACGTTCCATAAGCTCCAAAGCTATATGCTCGCCCTTTACGCCGCTTAATCTCCTTACAATATCCTGTTGCCACGGTTCCAAACTTTTCCACCAGCCGACAGTAGTATCGTTATCGTGAGTGCCGAGATACGCCACGCAATGCTCGTTAAAATTTTGAGGTAAAAAGCTGTTAGCCTCGTTGCCGTCGTAAGCAAACTGCACTATTTTCATTCCCGCAAGATTACATTTATCTCTTAAATCGAGTACGCTTTGAGGTATGTCGCCCAAATCCTCGGCAATTATAGTAAGTTCGGGAACGCTGTCGATTAGGAGTTTAAGGAAATCGTACCCTACGCCTTTACGCCAGCTGCCGCGGCGCGCGGTTACTTCGCCGTACTTTATGGCGTAGTAGCTGTCAAACGCACGAAAATGGTCTATACGCAAAACGTCGAACATTTCGCTGCACTTTGACACTCTCCTAAGCCACCAATCGTATTTATTTTTTTTCATTGCTTCCCAGTCGTACAAAGGGTTGCCCCACAGCTGACCGTCGGCGGAAAAATAATCGGGAGGAACACCCGCAACCCACAAAGGTCTGCGGTCGCGTGTAAGCTCAAACAATTCGCTGTGCGCCCATACGTCGGCAGAGTCGTACGCCACGTAAATGGGAATGTCCCCTATAAGCTGAATACGGTTTGCTTTAAGCTTGTCTCTAAACGCCTTCCACTGTACGTCGAAAATATACTGACAAAATTCCACGTAGTCGATTTCGTACTCTAACATATCGCGGTATTTGCTAATCGCCGAAGGAGTCCGCATACGGATAGCCTCGTCGTCCCACTCCAACCAAGACTTGCCGTTAAAGTGACGTTTCAGCGCGCAAAACATTGCGTAATCGTCAAGCCAATAACTGTTTGCCGAACAGAATTCGGCGTAATCTAACGGACGGTCCGCTTTGGCAAAGTTAGAATAAGCCTCGCGCAATACTATATCGTTATGATAAATTGCATAGCCGTAATCGTTACCTTGCGCTTTACAGGCACACATTGCCGTTTCCTCGCTGACAAGTCCGCGCTTTACAAGGTCGTTGACGTCTATTAACAGCGTATTGCCAGCAAATGCCGAAGGCGGAGCATACGGCGAATTTACAAAGTCCGTAGGAGTAATGGGCAGCAACTGCCAGTAAGTCTGTTTGGTTTCCCTCAAAAAATCAATAAATCTGTCCACGTCGCCCAATGTGCCTACCCCGCAATTACCGGGCAAAGACGTGATATGAAGCAATATTCCGCTAGCTCTCATAATATCCTCGCGAAAAAAATAATTAGTGCTGCAATATGGATTGCGCCGCAGAGTACTCTGCGGATACTATTGTAACACTAAAAAAACTCAAAATCAACATAATTTTGTAACATTTACAGATTTTTTTAACCTAATATAAAATAAAAAAATTAAAAAGATAATAAAATTAAAAACAATAATACAATTCTGTTATTTACACTTCATTTTTAGCAGATTTCGTTTGTTTTCCTTAAAACTCAAAACAATAAACTTAAAGCTATAAGCAGCATTCCCGGAAAATACAGCAACGTATTGACAATATCCAACCCGACCTTTTTAAACTTTAACAGAAACAGTCCCAAACACACGTCGCTTAGCATATACATAAAACTGCCTATACCGAATAAAATCGCCTTAACTCCGCCAAAAGTGCATGCAACGGCAATACCGACGCTTCCGCACAAACCGATACATAGCGTGTAAACGTTAAGATACACTATATCTCTGCCGAAGGAATACAGCTTAGTTACCTGACAGATAACGGTTGTTGCGACGAACAACGCAAAAGGCAATATCATCCACCAAGAAAAACCGAAATAAGCTATGCCGTAAGCGGATATTACCGTACTGGCAACGGCAAAACTGACTACTCCGGCGTCAAAAAAGCTATGGCGATCCATAAATACCAACAGCAAATCGCCCAATGCTGCAAAAATCAAACCGACAGCAAGGACAATATCCAAATTACCTTGCTGTAAAATACATCCGTATATAGCTATGCCGACAAACATAGAAGCAGTAAGCATTTTTACTACGCCGCGGCGTCTGCTGCCTATTTTAAAAGCTTTTAAAATTACCAACGTCAGCACAAGTAACGCATAAACTACCGTCAGTACTATTTTTGTTACCATATTTACACCTCTACCTCTTTTTATTACCTTACCGCTTTACGCCGCGGACAAAATATCGATGAGTTTATTACGTTATTGTACAGCAGGCAGACTAATTGCACACAGAACAAAACACGTACAACACTATGTAATATCCAATCAAATACAAGCTAAACCCTGTCTATATTTTTATTATACGATATCAAAACTAAAACCACAACGGTAACTTTTTCGCTAATAGCGAACGCAGTTTTCTTTTGTGCACGGTTATATTGTTGACAAAGGTAACAAAAAAGGGTATAATGCACATATAATTTAATACCAAAGGCAATGTGGGAGAAATCCCGTGTCCATTCACCTAGGAGATTCAACGACAGACTAATATTAGTAGTTTGTCGTTTTATTTAGCAGGCGGCAGATTGCTTAAATACTGCAAGAAAAACACATAAAACAGCAAAGCCGAACTAAAAGGTTTAAATTAAGTCAACAAGAGGTACTATGCAACAAACCAACAAAAAACAACATCTCGCGGGACTTGTTATGTTGTCGCTAACGGCGATTTTTTGGGGAGCGGGGTTTGTTTTAAACGACAATTTACTAAACGCGGCGTTTTTTGCAACGCCGAATTTAATCAATACTTTGCGTTTCGGCGTATCCGCTATTTTGCTGGGAGCAATTTTTGCACGCAAACTGCGGTTTAACAAAAAAATAATACTGTACGCGGGCATTGGCGGAATATTATTGTTCGGCGGTTTTACGTTGCAGTTAATCGGTCTTAAATACACCACTCCGTCGCACAACGGGTTTTTTACGGCGTCGTATATAATTTTCGTACCTTTTATAAGTTGGATTTTGTTAAAAAAACGCCCTTGCTGGCAGATGTTTGCAGGGGTAGGCGTTGCGATTGTCGGGCTTTTGATACTTAACTTATACGGTATAATAAAAGACGGAACAAGCAATACCGCAGTAGGAGATTTACTTACGCTTGCCGGCGCGGTTTTGTTTGCAGCGCAAATTGCCCTGACTGACTACGCTTACAGCAAAAAAGCCGTAGACTTCCCTAATATGACGTTTTGGCAAATACTTACCGGCGCGGTTTTATTTGCTTTATACACGTTGATTTTTGAAAGCAAACACTACTCTTCAATTACGTTTGACGCGTCGTATTGCGTATGGAGATTACTAATAGTAATACTGTGCGGCACATCCTTTGCATATCTCGCGCAAAGTTATGCCCAAAAACATCTTAGCTCCACCGAAACGTCGCTTGTACTTGCCTGCGAATCGCCGATAGGCGCGCTGATTTCCATTATCGCGGGTGTTGAAACGTTTGTTTGGACAACGGTTGTAGGCGGTATGATGGTTATTGCCGCCGTACTTATAATAGAATTTATTCCGCGGCTTTCGGCACGGCGTAAATTAAATGAGCCGTCGGTAGATACACCCGTAAGCACTGCCGCGTTAGATAAGGAAGAAAATAACGAAGAACACATAAATCCGCCGTCCTAAAAACGACGGATTTACCGTATAAGAAAACCACGCGAAATTCGCGTGGTTTTCTTATACGTTTATATCGTAAAACAACTATGTTATTACTCTATATTTATCCTAAAAATTACAGTTCGGCAAAATACTTAATCGTACGTACCATCTGCGTAGTATAGCTGTTTTCGTTATCGTACCAAGCCACAACCTGAACTTCGTATTTTCCGCCGTCAAGCTTTGTTACCATTGTTTGAGTAGCGTCGAATAAGCTGCCGTAACGCATACCGATAACGTCGCTGGAAACAATCATATCTTCGTTGTAGCCGTAAGATTCGTTAGCAACGCTCTTCATATAAGCATTGATTGTTTCGGGAGTAACTTCCTTGCCCTTTCCGTCGACAACCGCAACCAAAATTGTGGTAGAACCTGTGCAAACGGGGACGCGTTGAGCCGAACCGATAAGTTTTTTGTCGAGTTCCGGAATAACAAGACCGATAGCCTTAGCAGCGCCCGTCGTGTTAGGAACGATATTTTGAGCGGCAGCGCGCGCTCTGCGCAAATCGCCCTTGCGGTGAGGTCCGTCAAGAACCATTTGGTCGCCCGTGTATGCGTGAACGGTAATCATAATACCGCTTTCTACGGGAGCAAAATCGTTTAACGCCTTAGCCATAGGAGCAAGACAGTTTGTCGTGCAGCTTGCGGCGGAAATAATCGTATCGTCCTTTTTAAGAATATTTTCGTTTACACCGTAAACAACCGTGGGCAAATCCTTGCCTGCGGGAGCGGAAATAATAACCTTTTTAGCGCCTGCGTCAACGTGAGCCTGACTCTTTTCCTTACTGCAATAAAAACCGGTGCATTCCAACACTACGTCTACGTTTAACGCTTTCCAAGGAAGGTTGATTGCTTTGGGTTCGGCGTAAATTGTAATTTCCTTACCGTCTACCGTAATAGAACCGGGCGTTACAACCGTTTTGCCGTCTTCTGCAAAAACAGGTTCCTTACTTGTAACAGTGTGACCCATAGCCACATAATTGCCTTGAGCCGTGTCGTACTTTAAAAGATGCGCAAGCATTTTGGGGCTTGTCAAGTCGTTGATAGCTACGATTTCGTAACCTGCCGCGCCAAACATTTGACGAAAAGCAAGACGACCGATACGTCCAAAACCGTTGATTGCAACTCTTACGTTTTTCTTTGCCATTGTGAGTTTACCTCCAAAAAATTTTTCTGTTTGGTTAGACAATTCCCGCTTTACTTAAACAAAGAACTGTGCTACAATACCTTTAACAGTATAGCATAATGATTTGCTTTTGACAACAAATTGTCAACGCAAAAACATTATAAAAACATTATGCAAAATATAAAATCTATCTATAATTTGGAGGAAACCGTTATGCCACTTGTAACAACAAAAGAAATGTTTGCCAAAGCCTATAAAGAAGGCTATGCCATAGGCGCGTTTAACGTAAATAATATGGAAATGATTCAGGCCATCGTCGAAGCCGCAAACGAATGCCGATCTCCCGTAATTTTGCAAGTATCCGCAGGCGCGCGCAAATACGCAAACCCCGTATACCTTAGACACCTTGTACAGGCGGCGGCGGAAACTACCGATATTCCCATTGCAATGCACCTTGACCACGGCGCTGATTTCGATATTTGCAAGGACTCTATCGACAGCGGATTTACTTCCGTTATGATTGACGCATCCTCCAAACCGTGGGAAGAAAACATCGCCGTTACCCGCAAAGTTGTAGAATACGCTCACGCGCACGGCGTTACGGTAGAGGCGGAACTTGGCAAACTTGCCGGCGTTGAGGACGACGTTAAAGTGGACGCTAAGGACGCTTTGTTTACAAGCCCCGACGAAGTAGAAGAGTTTACGGCGCGTACGGGTATAGACAGCTTAGCTATCGCTATCGGCACGTCTCACGGCGCGTACAAATTTAAGCCCGGACAAGACCCCAAACTCCGTTTGGACATTTTGGAAGAAATAAGCAGACGTCTGCCCGACTTCCCTATCGTTTTGCACGGCGCAAGCAGCGTTCCGCAAGATAAGGTTGCAATAGTCAATCAGTTTGGAGGGAGCATGCCCGACGCAATAGGCATCCCCGAAAGCGAGCTGCAAAAAGCCGCAAAAATGGCGGTTTGCAAAATCAATATCGACAGCGACTTACGCGTTGCTTTTACCGCCGCTATCCGCAAACATTTTAGCGAATTTCCCTCTCACTTCGACCCCCGTCAATATTTGGGCGACGCACGCACAATGATGAAGGAAATGGTAAAACACAAGATTATTAACGTTTTAGGCAGCGCAAACAAAGCGTGATAACGGTTAAATCGTAATTTCTTTAAATATACAAAAACTCCAACGGTGCATAACGGTTGGAGTTTTTTACATTTTAAATAAGTTGTAACGGCGCGCTAACCTTTTGCCGCGGAATAGAAAAGACGCTATACCGCGGATGTTAATATTACGTTATTTTTATGCAGATAATTTAATACTCGCCAAATTATTGGACGGTATTGTTTTACTTTTGCTCTTGAAATATGCAAAACGTTGTAGTATAATAATTTGCAAATACTTTTTAACGAGGTACATATGAACATAAAATTTTCTACTTTTCAATCGCGGCTTACGCACTCGCCCGACTTTAACAATGAAACGGAAAAGTTTATCGCCGATATAGAAAAATCTCTCTGCGATAAATTGCACTACGCCGACCTTGCCGATTACGACTGCGACGTAAAACTGATATTTGTGCAAACGGGCGGAAGCGAAGGTTACTTTTTAAACAGCTTCGACAAATTACAAGAGCCGTACTATATTTTGACTAACGGCTCCAACAACAGTCTTGCCGCCTCCTTAGAAATACTGACATATTTAAACAATCGCGGCATAAAAGGTGAAATTTTACACGGAGGAGCAGAATATATTGCCGAGCGCATTAAGACGCTTGCCGCGGTAAATAAAGTAAAGCGTCAATTAAAATCAGCGAGGCTCGGCGTAATCGGTCAGCCTTCCAACTGGCTGATATCGTCCGTGCCGGACTACGGCGACGTGCTTAGAACGTTAGGCGTTACGCTTGTTAATATACCCATTAGCAGAGTAGAGGAAATTTCAAAAAACGCCGTTATAAGCAGCAAAACCGACTGCCCTGATTTTGACAGAGAGGAACTTACAAAAGCGCGGCAAATACAGAAAGCTTTGGAGCAAATTGTTTGCAAGGAACGCCTAAACGGACTTACGATACGCTGTTTCGACTTGCTTACGTCGTTAAAATCCACAGGGTGCCTTGCCCTTGCCGAGCTTAACGCAAAGGGCATAATAGGCACTTGCGAAGGAGATATCGCCGCAATGCTGAGTATGCTTATTGCCCGCATTATAAGCGGAAAATCCAACTTTCAGGCAAATCCGTCACGCATAGACGTAAACAATAATACCGTTGTATTTGCGCATTGCACCGCTCCTTTGGATATGCTGGACAAATACAAATTCGACACTCACTTTGAAAGCGGAATAGGCGTTGCCGTAAAGGGCGAATTGCACGCGGGCAAAGCCACGGTATTTAGACTTTCCGCCGATTTAAAACGCTACTTTGTCTCATCCTGCGACATTGTAAAAAATTTAAGCGAAACGGACTTATGCCGTACGCAAATAGCCGTACGCTTAGACGAACCCGTCACTCAGCTGCTTACAACCCCTTGCGGAAACCACCATATTATTATGTACGGAGATTATGCCCGACACATCAAGCTGGTAATGGATTCCTTATTAGGATAACTTTATTTGTTGATTTTAAATGCATATTAACAAGGAGCAAATCAATGGAAATTGCACTGCGCGTTATTACCGCTTTATTAGTAACCTTATCTGCTTCGATTTTAGCGGACATCCTGTATCCCAAATTTTTAAAAAGAGAAAAAACAAATGAGGACAAAGCAAAGGCAGAAAGAAAAGTGTATGTAAATAATAAATTGAGTGCCGTTTTTGTCGCGCTGTTATTTTTTTGCAATATAGTTGGAATTTTAATTATTGCATTGCCTAACGTTGTTACGGAAATTTTAAAATTTAACTATGTAACTACGATTTGCGTATGCTGGATACCTATCATTTTTGATAGCATTGTCGTTTATATAATGTTTACAAAAGCAACTTACGACGACGAAAAAATAACAATTAAAAAGTTGTTTAGCAAACCCAAAGTCTATTATTTTAGCGACATAATCTCTTATACAAAAACGGGCAATCTTAAAGTCGTAACCAAAAACGGGAATTTTCTGCTCTTTAATGCATTGTCGGGAACGGACAGTTTAAGACAGGTAATAGCAGAAAAATTATCGCAGAGTTAAAACTTACTATGTAAATTTAAAATTTGTATCTCAAAAATTAACTTAAAACGTAATGTGATTTTCAATTTATTTATCTAATAATATGCAGTTAAAAGCTCTCAAACATTTTGTTCGAGAGCTTTCTGTCATTTTGAGAGTGCCGCGCTAAAAAGTGCTGTTTTCTTATAAAAAATATTTTTTTACGTTGGCTGTTTTTTTAATTATCGAACGATCGGATGAATAAACAAACACAATCTTGTATTCTATTTTACACAAGCTTATCTTTGCCGCCGTTATTTAATTCGTTCCGTAATTTACCAAATAGCATGCTGAGCTTCGTATTGCGTTGCCACACCGTATACGGGCGCGTTAACGGCAAGGTCGACGTTTGCGGTACAAATGGAAATAAGCTTGATGCTGCCTTTAAGATTTGTAAGGCTGTAATCGTTTGCATTGTGCAAAACGTTAAGTTCAACCGCACCCAAAGCGCTGTCGATAGGCGCTAAATCCGCCTTTAAATTAAAGGTTTGTTCCGCATAGAAATAGTCCTTTAAAATGTCTTCGATACCGTAGTCGTTGTTTCTTTCCTTGGTGATAGCGCCGCGGATTTCATCGTTGATCCAACTCTTAAAGTTTACCATTTCCAAAATGTAGTTTACCATGGTCATGGTATCTTTTGCAAAATCCTCGGTTGTGATATTTTCCGCAATAAACGACGGCGCTCCGTTATGTACCGTATCCAATTCGATAACGGACGTGAATACACCCGTTTTAAACTTTTGGTAAGAATCGCGGTAAATAGTAATCAGTCCCGTTCTACTGTTAAAATACAAGTAACTG
The DNA here is from genome assembly GCA_910587795.1 of uncultured Christensenellaceae bacterium. GTDB lineage: Bacteria > Bacillota > Clostridia > Christensenellales > CAG-314 > Fimimonas. Next base: position 88,172 of record CAJUNH010000003.1, read on the forward strand.
TTTCCGCCGTAGTCTGCCAGCGCAATATTTTTAATATCCAATGCGCTCAGCTTATTGCGTATCAATTTAAGAGCAATAGCCGTTTCGCCGTCAGCGTCTATATCCACATAAAACTGCACGCCTATATTGAGTTTTACGCCCAAAAGATTTACCTCTATGTTACCGCTGATATCAAACGAACGTGATCCGTCCTCGGTTGTAGGCCGAGCCGTTACGACCAACGCCGACAGCAAATCGTACAAGCTGTTAAAGTCAATGTGATAAGCGTCGTAATCGTAAGACAGAATATCCTGTACCGCAGCGTATTGACCGTCTTGCGCCACTGCGGAAGCTTCTACGCGCATATTGCTTATCTGTATGGATATATTATCGTAAAACAACGTCAGGTTATCCAACGACAAGCCGTCGCCGTACGGCTGTATAGCAACAAAAATTTCGCCTAATTTGCTAAGCAGCACTTTACCGTCAAGCATCAAACCGAACACATTGTCTTGATACGAAATATGCTTTAAAATATTTGCAATATTGCTTAGTTCGGCATTGTTTTCCGCCTCAGCCATAGCGTCTTTAAAATCCTGCACCATTTCGCCGATTTGCGGAATTACGTCAACCAAATCGTCGTACAAGTTAAAGCATTGCTTAATCGTATCGACCGATACGGTCAATCTAATCGTATTACGATTGCCGTCCACATTGCGCCCCGTATCCGTCACATAAATACTGCCGTCTTTGTAAACGATATCCAACGACATAAATTCCTGCCAGGTATTATCCGCTTTAAGTTTGCGTACATCCAGCTTGGCGCGCAATTTAAATGTATCCATACCTTCGGTATTTTTGTAGTAAAATTCAAAGTACGAGCCGTTTGCAAGCATATACTGAACATCGCCCAAATTAATCAGCGTATCGCCGTCAAAACTGAACTTCCAACTGTTGGTATGGACAAGTTTTTCGATTACGGGATAATAGTCTTCCAACACGCTGTCGATTGCGATATAGTTATATTCGTCGGTAAACTCTACGTACTGTTGTGTGCCGCAGGGAGTAATTTCCAACGTTTTATTAATTAAACTTACGGGTACAGTGATTTTTGACAATTCGCCGCCGATAAACGCAACGTCGATATCAAACCCCAACGCACTGCAATATACGTGTACGCCGTCGCCCAAAACCGATATTGCAATAGATTTTGTTATTGCGCGCAAATCGATGTTATCAAATAACGACAAGTCTATTTTGTCAACGATATCCGCCGCACCGCTAAACTCGTTTACAAGGTCGTCTATCTTTTTGACCATATCCACGATTCTGTCCAAATCGCCGCTGACAAACATATCGCCTTTGTTAACCTTAATTACGTTGTTAGCATATTGAATATATAAATCGTCTAATTTAAGGTTATACACGCCGTTAAGTAAATCCAGACTAGCGTAGATTGTATTAAGTTCGTCCAGTTTTACGGCAATATTTGTAGTAAAATCGCCGTTGGGTGCAGTTACCGCTTTGCCGTTTGCCGATACGTCCGCTTTAAATTCCGCCGTCAAACCGCCCATTGTAAGTCCGTTAACTTGCAGCGCTACGCCGTTATTAAGCTGCAAACCTATACGGATATCGTTAGATAAGCCGAGCTGCGTACCGTCTAATGCGATATCGAATGAATTTCCGTCGTAATCGATACCCTTTAATAATTCCGCAACGTCTATATTGCCTTGCGAAATTTTGTTAATAATATTTTCCGCCGCCGACAATATTCCGTCCAAATCGTCGTTGTATCCTTTAAGCGAATCCAACTCCAACTTATTGCCGTCCGTATTTTGGTTTATTGAGCCTACGTTAAACGCAAATTTAAGATCGCCTATACGCGCGTAAACGGTATTTTGCACATACCACAGTTCCAAATTAAGCATACTTAGCTTATTGTACGAAACTTGCGCGCTGACATACAGTCCGCCGTTGTAATTAACGTCTGCGATAACGCCGTATACGTTACTGCCGAAAGCAAACGTGCCTTCAAGCAAAACTCTGTAACCGTCGGCGTTTATAAGCGATTTTATTTCCGCAGCAACTTCGTCGACGATATTTTCCAAATCAAAATATTTTGCATTTGTGTCCAGCTTGACTATCTCTGTTTCGGAAGGACGCACTGCCGCGCTGTAACCGCTTACCGTAACGTTGATATCGGCAAGATTCGCTTCGTTATCGAAATTGACTTTTATGCTCGCAAAATCTTTTATAACCAAATTTATGCTGAACGCTGCGGATGACAAATCGAACTTAAGCGACGAAAGTATATCTTTAACGGACAAATCGGCGTTTGCAAATATGTCCATATCTACATTCGGTAAACTCAATCCCATTTCCGTCATAATGCGATTAATAAGCAAGCCTATTTTATCCTTAGTAGTACATATCGCCAAATTATCTATTTTTGCATAAATACGGTCGTTGACATAGCGCATTTGAAGCGTTTGACCGAACGCTTCCGCCATAACCGATATATCGGTATTGAGCAAGTCCGCCGACACGGCAAATTTAACGTCCTGCACCGTGCCTTCCAAATTTAAAACATAATCTTCTGCATTAGGCTCGGCAACTTTTTCCGCATTTGCAAATATTGCCGCGTGTGCGTTAATTTGCATACAATCCAACGTCAGTCCGTTAACGCCTACTATCAGGTCGCCTTGTTTGTTTGACGAAAGAGTTAATCCCACGTCGCCCAAACCTATTACGCCGGCATTTACCGTAACGTTAAGTTCGCCGTTTGCAAAGTTAAATTCTTTTATTAAACTTGCATAATCGACTTTTGTTAAATCTATATTTTTAATTTTGTCGATTACATTTAAAACAGCTTCTATTATACCGTCGGCGCACTGATTTACACCCGACAATTCACTTATTGTCTGTTTTAAATCGATATCCGCAAACAAGTTGTTTCCGTCCGTTTTAAACGCTGTCTTAACTCCGTTAATATCCAAATAAACAACGTTGTTTACAACCGTTACGTCTGCTTTAAGTAACTTTACAGAGCCTTTATAAGCGTTTGCAAAAATTTTAACGCCGCCTTCTGCGTCCATACGGAACATACCTTCGACGTCATATTTTTCGCCGTTAATTACAAGGTTAAAGTTAAAGTCTGCGCCGTATCCGTCGGCTTTTGTAAGTAAAGCCAAGGGAGGTACAAACGTATCCAACAGTTCCGTTACGTCCGTATACGCATCCGCATTTACTGCGGGAATTTCCTCGGCAAAGGGTGCTTTGGAAGCAAGAGTAATATTGTTACCGTTAAAGTTCACTTCGACTCTGTCTATATTCCAACCGTTTTCGGCAGTTACTAAATATAGCGCCGCGCTTATATCGCCGAAGCCTAAGTCGAAACGTACGCCGTTATCAGTCTTTGTTGCGGTAATATCCGCAAGCAACGCCAAAACCTGCTCGGCTGATATTTGCGGCATTTCGATTTCAGCGTTTCCGTCAACTATACCCGCATACTTCAACAGAGCCATAACGTAATCTACGTCGCCGATATCCAACTTAAGTTTTACCGCGCCGAAAGTAACGTAAACGTTATTATCCGTGTAAACAAGTTCGATATCTCCGCCTGTTGCATACAGCGACATTGTACTAAGATCGAACATTACGTCTGCCTGCATACCGAACGCATCGATACTACCGTAAATAATGCCGTTCTGCACAAGGTCGAGCAGTCCCAAAATTTCCTCATACCCGTCGGTATGGTCGGGAGCGGCAAATTCGCTTGCTGGTTTTAAGCTAAGTTTAAATTCGCCGGCTTGCACTGCCGCGCCGCTGAATTTATATCCGCCCTCTACTACGTCGGCAAAAATATTTACGTCTATGTAAACGTCGCCTAAATTCAACGGAATATTTACCGTACAAACGTTATCCGTTATGCTGTACTTAATATTTGCAAGAATCTCGTCGGTATTTATCGCGCCGAGTAAATCTGCCGAGCCTTTGGGCATAAATGCAGAAAATACGTCCGTCATGCCTTGTACCGTCGTACTGCCTTTAAAGTCCTGATAGGTTACGTACAGTTTTTCGCCGCCGTACTCGATATACAAATCGTTTCCTATCTTTGCGGAAACTTCTATATTAGAAAGATTTTCGATATCTATTTTAGCTGAAATTGCACCGTCGGTTATTTTTTGTCCGTTCATTGCCGCATCAAACGATAAATTAAGTTTGCCGCCGCCGATATACGGTCCGAAGATATCCATAAGTACGCTTAACGCGTCGGGTTCGTCTTCCACGGGAGAAGATATGTCCGCATTGAGAAATTGTTCAAAAAATGCTTTTTCAGGCAACTCGTCGCTTGTAAGATCGCTGAAAGTTTCGGTAACGTCTTCCACGCAGTCAAAGCCCACGCCCATCATAGGCACTTTGTACTTACAGTCGGTACGTAAAGTTTTTACCTGCCAGTCGCCGTCCATCGTAACTACAATTTCCGCCTTAACAAATGTTGCAAAACCGTTAAGATTAGAGTTTGTACGCATTTCGTACAACAGACGTGCGGGCGCTTTTTCGATATCCAACACGTAACGATAGGTGTACAGACCGTTTTCCGCACTTTCCAAATTACCGCTTAAAACGGTTTCCTCGTTGAGAATATAGCCCGTCAAAGCATTGGAACGATGCCCGAACATAGTAACAAACTGTTCCTCGTTATAACGTACGGCAGTATTTGCCCATTCCACGTTTTCCGCGTCTTTTATACTGGTAAACTTGCGGTGAATATAACTGTCGCCGTAAATATACAGCTGATAGGCGTTTTTAACGATGCCTATCGTTTTCATTTCCTTAAAAACGTTGTTGCCGATAACCACTCGGTTATTAAAAACGTCCTGAGTAATACCCGCGGATACGCTGGTACCCCGCGTAGTCCCCACAAAGCCGCCTTTCCGCTGTAATTCGCCCTGTGCAATAAACAAATTTTTTATAGCGTCGCCGTCCACAAAAACGCCGTCCTCGGGTCTGTCCCAAACAGCATTGACGGCGTTATCGGGAATTGACGGCATAACGGTTTCGCCGGATATATCCATCAAAATACCCGCCGTTCCCGCCGATGCCAACACCATCGCTAATATTAAACACATAACCTTTGTTTTTTGCATACAATTACCTTATCGGGATGTTAATTTGACAAAAATGTACGGTACTCCCGATTTTCAGGCAAATTTTACTACGCAAAAGTAAACTTAACATAAACTTTCTATGTGTTTTCTTGCAAAAAACGATTTTTTTTATAATTATTTATATTTATTAATATATATATGCACATATGAGCAGGAACTCACTTTATAATAAACGACACAAAAATACTGTAAATTTAACTTTACAAAACAAAAAACCGATTGCGTTATTGATTTTTGCAATCGGTTTTTAAATTATGATTTAAGTTTTAGCTTTGTAAGCTGTTACGCAAACAGATACGACATCGAAACCTCGGCTCCGTCGGCAGTTTTGTAACTGATTTTAATACTTCCCAACATTGACGCATTATACAAAACCTGCACTTTCATATCGGCAGCGTCAAAGTTTTCCTGCCCCATAAATCCGTCGGGGTTTACTACGTCTGCCGAAAACGAAGATTTTGTAAACTTCGCATTATTAAAGTACGAAGCAATAAACGTTATACGGGGTTCCACCGTATCGAGTATAATATTTTCATTAACGGCTTCTCCGTCTACGTGTGTTACGGTTTTTCCGTCAAACACCGCACTGCCGCTTACACGTGTAATAAAACCGTTTGGAGAGCCGACTGCGCTGCCGTTTACGTCGAAGTTATTAAGTCTGTCCGCATAATACTCGATATTTGTTTTATCGCCATCTTTTACAAAAGTATACAAAGCGTTTAATTCCAGTCCGTCTTTACCGGTCTTAACCGAAAAGCTTACGGAATCGTACTGTTTACGCAATAGAGTATTTATTGTACGCAAACTATCGGTCATCGCATCGGTACATGCAGATATGCACACGGTAACAAGCAATATAATCAAAACAAAACATACAATCGTTATTTTTTTCTTCATTACGCCGTCCTCCTTAACGGAATTTACGTTGCAGTACCGCAACCAACGCTACCGCAGCCAAACTAACCGCCGACAGCATATACGCGCCCGATTTTGTTGCGCTGTCCATAGTATTGTTAAACGAGTCCGTCTGTGCGTTGTAATCGGCAATAGCATTCAATAAAACCTGATACTGCGTTTTAACGGAATCTGCGTTTTTATCCGCAGCCGACAGCTTATTATATTCCGTAACGGCGTTTTTAATTGCGTTAAATTTTGATTCCATACCCTGCGCCGAATTTATTGCAGATACGGCAGATATAAACTGCTGAACGTCTCCGCCAACTACGGGGGGATCGGGATTTACGGGAGGATCCGGATCTATAGGCGGATCGGGATTTACAGGAGGATTAGGGTTTGTGGATTTTGAAGTAACGGTAATCTGTACGGTTGCCGTAATAGACGGGTTTTCAACGCTGGTAGCCGTAATTACCGCACTGCCTTCGCCGACAGCCGTAACAATGCCGTTGTTTATGGTTGCAACTTCCGTATTAGAACTTGCCCACGTAACGCTTGCGTTAGCGTTAGAGGGAATTGCTCTTACGGTTAACGTTTGTTTTGCGCCTGTTTCCAAGCTTAACGAATTAGGCGTTACGGATAGACCCGTAAGCTCTTCTTTTTCCACGGTGCCGCCGCCCCAGATAGCATCGGCGTAACTTTCGTTATCGATAAACGGGTTTCTGTTGCCCTGAATTTCGTACACGGCTTCGTTTCTGTTGCGTTCGATATCGTCTACGGGATCCATTTTGTTCCATCTAAGCAGCAAATCCCACGCTCTATCAGTACCGCCCGCCGAAATAATATTGGTAATAGGCAAGTTGCCCGACGTGTACGCGCTTTCCACCGTACCGTTTACCGCAGAGGCTTTGTTGTAGTGGGTGTAAACGTACATTATAATGCGTGCAACGTCGCCTTTGACGTTATCCAACGGCTCAAATACCGAACCGTCGGCATATCCGCCCAAAGCTTTTACACTGCCGCTGGTATACTGAGGACTTCCGTTGCTGACTTCGCCGTACAGCTTATTTCCGCGGCGGCTGTTTAAGTCCGTTTCCGCAGGTCTTATATGGTGCAAATCCGATCCTCCGCCGCGAGCGCTGCTGCCGACGGTTTTCCATAATCCGTTAGAAAGACTCTTCGGCCAAACGTGCTCTCTGTTCCATCCGCCGGAGTTTGCCCATTGCGAATAGGAAATGTCTATATGAGTGTAAAATTCGAGTACGGTGTTGTTTCCCTGTCCGGGATCCGTAATAGACCCTTTATAATGACAATCGTCATAAGTAGAGTAATATTTGTGGGTACTGACCGTTAAATCGTGCAGTTGCCCGAGCAAAGCGTTGCCGTTTAATGCGGTAACGGAGGAATAATAATCGTTTTGATATTCTGCCGCCTCAGCCTGATACTGAACAAGCGTAAACGGAATTGTTAAACCTACCGCAAAAGCGATAAGCACAAGCAAGGTTAAAGGCAATGTAATAAATCCTGTTTTTTTCATCGAAACACCTCTAATTAAAGATTATACTCTCTTTTTTATATAAACTCAATAGTTTTCCAAAAAATCTTTAATAAGTTTTTACAAAAAATAAAATACCTGACGATAAAAAAATCTCTCGCAGACCGACCGTCTTAGAGAGATTTTCTTAATCTATTAAATTAAAAGAGCAGGTAATTTCGCATATTTATAACGACGGGAAAAAGTCTATCGTTTATTTCAATAAGATTTTACGGCAGCAAAGCGCGTAATATAATCAAGACTTTTTATACTCAAAAGCCAAAAGTAACATTTCTTACAAATATCCGCTTTAATTAAACCTACTGGTTGTTTTCCTTTTTTACTTTGTATAACGGAATTTCCGCCGTAAAAGTAATTTTGCCGCCGCCGTACGCAACGTTTAAATCTCCGCCGTGATTTTGACATATTGTTTTAGCTATGGACAATCCAAGTCCGTTGCCGCCTTTATCGGTATTCCGCGATTTATCCACCGTATAAAAACGGTCGAACAAGTGCGACAAATTTTCCGCGCTGAGTTCTTCGCTGTCGTTAGAAACGGCAAGCACGGCTTTTTTGCCCGTAGAGTTAAGCGACATAAAAATGTTTCCTCTGCCGACAGAATATTTATTGGCGTTATCCAGCAATATCGCTATAAGCTGTTTAATCTGCCCTACGTTGCCCGACACGCTGACGTTTGCGCTTATTTCGCTGCGGAAATCCTTATTGTTTTCGTAAAAAACAGCGTCGTAACTTAGCGCAGCCGTTTCTACGCAATCGGATAAATCCACAGCGTCGAACTGCGCCTGGTGCCCGTCGTCGTGCTTTGCCAAAAACAGCAAGTCCGCAATTAAGCTTGCCATACGCTTACTTTCTTCGCGGGTGTTTTCAATCCACTTCATTTGGCTTTCCACCGTTTCGTCCTTGTGCGAGGCAATAATTTCCGTATTAGCCATAATTACGGATAACGGCGTTTTTAACTCGTGCGAAGCGTCGGCTACAAACTGCCGCTGCTTGCTCCAACTTTCTTCCACCGGTTTTAACGCAATGCTTGCAAGCATAAGGCTGATAATCCAAAAGCTTGCAACGCCCACAAGCAGCGCGCCGCTGCCGGTAATAATATACGGCGCTATACCGCTGCTCCGCAGATAACTTTCGCTGATAACTATTTTAACAATATTACCGCTTGTCAGTCTATCGTACTTAATTCGCCACAGCGACAGCCAACCTCTGTCCATACGGGCGTTTAAGGCAGTATTGATATATTCGTCAAATAGTTCCGTCTCTATATGTACGTCGTTTCCTATACCTATATATATAATTTGATCCGCCTGCCTGTCGTATACTATCAGCATTATATCGCCGAACATCTTATATTCGGCAAAATCTTCGTTTACGAAGTCAAAATCGAACGCCGCAACCACACGGTTGTGACGTTCGTTATCGATACGGTTAAAACCTATTGCAAACAAAAACATTACCGCTACAAAAAAAACTATACACACGGATATTACGTTAATAGCTATTATTTTTTTTCGTAGTTTACTTATCACTCGGTTTTCTCCAAATAATACCCTAACATGCGTTTTGTCATAATTGTAACTTTGCTGCCTACGTAAAACAGTTTTTTACGCAAAAAAGACATATACGCCTCGACGTTGTTTTCCGTAATGTCGCTGTCCAAACCCCAGATTTTTGAAATTATCGTATCCTTAGAAATAACCTGCGTAGGGTTAGTAAGCATAAAACGTAAAATCTCGTATTCCTTAGCGCCTAACGACACCGTTTTCTGTCCGCAGCCGAGCGTGTAATTCGACGTATTTAATTTGATGTCTTCAAAAGTTATTTCGTCAAAAACCAATTCCGACTGACGGCGGGTAAGCGCGCGGATACGGGCAAGCAATTCTTCGGAAGCAAAAGGTTTTGTCAAATAGTCGTCCGCGCCGCAGTCCAGCCCTTTTACTCTGCTGGACACTTCGTCTTTTGCGGTAAGCATAAGTATAGGTACGCCGCATTTGTTTTTTCGCAGTTTGCTTGCAACTTCAAATCCGTCCATATTCGGCATCATTACGTCCAGCAGTATAACGTCGTAATCGCCTTTTTTGGCGCAATAATACCCGTCCTCGCCATCGTATACAACGTCCACAACAAATTTATTACGTCTAAGCAGCTCGCCCACGGCGTCCGCCAATTTAACTTCATCGTCAACTACAAGTACTTTCATTACGTCACCTCTACAATTATTTACGATAGCCGCAGCCGCAGCGTCCCAGATATTTTAATCCATTTTTCTTAAACGACACTGAACGTATTTAACTTACAAACCGAGCGCCGTTTTGACAACTTCTTCCGGCGCGGAAACAAGGTGTTTTGCACCGCAGTCTTGCAAAAATTTTCCGTCGCGGAAACCCCAAGTTACGGATATACATTCCGCGCCCAAATTGTGTGCAGTAGCAATATCGACGTCGCTGTCTCCGCAATATACCACGTTGGAAATTTCCGCGGACAAACTCTCCGCTAAACGTAGTATTTTTTCGGGATTAGGTTTTGTTATTCCGTCGTCCGTCGTTCCGCACACATAATCGATTAAACCGTCAAAAAAAGCACTGCAAAGCGTTTGCGCGGCGTTTTGGTCTTTGTTCGTATGTACGGCAATAACGTAACCCAGCCGTTTTAAACTGCGCAGCATATCTTCAATGCCTGCATACGGAAAAGTATTGTCGCCGTTATGTTCTGCATAATACTTTCTTTGCAAACTTATCGCTTTATCTTTTAAGCGGATATCAGCCTCTGTTACAGCCCTTTCCATTAGTTTGGCCACTCCGTTGCCTACCATTAAACGGACCTGTTCGGCTGTATAGCGGTTAAGCCCCAATTCGTCCATTGCAAAATTTACGCTGTCGGTTAAATCCTGCAAGGTATTAAGTAATGTTCCGTCAAGGTCGAAAACTATCAGTTTCAATTAGAGCCTCCTATCAATTTTGCCAATCCGCCGATAGAAGTTTCCTTATAGCTTTCGGGCAAATCGTGTCCCGTTTCGTACATGGCGGCAACTACCGTATCGAAGGAAATTTTACGGCTGTCGGCAAGGAACGTGGCAAGACTTACCGCGTTTATCGCACGCATTGCCGCCACCGCGTTGCGCTCGATACAAGGTATCTGCACCAAACCGCAAACAGGGTCGCAAGTAAGTCCCAAGTGATGTTCCAAAGCCACTTCCGCACTGTATTCTATTTCGTCCAAGCTCATATTATAAAGTTCTGCAAGCCCTGCCGCCGCCATCGAACACGCCGTGCCTATCTCCGCCTGACAGCCGCATTCCGCGCCCGAAATAGACGCGTTTGTCTTTACTACGTTACCGACAATACCTGCGGTCAACAGCGCTTTGCATATTTGCTGTTCGTCAAAACCGCGTTGATAGCAAGCATACTTAAATACCGCGGGCAATACTCCGCTTGCTCCGCACGTAGGCGCAGTTACCACAACTCCGCCCGAAGCGTTTTGTTCTCCTACGGCAAACGCGTAAGACGCCACAATCCTGTCTTCGTGGTTTTGCGCCGTTTCCTTCAAAGCGGCGGTTGTAGACAGCGTTTTTGCGCGGCGCGCCACGTTTAATCCTCCCGGCAATATTCCGTCGGCTTTAAGTCCGTCGTCTATAGAGCACTGCATTACCTGCCAGATTTTGCGCATATAATCGATTATTCCGCCGCCTTCTCGCTCCAACGCATACTGCCAGTAACGCATGCCGTTTGCAACGCAATACGACTTGATCTCCTCAAACGTATTAAGATCGTACACGTCCCTTCCCTCCGTATACGTTTCGCCCGCAGCCAAAATATCTCCGCCGCCTATGCTGAAAATCTGCATACGGCAAACTTGCTTTTCCCCTATAAAACCGACAAAATCCATTGTGTTGGGGTGCGCGCATTTTGTTTTTGCGTCGAACACTATTTCTACGTTACGTTTGCCGAAAGCTTTGGTAACGGCTACGTCTGTACCGTGACCTTTGCCCGTCATAGCTAACGAACCGTACAACGTTACGGTATATTTTTCGCAGCCGTCATTCTCACTTAAAAATCTTTCCGCCGCTTTTACCGGTCCCATAGTGTGCGAACTGGACGGACCTACGCCTATTTTGTATAACTGTTTTAAACTTTTCATATAAAATCTCTTTTCTTGTCTTTAAAAAACAAACCGACCGAATTATCTTAAAACCTATTTATTTAGCACCCTGCTGCAACGCGCTGTCCCAAATAATAGTAACCGGTCCGTGGTTGGATTGATTAATAGTCATATCCGCACCGAATACTCCCAACTTTACCGGCACGCCTTTATCGGCTAAAATATCGGCGGTTTTCGTATACAGCGCTCTTGCGCGCGACGGTTCCTCCGCATTGAAAAAACTCGGACGGTTGCCTTTATGCAGATCCGCCGCCAAAGTAAATTGCGATATAAGCAGCACCTCGCCGCCGACATCCGTAACGGACAGATTCATTTTGCCGCTGCCGTCCTCGAATATTCGCAGCTTTGCAAGCTTATCGGCAAATATTTCGCAAAGATTTTCGCCGTCGCCCTTTTCCGCGCAAAAATACACCGCTAAGCCTCTGCCGATTTGCGAAACGGTTTTGCCTTCTGCCGACAGTTTTGCATCGTATACTCTTTGTATTACAGCTTTCATTACCCCTCCCAAATAACTTAGTTTATATCGTACGCAAAGACTATCTTTGCCGCATTAAACGTATAAAGCGCGGTACGATGTAATTAAGATTAATTAAACTCCGTTAAACACGGTTATTTGCTTAATTATATCGTACACAAATATAATCATTAGCGTAATATATGCTTAAAAGTGTACGATGTAATTAAAACCTGATAAATCCAATTAGACCCGATTGGTTGCTTAATTATTAAAGTATAACACAAACCGCTTGCGTTGAAAATATTTTTATAAAAAAAATAACCGCAAAGAATATTCTTTACGGTCAATGTTTATGTTTTATTAATATATCTCCAATATATAAATTCATAGCGTTTGCAATTTTAAATATAGTTATCGTTCTTATTTTCCCCCGCTGTTTAATAATTTTATAGTATGTCCGTGCGCAAATTTTGCATTTTTTACAAAACTCTTTTACTGACAAATTATATTTTTTTATATAATCCCGAACTAACCCCACATTTATTATATTTTCCATATAGCCCCTCCCCTTTATCAAAAAATGATGCTGCGCAAATTTGTGCAAGTCAAGTAAATTGCGCATATTTGTGAAATAATTATTTTTGAGGTGGCACTTATGAACTACGGAGAAGCTTTAAAATATAAACGGGAAGAAGCCGGTTTAAGTCAACTTGAATTGGCAAACAAAACGGGGATTTCCCATCAAAATATCAACCGATGGGAAAGCGGTAAAGTACTGCCTAATATCGACTTTTGCGTTAAATTAGCGGATTTTTACGGAGTAACGCTAGACGAACTTATAGGACGTAAATTTTAATTTACAAAAACAAAAACATTGAAGCCGAAAATAAATTTATAAATATAACGAGGCGCGTAAGTATCTGCTCCTCGTTATTTGTTTATTTGCTCATATTACCATTTGCTTTTATAATAAAATTTAAATTATTGCAAAAACAAACCGGTTTTATCTTATTACATTTAAAGTATACTAAAAAACTAAATTAAAAATTTAGATAACAATTTATATAACGCGCGCAAATAATATTAAATTTTTTATAAAAACATTGAAAAGCTTACCGCCCTATGTTATAATTAATTTATCGAATCTATAGAATCCAACAAATATATCTCTAGGTAGATATATGCTGTTTTTTGAATTTGCCGGACTGATAAATTGTACGGTGCGCTAATCTATCGAAAACCGCTTTTTTAAAAATGCCGCAGTCGTTAGGTTAAGGCAAATATATTTGCAATTATTTAAAGGAAAAGCACACTATGAACAAAAAGCTTAAATTGTTGCTATTTGCAATATTAATATTATCATTATGTATTGCAACGGTAAGTTTGTCCGCCTGCGAAGAAAATAAACTTACCGTATCTTACGACAGCAATCACACCGTATACGAATGGGATACGTTGGATAGTTTAAAACCCTATCTTACGGTAACGTACAAGGATAAAGACGGTAATATCAACACTGTTACGGACTACGTACTGAGCGGAACGTTGGCAAAAGGCAAGTGCAAAGTTACAGTTACGTATAACGATTCAACTACGTGGTTTATTTGCAACGTTTCCGCTATTGAGTTTACTGAAAGTCTAATATTTGAACTAAACGACGATACCGACACGTATATTGTTACCGGTATTAACGGAAACGAAACAGTTATCGCAATTCCGCCGTCGTATAACGGTAAACCCGTAACAGAAATCGGGACAGATGCTTTTTACAATACCAACATAACAAGCGTCATAATCGGCAACAAAGTTACTAATATATGTGATTTTGCTTTCAGTAATTGTTTCTATCTTACAAGTGTAATAATCCCCAACAGCGTCATTAGCCTAGGCGATTGTGTGTTTTCCAGCTGCTATAGCCTTACAAGTGTGATAATCGGTAACGGCGTCACTACTATAGGTGAGCGAGCGTTCTACAGTTGCAGCAACCTTACAAATGTAACAATCGGCAACGGAGTCATTAATATAGGCGAATGGGGATTCGCCACTTGCGATAGAATATTTAAAATCAACTATTTAGGAACAATAGAGGATTGGTGTAAAATAAATGGACTTGTCAATTTAATGGGAGAAGGTTCAAGCAATAAAACTTTAGTAATAAACGGCAAGGAAATAACGGGCGAGCTTGCAATTCCTAATACCCTGACGGCTATTCCGTCTTATGCTTTCTGTTGTTGTACTAATATAACAAACGTAACGATCCCCGACAGCGTCACTAGCATAGGAAATTCTGCGTTTATCGGTTGCAGCAGTCTTACAAATGTTACAATCCCAGACAGCGCTACTAGCATAGACGATTGGGGATTCGCCCACTGCAACAATCTTACAAGCGTAACAATCCCAGACAGCGTCACTAGTATAGGAAATTTGACGTTCTACGATTGTAGCAGCCTTACAAACATAACGATTCCAGACAGCGTCACTAATATGGGCTATTCTGTTTTCAACGGTTGCAGCAACCTTACAAATGTAACAATAGGCAACAGCGTTACCCGTATAGACAAATGGCTTTTCCACGGTTGCAACAGTCTTACAAATGTAACGATAGGCAACAGCGTTACTAGCATAGACGAGCAGGCTTTCCAAGGTTGCATTAACCTAACCAACATCAACTTTAACGGAACAATTACTCAATGGAAAAAAATAGCAAAATTTTCTAATTGGAACGACAACGTTCCCGCAACAAAAGTAATCTGTACCGACGGCGTAGTTGAGTTATAAATTTAAAAGTAAATTAAATATTGTAAATTTTAATTTAAACGCAAGCCGAGAGTTTTATTAAATTCTCGGCTTGTATATTGCGTTTATTGAAAGTAAATAGGACGAAAACTTTTTAAATTTAATCGACAAAAACAGGTTTAAACCCGTATATTTTTTCGGGGTTAAGCCTGTTTTGTTAAAATAAGATTTAATCAATATTAAATAGGCGCGCACCGCATGCCTTAAAGTATATTTTATGTTAAATACTTACCACTTCGGTCTTACAAAGCGTTTTTCTTCCTCTTTTAAATCCAGTCCCAACGTTCCGCCGGGGTTCATAAGATTATCGGGGTCAAAGTGTTTTTTTAGCACTTTAAATATTTCCATTTGACGCGTGCCGATTTGCCCCTCCAACCAGGGCGCAAAAAATTTGCCTATACCGTGATGGTGAGATATTGCCGCGCCGCTCTTTTGGATATGGTCCAAAATCCCGCTCCAATAATTTACAAAATCGTCCAACGTATTCATCTTTGCTATAAAGATAAAGTACAAATTTGCCCCCTGCGGATAGCAATGCGACATATGCGTCATACAGATAGTATTTGGACGGGAATGGCAGTATTCGCGCACCGTTTGATGTACGTGTTCCATTTGACTCCAAGTAACCGAACATTCCAGCGTATCGGTCATTACACCGAAGTCCTGCATGGTATCGCGCAAATACGGGTCGTTAAAACGTCCTTTTTCCCAAGCGGAAGTTACCATACCGGTCAGGCTCATTGCATGGTGCTTTTTGCATATACGTTTAACGTTTTTAGCAACGTTTTTGCAAAAGCCTTTTTCGCCGTCGGTAAATCCCAAAAACAAACAGCGGTTATGCGGTTTGTAGCCGAAGCTGCTGAGCATTTTACCCAAAACGCTGTCGCTTACTCCGTAAAGGTGCATCATCATGTCCGTTTCTTCGGGATCGGACAAACGGAACACGCTGGGACGGCCGCATTCGCACTGCATAATTTCCCGCGCGGCGTCCATTGCCGTTTCCCAGTCTTTAAACATATAGCTGAATTTATAATGGTTTTTAGGCATATGACGGAAAACTTTAAGCGTTACGTGCGTCAAAACGCCGTATGCGCCTTCGCTGCCCATCATAATTTGGTTTATGTCCGGACCCGTAGCCCTTGCGGGATACGCCTCGGTTTTTACCGTGCCTGTGGGCGTTGCGTATTCCTGAGCTATTACTATATCCTCTATTTTGCCGTAATAGGTAGAGTTTTGCCCCGCGCCGCGAGTTACCGTCCAACCGCCTACCGAGCTGTACTCGAACGATTGCGGAAAATGTCCGCAAGTATAGGCGCGTTTTGCGCCGAACAGCTTTACGGCGTTATTTAATGTTTCTTCCAACTTCGGTCCGCTCATACCCGCTTCTACCGTTATGGTTTGGTCGGTTTCGTTAAAGTCGATAACTTTATTAAAATTTCTGCGCATATCCAAACTTACGCCGCCGCAAATAGGCTCTACGCCGCGCGTAACGGACGACCCGCCGCCGTATACGTACAAGGGGATTTTATGTTTGGAAACAAGAGCGACGATTTTTTCTATCTGTTCCTTATTTTCGGGGTAAACCACTGCGTCGGGCACGTTGTCGGCAATATGCTCGCGCAAACGCAGCAAGTCGAACATAGTTTTGCCGTATGCAACAGACAAACGGTCGTAATCGTCTGTAGACACGTTGTCCCCGCCCACTATTGCGCGCAGTTCGTTTAATATTTCCGCGCTTAAAGCGCAGGGTTTATCTAATTTTACTTCTTCCAGTCCCAACGGTTCGTCGTAATTTTTAAAAGATTCGTCATCCAATTTAAAAATTTCCTTCATTAGCTTATACAGGTTTTCCTTTGGAACTTTATTAAAGTTTGGATCGCCCCATTTAAAGATAGAACGGTAACTGCGAGCAGGGGGAGTTTCTAAATACCACTTAGGTTCAAACCCTTTGTACGGTTTACTCATGTTTTGTTTCTCCTTATTTATTTTTATCCATATGCAGGTAAAGTTTTTGCAATTTTTTATACAGCTTCATATAAACGTTTTTGTATAAATCGTCGTATATTTTGACGTTATCGGGATTAGGCGTAAACGTATCCGCAAAACGCACCATTCCTTTTACCGCATCCTCTACCGAATCGTATACTCCGCAGGCGGCAAACGCGGAAATTGCACAGCCCAAAGCGCATGTTTCGTGAGTTTGCACGCGCTTTACGGGCTTGTTAAATATATCCGCCGCTATTTGACATATCAAATCGCTTTGCGCGCCGCCCCCCGATACGGTGATAAAGCTTATTTTTTGACGTCCTCTGCGCTCCATACGTTCAAGCCCTTCGCGCAAGGCATAGTCGATTCCTTCGATTATAGCCTTATAAACGTGTGCGCGCGTGTGCCAGTCGTTAAAACCTATTATTGAACCGCGGGCTTCGGGGTGAGTTAGTCCGGCCTGCCAAAACGGCTGCAATATCAGTCCGTCGCTGCCTGCGGGCACGCTTTCCATTTCCTCGTTCATCAATTCTTCCACGCTCCGTCCCGTCTCCTCGGCACGTTTTTCCAAATGCTGAGCAAAATGTTTTTTAAACCAGCTTATCATCCAGTATCCGCGGAAAATCTGCACCTCGGGATTGTAATACTCCTTTACAACAGACGGATAACTGGGCATAAACGGCTCCGGCTCAAAATATTTTTTTGTAGAAAACTGTACCGTACTGCTTGTGCCGAAGGATATGCTTGCAACGTTGCGGTCTATACAGCCGCCGCCTAACGTTTCGCAGCTCTTATCCGAACCGCCGGCTATTACTTTAAGCCCGACGGGCAAACCGGTAATCTTTGCAACGTTTTCGTCAACGGTACCCATAACGTCGCCCGGATTGCATAACGGAATCATTTTGTTTAAAGGTAAATTAAACACGGGGAAAAGCAGCTCGCTCTTTTTAAGCCAGCGCCTGCCCTTATTATAAAAAGGCAAGTGACAAATCGTAGACGCGTAGGAATCGACTAAATTGCCCGTAAGTTTAAAATTTAAATAGCCGGAAATCAACGTAACCTTATCTACTTTCGCCCAAACCTCGGGTTCGTTATCCTGTATCCAGTTAGTAAGCACTCGTCCGCGTATTGCTTTAATAGGACGCGACATTCCCACAAGCTTAAACAAAAAGCGCTGTTTTAACGGCAGTTTTTTCGACGTATCGGCAGTGCGCATATCGCTCCACAATATACAGTTGCGCACCGCGTTTCCGTCCTTATCTAAAAGCACCGCCGTATCGCGGAACGTATCTACGGACATTGCTATTATGCCGTCCATCAAATCGGGCTTTTTACTGCGGATACGCGACGTTATCTCTGCAAGTACCTCCCAATACATTTCCGCAGACTGTTCCATATATCCGTTTTCCTTAGATATGTAGGGTTTGTATTTGATTTGCTCTTTAATAAGCAAATTTCCTTTATCGTCGAAAATTATGCCCCTCATACTTTGAGTGCCTACGTCAATTACAAGTACGTTGCTCATGCGGCTTATCTCCTTATGCTTAGTTTAATGATTTGTTTATATTTCTAGGTTAAGTAGTTAACGCACAGATTCAGCGTTTCGCTGCGCTTAGGTCGGGTTTAAACCGAATTTTTGCCATAAACGTAGTTTTTCAAAGGTCGAAGAAGGAAATAAAGCGTTTGAGAACAATCGATGTATTGCAGTAAGTAAGTCCCCAAAAAAAAGTCACCGCACCCATTAACACTTGGTTATGCGTTATTCCATATCGGTGGTCGTAATTACGTTTACGCCCGTGTTTAACACGTTACTAATTAAAATTGTACCGATAGGAACTTTTTTGTCAAGAGTAAATTTTGATAAAACGCCGATTAAATCGAATATTTTTTGTTTTGGAATTTCTCCGTCGGTACGCACAGACACTACCGGATAGCCCGCAACCGTCGTCTTTACCGAGCTTGTAACGCTGCGCGTAGGACAGGTAAGCTCCGTTTCGGCAAAAGCTACGCCCCGTTTACACTTTGCGCCGTCTACGGTAATTTTGCCGTTATCGTCAGACACTTGAAGTCTGCATCCGTTTGGACAGACAATACATACCATTTCCATTTACTTATCCTCCAAAGCAACCGTAATGTTAGATAAATCGCCCGCTTGACTGAAATCCACAACTATACGCTCCATTTCGGGCGGAAGCAGTTTTAGATAGCGTTTGCTGAATACTTCCCTGCCGTTTGCCGTAACAGTCAGTCTTTGGTTAGATAAATCTTCGCTTGCGCGGAAATACATTATAACATTGCTTACGTCGTCGTTTACGTCAAGCATCTGCGGTACAACGTACAAAAACTTACCCTTTGCGGCAATGTTTACAAGCTTACGTTTATGCGGCGGTTTAGAAGCATGCTCTCCCGCCGTTTCGCCGCTTTCGCTTACATAGTCCGCAAGGTCGTTTACGTGAAGCGCGTTACCGCAGGCGTAAATTCCGTCGCACAGCGTTTGGCAGTTTTGGTCCACCGCCGCGCCTTTGGTTTTAGCGTCTAAAACTACAGACAGGTCGCCTGCAAGTTCGTTTTCCGGAATCAGCCCTACCGCAAGCACCAACGTATCGCAATCTATAAGCCGCTCTGTACCCGATATAGGACGCATTTTTTCGTCCACCTGCGAAATTTCTGCTTTTTCCAACCTGTTGCTGCCGAATACGCGCGTAACGGTTGTAGATAAATACAAGGGGATATTAAAGTCGTGCAGACACTGATGTATATTGCGCGTCAGTCCCGACGGCGTAGGCTTTGCTTCGTACACGCCTACAACCTCGGCGCCTTCGAGCGTAAGTCGGCGCGCCATAATAAGACCGATATCTCCGCTGCCCAATATAACGACTTTTCTACCCGGCATAACGCCCAGCATATTTACCAAGTTTTGCGCAGCCCCCGCCGTATACACGCCGGCGCAGCGGTCGCCGTGTATAAAAATGCCGTTACGAGTACGCTCGCGGCAGCCTGTTGCAAGTATCAGTTTATCGCACGTAACCTGCTTTACGCCCTGTTCGCACACGTATGTAATATAAAACATATCGGTATGCTTAATATCCGTAACAAAGCTGAACAACGCCGTTTGCACGTTAGTTTCGGACAGCTCCTTAATAAAACGGTCGGCATACTCCGGACCGGACAGTTTTTCGCCGAAACGCACTACGCCGAAACCGTCGTGAATACATTGTTTAAGTATTCCGCCTAAACGCTGTTCGCGTTCTATCAGCAATACCTTGGAATCTTTACCCGCTTTTATTGCCGCGGCAAGTCCCGCAGGTCCTCCGCCTATAATAATTATATCGTAGCGTTCCATATCTATCTCCGTTAAATCCGCTTTATTTCTCCCACTACGACATTGCTGCCGTAATCCGCCTTTTGCACTTGACTGATGTCCGCGTTAAGTTCATCGGCAATAGTCTTTAAAATATTAGGCATACAAAAGCCGCCCTGACAGCGTCCCATACCAGCGCGCACGCGGCGTTTTACGCCGTCTATCGTGGCAACGCCCAAAGGGTTATTAATAGCCTGCTTAATTTCGCCCAAACTAACCTGCTCGCAGCGGCAAATCATTTTGCCGTAATCGGGATTGCTTTTTATCAACTCGTTCAGCTCGTTTTCCGTCAAAGATTTTATATCGACGGGAGCAACCCTCTTGGGATTGAAGTCGGCGTTAAGCTCTACGTTTTTTCCGCGTGACTTTAAAAGTTCCGCCGCCATTTCCGCAACGTCTACGGAAAACGCAGGCGCGGCCGTAAGTCCCGGCGACTGAATACCCGCAACGTGTATCAGGTTTTTAACCTTTGCGCTGCGTTCGATTATAAAATCCTCCTCGTATGTCGGGGCGCGGACGCCGGCAAAATAAGCGATGATATTGGAACGCTGCATAGACGGACAGCAATCCAACTGTTTGTTAAACACTTCGTTTACGTCGCGGCTTTCGGTAGTCACGTCCTCGCGGTCGGGAATTTCTCGGGCGTTCGGTCCCAGCAAAATATTTCCGTCCACGGTTTTTACTATACCGCCGCCTTTTGTATTTTTGTTTTGTTTAATAGTTTTAAACGTAGGCGAAAGGCTTATCGCGTTATCGGGCAGCCCCTTGCCCTTAGAGTCCATCAGTAAATCCACGCCCTTACGCGGATGTATGGAAAAATACCTGTCTCCCGCCATCTGCGCCACTTTATCGGCAAATACGCCTGCGCAGTTAATTATACATTCGGCGGAGATTACGCCTCGGTTTGTAAAAATTTTTAAAATTTCGCAGTCTGTGTGCTCCATAGACAAAACCGCGGTATTAAGCGATACCGCCGCTCCGTTTTGCACAGCGTTTTCCGCATAGGCAATAGTTAACTTATACGGAGATACGGCTCCGGTACTTGCGATTTTAAGCGCGCCTACCGCATAGTCTTTTACTGTCGGCTCTGCTTTGCATATTTCCTTTTTGCTTATAACGCTTACGTTTGGAATATTATGTTTTTTTGCGCGCATCAAATAGCTGCGTCCGCAAAACTTGATAAACCGCGACGAAAACACAACGTACTGTCCCTTACGCTCAAACTCCACGCCCAAATCGCGGCATACGTCCGCGTACATAGCGTTACCTCGGGTAACGTAATACAGTTTTTTGCACTTATGCTTTAAATCTATGCCTGCGTGCACCATTCCGTCGTTAGCTCCGCTTGCGCCGCGGGCAACGTCGCTGTGTTTTTCCACAAGCAGTATTTTCAATTTGTATTTAGAAAGTTCGCGCGCAACGGAACAACCGCTTATTCCGCCCCCTATCACCACAACGTCCCACGCCGTTCCGTCAAGAGATTTATCATTAACGGCGGGCAGAAAGGGGGGCTTTTCTTCGTAACCTTTAAGACGAATATCGTTGACAATATGTTTGCCGCTTTTTTTATCGGCAAACATTTTGCCTATCTTTACAATATTTTGCCAGTCGTCGCATTCGCCGTTTAGTATCACGCTGCGATCGTCCTCTGCCGCAGTAATTTTAACGCCGAATTTTTTGTATACGGCATTTATTTTTTTTGTTAAATTCATCGGCATACCTCAGTTATTGCAATAGCGAACCGCAATTGCGAATTGTGTTCATTTTTTACTAATTTATATTGTACCACTTTATATGCAAAAATCAAGCCGTATTTTTTTTACTTTTGCGAACAAATTTCATTTATAAACGGCTTAAAACAAAATATGCGTAAAAAACGTATAATATCAAACGGCGGAAAAAAAACATTTACAATAACAACAAAGAAGTGATACAATATATTTATGCAAAAAGAAAACACAACCGCAGCCGAAAAACACTACATAAAAATGACGGAAACGCCCGTTGCAAAGCTGGTAATTATGCTGGGAATCCCCACTACGGTTTCTATGCTTATTACCAACTTGTACAATATGGCGGACACTTACTTTGTCGGCGAATTAGGAGAAAGCCAACAAGGCGCAATAGGCATTTTGTTTACGCTGCAATCCATAATACAAGCGGCAGCGTTTATGTTAGGGCACGGGTCGGGTTCGTTTGTTGCAAAAGAGCTTGCCGACAAAAATCCCCAAAATGCGTCGCGGTATATTTCGTCGGCATTGTTTGCAGGCAGTATATTCGGGCTTTTATTTATGGCTTCGGGGCTTGCCCTGCTTACGCCTTTTATGCGTCTATTGGGCTCTACCGAAACGATTTTGCCCTACGCCTGCAATTACGGAATGTGGGTAATGATTTCCTGCCCGTTTTTGGTATGTTCGCTTATACTAAACAACTGTCTGCGCTACGAGGGCAAAGCCTTTTTTGCAATGATAGGACTTGTAAGCGGCGCAATAATAAATATTGCGGGCGATTATGTACTGATAAAAGTGTGTAATCTGGGCGTGTTCGGAGCGGGAATGTCCACTGCGATATCGCAAATTATCAGCTTTGCAATACTGCTTGTACTCTACCTTGTAAAAGCGCAAAGTAAAATATCGTTTAGGTACGTCAGTAAAGACATAAAGTTATATCTTGCCGTTTGCAAGGTCGGCTTGCCGTCTCTTATACGTCAAGGACTCAACTCCGTTTCGTCGGGACTGTTAAACCACTTATCCAAACTATACGGCGGAAACATAGGGCTTGCGGACGAAACAATTGCAGCAATGAGCGTAGTCAACCGCTGTTCGTCGTTTATTATGTGCATAGGTTTGGGTATCGGTCAAGGATTACAGCCCGTGGCTTCCTTTAATTATCAAGCAAAAAAATATGCGCGCGTCAAACGCGCCACAGTAGTTACTATGGCTGTGGGCTTTGCTATCGTGGCAATAATATGCGTACCAGTATTTATATTTGCAGACGACGTAATAAAGCTGTTCCAAAAATCTCAATCGGTAGTCGACATAGGTGCGGCGGCATTAAAATACGCAACGGTAGGATTGCTGTTTATACCGCTGTATACTCCGGCAAATATGTTGTTTCAAAGTATACGCAAAGCGTGGACGGCGTCGTTGTTATCGCTATTGCGCAACGGGCTGACTTTTATACCCATTCTTGTTGTAACAACGTCTGTCTGGGCACTGACTGGGATACAAATATCCCAACCCATTGCCGACGTGCTTACAGGATTGATAAGTCTGCCGTTTTTGATACGCTTTTTTAAAACTACGCCAAACGCAGACGAAGCGGACGCCGAACAACTGCGGTCAACCGATTGAATTTGCACTAATTGCAAAAGAAAAACCGTTTTGCTTAAACCTACTTACTCAACAAACAAAACGGCAAACCTCAAAAGTAAAATACATTGAACGTTTTGTTAATTCTGCAAGATAATTTTATATTTATCAATTAAAACAACCGCAGCAAACCGCAAAAAAAACTTTCAGCCCTACCGCGCTAAAACGCCGTATAACTAAAAGCGATAATTCCGTAAACAAATTGACTTTATACAAAAAACAACTTTAAACACATACGATGTTAATAAAAAAATCAAACTCCGTTAAATCGAGTTAGTTAATAACAAAATCCGCTGTAATTTTATAAAAATACGGTTTCCCCATCAAAGGAAACCGTATTTTTTTATAATAGATTATTAAACGTTTAACCATTGCATAAACTGCTCGAACTGCGTATACAGCTCTGCTTCGGTGCCGTTGTTTGTAACAAAGTAATCGGCCTTGGCAATAGGTCCGCCTTTTTCCATATTCTCTATTTCCGCAATATCGCGGCTGTCCACTTGTTCGGGAGTAAGAGGACGTACGGTACGCGTACTTAAACGCTGTTTACGCACTCCGCTGTTAGTTACAACGGCAAGTATAATTAAAGCGTCGCCCAACAGCTCTTTTAAAATTTTGTACTCCGCCCAACTGTACAAACCGTCCAACACAACGCTGCCTTGTTTAAGTTTACGGCAGATTTCCTCTTTAAGCAGAATTGCAAACGCTCCCATACCGTGTTTGGCGCGCAAGCCTTCCCTCATGACGCGTTCGTTAAATTCGTTTACCTCTATGCCTTCCTTTTTAAGCTGGTTTACCGTCACGCCGCCGAAATAGACGTCCGCCCAACCGAGATTTTTAAAATAACTACACAGCACGCTCTTACCGCTGCCGCACATTCCTACTACCGCCACCGCTTTATTCATATATCTGTCCTCGTTTAAACTTACCTACAAATAATTGTACACTAATTACCGTCACAACGCAAGCGCAATTTGATTATTACCCAATTTATTTTTGACAAAATTCCTAATTATCCGCCACCGTCAATTTAACGGTAAAACATGTAACGTCACGCTCTCCCGTTACATAAACCTTATTTCCATCACGCTTTACGTAAACGGATATTACGTCGCCCAAAGTAAGCTCCTTATGATACACAATTTCCGCCGCGGTAACACGCTCGTTTTCGTCCAATACATCCAAAGCGTAATTAATGTAATTTGTATTGTTGACATGACGGTTAATGTCTAAATCGGTACGGCGGATATGTCTTTGATATGCCAAAGTATAACTTTCGTCTCTTCTAAGACGGGCAAACGTTGCGCTGCAAGTACAAGGCGTAGTATCAAAATCGCAGCGGTATGTTTCCTCTATCGATTGCTGCGATGCAAACACGCGATTGTCTCGGTTAAGTATCATCCATATTGTACTGGCAGAAAACACCTCCTCTCCGCTTCCGTCCGCCGCGCTAAAACGCCTTTCTATAAACAGCCTATTAGACGGCTGAGGCCAAGTGTATAATGTAAATCTGCGGCTATGTCGCGTAACAGGTTTGTAAAACTCTATTTTTACCTTAGATAATATCCAAAACAATCCGTGCTTATCCATATCGTCCCAACCGCAGCCCAATTTATCGGCGTGAGTTGTGGCGAGGTCCTGCATTAGTTCCATTATGCGATGAAGCTTAACGCAGGCAGTAACGTCAAAATCGCTTTCGTATAGTAAACAGTCCTTAGCCATAAAAGATTTTTGCGGAAGCATAATACAGACCACCTCACATAAAATATTAACAAACTTTAAATATACAGTACGGCATACAGTCAAAAAACCAAACGGTATTTTAGTAATACCGTAACGATTTCAACGGTTTATTAAAAAAACAAAATTGTGCGCAACCGAATATTACAAAAGGTATGATATACTATAAACCGTAAGCTTGGCAAGATTTTTTTGACAAATCGACAAAATTTACCGTTAAATAGATATACTCGCTGTTATACAAACTATTGACAAACTGTTAAAAATAGGTTATACTGCTTTTAATTTAATAACGTGAGGGAGTAATTTGCGTAAATAACGTAACAACTGCCATCAGCCGATTATCCGCGGCAAGCGGACAATCTGGTATTGTTTTAAAAAGTGAGACTCACGCAACCTACAAAAGTATACGCTTAGGCGTTACGGCGAAGGTTGCGTGATTTTTTTGTTTTTGTAAACTTACAATAAAAAATTTAAACATCAAACTTTGGAGGAATAAATGAAAGAATACATGTTATCCGCAGAACAAATTCTGCATCAAACGCAGTCCGCACAAAACGGATTGACAACTGCGGAAGCGACGGAACGTCTTAAAGCCAACGGCAAAAATATGCTTGCGGAAGGCAAAAAAACTTCGGTAATCGTAAAATTTTTAAAACAGCTGATAGACCCGATGATACTGATATTACTAATTGCCGCTATCGTTAGTTTAATTTTAACAATTATAAATAATGCCAACCCGTCGAACGAAAAAGAATCGTTTGCCGACGTAATTATTATAACGGCGGTTGTTATACTAAACGCAACGTTAAGCGTAATACAGGAAGGAAGGGCGGAAAAATCGCTGAAAGCGCTGCAAAATATGACTAAGGCGCAAGCAAAAGTTTTGCGCGACGGCACGGTTAGCGTTATTGACAGCAGCGAGCTGGTTGTAGGCGACGTTGTTTCCATCGAAGCGGGCGACAGCATACCCGCCGACTGCAGACTGCTGTTTTGCGCAAGTTTAAAAGCGGAGGAATCCGCTTTGACGGGCGAGAGCGTACCAGTAGAAAAACATACCGATGCTATCGACAAAGAAACAGCTCTTGCCGACCGCAAAAATATGCTTTATATGGGCAGCGTCGCCGTATACGGCAGAGCAACCGCAGTTGTTACCGCAACGGGGCAAAATACCGAAATGGGCAAAATATCCAACGTAATTGCCAATGCCCGCGACGAAAAAACTCCGCTTCAAATAAAAATGTCTCAGCTAAGCCGCATATTGACATATGTGGTTGTGGGCATATCTTTGTTTATTTTTATATTTAACCTTATAATGCACGGGTTTGAAGTTAGCACCGTAATGAATTCCCTATTTGTAGCAATCGGGCTTGCCGTTGCGGCTATACCCGAAGGGCTGGCTACGGTAGTTACTATCGTGCTGTCTATCGGCGTAACGAATATGAGCAAACGCAACGCCATAATACGTAAGCTTACCGCAGTGGAAACGCTTGGATGCGCCGAAATTATTTGCAGCGACAAAACTGGAACTCTTACGCAAAACGTAATGACGGTTGTAGAAACGTACACTGCCGACCAACAGCTTTTGTGCACATCTATGGCTTTATGCTGCGACAGCGTTTTAAAAGACGGCGTTGCCGTAGGCGAGCCTACGGAAAACGCACTGGTAAACTACGCGTTCAAAAACGGTTACGGCAAAACGGAACTGCAAGAAAAATTTCCCCGCATTGCCGAAGCGCCGTTTGACAGCCAACGCAAAATGATGTCCACGCTGCACAAAACGGATAAAGGCGTTATTCAGTACACAAAAGGCGCGCCCGACGAAATTGTTTCAAGATGTTCGCGAGTAAAAAAAGACGGAAAAATTATATCGCTGACAGATGATATCCGCGCGGAAATACTTAGCAGTAACAAATCGATGGCGGACAATGCGCTCCGCGTTCTTGCAGTAGCTTATACCGAATACGCTGTTTTGCCCGATGACGCCGCTCCGCAAAAAATAGAGCGCGACTTGATATTTGTGGGACTGTGCGGAATGATCGACCCCGTGCGCCCCGAAGTATACGACGCAGTAAAACGCTGCAAACAAGCGGGCGTTCGCCCTATTATGATAACCGGCGACCACATCGACACCGCCGTTGCGATAGCTATTCAGCTGGGGATAATAGCCGATAAAAGCGAAGCGGTTCTCGGTGCGGAGTTAGACAAACTAAGCGACGAACAGCTCAATCAAACAATAGCAAACTACTCAGTTTATGCGCGCGTACAGCCCGAACACAAGGTGCGCATAGTAAACGCATGGAAAGCCGCAGGTAAAATATGCGCTATGACGGGCGACGGCGTAAACGACGCCCCCTCCATTAAATGCGCCGACATAGGGATAGGCATGGGAATAACGGGTACCGACGTTACGAAAGCCGCAGCAGATATGATACTTGCAGACGACAACTTTGCCACCATTGTAACGGCGGTAGGCGAAGGGCGCAGGATATACGATAATATCCGCAAGTCCATACAGTTTTTACTTTCCTCTAACCTTGCCGAGGTAATTGCGGTATTTGTTGCAACGCTTTGCGGATTTACACTGCTTAAACCTGCGCATTTGCTGTGGATAAACCTTATTACCGACACTTTACCGGCGGTAGCTTTGGGCATGGAAGCCGCAGAGCAGGATATTATGTCCCGCCCGCCGCGCAGTAAACGCGACGGAATATTCGCTAACGGACTGGGCGTTAACGTAGCGCTGCACGGCGTATTTGTTGCAGGAATAACGCTTGCCGCATACTTTGTAGGCTGTCATCTGCAAGGAAACGGAATAGAAAGCGAACAGGGCATGACAATGGCATTTTTGACTATGAGTTTAACGGAGCTTTTTCACTCCTTTAATGCGCGCAGCATGACAAAAAGTCTGTTTACGACAAAAAAACAAAATAAAATGCTTTGGCTGGGACTTGTAACCTCTCTTGCGCTGTCCACCGCCGTTATTTTTATTCCGCAAGTCAACACCGCTTTCGGCTTTGCAAACAGCGACGGCATAGCGTATATAAGCTTTGCCGAATACCTTATTTGCCTTGCGCTATCCTTTGCCATTATACCGATTGTGGAAATTCAAAAGGCGATAAATAAAGCAATACGCAAAAAAAAGAGTTAGCAAATTGAAATGAACCCCAAAAGTTAAAAACTTTTGGGGTTCATTTCAAACATCGAGCCTTTCTCATATAAAAATCTATTTAAATAAAACTCCCGATCCCAATAAAAACCCCACTATCGCGCCGATTGCGATAAAAACAATCATAACGATTGTGCCGATTTTTTTAGATTTTTTTAATTAAATCCTTAATTACTTCCCCCGACAGTAAAAGCCCCGCAGACGACGGAACGTAAGGCATACTCCCCGGCGTTTGACGTTTGGAGGACATCTCTAAATCGGTTGGAGTAAGAGGACTTTCTTTGGAATACACTACCTTGATATGCTCGATACCGCGCTTTTTAAGTTCTCTGCGCATTACTTTGGCAAGCGGACAAACGGATGTTTTGCTTATATCCGCAACCTCAAACGCGGCGGCGTCAAGTTTGTTTCCCGTACCCATACAGCATATTATAGGCGTATCCGCCTGCTTGCACAACACCGCAAGCAGCAGCTTAGACGTAACCGTATCTATCGCGTCGATTACGTAATCGTATACGGTAAAATCAAACTGCTCCGCCGTCGTACCGTCAAAGCGGATTTTAAGCGCCGTAACGCTGCAATTGGGATTTATGTCTTTAATACGTAACTTGGCAACGTCGGCTTTTGCCTGCCCCAAAGTAGAATGCAAGGCGTACAGTTGACGGTTTATGTTGCTTTCCGCAATTACGTCGTCGTCCACAACGGTAAGGCTGCCCACGCCCGCACGGGCAAGCGCCTCGACAGCGTAACTGCCTACTCCGCCTAAGCCGAACACGGCAACGTGAGCGTTATTTAACCGTTCCAATGCGGATTTTCCCAGCAGCATTTCCGTCCTGCAAAATTGATTAGACATTTTTATTTACTCGCTTTTTAATATTTTACATATAAGCGCCGAAAATTGCAACAGTATAAAATTCAGGCTTTTTTAACGTACATAATAACCGCATAAACTCACAAACTGTCAACAGAACATATGCTTAAACGGATGCATATATTGACAGGGGGCAAAAGTGAACTGCAAAGTGATTGTCAACACCGACAGCGGAAACTGCAATAAACTAAACCTAGACAAATTATTAAAAAGTCTGGGCTGCGCTGACGTAGCCGTGGAACATATCGACAGTCACGCGGACTGGTCGGCGGACAACTGCGACACGGTTGTAGTTTGCGGCGGGGACGGAACGTTACACAACGCTTTGGAAAAATGTGCCGATAAAACTATTGTGTACGTACCGTGCGGCACTCTAAACGAAGCCGCGCATACAGACGACAAAATAACTTCTATCGGCAGAGTAAACGACGAACCGTTCAGTTACGTATGCGCCGCGGGCAGTTTTACGGAAATAGGCTACACCGCAAAAAACAGTCATAAAAAGCACTTTAAATCGCTGGCGTATTTACCGCAGATATTTTCGAGCTATCACTGCCGTAAAATACAGGCAAACATTAACGTTGACGGACGTGTTTTGGACGGAGAGTACACGCTTATTATGGTACTTAAAAGTCACCGCTGTTTCGGCTTTAATTTTAACAAAAGCTATGCTGAAAACAAGGGGCTGTACTTACTTGCAATACGCTCGTTCGGCGAAGACAGCTTTTTAAACAAAGTAAAAATGTTCGCGCCGTTTTTTAGAGTGTTTATCTGCGGAGTAAAACACCCCGCATCTGCAAAAAACTGGCTGCTTACTCCGTTCGAAAATCTTACAGTTACACTGAAAGAACCGCAAAACTTCTGTTTGGACGGCGAAAAACGCGTTTTAAAAGACGAACTGCGTTTTTGCGAGCAAACGCTCGACAAGCAAATAAAGGTTGTAAGATTTTAAATTTTAAGTCCTACGGCTTTTGCAAAATCTGCTGCCGAAGTAAACAAAACGGGCGTTATTCCCAACTGTTCCAAACCCGATAAATTTGCCGGATTGTCGTCGGTAAAATAAATTTTTTTATACTGTCCGCAGAAATGCTTTAAACACAGCTCGTAAAATTCTCGGTCGGGTTTTGCCGTACCGTACGCAGATGACACGAATTTATAATCGAAATATTTGTGCAAATCGAATTTGTCGAAAAGATAATCGACATAGTCTTCCGCCGCATTTGACAGCAGCGCCACGCAATGACCCTGTTTGCGCAATTCCGTTATTACATGCAATGTGTCGGCGTGCACGTCCTCGCATTCGCGCCACTCACGACGGACGGTTTCCTCGTCTAAACCGTATAAAGCCGATACCGCTGCGAACATACCGTCCATTGTCATTTGCCCTACGTCCACCTTGCGGAACACGTTTTTGCGCATATATAACTGTTCGTCGGCAGTTAAACGCTTATTCATCCACAGCGTAGATACGTCGGCTACCACAACGCCGAAACAATCGAATAAAAATAACTTTTTTTCCATATTGACTTTGCCCGCTTTAATATTTTTGCGCTTTTAGTACAGCTGAATTATATCAAATTATTTCATAATTGTCACTAGCCGTAATTAAATTTTTAGCGCGAATTTAAACTTGTTTAATTATTTAAAACCAGATAAATTATTAGTAAACTGATTTTTGTTTTAAAAAAACTTAAATACAAATTTAAAAAATTGATAAAGTTTAAAAAATTTAAAACGTTCATAATTAAAATAAAATTATTTTAAAACTAAAACGGCTGACATCGAGGGTCAACCGTTTTGTATCTTACTGCACTCAGCGACACAATTATCACACAAGCACGTTTTTTCAATCGTTTTATTAATGCCGTTGCTTATATTATATTATTATATAACACACACGAACATCATTTACCGCAATATTTAACCGCTAACGTGATGTGTTGTATAATAGTTGTTAACAGTAGTTAATAGTTGTTAAACGTCGTTAGTTGTAGTTATGTATGTTATTATATCGTACACGAGCTATACCAATCGCAATATTTTATTAGCAACGTGACGCGATGTAATAGCGCGCGATTAGTAGTAGTTAGTTGTTGTTAATCGCCGTTATTTATTGTTCGTCTGCTATTATAATTTGCAATCAAATATTAATTTTTTGCGGATAACACCGCAAATGTCGTTTAACTTCATAACAACAGTAGTTTTTTAAAACTCTTATTGCGCGCCGACTAAGATTTATATCCTTTTGGGTTTTTACTTTGCCAATTCCAAAGCGACGAACACATATCGTCCATTGTTAAGTCGGCTTTCCAGCCCAGTTCCTTTTCTGCCTTAGAGCAATCGGCATAGCACGAAGCTATATCGCCCGCGCGGCGTCCTACTATTTGGTACGGCACGTCGTGTCCGCAAGCTTTACAGAACGAATTAATAACTTGCAGCACCGAATATCCTTTGCCCGTGCCTAAGTTATACACGTATACGCCGTTGTTTTTTACGCCTTCTATCGCCGACACGTGTCCGCGCGCAAGGTCCACAACGTGGATATAATCGCGTACTCCCGTGCCGTCTGCCGTATCGTAATCGTTACCGAAAACGTTTACTTTGGGCAATTCGCCTATGGCGACTTTAGCCACAAACGGTGTAAGGTTGTTTGGAATACCCTTAGGATCCTCGCCTATAAGTCCGCTGGGGTGCGCGCCTACCGGATTAAAGTATCGCAGCAGCACCACCGTCCAGTCGTTATCCGCTTTGTACAAATCGGTTAAAATAATCTCCTGAAAATATTTAGATGTACCGTACGGGTTTGTTGTTCCGCCCGTTTTGCAATCTTCGGTTATAGGCAAAACGTCGGGGTCTCCGTATACCGTGGCAGAACTGGAAAAAACAATCTTTTTGCAGTTATGCGCACGCATGGCTTCCAGCAAAACCAAAGTTCCGTACAAGTTGTTATCGTAGTACTCCAAAGGTTTGGAACAGCTTTCTCCCACGGCTTTAAGTCCCGCAAAGTGGATAACGCAATCGATTTTTTGCTCGTTAAACACTTTGTTCAAAAGCTCTCTGTCTCTTACGTCGCCCTCGTAAAAGATTACTTCCTTGCCCGTAATGGTCTTAATGCGATTAAGCACCTCGGGCGAAGAATTGCAGAAGTTGTCTATAGCAACAACCTCGTAGCCTTTGTCCAACAACTCCACACAAGTATGAGAGCCTATATAACCAGTACCGCCGCTAACTAAAATTTTCATTATTGCGCCTCCTTTAAACTTTCTACCGTTATTCCGTTAGATATATTCGCTTCGTCAAAGCTTGCCTTATAACCGACAGCTTGCTTATATTTTGCGCCTACCTCTTTTTTAAAGCGTTCGGCGGCGTTCTTTTTTACAAGAGCCAATACGCAGCCGCCGAATCCGCCGCCTATCATTCTCGCGCCCAAACAGCCGTCAAATTCCGCAGACAGTTTTTGCAATACGTCCAGTTCCTTACAAGACACTTCGTAATCGTCGCGCAGCGACGTATGCGATTGATTTAGCAACTTACCCAGTTGAATTAAATCGCCCTGCTCCATTGCGTCTACCGCTTTGTTTACCCTGTCGCACTCGCAAACAACGTGCTTTACCCGTTTATGCAATACCCCTTCCGGCTTATTTCCGTACTTATCAAATTGACTGAACGTAATTTGCGCAAGACAGTCTATATCGATATATCGCTTTAATATTTCCAGTCCCCGTTCCACCTCGGCGCGGCGTTCGTTGTACTTAGATTCCACAAGACTGTGCGGTTTGTTGGTGTTGGCAACGATAAAGACGTACCCGCCCAAATTTAAAGGCACAAGGCTGTGGGTAACGGTACTGCAATCCAACAGCATTGCGGCGTTTTTTACGCCGTTTGCCGAAGCGTACTGATCCATTATCCCGCAGTTTACGCCGGAATATTCCATTTCCGCCTGCTGAGCCATAAGAGCCAGCTCGCGTTTATCTATGCTGCATCCTCCTACCTGCGCAAGTGCGCACAGCGTAGATATTTCTATTGCCGCCGAACTGGACAATCCTCCGCCGAACGGAACTTTGCAATCATACAGCAAGTCGCACCCGACAAGCTTCCGTCCCGACCTATTATACACCGACATACACCCAAGCTGAACGCCCGCATATTTATTCACTTTTGCGCCGTCCAAATTGTTTACGTCAACAGTTACTTTGTCGGGCAGAGTTGTCCATTGTATATTTATTTTATCCGTACCGTTGGCGCGGACAAATACCGTATTTGCCAGACTTATTGCCGCAGGCAGCACCTTGCCGCCGCAGTAGTCGATATGTTCGCCGATAATATTAATTCTGCCTGCCGCGGATATTTTATGCGTATATTTAACTTCGTCCAGTCCGCAGCATTGCAAAAAGCTTGCAAAATCCCGTTCCTGCTTAAACACTGCCGTATTGTGCAGTATTCGGCTGCAAATAGAAGCAAGTTCTTTTTCCACGGCGGAGTTTACGTCTAAGTTTTCCGTTTTAATTATTGCGCAAACTTCGTCGTATACAAGTTTAAATTGCAAAAGATTTTCCGTCAGCGGTCTGCCCTGCACTATCAACCGTTTTAATTCGTCCAGTTCCGCAACCAAACGCCCAGGCAAAATAAACAGTCCGTGCGCTTCGATTATGCCGATACTTTCTTTTTTAACGGAATGAAATTCCGGATGCGCATGGAACACTCCGTCGGGATACTCCGTCGAGGTTATATTACTGCGCAATATTATGTTCATTTCGTAACTGCCGCTGCGCATAATTACCGACGGACTTATCTCGTTAAACTGTTTATCGCCGTCTTTGCAAACTATGCCCAGCGCTTTATTCGAATAAGTTTTCCAAGCGCGGCGGATTTTATCGCTTACCTCCGCTACGCTGTTGCGGTTATATCCCGATACGCGTACCACAGTGCCTGCCCAGTCGACAATGCCCACCGTTACATCGGGATAATCCTTATCGGTAAAAATACGATTAAGCCCCGCAGTATGCAGAGGCAGAATTTCGCCTCCGCCCTGATAGTGATCGTGCGCAAGCACACTGCCGCCGATACGCTCCAAAGGCGCGTTACACCCGATAAAATAATGGGGAAACAAATCCACAAAGTCCATAAGGTTGACAAAAGTTTGCCTATCTATATGCATAGGGACATGCTCCGTATTGACCGCAATGCCGTGTTGGTTAAAGTATCCGTACGGCGAATACTGCCAAAACCAATCCTTCCCGCCCAGTTTTAGCGAAACGGTACGCAACGTACTTTTTCCGCATTTGGACAAACCCTCGTTTTGGCGGCAGATTACGCACTTAGGGTATCCACCTTGGACGGAATTGCCCGTTTTTGCCTTGTTAGGGTCGCGAAATTCCGGTTTAGCTAAATTGATAGTTACAACCAGTCCGTCGCGGTTAAAACGCGGGTTGCGATCCAAAATTTCTTTTTTTACGTAGTTATTTGCAACGCTGTAACCGTACAAAAAGTCAGTTGCCGCTTCCGCGCCGCTGCGTTCCAAAATATCGCGGAATTTGCCGTCTAAAACGGACGGAGCGCAGGAAAGCGCACCCATAACCTTATCGCAGTAATATGCGGCGTTTTCTTCGGCAAAAACTCCGTCCTCGACGGCGGCAGAGGTAAAGTCCAAAAGCAGTTTTTCCACGCCGCAGCCGTTCCAACGTGTTTGAGTTTGTTCAAAGCTGTCCAAATGCAAGATATCCAGCAAATTGTTGATAACGTAATTAACGTCGCCGCTTTGCAGTAACAAGTTGCAGCGCGCGTAATCCAACAATTTGCTTATTTCGTTAAAAATTTTCATCCAGTTAAATACCGCCTTGCGCAATATAATAAATTACATTGTCATTTTACTCAAATAATAAAACTTTGTTGACGTTTTTTCAAGCGCAATATTGTCGCATTATAGATATGTATTGACTTTTTTAAAAATCAACGATATAATGCAACAAGCGGAAAACAGGGGGTATATATGTATGATTGTACAACGAGAACAGCGTAATTACAGCAAAGGCTTAAACGTTTGGATAGGCAAATATCTCAATTCGCACAACCTGCCGCACTGGCATACGGATTGCGAACTGATCTGCGTTGAAAACGGACAGCTGGAAATCACCTGCGAAAACAAAACTTATTCTCTTAACAAAAACGAAGCGTTTTTTATTGACAGCGAACAAGTGCATTTTATGCGCGCAAACCGTCCCGACACTACGCTTATGGTAATAATATTTAATTACGGTATTGTAAAAAAATACTTTAAAAGCGAGGTTTTGTCATACCCTAAACTGGACTGTAAATATAACGTTCCCAAACTGTACAACAAACTTAAAGACGAGCTTATTTCGCGTAAAAACTATTATAACGAAACGGCTCAATCGTATTTAGCGCTATTTTTTATAAACGTACTTCGTAACGAAAAAACGGAAAGCCGCAAAGAAAAAAGCGCAACCGGGCGATTTAAGAGTTTACTGGACAAAATCGAAACGGATTTCGACACTGTTACTTTTGAGGACGCCTACGATTATATGGCAATGGACGAAGCATATTTTTGCAGATATTTTAAAAGAGCAACGGGAATGTCTTTTACGCAATATCTTAACCATATAAAGATAGACAACGCCGTGCGTATGCTGAAACAGGACAAAAACGCTCTGGTAACGTCGGTAGCGTTTGCATGCGGATTTGGCAGTATACGGCACTTCAACAAAGTATTTAAGGATTTTACCGGCTACACGCCCACAAATATGCCCGACGATTTTGAACTGACAAAATATGCGTTCCATACCGATAACGAGTTTAACCCCACTTTGCAGGACTGCGTGTTGTTGGAACAATTTTGATTATCCCATTATCTTGATTTTGCGTATATATTTTTAACGTCGGCAAAATCGTTTTATTGCTCCAAACGTTTAATTAAGCATAAACGCAATATCTAATCGACGAATAAATACGCATATTACCATTACCGTATCAAACTGCTTTTATCAAATACAATTATTGTTTCTAATGTAAAAATTTCTAAACTGCGCATACTTACAGTATGAAAAAGTTTTTTACATTGCTTACCGTCACGTTTATTGTACTGTCAGCATGTTTAAATATCGCTTGCGCAAAGGACGACGGCATCGAATTGCCTATATTAATGTATCACAGCGTGCTAAAAAGCAAAAACGGCGTTTACATAGTATCGCCGTCGCAATTAGAACGTGACTTTAAGCGTCTAACGGAAAACGGATACAACGCCGTCACATGCAAACAAGTTATCGACTATGTAGACGGAAAAGGAGATTTACCGAAAAAACCCGTGCTTATAACATTTGACGACGGACATTACAACAATATGCATTATGCCCTGCCGCTGCTGAAAAAATACAACTTAAAAGCAGTAATAAACGTTATCGGGCGATTTTCCGCATTTTCCACCGAATCTGGCGATATAGACAATCCCAACTATTCGCACTTAACTTGGGACGAAATTGCCGATTTGTCCAACGGCGAAATCATTGAAATAGGCAACCACACCTACAATATGCACAACTACAACCCCAGATTCGGCATGTCGCAAAAATATAACGAAACGGATCGGCAATATGTTTCGGCTATACAAAAGGACGTAGACAGTCTGCAAAAAATACTTTTTGAAAGCACCGGCAAAGTATGCCGCGTGTTGGCGTACCCGTTTGGCAAATACAACGACCTGTTGGAAAAAACGCTTGTCGGTATGGGATTTAGAATGATGTTTACCTGCAACGAAGGCGTTAGCCGTATTACGCGCGGAAAGCCCGAAAGCCTATATAGACTTAAACGCATTAACCGCAGCGGACTGTACGACACCGAAACGGTAATGAAAAAAATTGCAGTAAAATAGTTTACGGCAGCCTGATTTTAAACGCTTAGCAAAATGTAATTTAACCATTTATGCAAAATTTCGTTATTGCTATGCTTCGGTCAAGATAACGGACGGGATATGTTTTTATTCAATAAAGACAAAACCTATTTTACAATTAATAGCTTTAACGCAAAAAAGCAACGGCGTTACAAATACTGTTGCTTTTTTTCAGTCAATTTTTCAGCAATGTTTTATTTGTAAACACAAATAACCATTTGTTGTATTTTAAATGATATTCTTCATAGTTTATTCATAGATATTTTGACTGCGTTCGTTACGCTCAACAGACATATAGAACGTCGAATTGCTCGGGATTACATATAAAATATCACCGATTGACGGAGGAAAAACGGGCAAAATAGGGTATTCGCGTATTTCGCGGCAGGAGTGTATAATGATATACACGGCTTAGCAAAAACGCAAGCAGAACGCAGTATTGCAATGTTTATACTACGTCAGCGGATTTCTTTGCTTGCGCGGGGATAAAGTATTACGTCGCGTATATTCGACATTCCCGTTACGTACATAACCATTCTGTCAAAGCCCAAACCGAAACCGGAGTGAGGAACAGAACCGTACTTACGCAAATCCAAATAATAACTGTACGCGTCAATGTTCATACCGCGTTTTGTCATAGCGTCAGCAAGTTTATTGTAGTCCGCTTCGCGTTCGCTGCAACCTACAATTTCGCCTACGCCCGGCACCAGCAAATCGGTTGCCGCAACCGTCTTGCCGTCGGCGTTCTGCTTCATATAAAAAGCCTTGATATCCTTAGGATAATTTGTTACAAACACCGGCTTTTTATATATTTGTTCGGTAATGTATCTTTCGTGTTCGGTTTGCAATTCTTCGCCCCAAACAGGTTTAAACACAAACTCCGCGCCGCTTTGCTGCAATAATTTTATAGCTTCAGCATAATCCAGCACAACAAAGTCGCTTTCCACTACGTTTTTAAGCTTAGCGGTAAGCCCCGCCTCGTAAAATTTTTCAAAAAAAGCAATTTCCTCGGGGCAGTTATCCAAAACATATTTAACGATAAATTTTACGTAATCTTCCACCGTCTCGATAATATCGTCAAGTTCGGCAAAAGCAACTTCCGGCTCAACGTGCCAAAACTCCGCCACATGGCGCGTTGTATTGCTGTTTTCCGCGCGGAAAGACGGACCGAATGTATAAACCTTACCCAACGCCATTGCCGCAACCTCGCCCTCTAACTGCCCCGAAACGGACAGCGACGCGCGCTTGCCGAAAAAGTCCTCAGCGTAGTATTCTTCCTCGCTCTTTGCGGTATCGTTCCATGCGCGGGTAGTCACGGTAAACGCCTCGCCCGCTCCCTCGCAATCGCTTGCCGTAATTAACGGCGCATTAATATATGCAAAGCCGTTTTGCTGAAAATACAGATGGGTAGCATACGCCAAAACGCTGCGCACGCGCTGAACATTCAAAAACGTATTCGTACGCACGCGCAAGTGAGGCATTGTGCGCAAAAACTCCAAACTGTGACGCTTTTTTTGCAAAGGATAGTCCAAAGGGCTTTCTCCCAAAATTTTGTAAGATACAAGCGACATCTCGCACACATTGCCCGCCGACTCCGCTATTACTCCTTCCGCCTTTACTGCAGTACCGACGGGAAATGCGTTTTCCACCTTAGCGTCGAACTTTTCCTTATCGATAACCACTTGTAAATTTTTAAAACACGTTCCGTCGTTAAGTTCTACAAACGCAACGTTTTTACTGTTGCGCGACGTCTTAACCCAACCGCACACTACTGTTTGCTTGCCTATATAATCGGCACAGTTTGCAAAAATGTTTTTGATATCCGTATGTTTCATTTGCCTATGTGACCTCCTGTCACAAAATTATTTTATCTGCCGAGCAATTCGGCTTGTAATTTTTTATAAATTATGGTATCACGTAAAAAACTCGTCAACTATATATTTTTTACACATATATGCTTAAATATAATAAGCAATTAAGTATAATACACATATTGACATATGCACAAATGCTCTAGTCCTTGTAATCGGGCTTTTTTTTCAGTTTCCGCTCGTTACCTTTTTCGTCTACAATATACGTATTGTCCAGCGTTTGCTGCACGCCTAACCGCCACGCTTCCAAATACTCCCGACGGAGTTGCTGACGTTCGGCTTGTTCCGCTTCGGTCAATCCCTCGGCGGTCTTTGCCTTGCGGGCAAGCTCGTTAATGCGGTTGATTTTTGATTGTTCCATAACGTTACCTCGTAAATAATTTTAGCATATTTACATCAATGTTGCAAGCAAAATAAGAAAGCAACGTGCGGAATACACGTCGCTTTGAATAATCTATGAACCACACGTTACTGTATAACAAACTGCGTTTAATTACTTTTTGCGTAAAGCCGGCAACGTAGTGCCGTATCCGTTAGCGTTTAGTATGGGAAAAAGTATACCCTGATTATAACACAACTTAAAATTCAGTAAAGATATTTACGGTTGCGGATACGGTTGTGCAGAAAAATACAGCCAATTAAAATATAAAAAGCGACCGCTTATTATAAACGATCGCAATAAAATCTGTGACTGCGCGTTACAGTTGACAGTTTATGCCGAAACGGTATCTTTGTAGGTGGCTACTTCAAAGCTACCTTGTGGCGCACGCTCGTACTGCGTAGTGCTGCTGTGTTCCCACCCTGACACGGTTAACAGAGTCACGTCGCACAAGACCTTGATATCAACACTCCTTGCAAATTCCTGCTTTCCACACAAAAAGCCGCCTGCAACTTTCAGCCCTACTGTAGCGGATTGTAGGCGACAGGGCACCGCTAGCTCCCCGCCTAGCGCAGTATTGTAATTATACAACACATTTTACAAAATAGCAAGCGAATATACTGTCATCTTTTGACCGATAAACACGCTAATGCGTTTAATCGAACTCATTGCCGCAAAGCCCGTATGCTAAACCAGCTTAGATATTTCCTTCTTTAAACGGCTTATGATTTTCTTTTCCAAACGGGATATGTAGGATTGCGATATTCCCAGCAAATCGGCGACTTCCTTTTGCGTACGTTCGTCTTCGCCGTCCAAACCGAAGCGCATTTCTATTATTTGCTGTTCGCGTTTAGACAATCTACGCAAGCCCTCCTCCAACAGCTGACGTTCCACCTGATTTTCCACATGGTTATAAATTGCGTCGGGGTCGGTGCCTAATATATCGGCAAGCAGCAATTCGTTACCGTCGCCGTCAACGTTTAACGGTTCGTCAAGGCTCACCTCCGCCTTGCGTTTGGATAATTTACGCAGATACATCAAAATTTCGTTTTCGATACAACGGCTTGCGTACGTAGCAAGCTTTATTTGTTTATCCGCTTTAAAACTGTTAATCGCTTTAATCAGTCCTATTGTGCCTACGGAAACCAAATCTTCCATATCTATACCGCTGCTTTCAAATTTTTTAGCAAGAAAAACTACCAGCCGCAAATTGTGCTCCACCAACTTGTCCTTTGCCGAATTATCTCCTTCGGCAACGGCGCAAAGCAAAGCCGTTTCTTCCTCGGCAGTCAACGGGTGCGGCAGCGCTTCCGCTCCGCACAAATAATGTACCGCCTGCTGCGACAACGACATACGGCTGAGTAATTTTTTTAACATTTCCAGCATTTTCATATCAATGTTCCTCCTGCAAAATTTTCGCTTGCGTTTTTTTACCGTTCGGCTACCGTTGCCGTAGTTTCTTCCATAAATAAATTGGATAATATCAAATTATACGGCGTATTGCATTTGTCGGCGGGTAAAGCAATGTAGGTTTGCATTCGTTTGCCGCATGCCTGCACGCTTGCAAGAACGGCTGAAACAAACTGCGTACCAACAACGGTTGTCACTTCTATTTTTGTAATGTTGCCATGCAAAGTCTGTTCTGCAAAGTAATCGGTAAAACCTTTAAATTTTTTTGTAACGAAACACACGGGAATACCGTTAAACGTCAATGTGTTTCCGCTGTCGCAAAATGCGGAAACGTCGGCTGCCGTTTCGTTGAAAAAGATTTTCGCCTTTGTTAAAAACGGAGCGATTTTTTTTGTTTGCTTGACGTAAACCGCTATGGAATAGCACAAAAACGCCGCTAAAAACGCCGCCAGAACATACACAAACAGAGGAACGTTTAAACTGTAAAACTCGCCGTTTTCCGTTACGTAATCTACCTTAAAAAAGTGAAAAACGGCAATTATCGCGCCCCCTAATACAAAGGTATACGCACAAACCAGCAAAATATACCACAAAAGTTTTTTGCCTGCTCCGCAAGCCGTAATACACATTATAACAAGACAAAAAGCCTTGACAAGGTAAACTGTCCAACCGCTTACAAATACGCTTAAAACAGCGCACAAAGTCCCGACGGCGCCGCCCAAAAATATACGCCAACGCTTATACGGTAATTTTAACGTTATTGCCGCCAACCACAACAGCAATACGTCTATCGTGAGGTTGTCCAGTATTACGTACTCGATGTACACATCCATACAGCCATTTTAACTCTGCGCAAACACGGGTTATTGCAATGTTTTGTTGACTGGAATACTATTTTGTAAAATCCTTTTTTCAAGGACCTGCAAAAGCAAAAAAAACCTTTCCGCAAAAGAAAGGTTTTTTTGTATCAAACGAAACGTTACTAATATTAGTCCGCTTCTACTTCTCTAAATATTTCGCCCTTGATATAAGGCATAGGGTCTACGCTTGTGCCGTTTTTAGACACTTCTAAGTGAAGGTGCGCTCCGTCCATAAATTCATTAGAAGCCGTTGTCGAAGCCGAACCAAGCTTGTCTCCCTTAGAGACGGTTTGCCCTTTAACAACCTGCACGTCCGAAAGCGATGCGTATTTTGCAACAACGTTGTCGCCGTGGTCTACCGTAACGATTTGTCCCATACCGAACGTCTCCGTAACGTCTATTACCGTACCGTC
Organism: uncultured Christensenellaceae bacterium; assembly: GCA_910587795.1. GTDB lineage: Bacteria > Bacillota > Clostridia > Christensenellales > CAG-314 > Fimimonas. The sequence goes on from CAJUNH010000003.1 coordinate 130,516, forward strand.
GTACATTGCGTTTACGGCAGTACCGTCCGCAGCAACAAGGTCTACCGCCTTGTGAGACGCCCATTCGTTCATTGTGGAGTTAAACACAAACAGTAAATCTTTACCGTCGGTATATTCCATACCTACCGAAGTATAAGCAATGGGAGAAGTAAAGTACACCTTGATTTTATCCTTGATATCGGGCTTGTTATTATCGGGATCTTTATCGTCGGGATCGCCTACGACGGGATTATCGGGGATAACAGGCGTATCTGTATTCGGGCGAGTAAGCGTCACTGCAAGCACTACCGTGGCTATTGCAAGTATGCAAAGTATCAGTATAAGCAATGCGGCATTATTTCGCAAAAATCTTGTAAATTTGTTGGTCTTTTTTGTTGTATTCATTTATTGCCTCCGTTGATTGTTTGTTGAAATTGTTGACAAGCGTTTAAATTTTTATACGGTATCTCAAAATATTTTTATTAATATTCGCCTAATATCAGCGGGTATCCTACCGTTACAGTGCCGCCTGATAATGCAATTTGCACGTTAACAAGCTTACCGTCGATAACAATACCGCCCCTTAAACGCGGACTGTATAAACATGCCACGTACAAACCGTCTAATTGCTGTACGGAAATTATCTGCGCGTTTAACCTTGATATTACAAATTCCGCGTCCTGTTCGTTTCCATTAAAACATACGCTTAATCCGTCCACATCACGGCAATTTCGCAAAGTTTCGTAACAGTTGGCAATGGTACAGTTTACCATATAACCCAAACCTGTATTTACAGCGCTGCACAGTGTACTACGGCAATATACCGTTACTTTTGCGTCGTCTGCGTAGCAAAGAATTTCGCTATATATAGATTGCGGCATAAAGTACAGCATTGCGCCAAAAACTACCGCAACTAATAAGGTTACAACAATCAGTCGTTTCATAATAAAAAAATTATTGACACAATAAAATCAAAAAATACCACAAAAAAAAGACGAACGTATATTTCCGTCCGTCTTAACAACCGAGCTATTAAGTTTTAAATCAAATCGAATACGCTTATTCGTAAAGCTTAGAAAACGGCAAGTCCGTATATACGCGTTCTATTGCTTCGGCAAACAAATCGGCAATAGAAACAACTTCTATTTTACCTATACGCTTTTCGGCGGATAAATCTATTGTGTCCAAAACTATTATTTTAGACAACGGACTGTCCTCCAAACGTTTTATTGCAGGCCCCGACAAAACAGCGTGCGTACAGCAAGCTATAACCGCGCTTGCGCCGTTATCTGCAAGCGCTTGCGCACCTTGACAGATAGTGCCTGCCGTATCTATCATATCGTCCAACATCAGGCACGTACGTCCTTTTACGTCGCCGACGATATTCATCACTTCCATAACGTTTGCACGGGGGCGGCGTTTGTCGATAATTGCAAGGGGCGCGTCAAACCTGCTTGCCATTGCCCTGCTGCGTACAACGCTGCCAGTATCGGGGCTGACGATGGTCATATTATCGGGCACGCCCACCTTTTTAAAATATTTAACCAAAACCGGCATACCCATAAGGTTATCTACGGGTATGTTAAAAAAGCCTTGCAACTGACTGCTGTGCAAATCCATCGTAAGCACTCTGTTTGCGCCCGCAGTCTGCAAAATGTCCGCTACAAGCTTTGCGGAAATCGGGTCGCGCGGGTTTGCCTTACGGTCCTGACGCGCATAACCGAAATACGGCATAACCGCTGTAATACGTCCAGCCGAAGAACGTTTGCACGCGTCGATTATCAAAAGCAATTCCATCAAGTTATCGTTTACAGGAGTATTTGTAGACTGGATTATAAATACGTCGCATCCGCGTACCGATTCGTGCAGATTTACCGAAGTTTCTCCATCGGAAAACTTTCCTACCGCCAACTTGCCCAAATCCAAGTCCAGTTGATTGCATATAGCTCTTGCTAATTTTTGACTGGAATTACCTGCAAAGATTTTGATTGAGCCATGAATTTGATTGAGCATATTTCCCCCAAAATACGACAATATAAATTACTTTCACGGATAATTGACATTCTTGCCGTAATTAGCGGCACAACGTCAAACAGTGTTTACAATATATTAATTGTATATTTTTGTCGGTTACGTGTCAAGCAAATACACGGCTGCTAAATATATGCAATATTTCACTTTTATAACTATTTAAAGTTTTTTTAAATCATCAATACGTCACGTATAACGCGGCGGCAATACGTAAGTACTGCCGGTTAAAAACATTTTGAATTAAGCGTCGCTTAAAAACACATGACGTTTTTTACAACTTTAATAAACCCATAAACAAATATACGGTTTAATATTGCACGGCTGTACGACCGCCAAACTTTTTAAATATTGTTTTTGGGAGAATAATTGCCGCAATAATGCGCTGTTTCGCAGTCGTCGCAGGGGGTTACGGTAATTTGGGAAAGTTTGCAGCAGCACTTGTCGCCGTTGTGGTGTTTGCAAGCCTGTACGTCGCACAAAATGGTTTGATTGTTTTTCATTTAAAGTCTCCTTTTATTTTATTTAGTACTAATAGTTTTACCATAGTATTTTAAAAAAATACGCAATGTCTTGACTTAAAACCGAAGATAAGCTATACTTAAAATGCAGTACGGTTTTGTTTTGTAAATTACTTTTGGAACACAATGCAAAAGTCAACAGACGAAGCCCAATGCTCACGCAGGAGATTATATTATGAAAATTTTACTGTTACAAGACGTTAAAGGACAAGGAAAAAAAGGCGAAATTATCAACGCCAGCGACGGATATGCAAACAACTTTTTGATTAAAAAGGGCTTGGGCGTTGTTGCCACCGCAGATACAATAAACTCGGTAGCAATTAAAAACAAGGCGATTGAACGACAAAAGGCGGAAGAAAAGCAAAAAGCAATGGACGACGCTAAACGGCTTAAAGGACAGGTAATACGAATTACCGCAAGCAAGGGCAGTCAGGGAAAGATGTACGGAAGCATAACTAATAAAGAAATCGCAGAGGAACTTATAAAGTTGGGCTTTAAAGTAGATAAAAAGCAAATCGTATTAAAAGATCCTATCCGCGTTGTCGGCGAATATCCCGTTACCGTTAAAATGTACGCCGAAATTTCCACCGCCGTTACCGTTATTGTGGAATAAAAAACAAACGCTTAGCCACACAAACAATAGTACGGATAAACTAACGGAGTTTTTATGTCAGCCTCATCGGTTGAACCTTTTTTGAACCCCGCGACTATCGCGGGGTTTTCTTATACAGCAAAACCCCTCCCGTATATAACGGAAGGGGTTTTGACTCCTTATTTGAAAAGTTAAATTACTTAATTTCAGCTTCTGCGCCTGCTTCGGTAAGAGTTTTAACCATACCTTCGGCAGTTTCCTTAGGTTGAGCTTCCTTAATTGTAGCGGGAGCGCTTTCAACAAGGTTTTTAGCTTCTACAAGACCAAGACCCGTAAGTTCGCGTACTGCCTTGATAACGGCGATTTTGTTGCCGCCGATAGCCTTCAAAACTACGTCGAATTCTGTCTTTTCTTCTGCTGCGGGAGCTGCTGCTACTGCACCGCCTGCTACTGCAACGGGAGCTGCTGCGGACACGCCGAATTCTTCTTCGATAGCGTGTACAAGTTCGTTAAGTTCCAATACGGAAAGAGCTTTGATCTCTTCAATAAATTTTTTCGTATCCATTGTAATGTTATCTCCTATAATATTTTAATTTAATGTTGTCCTTTAAGCGGACTTACTTTTTGCGGCGGTAATATTAAATTACTCCGCTTTTTCGGCAATTGCATTCAAAGCAACAGCCAAACCGCGCATGGGCGCAGACAATACCGATACCAACATACCGAGCAATACTTCGCGGCCGGGCACTTTGCTCATAGCATCGCACATCGACGCGTCGGCAAATTGTTTATCGAACATACCGCACTTGATTTTCATTGCCTTATACTTAGAGATACCCTCTGCCGCCACTTTTGCGGGAGCAACCGCGTCGGTTGTACCAAAGGCAAAAGCGCTGGGACCGTTCAACGCTTCGTCAAATTCGGTGTAGCCAAGTTCGTTAAGCGCTTTACGGAAAAGAGTGTTTTTAAGTACCTTGTACTCAACGCCGTTTTTTCTAAACTCGGCGCGGAATTCGGTGTCTTGTGCCACTGTCAAGCCTTTGTAATCGATTATAACAAACGATTGACTGTTTTGGATTTGTTCCTTGATTTGCTCGACGGCTTCTCTCTTAGCCGCCTGCGAGGGGCTTAAATGTCCGTGATGACGTTCGTGTTCCATAATCTGTTTTCCTCCTTTTAATATTTTTAATTAAAAACCCTTGCACCGCATAATATGGGTACAAGGGTAGAAAAACCTCAGTTGTACCTCGGCAAGATTTACTGTTACTTGCTGTCTTTGGAACGGTTTTAAAGGATTGTTAATATTTAAGTTAGATGACGGAGATTTTAAACAAATACGCCGCGTTTTGTAAAAATACAATCGGCTAACAGTTCTTTATCTAATTAGTTACCGCTTATATTTTTTAATTGCTCAGCTTTTAAATTCCGCCTACGCAAACAAAAGCTTATTTATACGATACTTTAATGCCGGGACCCATCGTTGTAGCGATGGCAACGGATTTAAGGTACGTACCCTTAGCAGCGGCGGGTTTAGCCTTGATTAACGCATCCATAATAACGGTTGCATTTTCCAAAAGCTTGTCCTTACCGAAAGACTTTTTACCGAATATAACGTGAACAATCGATTGCTTGTCCAAACGGTATTCTACTTTACCTGCTTTAATATCGTGCAGCGTCTTTGCAATATCCATAGTAACCGTACCGCTTTTCGGGTTGGGCATTAAACCCTTAGGTCCCAAAACTTTACCCATACGGCCTACAAGACCCATCATATCGGGAGTTGTTACCAACACGTCAAAGTCGAACCAGTTTTCTTTCTGCATCTTTTCGATGTATTCTTCCGCGCCTACGTATTCTGCGCCTGCCGCGGTTGCTTCGTCAGCCTTTGCACCCTTAGCAATTACCAATACGCGTACGGTTTTACCTGTACCGTTAGGCAATACTACCACGCCGCGGACCTGTTGGTCTGCTTTACGGCTGTCTACGCCCAGTTTTACGTGAAGTTCCAATGTTTCGTCAAATTTTGCGGATGCGGTATCCAAAGCCACTTGTATGGCTTCGCCCATATCATATTGCTTTGTTTTGTCGATTTTTTTCAAAGCATCAACATATTTCTTTCCCATTGTGCGACGCCTCCTTAACCTTCAACAACAATGCCCATACTGCGAGCAGTACCTGCAATCATCGAGCAAGCAGATTCCAACGAAGCGGCGTTAAGGTCAACCATCTTCAGCTTTGCAATCTCCTCGATTTGCGCGTGTGTAATCTTAGCAACTTTAGTTCTGTTAGGGGTTGCGCTGCCGCTTTCGATACCGCATGCCTTCTTAATAAGCACGGGTGCGGGGGGCGTCTTTAAAATAAACGTAAAGCTGTGATCTTGATAAATTGTTACGATTACGGGTATTATAAGACCCGCTTTATCAGCGGTCCTTGCGTTAAAATCCTTTGTAAACGCAGGAATGTTAATTCCGTGAGGACCTAAAGCCGAACCTACCGGGGGAGCCGGAGTGGCTTTTCCTGCGGGAAGTTGAAGTTTAACTACCGCGGTGACTTTCTTTGCCATGATTTCCTCCTATTCGTGGTATTAGCGAAAGGGTCGGTCTGTTGTTGTATTTTAACCCTTTCTCCCATTTATGCGTGATTAGGCGCAACGCACAACGCCGTATAACACAACTAATCCTCTACCACAGTAACGGTAGGATTATTGAGTTTTTCTATTTGGATAAAGTCCATATCGACAGACGTTTCTCTGCCGAACATATTAAGCACTACTTGCGCCTTTTGACGGACAAGGTCGATTTCCTTAATTACGCCCACCATTCCTTCAAACGGACCGGTTACAACCGTAACGTTATCGCCCACTACCATCGTAAAGTCCGCAACGCGGTCTTCAAGTCCCAAACGCTTTACTTCGTCCTCTTCCAAGGGCCAAGCTTTACCGTTGGGTCCTACAAAACCCGTAACGCCTCTGGTGTTTGTAAGCGTAAACCACATTTGATTGGAATACACCAGTTTTATAAACACGTATCCGGGCATAACCTTAGCTTCGTATGCTTTCTTTTTGCCGTTTTTATCCTCTATAAGCGTCTCGGTAGGAATTTTTACATCCAAAATTACATCTTGCAAATTGCCGTTTTCAACAATTTGCTCGATGCTTTTTTTTACCAAGCTTTCGTAGCCGGAATACGTATGCAGGATATACCACCTAGCAGTTGTGCTTTGTTTGCTCATAATTTTCGTCTATGCTCCAATCTTAGCCTTTTGTGCTGATAAGCGATAACAACCATGCAAATAACGAATCCGCACCGAGGATAATCAACGCAAAGAACAAAACAACAAGCAAAACTATACCTGTATTTTTAAGTACGGTTTTAAAGTTGGGCCAAGTAACTTTTTTAAGTTCCGACCAGCTCTTTACAAAGAACGCGCCCAAACGTTTAAAGAAGTTGGGTCTTTTTGCCTTTTGTTGCGCTGCCATAACAATCCTCCTTACTTCGATTCCTTGTGGACAGTGTGTTTTTTACAAAATCTACAATACTTGTGGAATTCCAGTCTGTCAGTTGTTGTTTTGCCGTTTTTGTAAGTGTCGTAGTTACGTTGTTTGCATTCGGTGCAAGCAAGTACAACCTTGACTCTATTACCTTTTTTCGCAGCCATAGTATCAAATCTCCTGTGTTTTTGATGCAGAAACCGTTATAAAAAAACAATTTCGCACGCAAAAAATTACACCCCATACTGAAGTGCTAGATAATAATAACATAAATAACTTATACCGTCAACCGATTTAAGACTATTTAACGCCAAAATATATGTTTTTGACAATTAAATTTTATCGTCTTTAATTATATCGCAAAACAACGACGTTAGTTCCGGTAAAACCCGGACGAGCGTTTTACGATGTTATTAAAACCGGATCAATCCAATTAGACTCGGTTGATTGCTTAATTATACAATACAACATATAAAACGCGCACACCCAAAATTGTAATAATTGACATACGTATTTGCACTATGATATAATTAAGCAATTAACTAAGTTTAACGGGATCTAAATACTCTTAATTACATCGTAAAAGGCTAAACAATTATTTATTTGATTTAGCGTATATATTTTACGATATATTTAAGTAATAATCGGGTTAAACGGAACTCCGCAGGATATATTTATATCGTATAACGCATAAAAGTCATTATTTTTGTAAGTATTCTTAGTGTACGATATAATTATACAACCGCTTTTATAAAAAATTAATCGCCTTTATGCAGCGGTTAAGCTACTGCCGCCGCTGCAAGTTAGGAGCAATATGAACGAAAACGATAAACCGTGTTTACAACTAAGAAACCAAACAAGCCGCAGCGAAGAAACTTACTGTAAGATATACACTAAAAAATTCCGCGGATACGTACGCAGCGCATTTATAAATCACCAAACCGTAGGATTGTTTTTAGGGAGTATCGCCTTACTTTTACTTTGCATATTTACCCCAAACGACAAAGATGAGTTTGCAACGTATATTAAGTGGACTTTATTTGGAATATTTGTTTTTAGTTACTTGTGTAAAATTACGTTAGAATTGTGGTTTTGGAAATACGCAAAATACGTTGCGGTAACAAACGAAGGCATTTGGATAATGTGGCACGGTTTGTTTTGGCGAAAAACGGATTTTACAGGCAAGCGTCGGTTTGCAAGTCCGATTTGGAGCGCTTACGATTGGTGCGGAATTAAAATTACCGCAGACGACAAAGTCCGCCCTAGAAGCGCCGATAAATCCTTAAACTTTTTTGACGACTTCGACTACGCGGTTGTTAAATCCACTCACTTATCTTCGCTGTTTATAACACGGTTTGACGGCGTACAGGAAATAAACTTTTTAGACGACGCCGACGCAAACGAAATACTTGCGTACGCAAAGGAGCAGCACAAACGCAAAAAACGCAAAAAGAAGGATATGGAAATCATCGAGGACGAATACGGCAAACTTCCCGATGAAGAATATATTGACGACGAGGAATAATTTCCCCGTCTTTTTTATTCGGCATTCTATTATACGTTTATTAGTTCAGGCGCGGGATACACGGCAGCATTACGTTATGCCTGCATACAGCCGTACAATTTATTAACAAACCGTTTGTCCGCCATACTACCGATTGCTTAAAAAATAAAACAAATTAAATTATTTGTATTGACAAAGAAAAAAATATGTAATATTATATTTATCCACCGCAACCATTATTGCAAATAACGTTAAAAATAAGAAGCAACTTTATTTATTGCGATATATTTTGCGATTTAATTTGTTTACTATTAACGATTTGCTCATAAAACAAGCAAGGGCAAAATGCTACACGGTAATTATTTGCGGACGGCAAAAAAAAATTATTTATGCTATCAAAGCATAAAACAAGGAGCTACAACCATGACAGATTATAAATTACTTGTTAAAGAAGCTTACGAAGCGCAAAAAATGGCTTACGTGCCTTATTCTCACTGGAAAGTAGGCGCAGCACTGCTTACCAAGGAGGGGAAGATATACCGCGGCTGCAATATAGAGAGTTCTACGTTTTCGCCCACAAACTGTGCCGAACGCACGGCATTTTTTAAGGCGGTAAGCGAAGGCGAACGCAATTTTACGGCAATTGCAATTGTAGGCAACGACGAAAATACGCCCATAGGTAAGGGGGACTACTGCCCGCCCTGCGGCGTGTGCCGTCAGGTAATGACGGAGTTTTGCGCAATGGATTTTGAAGTAATACTTGCCAAAGACTACGACAAGTACGAAGTATACACCTTGGGACAGATTATGCCGCTTGTAAGTTTGCCTTTAAGTAATAAGTAATATAATACGCTATTAAGGGGATACGGAACAATTACTCGGCTTAATATTATTAAGACGCTAAAATAGAACGCGGAGACATAAAAAATCTCTGCGTTTTATTTTACACACAATCATTTCTTGTATTGAAAATTAGTTTAGATTAATATTTATTAACTTATCAATTTATTTACATAACAATATTGCGCCCAAAGTGTTTATAATATCTTCGGCAACTTCTCTGTTTACTTTTACTTTTACGGATTTGCTTCTCTTTCTTGTTTTACGTGAAAAGGAATTTGCCGCTAAACTTAAAACCAGTTCCATTTTAGATTTATAATATATTTCAACTACTAAATTTGTCTTTTTTATTAATAACATCAGTAAAATACCGACTATAATCATCAGAGCGCCGACTATCGCAAAAATATAGTGAATAAGCGCTCCTATAATCATTAATATGCCAAAAAATAAAAAGAATATTCCCAATGTACTGCCATTGCTTTTTGCGCAGCTCATTTCTACACTTGCAATATCGCCTATTGCAATTTCAATATGACGGAAACTTTTACCAGTCGTATGTGCCGCCACCACTCTTTTGTTAGTAACCAACAAAACATGTGCCGAATTATTAGCTTTTTCTATAGCATAATCCCACTCCTTTACCACCATTTCATCCGAGGCCAGTTTAATATCCATGTATTTTCCTCCTTTGTATTACAAGCATATTATATTCTCACTATTGTGAGAAGTCAAGCATATAATCTCATTTTAGTGAGAAAATATAGAATATGATTACAACCTTCGGAGAAAGACTAAAAGAATTGCGCGCTGAAAAACAAATAGGACAAATTGCATTAGCAAAGGCGATTAAAGTTAGCAGCGGAATTGTCAGCATGTGGGAAAATAATTTACGTGAACCTACTATGTCTAACTTGATAGCTCTGGCCAAATTTTTTGACGTGTCAATAGATTATATTGTCGGCTTGAAAGACTACTAAATATCTTGCACAAGTATCTAAAACAATTGTTTATAAAACGGCAAACTGCGTTTTTTGCAATTTGCTGTACTGAATAATGGCAGTCGGGACGGATTGCCTTTATTAAATAATTGAATTGAAACACAAATATTACTTCGACAAAAAATCAAATAAAACATTTAACAGATCCTACTACCTAATACATAACCAACTTTATTTTTGTTAATGTTACCTATATACTCGGCTTTTGTTAAATTTTTTATTATTTTTTATAGAATTATACACGGCTGAATATAAAAAAACTAAAATATACTATCGTACCGTTTACAGGCTATCGTGTTGTTACGTTAAACGGAAATATTTTTATCGGCTTTAAAACCGTATAATCGGCAGGATTTATTTATTTTTACCGAAAATTTATTTTTTATTTGCAAATTTAGCTAATTTTATTTTATACTATAATCTCAGCGATATTATAGATGTAAAACAGTCTAAAATACCGTCGTTTTTAAGATTAATAAGGCAGTGTAGTTATTTTTCGTCAAAAAACCACAAAAATACCAAAAAAACACAAATATCTGCTTTTTTCTTTTCCTTTCTTTGTTTTATTATTATTTTATTCCTATTCCATCTCTTTTATCTCTATCTTGAATTTCTGCCCGTTATTAAAGCTTATTTTTAACCAGTCCTTTTCTTGGCTGAACGTTGCTATATAATACTCGCTTACCAACGCCTTTATATCTAATAATAAATCGTATGCATTTATTGTATTTACTACTCCTTGCATGCTTTCGCTCTCGGTTGTTACTAAATGTATTTTCGGTTTTATCATTTTTTTTGCCCTCCTTTTTTTACTATATATATATTATACGCTCTCTGTTGGGTAATTACAAGATTTTTTACCCGTCGTAGACCATAATAATTTGTAGAAATTAAGGAGATATTGTATGATTTTGTCGAAATTTGCCGAAAGACTTGGGGATTTTATGGTCGATTCAGCAGATAACGGGTTGACTCTTGCAGATAAGTTGGGATGCGGTAGAAATACTATTTACAGATATCTGCAGGCTAACCGTATGCCGAGCGTTAGCATGACCGTTTTAATTGCAGATTATTTTAGGTGCACTACCGACTTTTTACTGGGTTTGGAAGACGTTAATTATTCCTGTAACTTTCCGCCATGTCCTGCTTTTAAAGATAGATTTCCTTTACTGCTGCAAGAATGCGGTATTTCTCAATACAAATTGGAAAAGATGACGAAAATATCTCACTCGCTTATGGGTTATTGGAAGTCCGGGACTAAGAAGCCTTCGCTTTACAATATTATTAAAATTGCTAAGGCGCTGGATTGCTCCGTTGATTTTGTTCTCGGCAGGACGAAGCTGTAAATTTTAAAATAATAAACAGCTAAGTAACGGTTAAGCAAAAGACCTAATTTAGAAACTTTGCTTACAAGGTTTAATAGAATAAATAAATAAATACGGCGTTTTCTGTTAAAGAAAACGCCGTACTTTATGTTATAAATATTATTTTTATTTACATATTATTTAATTTATACTAACACAATTAAACGATAGATTTTGCAGCTTATACTGCGGTTATTTCCTAACCTATTCGGCTTAAATCTATTACATATTAGCGTTGTTATTAATTATTAAAAACATACGTTAATCAATCACATTATCCGCCAGTTTTATTTAAACATCAAAAAATGCAGTCGATAATTCGACTGCATTTTTATTAATTGTAAGTTAATTAAGCGAGGATCTTGGATACAACGCCCGAACCAACCGTGTGGCCGCCTTCACGGATAGCGAAACGAAGTCCGTCTTCCATAGCGATGGGTGTAATCAAAGATACTTTGATGTGGGTGTGGTCGCCGGGCATTACCATTTCTACGCCGGGGTCAAGCTCGATGGAGCCTGTAACGTCCGTTGTACGGAAATAGAATTGAGGACGGTATCCCTTGAAGAACGGGCTGTGGCGTCCGCCTTCTTCCTTAGTAAGTACGTATACTTGACCTTCGAAATCTTTGTGGGGAGTAACCGATTTGGGCTTAGCAACAACTTGTCCGCGTTCGATTTCTTTACGGTCTACGCCGCGAAGCAACAAACCTACGTTGTCGCCGGCAAACGCTTCGTCCAAAAGTTTACGGAACATTTCTACGCCTGTAACAACGGAAGTCTTAACTTCTTCCTTAATACCTACGATTTCTACGGGATCGCTGGGTTTAATGGAACCGCGCTCTACTCTGCCCGTAGCAACAGTACCGCGGCCTGTGATTGTAAATACGTCTTCTACGGGCATCAAGAAAGGCTTATCCGTAGCACGTTCGGGTGTGGGGATGTAAGCGTCAACAGCGTCCATCAAGTCCAAAATAGGCTTAAAAACGGGGTCTGCAAGGTTGGTATTGCCCCCTACCGCAGCGTCCATAGCCTTTTTAGCGGAGCCCTTAACGATGGGAAGATCGTCGCCGGGGAATTCGTACTTGGAAAGCAGTTCTCTTACTTCCATTTCAACGAGTTCAAGCAATTCTTCGTCGTCTACCAAGTCTGTCTTGTTCATAAATACTACGATGTAGGGAACGCCAACCTGACGGGCGAGAAGAATGTGTTCGCGAGTTTGAGGCATCGGACCGTCTGCTGCGGAAACAACCAAAATTGCGCCGTCCATTTGAGCTGCGCCTGTGATCATGTTTTTAACATAGTCGGCGTGGCCGGGGCAGTCTACGTGAGCGTAGTGACGCTTTTCTGTTTGATATTCAACGTGCGCGGTGTTAATCGTAATACCGCGAGCTCTTTCTTCGGGAGCCTTGTCGATTTCGTCGTATTTCATGATTTCTGCTTTGCCTTGAAGAGCCATAACCATCGTGATAGCTGCTGTCAAGGTTGTCTTACCGTGGTCTACGTGACCGATGGTACCAATATTGACGTGCGGTTTGCTTCTGTCAAATTTTGCTTTTGCCATTGTTGTGATTCCTCCTGAAATTTGTTAATGGTAATTTTGTTTTATAATTAGTTCGATATGTGTATTATATCTTATTTTTTTGTTTTGGTCTACACTTTTACAGAAATATTTTACCAAAACTGTTATTTTGCAGCGCTTTCCTTAGCAATTTTTTCGCGTATTGCCTTTGGAACTTCGGCAAAGTGGTCGAATTGCATAGAGTAGTTGCCTCTGCCTTGCGTACGGCTGCGAAGGTCGGTTGCATAACCGAACATTTCCGCTAAGGGAATAAACGCGTTTACAACTTGTACGCCGTTGCGCAGCTCTATTCCCGCAACGTTACCGCGGCGTGAAGATACGTTGCCCATAACGTCGCCCAAATATTCTTCGGGCATAGTAATTTCTACTTTCATCATCGGTTCCAGCAATACGGGCTCCGCTTTGGCGGCGGCATTTTTAAACGCCAACGAACCTGCGATTTTAAATGCCATTTCCGAGCTGTCTACCGCATGGAAACTTCCGTCATAAACGGTAACTTTAAAGTCAACCATTTCGTAACCTGCCAAAGGTCCTGTTTTGGACGCTTCGACTATACCGTTATTGACAGGCTGGATATATTCCTTAGGAATACTGCCGCCCACCGTTGCATCGACAAATTCGTATCCTTTGCCCGCTTCCAACGGTTCCATCTTAATTTTACAATGTCCGTACTGACCTTTACCGCCCGATTGACGTACGTATTTGCCTTCCGCTTCTACCGCTTTACGAATAGTTTCGCGATAAGATACTTGCGGCTGTCCTACGTTTGCTTCAACCTTAAACTCGCGAAGCAAGCGGTCAACGATAATTTCCAAGTGCAATTCGCCCATACCGGCAATAATCGTCTGTCCCGTTTCCTTATCGGTGTAGGTCTTAAACGTCGGGTCTTCTTCGGCAAGCTTAATAAGCGCCAAAGTCATTTTTTCCTGTCCCGCCTTAGTTTTAGGTTCTATTGCAACCTTAATAACCGGTTCGGGGAAAACCATACTGTCTAGTACGATTTGGTTCTTTTCGTCGCACAGCGTATCGCCTGTGGTGGTATCTTTCAAGCCTACCAACGCCACTATTTCGCCCGCGTACGTTTCGTCGATTTCCTCACGCTGAGCCGCGTGCATCTGCAAAACCTTTGTGATACGCTCGCGCTTGCCCTTTGTAGAGTTGTAAACATAGCTGCCTGCCTGCAATTTACCGCTGTAAACGCGGCAATAAGCCAGTTTACCTACAAACGGGTCGGCTACGATTTTAAACGCCAAACCGCAGAAAGGTTCGTTATCGTCCGTTTTGCGGACAATCTTCTTTTCCTCGTCGTGTACGTCAAATCCCACAACGTGGTCGATATCCACGGGACTGGGCAAATAATCGCAAACTGCGTCCAATAATTTTTGAACGCCCTTGTTTTTGTAAGCCGTTCCGCATAATACGGGGTTAACTTTAAGCTCGATAACCGCTTTACGCAGCGCCTTTTTGATTTCCGCTTCGCTTAAATCGCCTTCGGCAAAGAACTTTTCCATCAATTCGTCGTCCGTACCTGCTACAAATTCCACAAGTTCGTCGTGCGCCTTATTTACTTCGTCTATCATATCTGCGGGTACGTCTTCTTCGTCTATAACAATTCCCTTAGGATCGTTATAAATGTAAGCGCGCTTTGTAATTACGTCTACCAAACCGCGGAAAGTTTCCTCTTTGCCGATAGGCAGTTGGATAGGTAAAGCGTTCGCTTTAAGACGTTCGCGCATCATATTGACAACGTTGTAGAAGTTTGCTCCGTTTATATCCATTTTATTAACGAATGCAATACGGGGAACGTTATACTTAGACGCCTGATGCCAAACTGTTTCGCTTTGCGGTTCTACGCCGCCCTTTGCGCAAAATACCGCTACCGCTCCGTCCAAAACGCGCAGAGAACGCTCGACTTCTACCGTGAAGTCAACGTGTCCCGGCGTATCGATAAGGTTGATACGGTAATCTACCTTATCGTAATTACTAACCCAGTGTACCGTAGTAGCTGCGGACGCGATTGTAATACCGCGTTCCTGCTCTTGCGCCATACTGTCCATTACCGCCGTACCTTCGTGCGTTTCGCCTATTTTACGGGTTTTACCGGAAAAGAACAATATTCTTTCGCTTGTTGTTGTTTTACCCGCGTCGATGTGTGCCATAATACCTATATTACGGACATTTTGCAGGGGATAAATACGTGCCATATTCTCTCTCTCCAATCAATACAGATTACCACCTGAAATGTGCAAACGCTTTGTTTGCTTCGGCAGATCTGTGCATTTCTTCCTTTCTCTTGAAAGCGCCGCCTTGCTCGTTGCAGGCGTCAAGCAATTCGTTAGCCAAACGCAGATACATATATCTGTCGCTGCGCTTGCGTGCAAACATAATCAACCATCTAATAGCTAAGGTTTGACGTCTTTCGGGTCTTACCTCCATAGGTACTTGATAGTTTGCGCCGCCTACGCGTCTTGCTTTACATTCCAGCATGGGCATAAGGTTGTTAATTGCCTTGTTGAACACTTCCATAGGATCTTGTCCCGTACGCTTTTGAATTTCGTCAAACGCGCCGTAAACAATTTCCTGAGCAGTACCCTTTTTACCGTCCAACATAACTTGGTTGATAACCTTTGTTACAACCTTGCTTCCGTAGACGGGATCGGGTAGAACGTCCCTTTTGGGGACACCACTTCTTCTGGGCATGTTGTGTTTTCCTCCTTTTAGATTTTTGTTAAATTTTGTTTTTTACCAAATACAGCCAACTCGACGCGAATTTTCGCGGAGAAACTTCTGTCTTACAGCGGATAATCCGCCGACATACTGCTTATCGGGGAAAAGTCAAAATTTAAGCTTCGACTATTCACCAATTGAACTGTATAATGCTTGTCCAAAGTCTATTTCTTAGGACGTTTTGCGCCGTACTTAGAACGGGCTTGTTTACGGTTAGCAACGCCTGCAGTATCGAGCGTACCGCGAATAATGTGATAACGGATACCAGGCAAGTCTCTAACACGTCCGCCGCGGATTAATACAACGCTGTGCTCTTGAAGGTTGTGACCTTCGCCGGGGATATAGCAAGTACCTTCCATACCGTTGGTACGGCGTACACGCGCAATCTTTCTCAGAGCAGAGTTAGGCTTTTTGGGAGAAGTCGTCGTAACGTTTAAGCATACGCCGCGCTTTTGAGGACAGCTGTCCAACAACGGAGATTTGCTCTTTTCCGCGTCGCTTCTACGGCCTTGTTTAATCAACTGGTTGATTGTTGCCATTTTTTTACCTCCTTTCAATAGTAAACAGTCGAAACTCTAAAAGAGTCTCTTACAAACAGCTTACGCCGTGTGTAAACAATTTATAGTGTTAACCGATAGACAGTATACAAAACGTGGGTTTAAACATATTTCAACAGACCTATTGCGCCCGTAGGCACGTCTATTGCATATTTGGCGGAAAATTCCTCGCGCGAACCGCAAATAAGATACTTAACCTCGTATTGCTTGGCAATTTCTATCATGGACAAAATGTAATCCTGTTCGGCGTCAGCCGCAATCTTAATCTCCGCGATATTGCCTTTTTTAATTTCTCGCAAAATTTGCCTTTTGCCTATAACTACGTTTAACTTGTCACTAGCCATAAAACACCAAAGTACATTTTATCAAAATATGACAAAGCAGTCAAGCGTTTAAACTTGACTGCTTTTTTATTTTTGATACTTATAAAGATTATTCGTCCGTATCGTCGGTAACGGGAGATTCCGCTTTACGCACAAGCTCCATTTCTCTGTAACGGGCAAGTCCCGTACCTGCAGAAATCATCTTGCCGATAATTACGTTTTCCTTTAAGCCGTATAACGGATCGCACTTGTTTTTGATAGCGGCTTCCGTCAAAACGCGGGACGTTTCTTGGAAGGACGCTGCCGACAGGAAGCTGTCCGTTGCCAAACTTGCTTTTGTAATACCCAACAAAATACGTTTTGCCGTTGCGGGGACTCCGTCGTTTTCCAAAGCCTTGTTATTTTCCTCTTCGAACTTAAAGATATCCACTACTTCGCCCGGCAGCATATCGGTTGTTCCCGCGTCCTCGATGCGTACTTTACGCAGCATTTGGCGCACAATTACCTCAACGTGTTTATCGTTGATTTCTACGCCGTTTGTGCGGTAAGTAGCCTGAACTTCCTTAACAAGGTATTCTTCCACTGCGCGCAATCCCTTTGTAGACAGCAAATCCTGCGGGTAAATGGAACCCTCCGTAAGGGGCGTACCGCTTTCTACAACGTCGCCGTTATGAACCTTTATGCGCGACGTATACGGAATAGCGTAATCGGTAGATTTACCTACGTTGTCCGTTACGCGTACAATCTTTTTATCGGTATTTGCGGGGATAGAAACCGTACCGTTGACTTCGCATATAACCGCGCAGCCTTTGGGTTTACGGGCTTCAAACAATTCCTCTACGCGGGGCAAACCTTGCGTAATATCGTCGGCAGTAGCAACGCCGCCGGTGTGGAACGTACGCATTGTAAGCTGTGTTCCCGGTTCGCCTATGGACTGCGCCGCTATTACGCCTACCGCTTCGCCGAGATTAACCGCTTTGCCGGTAGCCATATTCGTACCGTAACACTTACAGCACACGCCGTGTTCGCTGCGGCAAGTCAAAACCGTTCTCATATACAGTTTTGTGATACCCGCTTTAACGATTTCTTTTGCAAGGTCGTCGTTAATCAAAGTATCGCCGCGGCAAATAAGCTCGCCCGTTTGCGGATTAACAACGTCGTCTATAACGTATTTACCCAATATACGGTCTTCAAATTTTTCGATAATTTCGTCCCTGCCCGAACCGCGGAAAGCTTCTATCCACATACCTTGCGGACGGCTGCCTGCCGAACAGTCCTCTTCGCGGACGATAACGTTTTGCGCTACGTCCACCAAACGGCGCGTAAGATATCCCGAGTCTGCCGTCTTTAACGCGGTATCCGCCAAACCTTTACGTCCGCCGTGCGACGAAATAAAGTATTCCAACACCGACAAACCTTCACGGAAACACGCCTTAACGGGCAATTCGATTGTACGTCCCGAAGGATCACTCATCAGTCCGCGCATACCGCACAACTGACGAATCTGGTTCATGCTGCCGCGCGCTCCGGAGTCCGCCATCATCCAAATGGGGTTGTCTTCTTCCATAACATCTTTAACCAACGTTTCCACTTTGGAAGCAGCGTCTTTCCATACGTCGATAACCGACTTATAACGCTCGTTTTCGGTAAGGAAACCTTCGTTGTACTCTTCTTCGATTTCCACCACGCGGTGTCCGGCGTCTTCCAAAATATGTTTCTTTTCGCCGGGGATATTCATATCGAACACGCTTGTGGTAAGTCCGCTTATAGTACTGTACTTGTATCCCAAAGCTTTTACGTTATCCAACATAACGGCAGTAGGCGTCGTACCGCGCAATCTAAAACATTTTTCCACTATCTGCGATAATTGTTTTTTACCGACTAAATAGCTCTTAGGATTGCCGATATTTTCCTTTGTCAATTCGATTTTAATACCCAACGTACGGCGTTCAAACTGTTTTTGAGCAAGCGCTGCCGGGTCTTTAATGTACTGATCGTCTTTTTCCGCCGAAGCGTCTGCGTAATCGTAGTAAATTGCCTGACAGAATATCATACGTCCAACGGTCGTCCAAATTTTAGATCCGTCCTCGAGTTGGATGTTTACAACGGTTTGCAAAGTGATTTCGTGCGTCACATACGCTTCATAAGCTTCGTCAAAACTGCTGTAATAGTGACCTCTGCGCAAAATTTCAAGTTCGCCGTCCGTCAAAGCACGCTGCTTGCGCGTTACGTCGTACAGCTCGATAAGTTTCTTCGTTTCGTCCGCGTCGCAACGTACCGTAGTAAGGTAATAGCAGCCCAAAACCATATCCTGCGTGGGCGAAATAACGGGTTTGCCGTCGCTCAGCTTCAAAATATTGTTTGCGGCAAGCATCAAATATCTCGCTTCGGTTTGCGCCTCGATGGAAAGAGGCACGTGTACAGCCATTTGGTCGCCGTCGAAGTCGGCATTGAACGCCGTACATGCCAACGGATGAAGCTTAATGGCTCTGCCCTCGATAAGCACGGGCTCGAACGCCTGAATGGACAAACGGTGCAGCGTGGGCGCGCGGTTAAGCATTACGGGATGGTCCTTGATTACTTCTTCCAAAATATCCCACACCTTATTATCGGCGCGCTCTACGCGCTTACGCGCGGTTTTAACGTTAAAGCATTGGTTTGTTTCCACCAGCTTTTTCATTACAAACGGTTTAAATAATTCCAAAGCCATTTCTTTAGGAATACCGCATTGATGCAATTTAAGCTCCGGTCCTACTACGATAACCGAACGTCCGGAATAGTCTACGCGCTTACCCAACAGATTTTGACGGAAACGCCCCTGTTTACCGCGCAGCAATCCCGACAAAGATTTTAATTCGCGGTTGCCTGCGCCCGTTTGAGGACGTTTACTGCGGCTGTTATCCAACAAACTGTCCACAGCGTCCTGCAACATACGCTTTTCGTTGTTGATAAGGATTTCCGGCGCGTTGATTTCAATAAGTTTCTTTAAACGGTTGTTACGGTTAATAACCCTGCGGTACAAATCGTTAAGGTCGCTTGTTGCGTATCTGCCGCCGTCCAAAGGAACCATAGCGCGCAATTCGGGAGGAAGCACGGGCAAAACGGTCAAAATCATCCATTCGGGACGGTTACCGCTTTTCTTAAACGCTTCCACAATGTCCAAACGCTTAATAGCGCGCACTTTCTTTGCACCTTGGTTCGTTTTAGCCAAAATATCGCGCAATTCTTTGCTTTCCGCTTCTAAATCGATATTTTGCAGCAGTTCGCGCACAGCTTCTGCGCCTGTTCCGGCGCGGAAATTCATATTAGCGTTTTCCCTCGCCTTTGATTGCGCCTCGCGGTACTCGCTCATTGTAAGAATTTGCTTGTACATCATTCCGCTTTGCATCGGGTCGATTACTACGTAGCTTTGGAAGTTAATCAACTGCTCCAAATACTTGGGAGACATATCCAATATTAAACCCATACGGGACGGTGTTCCCCTAAAATACCAAATATGCGATACGGGCGCAGCTAATTCTATATGACCCATACGCTCGCGGCGAACCTTGGATTTCGTTACTTTAACGCCGCACTTTTCGCACACTACGCCTTTGTAGCGTATGCGCTTATACTTACCGCAGTGACATTCCCAGTCCTTGACGGGTCCAAATATTCTTTCGCAGAACAATCCGTCTTTTTCCGGTTTTTGAGTACGGTAGTTTATAGTTTCGGATTTCTTTACTTCTCCGTACGACCACTCGCGAATTTTTTCGGGAGAAGCAATTCCTATACGGATAGAATCGAAATCGTTCATAATTCCCGTACGAGCCAAAGTATTCGAGCGCAATGTCGAAATGGATTGTCCGGTCAGTTTAGATTCGTTACTCATTTACTTTACCTCCCTTATTCTTCTTCGTCTTCATCGTCGTTGTCGTCAAACAAGTCGATATCATCGTCATCGTCTACGTCGCTGTTTAAAGCGTCCAACAAGCTGTCCAGTCCGTCGGAGTCCAGCTTTTCCGTTTCCTCTTCGCCGCCGCCGAACAAACCGTCCAAAGCGTCTTCGCCGTCGTCGGCAAACAGACTGTCAAGGTTAAAGTCGTCGTCATCGTCGGCAAAGTCGGGCTGATCCATTGCTCCGCCGATAGAAATTTCGTCGTCATAGTCAAAGCCTTGCATTTCGCGCTTACGCTGTTCTTGTTCGGCAAGCATAACCTCGTTGTAATCAGCTTCGTCGTCGGTAGAATCGCGCACAATAATTTCTTCATTGTCGGCAGACAGTACCTTAACGTCCAAAGCCAACGACTGCAATTCCTTAATAAGCACTTTAAAGCTTTCGGGGATGCCGGGATCGGGGATATTTTCGCCCTTTACGATTGCTTCGTAAGTTTTAACGCGCCCCACTACGTCGTCGGATTTAACAGTCAAAATTTCCTGCAATACGTTTGCCGCGCCGTAAGCTTCCAATGCCCACACTTCCATTTCGCCGAAACGCTGTCCGCCGAATTGCGCTTTACCGCCCAAAGGCTGCTGAGTAACAAGACTGTACGGACCGGTACTGCGTGCGTGAATCTTATCGTCTACCAAGTGGATAAGTTTTAAATAGTACATATAACCGACGGTTACTCGGTTTTCAAACGGTTCGCCGGTACGTCCGTCGTAAAGCTGAACTTTACCGTCGACTTTGCCCGTTATCGGGTTAACCATTCCGTTATCCTCAAACAACTTGCGGATTTCCTCCTCGGTTGCTCCGTCGAATACGGGTGTTGCGATATTCCAACCCAACATCTTAGATATAAGCCCCAAGTGGACTTCCAACACCTGACCGATATTCATACGCGAGGGAACGCCCAAGGGGTTAAGAACTATTTGCAGCGGAGTGCCGTCTTCCATAAAGGGCATGTCCTCTTCGGGCAAAATACGGCTTACTACGCCCTTGTTTCCGTGACGTCCCGCCATTTTGTCGCCAACGCCGATTTTACGCTTTTGAGCGATATATACGCGCACGAGTTTGCTTACACCGGGGTCGAGTTCGTCCTTATTTTCGCGCGTAAACACTTTAACATCAACCACAATACCTTGTTCGCCGTTAGGTACTCTAAGAGACGTATCGCGTACCTCGCGTGCTTTTTCGGAGAATATAGCACGCAGCAATTTTTCTTCGGGGGTAGCGTCCGTTTCGCCCTTAGGAGTAACTTTACCGACCAATATATCGTTGGGACGGACTTCCGCGCCGATACGGATAATACCGTTTTCGTCCAAATCTTTAAGCGCGTCTTCGCCCACGTTGGGAATTTCGCGGGTAAATTCTTCGGGGCCGAGTTTCGTTTCGCGGCACTCGATTTCAAACTCCTCTATGTGGATTGAAGTAAACGCGTCCTCTTTAACAAGACGCTCGGACAATAATACGGCGTCCTCGTAGTTGTAACCTTCCCAGGTCATAAAGCCTATCATCATATTGCGGCCGAGAGCCAACTCGCCGCCGTCGGTGCTGGGGCCGTCTGCCAATACCTGTCCCTTTTCTACTCTGTCGCCCGCTTTGACGATAATCTTTTGGTTAATACACGTACCTTGGTTACTGCGGATAAACTTTTTAAGAGTGTACTCTTTAAGCGTACCGTTATCGCCCTGAACGATAATTTTGCTGTCCGCCGCATGCAATACCGTACCTGCCTGCTCGGCAATAATCATAACGCCGGAGTCGTAAGCTATACGTGCTTCGATACCGGTTGCTACGATTGGAGCCTCCGGACTGATAAGGGGTACTGCCTGACGCTGCATGTTACTGCCCATCAACGCACGGTTGGTATCGTCGTTTTCCAAGAAAGGAATAAGACTTGTAGCAACCGAAATAAGCTGACGGGGAGATACGTCGATATAATCTACTTTGTCGCGGGGAAATTCCAAAATTTCCTCACGGCGGCGGCATGTGATACGCTCGTTTGCAAAGTATCCGTTTTCGTCCAACGGCTCGTTTGCCTGACCGATGATATACTTGTCCTCTTCGTCGGCGGACAAATATTCTACGTTATCCGTTACCGTGTTATGTATGCGGTCTACGCGTCTGTACGGCGCTTCGATAAAGCCGTATTCGTTTATACGCGCATATCCCGCCAAAGACGTGATAAGACCGATGTTTTGACCTTCCGGCGTTTCGATGGGACACATACGTCCGTAGTGAGTATAGTGAACGTCGCGGACCTCGAACGTAGCTCTATCGCGGTTTAATCCGCCGGGTCCCAACGCCGACAGCTTACGTTTGTGCGTAAGCTCCGCAATGGGGTTGGATTGATCCATAAATTGCGACAGCTGAGACGAACCGAAAAATTCCTTAATAGCGGAAGATACGGGGCGTACGTTGATAAGCGTTTGCGGAGTTGCCTTGCCCGGTTCCTGAATTGCCATACGCTCGCGGATAACTCTTTCCAAACGCGATATACCTATACGGAACTGATTTTGAAGCAATTCTCCTATGGAACGCACGCGGCGATTGCCCAAATGGTCGATGTCGTCGGCGTGACCTATTCCGTATTTCATACCGAAGTTGTAGCTTACGGTAGCAATGATATCGTTGCGGGTGATGTGTTTTGAAATAAGCTCGTCCTTACGCGATTTCAATACGTCGGCAAGGTCCTCTAAGGACAAACCTGCGGACAGAACTTCGCGCAACACGTCTACGTCTACAGCCTCGTACAAGCCGCAAGCTTTGTAATCTAAATTGACAAGGTTAGTATCCAAAGTCATTGCAAATATTTGCGGATTAACGGTATTGTTACCTATAACCTTAACTTTGGGGCACTGCTCAGCAAGAACGATTTCTCCCGCTGCGTTGGACTTATAAATATTAAGTCCGTTTTCTTTGGCTATTTGCGCAACCTCGGCAAGCAGAACTTCGTTTTTACGCTCGTCATAGGTGGTTTTGGGTAATTCTGTTATTATGCGGCCGCTAACGTCGATAGTTTCTTCGCCGATTTGCAATACGCCTTGCGGAGCCATAACTACGCAGCCGATGTGTTCGCTCAATGATTTTTCGTAGTCGCGTAAAGTTGTGGAAGCATTGGCAGAAAGCACCGTGCTGCACGTTTCCGTTGCAGTGCGGATTTCGTTAATGCCGCTTTGCTGAATATCATAAGCGTCGGTTTCGCTAAGTACAGTACCTGCCGTAATGGTACGCTTGCACGGAATTGTAACCTGAGCGTCCAGATATCCGCCTACCGCCGCCGAGTAAAACTCTTCGGTATCTGCCACCGCTACGTCCGCGGTAATGCCGTGATCGCTAAGAATTTTAACGGATTTAACTACGCCGCTTTTAACGATAGACTCCGCCTGTTCCTTGCTAAGCTGAGTATACTTTGCATAAGTAAGCAAAGCAACGTCAACGTCCTCGCCCAAAGTAAGTCCTTCTATACGGGTAGCAAGCGCAAGCTTTTTGTTAAATTTGTAACGTCCCACACGCGCAAGATCGTAACGCTTTGCGTCAAAAAGCAAATCGTTTAACGTTTTTTGCACCGATTCTTCCGTGGGAATTTCGCCGGGACGCAAACGCTTGTAAATTTCTACTAACGATTCCTGATCCGTTGCGGTATCGTCCTTTATAAACGTCAACGCCAACATCGGGTCGTACTCGAATATTTTTGCGATTTCGTTTCCGGTACGGCTGTTGGAGTCCGCTCCGTCGTGCAGGATACCGCGTAAAAGTACGGTTACGGGCAGCTTACGGTTACGGTCGATATGTACGTACAAAATGTTGTTGTTTGCGTCGTGTTCAAACTCCAACCAAGCGCCCCTGCTGGGCATTGCGGTAGTATTAAATACGTCTTTTCCGTTTTTGTCCAACATATGGTCGCAGTAAACGCCGGGAGAACGTACAAGCTGAGATACGATAACGCGCTCCGCGCCGTTGATGATAAATCCGCCGGTTTCGGTCATTAGCGGGAAATCGCCCATAAACACTTCCTGATCGACAAATTCGCCGGTACCTTTGTTGGTAAGGCGTACAGTCAAACGCAGCGGAGCGGCATATGTGGCGTCGCGCAAACGGCACTCCGCCTCACTGTACTTAGGCGTAGCGTCCAAACGGTGATCCAAAAATTCCAAACGGAAGTGTCCGGCAAAGTCCTCGATAGGCGAAAAGTCCTCAAACACTTCGCGGATACCTTGATCGAGGAACATTTGATAGCTGGACTTTTGAACCTCGATTAGGTTAGGCAAGGGCAATACTTCCCTCGTCTTGGAAAAAGTCTTTCTTTCGTGGTTACCATACTTGATGGTTTTGATGTCTTGTGGCATTGACACAACTCCTCAAAAAAAATTAAATAAATTTGGCAATAATTGTTGCAAATTGTTTCGCAATGTGGTATCTTGACAATATCAACTGCAAAACTGCGTTATGTTCTGCACCGTTAAGCGGCAAATCACGTTAATAAATGGCAAAAAAATGTCATAAAGCGGGTGTTTTCAGCGCAAAAAGTGCAAAATTCCCCTTTCGGGCATACCTTAACTTGTATATGTTATCACTTTGCATATAAATAGTCAACGAATAAAAGTTTTTCTAGCCAAAAGATAAATATAAAAATATTTTTTCATTTTTAAATAATCATAAGCAACGTCGCATTGACGTTGTTTTTTTAATGTAAAACTCCGCCAAAACATTATGTTTAAACGGAGTTTTTGATTATATTCTTTAATATTATCTTAACTAAACTATCGCCTATTGTTTTTTACATCAACGTTAATATCCAAATAGCGGCGAAACTCATCGTATTGACGCTGCGTGATAACCTTACCGTAAGAAAGTATTACCAGCGGCAAATCGGGATCGTCTTTGCGGTAATGAGGCTGAATATGCGGATACGGGTTTTCCTTCATACCGTTGCGCTTATAAAAAGCTATGCGGCGGCGTGTAAGTTCGTCCGCGGGCGGCTCCGCTTCCAATATAAAGGGTTTATTTAAACCGTCGGTCAGCAATTTTAGAGTTTCGCTTCCGTAGCCTCCGTTACGCTTATCGGGCAGAATACAAAAGTTTTCAAAATAAACAAATTGCGGCGCGTCAAAATAGCCCGCTACCCCCACGGCAGTATCGCCGTCCGCTATTGCCATCAATCTGTAATCGGGATGTTCCATAATTTTCCGCTGCAAATCGCCGTCGCGCCGTTCCTCTACGGGAAAACTTACGGAAAGCAAGTCTATCGCCCAAAAATACAGGGGCGTATCTATTGTAATTTGTTTAAGATAAATTGACATAGCGATACTTTATCACATCTTTGCTAAAAAAGCAAATATTTGTTTTTTATCTTGAACTTTCGATGTTAAAGCGGCACTGCTGCAATAATTATACACACACAATAAAATGTCAAACAATTTTTAAATACGGTATTTATCGGTACGGTTTTAGAAGCGTTATAATGTAATACTTCGCAAAGACGTACTCACAGTACGCCCGGTACAGTTTCGTACGTTTTTCCTCGTCTTACGTACGCATACCGTACGTTAAAAAATGCGCGCCGAAGAGGCATAAATTGTACAATATAAACGTCACCGCTGAATAAGTTGTACCGAACGGCAGAATACCTCCGGACTCTGCAAAATTCGCTTAACCGGTTTGCGGAATTTCAGGTACTGCAAATAGCAAAATGCTTACTGTTTTCAATCAATTATTTAGTTAGCAGACAAAAAAAACAGACCTTGACAAATATCGTCAAAGCCTATCTTTTTAAGAAACAAATTAAGAAGCAAAGTCTTCGTCTTTGCAGCAGAGCAACAAAATGCCGCCGAGTAAACTGCAGAAGAAAATATCAACAATCGCCCAAACTTTAATGTCTTCGGCACATGTTGCGGTCTTTAATTTGGAAAGAGTGATTCCGCCGAAAATAAGAGGCAAAATCATCCAAAAGCCTACAATCATGCCGATGATAATAAATACTTTACCCGCTGTTTTCATTTCCATCCTCCTTTGTAATAATATATTATCGTAATTAGTATATCATACCCCCCCCCATGCAGGTCAAGCATATATAAGTAAAATATTAAAATAAACTGAAAAAACTTTACGTAAAAGTCATTTTTAGATAATACTTTAAAAAAACTTCAATATGCCAAAATAGACTAAGGTCTGGCAAATTGCTGCGTTATATGACATTAAAAAGAACAATAAAGAAACACAACGCTCCACAAACGGGAAATAAATCAATTTGAAAAATCTATATCGCACAAAATTGTTAAATCTTACAAAAAAAACATCGACTTCGTTGTCAAATATTTAACGGATACGGTAACGCCTTACTCTATCGGGAGATGAGCGATCAAGCACGGCCTTTTATTTTTCACTCTTAAAGCCGTATTTACATGTAAAATATGCCGTTCTCTCATCGCAGCATATTTTGCTGCCGCAAACTTATACTGTCAATCTCAACAGACAAAGAAAATAATTTATAAATATATTCGATATAATAAGTTTGAAGTAACAAATACTTAAAGGAAGATTATGTGTATTTTAGATTTAAAAGCGAATTGTCAAATCAAATGCAACACTCAAAAAACAATCTGTTGAATAAGTCTATCTGTTTGTGCCAATTCAAAACTTTCTTTGAAACGGAATTGATTTACGCCGAATTTTTGGCAGTCATAACTATTGACTATATGGCACTTGCAACTCCATTATCTATTCGCTAAACAGTCTGCGTGAAGTTTCACTCTACCAGATTTATCCCATATCAGTTTTATTTGAAACAAGTGACGAACCACTTTTAATATATACTGATACGAGAAAATTGTTAAGCGGACATAGGTAAATATTTTTGGAACAAACAGCCATACTGGTGAGTTTTATTTTATTATATAACACACACGAACATCATTTACCACAATATTTAACCGCTAACGTGATGTGTTGTATAATAGCAGTTAGCAGTAGTTAATAGTTGTTAAGCGTCGTTAATTGTTATTTGCATGCTATTATATCGTACACGAACCGACTTAACGCACGTTACAAAACTTATCGCGTAATACGATGTAATAGCGAGTAATTAATAACAGTTAGTTATTGTTAATCGTCGTTAATTGTTGTTTGTATGCTATTATATCGTACACGAACAAAATATATCGCAATACATTACCGTCGACGTGATACGATGTAAAAGCGAGTTATTAATAGCAGTTAGTTGTGGTTAAACGTCGTTAATTGTTATTTGTATGCTATTATAAAAAAAAACAACGGATTGTTTCCGTTGTTTTTAATGGATGCGGCAATACCTTACTCTCCCGGGCAGTGCCCCGCCAAGTACCCTAGGCGCCGAGAGGCTTAACTTCTGTGTTCGGTATGAGAACAGGTGGATCCCCCAAGGCTAAATCACCGCAATGGTATTTACAAGCGTTTCCGCTGTGTAATCGTTTTGTGCGAAAGGAACATTGATAACTGCATAGACAACAAAGCTTAGTGTATTGAGTTTTGTATTGTGATTGTATTCAAGGCTTGTTCGTATTATTTGAACAAGCGTTCGACCTATTAGTATCGGTCAGCTCAATGCATTAACTGCACTTACACCCCCGACCTATCAACCTTGTAGTCTACAAGGGGTCTTATCTAAGGAGATATCTTATCTTTGGGTGGGTTTCACACTTAGATGCTTTCAGCGTTTATCCCGTCCGTACTTCGCTACCCAGCCGTGCCTCTGGCGAGACAACTGGTGCACAATTGGTACGTCCATCCCGGTCCTCTCGTACTAGGGACAGATCCCATCAAATATCTTACGCCCACGATGGATAGGGACCGAACTGTCTCACGACGTTCTGA
>CAJUNH010000004.1 GCA_910587795.1 uncultured Christensenellaceae bacterium
GTATTACAAGGGTATTATCATGGGGATATTAGCATAAATCATGCAGATGATTATGCTGAGAGGGTAAAAAGATTAGTTCGTTAAATTACAATTTATCTTTATAATCTTTATAAAGAAATAGCGCACTATACTTCGCAAGCGAAGATAGTGCGCTATTTCTTTGTTCGCAAGGAAATTCTTATGACAGATATCATTAGTCCGTCCTTTTAATATGTTTTTATTTTATTATAGCATACGAACAACCATTAACCGCGTTTATCTACAACAAACTGCTATTAATTACTCGCTATTACATCGTATCACATTGATGATAATGTGTTGCGATATATTTTGTTCGTATACGATATTATATAACACACACGAGCAACATTTACTACAAAATATAACCGCTAACGTAATGTGTTGTATAATAGTAGTTAGCAGTAGTTAATATCTTTTAAACGCCGTTAATTGTTGTTTGTATTTTATTATAAATCTTCCAAGCGTTCTATCGAAATCATTGCCTCGTTGTTTTCGATAAAGTTATTTATTTTTTCCGCGTGGTAGTTTTGGTTTGGACGTATTACTGCCTCTACTTGCATTCTGCCGTCTGCGGAGCGTTGAACCTTGTAACGGTGAAATTGAGTAATACCAAAGTAAAGCTGTAACGTTTTTTGTAATTCGTCCGAGTGGTAAAACCTTATAAGCAGTAATCGCTGACCATGGCGTTTAAAAGGAGTTGTATGAAGTATCAGCTGCATTAAAACGATAAA
Source organism: uncultured Christensenellaceae bacterium (assembly GCA_910587795.1). Lineage (GTDB taxonomy): Bacteria > Bacillota > Clostridia > Christensenellales > CAG-314 > Fimimonas. The sequence goes on from CAJUNH010000004.1 coordinate 753, forward strand.
CGCCGTTCCGCACAAAGATACAATGTACATTCCCGCTCCGCATGCCATGCCTATTGCGGAAGTTGCCCAAATAATAGCAGCGGTGGTAAGACCGTGTAAATTTTCGCGGCGGAAGAATATTATGCCTGCGCCCAAAAATCCTATACCGGTAACTACCTGCGCCGCAACGCGGGCGCCGTCGCCGAACTCTCCAAGCTGAATGGATATAGTGGTAAACAGTGCGGATGCAAGTCCTACGGTAAAGTGTGTGCCCATGCCCGCTTCTTTTTGGCGGTGCGAACGTTCTACGCCTATTACAAAACCCATTATGCCAGCAAGCAGTATTCTAAATAAATAAACCAATTCCATTTGCCAGTCAAATCCCGACAAAAACTTTTCTATAAAGCTTTGTTCGGCAAAGCCAACAATCCAGTTCATATTCTACCTCAAAAAATGTGTGTCAAAGCAAACGTTTGACACCCAAATTTGTTAATATAATTTTATTTTTACGGTTTAACCCGCATATTTTATATACTATACCATATTTAAAATATAATTTCAATAGGTGCAGTGTAAGTTTTATCGTTATTTTTTAATTTAAGCAATTTATTAGAAAATATTACCGTTTATTTTACGATACGTTTGTCTTTGCCCGTAAGCTGCGCAACAAAAGTGACGGACTGATCCACTAAACGGGAAAATAATCTTTCGTCATATCTGTCGCGTAAATCCGCAAGCGATAAATTTGTGCTTATTATCGTCTGTTTGTTTTTTGCAATGCGTTCGTTAATTACGACAAACAAATATTCCGCCGTCACGTTTTTATACACAAGCTCGGTTCCTAAGTCGTCTATAATCAGTACGTCCGCGTCTACAATGGAGTCGAGTACCGATTGCTTTGTTTTGTGGTCGGCAAGATGGGCTTCCAAAAAACGTGAGTTTAAATCGTATGCCGTTACAAACAAAACGCTGCGGTTAAGATTTAGCGCGCAGTTTGCGCATGCCGTCACAAGGTATGTTTTGCCCGTGCCGGTAGAGCCTGTAAGCAGTAAATTTTTGTCTCCGCTTTGCGCAAGTTCGCGCGCTTTGCTCAGTACCGCCGAGTTATGTTTATCTTTTTCGGCGGAGTTTTCAAATGTATAATCTTTGTTTATTATGTTGCTCTGCGATACGAGCAGTTTGTTTAATTCGTTTTTAAGACAAGCGCACATTTCGTTTTCAACGTAGCCGGTATCTCCGCAGTTTGTGCAGAAATACTGCGGTTTTAGCATACGTTCGTCAACGTTAAGTTTAAGTATCAGTGCGTGCATTTCATCTTTGTATTTTGCAATGTCTACGGAGTTTCCTTGTATTTGCGCACGCCTTAATGCGGTTTCGCACTGTTTGTATTCGGGCGTTTTTCTAAGCGCAGTCAATGTTTTTTCGCAGTCGTATTCCGCGCGGAAACGTCTGTCGTCTATTGTGCGTTTGGCAATTGCAATAAGTTGTCTTTTGTCCATTAGTCCTCCGTTTCGGTCAGTACCGTAAACAATGCGTTAAGCTCGTCGTCGGTATACTGACGGCGCTCGATGTCTCTTCCGCCTATCAAAACTTTTGTTGCGGCAGTTTGTTTATTTGCCGCGCTTTGCGCTTTGGCTTGTTCTACGGTAGTTACGCCCGAATGTTTGTATTCGGCAAGTATTCTGTTAAGATACGCAATAGGAGCGTTTGTGCCTACGGCTTTTTCGGCGGCAAATTCTATTACGTCTGCGTTCATACGCCATTCCGCAGTCCAGGTTTTGTATAACAAACGGTCGTTAGCAGTTACGCGGCGGTCCAATCCGCACTTATTGATTATTTTTTTGATTTGTTCGTCTTGACGGGAGACTGCGGAAATGTACTCGTGCAGTGCTTGCTGAGTCGTAATTCCGTTTTTGTAAAGTTTGTCTATTACGGAGCTTAAACCGTTTAAAGTACGGATGTTTGTTTTAAAGCAGTATTTTGCAATTTGCAGCAGGGTTTCGCCGTCAAAACCTTTGTTAAGCCAGCGGACGATATACTCGTCTACTACAACGTCCAAGCTCTGGTAATAAACGCCTATTGCTTTGTTTATATTTTTTGCAAGCTCGTATATGCGGTTTTTTTGTTCGGTGTAGCACTCTATTTCTTTTAACGACATTGCTCCGCTGCGGTAGTATTCGCATAACTTGCCGTCCAGCATAGACATTCCGCCTTTTTTGCAGTCTTTTGCAACATTTATTATTACGTCCTGCGTAAAGCCTAATTCGCGCGTCCACTTGTCGTACATCAGTCTGTCGCTGTGTTCAAACTTGCGCGCAGTGCCTAAATTTTTAAATACGAGTTTTAAGTCCTCGTCGTACTTTTGCTGGCAGTCTAAATGTTCGGCAACGGTTGCAAGAGTGGTTGCGCCTTTGCGCATAACGTTGCGCGCCACCGTCATTATGTACTGATAGCCGATGTTGTTGCCTTTAAGCGCAATGCAGTATTTTATTACGGCAAGCAATGCCTCCGGTTCAAAAGTAGTGTCCTCCAAAAACTGGTAGTATACGTCGTATTCCTGCGGGGTAATCTGCCTGCCGCCGATAAATAAATCCTGTAAACGTTTGGAAAACGTTCTGTATTTGGACGGGTTGATTTTGCGCAATGCGGAAGCGGAGTCTTTTAACGCCAAATACGTAACGTGCGCAGGCGCGTCGTTTACAAGCGTTACAAGGTCCAATTCGTCCCAGTACTGATAAGCGGCAATCACGTCGTCGGCAGAGATGTTCAGTTTTTTTGCAATAGTTTCTATACTGTTGTCCTCGCCTTCGCTGTCGGCAAGGGCAAGCCCCAAAAGATACACCGCGGCAAATTTGTCGGGTGCGTCGGGAATATAATTCAGTAAAAACTTGTTGCTTATAACGGAATATCCGTCGTGTATAAGCTGTTTTTCCTTATTGCAAAATGCCATAAATACCTCTTTTGTCTTAAATCGCCGTTTGTTTTAAACCGCAATGACGCCTTTTTATCAAGCCGGATTGTTTTGCTTTATCTACGCAATTACGTAAATATATATAATTTAAATGCGGTGTGTTTTATCGTTTTAATATTGTTTGGTTAAAGTATTGATTATTTTGGCGTAATGGAGTATAATGATAGGTAGATGCAGATTAAAATACGTGTTTTACGCCCTTTTTAAGCACTGTTAATCTATTTTACCACAAAATGTTTGCCTAATCAACAAAATTGCAAAAATTACTTAAATTGTAAGGGGTATCTTATGAGGATAAGCAAAGTAATTGCTTTAGACAACAGAACAAACGAAAAACGCGTTTTTACCTTCGGCACGGCGGACGAGGGTAAAAAACTTGTCACCAACAACGGCGGTAAGCTTAACAATTATTTGGAATTCTGCTTTAAAGAAGACGTGGACTGCGTAATGGACGTCGAAGTGGAATTTTTTGTAAATCACGAACAGTTTTCGTTAAGCCGTTTGCACAACGACGACGAAACAACCCGAAGCGTTCTTAAAAAGTTGGAGGACGGTCAGTGGAAGGTCGTTGCACGTTCGCGCGCAAGCGAGTATTTGGAAAGCTTAATTAACGAAAGTCTGGAAGATATGCTTAAAATCGACTACGTCAACAATATTGCCGTAGACAATTTTCATGGCGATTTGATGCTGTTTGACGAAATTAAAATGCTTGCCGACGTTCAGGAAAGCGTTTTGCGCAGTTCCGAAGAGGCAAGGGCGTTGAGAGAGCGCGCTTTGCGTAAAGTTAAGGAATATGCCGATAACGGCAATTCCCGTGCCGTTTCGCCCGAGGTTTTGGACGCAATTAACGGCGAACTTAATCAAGTGTTTAGGGATATTACGATAGTTACCACCGAGCTTAGCGATTTAAAAGCACGCCAAACCGCAAACGGTTTGCGCGACGACATCGCACGCGATTTGGAAGCAACCCAAAAGAAATATTCCACGCTTACCTCCCGTCAGGAGGAAATAGAGGAGGCTCGCCGCAAGGTTAAACTTCACGACGATATAGAAATCCTTATACCTAAGGTTAAAACAATGCGCGCGGTGGAAGAACAGCGCGCCGAATACGAAAAAAAGCGTTACGCTATAACCACCGAGTTGGAGTGGCAGGAAAAGGAACTGGACAGCATCAACAAACAGTTGGAAGAAAAACAGCGTCAGTATGCTTTGTCGCAGGATAAGCGCAACCGCGTAGACGCAATAAACAACGAGCTTGCGTACGTTTCCGCCTTGTACGAAAAAAACAAACAGCTTAACGAACAGCTGCTGGAACTCAACGAAAAACAACAGCGTCTGTCGGCGGAAAAAGTAATGTATACCAACAAGATGGACGAGCTGGAAAAGTCGATAGGCGAAGTTAAAACCAGTTTGGACGCGTTTAACGTCCCCGTAAAGTCGGTGGGCGAATTGTTGGAAACAGTCCGCGTAGACGTCAAGATTGACGAGGTAGAAGCGCAGATAGAAAAACTCCAAAGCGAAATTGCAGTAAAGGAAAGCCAAATTGCGGAAAAAGAAAACAATTTGGTAGTGCAAATGAAACGCTTCCGTTCGGTTGCGGAGTTGGACGTGGCCGTAACCCCCATTAAAGCGAAGGACACTATATTGCAAGTGTTGGACGCTAAGTATTCCAAACTGGAAGCAATAAATCAGTCCTTGCAGGAAAAACAGCGCAACTTAACCAGAGCGTTGGAGGACTATAAGCACCAGATTGCGGAAATAGAAAAATCCAAGAGCAAAATTCAAAGCGAGTACGATAATATAATGCTCCGCAAGCAGGAAGAGTTTAAGCGCGAAGTATTTTTAAACAGTCAAAAGGTATTTAGCGAGGACGCTTCGGGCGTGTTTGCCGTAACCGCAAATTTCCACGATCAGGAAATAGAAGCGTTGGAGCATGAACTGACGTCCCGTACTTTGGACAGAGAATTGCTGTTGGAGCGCGCTTATCAAATAGAGGGATCTATTAAGGAAATCAAGCGTCATATAGACATTAACGAAGCGGAAATGGCTACGTTGCGCAACGAAAAAAATAATATCAATAACCGCTATAACGAAATTTTAGCGCAAAACAGCAACGAAACGGTGTTTAACTACCTTAAAGCGCTAAATAACGACGGCGGTACAAAGTATTTATTAGACGTACAGCAGGACGCGGTACGCAGCGAAGCGGAACTGGCGGAACTTAAACGCGCAACCGAAGCATTGCGCGCCAAAGCAACTGCGTTAAGATCCCGTCTTAAATATTTAAAAGAAACTCAGCAGCAGCTTGACAGCGAACAAGCGTCGGTGGATTCTTTGGTTACTACAAACGATAAAGTCAAGGAGGAATTAACCGATATAGGCGAAAGACTGTCGTCAAGTTACGAGCAGTATAAAGCGGTTTCCCGTCAGTTGGAAAGTATCGAATCCAAACTCGACGACGTGCGCGGAGAAATAACGGAAGTTTCAAAGACCATTAAAGTAAACGAAAAGCAGATTAACGAGTCTAACGACAAGGCAAAAAAATATGCGGGAAGCGACGATATAGAGCAAGCGCTTGCAAACTTTAAGTACGATTTGGGCGATGTGGAAAGCGAACGGCAAATGCTAATCGACTCAAAAGCGGATACCGAAAAAGATTTGTTTAAAAAGCGTTTGGAAAATGAAAAAGTACAATGGCTGTACGATACTAAGGCGGCAGAGTACGACGAATTGCATCGGGAATTGCAATTCGAGTTTAACTTAAAGGGACTGGATATCGACAAAGTAAGCGATAAGGACTTGGAAAGCAACGCCGACGATTTGCGCAAGGTTGTTGCCGAGTACGACGCAACCCGCAGTTTGCTTGCGGAAAAAATCGATAATTTGTACGGTTTGCTGCAAAGCCGTCCCGTAGAAAACGTTTCTGCCGAGGATATTACCGCCAAGGAGCATCAGCTGGCAGTTTTGCGCGGACGTCAGGAACAATTACAGGAAGAACGTAAGCTGCAGCTTGAAAACTACGTGGCGGCAAGTACCGCCCGTATGAAGGTTACTGCGGCAGCTGCGGAAGCAAGGACGCTGACTACGCTGCGCGCCACAATCGACCATAACGATTTGATAGGGCTGCTTATCCGCGATAAAATCAACGCTATACTTACCGTTGCTACGCAATATCTCAACGCGTTTGTAGAGGGCGGTTATACACTTGCGGAAAGTAACCGTAAAGTAGTTGTCCGTCACGACGACAAAACTTTCGATTACGACGAATTAAGTCAGGAAGTAAAAACTGCGGTGTACGTAAGCTTACTGCTTAGCTTGCCCAACAGCGACGAATCGGACGGACGTTGGATTGTGTTTGAGGAGCGTATCAATATAGATAAAGACGTGCTTGCGGATATGCTGCTTAACATAGCAAATCTAAGCTACGTAATTAGCGTTAAAAAGGAAAAGCCCGAAGCCAAAACAGCTGCTGCGGAATAATACGTTGACTTAACGTAAGTGTACTTTTTCTAAAAACTCAAAATATTAAACAAACCCTCTTTGGCTAAATTACACTTTCCATAGGTATCGAGAACTGTTAAATGGACGCAACACGTTATCCTGTCATTTTAGTACACGGCATAATTTTAAAAGATAATATTTTCTTTAAATCGTTCGGGAAAATAGAAAAAAAACTAAAACAGCGCGGATATTCCGTTTCTACTGCACCGACGGACGGATTTGGCACTATAGAAAATAACGCTGCTCAGCTGAAAGGTTATATAGAGAAAATTTTAGAAAAGGAGCACGCTGAAAAAGTAAATATTGTTGCCCATTCCAAAGGGGGACTTGATAGTATACGTATGATAGAAACAATGGGTATGGAAGATAAAGTTGCATCGCTAACCACACTCTGTACTCCTCACCTTGGTTCGCCGATTGCTTCTCATATTCTCGGATATCCCAAGTGGATTTTAACATTCATTGCTTTTTGGATTAATTTATGGTATCGGATTTTCGGGGACAAACAACCGAATTGTTTAGAAGTCTGCCGACAGCTAAAACAGCGTGATGAAGCCGGTGTGATTCATTTTGCCGAAAAAGTTTACTGCCAAAGCTATTCTACTACGTTAAAAAGAGCAAGAGATGATTTTATAATGGGAATTCCGTTTTATTTCTCCAAACGGCTAGAGAAAAAAGCTACCGACGGGCTTGTCGCGATAGACTCCGCCCGGTTTGAGCATTACCGTGGAAACTGCATAGAAGAATCCGTTTCCCATTCGGAAATAGTGGGTTTTATGGCTAATCGAAAAAAGATGGAGCGTGTTATTGGATTTTATATCCAGCTATTAAACGGACTTGTTGAAATGGGATTTTAACCGTATCTCACTAGGCTGCAAGTAGTAAGTTTGTTTATGGAAAAATATATAGAAAAGGCGTGGCTTTATGCCATGCCTAATTTTCATTTTCCTGTTGTTGACCTGTTTATTCCCTATGGAAACTACGATAACCGCAAATGGATTTTATTTGTGTATAAGTTATATCAGTCGATTACGCTTTTGGCGTATTTTTTTACCGTGCGGATAACGTAACCGAGTAAAGCGGGGCATATTTTACTCCGCTGTCGGTAAATACGCTTTGGTACAAAACCACTTCGGGCGCATCGAACGGTTTATTGTAAACGTCTACGCATTTTGTTGCTTCGCTAAAAGGCAGACTGAAAGAGTATTTGCGTATTAAAGTTACGTGCGGACGGTAAGCGCGGCGCTCCACGGTAAAACCCATTTTGTCCAAACCGTCGGCAAGTTTGTCGTGCAGTGCGGTTAAATCGGCGTTTTTATTAAATTTGGCGCACACAACGTTACTTGCGCGCATAACGGCAAACTGGTTGATCGACAGCTTCGGCGCAGGCATATTAATTGCCGAATCCATTGCGCTTTGAATATATATAAGATTGTTTTTCTCTACGTTACCCAAAAAGTGCAAAGTGACGTGGTAGTTTTCCTTAGGAACGAACGCTCCGCCCGTTGCAAGCGTTTTAAACTGGCTTGCCGACCGCTCCAAATTGTCTTTTGTTTTGTCGGGTAAATTTAGCGCAATAAAAACTCGCATTATTTCTCCTTTTTGCCGTAATTGTTGTTTGGCAGATTTTTCTTGATTAATTTTAACATAAAATAAAATAGTTTTCAACAGCCGTACAATTTTTATAGGCGAAAAATCAGTGTAAATATATTTTTTTATTTTGTAATTTACTGTAATACAAAAAAATAATATTCTTTGTTTGGTACAGCGTTAAAGTTTACGTTATACGGTATATTACAGTTAATATAATTTTTCATTATAAATCCGTTTACAGTATTGTTTTACTTTGGTTGCTATTTTCAAATAAAAATGATAAAATTACAGTGTTTATGAAAAGTCTTTACAAGCTTACTGTTTTAATAGCGCTGATAATTTTGCTGTCGTTTACTTTTTCGTCTTTGCCCGCTTATGCCGACGGCGTTTTGCCGCGCAGCGTAAACGTGTACGAGTCTGCTCGCGGATACACCTTAACGTCGCTAAAAGACGACAGCGGAAAATATTTGGGATTAAGATTTTACGGACTTTATTTCGGTTCGAGCAATATTGCCGTACTTGCGGAAATATTCAGTTCTAATAATATAACTTTGGATTTTGCCATAAACGAGCAGGACGAAAAACTTACGCCGTCGCAGGCGGACACTAAGCGCCGCATGATTGCGTTGGCAGATAAAATAGATGAATTAATAAAAGAAATCGACGCTGCGGCAAACACTCAGTACGACGGGCAGAATAAGAAGCCGACGTCGTATGTGTATCGGTACAATTCGGCAAAATACGGCGAAACGATAGAAGTAAACGAGCACATGTACAATATGCTCAATATAGCGCGGACTATGTACGACTCCACAAACGGAGCGTTTAATCCCGCGGTTTACCGTTTGGTGGATTTGTGGGGATTTTCAAGCAGAATATACTCCAACGGCAATTTCGGTTTGCCGTACGACAGAGTAATTACCGGCGAGCAGTTTGTCAATAACGGATATCCTCTGCCCGATCAAAAGTACGTCGATGCGTTCAGCGCGTCCGCGTATACGGATTTTTCCAACGACGCGGTAACTTTAAGCGCGGCGAACGGCAAGTATTTCGTTACAAAAAACGTATCTCCCGCAAAAGTGGACGGCGAAGAATACGAACAGTGGATAGACCTGGGCGGTATTGCAAAGGGATATGCGGTAGACGGCGTTAAGACTATGCTTACAAATTCGGGCATAGACAGATATTACGTAGACGCAGGCACAAGCAGTCAGGCGATGGGACGCGATTTTACGGGAGATTATTTTAACCTGGGAATTACCGACCCGTTTGAATCGGGGCAAATTTTTAGAGTGCCTTTGTTAAGCGTAAAAGTTGCCGATTGCACCGTGTCCACAAGCGGACAGAATATACGCAAATACACCCATAACGGTGTGGAATATGCGCATATCATCGACGGCAATTTGGGTCGTCCCGCGCAAACGGGAGTCAAAGCGCTGTCTATTGTTGCTCCGCAAAGTTATCCGGCAAGCTACGGCGACTGTCTTACTACCGCTTTAACAGTAATGGGTCGCGACCGCATTGTGGAATTTATGAACGGCTATTTAAAAGATAAGGGCATAAAAATAGTGGTTTGTTATCAAACGGTAGACGGTCAGCAGCAGGTTTTGTCTAACTACAGCATAGACGAAATTACTGAGGGCGATACTTACGACAATTTTGCTTGGGCAATAAAAACAAACGATAACGGCGAATTTGTTTACGATTTCGACGCAAAAGCACCCGTAAACAGCAAGGATTTTACTTGGCTTTTAATAACGTTGGGAGTAATAGTAATACTTGCCGTAGCTGCGGTAATTGTAACGTATTTTGTAAAAGGCAAGGTAAACAAGACTGCGTCCAACGTGCTTAACGCCAAAAAGGATAAGCCCTTTAAAATAGGGGACGTAGGCGTTTACATTGCGGTTGTAATGTTGATTATAGTGCTGTTTATGGCATTTTTCGGCAAACAAGATGCAACGGACTTACAGGTTATAAAAGTGGTTGATTTTAGTAAATCCAGCGAGGGAGAACTGCTGTTTGTGTACAACGTAACCCGTAACGAATGGATTATATACGACGATAACAGTAACGGTTGGACTGTGGAAATTACCGAGGACGGTAACTTGCTGAACGTCAAATTTACTAGAGAAATTGACGGCGAACGGCATTATAATCTAATGCAGGTAACTCGCGGCGCGGCGGTAAGCGTCAAAATGGCGGATTCGCTATGCGGACGCAATAAGGAATGCGTGCGCAACTTCGGCGCGATAGACAAGCCTAACGGCACTATAGTTTGCAGTCCAAACCGATTAAAGGTAATCAGCGAATGAAAACAAGACAAGGCAAAACTAAATATTTCGGCGCAAAGCGTTTGGCAACGCTATCGGTGCTTACAGCAATGGGGCTAATAATGTTTATGGTGGAAAGTCTGTTTCCTCCGCTTTTTCTGCCGGGAGCGAAAATGGGCTTATCCAATATATTTTCTATGCTTGCGCTGTATCTGTTGGGGCCTGTAGAGGCGTTTGTGCTAATTGTCGTGCGTACGGTTTTGGGCAGTATGTTTACGGGCAATATGTCCACGCTGATGTACAGTCTTACCGCGGGCATAGTAAGCGTGGTGGTGTCGTCTGTTTTGGTGGAATTTGTCTACCCCCGCGTAAGTATAGTGGCGGTGTCCATTGTATCTGCCGTTATGCACAACTTAACGCAAAACGTTGTTTTTTGTTTGGTAAGCAATACTCCGCAGATGTTTTCGTATATGCCGTGGCTTGCGCTTTTAGGGGTGCTTGCGGGAATAATCGTAGGGTTTGCGGTCTGGTTTATTTTAAAAATGGTGCCTACGCGGACGTTTGCGTCTATACTTAATTTGGACGTTGCGCCTTTAAATAATCGGGATACGGAAATCTCCTCTAACAAAAAAGAAACCGAGTTTTTGCCCGATGCGGCCGAAGGAAAAATCGAAACACCCGACGTTAAAGCCGATACAGATACAGACGTAACGGAGAGTAGTGCTGCTGACGCCGACGGCAGATAACATAAAAGTTGTTTGTTGTTTGTAAATTTTAACGGTTTTTTTCGCTATGCTCAGTAAAACAATACGTACGGTCAAAAACAAATAAATTGTAAACAATATTAAATTATGAAAAATATTTTGATTTTTAACGATATTTCGGGTATAGGCAACTGTTCTATGTCGGCAAATCTGCCCGTGTTTACTAAACTGGGACATTACTGTATGCCGATTGTAACGGGGTGTTATTCCTGCCAAACGGGATTTGCTAATTTTATGTCCATGCCCAATCCCAACGCAGTGGAGTTTGCGCGCCGAATTTGCGCAAACAAAATGCCCGACGCTTTTTATGTGGGGTTTAGTAACGATACTTGCACGTTAAAGGGCGCGGCAGAGGTTGTACGCGACGTCTTGGCAGAGGGCACGTATTTGTTCGTCGATCCCATTATGGGCGACAACGGCAAACTGTACCCCGTATTCGACGGCGGTTATGTTCGCGTGATGAAGTCGCTTGTGTCGCAAGCGGATTGTATATCTCCTAATCTTACCGAGGCTTGTTTGTTGTGCGACGTCGATTACTGCGAACTGACTCGGCATAAAGACGAGGACGGTTATCTAAATTTGTGTAGGGAAACCTTTTCTTCGTTGCTATCGAAAACAGACGCAAAAACGGCTGTTATTACGGGCATATCCCAAACGGAGAAAATAAGCAATCTTATTTTTGACGGCGAAGGTGTTTCGGTTGTTACAACTCAGCGGGTAGACGTGGACTTTTCGGGTACGGGCGACGTGTTCAGCTCGGTTTTGCTGGGCAAGTTGTTAAACGGCGCAAGTCTTGCGCAAGCCTGCAAAACAGCCGCCGATTTCGTTTCCAAAGCCGCGGTCCTGACCGAACGCACCGACAGACGTTTCGGCGTTGATTTTTGCAAAACGTTGGACTTGCTTAAATGATTTTTTAATTAAAGCATAATGCGACACTATAAATAAAAAAGCTTAACAGCGATTTTTACTGAGGCTATTACATAATATTACGGATAATTAATGGAAGTTATATATAGAGAATTAGTGTATACGGAGTTGGATTTAAATTTGTTTTCCGCGTTTGTTAGAAAACAGGTTGTTACCGATTGTTGGCGGAAAACGGACGGACGGTGGAAAATAAAAAGCGCTCCGTTTATAGACGATTGGGACGAAAACGATTACAACTTTTTGATTAAAAGTTTAAAAAGTACGATTAAAAACAACGGCGCGGTTTACGGCGCGTTTATTAACGGAATGCTTAAAGGATTTGCCTCTGTCGAGGGCAAGTTGTTCGGTACAAAAAATCGGTATATAGATTTAACGCATATTTATGTTTCGAAAGATGTGCGCGGACGGGGTATCGGCAAAAAACTGTTTGAACTCGCAAAAGAACGCGCAAAAAAATCAGGCGCGGAAAAACTTTATATATCGGCGCATTCGGCAGTGGAAACGCAGGCATTTTATAACGCTATGGGTTGCGCCGAAGCGTTGGAATACAGTAAATTTCATACTCAAAAAGAACCTTTTGACTGTCAGCTGGAATGTATTCTGTATTGATGTACATAAAAAAATAATTAAATTACGTTTTTTGATAAACATAAGTCCGCCCATTAGAGGCGGACTTTTAGTTATAATATTTTTATGGACATTAGCTTAAATATCACACCAGTCGGTCTTTAAGTCTTTGTAAACTCTGCATTTACAGGCGGTAAACTTTAATACGCAATAGTCGGGGTCTGTTTTTCCTTGTTTATAAAAGATTGTGTCGCCCGTACGCCAAAGCTCGTTTTTAACGTTTTGATCCGTTAAAACACACATTGTTCCCACAAGCATAACGCCCGTATAGCTGAACAATCCCCGTTTGTAAAAATATATGCACGCGTTTGAGTTCGAGCGGTATTGTTCAACTCTTACGGACGAGGTATTAGTGGAAAAATAGAAATCGTTTCCTTGTATTTTCCGCGGTGCAAGCATGGCTTTTGTGTTAGGAAATCCGTTTTCGTCAACAGATGAGATTAGAGCGGTTTTTTGTTTTTTAATAAATTTAAATACTTGCTGTTTCGTCATATGCATCACCGTTGTTTTCTAATCGTCGCCTCCGCTTAGCATCTCCAACTTGCTTTTAGGTTGTTCGGGTTTGCTGTCGCCGTGTTTTGTAAACAGCATTGTTACAAACGATGCTGCAACAAACAAAGCTGCGTAGGGGAATAATATTCTCATCGTTCCAAACGCGTCCATTAACGCGCCGGACAGTATAGGCGTTACAACCTGCGCCGCCATACTTGCGGTGTAATAGTAGCCGGTATATTTTCCTATGTCGTTGCCTGTGGCAAGCTCTACAACCATAGGAAAACTGTTTACATTTATCGTTGCCCAGGCAATGCCCGCCAAGGCAAACAAAATCGTCATAAGCCATGCCGGACTTGTGCTTGTAATAAATATCGCCCCGCAAAACGCTGCGGTCAACATTGCTACGCCTATTAAAATCGTCTTTTTACGTCCCAGCTTACTAGATACGATTCCTACTGGTATATACGAAACTATTGCCGCGGCTTGTGCGATAATAAGTGTGGAATTGTAGTCCATATGCAGTACGTTTAACGCATACACGCTGTATTTGCTGGTAATTGCGTTGTAACCTATAAACCACAATGCCACGCTCGCGAGTATCAGTATCATCGAACGTAATTTGTCCTTAGGCATCTTGGTCTTTGCGGCAGCGATGTCTTTGCCGTCGGGTTTGGCTGTCTGTTCGGTTTGTGCTTCGGAGTCTGCGTCCGTAGCCTGATCGGCTATCGGTTTAACGGCTTCGTTTTCCGTATCCAACTCCGCTTGTCTGTCCAGCATTTCCGCATGCCATTTCTTTTCCTTTACGGTAAAGACGAACACAACCAAAGCTATTGCCATTATGCCGCATACTGCCGATATAAAGTAGGTGTAGCTCATCATCTGGTTTTTAACTTGCCCCGTGCCGAATATCATTCCTAAGCCTAATACTATTATACCTCCTGCCGCGCCCATAAGATTTATTATAGCGTTTGCTTTGCTGCGCAGCGGTTTTACGGTCACGTCGGGCATTAGCGCAACGGCGGGCGAACGGAATACCGCCATGGAAATTAACGTCATTAACAATACGATAATAAAAATTACTATCAAGTAGACGTTGCTTTTGCTTACCTCTTTTGCATATTTTGCTTCTGCCGACGACACTACCGAGGAATAGGCGTTTATTCTGCGCGCGCCCGATTCCAGCTCGCTTCCGTCGGCATAAGTGTATGTTATTTTGCCGTCCTCGCCTTTATGCGTTATGCAGGCTTTGTACTGCGCGTCGGTACTGTATACGTAGTAGCTGTCGTAGTCCAACCCTGTATACCAGGCTTCCGTTTTAGATTTTTCTTCTTCCGTTAAGTCGGCAAAGTCTTTGTTGTACAATATATTGGCGGCGTAATCCTTTACGGTGTATTCCTTATCTACGCCGTTGTTGGTTATGCTTTGATATTCTTTGTTTTCCACTGTATAGTTTTGCGACCAGTACAGCTGCGCATTATCCTCGCCTAACTTTTTAAGCTGAGCATTGTCCGCAAACGACAAGCCCATAAAGCAAACAATAGCGCAGACAGTGCCTATTACGATAAACGGCGTGCGTTTGCCGAAACGCGTATTTGTTTTGTCGGACAGCGCGCCGAAAAGCGGCAGCATAAACAGCGCCAATATGTTGTCCAGCGACATAATAACGCCCGACCAAGTTTGGTCTAGACCGAATTTGTTGGTTAGCATAAGCGGCACCAGCGTGTCGTAGGCTTGCCAAAATACCGAAATAAGAAAGAATGCAAAACCTACAAGGAATGTACGTTTGTAATTGAGCTTCATAAGTTTTTTTCCTTGTGTTTAGTACGGGATTTAATGTCTTGCGCAGAAATTGAAATACTGTCTTAAATATTATATAAAAAATGATGTAAAAAGTAAATACCCAAGTTGTTCATTTTTGTTTGTACGGTTATTTAAAATATCTTCACAAAAGCCGTTAATTATTGTTACTTTGCTTCTTTATCTTTTCACCGCAATATGTCAAATTTTTCCGCAAAAAATATGTTTAAAGCCTAATTTCCAAACATATGCTAGGATATATCTTTTTTTGAGGTGTACCATGTCTAAAATTAAAGTGGTTAAAGAAAAAAAAACTAAGCGTTCTAAGCGCGGGCAATCTAACGTAACAAGCAAAACGCGTAAATTACCTAAGTTTGCCATAACGGCGGTTGCAGCAGTTGTCGTAGCCGCCGTCGCTTTAATTTGGGCGCTGCCTAATTTACCGCTTAGACCGTCCGCGCATCCGCAGGACGGATATAAGGGGGTAATAGAACTGTGGAACGTAGAATCGTTTGAAGGCGGTTCGGGCAGCAGATCGTCCTGGCTTACGGGCAGATCTGCAAAATTCGAGGCTAAGCACAGCGGTTTGTTCGTGCACGTAACAACTTTAACCGATGCGGAACTTACGCAGAAAATTGCCGACGGGCAGACGTTCGATATAATCTGTTTCAGCCGCGGTTCGGGCGATGCAGTAAAAGAAATGCTTGCGCCGATAGACGCGGACACTTCTGCCGTTAGAGATAATATGCTGCTTGCGGGACAAATCGGCGGCAAGCAGTATGCAGTCCCTCTGTATGCGGGGGCGTACTGTCTGTTTGCAAGGCAGTCTCAGCTTGTGCAGGACGATTTGCTCTCTAAGGCGCTTACGCAGACGTACACGCGCAAAATCGGCAAAAATACTATAGAACTTTCTCCTATGGTTTGCGGTTTTACTCCATATAACAGTCCGTTAACGGCTTTGGCAATGTCCGGCGGCAAGGGCAACGCGTCCTCTATTGCGGAAAACGTAACGCAATATCAGGCGTACGAAAAGTTTGTTTCCAACAAAAGCTCCGTAACGTTACTGGGTACTCAAAGAGATTTGTTTAGACTTAATCAGCGCGAAGAAAACGGGAAAATAGAAGAGTTGGGCTTTTATCCGCTTGCGGGATATACCGATTTGGTTCAGTTTGTCGGAGTGTCCTCTTCCTGCGGAGAAAAATTTTCCGCCTGCGAGGAGTATATAAGCTATTTGCTCTCTGCCGAAGCGCAGCAAACGTTGGTCAATTTATCTTTGTTCAGCGTGTTGGATACCGCTTTATATACCGACAGGCGTTATTCCGCATTGGAAACGGGTTTGGCGCAGGCGTTTGTACCTAACGCGTTTGTCGACGCGGAAATAATAGCCGGTCAGCGGCAAACGGCAAAGTCTACGCTTGCTATGTAAAATGGATACAAAAACGCTTTGTAATTTGGTGTCAATAATGAAAAAAAAATTGATACCTACTTCTAAAAATAAGGCTTTTTCTCAGTTGACAACTTTGGGTGTCGGGGGTAAAATCAAATTAGTAATTTACCCTCCCACAATACGCAAATTTGCCTTTGCCGTCAAAACTCTGAAAAGCCTGAATTTGCAGTATGTAATTTTGGGCAAGGGTAGCAATATACTTGCCGCAGACGGCGATTTTGACGGAGTGGCGGTATCCACGCAAAAGTTAAACCGCGTTAAAATCAGGGGATGCAACGTTACTGCTTATGCGGGGACGTCAACAATATATCTTGCTAAGCTGCTACAACAGAGCGGTCTTGGCGGAGGGGAATTTATGGCATGTCTGCCCGCAAGCGTAGGGGGAGCAACGGTATGTAATGCGGGCTGTTTTTCGCAGGACATGCGTTCGGTAATAAAGCGCGTCACTGTGCTGTATAAGGGACGGATATGCCGTTTAAACGCCGAAGACTGCGGCTTTGACAAACGAACCAGTATTTTTAAAAACAGCGATAAATACGCGGTGCTGTCCGTTTCTTTTAGATTTTGCAAAACAACACCTTGCGATATAGCGGATAAAATTTCCGATATTAAGGCGAAAAAATTTGCTTCGCAGCCGTTAAATTACCGCTCGGCTGGGTGCGTGCTGTATCACGACAAAGTAGCGGTGTCGCGTTTGATAGACGAAGCGGGGCTTAAAGGTTACACCGTAGGTGGGGCAAAAATTTCCGAAAAACACGCGGGGTTTGTCGTTAACGTTGACAAAGCGTGCTCCAAAGATATATACTTAATAATACGGCATATTATCCAAACGCTTAAATTCCGTTACGGAGTGACGGCAAAAGTGGAAGTTTGCTTAATAAACTTTACAAAGGACGAGCAGAATGACCTTTTCGCAGGGAGTTAAAGCAGAAGTGATAAAATCACTCAAAAGTATTAAGGGGTGCTGTGCCGCCTCCTTTTTGACTGCGGTTTTAAAGTCGATAGGCTCGCTTACTTTGGAGTTTAAACGTTTGTCGTTTACGGTCGAAAGCGACAATCACGATTTTTTGACAGTTTGCAAAAATATAGCGCAGACGCATTTGCAATGCAAAGCCGTAATCGAAAGCTCCAACGTCAACGCTAAGGGCGCTGCGGTGTACGGCTGTAATTTTGAAAGCAATCTGGGGGATAAACTGGGCTTGACTGCCCGCGGCGCGGACGGACTTGTTTTTTGCGACGATTTGGACAAGCTTATTCCCGACGCCGTGTGCTGTAAGCGTGCTTTTTTGCAGGGATTGTTTTTGTCGGCAGGTTCGGTTGTGATACCTGCTGCCGACGGCATCACGGGAGAAAATAAACTTAACACTAAGTATCATTTGGAACTGCGCTTTGCCGACGCAGCCTTTGCCGACGCCGTATGCGCAGCCTTTGCCGAAATGGATTTCCGTAAACTTCAACGCAAAAACCATATTGTACTGTATCAAAAGGATAGCGAAAAGATTGCGGATTTTTTGGTGTATATAGGCGCGACTCGGGGAAAGTTAAAGTTGGAGGATATAATAATAGTGCGCAGTATGCGCAATACGGCAAACCGTCAGCGCAATTGCAGCATTGCTAATATAGATAAAGCGCTTGATGCGGCGGCAAGACAGCTGGAAGCTATTAAAACGTTAAAGCGCGTAGGTTTATATGCCAACTTACCCTTTACGCTTAAAGATATTGCCGATATACGTTTGGACAACCCCGAAGCGACTCTGGACGAGATTGCGGCAATACTCAAAATATCCAAAAGCGGGGCCAACCACCGTTTTGCTAAAATTATAGAACTCGCAGATTTACAGGAGATAAAATGAAACCGTTTGTACACTTACATTTACACACCGAATACAGCTTGTTGGACGGCGCGACGCGTATCGACGATATGCTGCAAAAATGTATCGACTACGAAATGCCCGCAATAGCTGTTACCGACCACGGCAATATGTACTGCGCCTGGAAATTTTTAAAGGCGGCAAAGGATAAAGGCGTTAAACCCATTATCGGCTGCGAGTTTTATATGTGCGAAAATCTGCATAACGTCGGTTACGAAAATAAGGAGTATTTTCATCTTATTTTGCTTGCAAAAAACAATACAGGGTACTATAACTTGTGCAAGCTTAACTCTATCGCTTGGGTGGAAGGCTTTTACTATAAACCGCGTATTGATTTCGAAACGCTTAAAAAATACAGCGAAGGGCTTATTTGTCTGTCGGCGTGTATAGCGGGACAGCTGCCCAGACTGTTTCTTGCCGACCGTCCGCAAGACGCAAAGGCTTTGGCGTTAGAGTACAAACAGCTGTTCGGCGACGATTATTATATCGAAATACAGAAACACGGCATAGCGGACGAGGACGCGGTAATGCCGCAGCTTATCGCGCTTGCAAGAGAGTTAGACATAAAACTTGCAGTTACCAACGACGTGCATTACCTTAACAAAGACGACGCGGAAATACAGGATATTATGATGTGCGTGCAGATGGGCAGGTATGTCGACGATACCGACCGTATGAAGTTTGAGGGAGAGGAATTTTATCTTAAAACCCACGACGAAATGGCGGAACTGTTTCCTAACGTTTACGACGCGGTGGAAAACACGTTGGAAATTGCAAATAAATGCAACGTAGACTTCGGCAAAGAAAAACTTTTGCCGCTGTATTTCCCTCCCGACAATATGACCTCTCCCGAGTATCTTAGATTTTTGTTGGAAAAAGGTTTAAAGGAAAAATATCCAAAATGTACTCAGGAAATACGCGATCGTATCGAATACGAGTATAGCGTAATATGCAATATGGGCTTTGTGGATTACTACCTTATCGTGTGGGACTTTATTAACTACGCCAAAACAAACGGTATTCCCGTGGGTCCTGGGCGCGGCAGCGGAGCGGGCAGCGTAATAGCGTATTTAATAGGAATTACCGAAGTAGAGCCGTTCCGCTTTAATCTTATGTTCGAGCGTTTTCTTAATCCCGAGCGCAAGTCGATGCCGGATTTCGACGTAGACTTTTGCATGGACCGCCGCGGAGAAGTTATAGATTACGTTCACCGCAAGTACGGAAACGACAACGTGTGTCAAATCGTAACGTTCGGTACAATGGCGGCGAAAAACGCTATTAGAGACGTTGCGCGCGTACTGCGCGTTCCCATTGCGGAATCCAACCGTTTGGCAAAGATGGTTCCCGACGGATTTAAATATACTCTTAGACATTTACTTGGACAAAAACCGTACAAAAAACCCGAAGATACGTACGTGTCGGACGAGCTTATTCAAGCCTATAACGACCCTGCAACGCATAAGGTAATAGACATCGCCACGCGCATAGAAGGCTCTCCCCGTCAAACGGGTATGCATGCCGCTGGCGTCGTCATCTGCCGCGAAAAAGTAAGCGACCACGTTCCTTTGCAAACCAACGGCGGCAGTCTTGCAAAGGGCGGTATCGTAACTACGCAGTACAATATGGTAGAGGTGGAAGAACTTGGTCTGTTAAAAATGGACTTTTTGGGCTTGCGTACCCTAACAGATATTAAAAAAGCCTGCGACTACGTATACGAAGAACACGGCGTAAAAGTTGACTTTTCTAAGGACGACTACAACGACCAAAACGTATTTAACCTTATCAGTTCGGGCGATACTATGTGCATATTCCAGCTTGAAAGCGGCGGTATGTGCGACCTTATGCGTAAGATGAAGCCCACGGGCTTGGAAGAAATTATCGCAGGTATCAGTTTGTACCGTCCCGGACCGATGCAGTACATAGGCAACTATATAGACTGTAAGTTCGACAAATCCAAAATACAGTATTTGCATCCTTCGATGGAATCCATACTGTCCGTAACCAACGGCTGTATCGTATATCAGGAACAGGTTATGCAGCTTGTACAAAAGCTTGCGGGATTTTCCACCGCGCTTGCGGATAACGTGCGTTACGCGATGAGTAAAAAGAAAGCGCAAATGATGGCGGATTTGGGTAAATTGTTTGTCCACGGCGGAACTTGGGCGGACGGCAAAATTGCAAAGGACGAAAAGCAGATTAAAAAAGCCAAAAAGGCGGAAACCGTTCCGGGGTGCGTAAATAACGGTATTCCCGAAGAAGTTGCCCTTGCAATATACAAGCAGCTGGACGATTTTTCGCAATATGCGTTTAATAAATCGCACGCCACCTGTTACGCATACGTAACGTATCAAACCGCTTGGCTTAAAAACTACTATCCGGTAGAGTTTATCTGCGCTTTGCTCAACAACAGAATTACCGATATTTCCCAAATTAAAAAATATATGGAATACGCCAAATCGCAGAACATACAAGTTTTGCCGCCCTGTATCAATAAAAGCCGCGACGAATTTAAGGTAGAAAAGGGCGCAATCCGTTTTGGACTGGGCGGTATCAAAAATATCGGCGTAGGAGTAGTTAAACAGATTGTAGACGAACGCGAACTCGGCGGCGAATTTAGGGATATGAGCGATTTGTTCGAGCGCTGCGCAGGTTTTATCAACAAGCGTATGATAGAAAACCTAATTAAAGGCGGCGCATTCGATTGCTTTAACCGTACGCGCGCGGATATGTTGCAGTGGTACGCAGAAGAACTTAACGACGTTACGGATCGCAATAAACGCCGTGCCGACGGACAGATTTCCATATTCGATATGAACCCCGAATTGACCGTTTCATCCCGTAAGGAACACGCCTCGGTAAAGGAATTTCCCAAACAAATTCTGTACAATTACGAAAACGAGGTTTTGGGATTGTATATGACGGGCTCTCCTTTGGACGACTACGACGACATTGCAAAAAAATTCCGTTTTGATTTTAACACTGCCGAAATATCGGCGGTTCCCGTAGAAGGCGGCGAGGACGGAGAAACGACTTACGTCCGTCCCGAGGTGGCAAAGCGTTTTGTTACCACCGGAGGAATTTTACGCGATATACGCGTTGTGGTGGGCAAGGATAACAACCGTATGGGATTCGGCGTAATGGAAGATAAATTCGACAATATCGAAGTGGCTCTGTACGGCGCAACGTATGAAAAATATAAAACGCTGTTTGCCGCGGATTCGTTTGTTGTAATCAAAGGGTCCGTAGCCGAATCACGCGACGGCTACAAAATAAACGTACGCGAAATTATAAATCCGCATACCGAAACAAAACAAGAGGACGATATTTACGAGGCGGAAGCGTCGGCGCCCAGCGTAACGCTGTGTCTAAAAATGGACGTTAGGGACAACGATAAATATAATAAAGTAATTGCCGTATTGCACGATTACGAAGGCGATTTACCCGTTAAATTTAAAATAGACGGCAAAACATACGCACTGCCTAATAAGGTGCGCCGCTGCAGCGGTATCGAGTACGAACTTGCCGAGATTTTGGGCGATAAAAACGTGGTGTTTTACGAAAAATAAGACTACGTACTAGCAAATGCGGCGAAATCATAATTAAAAAAACGGTATTAAATTTAACCGTACTGTAATGGTTAAGTTTAATTAAGCCGTCCGCTCAATCTTTTAAGCACAGTGCGTTTAATAAGTTTTGCTTTGGAAGCGTTTGCCGAAATCAAAGCTTTTCAGTAATATATTTTTAAGTCTGTAAAAACGGTATTTCAAGATTTTTTAAGTTACGGGTTATAAAATATACATAATAATATGCCATAGAATTGTGCATAAAACAGGAGAAAGTATTATGTTACAGTTAAAGAATATAATTAAGGATTACAAAGTTGCGGATACTACCGTGCATGCATTGCGCGGTATAGATTTACGTTTCCGCAAAAACGAATTTGTATCTATACTGGGTCCGTCGGGTTGCGGTAAAACAACCCTGCTTAACATTATAGGCGGCTTAGACCATTACACCGACGGCGAAATGTTTATAAACGGCGTAAGCACAAAACAGTATAACGACCGCGATTGGGATAACTACCGTAATCACTCCATAGGTTTTGTATTTCAAAGTTATAACCTTATTCCTCACCAAACCATCAGCGAAAACGTGGAACTTGCGCTGTCTATATCGGGTATGGATAAGGCAGAGCGCGTCCGCCGCGCACACGAGGCTTTGGACAAAGTGGGGCTTAAAGGACAGTACCGCAAAAAGCCCAACCAACTTTCGGGCGGACAATGTCAGCGCGTTGCTATTGCCCGCGCAATAGTAAACGAACCGGAAATTTTGCTTGCGGACGAACCTACGGGCGCATTGGACACAAACACGTCGGTGCAGATAATGGATATTATTAAAGAAATTGCCGACGAACGCCTTGTAATTATGGTAACGCATAACCCTGATTTAGCAAATCAGTACTCTACGCGTATTATCAATTTGCTGGACGGCGAAGTTCAGCACGACTCTAATCCGTATAACGGCGGCGAACCGACCGCAGTTGCCGACGAACAGCCGGCGGTTGAGGAGCAAACGGCAGATACCGATCACGGCGGCAGCGCATTACATAAGCCTGCAAAAGAAATTCGCAAGAAGAAAAAGACGAAAAAAGCAAAGCTGTCCGTTTGGGGCGCGTTTAAGCTGTCGGCGCGTAATTTGTGGTCTAAGGTAAAGCGTACCATACTCGTATGCGTAGCCGGGTCTATCGGTATTGTGGGCGTTGCAACCGTACTTGCGGTATCAAGCGGCGTAAGCAATTATATCGTAAGTATGCAGGACGATATGTTATCGGGCAATCCCGTATCTATATCGGCGGAAGCTATGAATATGGAAGCTATTGTCAACGCAATGAATAATATGACTAAGCTGGATACCGTCGGTAATGAAGTTAAAGACGGGTATATAAACGTTGACAAAATGGTGCAGTATCTTGTGGATCGCGGCAGCGATATGGCTAACGTAATTTACACAAATAACATCACCGATACGTACATAAAATACGTAGACCAAATGCCGAGCGAATACTATGCCGCAATTGTAAAAAGCTACGGATTAAACCTGTCTAATAACATTTACACTAACTTCGATATGGTGGACGGCAGTAAACAAATGTCGCTGTCTGCGGCAAATACACTGTATGCTAATATGCTAAGCAAAACGGAGTACGCTCAGTATGCGGCGTATATCTCTATGTTTACCGAAAGTTTCAGCATTGCGCCTAATAATCGGGATTATATTTTGTCTCAGTACGATATGCTGGGCGAAAACGGTAAGTTTGCAACTGCGGAAAACGAAATAATGCTTGTTGTAAGCGACGAAACGGCTCTTACGGATTTGTTCCTTGCCCAATTCGGGTATTACAGTCAGGACGAATTTATTAATTTGGTGGAGAACGCAGTCGACCCGGAAAACAATCCCGCAACATACCGCGAAAGATTTTCCTACGACGATTTGATAGGCAAAACTTTTACTTGGTATCCTAACGATACTATTTACGCAAAAGCCGAAGGACCTTTGGCTTTGGGACCGTTTACGTATGGTCCTGTGGCCGAAAGTAATTGGGAGGGCGGAGTGGAAATGAAAATATCCGCAATTTTACGCCCCAAACAAAACGTATCGTACGGCGCGCTGACAACGGGTGTGTACTACACCGAGGCATTGCTTAATAAAGCTTTGCAAGACGGACGTAATTCCGCCGTGGTGCAGTATCTTAACGAGGATAACGGAGTAAACAACTATTCCGTAACGGTTGAAAACGGTCAAATTAAAAATCCACAGTCGGCAAACCCCGTTACTTATACATATTCGTTTGCTATGCGCGATAAAACGGCAGAGGGCGGTATAAAGTATTACAAATACGAAATGGGCATTGTGGGAAGTATGGACACAATGAAGGCGATGATAGGCGCAATGACAGACGGATTATCTACCGTGGAGTACGTTTTGACCAAAAACGATTTGGGCGGAGCAACTATTCCTACAAGAGTTGTCGTTTATCCCATAAGCTTTGACGATAAGGATCTGGTTACGGATTATCTTGACGAGTGGAACGGCGATAAAACATTGACGATAGACGGCGCGGAAGTAACTGCCGAGGACCGCACCGATATAATGTATACGGATAACTTGGAAATAATCATAAACCTTATCAACGAGTTTATCAATATAATTACAATCGCTTTAATTGCGTTTACCGCATTGTCGTTGGTTGTTTCTACCGTTATGATTGCGATAATCACGTACGTATCGGTTATAGAACGTATTAAGGAAATCGGCGTAATCAGGTCGTTGGGCGGACGTAAACGTGATATATCCAACTTGTTTATTGCCGAAACGTTTATTATCGGCAGTATATCGGGTATATTCGGTATTGCGGTGACTTATGCCGTTTCGGGCGTACTTAACCTTATATTGGGAAGTCTGTTCGGCATATACACAATAGCGGCGCTGCCGGTATTGCAGGCTTTGCTGATGGTGGGCATAAGCATTGTGCTTACGCTTATATCGGGACTTGTTCCCGCAAGTTTGGCGGCAAAGAAAGACCCGGTGGAAAGCTTGCGCAGCGAGTAACGGGTTTTGCAAAAACAATAAGGAGTTTATATGATAAGAAAATTATTGCAAGGAGGTAAAGGCTACGAAAAGCAGTCCGTAATGACTGTTGTGCTGGTATTGTTAGAAACGGCGCTGGAAGTTATTTTGCCGCTGTTTATGTCTAATATACTAAACACTATGCAGCTGTATTCGCAGCCTAATCCTTTAAAAGAGAATTTGATATATTTGGATTTTTCCTCTTTTAAAATTATAACGGCACAGGCGGGCAGCGCGATAACGTCTTCTATGCTTACAGATACTGTGGTTACATACGGCGTATTAATGGTGCTTTCCGCAATTCTTTCTCTAACGTTCGGCGCGCTTGCGGGCAGGCTTGCCGCAGTTGCGGGAGCGGGCTTTTCCAAAAACGTCCGCGGCAGACTGTTTGCAAAAATTCAGGAGTTTTCTTTTTCCAACGTCGACAAGTTTTCTACGGCAAGCTTAGTTACCCGTTCTACAACCGACGTAAACAATGCTCAGCAGTCGTATATGATGATTATCCGTACCGTCATACGCGCGCCGTCAATGCTGATATTTTCCGCAATAATGGCGGTTATCAATGCGCCTAATTTGGCTTGGATATTTTTGGTGGCAGTTCCGCTTTTGGGCTTTGTTATGTTTATGATTGCCCGCAATGTACATCCGCTGTTTAAGCAAATGCTTAAAAAATACGACGCAATGAATGCGGGCGTGCAGGAAGATTTGGTTGCTATACGCGTAGTAAAAGCGTTTGTGCGCGAGGATTACGAGGAGGAAAAATACCGCGCTCAAACGGAAGAAGTCCGCAAATCGCAGCTTAAGGCGGAAAAACTTATGGTGTTGATGAATCCGCTCGTTTCGGTAATTATGTACGGCGCTATTATAGCTTTGTTGGTAGTAGGCGGTATAGATATTGCTAACGGACGTATTCAGGCGGGTACTTTGTCCGCAATGATGAGCTATTGCACGCAAATTTTAATGTCCGTAATGATGATTTGCTTTATTGCCGTACAGCTTGTTATGAGCAGAGCAAGTATCGACCGTTTGTGGGAAGTGCTGGACGCAGAACCCGACATCAAGGACGGAGCAAGCGGCAAAACGGTAGACGGCGGTTCCGTCAGCTTTGTGGACGTGGATTTCAGTTACTCCAACAATGCCGACAATTTAACTTTGGAACACATTAATCTGGACATAAAGTCGGGCGAAATGGTGGGAATAATAGGCGGCACAGGCGACGGCAAAAGCAGTCTTGTACAGTTGATTCCCCGCTTTTACGACGTTTTAAACGGTAAAGTGCTGGTGGACGGCGTTGACGTAAGAGAATATTCGCTGTTTAATTTGCGCGAAGGCGTTTCGATGGTGCTGCAAAAAAACGTGCTGTTCAGCGGTACAATACGCGAAAACTTGCTGTGGGGCGATAAAAACGCCACGCAGGAACAAATAGAGGCGGCGTGCGAAGCGGCATGCGCGGCGGACTTTATAAAGTCTTTCCCCGACGGATACGATACCGATTTGGGGCAAGGCGGCGTTAACGTTTCGGGCGGACAGAAACAACGCCTGTGTATTGCAAGGGCGTTGCTTAAAAAACCCAAAATTATGATTTTGGACGATTCGACAAGCGCGGTAGATACCGCAACCGACGCAAAAATCCGTAAAGGTCTGCGCGAACACGCAAGCGAAATGACTACGATAATCATAGCGCAGCGTATATCCTCCGTTGAGGACTGCGACAAAATCGTAGTGCTGGACGACGGCAAAATAAATGCGGTCGGCACGCATAAAGAATTGTTAAAGTCCTGCGCAATTTATCAGGAAGTTTATCATTCGCAGCAAAAAGCTACTGCCGAGGCAAATGCGGAGGCAGAAGCCGCTGCCGCAAGCAAACCCGCAAAAAAACAGACAAAGACTGTAAAACAAACAAAAAAATCGGTAAAAGGAGGGGAAGACAATGCCTAGACCTATGGGACGCGATAAAGCCGCGGGCGCTCCCCGTCCGAAAAATGTTAAAGGCACTATAGGGCGTTTGCTTAAATATCTTAAACCGCATACAGGCAAAATGATAGTCGTTTTCTTCTGTGTATTGGTAACGTCCTTTACAAATATCATAGGCACAGCCATACTGGCTCCGTTATTAAACGGTTTGGCGGCGGTAACGCCGAAACATGACTTAAAACTGACTGGAATAGAATGGTTGGACAATTTGGCTTTCGGCGACGCTGCAAGTAAAATAGAATACTTAACTATACTTGTCTGCGTAATTGCGGCGGTGTACGCTGTCGGCGTGCTGACAAACTATCTGTGCAACCGATTGCTTGTATCTGTTTCTACCACAACGATGACTGCTATGCGTAACGAATTGTTTGCGCATATGCAAAAACTGCCTATTAAAGTTTTCGATACCACAACTCACGGCGAATTAATGACCCGTTTTACAAACGACATCGACGTTATGAACGAGTTTATAGCGAGGTGTATACCCCAAATTGTAAGCAGCGTACTTACAATTTTAGGCGTATTTATAATGATGTTCGTACTAAGTTGGCAGCTTGCTCTTGTTATGGTAGCGATGCTTGCGTGCATGTTGATTGTGGTAAAAATAATCGGCGGAAAGTCGCAAAAAAACTTTGTGGCGCAGCAGGAAGCGGTCGGTAAGCTAAACGGATATATCGAGGAACTTATCGAAGGACAAAAAGTCGTAAAAGCTTTTAACCACGAAGAAATAGCTGTGGCGGAGTTCGATAAGATAAACAGCGGCTGGCAAAACGTATCGGCAAAAGCCAACGGTTACGCAAACGTTATGGGACCGATAATGAACAACGTGTCGCACTTATTCTATGCGGCGATAGCAATTATAGGCGCGTTTATAGCGATATCATCCGCCGAGCCTTTGGGCTTTGTGGGAGTAATTGCGGCATTTTTGATGTATATCCGTAATATTTCAAACCCGATTCAGCAAATTGCACAGCAAATCAACCTGATTTTTATGGCTGTTGCGGGCGGAGAGCGCGTATTTAAGCTATTAGATACTCCGCAGGAAACGGACGACGGCTACGTAACGCTTGTAAACGCCGCAATAGACGAGCAGGGCAATATTAGCGAAAGCAGCGTGCGCACAGGACGTTGGGCGTGGAAACACCCGCATACTGAAACGGGCGAAATAACGTATACCGAGCTTAAAGGCGACGTTCGTTTCGAGGACGTGACGTTCGGTTACGAAGAAAACAAAACGGTTTTGCACGATGTTTCGCTATTTGCAAAACCCGGACAGAAAATTGCTTTTGTCGGTTCTACCGGAGCGGGAAAAACAACTATAACTAACCTTATCAACCGCTTTTACGACGTACCTGACGGCAAAATCCGTTACGACGGTATAAATATCAATAAAATTAAAAAAGCGGATTTAAGAAGATCTCTTGCAATGGTATTGCAGGATACCCACTTGTTTACTGGCACGGTATTAGACAATATCCGCTACGGAAGGCTGGACGCCACCGACGAGGAGTGCATTGCCGCGGCAAAATCCGCCAACGCGCATCAGTTTATAAAACACCTGCCCGAGGGGTATAACACTATGCTAACGCGCGACGGCGAAAACCTTTCGCAGGGACAGCGTCAGCTGTTGGCTATTGCCCGCGCCGCTGTTGCCGATCCGCCCGTGTTGATTTTGGACGAGGCGACAAGCAGTATCGATACGCGCACGGAATGGCTTATCGAAAAGGGTATGGACGCGCTTATGCAGGGACGTACGACTTTTGTAATAGCGCACCGTTTGTCGACCGTTCGCAACAGCAACGCAATTATGGTGTTGGAACACGGCGAAATTATCGAGCGCGGCAGTCACGACGATCTTCTTGCGTTAAAGGGCAAGTATTATCAGCTTTATACGGGTATGTTTGAATTAAGCTAAGATTTATATCGAAATAGCTGTTATCCGCGTCTTTATGTTTGCATACGCCTTGTACGGAATTTCAGTACGTACGCACACGCCCTGTACAGTTACTAGTCTGCCGCGTTGCTCTGCAATGCGCGGACAAGACTGTGTTGAATTAGTACTGCATTTTGCCGAGAATGTTCTTCTGCCTTATATCGGCGGCGGTTTAGCTCGATAAACCGTAAGGCTAAATAACGGCAACGCCTGTCCGTTTCCAAGCGTAAATAAATGTGCTTAGAGGATACGTATAATTAAGGTATTTAATAATGCGCGGTGAATTTCGTCAAAACAGCAAAGCAAAGTGTAATCGATTTTAAACGCGGTAAAAGCCTGCCGAGAATCGAAACGTTAATTAAGAGTTGACTTGGATTATTTCGGCGATTATTTGTTGCGGCCGTTAGATGATTTCGCGTATAAAACAGGGGAAATTTAAATAAAAAAATAAAAGGAGGAAACTTGGCGTTTTCCTCCTTTTAGGTTATTTAATTTACAAATCGGCGTTATTCCGTTTTTCCCTCCACGTAGTCCGTAAACAGTCGGTTTGTTATTTTGCAGAATTCGTCGGCAACTCCGTTGCGGGACTTTTTATCTTTAAAGTCGTCCAATGTGTACGCTTTGCCTACTACCATTTTACGCTTATCTTTATGGTAGTATATGGGGTAAATAGGAATATGTTCGCCGTGCAGTTTATAGTATCTTTCCGCCAAAACCACAAATCCTGCGGAAAATCCCGTCAATGTTTCGTGGTAGCCAGTTTCGCTGTGTTCCGGAAAAACCATTACGGCGCGGTTGTTTTCCAGATGATTAAGGCTTATACGTAACGTTTTAAGCAGTCTGCCGTCGGGGAAACTGGGTATTACGTGCATACCCTTGTATATCCATATGGAAAAGCACGCCTCGAACGTTGCCAAAAACGAAGCAAAAGCTTTGTTCATACCGCGCTTTTGTACAAAGTACACGTCGCGCAGATAGCGGAAACGGGATTTGTATCCGCCAAGCATAGGGTACGCGCCCCAGGGTGCGTGCGGTACCGGAAAATACAAATTGTATACTACCGGTCCCGCCATTGCGCTGTGGTTGGCAACGTATATTGCTTTTGTAGGTAATTCGCCGGCTAGGTTGATAATTTGAGGACGTTTAAATACCGTGCGCAAAAATGCGGCGAAGCACGTCCAGACGGGCTGTTTGGGATATTTTATTTTAACTTTTTGAACTTTTGTTACACTCATCAAATATTCCTTCTATTAATTGTAAATTGTGTCATATTAAATAATTGTACCACTATTACTTAAAATAAACCTAATAATTAAAATGTTTTTCCGTAAATTTATTATTAAAAATTAACAGCTTTGTCAATTTTTGTTTAAACTATTTACCTTTTAGGCTTTTTAGTATACAATAATGTTATCCCAAACGACGGAGATAATAACATGCTTGATATTTTAGTTGTGGAAGACGACAAAAATACTCGTAAACTTATTACTACGATTTTAAAAAACTACGGTTATAATACTTTGGAAGCGACAAACGGCGCCGAAGCGTTGGACGTGTTGGAGCACAGCCACGCGGATTTAATGGTATTGGACGTTATGATGCCCAAAATGGACGGTTACGAGCTTGCAAAAACGCTGCGCGACGCGGGCAGTCAAATGCCGATGTTAATGTTATCCGCAAAAAATCAGTCTACGGATATCAAACAAGGTTTTATTGTGGGTATAGACGATTACTTAACAAAACCGTTCGATTTCGAAGAACTTATACTGCGTATAAAAGCTTTGCTGCGCCGCAGTAAAATAGTTGCGGAAAACAAGCTGACAATTGGCAAAATCGTTTTGGATTATCAGGCGTATTCCGTCATTACAGACGGCGTTGCTGAAACGCTGCCTCAAAAGGAATTTTTACTGCTGTACAAGTTGCTGTCTTATCCCGAAAGGGTGTTTACGCGTATGCAGCTCATGGACGAAATATGGGGTATGGACGCCGAAAGCGACGACCACACCGTAAACGTACACATAAACCGCTTGCGCGCACGCTTTGCGGATATAAAGGAATTTGAAATTGTCACCGTACGCGGGCTGGGATATAAGGCGGTAAGACACGATGAATAAAAAAAAGGCATTCTCTAATAGATCTGTAAAAAACAATAATAAAAAACTGTTTAACCGTATTACTCTTATTGTGGTAGCAGGGTTGTTTGTATTGCTGACACTGTCCTCTATTATTACGTTCGGTTTGTCGGCTATCGTTGCCAAATGGATGCATGTAACCGAGGACAACATTTTGGTGTTCGGCGTTATAGTTATGGGTATGAGCGTTGTATTCGGTCTTGCGCTGTCTTTTGCGTATTCCGCTATAATGATTAAAGCAAGCAAGCCTTATTTGGAAGCGTTGCAGCGTGTTGCCGAATGCGATTTTTCCGTGCGTATCGAGGACTCTTCCATATTTGCCAATTTCGGCATAGCCGATAACTTTAATAATATGACAAAACAGTTGGAAAGCGTAGAAACCTTGCGCGAGGGTTTTATTAGCGACTTTTCTCACGAGTTTAAGACTCCCATTGTGTCTATTTCGGGCTTTGCAAAACTGCTAAAAGACCCCAAACTTACCCGCGAGCAGCGTAACGATTTTTTGGACGTAATCATTGCCGAGTCGGACCGCCTTGTCGGTCTTTCCGAAAGCGTTTTGCTTTTAAACCGACTGGATACGCAAACGATTCAAACCGAACTTTATCCCCTGGACGAACAGCTTAGGCAGTGTGTTTTGATGTTTGACGAACAGTGTCAAACTAAAAATTTGGCGTTAGAGGTAAATATAGAAGATAACGTCCAAATAAACAGCAATCCCAAATTGCTTAAACAGGTGTGGGTTAATTTGCTGTCTAACGCAGTAAAATTTACCGACAACGGAGGCACCGTTACGGTGGGGTGCAAAGCTGAAGGGGAAGACGTGCTTGTTACAATTGCCGACAGCGGCTGCGGAATGTCTCCCGAAGTTATGCAAAATATTTTTAACAAGTTTTATCAGGGGGATAAATCTCATACAACACAAGGCAACGGGTTGGGGCTTTCTATCGTAAAAAAAGCCGTAGACGTTTTGGACGGCGACATTTCCGTCCGCAGCGAAGCGGGCAAAGGCAGCGTTTTTACGGTGCGTCTTAAAATTTAACAATGCTTAAAGTAAACGATAAAATAGAATATACCGCCGCGTATTATTCCAATGCGGAAACGGCAGGTGAATTTGACGGCTATACCGTGTTTGTGCCTTTTATGCTTGTAGGAGAGCGCGCTCTGGTTAAAATAAATTACGTAAAGCGCAACGTCGCATATGCTGACGTGATTAAAATACTTGCGCCGTCACCTAACAGAGTTCAGCCCGTATGCACGCATTTCGGCAGGTGCGGAGGGTGCAGCCTTATGAATATGCGCTACGAAGAACAGCTGAATTTTAAGCGTAATAAGGTAAAGCAGAATTTTGTTAAAATAGGCAAGTTGAATTGCGGCGTGCTGCCGTGCGTTCCTTCTTATAAACAGTTGGGCTATCGCAACAAACTGAGTTTGCCAGTTGCAGGTAAAAAGGGCAATGCGGTAATAGGAATGTACCGCAGAGGTACGCATAATGTGGTGGAGTGCCGCGACTGTCTGCTAGGCGGGCAATGGTCTGCGACGCTTGTTAATCTGTTTGCGGATTATCTCAACGCAGAGGGAATTTCTCCTTATAATGAAACGGATTTTAGCGGCGAAGTGCGTCATTTGGTTGCAAGGTATATAGACGGACAACTGCTTGTAACTGTAGTGTCCAACGGCGAATTTAAGCATAGCTTGCAGCCGTTGGCGGATAAATTAAAAGTCTGCTTTGACAAATTCGGCTTATTTGTAAACGTAAATACCTGTAAAAACAACGTTATTATGGGCAAAAAAACAACGCACGTATGCGGTATAAGATATATACAAAGCGAGCATTTGGGAGTTAAGTTCCGTTTGCAGCCCAACAGCTTTTTTCAGGTAAACGACGGAGTTAAAGACGCTATTTACTTAAAAGTTCAACAGTTGTTGGATTTATCGAAAACCGAGGCGCTTGTCGACTGTTTCAGCGGCGTGGGCGTGTTGACCAACGTGCTTGCAAACGGCAAATTCGATACTTACGCTATTGAAATAGAACCGTCGGCAGTGCGCGACGCGCAGGATTTAGCCGAACTCAACGGTAAAAATATTACAAATATTTGCGGCGATGTAAATACGGAGCTGCCGCGCCTTATGGAAAAACTTGCAGATAAGAGGGTTACTATGGTAGTGGATCCTCCGCGGAAAGGACTGGGTGAAAAAGTTTGTAATACTATTTTAAACGCAAACGCAGATAATATAGTTTATATTTCCTGCGACAGCGCAACTCTTGCGCGGGATTTGGCAATGCTTACGGCAAAGTATAACGTAACCTACGCGGAACCGTACGACCTTTTTCCGCAAACCGATCAGGTGGAGACCGTTGTTTTGCTAGCATGTACTGAAAATAAAGATAAGTAATAAAAAAAACATCAAAATACCGTTCGGCCGCTGTCGGTTTGGCACGTTACGGCAGAGCAATAAATGTTTAATTAATTTACTTGCCAAAGTAATTGCAATTTGTTAAAATAAAAACAGTTTAATAGTAAATACGTTTGAGTAAGGACAAGACTGCGGACGCTGATTTGTACAGAGAGCGCGCAATATGCTGAAATGTGCGACTTATCAATCCGAAAGCCATCCCCTTACAAGTAGACTTGCCGAAAAGGTCAGTAAGCAAGTACGGATATGCGGACCGTTATCCTGCCGCGCGGTATAATTTGCCGAGTATGTGCACTCTTCCAAATGTACATATATGCAAACGTACCTGTTTGAAATGGTAAAACCCTTGCAAAACGTTATTTTGCGGAGCGTTGATTTTTCAAACGCTCCGTTTTTATTTTATTTATTGGACAATAAAGGGAGGTTGCACTCTATGGGCAAATACAAAAAGGTCGACAGCTCGCTTAACTTTGTAGACAGAGAAACGGAAGTTTTAAAATTTTGGAAAGAAAATAAAATTTTTGAACAAACCGCCGCAAAGGGAGATAAGTCCTTTACTTTTTACGACGGTCCCCCGACAGCCAACGGCAAACCGCATATCGGTCACGTTTTAACTCGGTCTATAAAGGACTTGATTCCGCGCTATCAGGTTATGAAAGGGCGCAAGGTTTTGCGTAAAGCGGGTTGGGATACCCACGGACTGCCGGTGGAATTAGAAGTAGAAAAGTTACTCGGTATCGACGGCAAAAAACAAATAGAAGCGTACGGAATAGAGCCGTTTGTAAAAAAGTGTAAGGAATCTGTCTGGAAGTACAAAGGCGAGTGGGAGGCGTTATCCGACCGCGTTGCGTACTGGGCGGATATGGAAAATCCCTACGTTACGTACGATAACAATTATATCGAATCGGAGTGGTGGGCGTTAAAAACCATACACGAAAAAGGTTTGCTGTACAAGGGGTTTAAAATCGTGCCGTACTGTCCCCGCTGCGGAACGGCGCTGTCAAGTCACGAAGTTGCACAAGGTTACAAAGACGTAAAGGAAAAATCCGCCGTTGCAAAGTTTCAGCTTGCGGATAGTCCCGACACATATTTTCTTGCATGGACTACTACGCCTTGGACTTTGCCGTCTAACGTTGCGCTGTGTATGAACGCCAACTACGATTACGTTACTATACGCTATAACGGCGCAAAGTATATTTTGGCAAGCGAGCTTGTGTCTAAGCATTTTGAAGAAGGCACGTATACGGTGTTGGAAACAAAAAAAGGGTCGGCGTACGAACGCGTGCATTACAAACCGCTGTATACTTACGCTAAGGCGGATAACGACTGTTATTACGTTACAAACGACGACTACGTAACTTTAACCGACGGTACGGGTATAGTGCATATTGCTCCCGCATTCGGCGAGGACGACGCAAACGTCGGCAGACGCTATAATTTGCCTTTGGTGCAGCTTGTAGGCGAGGACGGAAAGTTTATAGACGGCTGCGGCAGTCTTACGGGCGTATTCTGCAAGTCTGCCGATAAGATTATCTTGGCTGACTTAAAAGAGCGCGGATTACTGTTTGCCGAGTTGATGTACGAACACAGCTATCCCCATTGCTGGCGCTGCGATACGCCCCTTATCTACTATGCGCGCAAGTCTTGGTTTGTAAAAACTACCGCGGTGCGCGACGATTTGCTTAAATCTAACGCTTCCGTCAACTGGATTCCGTCCTCAATCGGTGCCGGACGTATGGGAAACTTCCTTGAAAACGTAATCGACTGGGGTATATCCCGCGACAGATACTGGGGTACGCCTTTGCCGGTGTGGGTTTGCGGCAAATGCGGAAAAATCCACGTAATAGGAAGCAAAAAGGAACTGGACGAAAAATGCGGCTGCGGAACAGATATAGAACTGCACCGTCCGTTTATAGATAAATGCACATGGAAATGCGATTGCGGCGGTACGTACGAGCGTACGCCCGAGGTAATCGACTGTTGGTTCGATTCCGGTTCTATGCCGTATGCGCAGTTCCACTATCCGTTTGAAAATAAGGAATTGTTCGAGCAGAATTTTCCCGCCGACTTTATCAGCGAAGCGGTAGACCAAACGCGAGGATGGTTTTACGTACTGCTTGCAGTAAATACGATTTTATTCGGCAAAGCTCCGTTTAAAAACTGTATCGTGTTGGGACTTGTAGGGGACGAACACGGCGTTAAGATGTCTAAACATAAGGGCAACGTCGTCGACCCTTGGGATAGCTTTAATAAGCAGGGCGCAGACGCTGTGCGCTGGCACTTTTATACGTCATCTGCGCCGTATCTGCCAAGCCGTTTTTACGCCGAAGCGGTAAGCGAAGTTCAGCGCAAATTTTTGGGTACGTTATGGAATACCTATGCGTTTTATGTGCTGTATGCCGATATCGACGGTTTCGATCCGTCTAAGTACGACATAAAAAAGTGTAAGCTTACTTTAATGGACAAATGGATTTTATCCGAAGTCAACCAACTTGTAGAAACCGTAGACAAGGGCTTGTCCTCGTACGAAATTACCGATACCGCCCGCTCGATAGAAAAATTTACCGATATGCTGTCTAACTGGTATGTTCGCCGCTGCCGCGAAAGATACTGGGGGGCGGAATGGACAGAGGATAAACAGGCGGCGTATATGACGTTATACACAGTGTTGGATACTCTTGTAAAAGTGTCCGCTCCGTTTGTGCCGTTTATAGCCGAAAGCATTTATCAAAACATAACGGCAAACTGTTTTGAAAAAGCTCCTATGTCGGTGCATTTGTGCGATTTCCCCGTTGCGGACAAAAAGCGTATAGACGTTAAGCTTAACAAAATGATGGAAAAAGTTTTGGATATCGTAGTTTTGGGACGTTCGGCGCGTAATGCGGCAAACGTCAAAAACCGTCAGCCGCTTGCCAAAATGTACGTTGCTACAAAAGGCGAAATAAACGATGAAATGGCGGATATCGTAAAAAACGAACTTAACGTTAAAGAACTTGTCCCCGTTGCCGACGCAAGCGAATTTGCCGAGTACGAGGTTAAACCTCAACTTAAAACTTTGGGGCCTAAGTACGGCAAGCTGATTGGAGCAATACGCGAGCATTTGTCTAATTTAGGCGCAAAAGCGCGCGAAGTGGTGGAAAACGTTAAAAACGGAGGCAAACACGTTCTGCATTTAAACGGCGGCGACGTTGAAGTGGAGGAGGCGGACTTGCTTATTTCCTCCAAAAACAAGCAGGGATATTCGGTTGTAAGCGACCGCGGCGATACGGTTGCGTTGGACGTAAATTTAGACGGTAAACTGATAGAAGAAGGAATGGTGCGCGAGATAGTATCCAAAATACAAACAATGCGTAAAGAGTGCGATTTTGTCGTTACCGACCGTATTATCGTCGGGTATTCAGCAGACGAACGTCTTTCTAAAATTTTTGCGGATAATGCCGCTGAAATTGCAAGCGGAACTTTGGCTGACAAAGTAGAGCGCGCAAATAACGGAACTTACCGAAAGGAATGGGAAGTCAACGGCGAAAAATTTACGTTGTTTTTAACTAAGGCATAGTAAGAAAATTATATTTTATAATAGCATACAAATAACAATTAACGACGTTTAACTACAACTAACTGCTATTAATAACTCGCTTTTACATCGTATCACGTCGACGGTAATGTATTGCGATATATTTTGTTCGTGTACGATATAATAAAAAATCAACCGAATTTTACTGAATTGCTTCGGTTTTAATTACATCGTAATACTCCTAAAAGTATTGTTATATGTAAATATTATTCGTGTACGATATTATTTCAAACACTGCAATCTTTCGTTGGATTAGCTAAACAGATATATAAAAAAAACAGTAAAAATCAAACCTGCCCTATATGGAAAACCAGTATGGGGAGGTTTGAATTTTTATAATGTTTTTCTTTATTATATATCGTATTAAATGCGGCAAAATTAAGTAATATGCGCATATGTAAATATTTAAATCTAAGCAAACAGTTGAATAATGCGGCGTTTTAATATATAATTATGCTGTTATGAAAATCAACACGGAATGGAAAGATTACAAAATAATTGCAACCGGCGGCGGCGAAAAGCTGGAGCGTTGGAAAAACGTTACTTTGTTGCGCCCCGACCCGCAGGCTATCTGGCATGCGGACAAGCCGTTAAGCGCGGTGCAAAAACCCGATGCAAGATATGTTCGCTCCTCTACGGGCGGCGGAAAGTGGGAATTTAACAAACGTCTGCCCGAAAGCTGGAATGTATCGTGGCGCAGTCTGACTTTTGTAATTCGTCCTATGAATTTTAAACATACGGGATTGTTCCCCGAGCAGGCGGTAAACTGGGATATGATGATAGATATGATTTCCAACGCAAACCGCCCCGTATCGGTGCTTAATTTGTTCGGCTATACCGGCGGAGCAACCGTTGCGTGTCTGTCGGCAGGGGCAAGCGTTTGTCACGTGGACGCCGCTAAAAATATGGTGGAAACCTGTAAGGAAAACGTGGCGTTGTCGCATCTTGCGGACAAGCCCGTTCGCTATATCGTAGACGATTGCCGAAAGTTTGTGGCAAGGGAAATCAAACGCGGACATAAGTATGACGCAATAATACTGGATCCGCCCAGCTTTGGACGGGGAGCTAACGGCGAAGAATGGAAAATAGAAAGAGATATATACGATTTTTTAAAGTTATGTTCCGCAGTGTTAAGCGATAATCCGTTATTCGTATTGCTTAATTCGTACACAACAGGTTTACAGCCTGCCGTATTGCAAAACTTACTTACGGTAACCATGCCAAAAAACGGTAACGTTTGCGCGTACGAAGTTTGCTTGCCTACCGAAGAAGAAGGTATTGTGCTGCCCTGCGGCGCCAGCGGTCTGTGGCAAGGCAAGTAGCAGTATACTATTTATTCAAAACAAGTTAAATACAATCCTAAAAAAGGAAACAGTATAATGAGAAATTTTACAATTAACGACGTAACGATATTGCACGAGGACAACAGCGTGTTGGTAGTAGTTAAACCGCAAAACATTCCGTCGCAGGCGGATAAAAGCGGAGATACGGATATGCTTACGTTGCTTAAAGAGTACGTAAAGGAAAAGTATAATAAGCCGGGCAACGTCTATTTGGGCTTAGTCCACCGATTGGACCGTCCTACGGGAGGAATAATGGTCTTTGCCAAAACAAGTAAGGCGGCGGAGCGTTTATCCAAACAAATTGCAGACGGAGAAATGAGCAAGAATTATCTTACGACGGTAGTGGGACGCCCGACCGACAGTCAAGGCACGCTTGTAAACTATTTAAAAAAGAATTCTCTTACAAACAACGTGTATGTGGCAACCGTTGGCGACCATAACGCAAAGCGCGCGGAGTTGTCCTATATAATCTTGCAAAGCGACGAACAAACATCGCTTGTAAAAGTACAGTTGGGGACGGGGCGCAGTCACCAAATCCGCGTACAGTTTTCGGCGATCGGCTGTCCGGTATACGGCGACGTGCGTTACGGCGGAAACGTAATATCGGCAAAAGGCGCAAACCTTGCGCTGTGGGCGTACCGTTTGGAGTTTACTCACCCTGTAAGCAAACAGCGTATGGTGTTTGTTGCGTATCCTCCGCAAATTGCACCGTGGACGCGCTTTGACGTGGCTAAGCATATCGAGGTGTTTGCAGATTCCTCTTACGACGACGGTGTGCCTCTTGTGGCAAAAGTAAATACAAGCGATAATTTGGATTAGCCGCAACGTACTCAATATCAGCCGGGAAAAGAGCCCTTTGCGATAACAAAATAAAACGAAAGACATATTTTATTTGGCGTCTGTTGCATTAAACAATTTTTATATAAAAATCCTGTTGAGAAGAAGTGATATGGACATAAACTTGATTAAAATAGGTATTGATGATGCAGAGAAATTATGGAGAATGCAAGTTACTGCATTTAGAGATTTATATGAGAGATATCAGGATACAGAAACAAGCCCCGCCGCCGAAAAGATTGATAAAATAATAATAAGGTTAAATCAATCGTTTACATATTATTATTTTATAGAGGCAAATGGTATAATAGTAGGTGCTGTGCGAGTTGTTGACCGAAAGGAAGAGGGAATGGCAAAAAGGATATCTCCTATTTTTGTTATGAAAGAATACCGAAATAAGGGGTATGCGCAAAAGGCGATACAATTAGTCGAAGAAATTCATGGAAGTTCAAATTGGGAATTGGATACAATTTTACAGGAAAAAGGAAATTGTTATTTATATGAAAAAATGGGATATCGACGAACAGGAAAAACAGAGACGATTAACGATAAACTGACATTAGTATTTTATAGAAAAAATTAATATAACTTTAGGTTTATGTAGTGTTTTACTAGAATACTTTATCGAAAAGGGAGATATAAGATTATGCCGAAGCCGTTTGAAATAATCAATGTTTCAAGCGGTTTCGGCATAATTATTAAAAACAGATTTTTTATTTGTTTAACATTACGTTGCCTTTTTAAATAACACGGACTGCTGCAAGCGTAAAAAGTACTGCCGCGCTAAATATATTAGAGTATTTTATATACACCTTGCCCGCCATAGTTTGCCCTAACCATACCGTAAAATAGTGCGTCACGGCAAAAACGATAGGTGCGATAATCCCGTAACCCTCTACGGAAAGCGAAAGGTTGGCAACGCAGGCGTCCATTCCTACGGCGACGCCTATTGCTGCGCATTCGGCAAGGGCGGGCGGCTGCATAGTAACGCTGTCCTCGTCGCATTTAAGCAAATTAATCGTTGCAAGCGTAACTAGTATTATTGCGCTGAAAGAGTCTACATATGCGTCTAATACGTTACGCAGAGCCATGCCAAGCAAGGTGCTTAACAGACACATAACAAAAGTACACAACGCAACGGTTGCGGGCAGAGAAATATTTTTACGTTTGTTAATAGATACGGAAAACCCCGCAACAAAGCTGTCTAAGGATACAACAAGCGCGGTGGAAAGCAGCGTTAATATTTTTTGCACGTTTCCCTCCTTTATAAGGTGTAAAAAATGGGTATTTTATAGTATGTGGCGTGCGAAAATATTGACAAATCGTTGACAATTACCGTAAATAAAGGTAAAATACTTTTATATGCGGTGAAAACCGCCCATTTAGTTATATCACGAATAGGGTACTGCGCTCTATGGAGGAATTATTGTGAAAAAGTTTTTAAGTATTATTATAGCGCTGTTGCTTACAATCAGTTTGTTTGCAACAACTGCGGTTGCTTTTGCGGCGGAAGGAGATTTAACGATTACCTATGCCGTGGGCGATACCGATAAAGGTAAGGGGGAAGCTCCCGAACCGGCTGTGCATGCCGCGGGCGACGAGGTAACTCTTGCGGCGGCAAATACGTTTTCCGCTCTTAAGGGATACGAATTTGCAGGCTGGCTTGTAGAGGGCGAAACGGATGTTCGCGAAGCGGGCTCCAAATATATAATGCCGGATCACAGCGTTACGATTACCGCACAATGGAAAGAAGCTCACAAAGTTACCGTCGACAACGATAAATTGATGGAATTTTTGGCGGTAGACGGACTTAAAATGGAAATGGGCAGAACTCCCATCGGCAAAACTTTAATGGCTTCGGGCGATAATATCCGCGCGACGTTTAACGGTATTAAATACGTTGCCAGCGGCGAAGACGATTACGATGCGGTTAGATCTACCAACGACAAAATCTACGTTGAGTACTGCCGTCCCAGCGAAAGCCCCAAAGGACAGGAAAACTGGCAAAACTCCACACAAATTACAAGCGCTACTACCGAAGTTAATTTGTCCTCTTCCGGTTGGTATTTGCTCCGCTTTGTTATTAAAGACAGCACCGATACAAACGTATTGGCTGTCAGCGATAAAATCAGCCGTTATGTAGAAGACAGCAAACATCCAGTTATTTCTTTGTCAACATCTATGAGCGATAAAGTAAACGACGGTTTGACGGCGGGTACAAAGTACAGCATTTCTACGTCTTTAAGTATTACCGATTCGTCCAGCACTACGGTAACGTACAAAATTTATAAAGTTGTCAACGGCGAGGACGTACTTGTGTATGACAGCGAAACCAAGGAAGTTACCGAAGGCTACGAAGAATTTATCGATAGCGAAGGCGCAATTACTCCTTCCAAGGACGATATTTCTACGGAACCCGTTTACAAAATTAGATATGCCGTTAAGGATGCCAACGGTTATTACGGCGTTGTAAACGACGAATCTGCCGAACAGTTCTTCCCCGAAATGGCGCTTAAAGTAAACGCGCCGGAAACGAAAAAAACAAACAAAATCAACGCTGTGGAAATAGTGCTGTTCTGTATTGCAGGACTTGCCGCCGTCGGCATTGTGGTATTACTGTTTATTAAACCCAAACAACAAACCGAATCTCCCCGTTCTGCCGCTGTTAAAACGGACGACACCGCTAACGGCGAGGAAAAGGAAGATAAATAATTAAGACGGTTTCCATAGTAATATTACGTTAAAAAAATAAGTATAGCCCGCTATGTTTTGCAAATAAGGCATAGCGGGCTAATTTTATTGTTACCGCAAAACCATCGGCTATGCCGGTGTAGTATTATTTATTGCCTTATAGTTCGTATGCAGGCAAACAGCGGTAGTACAAATTAACGGATTGAAAAATAAATTTTGGACGGAGCAATAACTTACTTTTAAAAATTTTTGTACGCAGTTAATTTTTGTACTAAATATTAACCGAAAAAATCCGCATAAAAAATAATCAAAAAAGAATATGATTGAGAATACACCGCAGTAAAATTACGTGTAAATTTCGGTTTATTCGGTAAAAACAGAGTAATAACTTTTTTGGCGGCGGATTTTATATCAACTGCATCTTAGCGAGTACGTTTTATATTAATACCCTTTTGCGTATACATTGCAGTTGTTTCTCCTTTTGCAACAGGGTAAATAATTTTAAGTATTGGCGTTTGTTTTCGTAAAAACGCGTTTCAGCTATCATGTTTTCTTATGCCGACCATCAAGGTTTAATATGTCAAAATATACAAAAAAACTTTGCGTATTAATGTTAGTTGTGCTATAATATTACCAATGGCTTGAATATACGGCAAGCCAAAATATCCGTTATGCGTAATAAGCGGCTAAGCAATAGCTTTACGTTGTTAACGGTGTGTTAATTTATCTAAATTATATTTGGAGGACAACAATCTATGCAATACTCACACGAAGTAGAACTTATGCAGTGCGTGGCAAAGGGTTGCAATCACGGTCCCGCGCCCATTCCCGAAGAAGGTAAATGGGTGCAAGCCTACGATATCAAGGATATCAGCGGTCTTACTCACGGCTGCGGTTGCTGCGCTCCCCAACAAGGCACGTGCAAACTTACTTTAAACATCAAAAACGGCGTTATCGAAGAAGCTCTTGTAGAAACAATCGGTTGCTCGGGCATGACTCACTCGGCTGCAATGGCTGCGGAAATTCTTCCCGGTAAAACTCTTTTGGAAGCTTTAAATAC
This sequence comes from uncultured Christensenellaceae bacterium, assembly GCA_910587795.1. Lineage (GTDB taxonomy): Bacteria > Bacillota > Clostridia > Christensenellales > CAG-314 > Fimimonas. The sequence continues at coordinate 43,581 of CAJUNH010000004.1, forward strand.
CGACCTTGTTTGCGACGCTATCAACGTTGCCATGCGCGAACTGTTTTTGCAAATTGTTTACGGACGCAGTCAGTCGGCATTTTCGGACGCAGGTTTGCCCGTAGGCGCAGGACTTGAGGACTTAGGTAAGGGACTTCGCAGTCAAATAGGAACAATGTATTCCACCAAGGTTAAGGGACCGAGATATTTGGAAATGGCAGAGGGCTACGTTACGCGCTGCGCTCTTGATAAAAACGGAGAAATCATCGGTTACGAGTACGTAAACCTCGGCGTAATGATGAAGTTGGTTGCCGAAGGCGTATCGGGTAACGAAGCTTTGGAAAAGGCAAAGAAACACTACGGACGTTTTGAAAACGCCGCTAAGTATATTATTCCGCGTAATGAATAAGGGGAGGGATTAACGATGGCTATTAGATTTGAAGGTTATGAAAGAAGAATAGACAAAATTAACGCCGAACTTAAAGTACACGGACTTAAATCTCTTGAGGAGGCTCGCGAAATCTGCCTGTCTCACGGCGTTAACGTAGAGGAAATCGTAAAAGGCGTACAACCCATTGCCTTTGAAAATGCAGTTTGGGCTTACACTTTGGGCTGCGCAATCGCCTTTAAAAAGGGCGTAAAGCACGCGGCGGAAGTATCGGAATGTATCGGTTTGGGTTTGCAGGCGTTCTGTATCCCCGGCTCGGTTGCCGACCAACGTAAAGTAGGTTTAGGACACGGAAATTTGGGTGCAATGCTTTTGCGTGAGGAAACGGATTGTTTTGCTTTCCTTGCGGGACACGAAAGTTTTGCCGCGGCAGAAGGCGCTATCGGTATTGCACGTAACGCAAATAAAGCGCGCAAAAAGCCTCTCCGCGTAATTTTAAACGGTTTAGGCAAAGATGCGGCGTATATAATTTCTCGTATTAACGGATTTACATATGTGCAAACAAAGTACGACTACTACACGGGAGAACTAAAAGTTGTAAAAGAAACCCCGTTTAGCGACGGCGAGCGCGCAAAGGTACGCTGCTACGGCGCGGACGACGTAAACGAAGGCGTTGCCATTATGCGCAGCGAAAAAGTGGACGTATCCATTACGGGCAATTCTACAAACCCCACGCGTTTCCAACATCCCGTTGCTGGCACTTATAAAAAGTGGTGTCAGGAAAACGACAAAAAATATTTTTCTGTTGCTTCGGGCGGCGGCACGGGACGTACGTTGCATCCGGATAACGTTGCGGCAGGTCCCGCTTCGTACGGTATGACGGACACAATGGGACGTATGCACAGCGACGCACAGTTTGCCGGCAGCAGCTCCGTACCCGCTCACGTAGAAATGATGGGCTTAATCGGTATGGGCAACAATCCTATGGTCGGCGCAACAGTCGCCTGCGCAGTGGCAGTTTCCCTTGCGAAGTAACTATATATAGTGTTTTAAAACGCGTTCCAACACAATATGTTGGAACGCGTTATGTTTTTGTTATAAACCATAGGAATGTAAAGGCAAAAAAGTCCACATTTCGTCAACATTTTTTTTAGTTTTAAGCTCTCAATGTTGACGAAAAATCGCTGTTTTAACTTAAAATGTTGACTTTTTTCAAAAATTTTGACCGTTTTTTGCTTAAAAAACCCCAAAAAATAACCCGATGGTTTGACCGTTTTTGATATTAATTTGTTATAATTTGTGTTATAAAAGTATAATCAACGCATATTCGTATAAAACATCTACAAAATAAAAAAAATGCTTTAGAAATAGCGTTGCTGTTTCGACAAGATATAAACTCTTGACAAGGCAATGTTGTTTTGCTAAACTGTATTTGCTTAATTTAGGCGCCTAAAAAATAAGTTAAGCGTGTCAAGGAGGTGATGCCCTATGAAGACTTTTTTCGAGTCTCTTATGCGGTTGATTGAAGGTCCAGTTTGCGCCACTGATCACTTCCTTATTCCAATTAATCACGACTATCTTGACGGATAGTCGTTTTTTTTTATGGTTTATTTAATATAGAATTGCTTACACTAAACATATGGCATACTCATATAAAGGCAGCATAAGTTTCGGATTAGTGTATATTCCCATAACGTTGCACAACAGTATAAAGGAAAACGATATCGGCTTTAACATGATAGACAAAAAGACAATGAGCCGAGTCAAGTATAAGAAAACATGCGCAGCTTGCGACGGTAGGGAAGTTAAGCAAGAAGATATAGTCAAGGGGTACGAATACGAAGAAGGTAAGTACGTAATATTTGAAGATTCTGACTTTGAAAAGATAAAGACGAAGAAAGATAAAAATATTACAATAGAGCGTTTTGTTAAATTAGACGAAGTAGACCCTTTGTATTTCGATAGACCATATTACGTTAATCCTACAGGCGCGGAAAAAGCATTTGCTGTGCTTTTGGAAGCAATGGAGCAAGAGAATAAAGCGGCAATAGCAAAAACCGTTTTAGGCACAAAAGAAACGCTCATACTTATACGTTCCAAAGACGGACAAATGTTGCTTAATACTTTATTCTTTGAAGACGAAGTAACAAAGAATCCTGCAAAGGATATTAAAGAAAAAGGAAGCAGCGCAGAACTTAAAATGGCAAAAGCCATAATTGACGGAATGACGGGAGAGTTTAATCCCGAAGAATATAAAGACGAGTATAGGGAGAAAGTCCAACAAGCAATTGAGCAAAAGATTGCCGGTAAGGAAATTGTATCGCCCAAAGAGAAGAATACAACAACCGTTGCCAACTTGATGGAAGCATTAACAAAAAGTCTGGAACTAACTAAAAAGCAAAAGTCTACTAAAAAGGGTACGAAGAAATGAGCGACTTGTTTGAAGATAAAAATATCTCGCCAATGCTTCTATACGAAGTAAAAGAACCCTTTGACGATAAAGACTGTATTTACGAACTAAAACTCGACGGAATACGCTGTCTTGCATATATAGACAGCCATTCCGTCGTTTTGCAAAATAAACGGCACAAGGACGTAACGGATATATATCCCGAACTGTCTAAAATGAATAAGTGCGTTAAACGTAGAGTAATACTCGACGGTGAACTTGTTAGCTTAGTAGACGGTAAACCTAATTTTTACGCATTGCAAACACGTAGTTTAATGCAGGATAAATTTAAGATAAAACTTGCTTCCAATAAAACCCCAATCCAATTCTGCGCTTTCGATATCCTATACTACAACGGTCAAGACGTTACTCAAAAGCCGTTACTGGAACGAAAAGCTATACTACAAAAGTCCGTTACCGAAGGCAACGGACTTAGTGTGTCCAGATATATTGAAGAACAGGGTATTGCTTTCTTTGAACTTGCTAAACAGCAGGAATTGGAAGGAATCGTAGCAAAGAAGAAAGACGGGTTATACCATATAGGCAAACGTACTCGCGATTGGGTTAAGATAAAAGTAATGCAAGACGAAGACTTGCTAATATGTGGTTACCAACCCGATGAGAACGGTTTGCCCAAAGATTTAGTATTGGGTTATTATGACGAAAACAACAAGCTACAATGTCGCGGCAAAGTGTATTTGGGCGTTTCAAAGCAAGAGCGTAAGATAATCTACGACTTTGCAAAAACGCATACCATAACCAAACCCCATTTCGATAAATACAAAAACGTGGTGTGGCTCAAGCCCGAATTGGTGGGTACTGCTCACTTTATGCAAGAGACGGAATCCGGCGGTATGCGTCAACCTGTGTGGAAAGGATTAAGAGAAGATATTTAGGTTGTCATTTATAATCTTATTGCGATAATTATATTTCATCAAAACTTGCCGTTTGCGAGCAATGGATACTTCGGTGTAAATTTCGGTTGTAGATATGTTGGCGTGTCCCAGTAATTCTTGTACGGATCGTAAGTCTGCGCCGTTGGAAAGTAAGTTTGTAGCGAACGTATGTCGTAAATAGTGCGGCGTGGCAGAGTGATTTATTTTAGATAAATTACGGTATTTTGAAAATATATTTTCTGCGGAATAAATTGAAAGCGGTTGTAAATATTTGTTCACAAATAAATAATCGCATTTTATGCCATTTGCTTTTTTAAAGTATAACCAGTTTTTAATATTTATTAACGTTTCTTTGCTGGATATGTATAACAATCGCTGTTTTCGTCCCTTGCCGTGTATTAGGACAGTTTTGTCTTGAAAAGAAATATCTTCGTGTTTAATTGCGATAGCTTCGCCAATCCGTATGCCGGTGCTTATTAGTAAATCTACTAGACATAAATCTCTCGTTGATTCAAATAAAGCAAACGGTGTTTTGGCATTGCATTTGGCCATATATAGACACTTTAATAGTTTGGAAATTTCGACAGTCGTTAGTGTTTTAGGTAATCGTTTTTCTTGTTTGAAGGTGAATTTAATATCGTAAAACGGATTGCTTTTTATAATATGCTCGGAAAAGAGATATTTATAGAATAGTTTTAAAGTAACCAATTTGCGTTTTATTGTGGCGTCCTTACAGTTATTTGTTTTAAGGAATTCAACGAAAGAGTAAAGAACGTTTTTATTGACAGGAATTTTCGCCATTCCAACAAATTTTATATATTGATTCAAGTCGTTTTCATATGCTTTTATAGTTTTATTGGATAAATTTTTCGATGCAGTAATGGCGGTAATAAAGTTTTTCACTGGATTCATATTTTTTCTCCTAAAATTGTAATAGATATTGCAAATTATAACAAAATGTGATAATATTAACTCAAAATAATAAATAATTATTTGGAGAAAAAGGTGATGAAATATCAACAAGATATTATTGTAAATGCCGTTGACTATTTGAAACAAAAGTACCCTGATGCTCGAGTAAATAACAACATTTGTATGATATCGAATGAAGATGACAATTTATTGGTCAGTCGGCAATATCGTTTTATTGGTATGAAACAAAGTTTTTTCAAAAATGTAAATTTTAAGAAAAGCCTGTTTGAAAATGTTGCATTAACTGGTTCGACATTTAATTCAGTGAATTTTTATAATAGCAAGTTTATTGGTTCTAGCCTAGCAAATTCACATTTCCTTAATGTAAGTATCGATGGTAACAACTCAACTTGGGATGCTAATAATTTTAGTCAAAGCGATTTTGAATCGTGTGTTATAAGATCTATCGTTATCTGATTATAAAATATATTTCTCGTTTAATGAGCTGCATGAAGATGATGCTACGACTCCTATCGCCGTATTGGAACAATTACTAATTACTAAATAGCTGAATTAATATAAAATTGACTTTTAAACAAAAAAGTCAATTTTTTTTGTCCAATTTTCTCTTTTTTTTGACTCTATTATATAGAGAAATGTAAAACATTTCTTTGTTTTGAATGCTAATGATTTTGCTAAGATAGAGTTTGAAGCAAAGTACAGCGGAAATTACACAGTAACTACGCCATCGGTGCTTGCCCAAAGTGTAATAGATTCTAATGGAAATCTTTTGGTAAATACAACGGCTCGTAGTTCGACTTTCTATGGTGAGAAAGGCAAGAAGTATAGTATTTATATAGGATCGACTAGCGCCAACAGTATGGCAACAGACGTTTCAATAACAATGGATGATTTGTCCGTAGTAAATGGGAAAATAGTAAAGTCTGGGCAAAATATTACGTTTGTTAAGTCATATTCGTCCAATACGCTTAAATCTATTAAATTCAACACTTCACTCAATGTAAATGTCTACGAAGACGACAATCTTGTCGCGACGTCCTACAATGGGAGCGTTGATGTTCTCTTTGCGGCAAATGCAAATTACTACTTTGAAGTGAGTAATAATACCTCTTCAAGCGTAACGATTTCTGTAAGTATTTCAAATGTTCAAGGGCTATCACTTGATAATAAAAAGACGGTTACGTTTTACGGTTCGTATAGGTATAATTCTTTTACTTGTAGCGTAAGCGGAGATTATACTTTCTCGTTCACGCGGCACAGTACGACTGCGTTGCCGACATTGATGTTTTATAATTCAAATTTCCAACGCAAGAGTGTGAGTCAGACCGTTAACTATGGAAATATTCAAGTATATAGGATGAGTTTATCCGCAGGAGAAACAGTGTATTTCGGTTATGTAAACGAAATTAACGCTGTCGCTAGTGCAGAGGTTTTAGTCAAAAAATATTTAAATAATCTAATGATAGAATTCACAAATAGGATATGGCGTGAAGAGTTTAAGTATTACGGTTGGGAAAAGGACGACGTAGTTAAAGCCATAATAGGGCATATAGAAGACCCTACGCTTAAAGAATATGCGCAAATGTACGTATTGCCGCAAATATTACAAGAAGAAATGAAGGAGGATAATGTGAGCAGTGAAGAAACTGTAAAGATAAATAACGAAACAAACGATATTGACTATGAAGCGGAAGTAAAGAAAAGCATTGAACAAGAGTACGAAGAATTTAAAACTGAGATGCTGAAAAAATCTCCGGAAGAAATATTCAATAGCAGTTATATATTGCACTTTTTTAATGTTGTACCCATGTATATTTACGAAGCAAACGATGAATTGTCCAAAGACGACTACCGCGCATTGTATAAAGAAAAAGGGGAGATATTGCATCAGTTGTATTATGACTTTTTAACTGAAGAAGATTTTAACTTGGACAGTTACGAGTCAATGATAGATTATTTTCAATATTACGGAAATCATTACTATCCTGAAATATACAACACTAAACCCATTTATCTTAACACGCTTGAATATGCGACGAAGAATAAGGAGGACGATTATTATCTTGATTCACGCTCGATTAGTGAGGGGTGTAAGACTGAATTAGCGAGGGGACTTAAATATAACTTTGACGGAATGCGTCTTAAGCAAGGTTTTGAAGAAGATATTATAAAAACATACGGTTTGGAAAGGGTCGAACATATTTTGGCAACTACCGTTATGGAACATATTGAGGACGGACGTTATTCGGTCGAAAACAAGAAATGGGCGCAATCTAAATCTATCTCATTAGATGAAGAAGTGCGAAAAAGAATTACGCTGACCGAGCATCCGGCAGTTATAAACGGATTTATTGATCAAATTCGTAAGAGAGAAAAGGAGGGAACGAAAGAAAATATGGAAAAAGATAAATACTTAAAAGTTACACCTCAAGGGTACAAAGTATTAAGCATTGTAAAGGATAAGGACGATAGGAATATTGCAATTATCCATAGAGATAGTATAGGCGATTTCATTGTGGCTGCGAGGTACGACACAAGCGACGGAAAGTGGGCACAGGGTAAATATGACTTCACTACGTTGGAAGATGCGGAAAAGTATAGACAGGAAACATACGGCTTCGAGGACACAAAAGATACGCCGAGTAAGAAATGGCTGTCATTTAAGATAAGTCCCGAAGCGATAATACGCAAATACAAAAATAGTACGCTTTTCAAAATGCCCAAAGACAGCCCTTACGAAGATTGTATTTACTTTATGTACAACGATAGAATAAAAGAAAGTTCATATCTTGTAGATTTGGAAAGCGACGGTAGAGTAAGAGCGTTAGAGATTCGTATTCCTGACGATTCCCATGTCTTAATGTACAAAGACGGTGAAAGTATTATGGAACTCAATGCCGACGAGTTTGTTGCTATGGTAGACGGAACAATGTCAGACAAGTATCCCCGTGTGGTAAGAACAGAAATACGTTTGCCGCGCGCGTCGGTAGTAAGAGAAAACGAAGCGTCGGTATTGTTCTCAATGCCGAACGATTCGCAGTATGCAGGTTACAATTTCTTTTTACCGAATTCTGTATTGGACGAGGATATAGACAGCGATAACAACGGACTTGTTGCTAGCCTAAGCGAGAATTTTAAAGTTACGCTACGTAAGGATAACGAGAAGATAGAGATTACGGCTAAAGAGTTTGCTGAACACATAAACGGTAAAGTGGATTACGCGCAAACGACAACGACGAAAGAAAAGGAAGATAATTTAGGCGGCGACAATGGTTGGAATACTGTTGCCATTAGCGAAAAGGCGGTAATTACCAATTATGAAAATAGTACGTTGTTTAGAATGCCAAAGGGTGAATACGAGGGATTTGTTTACTATATACCCAGTGGAATGGTGCGCAAAGACGATAACGGTTTGAGGGTAAACTTCCCCGAAGATTTCATAGTTCACTTAAAGACAAACGCAAGCGACGAGAAATATGACTTGTCTGTAGAGGAATTTATATCGGCGGTGGAAGATAAAAAAGACGAAGATTACGAATTATTCCGCAAGCCGAGCGAGGAAGTCAAAAAACAATTTGAAAAGGTAGAAAAGCAACTTAGAGCAAACGTTCCCGAAGAAATGCGCAATAAGCCGAATTGGGTAGTGGTAAGGACGAGAGAGAATAAAGACACCGGCAGATTGGACAAGTTCCTAATCGACGTACATACAGGTAAGTTTGCCGAGTCGGATAATCCCGAAACATGGGCGGACTTCGATACGGCTTGCGAGTATGCAAAAGAAAACGGCGGAGTTGCGCTTGCGTACGCATTAGACGGTAAGGACGGAATCGCTTGCATCGATCTTGACGGATGTATGGCAGCAAACGGAGATTTCTCGGATATTGCCAATAAAACTTTTATGGCAGCAAAAGGCAGTTATGCGGAGAAGTCCGTAAGCGGAAAAGGATTGCACATATTCGGCAAGACGAAAGGCGCGGATTTGCGCTCTTTCAGCAAAGACAAGACAATGGAGTATTACCAAGATACCCATTTTATTGCAATGACAGGCGATTATTACGGCAGTAGTGAATTAAAGAGTTTCGATACGCCCGAAATGAAAAAAGTGCTTGAAAGCAAGTTGGAAAAGCGTGCCGAGTGGAAAAACACAGGCGGCGGTATTGAGGGATTGTCCTCGATGGGCGATAGAGAGATGTTAGACAAAGCATTCTCTGCAAAGAACGGCGATACGGTTAAACGTTTGTATAACGGCGAGGATTTAAGGGGAAACCGCAGTAATTCAGATATGTCGCTTATGAACTATCTAGCGTTTTGGACTAACCACGATACAGACCAAATGCTACGAGTATTTGCAACAAGTGGATTATATCGCGCGAATAAGTCTCAAAGTTACTACGAACATACGGCAATTAAAGCGGTAAAGGGAACACCTGCGTACACTCAGCCCAAAGCAAGCAACAATGCGCCGCGAACAAATAGCAGTAATAACGGTAAAAGGTAATATAAAGGGAAACGGAGAGAGAAAAATCTCTCTCCGTAATTTCTACGGCTTTAAACAATTTATGGGAACAATATATATTCCATCTTTACGTCGATAAAGCGAGCCGGTTGCAGTAAGAATCATCTTAAAAGTTGGGGTGGGTTCGTTGCTTTTGTCTAAAAGTTTTTTTTCTAGAGTGTTTAAGGTGTTTATGCCGGCTTGTATTAGTTCGTCACCGCCGAGTTTAATTTCGATTGCCGCCCATTTACCATCAGGAAGATGAATAACGGCGTCGCATTCAAGTCCGGCATTGTCTCGATAATGGCGAATTTCTCCGCCCAATAACGATGCATATATACACAAATCTCTTACGGCAAAATCTTCAAAAAACAAGCCAAATGTTGGTAGGTCGAGCAATAAATCGTTTGGCGAAATGTTGAGTGCGCGAGTAGCAATAGAAGTATCTACAAAGTGACGAGTTTCGGATGAACGAATAGTGGTCTTTGAGCGGATGTTCGGACACCAAGCGGATATGTTTTCAATAATATACAAATCTTTAAGCGCGTCCATATATTCGTCGAAAGTCTTAGGATCCATAGTCCTTGAGTTTGATATTTTAACATCGGCGATTATAGTGGAATCGGGCGCTTCGGTGGATATATTACGGGCGAGGCTGCGGAGTATCATTTTGAAAACTTCCGGCTTTTTATTGCGGAACTTTTCGTTGTCACTGTTTTCGAACACAAACAAGCTGTCATAGTAGTTGCGAGTAATCTCTAAGCCGAGGTCTTTGTCATCTTGAACGGAAATAGGCCAACCGCCTCTACAAAGCAAGTATGCGGTATTCTCAAGGGTATAATCATCGTTTAAATCAAAGAATTCAACATTTGGGTTTGCGAATAATTCCTTTAAGGAAACAAGTCCCTTCGATTCTTCTGATTCGTACAATGACATAGGACGCATTTTAAGGGGTACAATTCTGCCCGCGCCCGAATGGTGTATTTGTGTTTTGTCGGCAGGAGTAGAACTACCGGTCAAAATGTATTGTCCAAATGAATAATCGAAATCAAGCGAATCTTTGACTTGATTCCAAATATCAGGAACGGCTTGCCATTCGTCTATCAACCGTGGTTTGTCCCCGACAAGCACACTTTTGGGGTTTAGCTTTGCGATGTTAATGGTTTGCGAAGTATTTAGTTTGATAAAGCTCTTTTGATAAAGCATACACGTGGTTGTTTTTCCGCAAAATTTTGGTCCAGCTACAAGAACTGCTCCAGACGATTTAAGTTTACTTTCTATTTGCGCTTCAATAAGACGTTTGTAATATTTTTTCATACTTGATCTCCTTGTATGAAGATTATAGCACAAAAAAAAGTAATACACAACAAAACTCCCAAGATTTTCAATATAAAATTCCCATAAATTTCAATTTTGGTAAAAATAGGAGGAAAAATGAAGAATAACAAAGAAAAATCCGAAGTAGTTATCTATGACGGTTATGACGTAGACGAAGTAATAGACTTGTCTAACGACTTCGAGGACGAGGAACCTATAGCGGTTGAGGAGGTAAAAATACGTTTTGAGTGATGCGAAAAAGAATAATAAACTTACGCCGCAGCGTCAGCGACTTGTAGATTCTGTCCTAAACAATTTGATAAACAACAATTCAATTTGGCAGCAAGGATGGCAAAATGTAGGCGTGCCTATCTCCGCAATTACGGGTAAAAAGTACAGCGGAGTAAATAGATTGTTTCTAACTCAAGCAATGATGGACAAAGGGTATAAGGATAATCGTTGGCTTACGTTTCGACAAATGGAAAAGCAAGGTTGGACGTTCAAGCGAGATGCCGAAGGTAACAACTTGGGCAAGAACGCGGGTGTACCTATTGAGTATTTTGAGTTAAGAGATAAACTTACGAAAAAGCCTTTCGATAAACACACCCTTGACGGTATGACAACAGACGAAAAGCAAGAGTATTTCGACGAAAACGTATTCCCGCTTAGGAAATACTACATGGTATTTAATGGGGACATTATTGACGGAATACCTGAAAGAGAACGGCACGAGTTAGATCCTAGCGGAATTAACGAAAGAGCAGAAAGGCTTTTGCAATACTGGTCAGAGAACGAGTCTGAGTTTATTTATGGTGGAGACGAGGCATTTTACCGTAGAACAACGGACAAAGTTCACATGCCTGAACGCAAACAATTTAAGAATATGCCGGAGTTTTATTATACGTCTTTTCACGAGATGGGACATAGTACAGGGCATCCTACGAGATTGAATAGGAAAATGGGCGAACGCTTCGGTAGTGATGAATATGCAGAAGAAGAACTTCGCGCAGAAATGGCGTCTATGTTTATTGTACAAGACTTGGAAATTGTCGCCACAGAAAATCATATTCAAAACAATAGCGCTTACATAAAGGGGTGGTACGACAAGATTAATGAAGACCCGAATGTTTTGTTTAGGGCAATAGCGGATGCTGATAATATAGCGAAGTATATTTTATCTAAAGAAAAAGAAATGAAAAAGAACGAGGAACCGTACGCCATAATAGAGGAAACCGACGATTACGGCAATAGTGTATATAAAGTACGAATGGCATCTGAATACGGACAAACAAGGGCAGTGCTTCGTTCGTTCAATAGTAAAGAGGAGTTGCTAAAAGAATTTGGCGAAATGCAAAAACTTCCGTATTGGAAAGACAAGCCCTTTAAAGAAGTAAGTATGGAAGAACTCATCAAAATAAGCAAGGAACGTGCCGAAGAACAACTCGCAAAAGAGGGACGGTTAAAGCGAATTGAGGAGGATAAATCTGACGTGTATATACTGCCCAGCGAGATTGCCGCAAAAGCATTGGAAGGCGTTGCAATAGCCGGAACGATCGTTGCCGCAGATATGATGGATAGGGGTATTGAAAGTCTAACAAGAATGGATGACAGAGACGTAGTAGAGCGCGCAAGCAAGAGTAAATACGGAGATAAATTTATGTCGCTGTTTAAGGGTGAATCGGTATTAGGTGATACGGAAAAAGACGAACAGTCCTTAATGACAAGACTGGCCGTATTTTGCGGGCAAGACAAGGAACAGATACTTCGCATTTTTAAGGCTTCGGGGCAGTACAGCGAACTTAAGCCCAATAGTGTATATTCGTCAATGGCGGACGTGGCAATGCTTGCCGTGGCTAAGAACGTCGAACGTATAAAGCAACAACCGGAACAAACGCAAAACGGAAAGAAAAACCGTTTTAGTAGTTTCTTCAAAAGATAATTATGGTAGAAAACATTTTTACGACAAATAAGAAATACCAAATTATCTATGCCGACCCGCCATGGGCATATATATGGGGAAAAGGCAAGGAAGGCGGACATTTTGCGCCCGAAAAGCATTACCAAACGATGTCAACCGAAGAAATATGTAAGTTGAATATTAAACGAATTGCAGATAAAAATTGTGCTTTATTTTTATGGGCGACGATGCCGTGTTTACCTGCAGCCATACAAGTAATGAAAGCGTGGGGCTTTAAGTATAAGACCTGCGCTTTTGTATGGGTAAAAACAAAGAAGGACGGAAGTCCGCTTGCGGGTATGGGAAGTTACACAAAGTCAAATGCTGAAATATGCTTGCTTGGCATGAGAGGACATATAAAGAGCGTTGACAAAACCGTAAGACAAATAACGATGCACCCGCGATTAGGTCATTCCGTAAAGCCACCTATAATAAGAGATAGAATAGTGCAACTGTTCGGAAACTTGCCGAGAATAGAACTATTTGCAAGACAATACGCTGACGGTTGGGATTGTTGGGGAAATGAGGTGTAGCAATGTTTACGGATATATTTATGACGAATAAAAGGTACAACATTATCTACGCAGATCCGCCGTGGTTTTACAATAAGCGTAAAAATTTGGATAAAAGATTTGGGAAAGGAGCAGCGGGACATTACAACGTAATGAAGTTCGAGGATATTGCGGCGTTGCCCATAAAAGATATAGCCGCAACGAATAGCGCTTTATTTCTTTGGGTTACGTTCCCGAATTTGATTGAAGGTGTAGAGTTGTTTGAAAAGTGGGGATTTAGATATTCCACTTTGGGGTTTAGTTGGATAAAAACAAATCCTAAAAACGGCAAACCGTTCTTTGGTATCGGATATTACGCAAAAAGCAATTGTGAAGTTTGTCTTATGGGAGTGAAAGGAAAAATGAAACCTGTAAACAACACAGTATCGAGTTGCATTATTGCGCCGAGACGAGAGCATAGCCGTAAACCCGATGAAGCGCGGAACCGAATAGTAAAATTGTTTGGAGATATTCCAAGAATAGAGTTGTTCGCAAGACAGTATGCGGACGGGTGGGATTGTTGGGGAAACGAAGTAAAAACAAATTAGGAGGAAATATGAAAGAAAAGCATTTTAAATTTAGAGAGAGTTTTGGCAAACTCGTCAGCGGAATGACAGATAAGCAAGCGGGTGAGTTTATTAAAGGTATCTGCGGATATATGTTTAATAATAAACCGTTAGAAACAAAAGACGAATATTTAAAGGGCGTATATTTATACGCGCAAAAGGTACTTGACGAGCAAGTCCGAAATAAGGAAAATGGCAGGCTCGGCGGTGTAATCGTCGCTGAAAAGTACAAAGGTTTGCGTGGCAAAATCACTCAAAAACAGCAAGCGGACAGCAACGTAATTTCGCAACTTGTTATTGTATCTTCTACTGAACAAAACACGAGAGTTGGGCAAAAGCCGCAACCAAACGGCGACATTAACAATATGCGACGAGATAGGATAAGTTTGTAACAATGAGCAAGATTTTATGCGGCGACGCCGTAAAGCAACTTAAAAGGCTTGCAGATGAAAGTGTAGATATGTGCGTTACAAGTCCGCCGTATTACGGACTTAGGGATTACGGAGAGGACGGACAAATTGGGATAGAGCAAACGCCCGATGAGTATATCCAAAGACTTGTTAAAGTATTTGATGAGGTTTACAGGGTACTCAAAAAAGACGGTACGTTGTGGGTTAATATAGGCGACAGTTACGCAGGTAGCGGAAAAGGTCCGTCAACCATTTCTAAGCATGGGAAAAACAAGGATGTTTTCAATAAGGAAAACCGTATATACGAAGTGCCGAAAACTTGGGACGGAATTAAGCCGAAAGATTTAATAGGCATACCTTGGATGCTTGCATTTGCATTGAGAAATAGGGGTTGGTATTTGCGTTCGGATATTATTTGGCACAAACTTAATTGCTTGCCGGAAAGCGCAAAAGATAGACCTACAAAATGTCACGAATACATATTTTTACTTTCTAAATCTCGCAACTATTATTTCGATTACATGTCAATTCGAGAGCCGTTGAAAGAAGTAAGTAAAGAACGATATAAGCGAGGAAGGTCGCAAAGCGGTAAGTATGTAGGAACGCAGGGAATTTCTAATCCCAAAGAAAACAGTTTGGAGTTAGACCAACAATTCCGTCGCAAGAGAGATGTGTGGTCGATAAGCACTAACAGTTACAAAATGGACGAACATTTTGCAATGTATCCCGAAAAACTAATAGAGCCTTGTATACTTGCAGGTAGTAGGGTTGGCGGAATTGTTTTAGACCCATTCTTCGGCAGCGGAACAACGGGCGCAGTTGCAAAGAGATTGGGACGTGAATATATAGGCATAGACCTAAACGGAAGGTACTGTCAAAAGGCGAAAGAACGCTTAGACAAAGTAGCCCACTTAGCCTAAAAAAGTGGTAGCTTTTTACATAAAAAAAGAGGCAGGATAAGGAAGGTGGTATAAATCCCACCTTCGAGCGGCAACAAGTGGGAAACCCACTTTTGGCGTTGCCGCGACAGTTGGAGGAAAATAAAGTGGAAAAAGACAAAGAAAAAATAGGAATACAAAAGCACATTAGGTTAGACGATACGGAAACAATCAAGGCTATTGACCGCATTATGGAGTTGCCGAAATATAAAAGTTTAAGCAAGGTTATCAATGACGCATTGTTTTACGGGCTGCCAATTCTAACTGCAAAATTGTTTGGCGAAGCTGAATTGGGGGACGAGGAAGCATCTCAAACATTGCACACAAACTTATTGTGTTTTGACGAAAAACAGTTTGCAATTATAGTAAGGTTGTTAAAAGAAATAGTGTTAAACGTCACAATTAACAAGTCAATATTGTCATCGCTGTTTCACGATTTGAAACTTATCAACAAGGCATTAAAAGTCGAAAACGAGTTGTATGAACAGGGCTTGATGAGCGACACGCCGGACTATTTGAACGACTACGAGATACGTGGCTTAAAGAACTTGCGGAAATGAGTAATCAACCCGTAGTATTTAATATTCTATACACCCCCTACGAACTATCGAAAGGGGCAACAAAAGAGGAAGTCGCTAAGCACAGTGACGAACGTGCGTTTTTTGATATGACTGGTGGAAAAAACATCTTTTCATATATTACGACAGAAAGTAAGCGAACGGGCAGACGTACTGCATTGGAATACTTGCAAAAAAGTACGGGAGTGTTCAATGATAAAGGTGCAATCTCGCTTGTAGAAATTGACGATATGAAAGCGCGCTTAAAAGAAAATAAAGGTAATATTTGGCATGGCTTTATCTCGCTAAACGAGGAAGAGTCGCATAAGATTGATTCTCCTGAAAAGTGCGTTGACTTGGTGCGTCATGTATTCCCGCAATTCTTTGCGGATGCGAAATTTCACAAAAACAACGTTGACCTAATGTGTGCCTTGCACTTGGATAGGCCGCATCATTTACACATACATTTTGTTTTTTGGGAAAAAGAGCCGAAGTGCAAAAGGAATGATGGAGAAGTGCGATACCGTCGGCTTGGCAAAATAGACAAAAAGAGTATAGACAATATGTTTGTACGTTTGGGTTTATATCTAAGTAAAAGTAAGGATAAGGTTTACAAAAGTAGAGATAAATCGTTGTCTGAGTTAAAAGAATTGTTAGGCGTAAAAGCTATTATAGCAGGTAACGAACAAATAAAAAAAGAAATAATTGCTTTAATAAAAGATTTACCTAAGACGGGCAGAATAACCTACGGCAGCAAGGATATGGAGAAATTTCGTCCTCGTATTGATAAAATCGTTTCGATGTTGCTAAATACAAATAACAAGGCAATGAAAGCGAATAGAAAGTTTTACGAAGCTGTAGATGATCGTGAGCGTGAGGTTAAAAATATATGTAGTAAACAGTATTCTTATAGAACGGACAATATAAAACCAAGCGATGTTGAACAAAAACTGCCGAAATACAATAATACGATTGATGAAAAAAACATTGCTTTGATAGATGAAATAAAAGCGGACTATAAGCGCAGGCAAGGTAATTTGGTGTTGAATCTTTGCAAATTCTTAAAGCCAAAATACTTTGAAAGAAAGCGTAAATACAAAGCGGACGATAAACATCTTAAAACCAAGTTGAATATGTCAAGGAAAACAATCAATCAGGCGTACAGGCGGTTTTTCAAATCGTTTGGGTTGCAAAGCGAATTGTTGGAAAGGGACTTCACACACCGTTTGCAAGACATAGAAAAGGAAATAGAACACGAACGTCAAAAAAAGAAATCCCAAAACAGCAAATACAACGATGAAACAAAATAAGGAGGAAAAAGAAATAGTGTGAATAGAAAGGAAGCACATAAACACAAAAAGCGAAAATCGTGGAAAGTATGGTTTATTGCTAGCACCATAATCGCGCTTGCGGTAAGTGTATTTATAGCGTTTTTGTTTGCGCTTGGCGGTAATAACTTTGCGGAGATATTCGGTAATAAAAACTATTGGTTGTCGGTAGGCGTAGCTAACGGTTTGTTGCTCATAGGCTTTTTGTTTATATACCGTATTGACGCGCAGAACGTGGCACTAAACGAAAACGATTTAGAAGATACCGAATGGCTAACGACTAAACGATTAAAGAAATTGAAAGAGTTTACTGTTACAACGTGGGACGGAGTAAAGGAAAAAGATGACGAGATAGTAATAGGCGCGGAGAAGAAAAGCAAGGGTGTTGAGATAATATCTACAAGCCAGCTGCACGCGCTAATCGTTGGTACTACGGGTAGCGGTAAGACAACGGGCTTTGTTGACCAAAACATTGCAATCTTAGGCAGAAGTAAAGGCAAACCTAGTTTGTTAATTGCCGACCCGAAAAAGGAACTGTACGAAAAACACGCCGAGCAGTTAAAGAGCGAGGGGTACACAGTATCTACACTTGACTTGCGTGAACCGTATTCGTCCGCAAGGTGGAATCCTATGAACGTACTTATTCGGCGTATTAGACAAGTAAAGGAATTACAAAACAACCTTATACAGCGCGACGGTAAGTATTACGGTTGCGGCGAAGTGTTCTTATCTTACAGGGATGCGCGTACAAGAGTGCAAGAACTGAAAGACGAAATATTCGAGAACACGATGGATTTAGTATATACGCTTTGCCCGATACAAAACAAAGACCAGCCTACTTGGGAAGAAGGCGCGCGTAATCTTATCTTCGGTTTAATCCTAGCATTTTGCGAGGACTGCATAAAAGGTAAGATGGAAGAAAAGCAGTTGCAGTTGTTTAATGTTTATCACAACATAACTAAGTATTGTTCGGAAGATACAACGGCATTAAAGCAGTATTTGTTGGAAGGGCGCGATGAGTTTTCAAAGGTAAGAGGACTTGTAAATACTGTACTTATTACGTCGGATAAGACTTTAACAAGTTATTTGTCCGAAGTCAATGCGTACATACAGCAATTGTCTGATGACGGAATACTGTCATTGACAAGCGAGAACGACATAGACATTGTGAATATGGACGAACAGCCTAGCGCGGTATTTGTAATAGTACCGGATGAACGGTTTACGCGCCATAGATTTGTAACGCTTTTCATTACACAAACTTACAAAGAGCTTGTAGAAAAAGCAAACTTAAACTTGCGCCGTAAGGATACCGGTACTGCAATATTAAAGCGTAAGACGTACTTTATATTAGACGAGTTTGGTAATTTGCCTAAACTTGAAAACATAGAGGGTATGGTAACAGTAGGACGTTCGCGCGGAATAAGATACTTGTTTGTGCTGCAATCGTTTAGTCAGTTAAATGCCAAGTACGGCAGAGACATTGCGGACATTGTAAAAAGTAACTGCAACGTAAAAATCTTTATTGGTAGTGACGACACCGAAACGCGCAAGGAGTTTTCCGAACTGTGCGGACAAAAGAAAATTAAAAACTTCTCTGTTAACACAAGTACGGAAACTAACGCTAGCAGTAATACCGGCGCAAGTAATCAGCCGTTAATAACAATGGGAATGTTGGAAAGATTAAACGGTAATGATAAAGGAGATGCAATAGTATCTGTTCGCGGTTATGAACCTATTTGGACTGTGTTTACTCCGTCGTATGAGTTGCAAGACGTTTACTTCGCCGCAGGTAAAGCAGACATAAGCAAACGCGAAGCAAGGTTGTTTGAAAAACGCGACTATGTATTCGATATACTCGGCGGTACGCAAATAACTGAAGAAGAAAGGCAGTTGGATTTGATAGAGCAAATGGAACAGGAACAATTAGCCGAAGAAAAGAAAACTCAATATAGCGTTGACGAGTTGGACAAGCGGTGGAAAGCAAAGGTTAATGAAATACACAAGCAAGTTCTTATTGCTGCCGAAGCCCTTATTGAAGAACACGCAATCGCGCTTGTCAAAGCAAAGATGGAAGATAAATTAACGCTTATAAATTTGTATATTAACAATTACGATTTAAGCGTACAACAAAGATTACAGAAGTTGGCTAAGTATCTCGAAGGAGAATTGCCCAAACTGTTAGATTTTCAAGAACAAGCAAAAAATAGATAAAAGGAGAAAAAGAAAAAATGACGAGAACAACTAAATCTACTCTTGTAGCATTGGCATTGTTGGCAATGCTATTTTTATTGACATTTGTGTGTATGGGACTGACGTCGGCAAGCGCCGCAACGGAATGTCAACACGAATATACGCAAACGGTAATTGAACCCACTTGTGAATTGCGAGGATATATAGAGTATAGATGCGAACTATGCGGAGAAATAATGCAAGACAATTTCACTGAGCCTAAGGGACATGACTATAAAGTACAAAATGTTTCGGCTACTTGTACAAACGCATCGTACACACTGTACGTTTGCAACGACTGTGGCTATTCATATACCGAATCAACAAGCGGCGCAATCGGACACGATTTTAGAGATGTAGAAGTACCTGCGACTTGCACGCATAAAGGTTTCACCTTGCACTTTTGTACCGTATGCGGTTACGAATATGCAGATAATTATGTTGACGAATACAAGCACAATTACGAAGAAGAAGTAATAGCGCCGGATTGTCATAATCAAGGATATACGAAACACACATGTACAATTTGTAACGACGTTTATTTCGACAACTACATTGACGCATTGGGACACGATTGGGAAACATCCGTTGTAGAACCTACATGCTTGGGCGCAGGACATACAACATATTATTGTTTAACTTGCGGCGAAAGCTACATTGCCGACCATACGTTGCCGTATGGACACACATATACCGAAACTGTTAATGAAGCAACGTGCGTATCTTACGGTTTTACCGACCACGTTTGTAACGATTGCGGAGATAGATTTGTTACGGACTATGTAGCACCTAAAGGACACAAGTTTTTAGACATTGGAGTAGTCGCAACGCCGGATAGTCTCGGTTACACCAGACACATTTGCGTTAATTGTAATTATAGTTATTTGACTGACTTTGTAACAAGCGGAGATGACGGTTACATTACACCTGAACAACCCATGCCCGAAATCCATCAACACGAATACATTTGGGATGTCGCTGATGACGCGGAAACGATGAGCATATACGTTATACGCGTTTGTGAATGCGGCGAATTGAATAACACTTACCTTACTGCGTACTTTACCGATGAGGACGGTGTTGTAACCGAACAAATGTATATTGGAAATAGAATAGATTACTCGGAAATGTATGGAGTAATAAACGTAAGGATTTGCGACGAAAACGGTGTGGAGCGTGGAATTTTGTCTGTAACTGCAAACGAAAAAATAGTAGAACCCATTGAACCGATAGAACCTACAACTCCTATAATCCCCGATGAACCTAGTGACCCCGAAACACCTGATGAGCCAAGTGAACCGAATGTACCCGACGAACCAAAGCAAGAAGAACCCAACGAGCCGAGCAATACTGATACTCCTAATACCGATATGGACAATAACGACAAAGCTACTAACGTAACTGCGATTGTCTTAATGGTAGTGTTTATCGTCGTAGTAGTTGGCGGTATTGTTGGACTTATTGTCTACAAAAAGATTAAGAACAAGAAAAACGGAGGTAAATAATAGATGTACTTAAAAATGTTGGCGGATGCTGCGGCAGATAAAGGCTTAAACGGAAGCCTTGCGGAAATAGTGGAAAAACTGAAATCCTTAATGGACAGTTTTTGGATTTATATTGTAATTGCTCTTGCCGCGGTAGTCGCAGTATGGGGCGCGTATATAGGTATTAAGATTGCAATCGCGCATCGTAATGAAGAAAAAGTAAACGCAAGAGATATGGTTAAAAACCTAATTATAGGTATAGTCATAATCTTTGTTGTAGCAATGGGTGCGCCGTTACTCATAAACGGTTTGTCCGCTTGGGTGGGAACAGGCGTGTAAAAAAACACTCGCAATTATGCGAGTGTTAAGTAGTAGGCATTTTTATTCAATCGTGCCACCAAATCTTTTGCAAAGAGTGGTGAGATTGTTGACGGAATCGGTAATGGATAAAAGGTGTTCGGCATCATAGCAATCTTTCAAAAAGGCAATGCCGCCGTATCTTTTGAGATAAAGATATGATTGCTTGTATGACAACTTATGCGTATAAGCAAATTCGCTGATACAAGCGACAGTGTAGGATATTCGGTTTTGTATTTCGCGATTCATATCTTTATTCCATTACTGTATTATTACTTAAAGAATTTTTGCGGTTGATTGTACCGCATTACGTTTTAAGATTGACTTTTTTTAATTATTTCTATCATTTCGTGAGGGGTGACAATAAAAGACTTTACAGGGTAGTGTTTCAAATTGCCTGTAACAAGATAGGCGTTTTCTTTGTCTTGCGCAGCCATTACAACTTCATAGAAGACTGCGTCATCGGGATCAGGAAAAACTTCATTTGTCGGTTGTGCATTTAAATGAATGGCGCGTTTGGGAAGTTCGGTAATTAGTTTAGCAACGGAGGCTTCGGGAAATCCGAATTTTTTGCGTAATAATACTTCGCCGTACTCACTAAGTATATCACCGTTAATTAGAGGCGTAATACAACCTTCTAGAGCTTCCCTAACGACTTGCCATGGCATTGAGCCTTCTTTTAGCATTGCGGAAACCAATACATTTGTATCTATTACTGCGTAAAATTTCATACTCAATCCGCCTTACGAGTTTTTCTGCTTGCCGCTATTTCCGCATTTATGTCGTCGAGCGACATATCTGAAATGCCCGATTTAACCGCTTGAGTATTCATTTCTTTAATTGCTTGCAACGCAAAAGCGGGATTATATTCTTTATCCAATGTCATTGAAAATGGTATGCCGTTTTCCATAACGGTGCGCTTTAAAAACATTCGTACCGCTGTAGATAAGTCGATGCCTAGTTTTTCAAAAATAGCGGTAGCTTCTAACTTTAAGTCGTCTTCAACTCTAAATTGAACAGTAGATGCCATTATTATGTCTCCTTTTTTAGTATTATGTAGTAATTGTATTGCAATTATACTACATTGTATGACAAAAGTCAATAAAAATCTTAAAACGCTTATATAAATTTAATAGGAGGTAAGATGTTAATTTTTTTGCAAGAATTTTGCTTGCAATTATTCTTATGGTTGTTACAGCTTATAGACGGATTGATGGAAATCTTTTCGGCAATAGCAGGTGTAACAAACGTAAATTATCACGGACAATCCGTGAACATTATTGAGTTCCTTGCAGGTAATTCGACAGTAGGCACAATTTTTTGGTGCATATTTATTTTGGCGGTGGGCTTAACTTGTATCTTTACAATAGTGGGCTTAGTTAAAAATATGATTGCGAATAACCGAAACATTTCTACCATTGTAGGCAAATTCTTTTTGGCATTACTCGGTACAATGGCAATGCTTGCCGTTGTATTCTTAGGTATACTGATTGCCAATTCATTGCTGCAATTAGTGGCAAAGATATTTCAAATAGGAAATAGTTCTAAACTATCCAATGCGTTATTTAACTCTTGCGTCGGTAATTGGGAAAACGGTTACAACATTAACAAGGTAGACATAACGTCTTTGTCTGTAAGAGATATATTCGGCGGTTACAATGCGGCACTGTTTGGAATATGGCCTTCTAGTTGGAAAAACAACGGAATGGTAAATCCGAATACGTTTATGTATTTGCCGGCATTGATTGCAAGTATAGCAGTGGGCATAGCGTTAATAGTGGCAACGCTTAATCTTGCAAAAAGAGTATATGAAATAATCTTTATGTATTTTTGTATGCCCGTATCTATGTCAACTTTGCCTTTGGATGACGGAGCAAGGTTTAAAAATTGGCGCGAGCAGTTCGTAACTAAGATTATTCTTGCCTACGGCGCGGTACTGTCAGTAAACGTGTTTGTGCTTTTGTTACCGTTGATTCAGCAAATGAGTATACCGAGTATTGGAAGTTTCGGTAATGCCATATTTACAATCTTTATGATTGTCGGCGGTGCAATGGTGATACCTGCAGGACAAACTTTGTTTGCAAGGCTTTTCGGTGCTGCCGACGATATGCATGCGGGCGGCGGTTGGTTGAGAAGTGCGTACTACGGTGGAAGAATGGTAGGAGCAATGACGATAGGACTTGCTGCAAAGGGAATAAAAGGAATTACGCATATAGCAAGGAGAAAACGTGAAAGTAGCAATAATAACGATTCGTCGGGAGATGACGAAAAGTATTCGGAAGAAAGCGATGATACAGAATCGTCGGAAGGAGGTGGCGAGTGAGAATAATACCTAAAAAGATAAAGGTAAAAAATACAGTGTGGAAATGCTACTCAATGATTGACGTAATAGTAGCGCTTATTGTATTCGCAGTTATCTTTGCTGCAATAACAGCGGGAAATTGGATTGTCGCGTTAATATTAGGACTGTTGGCAGTAGGAATGTTTATGCCTACGCCTGACGGTATTTTTTATACTTGTGTTTATGAGAATATACGTTTTTTATTTTCTAAAAAGAAATACACAAAAGGCTCAAAGAATGTCAAGACGGACGTTGATGTTATTGTGGACTTAAAAGAAATTAAAGAGAGCGGTTTGCTTGTTTACAAAGGCGGTATGTTTGGACGTGTAATTAAGGTAGGACAAAAGAACTTCGGTATCGAGGACGTTGTGCAACAAAACTTAGACATTAACTACTTTGCGAATGCGTTAAAACAATTAGACCAAAATCAATGCGCGGATATTGTAAAGATAGACCGTCCCGTAAATTTAGACGGATTTGCAAGCGAGTTATTTGACCGCATATCCGCTGTCAATGCAAGCAACGAAGAAAGTGGAATTAAAAAGATAAAGGAAAGTATCCTACGAGAACGTATTGACAGAATAGACCGTTTAAATAATATTCGCAAACAGTATTTGTCGGATTATTACATAGTGGTTTATGGAAGAAACGAGTTAGACATTGAAAACACTGCGGTAAACGTAGCAAGCGAAATTGGAAAGTGCGGACTCAATACGCAACTGCTTGAAATGAAAGAAACGGCGGTTTTCGTCAAGTACAGTTATTCGCGGAATTTTGACGAACGTGAGATTAAAAACTTAGATAAGGACGATTTGTTGGAATGGGTAAAGCCCAAAGAGATCACTTTTCACGCAAATAGATATGAGATTGACGGAACGCAAGCTTCGGTGTTGGCAGTATCGGAATACCCATTAAGAGTTAAGAACGCTTGGGGAGCGGAACTGTTTAATATTCCAAATACAAAAGTTGTCCTGCATGTTAAACCCGTAGATAAGTTCAAGGCAATTCGACGTATTGATAGATGTATAGGCGAAATGGAAACAAAGCAAATAATTACGGACAAGGCAAGCGAAGCGAATAGTGCGGAAACGCATCGGGCTACTATGGACGAGTTGTTAAACGCTTTGCAAACGGAAAATGAAAGTTTGTTTGACGTTACATTGACCGTGACAGCCTACAACTATGCAGATAAAGATAACTACAAAAAGAATGCTCGTCGCGCTATGCTCACGGGCAATTTTAGACCTTCGACATTGTACGGATTACAAATTGACGGTTTCAAGTCGGCAAATATTTCGCCCGTATCTTTGTTGAAGAATATGGAACGCGGAATAAATAGTTCGAGCCTTGCAGCCACGTTTCCGTTTGTACGCACATTTGTAATGGACGATGGCGGAATAATGTTGGGCGAGAATAACAAGAACGGTTATCCGTTTATTTTTAATATATGGAAACGCGGCAACTTGTACCAAAATTCAAACGGTATGATAATAGGCAAATCGGGAAGCGGCAAATCTTTCTTTTTGAAAAATCTAATATTGAACGAGTGGGCAAACGGTACAAGGGTAATAGTGCTTGACCCTGAAGCGGAATATTTGGCATTGACAAGAAATCTGTACGGCAACGTCATTAACGTCGGTAACGCAAGGGAAGGCAGAATAAACCCGTTTCATATTTACAAGATTTTGACTGAGGACGGAACGCCGGCGGACAGTAGAGTTACGTTTAACACGCATTTAAAGATGTTGGAGAGTTTCTACAAGATTGTGCTTGCGGACGCGCCGTTGGACGTAATAGAACTAATAAACAACTTGACTGTGGAAACGTACAACAATATGGGTATTAACGAAAATACTGATTGTTCAAACTTTCCGGCGGATTACTTTCCCGTTTTCTCGGACTTGTTGGAAACATTGCAAAGCAAAGATAAATCCAAGATGGACGAACTGACGTTAAGAGATATGCGAACGGCGGAATTGTATTTACAAAAATTTGTAACGGGCAGGTACTCGGATATTTGGAACGCGCCTAGTACGTTAAAGGTAAACGCAAATCTTATTGATTTTGATTTTCAATCCCTGTTTGCTAATAAGAACAACGTCGTTGCAAACGCGCAAATGTTGTTGGTTTTCCGTTTCATAGAGCAAGAAGTTATTAATGCAAGGGAACGCAATAAGAACGGAGCAAATTTGAGAACGCTAATAATAGCGGACGAAGCGCACTTGTACATAGACCCGAAGTTTCCTATTGCGTTGGACTTTTTCTATTCGATGAGTAAAAGAATAAGAAAGTACAACGGAAGTTTCATACCCGCCACGCAGAACATAGCGGATTGGAATGCCAACGAGGAATTGAGAGGCAAGACTAGCGCAATAATTAAGAACAGTCAGTATACCTTTATATTTAAGTTGTCAGCGCCGGACATGAAAGACGTGTTGGACGTTTACAAAACGGGCGACAGTTTTAATGAGGAGGAGCAGCGGCAAATAATATCTGCGGTTACGGGGCAAGCATTTTTTGTGGGTTCGACGGAGTTGCGCGCATCAGTAAGAATACAAGCGGGGAATACGGCAATGAATTTGTTTAGCGAAGAACAAACGGAGGAGGACGAAAGTGACAGTTAAAACAAAATATATGTTAACAAGCGTACTGTTTGTGATACTTTGTTTAATTGCTTTATTGGCGGTCGTTACGTTACAAGAAACGCCAACGGCAAACGCAGTTAGTATGGTAACAATATTCAAAACACGAGGGGTTATGGGTACTTTTGACAACCCTTATTTAGTAGGAACACCGGAAGGTTGTTTTGACGTTACCATACAGGGAACGTCAGGCGCAAGCGAAACAGGCGGAACATTGGAAAACGATTGCGTACTTAATTGGTATTATTGCGTAATAAAGGTGGAAACGACCAATAGGTATACAAACCATAAATATTTTAAATTGGAAAAAGATGGTGTCGCTATATATACTGAGGAGTTGTCGGGGAAATATGCTTTGACGTTATATAGCGGAGCGTTAAACGATGGTGAGTATGTATTGACGTATACGTCGTCATATAAGTATAACGGTGTAGGTCATAGCGGCAGTTACAATTTTAGATTTCGCGTTGATAGGACTGCACCTATAAACGAATTAAAAGCGGGCGGAGGAAATCTAGCAAGTGGCGGTAATACGTCGAAAAACATTACTTATACAGCAATAGACCCGAACTTCAGTAGATTGTATTATAAGTCGCCAACAGCAGTTAGTTACAGCTCAACAACGGCGAACAGTTATTCGGTTGAAGCAAAACCGAGTAACTCCGGTTGGTGGTATTTTTATGCAACTGATGCAGTGGGCAATACTTCCGCTAAAGTAAGCGCATATATGGATTGCGTTCCGCCAAATATGACGTTGAGTAAAGGAATGAGTTTTGGAACAACTGTCGGTAATACTATTTCAGTATCTGCAACGGATGAAGTAAGTACATGTAAACTTTACATAAAATTTGAAAGCGAAGAATGGTTTTCAAACGGAAACACATATACCATACCCGATACCGAACGTAACGGTAGATATTATTTTTACGCAGAGGACGGAAACGGCAATAGAACGGAAACGAGTTGGATAGTTTTGAGTACGGAAGAACCGTCGGGAAGTCTTATTAAATCCGATAGTGATAATAGCGTTAAGTTTGTGTGGGACAATGAATATTGGTCGGCAACGTTAGACGGTAAAAGTTATACGGAAGGTAGGATAATAAGCAACGAAGGCGAACACGAAATAGTGTTATCTAATAATGCGAATAAAACCAAAAAGTATATGTTTAAAATTGACCACTGCTACAAAGCGGTAAGTCAGACTCCTGCAACCTGTATTAAGAACGGTGCCGTAAAATATGAGTGCAGTCAATGCGGAGATAAGTATGTCGAAACGGTATATACAAGCGGACACAGGTACGACGTAACGTCAACGCCGTCGTCTTGCACTGAAAGCGAACATATATCTTATACTTGCAGTTTGTGTGGCGCAAAGTATGAAACGGAAGGAAACTATCCTTCGGGACATAATTATGTAAGCACGGTTACAAAAGAACCTACTTGTACAATGGAAGGCGAACGGAGCGTGGAATGTAGTAAATGCGGAGACGTTTACATTGTAACCTTAGCCGCAAACGGACACAACTATGAAATAACGGATATTACAACGTCAAAAGGAAAGACCACGCGGACTTATACATGTAAAGATTGTAAGCATAGCTACAAGCAAGAACTTGGAGATCAGTACGAAGAAATATCTAACTATGTGGAATATCTGTTCCAGCAATACAGTCCGTATATGTGGTGGGCATTGCTTGCATCCGCAGGCGTATGGAGTATTGTAATAGGTGTGATGATAGCGATAGCACACAAGAACGAGGACAAAGAGAAAGCAAAAAAGATGCTTGTAAACTATGTCATAGGATTAGTCGTCATAGCAGTTATCCTTGTTGCTTGTCCGTATTTAATAAGGGGAATAGCGGCATTAGTAACTTAATAGAAATTTTTTTAAAAACTTTTCAAAAAACTATTGACAAAAACAAAAAAATGTAGTAATCGTATTAACACGATGAACAAATTTTAAGGAGGTCGCTTATGAACGCAGCAAAAGTAATAGCAAAAGCGGAACGCGGTGAAGGGTTGACGGTAGAAGAAATAAAGATTTACCAAGCAAATGCAAAGCCGGTCAAACAAGTGTACGGCAAGTACGGAACACTTAAAAGAAAGTATCTTGAAGAAAAAGGTATAGATTGGACGATAGCGGATTTGCCTACATACTTGCACAACGTAGACAAGCAGGCGGACGAACTGTATGAAGGTATGTACTCAAGACTAATGTGTAATGAGAAGTATAAACGCACAGGCGACTTCCTAGAAGATTTGCATAGACAAACGGAAGTGCAGCATCTCATCGAAGAAGAAATCTTAAATGAGATAGTGTATGTGTAGAGAGGTGTAACATGCGTATAGTAATAACTGTATTTAAAGGAATTGCTATAGGAATAGTAGTGGTAGCAGTATTTGTAATGAACTGCATAGGCGCAATAATCTGCGCCATTACACAGGGGTGAAAGGACTATGCAAAAGAAAGAGAATACGCCTAAACGGATTGCGAGACGCAATTACGAGGCAAGGCATAAGGAAGAGCGGTTGGAAAAATCTAAGGTTTGGGGAACAAGCATCGATAGAGCATTAGCCAATGAGATAGACGAGTTTCTAGAACAGCACAACATAAAAAAAGTCGAACTGATATACGCAGGGTACAAAGCCTTGCAAAGTCAGTACGGTCCTAAAAAAGAATAAAGACAACGAGAGCGAGGGCGTATGGCCCTCGCTCTTAGTTTGCAAAAAATATACTTGCCGAATGGCATAATGACGAACGGTGTTGGTTATTATGTCGACACCAATTTCGTCCTAAAAAATAAAAGGAAGGAAAAAGAGTTGGAACAAGATTTGGCATCAAAGAAATTGCTTACCGTAATTGAAACGGGCAAGGTATTGGGAATAGGAAGAATAAGAGTTTACGAATTAATAAAAGGTGGCTTTTTACCCGCATTGAATATTGGCGGATTAAAAGTGAGACGTGAAGCAATAGACGAATTTCTAACAAAATACGAGGGGTACGACTTCTCAAATATTAAAAATATTGTCAAGATGAATTCTTAAAGGATGTGATAAACTATGGTTGAATTAAGTATTAGGAAACGGCAAAGAAAAAACGGGACCGTTTACGAGTATCGATTTGAAATCGCTACTGTAGATGGTAAGCGCAAATGGGAAACAAAGTGTGGATTTAAGACAAAAGCAGATGCATTGAAAGCAGGTAATGCAGCATTAAGTCATTATGAGAAGATGAATACGAAACAATATATTGCATTGTTGTTGATAAACAATATTCTAATATTCAAGCGATGCAACAATCGTTTGGACAAAATATGATCGAGAACATATCGATAATATTGAATACGGAATTGTGTAATAAAACTAAATTTATTTTATTATCTAAATTAGCATTCTTACGAGAAAAAGCGGAGTTGTATTCAAATTATGTGTATTTGTCTAAAATAACCAAGTCTCATTATTTAAGAGATGAAATACAGCATCAATCAGAGCAGTCTGTCAAAGCTTCAAAAATATACGAATCTATGAATATCATTGCCAGTATAATTGATTTTAAGTGCGATGATCTTTATTTGACATATAATTATACTTACATATACGATATTGTAAGTCATATTGTTACTACATATAATTTGCATAATAAGGATAAAATAATTTTGCCAAAATTAGCAAATGGTGATTTATCTGTTGTTGGTTTGGATGGTAACGCGAGAATATCCAATATATTTAATAATGAGTTAGAATTGTCTCTTGGTGAAAAGGATATTAAAAAGAAAGTAATGAGCATTTATACGGATCCCAAACATATTAAAGTATCTGATCCTGGGCATGTCGAGGGAAATCCCTTATTTATTTATGTTAGACAATTATGTAGCGATGAAGTAGTTAGAAGTCACTTGGGGTTTGATAGTGTTGCCGATCTTGAAGATAGATACGAAAGAGGAGGCGTTGGAGATAAATTAATTAAAGAAATGTTATTTGATACTATTAAAAGTTTGGTTAAACCATTAAATCATAAAATACAATCTAAGTTTTTAAATTAAATAAGTATGGCGTTAATTATAATGATTGACGCCATTTTTTAGCATCATTATGAATAGTACAACATAGATTCGCATAAGAAAAACGATATCTATTGAGGAAAAATCAACCATGATTTATGACGAGGAATGATTGTATAAGGTGACAAGAAACTGTAAGTAAATTTTCGATTTGTCGAGTTCTTTAAAATTTGTATTTCTAAAGTAGTTAGTTGATTCTGACTAATCGGTTACAGTCCTGATGCACTTTGTATTTTTCATATCAAATAAGCAGTTCATCGCCTAGTCCTTTGGTTCCAAAATTTTGGTGAGTCTTAAGATTTATTTGGGATAGAGAACATAAGATATAGTATAATTAAATTTGACCATCCATCGGTAAATTCTATCATATAATGGTGCCCATAGGAATGAAAAGGAAAAAAAGTCCACATATTGTCAACATTCTAGCGAAATTTCATTGAAATAAATTAGAACGATTTGAAACAAATTGTACTAATTATAAAAACATAACTACCGAAAATCTGACAAATTGAAAACATTTATAATGTTTTGAAACAGATAAAACTGCAATTCTTAAAAGGGCAACAATCCTATGGTCGGCGCAACAGTCGCCTGCGCAGTTGCAGTTTCTCTTGCAAAGTAACTATATATTGTGTTTTTTAGCACGTCCCCACACAAAATGTGGGGACGTGTTCTTTTAATGTCATAAACCATAGGTATGTAACGGCAAAAAAGTCCGCATTTCGTCAACATTTTTTTGAACTTTGTGCTCGTCATGTTGACCGAAAATCGTCGTATTTTGCAGAAAATGTTGACCAAACGCTCAAAATGTTGACGAAAATCACCCACCATATAGAAGAACTCCAATCCAATGGTTTGACCGTATTTTGTACCATTTTGTTATAATTCGTGTTAAATAAGTATGAATACGTTAGAAATAGAAATATCAACCATCCTTACCCAATAATGACGTGTTATTTTTTAATCACTTGACTAAATTGTAAAAAATGCTATAATAAGCAACGCATAATCTTCAAGGTGCCAAATATGATTATGTACAGTTAAGGAGGTGATGTTCATGAAAGCCCTACTTAAGGCACTGATGCTACTTTACTCAAACAAGAAAATAACAAAAACAAAATCGTTGTCTTTTTAAAAAATATTTTGAAAAAATTTTTGCTCAAACTATTGACAAATCGATTTTTATGGTTTATACTAACGCCATAAGTCGAACGAATGTTCTATTTATACAAACATATTTACATTCGACGCGCTCAGTAACCAAATTATAAATCAATTAATAGTACAAAAAATATAATACGGTATTAATACAACATAGGGGGAGAATTAAACAATGAAATACGTTTATTGCATTATATGCGGACACAAATTGCTGGAAGGACACGACGGCAGCAGCGTCAAGGTAAAATGCAGCAAGTGTAAAAGCATATTAGAGGTCAATATTTTAAATCAAAACACAACCGTTACACCGATAAAAACGGACATAACTAAATAACGCCAAGAAAAACTCCCGAAAGCGAGGACGGTAAAGACGGCATAGAGGTACACAAAGTACCTTTGTGCCGTCTTTTTATATAAAATTAATAAGGAGAAAGCAAATGGAGCACTTAGAACAAATCATAACAATAGCATCGGCAGGCGTAGGACTGTTAGCAACGGTCACAGGCTTTTTAATTCCTTTGGTAAAAAACGTAAAAGCAAAAAACAGACTGACGGCTTTAAATAAATTAAGCGTATTGCTAAATTCGCTTATTGTCGAAGCCGAACAGTTTGCAAACTTTACGGGCGCGGAAAAGAAACAGTACGTTTTGACAAAAGCAAACCGTTACGCGCTGGAAAATAACATTCCTTTTGAAGAATCGACGGTTGACGCCGAAATAGAAAAAATTGTCAAATTAAGCAAAAACGTTAACGTCGGCGCACCCAAATCCGCAGCGGAAAAAGTTACCTCGGCGGCAGATAAATAAAACGGATACTTTTTTAAAAGCGTTTCCTGCCAAAACGCAAACATCGTTAAGGTATATAACTGCGATAAAACAGTCGGCTGATGTCCGTTTACGACAAAAGATCACTAATAAAAAACGGAGGCACATAATGAATGGTGTGGTAGATAATAAAGAATTAATCGTTCGTAAAAAAATGGCGGCTTTTTTAGAAAAATTACTGCGATATTTTGGATATGATTTTCGTCACGATATTTATAAACAAATAGTTTATAACGAAACTGACTGTCAAACTCCATTAGAGGAAAAAATTAAAAACTATTATGATGCTTATGTTTACTTGCTAAGTAATTATAAAAATCCGTTTTCGCAAAATGTATTTAAAAGATTTTTGTATATTTTAATTGGTGTCGAACCAGATCATGCTTTGGTAGTACGTGTCACTAGCTTTTATTATCATTTAAATGATTTGCCGCCAATAGAAAAAGCCACAGAATTTCATATGCAAGCATTTTCTGCGATGCACGATTTAGATGAAGAAATTCAAACGGTGGTATCACTAATGTTATTTAATTACTCTTTGGTAAGATATGGAATCCCCACAGTGAGAATTTGCAGAAAAGAACTTAATCAATACTTTACCGCTAGAAAAAAATTCTTAAACGGAATCAAGACCGATATGTATAATTTTGCTTTAAATCTTATTGCTAGTTCTCAAACGCAGGACAAGTCTTATTACAAAAATTTAAAGCCCATTACTGTTAAAGATTTATATAACGCCATTTATGCGGACAAAGAAATGCTTTATGAAAGATACGGCATAGTTCATGTGGGTATATTTGGTTCTTTTGCCAAAGGTAATAATCGCATTGACTCTGATGTTGATTTGTTGGTTCAGTTTGCTGATGACCTTACTTTTGACGAAAAAGTAGATATGTCTAAAAAAATTACAGAGCATTATTTCATTAAATTTAAACGTTTTGTCGATTTAAACGAAATTGGAAAGTACGTAATCGATAAAATATTAAAGGAAACTCATAATTATAAAAAAATATTTTAATATAGGAGAAAAACATTGTGAACAGAGGATTAAAAAAATACACTAAGCAACTTACACAAACCGTAGGAAACGCTGGTACGGTTAGCGTAAATATCAATAAGGACGATGCAAATATGCATATGATATTGCCTGTTTTAAAGACAATAGGACTTGCACCAATAGAGTTAAAATTAATATACAATTACCAAGATAGAAGTGTAGAAGGATTATTTGGTAAAGGTTTCAAGCTTAACGTATATTCTAAATTGATGGCTTCAGGAAATAATTATAAGCTTCTCAATGCTGATGGCTCTCAAGACTTTTACACAAATGGATGTTTCAACAAGGAAACAAATCTTGTAATAACCGCTCAATCGGACGGATATAACAATGTTTTAGGGTATCAAATAAATGACAGGAAAGGAAATATTGTTGAGTATTCTGCCGAACAAACGGAATATCCTAAGCTGATAAAAAACGATGGAGAAACATTTACTTTGGATTTTATCAAGAGCTATCCAACGATTGAAAACGGACGAGGAGATCTTGTAAGATTTATAACGACAAAAAACAGAGTAGAAAGAGTGGTTTATTCTAGAAATGAAGCGGCTGTTTTAATTGTTGAATTTACCTACGATAACGACGGAAGATTGATATCGGTTGTGTATACTGACGGTACCGGTAGAACCAGTACAGATTATGCGCTCAACAGCACTTCCATTATATACGGAAGCAATACTGTTTCATTAAAAGACAATATCAGTGCTTATTTTGTCAGGGTGGCTTTTGATAGTCTGGGTAAAGCTACAACAATAGAAGAGGGTTTCGGCGATACTTTTTTGAATGAACGTAAAATAGCTCTATCTTATGCAGAAAATAAGACCACGGTAACTAATGCTAAAAATAACAGTATAAACTATTTATTCGATAGCGAAGGATTACCGTTGTTCCAAGTAGACAGTCAAGGTATAGCAATAGAAACGGAAGTTGATAAGGATACAAAGCGTCTGCTTGCAAAAAGCTCGCCGATTTTGGCTAATTGTTCCAATACAATATACTCCGGCAAGGCGTCTTGTTTTTCTAACAACGGGGTTACGGTCATAGATAAATTTTGTACCGATGATATTTTAAAAAAATTTATTAACGCTGTAAGTACTGTTAAAGGGTCGGGCACCTTAACTTGTGAGGTTCCTTATTTGGGATTGCCTGGCGATAGTATTATGGCGGTAATTTGGGGAAAACAACTCAAGCCTTTGTCTCAGGGCAAAGTTTCCGTATCCCTTTCGGTTGACAACGAAACCGATACAGACTTTTTTAAAAAAGACACGGCGGATTCAAATTTTGATTTTCTCACTTTGGGCGTTACGGCGAATAAGTCATTTTCCAAAATTGTAATGCAAATTAATTTGGAAAATAGCACCGAAATAGAACTTTGCGGAATACATATTTTAAAAAAGAAATATGGCTCGGCATATAAATATGACGATTACGGCAACTGTACCGAAGTGGAAAACACCGGTAAAACAATGGCGTTAAGGTATAATGAAAAAAGTTTGTTGACGGATATTATCGGCGCAGATTCGTTATATTCAAAAAACGAATACAATACTAAAAATAAGGTAGAGCGTTCCATTACAGCGTTCGGCACAACTATAACAAACGTTTACGATGATTTTAATCATTTGGTTAAAACAAGTATGCAAACTGCGGACAATTCACAAATAATGGAAACAACAAGGACTTACACACCTGATGGGCGGTTTGTAGAATCGGTTACAAACGAAATGGGCAAATCCACCAAATTTACACATGACAAATATGGCAGAATTATAAAAGTCCTTGATGCTATGGGGTGCGCGGCAGAGTCTAACTATGCAGACAACGGCTTGCTAAAAAAACTTATTTTGGGGACAGGAAGCGAAAGTCGGTCCGCAACGTATAGATACTACAATAACCGTCAAATAATGAGTATAGCGTTAAGCGGTAGTCAAACATATGAATTTAATTACAATGACCGTCTCGATCTTAGCGAAATTTTATTAAACGAGACCGTATTATATCAATTTGTATATGACGAATTGGGCAACGTCATAGCAGAAAAATACGGACTCAACTCAGGTAAAATGTTGTTTGAATACAACAAATTCGGCAATATCGTAAAGACTAAGTATCTTGCCCCCAACAGCAATGTCCCGCAAATAAAGTATCAATACGAATACGATTCTTTGCAAATGTTGACGAGAGTCGTAGACGGCAAGGGTAAAGAAATTGTAAGATATACCTATGACAATGACGGAAAACGTATTAGCGAAATTGTCAACGGCAGCGTAATTAACAATAACTACGATATTAAAGGAGACCTTGTACTGCAAGCGCGTCAACATGACAATGAAGTAATATACCAGTCTTTTGAACGGGCAGATCGTTCTAAAAGCGAATCTCCGCAATCTCTTATAGAATCCTTTGGTAAGGAAAATTATCTTTGTTTCTTTGAGGGACATGCTGTTTTAACAAAAGGTGACGAAGCAATCATACCCAAGGTAACAGATGAACGTATTTTAGAAATTCATAGAGACGGATTTCTTCCGTTTATAAATACATGGTCGTCTCAACTAAGTTACACGTTTAATAAATCTTTTTCTAATAAAGGTTTTAGCGTTCAATTTTGGTTTAAACCGGAAAATTTGTCTGCTGCGGGTAACCTGTTCTATTGCACATCTACAGACGGCCGTATAATTCAAGTATATTATCAAAACAAAAAACTGGTTTTGTCCTTGGACGGCAGCGAAATTAAAACAGTAAACGAAGCCGTTGAGGGTTGGAACTTTATGTCAATTAATGTCGTAAATGATAACGGGCGGAACAAATATTGTCTAACGTTAAACGGCCGCATTACAAGCAGCAATACGTTGTCGGCATTTGACTTGGGCAATAATCCGCAATTCTTTATCGGCAGCGCTCCCCAAAACGGCTATAATTTCCGCGGTCAACTTGCCTGTATGATGATTTCGTTGGGAAAAACAATGCCGCAAAAAGATATATACGATTTCTACCGCACATCAAAGGATTATATTATCGAAAAATCGGCTGTAGATAATAAATGTATTGATTTTTCCGAAACTGTATTGTATACTATTAATAACGAAATTACAAAAAATTATGATATCTTCCCGCTGCACAGCAATTACACGTCTTTAAAGGGAACCAAACCGATACTGGCGGAAAAGAACGTCGGGTCTCAATTAGATAAAGACAGATCCTTCCATTTTAATTTACTGTCGCGCAGCTATGCTTATGTTGCCGACGGACGTCCGTTGGTATACGGATTCAATCACACAAACGAAGGCACAATACTAATGCGGGCATATATAAGTCAAAATGCAGGCAAACAGTATTTCTTTGAGGGAAAAGATACGCAAGGTAATACTTTAGGTCTGTATAAGGCAAGCAACGGTAAATTATGCGTGGATTTAAAAGATACTATCATAACTACGGGACTGGATTTTATCGAGAAAAAATGGCAGACAATCGGCTTAACATTCGGTACCGAAGTTACGTCAACATCTTTGTCTAGTTCGTCCACAAGAAAGATTTGCGTATATTTGGATGAAGAAGTATACGAAACGGTAATTCAAAAAACGTTGGATTTTACAGGGCTGTCGTATTCTATAGGACGTACTATGGATAAAATTAACGACAGCACATTACCGGACGGCGGCGAATGTTATCCGTTGTACGGGCAAATCGAAATGCTGACTGTCGATAGTAATTACTGTTATAACAGTAAAATGCAATATTTGGCAGCTCAGTTAAATAATGTTTCCTGCGTTACGGAACGTGACGAATTTGGATTGTTAAAACGTAAGGGAGTGCAAAATCACAAACAAAGTATATGGGCAAAAAATATAACCTATAAAAGGCGTTCCCAAAAATCCAAGTATTATTCTAAAGTTGTAGAAGCGGAAGATATTTGGACTGGTGCAAATCATTCAAAACGTTCGTATGTAACGGACGATTTAGGACGAATAACGTCGATTACTGATACAACGTTCGGCGGACATACTTACGAATACGACTCCTCCGGCAGAGTGATTAAGGACGACGGTAAAAGTATTTTCTACGATAAAAACGGCAATATTACAAACCTGTGCGGAGTAGGAATGGAATACAGTGACGCAACGTACAGCCTTATAACCAAAGCGGATGGCAACACTGTTAGATACGATGCTAACGGCGATTATTTAGTCACAGGTTGGAGAAGCAGATATTTTGATTATTTTAGAAATCAGCTGATTGTGTTTGGAACAACCGGCGCGCAGTATCAATATACGTATAACCATCTTGGGCAAAGAATAAGCAAAATCGAACCGAACGGCACTACGCAATATGTTTACAGCGGATTAAAGCTGCTTACGGAAATTACCGACAATTATCGGCTGGACTTCCTGTATGACGAAAACGACGAACTATTCGGCTTTGTAAAAAATAACGTAAACAAATACTTTTACATAAAAGATATTTTGGATAATATACTCGGTATTGTAGATGAAAATGGTACTCTTGTTGGAAAATACAGTTACACAGCATTCGGTAAAACAACCGTAACGTTGGATCAGTTCGGTATTGCCAATCTCAATCCTTTCCGTTTTAAATGTTGCTATCAGGATTACGAATCGGGTATGTACTTTATTAACGGCCGTTACTATATACCCGAATGGGGCAGATGGCTGACTTACGATAAGTCATCTATAGACTTTATGAGCGTCGGCAAACATAACCCGTTTGGATTAAATACGCTTTGTCCAGTAACGTACAAGCCGGGAACGGAAATTCCTGCATATAATGTACCGAATAACGAATTTATAAAGTTTGTACCGTATCTTAAAGATGAATGGTTGTTTACAAACGGACCAGAGTTTTTCAAAGTAACAAATGAAGGCATAGTTATTATTGACGGCAGCAAGTCGGTATATAAAAGTACGTTGGCACTTGACGAGGAAAAAGAACATTCGCTGTATGTTTCTTTCGGTAACGTCGATGCTTATTTTGGTGTTAATTACCAAAAAGGTATAGGATTGCAAATGGATGCAAGCGTGGTGGCATTGGGTTACGACGGGAAATACGTTGACATTGAAATTTCTGTCCTAACAATTGGTGGTGGCGCAATGTGCAGTAGCGAAAGATTTTCATTAGCTTTCAAAGGCAAATTGGTGGGTTTTTCTATAAGTATTAACATACAAGCAATTTTAGACACAGTATTTGGAGGATAATGATGTACGATTTTCATCTTGAAATAAAGAGAGGAATGTTGTTTCGCAGAATGTATTGCTGTAAATGCGGCACAAAACTGAAACGGCGTAGTACCTCTCGGTTAGTCAATAAAGGCGAAATAGGATATATCAATAATATTTTACCTGGAATTTATTTTGGTGGGCCAACCTCGCAAATTCAGGTTCGGTACGTCTATATATGCCCAAACTGTAAACAAATAACTACCTACGATCAGCAATGCATAATAGCCAAAAAACAAAAGCAAGCCAAAACAAAAATTTTAGAAGAATATAAGTAATTTTATTTGTCAATTACGATGAGCGTATCAATTATGATGCGCTCATATTTTTGCTCAAATTGAAAAAGCCAATCAAATTACTTGGAGAAAAAAATCTCTATATATTGCAGCGCAATCAAAACAAAAAATAACGTAATTCTAATAAACTTAGCAATATTCCGGAATAAATCTTGATGTTTATGGCAGTTACTAAGTTGTTTTTGCCCCGTAACGCCGTAAAATGTTTTTCGCTCCTAACACTTTTTACTGTATCGAATACAAAAACACTCTTACTCAAACAAGAAAATAACAAAAACAAAATCGTTGTCTTTTTAAAAAATATTTTGAAAAAATTTTTGCTCAAACTATTGACAAATCGATTTTTATGGTTTATACTAACGCCATAAGTCGAACGAATGTTCTATTTATACAAACATATTTACATTCGACGCGCTCAGTAACCAAATTATAAATCAATTAATAGTACAAAAAATATAATACGGTATTAATACAACATAGGGGGAGAATTAAACAATGAAATACGTTTATTGCATTATATGCGGACACAAATTGCTGGAAGGACACGACGGCAGCAGCGTCAAGGTAAAATGCAGCAAGTGTAAAAGCATATTAGAGGTCAATATTTTAAATCAAAACACAACCGTTACACCGATAAAAACGGACATAACTAAATAACGCCAAGAAAAACTCCCGAAAGCGAGGACGGTAAAGACGGCATAGAGGTACACAAAGTACCTTTGTGCCGTCTTTTTATATAAAATTAATAAGGAGAAAGCAAATGGAGCACTTAGAACAAATCATAACAATAGCATCGGCAGGCGTAGGACTGTTAGCAACGGTCACAGGCTTTTTAATTCCTTTGGTAAAAAACGTAAAAGCAAAAAACAGACTGACGGCTTTAAATAAATTAAGCGTATTGCTAAATTCGCTTATTGTCGAAGCCGAACAGTTTGCAAACTTTACGGGCGCGGAAAAGAAACAGTACGTTTTGACAAAAGCAAACCGTTACGCGCTGGAAAATAACATTCCTTTTGAAGAATCGACGGTTGACGCCGAAATAGAAAAAATTGTCAAATTAAGCAAAAACGTTAACGTCGGCGCACCCAAATCCGCAGCGGAAAAAGTTAAGGCGGCGGCAGATAAATACAAAATAGGCTGAGGATACGATTATGAACTATACTTACTTAAATATGCCTGTAAAACCGGAAATGATAAAGGATGTAGATTACTCTCAATCCAATATCGGCGGCAATCCTACCGTAAATCTTGCAATCGGCCGCTTGCAATATGTTTTTCAGGACGCCGAAATAGGCGCTGCTAATTATGCAATAAATATCGCACACGTTTATAATAACAAGCTTAATAATAGGTTCGCCGGTAAAATTGCAGGTTTTGGCAATAATTGGAAGCTTAATTTATCGCAGTTTGTTATTGCAGATAACTACGACAGCTCAACCGGACGGTCCGTTTTAAAATATATGGACGAATCGGGCGAAATCCACCGTTACGTTTCGTTCGGCACAAACAAATGGTATAACGACCTTAAAGCGACAAGCATTATTCAAAAGATTAACGGCGAATACGTCTTGTCCGACGGCGTAGGCAATAAACTGTACTTTAATTCCAACGGATATCTGTTTAAAAGCGTTTCCTGCCAAAACAATAGTATTGTTAAAGCGTACAACTATGATGAAAACAGTCGGCTGACGTCCGTTTACGATCAAAGAACGCCGAATAATCGTATAAATTTATCGTATAACAGCAACGGCGCTTTGGACACAATGGTTGCTTACGTAAAAGACAGCCGCCCTGTAACGGGGTTTAGATACGCGTACGATACAAGCAATAACTTAACGGCTGTTTTTAAGATTGCGTACGGCAGTAATAACCAAGCAATGGCAGAAAAACAAATACTGGAATTTTGCTACGAAGACGATAACCTTGTAATGATAATCGACACCGAAACAAAAGCGGCAAAACTGATCCGTTACGAGGATGGAAAAGTTGGCAAATTATCCTGCGGGTTTGTAAAAGAAAACTGTATTGCAAGCGGAATGACGGACTCGGCAAACAATAGCCTTGCAGTAAGCGGCAATTTGAAAAGCGGATTGTCTTGCGAACCGGATTTTATAGAAAAATCGTTTAATACGTTTAATTATATGTACATTTCTGCAAGTGATAATATTGCGGTCGAAGCGGAAGTAACAAACGAATGCAATATAACGCTTAGGTATTATATCGACCGTAAGGCATGTATAACTTCGTCGTTCGAGGTTGATAAAAGCTTTTCTAAAAAAGGAGAAAACTTAAAAACACTCGAAAAGTATGAAGGTCAAAATCCACCGTCGGAGTCTAATGAAGATTTGGGGTATATAAATGGTTGCAATATTTTTTCAAGAAACAAAAGAAACATTAATCTTACATTGTCTCCTTCAAATGTTGTAGACGGTAAGCCTGTGACTGTAAACTATAATTATTCGTTTTGGCTTAAAACAAAAAAGAATTACGATTTACTAGAAGTGACGGCGCATTTTAAAGCTGCCAATTGGACAATCGAACCGCTTTCCACAAATGCTATACTTGTAAATTCGCAGGCAATGGGTGCTTGGCAACGCGTAGTTATTCCGTTTTCAATGACTCAAAATAGCGATTATTCGTTAGAGGTTTCTTTTTGGGCGAATAAAAGCAAATGCAATGATGATTTTGAAATTTGTTGTATAGGTATGGCTCCGGCAACTTGCGCCGAGCTTATGTTTAAGGCGAATGCAGAAACAGACGTACCGATGAGGAAGGCAACACAGGTAAGGCTTACGTCGGTTGACGGCACGGAAGAATATATTGATATCGGCGCGGATTTTTATTTGACGGAAGCGGATATAATAAGCACCCATACAAATAAACATAAAAACGGTGCCGACGTTTTCGACTTGATTTACTGCAACGGCACAAAACGCCGTTCTAATATAAAGGATATGCAATACGCTCTTCCGGCGTGCGGCTTTTCTAATTATGCCGGTTCTCAGCCTTTTTATATATATACCGCTTTCCCTGTAAACGACGCGTATATAAATACTCATTACAAATACGAAAAAGACGGTTTTACCGTTAGAAGCGATTACATTAAATTTATCGGCGAAGAAGAATATAATTCCAGTACGTACGTAAAAATGGACTATACCGGAAAAACTATATTTGAAACAGACGAATACGGAACAAGAAAAGATTACCGATATAACGCCGACGGAACACTTAAACAGCTTAAAGTTTACAACGGGAACGATGTGCAAAGCCTGCAAAAGTTCGAGTACAAAGAGGGACTCCTTGTGTCCGTTGACGACGGACTTAATAAACGGCAGATACAGTATAACGAAGCTTTTCAGCCTAAAAAAATAAAAGACGTTTCTTACTGGAACTACGATATGCCGGATACCGAACGCTGCGTTACAAACAGTATAGGTATATTTAGGGACAGCTCCGTATGCGTTACGGAATACAGCGGACAAAATAACGCCGTTTCAAAACGTTTGACGTACGAAAACGGTCATATCCGCACGGTTGCGGATAACTTAGTTAAATACGGCGTACAGTATAACTTTTTAAAAGACTGCGTAACATACACCCAATTTGACGGCAATGCAGAAAAACCTATTCAGTTGGATGCAGTTTCGCCGTACTATCAAATAGACGAAAAATATTACAAAACGCACACCGGTAAGTTTTATGACGAAACGGGCAAAATTATTGACGGTTCGTCCGTAGAAGTAGACGCGTACGGCAAACCCACGCGTTTGGCAAAAGGGTTATCGGGATTTTACCAATACGAAGGCGGCACTGCAAGGGAAATATACTCGTATACGTACCAAGATGTACAGGAAAGCGAATTTACAAAAAAACCGAGCGTTTGCAAAAACCTCGACGGCTATTCTGCTACGGAATATAAGTATGACAATGACGGCAATCTTATAGGCTGGAAAGAAACGGAATCGCAAAACACGGTATTTGAAGTCAAGCAAATTGCTCCAAACGCTACAAAATACAGCTTTGGAGATAACTTTCGTGAAGAGTATCTTATTAGAGCTGATTATGATATAAATAAAACGGCTGCGCCGCACATTGACAGTGTTGTTTTTCAAAGGGATACTTATACGGATATCGATAAACCGCAGGAAATATATACAATAAATTACAATAGGACTAATTGGGGCGCGATAGATAACAGTGTAACTCAAACGGGTAATAAAGAAATATCCAAAGAAAAATACGATTATTTAAGCCTTCATAACAATATCTTGTTGAAGAAAACATCATACGAAAGTTCAAAAGCGTCAGTCGGTACAAATTCTACAAACTATGTGTACGACGAACTGCAATATTACGATAACGGACTCGTAAAACAGGAAACCGTTACGCGTCAATTAAAAAGGGGACTAAAATTATTCGACCCGATTTTGTCCAGAAGAACCTACCAATACGACAATCTGCACAGGATTACAAAAGAGATAAATACGGGATTGCACGTTGACAGAACGTACAGCTATTATCCCGACGGACGGCTTAAAAGTATTTCCGGTTACAGTGACGACGTAAGAAACTTTGTATACGACTATAAAGGCAGACTTACGTCTATAAACGGAACCACAACGTTTGCCTACGACCATTTCGGCAACCGTATTTCCAAAACGGTAAACGGTGTAACTACTAACTATAAATACGACGTGGGCGGAAGACTGGTGTCGGCAGGCAACGTAAATTACAGTTACAATGCAGACGGAATAAGGTGCAAAAAGACCGCTATCGGCAGTGCCAAAGGCGAAAGAATGTATCTTGACGGCGGCAAGATTTTAGGCGAAGACAGAGCAAATTACGAACTGCGCTATCTCTACGACGTATCAGGACTTAAAATTATACGTTTACATAAAAATAACACCTACTACAATTACGAATGTATAAAGGACAGCCAGGGCAGCATTGTAGCTATAATAAACTTGCGAGACAATGTTTTGGCTGCTCAGTACGAATACGACGCATTAGGCAAGTGTACTGTACTAGTAAATGACGACGAAATGGCTGCAATTAACCCGTTTAGATGGAAAGGCTTTTTCTACGATTCGGAAACAGGCTTTTACTACGCCAACGGAAGCTACTACGATCCGGAAACGGGAATGTACGTAGACGCAGCCCCCGTATCAACAGTAATAGACAATGCAGATTCGCCAAGGCATATTGACAGGAACGGCACACTATGCTACAATCATCTTGCTATTGCAGGCAGCCCGTATACTGTTTATACGGTGACAGAATTGACTTTCGACTCGACTTATGGTAAGGATAATTTTTCTAATTGTACTCCTCCGGCATGGCTTGGATGGGCAATATCTGGCTTACAACTTGTGGCTGGTATAGGACTATTGTTTGTTCCAGGTGCTCAAGGTTTTGGGGTTTCAATGATTGTTGGCGGAGTGATAGGACTTGCGAGTAATGCTTTGGGAAGTAGTATAGGCGGAGGCATTGTCTCAATGGTTAATGGTGGAGGAGCAATAGGTGTTGGCTCAAGTTTGCTTGGATTGGGACCTTTTGGTTGGATAGCAGGAGGAATGTTAATTGCTATTGGAGCAGGTACAATGGCTTTTGGAGCAAATGAAATTGCTTACGGAATTACTGGAACAAACTTTATTCAAGAGTGGACAGGCATGAGTGAACTAATGTATAGTGGTTTATACCTTGGTTTGAATATTGGTTCTGCTATTGGACAAA
This sequence comes from uncultured Christensenellaceae bacterium, assembly GCA_910587795.1. Taxonomy (GTDB): domain Bacteria; phylum Bacillota; class Clostridia; order Christensenellales; family CAG-314; genus Fimimonas. Next base: position 87,767 of record CAJUNH010000004.1, read on the forward strand.
TTGCAGGTAGAGCGTATCATCTGTACGCAACTAGAACTCCAATTTATGGTAGGGATGGTTCGCTGAATAGATATAGATATTCTGACTTGAGAGGAAGACCATTATATGACTATGATTTTCCACATGGGAATATAAATTTTAATCACTACCATGGTTGGGCTGGTCCTGGACTTAACGGGCGAACAAACGGTCAACATTGGGGATATTGGCGCTTTCTTTGGTGGTTATTGACAAGGAGATGACTTTATGTATAAATGGGTTCAAAAAAAAGAGAGAAAAATACAATCTCTAAGAGAAATGCCTTATGATAGTTTATCCGTATGTGAAAAGCTTGAAATTGTTCAAAACAAATTAAGCAGATACCCGAGAATAGAAAAAATTAGCTATGAAGAGTTTGAATTGGCTTGTTTGGCTAATTGGGAGTTAGATTTTGATGTTCGTGGGGTAGGGTATGAAATTGTCCATATTACCGAAAATAAAGTGTGTTTTCTTATCGACGTTAAGAAAATAAACGGCAAATGCACCTGGTTCAAAGAAGAAACCTATGCAACATCAGCAGAATTACTTGAGAAGGTTAGAATATACGGACAAACAATCAAACAAATATGGGATGAAGTGACTTGTTAATTAATTTTCTATCGGTATAGGCTTTGCAGTAGCGGGTTGGGCAATAAGTTCTGCAATTTCAGGTAATTGGAGCGTAAATGCCTTAAATGATGCTGTTGCAGATGCAATATTCTTTGCTGGCGTATTCCTATTTATATCCACTAGCGTAAGCGCGATTAAGTACGCGTACAGAGCGGATCCGTATCCTATGGCTGAAGCATATCCACCAAACAATGGAGCTGTTCCTGGCACTGAAGAAATGATAACATTGGAACCTGGTGTATATGGGCGATATGGTGGAGTTGGTCCTAAGAGTAGATATATTACTAATTATGGTGCTTCACCAGAGCAATTGTCCTTGCCACCAAGCAATAATAGAATTTTTACAGAAATACATGTTCTCAAGCCAATTAAGCATGTACAAAAAGCGATTGTTGCCCCATGGGCACCTTGGGGAGGTATTGGTGGCGGTCAACAATACTATTTGCCCAAAACAATAGAGAAACTAATTAAAGGAGGATTTATCCGATTAGGATGATAAAGTACAATACTCAAAACGAAATTAGATTATTAAAAATGGCAATAGGCAACATTCAGGATTTTGGCGATCATTTTGTGGCGTATAATACGGAATTCTTGGGCACTAGTACTAATGATAATTTTATTATAAATGGTAAAAATACTAAAGATGCGGAAAGTCTGGATGAAATTTGTTTTGGTTACGATATGTATGACCAATTGCAGTTGCTGGACTTATACGTTACTTCTGCGGGGACCAAATTTGCTTCTACAGAAATAATGATGGGCGTATATGGATATTGGTTGGTAACTATACCACAAAAAAAGAAAGATAACTCAAAGTTACTATCGTAATAATTTTAATTATACGCCAAGAAAAGCTCCCGAAAGCGAGGACAGTAAAGACGGCATAGAGGTACACAAAGTACCTTTGTGCCGTCTTTTAATTTAAAACAAAAAAATAAATATAAAGGAGAAAAAATTATGGAATTCAAAGACAGAAAAGCAACCAATCCGGGAAGGGTAATTTTGAAAGACGTGCAAACAAACGCGCAGACTACTTACGATATTATTCTTGCGGATAACCCGACCGAGCAAGGCACTCCGCTTAACAAGCAAACAATGGACACTTTTAAAGCGGATGTTCTCAACGAAGTGCAAGCCAAATTCGACGGTACGTTTGTTTTATCCGGTACTACACTTACTATAAAGTTATAGGAGGTAATTATGTCGATAAAAATAAACGGTGTAGAGCCGCAAAAAATACTTGTAGACGAAAACGGCAAGATAACCGAATTAACTCGTTTAAAAGTGTATAAAGACGGACAATACAAGTGCGGTTGGACAAAACCGTATACGCTGACAATATCTAGGGGCGGCCACAGTACGGTAACCGTAGGTTATAAAGCAGACAAAGATTCGCCCATAACCAAAGAGCTGTATAACGGAAACACCATTACGCACGGCTGCTACTTAAATATTGCGGTAACGGGACACCAAGGTTATTCCGTAACATGGAAAATCAACGGGGTTACTCAATCTTCCGCAAATGCGGTAATAGAGGTTACGGATAATATAAATATATCCGTTACGGAAACGGTTAATATAGTGTATTTATCATATCCGGTTATTTCCGGTACGTTTACTTACAATTCGTCCGCAAACTCTTATTATTTAACGTACAGCGTAACAAATAAAAACTCTTGCGAGGTTAATGCAAATACAGCAGTGTACTCGGACGGCGACTGTTTAGACGGCTCTCGCTCGGTAAGTATTCCGGCAAATTCTACTTGGACGTGCAAGCACGGCGAAATGTACAGCATGGGCGCAAAAGTTACGGCAGCGTTTAGCTGTTCGGGATACGGAGACTCTTCCTCTTCGACAACGTTCGGCAAATATACCGGCGCTGCCGGCTCTCCCGACGAAACTACGACTACTACGTCCTAAGGAGAAAAATTATGATAAGACCTATAGAAAATTTTGTAGAAGTTGAAACGCGGGGAAATTTTTCCTTGTGGATTAACAAACCGATTTATAAAATATACAAAACCACTTGCGGATACGTAAGGAATACGCGCACCGGCGAAAATATGGGACAAACGGTAAATTTACATTTAAACCTATATGATGACAACAACAATAAACTTGCAGTTGCAAGTTACGACGAAGATTGCTATGAGATTGCGGAGGAATAAATATGACTGAGCAGTTTATAAACGATTTAAAATCGTCGCCGTACTACGAGCGCATTTTTAACGGACACGACGTTATTATGATAGCTTTAACGGGTTCTCGGCTGATAGGCGTTGTCGACGAACGAAGCGATTTTGATTTACTGGTAGTTACAAACGATAAAGACAGAGAGGAATACGTTGATGAATTTTTAACTTATTACTCTAAAAAAGTACATTGGCATTATGTTCCTGTACAAAAACTTATTTCCAACGAGGACGGCAACTTGCTTACTTGCAACGGCGAAGTGGAATTTGTAGGGTTGTGCGAACAAAAGATTTTGTATGCCGATACGAAGTATTACAGTATTGTAAAGTACTTGATAGAAAATAAAAATACTGTTGCTTTGGTGGGAGCATACGGTTTGGTTCGCTTTCACAGCGACCTTATATACAGAATTTTAAGCGCAAACCAAATTAAGCAGCAAGATTATTGCAAATATATCTATCACTTGTGTTTTGCGTCCTACGTGCTTTTGGGCGAAACTCCCGACAAAAGTTTTTTAGGCGAAATAAAACGTATACGGTGGAGAACGGTAGCCGATGAATATAAAAGTTTTGCAGTGGAGCGTATTAGGCTGTTACGCGATTATGCGGCGGAAAATCCTTTGGATCTTAAAAGTATAATTTATCAATTCAATCACGGTATTAGCATAATACTTAACTGAAAACGATTTTGTAAAACCGCCGATTTATGTTTTATCGGCGGTTGTTTTAATAAAGGAGACGATTATGACAGTTTTACATAACAAAATATATAACCCGAAAATTGACTATTTAATTTGCAAGCAACTGGTAAAAACTTTGCCCGAAAGGTACGACGAGGATAAAATGAGAATTTGTTACCGAAACAATAAAGCGGAAAAACCTTATGAAAAAGATTTAATAAACATAAAAGCTTTTTTTGAACGGAACGACGTTTTGCAATGCACAAATAATACGGTTAAAGATTTATACAGGCTTTGCACTAACGAAAACATATTATTTAAAGACGAAGATATTGCTATTGCGGTGCAAAAAGACATACGCGATATTGCGGCTTTTGTAAACGGAATAGAGTGTAACAGAAACGTTTTGTTTCAAATATTATTTCTTTTACATTATCTTGTAAAAAACAATTTGCCTATAATACCCTATGCATCATTGTGCGGCAGTTTGTTTTATGCTATAAGCGCCAGAGAGGATTTTGACGCGGCGGCGATTTACGGCAAACTGCAAAAGCAGGCTGAAAAATATTTAACAAAACATAATATCGAAGACGGGGAAAATTGCATTAAACTGTTTAATAAATATGCGGACGATTTTTTGGCGGAAATAGATGCGGTTAAGGTTGGCTATTACGGATCTTACGCGCGGGGCAACGCAAACGAATACAGCGATTTTGATATTTTAACCGTTTTTACGGATGAAAAGGTTTTACCCTTGTGTAAAATAAAAGCATTGGAGTTTTGGCGAGCTAAACTGCCTATTAAGGTTGATGTTGCCGTTATAAACCAAAGTAATTTTGACGATCTTCCGCAGGGAATCAGACGCTCGGTTAAGTTTGTATAAAAAGAGCAAACGCGATAATTAAGCAAAAAAACGGCGGTGAAAGTTTTGCCGAGTACAAAAAAGTTTAAGCTGACTTAATAAAAAACGATTAAAAATTCGGCAAATAGATAAATGTCTGCAAAGTATTTATCTGCTCGCCGTTTTTTCTTGCCTTTATACGCGCTGCGTAATTAGTTTGCTTTCGTCCAATGTGGGGTTAAACGAATCCGTAGTTTTAAATTGTTTATAATCAAGTTGGTAATCCGTCGGTAAACTGCTGGGAGAATATCCTGTTATTTCTAAAAAACTCCTGTTAAAATGGCGTATAGTAGAGTATCCGCACATAGAGGCAATTTCAGTAATCGAATATATATTTGTCGACGAAAGCAGTTCAATTGCTTTTTCTATGCGGACAAAGTTCATGTATTGCGAAAAAGTCATACCGCATAAATTTTTAAACAGTTTGCTAAAATATGTTTCACTCAACCCCATATAATCAGCTGCGTCTTTAAACGTTATAAATTCGTAATTTTTATCGATATGATTTAGCAATTCTTTGTATCCGGACAAAGTTTTTCCCTGGTTTTTGCTCGAATGCTCGGTTTGTTCTCGGCAAAAAATATCTGCTGTCAAATAAATGATTGCCGCGTTAGTTTTGCTTTCGTAAAATTGTTTTCTGTTTAGCAGTTCGCCTTGAATAAAGTCGAAATAACTGTTAAGGTCGTATTCGCATTTTAATATCGGGTCTGCAAGAACGTAAAGCGAGGTTATATTTTCCACAAGGATATTGTCAAACAAAAAGATGTCTATAAGGCTGTCCTTTTCTCCGCTGATGTAATGTAAACTTCCGCTTTGGCAAAATACTGCTTGTCCTTGACCGACGAATCTTATTTCTCCGTTAATTGATATGTGCGCGCCGCCTTTTTTTATATAAATAATCTCATTATCTAAATGCCAATGGCTTAAATTGTGTAAATTAGCGTAAGTGCCCACCCAAATTTGTTCGTTTCCTACGTAACATCGTTTTTCGTGCTTACTCAGCATAGTTTTTCCGTCCTTAAGTATTTATGTAAAGATAATAACGTAAAAACTAATAAATGTCCACCATAAGATAATAGTTTTCTTTAAATAGACTGAAATCGGTGTTAATATACTTGCAAAGGAAGAAAAAAATGATTATTACTGCGTCACAAATTAAGCGCGGCGACTTACAATCGATAGAAACCGAATACGTAGTTATTGAAGAAGGATGTCTAAAAAACTTTAAAGATATACTTATTCAAAATAAAATTTCAGGCGTGGTAGCGGGGCTTTTCGATTCAAATACTATTTGCGCCGAAGGTATGTTTGTCCCCGATTTGGATCAACAAATCGTACTTGACGCCGAGGGTTTACACGCAGATGAAAAAGCTGTGGAAAAAACATTGTCGCAGTTACGCTGCGACGTCAAAGTGATTGCGGCGTTCGGTTCGGGTACTATAACCGACATTGCGCGGTATTGCGCCAAGCAGAAAAATTTGGTTTTAGTATGCTGTCCTACGGCGGCAAGCGTCGATGGGTTTTGTTCGTCGGTGTGCGCAATGACGTTTAACGGCGTAAAAGTTACAATACCGTCGGTCGCGCCTAAAATAGTTGTCGCCGATCTTTCGGTAATAAAAAACGCGCCGAAAAGATTAGTTAAAAGCGGTTTGGGTGATATTTTAGGTAAATACGTATCTCTTGCGGATTGGCGGATTGCCCATTTGATAAACGGCGAGTATTACAGCGAAGATATTATGCAATTAGTATGCGGTGCGTTGGTCTCCGTTACGGATTTGGTAAAAAATAATGTTTTAAATGGAAACGAGTTTTATACGCAAATTACTTACGCGTTGCTATTGTCGGGCTTGGCTATGCAATTTATAGGTTCGTCCCGTCCCGCGTCCGGCGCGGAACATCATTTTTCGCATTTAATAAGCGTTGCCCCTCCGTCGCTTGGAATAACTTCAAACGCTTTGCACGGAGAAAGCGTGGGCATAGGCACGTTAGCGCTTGTCGGGCATTACAAAAACGCAGTAGCTCGTATGTTAAAGCACGACGGGTGTTTGCAAAAAATAATTGCCGAATTGACTAAATTGCGTCAAAACGGCAATAGGTTATACGGTTTAGACTTTTACCGCCGTAATTTCGGTACGCTTGCCGAGCAGCTTTACAAAGAAAACGAAAACGATTGTCTTGCATCGGTTAAGGAAAATTTGCTGAAAAATAATTGGAAAGACGTATGTCAGGTAATTGCCGAAATACCGTCCGTAGAGGAACTTAAAGCAATTTATATCAAATTAGGCATGAAAACGGATTTAAGCGATATAGGTGTAGACGAAAGTAAAAAGGAACTTCTTGTAAGATTGAGCCCGAATATACGCAACAGACTAACTTTAAACAGACTTTTGCTGTTAGCAAATTTAATTTAACCGACGGACATCGGTAAAATATAAGAAAGGAGAAATAATACTATGAAAACGAAATGTTTACTTCCGTTAAAAAAATGGCCGCGCTCATTTACTGTTTTTTTTGCGTGTCTGTGCATTGTGGCGATATGCTTTCTCGTATCGTCGCTATGTATGACTAACGGTTGGACGGCTACGGTAAAAGATTTGCAAAACGCCGAAAACAGCGGCGTAATTACACGTACGCCCACGGACGGAGACGGTCCAAAGGAGTATACTATCAAAGGCAAGGTCACGTCGGGAATATTAATAATCCCCAAAAATGCCACAAAAGACAATCCCGCGCCCGCCGTTACGTTTACGCACGGCGTGTATAACAACCGTGAAATGCTTGAGCAGTTTGCTATTGAAATGGCGCGCCGCGGCTTTGTAACGCTGATGATCGACCGCGAGCAATCGGGGCATAACGACGACGTTACGGTCAATTCGGGCGATATATTGTTGGAAGCGTCCAAGTACTTAATTAACCTTACAGATAAAAACGGAAACCGCATCGTAGATGAAACCAGAGTAGGCGTAGCGGGCCATTCGTTTGCCGGTATGGTTATCAGCGGGGCGTTAGGGCTGGATTCGCCTGTTGCTACCAGTAATGTAAAAATCGTAAAGACAAGTATGTTCGGCACGACAACCGAAACTAAAACTCTTGTCGGCGCCAGCGACGAAGCGCTCAGCGCGGGCTATCATATGGGCATTATCTCGGCGGCACTGCCTATCGGATGCGCTACGACGCGATACAATCCGGGCCCCAGTATCATTGCTTTGGGCGATATAAAAGCAAATTCCGACGATATGTACGATGGCTGCACAACCAAAAATCCCGTTTACGTACCTATTGCCAAAAATATAATGACGGCGACCGATTTTGCGTCTGCGGTTAACGGAAAGTACAGCGGAAGCGTGGACGGTAATTTGTACGTTAAAAACGGCGACAGTTACGCAGCGGTTACGTCTGCCGATAATTTTAAGGCTAATAAGCAGTATTATAAGTACACTTCAACAGGTGTAAATTCCAATTATTTTATGCAATCTCGCGAAGCGATGACGTTTGTCGGCTTGAACCCTGCCGAAGTAACAGGAGATTCTTACGGCATTGTAAACGGCGGTATTTACGACAAAAACACAGGCACGTTGCTTGCTCAACCTAAAGACGAAGTACAGTTTGTAAAAAGCAATACTAAATATGCGTCCGTTATGTCCAAGGGCGAAAAATTGGCGACAGAAGGCAGAAGCATACGCGTTTACTACGAATTTAAAGGAATACATCAATTTTGCACTTTTTCAACGGCTACGGCTGCCGCAAGCGTAGATTTTTTCTATTCGGCGTACGGCGTACCCTACGGCGCAAGGTTTATTTCTCCGGGTAATCAGGTATGGACTTTAAAAGAAGCTGCGGGCGCGTTGGGTATAGTAGCGATGTTCGTAATGCTCATTGGATTGTTGGATCTGTTGCTGAAAACAAAATTTTTCTCGTCGCTTAAAGCTACAGACGAAGAAATAGCCGCAGGAAGTACCGAGCCTATATACAAAGATCCTTTAAAAGCGGTTTGCTATTGGCTGACATTTGCTGCAACTGCCCTGTTTGGAGGATTGTTCTACTGTTATAAACTGGACGAGTGTTTCACCGACAGTATTTTTAAAATGCTTCTTGAAAGGGAACAGGGCATTATCTTCAATTTGGAACTTACCCGTTGGACGGAAGTGTGGAGATTTGCTTACTGGGGAATGGTATGTGCATTATTCGCCGTAGGCGTAACGCTGCTGTTTTGGCTGGTTCGTATAATCGTTAACAAGATAAGATATAAGGACGAATTCTGCAGTGAACACGTAGACAACCCGTTTGTCGGTTTTAAAGTTCGCAGCGGCAAAAACGCAATGAAAACCGTCCTTTTAGCAACGATAATTGTTTCGGCGTTTTATCTTATAGTATGGGCTATGTGGTACGTCAGTTGCGTTGACTTCCAAATATTCACGCTTAATCTTAGAATATTTAAGGGATCGCGTATTATTTCTTATTTGAGCTATGCGCCTTACTTTATCGTATTCTATTTAGTTAACGGAGCTTTGGGACAAAACTATCGTGTAAAAGATATGCCCGAATGGCTGACTGTAACGTTACAGGTTATTGCAAATACGTTTGTATTTACGGTTATTATTTGGGCGGCTAACAATTACTACATTAATGTAGGAGTCGTGCAAAACAACGCAGTTTGGAAGAATTTTTGTTATGCGTATCCCACTATACCTATGGTTGCGCTCTGTACCGTTGTTCAGCGCAGATTCTACACCCGTACGGGTAACGCTTGGCTGTCGGCTATCGTTTGCGGAGTTTTATCGGCATTCATTGCGTGCGCCAATCAGTGTGTCGGTTTCGGCATATAATTATCAAATGTTTTTTTGCGGAAGTTCCGTACTTTTTACGGCTCATATTTTTCCGCAAAGATTCAAGCAGGCTACCTAGGCAGCCTGCTTGTTGCTGAAATAGTATAACTGAGGTTGATATGGATCAAATTGCAGAATTTATAACGGACGGAAACGCTGTTTTGGGAATAGAAATAGGATCTACCAGAATCAAATCTTCGCTTATAGACGGAGAATACAATGTAATTGCGAGCGGTTCTTACGTTTGGGAAAATAAATTTGTCGACGGATACTGGACGTATTCGCAAGAGGATATATGGAAAGGTTTGCAAGGAAGTTATCTCGATTTGTGCGGCGACGTCTTTAATCGTTACAGAGTACATATCTCAAAGCTTAAAGCAATAGGCGTTTCTGCGATGATGCATGGTTATTTACCTTTCGGCGCTAACGGCGAACAGCTTGTTCCTTTTAGGACTTGGCGCAACTCTACGACAGCGGCCGCAGCCGAAAAACTTACGAAATTGTTCGGTTTTCACGTTCCTCAGCGTTGGAGTATAGCTCACTTGTATCAGGCGATCCTTAATTGCGAGTCTCATGTAAAAGACGTTTGTTATCTTACCACTCTTGCAGGATACGTTCATTGGAAGCTTACGGGTTGCAAAGCGGTAGGCGTAGGCGAAGCGTCTGGAATAGTCCCTTTAAACGCAGACGGAACCGACTACGACGAAGAAATGGTGTCGAAATTTGATAAACTTGTTTCGCCGAACGGATTTTCTTGGAAATTGCGCGGCATTTTACCGAAAATTCTTCGAGCGGGAGCAACTGCAGGATATTTGACTGTCGATGGCGCAAAGCTTTTGGATGCTTCGGGAAAGTTACTTCAAGGAACACCTTTTTGCCCTCCCGAGGGAGACGCTCAAACGGGAATGACCTCTACTAACAGCGTTAAAGCTAAGACCGGCAATATTTCGGCGGGCACGTCGGTATTTGCTATGATAACGCTTGACAAACCTCTCAGCAAGTATTATCGCGAGGTAGACATAGTAGCTACGCCTCAGGGCAAACCGACGGCTATGGTTCATTGCAATAATTGCAGCAGTGATATAAACGCTTGGGCGGATATTTTTGCACAATTCGCCTCAGCGAGCGGGATAAATATCAGCAGAAACGATTTGTACGGCTTATTGTTTGCCGAATCGTTAAAGGGCGACGACGATTGCGCCGAAATGCTTTCATATAATTTTCTGTCGGGAGAACATATAGTGGATTTGACGGAAGGCAGACCGATTTTCGCAAGAAGTCCCGACTGCAAATTTACTCTTGCAAACTTTATTAAAAACCTTTTGTATTCGTCTTTTTGCGTATTAAAACGCGGAATGGACGTATTATGTAGAGCCGAAAACGTTCAAATAGACAATCTTGTAGCGCAGGGCGGGATGTTTAAAATAAAACATGTGGCGCAGCAAATTTTATCTAACGCGTTAAACGTTCCTATATTAGTGCGCGATACGGCAGGCGAAGGAGGAGCATGGGGTATGGCGCTCCTTGCTTCTTATATGCTCGATAACGGTAATTTGCCTCTTGACGAATTTTTGGATTTAAAAGTTTTTTCAAATCGTTCGGGCGACTGTGTGCGTCCGTCGGTAGGCGGTGTAAAGGGATTTAACCGTTATTATAACCGCTTTCTTAAATGTTTGGATGTGGAACGGGAAACGGTAAGGAGGTTAAAATAATGTTGGAGCAGCTTAAACTAGACGTATTGCAAGCTAATCTCGATTTGGTAAAAAACGGTTTAGTTTTGTTTACGTGGGGAAATGTGTCTGCAATAGACCGTGAGAGCGGTTACGTAGTAATAAAGCCCAGCGGAGTGGAATATGTAAATATGTCCGCCGAAGATATGGTAGTAGTGGATTTGGACGGTAAGATCGCGGAGGGTAAATATCGCCCATCGTCCGATACTCCTACACATTTGGAAATTTACAAACAGCACAGTGAAATCGGAGGTATAGTTCACACGCACAGTGCATACGCTACGGCATTTGCTCAAGCGGGCAGGCGTATTCCCGTTTACGGAACGACTCACGCGGACTATTTTTATGGGGATATACCGTGCGCGCGTACTCTTACTTTTGCCGAAACGGAAGATTACGAAAAAAATACGGGGGTGATAATAAACGAAACGTTTGCACATAAAGATGTTTCCGCCGTTCCCGCATGTTTAGTCGCGCACCACGGCGTATTTGCTTGGGGAAAAAACGCCTCGCAGGCGGTATATCACGCTACGGTAGCGGAGCAAGTAGCTAAAACAGCGTTTTTAACCGAGCTACTCGGCGGCAGCGACGTACTTCCCCGGCATATTGCGGACAAGCACTACAAGCGTAAGCACGGAAAAAACGCTTATTACGGACAAAATAAGAGGTAGTATATGAAAAAGCTATACTTTATTACAGGCAGTCAAGACTTGTACGGCGCAGATACTCTAAAACAAGTGGCAGCTGACAGCCGTCAAATTATAGAATATCTAAATTTGCGTTTAAAAAATACTGCCGAGATAGTTTGGCAGCCCACGGTAACTACTTCAGACGAAGCAGAAGACGTATTTATAAAAGCGACAGCAGATAAGGATTGCGTAGGCGTAATAACATGGATGCATACGTTTTCTCCTGCTAAAATGTGGATACGCGGACTGCAAATTTTAAATAAACCTATGTTGCACTTACATACGCAAGCAAACGAAAAAATTCCCTACGAAAGCATAAATATGGATTTTATGAATCTTAATCAGTCGGCGCACGGCGACAGGGAATTCGGTTTTATTTGCGCACGGCTGGGAGTAAAGCGCGAAGTTGCGGTAGGGTATTATAAGCACGATTGCGTAATAGAAAAAGTCCGTTCTTTTGCGCAGGTCGCAATAGCCGTTGATTTTTCACGCAGAATGAAGGTTGCGATGTTCGGCAGCAATATGCGCGACGTTGCGGTTACCGACGGAGACAGAGTTGAAAGCGAAATTCGTTACGGCTGGAACGTCAATTACTACGGCATAGGCGATTTGGTGGATTTAATCGAAGGCGTTACCGAGCGTGAAATTGACGAAAAAACGGCGCAGTATGCAGAAAAATACGAAATGGCAACAGACGATATCGTCTCGGTAAAGGAGCAGGCAAAGTATCAAATAGCGATTGAAAAATTTTTGAAAAGGGAAAAAGTATCCGCTTTTACCGATACATTTCAGGATTTGCACGGTTTAAATCAGCTTCCCGGACTTGCTGTTCAGGATATAATGGCTAAGGGCGTAGGTTTCGGTCCCGAAGGCGATTACAAAACAAGCGCGTTAATGGCAGTTATGTGTAAAATGGCTCTGGGTCGCCTCGGCGCCACTGCATTTACCGAAGACTATACTTACGATTTGACTGCGGGCGACGAAAAAGAGCTGGCTTCGCATATGTTGGAAATTTCTCCCGTATTTGCGGCGGAAAAGCCAAAAATTCAAGTTCATCCTTTGAGCATCGGCGGTAAGCAGGCTCCGGCGCGATTAGTGTTTGACGGTATAGAGGGCGAAGGAATAGCCGTTTCTATGGTAGATATTGGCTCGCATTTCCGTCTTGTATGCGCCAAAATAAATTTAATACGCCAGCCTCAGCCAATGCCGAACCTTCCCGTTGCAAGACTTATGTGGAAATTAATTCCCGATTTTAAAACAGGAGCGGCGGCGTGGATATATGCAGGCGGAGCGCATCATGCGGTTGTGTCAACTGCGCTTACGGTCGACGATATCCGTATGTTTGCAAAATTTACGGATACCGAAATTGTAGTAATAGACGAAAATACAAAACTTACCGACATGTAACTATAACTGTATCGGAGCATTTAATTGTTTTAGAAAGTGCAGTAAATCTTTTTAATACCGTTGCTGTATAATATTAATAATTTATAAAAAATACAAAACGCGCCGTTAAAATTTTGTTATGATTTGCTTAAAAAGTTGAAAATTACTCGGTATAAATATTATTGTCGGCGCAGCCGTGGGTGTGCGCAGCGGCGGTTTGGCCCATTAAGTAGCCGTACGTGGCACAAGTTTCGTTATGGTTTTTAATTCAAATAATCATTAATGCGGACGGAAAAATAATTCCGTCCGTATTTCGTATTTTTTTGCGCTTATTTTATTGAAAATTTGTTCTAAATTGTGTATACTAACATATGTACAGATGTAAATGCACTGTAAAGTAAGAAAGCCGCGGACGGTAGGTAATTTTGTATTAGCAGATTAATAAATGATTTTGGAATAAAAAATCTATTAAAAAACAATCTTACTAAACGCTTATAAAAGGTGTCTAAAAATAATGTGAGGCTATTTTTAATTTTTTGCCGTGCGGTTAAAGTATAAAAGATGTTGGGTTGTGCTATACATTATTTGCAAAGAGGTTTAAATGGAAAAGCAACGGACATACATCGCAATAGACTTAAAGTCTTTTTACGCTTCCGTCGAGTGCGTAGAGCGCAATTTGGACGCTATGGACACGCACCTTGTCGTTGCGGACTCTTCCCGTACGGAAAAGACCATTTGTCTTGCTGTATCTCCGTCGCTTAAAGAGTACGGCTTAGGCGGACGCGCAAGGCTGTTTGAAGTAGTGCAAAAAGTTAAACAAATCAACGCCGACCGACGTTTTAAGGCGCCTGACAAAAAGTTTAGCGGTAAATCGTGCATTGCAAGCGAATTGTCTGCAAATCCGTCGTTAGAGTTGGATTTTGTAATTGCTCCGCCGCAAATGGCAAAATATATGCAATTAAGCACGAAAATTTACAATATCTACAAAAAATACGTTTCGGCGGACGATATTGTAGTTTATTCTATAGACGAAGTTTTTATAGACGCAACGGATTATTTAAAGTATTATAACTGTACTGCAAAGCAGCTTGTAATGAAAATTATTTTGGACGTATTAAAAACTACGGGCATTACCGCAACGGCGGGCATCGGTACAAATCTGTACCTTGCCAAAGTGGCAATGGATATAGGCGCAAAGCACATCAAGGCGGATAAAAACGGCGTACGTATAGCGACGTTGGACGAAATGACCTACCGCAAAAGACTTTGGTCGCACGAGCCTATTACGGATTTTTGGCGCGTCGGCAGGGGGTATGCAAACAAACTGCAAATGCACGGCATTACCTCTATGGGGGACGTGGCGCGCTGTTCGCTGGAAAACGAGGATTTGCTTTACGGACTGTTCGGCATAAATGCCGAATTGTTGATAGATCACGCTTGGGGATACGAACCGTGCGAAATTAAGCATATCAAGGCATATAAGCCGCAAAATAACTGTTTGTCGTCGGGGCAGGTTTTAATCTGTCCGTACGACTACGAAAAAACAAAGATAATCGTTAAGGAAATGATTGAGTTGCTTTGCTTAGATTTAGTTGCCCAAAAAATCGTCACAAACCAAATAGTGCTGACAATAGGGTACGATGCCGAAAATTTAACTAACCCCGATATCCGCAAAAAATATAAAGGAGAAGTAACTACCGACTATTACGGACGCAAAATTCCCAAACACGCCCACGGTACGGAAAATTTGGGCTGTTATACTTCGTCCGCGCAGCGGATAATGAAAGCGGCTGTGGAGTTGTTTGATCGTATCTATAATAAAAACTTACTTGCGCGCAGGATTAGCGTCACCGCTAATTTTGTTATAGACGAGGCGGAGGGGGATAGGCGCAACAGCTGCAGACAACTGTCTATTTTTGATAACGAGGACGCGGCGATATGCGAAAAGCAAAAGCTTAACAGAGAACGTCGGTTAAAGGAAACGGAAATTGCTTTGCAGAAAAAGTACGGCAAAAACGCGATATTAAAGGGAACGGATTTGCAGGAGGGCGCAACTACAAAAGAGCGTAACGGAAAAATAGGAGGACACAAAGCATAATGTACAATGATATAATTAATCTACCGCACTATGTTTCTAAAAAACGTCCGCAAATGTCTATGGAAGACCGCGCCGCGCAGTTTGCCCCTTTTGCCGCATTAGTAGGCTTTGACGACGGCATAGAGGAAACAAACAGACAAGTGGAGCAGTTTACCGACCTTGATGAAGACGTTATGCAGGAGTTAGACGAAAAAATACGGTATCTACAGGCGCATATTGCAGAAAATCCTTTGGTTGAAATAACTTATTTTGTTCCTGACGGGTTAAAAGAGGGCGGTGAATACAAAACCGTGCGCGGCAAAGTTAAAAAAATAGATAAAGATAATTTGTCGATATGCTTTACCGATAAGCAAAGCTTTTTAATAAAAACCATTCGTCAAATAATACTGCCGTAACGTTCTAAATAACGGCGGTGTATTTTACGGTTTTCTATTAATTAATATCCTAAAACAAAAACGTAGCTCTAATATATATCCGTTTTAGTAAACGTTTTATAACAGTAATTAAAAGAAACAGGAATAAGTTACCCCGATTGACTGCGAAAAATTATAAATTAAAAACAGCGAGATTTGTAAATAAAATAATGTCTTTTAAACGCTTGCAAATTTTATGCGACGGTGTTACAATAATTTAGCAAATTAAATGTTGAAAAGATTTTTAATTTTTGCAGTATTTGTAAGCACATCTATTTGTTTTGTAACGCTGCGTGCCGATGATGTTAAGCGTACGGCGGAAATAGACGTAGTAAACTTTAACATATAAACTAAATATATGGGGGCATAGCACAGTTGGTAGCGCGATACGTTCGCAACGTATAGGTCAGGGGTTCGACTCCCCTTGTCTCCACCATACAGTGCCCAGTTGAACCTCTTGGTTTGATTGGGTTCTTTATTTATAAAAACACGCAATACGGCGTGTTTTTTGCATTAACGGGTGTTTGGGCGAGGTTCGTTTTAGGTTGTCTATGAGTAGGAAAACCAACCTAAAATGAATGTATGGACTTGCAGTTTAATGCTACTTGTTATATACAAGCACCCGCCACAGTGCCATTTAAATTATATTTATTTTCTAAACTTTGCAAACCTTTTGTTTTAATGGTCTCTAACAATTTTATATCTGCTGATAATATCTCGATTTGATGCTCTATACTTTTTGCTTGATTATTTAAATTAGCATTATCCTTTTGCAAACCTGTAATTTTTCTTTGTAATTCTATAATTTCGTTACTTGAAATAGGCGCATAAGCTTCTTTAATTAAAGAAATAAGCTGTTCTCTATCTATTAGTCTAATGTGAGCTTCTTGCGCATAGTCTTTCGCTTGCTTTGTAAAATGACTATTCGTTATCACCCAAGCATTTTTTGTTTTGTATTTTGCCATTGATCCATAAACTTCATATAAGGCGTGAATACCAACCATACCTGAATACAACTTGCATTGCACGCTAATTGTATTATCTACAATCAAATCAGCCCCGCAGTCGCCACTTCCCTTTGTCATTGTTACAGAATGGTTGAGTTGTCTAAACATTTTTTCGCAATAGGCTTCAAACTCTAGACCAGTTAGAGTATCTACATATTCTATTCCACCCCGCTTGGCAATTGCTTTACGCTCAATATCACGTAATTTATTTTGTTGGTCAAATATACTAGATGTGTTATTAGAAATATCAACTTTAATTATTCTTAACTGTTCATTAAATTTGGCTATCTGACTTTCTATTACAGCTTTAATTTTTGTTATTCTTGCATTCTTTTTTCTTAATTTAGTAAAAACAACTATCCCTATACAAATTAGAATTGGAATAATGATTATAGTTCCCAGTGGTAAATAGTAAGAGTTCGTTTCGCCGATAGACTTAATCTCATAGACTTCGTTATCTGATAGCTTGTATTCAATTTTAACAATTTGATAATTATCAGCAATATAACAAGCTTTCTGATAGCTCGCCGAAGGGTCTAACATATGTATTGCTATCGTAATTTTTTTATTCTTTTTGACCGTGTAGGATATCAGATTGGGATAACTAAAAATTTCTTTTGTATTCTTATCTTGACAATATAATATGATTTCGTTCGTGTTTATAACAATTGTGTCGTTTGTTGCATTTATAATTTCGCCATCGGCATAGACGCCACTAACATTATGTATAGAGAAAGTACCTACCTTCCTTACTAATTTAGAATATTTAGCTGTATCACTCCAAACATAAAATCCCGTAATGGAATAGAACCCGACAATAATGCCTATTATCAAACATACTAACACAAAATAACCAATAACTTTTTTCATAGTAATTTAAAAATTGATAATTCAATTGGATTGGTTTATCTTTTGTCTACTCTCTATGTATTTTATTAAGCAACGCGAGTACAAGTTCATAAAATCTAATTCGCTTTTTTTAGGTGTAAAATTATAGCGCCAATCGTTATTTGCTAACTTATTCTCGTCTAATAATCTAAGTAAATTACTATTCCCATTATCCATATTATTAAATAAGTGTTGCACTTCACTTTGAATATTCAAGGGAAATTTTTCAAAAAGAAGCTTTAAATTATGAACCTTGTTCGTTTTAGGATAATCTATTTTTTCTAATTCAAGAATGCAACAACTTAAATATTCAATGGCATAAGTATAACACAATATACTTGGTATAATTGTGTTGATATAATTTTTATCGAACTCTTGATTTTTTAACAAATTTGCCGACCTAAAATATGAACGCCCTAAATATAGCAATAAATCCCAGTGCCCGTCAAAAGATACTGTATAATCCCATAAATTATTGTGTGAGTGAATATCTGTCACTTTCATAACAATACCTCTATTTATGATAAAGTATATCACTTTTCACCATAAAAGTAAATACTTTTGTTGTAAAAGAATTAGCTATGGAAAAATTCGTTTTAGGTTATTACTGCTCCACCATTAGTAAATGATACGAACCATAATGAAAATTATCGGTTCGTTTTATTTTACAAAGTTAATATTCGGGTTTAAAATTGAAAGGTGATTTGTAAAATAGTAATTATGAGGAAATACTATGAAAAATCAAAAATACGCTGTTTGTAATGAATGTAAAAGTAAATTTCTTAAATCTAGTTCAGTGATGGAATCTCTATGTCCGGAGTGCGCAAGTATTATATACGGTTATCCAAATTGTAACCATATTTTTAAAAACGGCAGATGCATACAGTGCTATTGGAATGGAAGCCGAAGTGATTATATAAAACATTGTTTGGATATCAATGACAAAGAAAATAAAAATTAAATAAATAAGACGGTTGTACTGCTTTTTTAATTATTATATTAGGTAATTAAAGTAAAAAGTTTTTACAATCTAAGATTAATTATGAAAACGCGATAGTATCGCTCGAATTTTATCAAGTACTCGCCACAGGGTCTTGAATATAGTTTTGAATAAAATAAAAGCTGTGAGATCATGCTGACCTCTCGGCGTTTGTTTTATCAATAATCTATCAATCTTCCGTTATCGTCCCATTTGCCGAACATTATACCTTGACGTGTGTTTTTAATAAACTTCTGTAAGCGACTATTAAATAATTCGGGCTGTTTTTTCTTTATTTGTATTGTATCAATTCACACGCGCCTATATAAGGGCGGAAAACTCATATAATTGTCCCATACCGTTTTATCCGCCTGCAATGCCGTTAATATCGTTTCGTCAATCACAAAACCTCTTTCGGACATATCGGGTAATACCGCTCGTCCAGCATCAGTCATTTTACCTAGCTTTTCCGTACGGCGGCAGCGTTCTTTATTTAATTTGGACCATAAAGATTTAGCCTTACGCGGAGCGAACTTTTGTGCCGTAATACCGTTTTCGAGCTTCTTGGCTGTACTGTCTATCCATCGAAACACATTGCCTCTTCAACGGCGTCTATATACCAAAATACATTATCGCTTTTCGGTTCGCCGCGCTTTACTATACACCAACATTCTTTTTCGATTGCATAATATTTAGAAAGCCAATCTCTAAATTCTTCTCGGTTGCAAACGCTTAATAAATTGTTTATTTCAATACTCATTGCTCCAACAAATCCTTTATTTGTTCTTCCGTATATGGGCTTACGTAATCGGGAGCGCATAAATGCGTTTGGCTCCACGTCATCATTTGCGTAAGGATAGGCACAAAACTTTTACCGAGTTCTGTCAAGGTATATTCTACTTTGGGCGGAACTTCTTTATAAATTTCACGGTGAATAAAGCCGTCGTCTTCTAACTCTCGCAACTGTTTAGTTAGAGTTGATTGCGTAATACCGTCTATTCTTCTTAATAGTTCGCCGAAACGCTGTACTTTGCTTACGGCAATATACCACATAATGAGAAATTTCCACTTTCCGCTTAATACGGATTGCAACGTGCTCATAGGGACGCACCGCATCATAACTTCTCTTTTTCTAAATTTATTATCTGTCATAGTAAAACTCCTTATTTTTATTATAGCGAAATGCAAATGGCAAGTCAATCGCAATAGTATTATTTTTAATACTATTACTAAATAAAGACAGTACTTGAAATTTAGTACTATGCCGATTTATAATATAAAAAATATTAAAGGAAGGTATTAATATGCACTACACGGGAACGGTTTGGCGTCCGCCTTATGAGGCGTGGTCGGCTCTATTACAAGTTACAGCAGGTTGTACACATCATAAATGCAAATTTTGTACTTTATACGAAGATATACCGTTTAAATTCAAAATATCGTCTATGGAAGAAGTCGAGGAGGACTTAAAAGAGTTGCGTTACTTTACGCCTGATGTTACTAGACTGTTTTTAGTCGGGGCAAATCCGTTTGTATTGTCAACGGAAAAATTAAGACAAATAGCGTATTTATCTAAACAGTATCTTAACCGACTTAAAACTATCGGCTGTTTTGCTCGTATAACGGATATAACACCGAAAAGCGTTGAAGAGTTAAAGCAGTTGCGCAGCTGCGGTTATAACGGTATCACAATCGGCGTCGAAACGGGCGACGACGAGGCTTTATCGTTTATGCACAAGGGCTATACTTCTGCGGATATTTTAACACAGTGCAGTAAACTCGACGAAGCAGGTCTCGAATATAACTTTTTTTATCTGACGGGCATTTACGGTAAAGGAAAAAGCAAGCAGGGCGTTGAAAATACGCTAAAAGTATTTAATCAACTTAACCCGAAAATCGTCGGGGCATCTATGCTGACAATTTACCCTGCGTCGGAATTATACGGCGAAATTCAAAACGGAAATTGGGCGGAAGAAAGCGAAACGGAAAAATACGAGGAATTGAAAATGCTTGTAAACGGTTTGGATATTAAAACGCACTTTGCCGCTTTGGGTGCGTCGAACGCCGTCCAACTGCACGGGAATATACCGAGCGATAAAGCGGAATTGATTTCAATAATCGACGAAATTATAAGTCGTTTCGGTGAAAGCGAACTTAGAAATTATAGAAAGAATTTGAAACACCTTTAATCTTAAAACCGCGCCGACTTACAGCAGGGCGTATGCCTGTTTTGCTGCAAAAATCCAATAGATCCGTTGATACGGCGGTTTACTTCAATCTCCGCGGCAGAAAAAATGTAATCGCGTACGATGTTTATGTTAAATACACCAAACTGCCATAGACTCTGCTGAAAACGGTGATTAAACTTCAATAGAGCTCCGCCTTTTATTGTTGTATAACTTATAAAACGTAATATATTTTTTTGTCAAGGGTGCCGCGGGCTTTATAGCATACAAAAACCTTTCGGCGCAGTCGGCAAATTAATACACATTAAAAACGTCCAAACTCTCAAATAATAATGAGCGTTTGGACGTTTAATCATTTTACTGCAAAGAGGTATTATTTTTAAACACGCCGAGTATACATAAAATTTAATCAGTAGCGGTAAATTTTATTTTCGGGTTCAGTTTTGTAAAATATTTTCTCATACGTTCGGGCGCGCAAACCGTTTCAAGGTTGACCGAATCGTCGAAACAACCGTCGGGCGAATACAGGCTTTGGGGCAGCGTAAGATGTTTTAGCTTTTTACAGCCTTTAAACGCTTCGCTCATTATTATTTCCACGCCTTCGGGTATAACAATGCTTTCAAGCTCCGATTCCGCAAAGGCTTCGGCGTATATCCGCATAACGGTACCTCCGGCAGGTATCACTGTCGTGGGGCAGCCCGCCCAAAGCTCTCTTTTTGTTAAGTTCAGCAGGCAGTTACCTTGCGAAGAAAATACTTCGTTGCCCTCGGCTACGGTTATTTTTTCCAGTTTGGGTTTAAACCTGAAACCCGCGTTAAAAAATGATTTTGCCGTGGACGGTAACGAAATAACTTTAACGTTATCGCACTTATAAAACGATAGGTAGCCTATTTCTTCCACCCCTTCGGGGAAGTTAAGAACCTCCAGTTTTTTGCACCCCTCAAAAGCGCAGCTTCCTATTGTTTTCAGTCCTTGGGGCATTTTCAGTTCGGTGACGTTCCCGCAATTATAAAAAGCATATGCGCCTATTTCTTTCAATCCATCATCGAAAACAACGGCTTCCAGGTTGGAACATTCATTAAACGCGCTGTCGCCAACCGTTTCCAAACCGTAAGGAAAAGTGACGGATTTGATTCCCGTGCAAGAATCGAACGCCTTGTTTCCTATCTTTTTCACTCCGCGCGGAATAACAACATTCTCTAATTTTCCGCATTTATAAAAAGCGCCGTTTCCTATCTTGTCTATGCCGCTTTCCGGAATAACCGAGGAGTTGCAGCCGAGCACAAGCGTTTTGTTTTTGACGTCCACTATGCAGTCGTTTACGCTTCGGTATTTTTTGTTTCCCTCGTCAACTGTTATCGAGCAGAGGTTTTCGCAGCCCTCAAACGCGCTGCCTGCTATCGCCGTGACAGAAGAAGATATTACAACGCTCTCTAATTTCTTTTTACCTTTAAACGCCTTAGCCTTTATCGCCGTAACTCCGTCGGGTATAACTACGTTAACAGCCTTTCCGCGGTATTTGCGGATAGCGGTGCCGTCCATTTCAAAGTCGGGGTTTGATATCTTGCGTTGGATTTTCTCCGCCAAAGTACATCCTACAAACGCATCTCTGCTTATAAAGTCGGGGTCGGGCGGCAAAATTACGTCTTTAAGCGCACATCCCCAAAACGCGCTGTCGCCTATGTACTTAACCGAAGGCGGAATAACGGCTTCCTGCAGTTTTTCACAGCTTATAAACGCATATTTTTCAATTTTTACAAGTCCGTTGGGCATTACTGCTTTTTTTAGATTGCGGCAGCAGCGGAACGTGGCGGATTCTATTGCCGTAATTCCATTGCCTATGGTTACGGAAGTTATCCCGCTCATTTCAAACGCTCCCGAACCTACTTTTACGGTACGGTCGGATATTACGACATCGCATTGCAGGCTTTTGCAGTTTTGAAAGGCGTTTTTTTCAATGCGTTCAACATTTTCAAGATTGATTTTTTCCAGCTTTTCACATCCCTCAAACGCGCTTACGTCTAACTTTTTTACGCTTTCGGGTAAAACTATCTCTTTTAAAGACCTGCAATTAAGAAACGCATACCTGCCTATGCTTTTAACGCTTTCGGGAATATTAATCTCTTTTAAATAATACTGACGGCAAAACGCGCCTTCGTTAATAGCCGTGATACTGCCGTCGTCGGGAATAACGGAATTTCGGCAGCCGGAAATAACCGTTCCCGTCGCCCTTTCAATTAAACAGTTTCCCTCCGAGCGGAAAACGGGGTTGTTTTCGTCGACGGTAATTTCTTTTAATCCGTAACAGTTGTTAAACGGCTGATACTTTTTGTCCAGTTTAACAAGCGAAGCGGGCAGATGAACTTTTTCAAGCGAACAGCAATGATTAAACGCCCACGGTCCCAGCTCCTCCAAGCCTTCTTGAAAAATTACTTCTTTTAGACTGTAACAGTGGTTAAACGCTTCTTTTCCAACTAATTTAAGCGTAGACGGAAATATCACGGATACGCAGCCCTCGCTTTCGAAGGCACAATTATGTATTTTTATTACGCCATCGGGCACGGCTATGTTGCAGCTTCCTTTAACGGGCGTTCTGTGTTTTAATACAACGTTATTTTCTATTATACCGTAAAAGTCGTATTCGGTGTTTTTCGTTGCCATATTTTATTTCTCCCATATTATAGTAAACGTTATAGTAAGTTGCTGATTTTATTTGTTAATTATGCGCTCTCTTGATAAGTCATTACTATAAGGAATCTTTTAAACTATCTAGAAATAAATTGTAATATTCCAAAAATACGGCATAAGCGACTTCTTTATTCGTTTCAACCATTAATTTTGGAACGTCGGAGTTATCACTTTCATCCACATAAAATACGATCGCTTCGTCGTCTTTTATGTTATCGATTCGGTCTAACGGTTTTAATACGCAATATATTTTTTCGTCATACGGTATCACTGCAACCTGTTCAAAGATAATTTTTCGTCCGTTATTGTCCTTTAAAAGCAGAGGTCTAGTATTTTCTTCATCAAGAAGTATATCAAGTATATCAAGGTCTTCTTCCGTTGCATTTTCTATAACGAATTCGTTTGTGTTAGTAATTTCTTTATTCACGTTTTCTTTTTGAGCTTTTGGATTACTTACTTTATCTATTATGGATTGCATAGAGTTTGTTATATTTTGTAAGTCGGTTAGATAGTCGTATCGTTCGGTCAGTTTACCGGATGCAATAAGCGACTGAACATATTCGATAACGATTTTGCAATCGGATGAATCGATATGCAGACCGTATAAAATCAGTGTTTGCGCAATCATAGGGTGCATTGTAAGAATATAATCGTTATTAGCGCTCTTGTATCGATTGAGCAATCCTAGATTTGTAAGACGAATAATTTCGTTGGAGGATTGCAGTGCAAGAACGTCAAGCAGAAATTTTTCGCTTATTTGAAACTGTTTGTATATAGCAAGCAAAGACAGTATTTTTTGCGAAACAGCATCGCTGATTATATCCGCAAAATCGGTAATTTTAAGGAATGAGCACAGATTGTTGGCTATCGTATCGAATTTGTCGTTTCCGTGAATATCGCCGTTGAAAGCATTTTTCTTCAAATATATTTCACTCTTTTCACAGTAGTTTTTCAATGAGATATTTTGCTCGTTAAGCATTTGCGCAATCCAAATTATAGCTTGTGTATTTCCCAAAAACTCATTGTGTATATGCTTTTCAAAGTATTGCAGATCGTTTGGCTCAAAACTCGAATAATAGTTTTTAAAAATCTTTGTTGTTACAGAAACATCTAATTCTGTAATTTCTTTGTTAAGAATTTCGCAAGGCAGCGTAAGTTTTTTACGTGTAGTAATTAAAATTTTACATTGAAACAGTTCGAGTAAGCTGTTTATAAATTTTTCGTTTAAATTATTAACGTTGTCAATTAGCAGAATAACGTTATCGCTTAATTTTTTTACGGCGTTGCCTAAAATATTCAGCGCTAAGTCTTTATCCTGACTGGCTACTTGTGCATATTGTGCTATCACTTCGGAGCTGTAATCTATTTGTAATAATAAGTTTTTAATAGTTGCGTCCTGTTTGTCTTCAAAAACAATTGTGCGCGGACATAAAAGATTGGAAGACTGTACAAAACGCTTTGCCAAAGTCGTTTTGCCTATGCCTCCAATACCGTATAGTACGGCAATGCGTTTATTTTGTTTAAAAAACCAGTCATTTAATGCGTTGATTTCTTGTTCTCTGCCCACAAAATATCTTTCAAGCGTTGTATTTTCGGACTGTAAAACGGGCTTAGCACTATTGATAACAGATAAATTTCTTTTGAGTTCTTCTGTGTTCATTGTAATCCTCCTTATTGCATTGCATTCAAAATTTGGGGAATTTTGTTAAAGAATTGCGTTTGTGTTTCGTCTGCAATCGTAACGCATAGCGCCTGGTATGTTTGTTGCTCTTCGTTCAAAACCGATTCGTTGTCAATGTTTAATTTTAACAAATTATCAAAATAGTAATCGGATTTTTTTTCGTACCATTTATTAATTTCATTCATTGTAGCAAATAATTCCATTAGGTCGTTAAACCATTTCTCATTAGAAATTAAAATCAGCTGATTGGTAGCAGCCAATTGCTCTACATGTGTTAAAGATAAAATCGTATGTCCAATATCCGTGCCGGTTTTGATTTTTTGCAGCGTTTGATTTTGAATATCTTTCCTACCCCATTCCGTTAAATCTTTTTTAATCAATTTGACTATGCTGTTACATTGTGCTTTTTCTATCCATTTATTTGCTCCCCAAGCAGACAATATCGCAAACGCAAAGCCTAGCAAAGACCCTATAACAGTAATGGCAAAGTCCGACCAATTCCATTCCCATGCCGTCGATAAAAGCGTAAAAAGCATTTATGTAATCTCCGTATAACATACTTTTTTTGATTGTATCATAGACAAAATCAAATGTCAATATTCGATGTGAGTTTTTAAATGCTTTATAAAATTTGACTGTGGCAATATTTTTACAGGCAATAGTAAACTTTATTTTATGTTCGTGCAGAATAACAGGCGTAGCGCATGTGTGCTATATTAATAAAAAACCTTTTATGGCAATTTGCAGTATTACCGATAATGCCGATAACGTCGGGCATAATGACTTTGAATTTAACTGTAAAAATGCGTCGAATATAGCTGCCGATTTCGTTAAATTGTTTATAGAAGAATGTAAAAATTATTTTGGGAGTGTTAAAGGACTTATATTATAGACAAAGACAAAGAACGCCGCATTTAATTGCAACGCTGTTAGAGATTCGGTAAAAGTCCGTAAAGCGCCTATCAGCTTTTGTAAGTTCGTATGCAATAACGCACACTTTATATTGTTATTGTTCCTTTGGGGACTGAATATGTAGGCGTATGATAAAAATGCATTCGATAAAATGAATAATAAAATACCGCATAGGCTTTAAAAAGTTTATGCGGCTTTTTGTTTGTTATTGTTTTGTAGCAGTGCAAAATAATTAGCTTGCGGATCTGCCGAGAATAAAATCAACGGATACGTCAAAGCCGTCGGCGAGCGCAATTATGTTATCAAGCGTAGGTTCGCGCTTTCCGTTCTTCCATTCATAAAACCGCGAAGCCGAAATATGTGCTGTTTTATAAAATTGCCACCATGGACACTCGAAATACTTTTTCAGTCTCACCAATTGCTCGGAGAACAGAGGGCATTTTTGAAATTTCGAAGAGTAGTTTTCATGTTCTCTGCCAAGCAAAAAATCCGTTGTGCAATTAAAATAGTCTGCTAATTTAATCAGTGTGCCAACAGATGGTGTGAATTGTGAATGTAATGCTCGGGAAATAGTAGACGAGTCTAACCCAATTTTGTTTGCGAGTTGTGTAACTGTTATTTCTTGTTCGAACATCAACGAATCGAGTGTTTCAGCAAATTTCGACAAATTATCCATTTATTAGTCTCCTTTCTACAAATATATTATCTCCCACATGCGCAAAAAAATACTTGTCGCTTGCACTGATGGGAGAGTATAATATAAGTACACTTAACGCGCGAACGGTGAATAAAACAAGGAGTTGAATTTAATGGAAAATCAACAAAAAAATTTTGCTAAAGAAAAAATGAATTACAGTGCATCTAAAAAACAAACATTATAACGGCAAACGATATTGCAGCAGAAATAATGGTATTGCTAGACGATTTCTTTTGTGGTATGTTTAAAATTAACAAGACCGAGATACTTATGGAGTTAGATGATAACAAAGTTTTTCGGTTGTCGATTAGGTAATATAGGATTACGCAGTATAATAAAAAAGCCGAAGCAAAAAAAGAGTTGGAACGAAAAGAGAGAAGTTGTAATTATTGTATCAATTCGACTTTTGAACAAAAAGAAATCAATTGTCTTGGGTTGAAGAAAATTGTCGAAACGGGAGAAAAAAAGAAATGTTGTTAATAAAAGGAAATAGGTTGGTGTCATCAAATGTCAGTTTTGATTTCCCGGAAAAATTCAGTATAGTTTTTAATAATAAGTTATATTGTGAGAATATGATACGTTTTGTATCTCGTACTGGCATAATAAAATATGGTACTGTGAATATTGAAGTGTCATTAAGATATGCGAACGAATCTGCCGTAAAAGATTTGAGACAATTTATCGGGTATGGCGGGCATTTGCGTAGTGAAATTAAGCCGATTGTAAGGGGAGACGGCACGGGTTACTGTGCGTATTATAACGCTTGTCAAAAAACCATTGATATGTATGCTGAAAAGTATGATTTTCCGATGACTAAGCAGGGTGTAAACCGCTTTGATTTGTGTGTGTTTTTGATGGCGGGAAAAGGAAAAAAACTTGTCCAGAATGTCGAAGGAGGAATGGATATTCCTATCGTAAAAAAATTCCTTGACAGTATTCGATATAAATAAATGTAAAGAAGGAGCCGACAAAATTGTCGGCTCTTTTGATGTGAATGTATGCAACGCATATTTACATTTTTAAACGATATAGAAAAAGATAATAAACTTGTTTCATAATATGAAGATGGTATTTTATGCTCATAAAAATATTCAATACATTTAAATACTTGGCATTTTTCACAAAAGTGTTATAATTAATTGAGTAACTGTGCCTAACGGAATACAATGAGTTTTGATTATATTGTAAAAATACTAACTAGGTTTAAATGTAATTTACCTTATATTTTTTATTTGATTTTATCAATATAAAAACTTCCGTCTAAGCGGAGCAAAGGAATTGAATATGAAATTTAAAAACGTTTTATTCGATTTGGACGGTACGCTGCTAAGTACCGAGGAGGACTTGGCAATAGCCACAAACCATGCTTTTGAAAAGTTCGGCTATAAGGTTAACGCCACGGTCGAAACAATTCGTCGCGGTATAGGGGTGGAAATAATCCCAATGTTGCGTCTTGCCTACAAGGAAGCGGACTTAGCCGTTTGCGAGGACGATTTTTTAAAAATCAGGGACGAATTTGAAATTTATTACGCAGCGCACAACAACGTTTACACCCGTCCTTTTAACGGAGTAATCGATACGCTAAAAAAGCTAAACGCCGCAGGCGTAAAGACGGGCGTTATCTCTAATAAACCCGACGAATCTGCGCGTGCTTGCGTCAACAGGTATTTCGGCAGTTTGTTTTCTTTTGCCGTCGGCTCGTGTGTGGGTAAACCTATCAAGCCGCAAAAAGAAGTGTTTTACAATTTGGCGGCGGAATACGGATTAATACGCGAAGATTGTTTGTATGTGGGAGATATGGTTTACGATGTTCAGTTTGCCAAAAACGTCGGTATGAAAGTTGCAATTTGCTCTTACGGCTACGGCACAAAGCAGGATATGGCAAATGCGGATTTTGTTATAGACGAGTTTTCTCAGCTTTTGCAAATTGTTTTGTAAGCAAACCGCCGATTTTGCGTCGTCGGTTTTTGTTTGCGCTAATGTTGACAATGCGCGCGATATTTGATATATTTTGTATATGAAATGCGATTTACACATTCACTCAAATTGCTCGGACGGAATTTTTTCCCCTTCAAAACTTGTGGAAATGGCTAAGGATCGGGGGTTGGAATGTATTGCCGTAACCGATCACGATACGTTTGCGGGAGTTTTGGAAGCGCAGGAAAAAGCGCGTGAAGCGGGTATGAAATATATTGTCGGGGCGGAGCTGTCCAGCGTATACGAAGGCAGGGACGTACATATACTTGCGTATAACGTAAATATGTCTGCGGACGGCTTCGAACACGATTTGGCGCAGATTGCCGATTTAAGAAATCAGCGCAATTTTGCTATGGTTAAAAAACTTGCCGAGCACGGAATTACGGTAGATTTGGAAAAACTGAAAGAGCAGTGTACCGTTGTCGGCAGACCGGCTATTGCAATGGAAATCGTACGTCAGGGCATATGTAACGACGTGCCGGAAGTATTTGATAAGTATTTGGGGCAAGATAAGTGCTGTTTTGTCCAAACCCGACGTTTAACGCCGACAGAGGCAATACAGTTTACGTTAAAGTACGGCGGATTGCCGGTGCTTGCCCACCCCAAACAGCTGCGTATGTCCGGTAATGCTAAGTTCGAACAGTTTTTGCGTATTCTTGTAAAAGCGGGGCTTGCAGGTATTGAAGCGCATTATTTTACACACAATAGGGTAGAGCGCAATTTTTACGGCAAAATGGCAAAAAAATATAGGCTTATCTCCACGGGCGGAAGCGATTTTCACGACTATACCCACGGAGTGGAGCTAGGTACAAAAAGTTTTTCGCCAAGCGGTTATACCCGCAAAATTTTGGGAATATGAAAAAACTTAAATATTACACGATTATATTTGCGCTCGCAGTAATTATTGCGGGCGTTTTTGTTACTAACTCGGCTGTCGCTTATGCGGAGCAGTCTTTTGCGCCGTGGAACGTAACGGCGGAAATATATTACGGCGACGAGGTTTACCGCTACGATTTAAGCAAACAAATAGACGGAGTGGAGTTTGAAGCGGATATCAGGGGCTTTTATTTGGGATATAACGGCCGAAAAAATCTTGCAAACGGTCTGTTAAAGCAAGGACTGGACCCGATATGCGTGTATCAGTATTTGCTGCCGAACTTCGATAAAATTTTAAAACGTTTTAATTACGTGTGCTGTGACAGAACGGACTCTGCGGTAAATTTTTCCTCACGCGGATTCAGTTACGGCAAGTCTTGCGACGGCGTTAAAATAGACGCGGATAAACTGTTTGAAGAAATGATTTCCTGCCGCGGACATTTTAAACGTATTGCATTGCCGTTAAAATACGACCGAGCAATAACTGCCGAACAGCTTAAACGTAACACGGTATTAAAAGGCAAATTTACTACTACGTACTATAACAGCGGCGAAAACCGCTGCTTTAACATAGCGTTGTCTGCTAAGGCTATTGACGGCATTACAGTAAAAAGCGGACAAACGTTTTCATTTAACGACGTAGTAGGCGCGCGTACCGAAGCAAACGGTTACAAGAACGCAAAGGTTATAATGGACGGCGGATATACCGACGGCGTAGGCGGAGGAGTGTGTCAAACTTCTACCACGCTCTATAACGCTCTGCTTTTAGCGGGACTGCTTCCTAAGGCGAGCCAGCATACGCTGGTGTCCGGTTATGTTAAAGCGGGGTTTGACGCTATGGTTGCCGACGGAGTTGCGGATTTGACTTTTGTCAATACTACAAATCACGATCTTTACATCAGCGCAAAAGTTAGCGGTAAGACGGTAACTTTTACTGTCTACGGAGAGCCGAACGAGTACGATATCGTGCGGGAAAGCGTCGAGCAGCGTCAGCCTTTTAACGTGGTGGAAATAGTGGATAAAACCCGTTTTCCCGAATTGGTGTACGACGATCAAATAAAAGTGATAACAAACGGCAGCGACGGAGTAAAAACCAAATCTTACTTAAAGTATTATAAAAACGGCGTTTTGGTTAAAACTCAGCTGATACGCAGTAACTCCTACAAACGCGTGGATAAAGTTATTGCGCGCGGCGCCGAACCGCGGGCAGAACAGCCGTCGGCGTTGCTGCCGTAAAAATTTACGCAGTATATTAATGCGTTGCATTAGCGGCCGCTTTGTATCAAGCGCTTAAATAAAAAGCTGAAATCGGCGTAAAACGCACGTTTTGCTTTGTAAAGTCTATTTATTGTATAAATGCGGATATTAATATATGCGCATATGTTGTTGGACCGTATGCGATAATTAGCTTTAACCGTACGTTGCAAAACGTACTGGCCGTTTTGCATAGCATTATAAAAAAATCTTTTTATTTTTTATTGCTTTATAATGCAAAGTTTAGTATAATCTTTATATAAATTGTAACAAAGCGGTGCGTTATAACTGAAGGTCAGGCGCGTAACCGTCTTTTTTGCGTATTCAGTACAAAGGAGGCTGCAATGCCCGTTAACAAAGATACACAAAACACAGTAAAGCCGTCTGCAGCGTCTGGTAAAGTAATCAATTTGCCGACAATGCCCAACAGTGTGGAAGCGGAACAAAATATTTTATTCTGTATAATGCGTAACCCCGCGATGCAGTTGGAAATTTTGTCCAAACTTTCGGAAGACGATTTTTATCAGTCCAGCCACGCCGCTATTTTTGCGGCAATGAAAGAAATCTCCCGCCGTTCTCATAAGGTGGGGGAAGAAAACATGTCTAATACCGTCAACTTTACTACGGTGGTGGACTGTTTGCGCCGTAACGGCAAACTTTCGCAGGTGGGTGATATCGACTATATACTTAAATTAAACGAGCTTCTGCCTTCTTCGGCAAAATACGAGGAATATCTTGCAATAGTCAAGCGCGCCTCGGTTATGCGTAAACTTATAGGCATTTGCGGCGAGGTTACAAAACGCGCTTACAGCGCCGACAGCGCCGACGATGTAATAACTTACGCGGAAGAAGCGATATTTAATTTGTCTCAACGCGACGCCAACAGCGGACTGATTTCTTTTGCCGACGAGGCGGCGCGCACAATGGTGGCTATCAATAACCGTTTTGTCAATCCCGACGCTTCGCGCGGAATTATGACGGGTTACGTTAAGTTTGACCGTATGACAAACGGCTTGCACGGAGGCGAACTGATAGTGCTTGCAGCGCGTCCGGGCGTAGGTAAGTCCACAATGGCGATGAACATAGTGGAAAACGTTGCAAAACAGGGCAAGACGGTTGCCGTTTACAGTTTGGAAATGTCCAACCAACAGCTTGTCGAGCGTATGCTGTCCAGTATGTCCACCGTGCCGTTAAAGTTTATCAAAAACGGTCAGCTGCCTAATGCGGAAAGCGATATTGCGCGTTTGCAGGCGGCGCAGAATACAATCTGTTCTACAATGCAGCTTTTCGGTAACGATTACGCTAATATACGCCCGTCGGAAATTTCTTCGCAGTGCCGCAGATTAAAAGCGCAGCACGGCTTGGATTTGATTGTTATCGACTACATACAGTTGATGAACAGCGACGCAAAAGACGCAAATCAGGGCAGACAGCAGGAAGTTGCCGCAATCACCCGTGCGTTAAAGCTTATTGCAAAGGAGCTTAACGTGCCGGTCATTGCTTTGTCGCAGTTAAAGCGCGAGGCGGAAATCCGCAACATAAAGGGCGAAAAGGGCGGCAGCAGCGAGCCGGTATTATCCGACTTGCGCGAATCGGGCGCTATCGAACAGGACGCGGATATCGTATTGTTTATTCATAAGGAACAAAACGAAAGCGGCGGTTACGACCATAGCCTAATTGTTGCAAAACACCGTAACGGCGAATTAGGTAATATAAAAATCAGCCTTATCGGCTCTATCGTACGTTTTGTAGACGAACATTACCAGTATACTCACGGACAGATTGCCGAAAAGCCCGAAGGATACGAAGAAGTGGCTAACGGCGGTGCGGATATGACCTTTACGGACGATAGCGAAAGCGACGGCGGTACGTTCAGCGGAATAGACGACGTTGCCTCGGAAACCGACGGTGACGACAATAACTAACATTAAAGGTATAAAAATGAGCGAATTTAAAAACTTTATCGAAGATATAATTGATAACGATATAAAAAGCGGCAAGGTTACCGAGGTTTGTACGCGTTTTCCGCCCGAGCCTAACGGGTATCTGCACATAGGTCACGCTAAAAGTCTATGCATCAATTTTGGAATAAAAACAAAATACAACGGCAAGTGCAATTTGCGTTTTGACGATACAAATCCCAGTAAGGAAGATACCGAATACGTGGAAAGTATTAAAAACGATATCGAATGGCTGGGCTTTAAGTGGGACAAACTGTTGTTTGCCAGCGATTACTTTGACGTTATGTTCGATTGCGCGGTTAAGCTTATAAACAAAGGCTTGGCGTACGTATCGGACGAAACGGCGGAGGAAATACGCGAACGCCGCGGAACTCTTACCGAGGCGGGAACGGAGAGCCCGTACCGCAACCGCAGCGCGGAGGAAAACTTGCAGCTGTTTTACGGAATGCGCGACGGCAAGTACGCCGACGGCAGTAAGGTGCTTAGGGCAAAGATAGATATGTCGTCTTCTAACATAAATATGCGCGATCCCGTAATATACCGCGTGCTGCGCGCGCATCACCATAATACGGGGGACAAATGGTGCATTTACCCGATGTACGACTTTGCTCACCCCATAGAGGACGCTTACGAGGGAATTACGCATTCGATCTGCACTTTGGAGTTTGAAGATCATCGTCCGTTATACGACTGGGTCGTTAAGTCTTGCGATTTTCCCGAACCGCGTCCGCAGCAGATAGAGTTTGCGCGTCTTAACGTTACCAATACGATTATGTCCAAACGCTATCTGAAAAAGTTGGTGGACGAAGGCAAAGTTATGGGCTGGGACGACCCCCGCATGCCTACGCTTTCGGGTTTACGCAGACGCGGCTATCCCGCCGCCGCTTTACGCGATTTTTGCGAGCGTATAGGCGTAAGCAAAGCAAACAGCGAAGTGGAAGAAGGCTATTTGCAAGCATGCGTCCGTGACGAACTTAACAAAACCGCCGATCGGGTAATGGCGGTGTTTGACCCGTTAAAAGTAGTGCTTACCAACTTTGAAGGTACGGAAGATTTGACTGTGGAAAATAACCCAAATGCCGAGCCTTTGACGTACAGAACCGTACCGCTTTCTAAGGAAATTTACATCGACCGCGCAGATTTTGCGTTGGTACCTCCGCCCAAATATTACCGTCTTAAACCTGGCGGGGTAGTCCGTCTTAAAGGCGCGTATATTATACGCTGCGACGAAGTAATACAGGATACGGACGGTAACGTTACGGAATTGCACTGTTTTGTGTTGCCTAATTCCAAATCGGGCAGCGATACCAGCGGCGTTAAAGTTAAGGGCGTAATCCAGTGGGCGGACGCGTCAACCTGCATCGATATTACGGTGCGCAAGCTGCAAAGTTTGCTTACCGACGTTGTAGACGGAGTAACGGACTTTAATCAGCGCTTTAACGAGGACAGTTTAAAGGTTGTTTGCGCCAAAGCGGAGCGCAGTTTGCTTACCGCAAAAGTTGAAGATAAATTTCAGTTTATGCGCGTAGGTTATTATGTGTTGGATAAGGACAGCACAAAAAACAATTTGGTGTTTAACGAAATCGTAAGTTTAAAGGACAATTTTAATAAACCTAACTGAAATAAATTTTGTAAACATAAATCGTGCATTTTTAACATGCCGTTTCCGTATTTTTCCGCCAAAATTTCTTCCTAAACGAAATATCGGGGATTAGTTTGTTGGCATTGACAAATACTAAACGATGGTATATAATATCTAGATGTAGCCATAGTTTTATCTGTGGCAGGCGATATTACAAACAGGTGAATTATGAAAGTATGCAAACATTGCGGGGAAATCAACCCCGGCGATTCGGCGTTTTGCTGTAATTGCGGAAATACTAACTTCATATTTCAAGAAGAGGTAACTTGCCCCAACTGCGGAGCCGTAAACGACAAGTCATACGCGTTTTGTATCGATTGCGGATCGAGCCTTACTCCGCCGGCGCAGACGTCTTCCGCGGTAAACGCCGAAGCGTTTTACGATGTGGAAACGAGCAGCGTATCGCGCGAGGTGGCGGACTTGTACGGCGGAGTTATGATGACTCCCAGCGAAACGTCGCAGTGTCCTTCTTGCGGGGCGGCTATTGCGCTTACGGCAATTTTTTGCGATAAGTGCGGTACAAGCGTTGCCGATTTGCACGAGCACCGAGTGGTTCAGCGCAAGGTTTGCCCGCAATGCGGCAGACCCAATTCGTTGGAGTCGCACTTCTGTTCGTACTGCTTTACGTCGCTTGCGGACGCGGATACGGAAGATATGCAAGTCGTGCACGAAAGCAGAAATTTGGGCGAAATGTCGGTCAGGCAGGTAATGTTGGAAAGCCCCAACGGCAAAAAGCTGGTTTGCCCTAACTGCGGCACGTTAAATTCCCGCGAAGAGGAATTTTGCGAAAGCTGCGGACTTAAACTTGTTATAGAGGAGCCCAAACGTTATTGTCCCAGCTGCGGAGCGGAAAACTCCGTTGACAGCGCGTTTTGCGCCAAATGCCGTTGGTCGTTTACCAACGCTAAGCCGGACGCGGTAGACAACTGGACTTGCGAATGCGGTTATTCTAACGAAAAAGAAGATAAATTTTGTTCCCGTTGCGGAAAAAAGAGAAAAAAATAAGGAGACAAACTTATGAACAGTTCCAACAGTTTTAATATCTGTCCTCGCTGCGGAAATTCCAATTCCCTAAATGCGAAGTATTGTTCTAGGTGCGGCGCACAACTCAAAGTGCCGACCGAAGCGGTCGTTTGCCATAAATGCCATACGCGCAATTATTCTTTGGCTAATTTCTGCCGTAACTGCGGCGCCACATTAAAAGTGGGCGCGCAAACAAAAATTTGTCCAAGATGCGGAAGGGAAATAGGCGCAGAGGAAAATATGTGCGCTTGCGGGTATTCGTTTGTTACAATGCAGCAAACTCAGCCTCGCAAAGTGGACGTCACTTCTACAAACAAGGATAAAAAGCGCGATAAAAAACGTAATAAAAACCGTCAAGAGGATAATTATCCGCAACAATCCTATGCTCAGCAAGGTCAAGCCGAGCAGCAATCCGCAAACGGCGGTAAAAAACCCAAAAAGAGCGGACGCGGATTTGCATTGTTTGCATTTTTGTTTTTGGCGCTGTTTGTGTATGTTATAATTGCGCCCGCAACGGCAAGACCGGGGTTTTTGACAAATTTTGACAAAGGTTTTTACCATCATAACAAAACGGAAAATCCCGACGGACCGTCCGCTGTTTTAGGCGAGTCGTCAAACTTATATGCCGAAGGAGACGAAGGAACAGCAACGCCTGAGGAAACATGGACGGTAACGTTTAAAAACGGCGATGCTACGGTTGCGACTGTAACGGTAGTAAAAGGGCAAAAGCTTACGGCAGAACAAATCCCCGCCGCGCCAACTGCTCCCGAAGGAAAGGAATTTAAGGGCTGGTTTGCAGGCGAAACGGCAATTACTGCCGAAACTGACATAACAGGCGATATAACCGTAACGGCTGGTTTTGCGGACGTCGCGGTAACCGAACCCGATCCTAACGCACCTCAGGATTACGTTTACGGTTGGGAATTGATAGGCGACATCATAAAGTTGTTTGACGAAGAACACCGTGCGGCAATGGATGCGTTTGAAGGCGGCGCGTTTGCATACATTCTAGACCAACTGGGAACGGCAACTTTCGTTATGGTGGCAATGTTTGCGATATTCGTACTGACGGCATTTTTCCACCTTATCGTGTGTCTGTTCCGTATTATATCTCCGCGCAGATCTAAGCACGGCAATTTGCTGTATTTGATACTGTTTATTGTAACGGCAGTGCTTACCGCGTTGATGCTATGCTCGCATATGCTGCCGGGCGAGGGAAATTTCTTTGCAAGCGTAAGAGAATTCTTTACTCCCAAACACAACGGAATTGCCTGCTCGTACGGCTATGCGCTGATATTTATTCCCGCATACTATTTATTCTTCTGGATTTACTCTAACATGGCAAAGAAAAAGGGTGCGAAAAAATCCAAAAAAGACAACGGTAAATAATTTAAACCCACTCCGTGGGAGCCTCTCCCTTGGTACAAAGGAGAGGCTCTTAACTTATTAATCGTAGGTATTAGAGCAATAAAACAGCAACATATTACTTAACGCAATAATAAACGGAAATTAATTTCATAAAACACAATACATAAAAATTTCTCAAAGAGGTACATACATTATATGAAAATCACATCGCAGTATTTACGTGATAAATATCTCGGCTTTTTTAAAGAAAGAGGTCACGCCGTAATTAAGTCGGCAAGTCTTATTCCGGAAAACGATCCGTCGGTGCTTTTTACAACGGCGGGCATGCATCCATTAATACCGTATTTGCTCGGTCAAAAACACCCTAACGGCACCAGACTGACCGACGTACAAAAGTGCGTGCGCACGGGCGATATAGAGGAAGTCGGCGACGATTCGCACTTGACGTTTTTTGAAATGTTGGGCAACTGGTCGCTGGGCGATTATTTTAACCGCGAATCGATTAAGTGGAGTTACGAGTTTTTAACGTCACCCGAATACTTGGGGTTGGACGTCAACCGTTTGTCCGTAACGGTGTTTGCCGGCGACGACGACGCGGCTCGGGACGAAGACTCCGCCAGAGTGTGGCAGGAGTGCGGTATACCTAAGGAGCGTATTTATTACATGCCCAAAAAGAACAACTGGTGGATAGCCGGCACAACGGGACCTTGCGGACCGGATACGGAAATCTTTTGGGATACAGGCAAACCCGCTTGCGGCAAAGATTGCAATCCCAGTTGCGACTGCGGAAAATATTTGGAAATTTGGAATAACGTATTTATGCAGTTTAACCGTCAAGCCGACGGAACGTATTTGCCTCTTGTTCAAAAAAACGTAGATACAGGTATGGGCTTAGAGCGTACCGTGTGCGTACTTAACGGAATGAAGTCCGTTTACGATATCGACTTGTTTCAAGGCGCTTTGGAAAAAATCCAACAGCTGTCGGGTAAAATCTACGGCACGGACGACAAAACGACAAAGGCAATGCGCGTAATTGCCGACCACGTTCGCACTGCGACGTTTCTTTTGGGCGACCCCGTAGGCGTAACGCCCAGCAACGT
Organism: uncultured Christensenellaceae bacterium; assembly: GCA_910587795.1. GTDB lineage: Bacteria > Bacillota > Clostridia > Christensenellales > CAG-314 > Fimimonas. The sequence goes on from CAJUNH010000004.1 coordinate 125,572, forward strand.
TGATCAGGGATACGTATTGCGCCGTTTGATTCGCCGCGCTGTACGGATGGCAAATTCGCTTGATATGCCTAAGGGAAGCATTGCGCAAATTGCAGAAGTATATATAAACGTATACAAAGACGCTTACACGGAGTTGACGGAAAACGCAAGTAAAATTGTGGACGAACTGAATAAGGAAGAAGAAAAATTTTCCAAAACGCTTGTGTCGGGTGAAAAGGAATTTTTAAAGGTAATTTCCCATATTCAGGGCAGCGTTGTCCCTGGCGGTACGGCGTTTAAGCTTTACGATACGTTCGGTTTCCCTGTGGAGATGACAATAGAACTTGCCGCCGAAAACGGATTTACTGTGGACGTAGAAGGTTTTAAAACAAAGTTTGCCGAGCATCAGGCTAAATCTCATGCGGGGAGCGAACAGCGCTTTAAAGGCGGTATGGCGGAAGGCGGCGGACAGGAAACAACCTTTTTGCATACGGCTACGCACTTATTGCAGGCGGCTTTGCGCAGAGTGCTAGGCGACGAGGTAAAGCAAAAGGGCAGTAATATCACTCCCGAAAGACTTCGCTTCGATTTCAGTTTCGGCCGTCCTATGACTGCGGAGGAAATAGCGGAAACCGAGCGTTTGGTAAACGAAGCGATAGCGCGCAAATTGCCTATAACGTGTGAAGAAATGACCGTAGAAGAAGCCCGCAAAACGGGAGCTATAGGTCTGTTCGGCGACAGATACGGCGAGGTTGTTAAAGTGTATACAATGGGCGATTTCAGTAAAGAAATCTGCGGAGGTCCGCACGCGGACAACACAGGCGATTTGGCTCACTTTGTAATTACAAAGGAGCAGTCCTCGTCCGGCGGAGTCCGTCGTATCAAGGCGGAATTGCGCAAATAACCGTTTGTAGTTTACGGTAACGGAAAATATAATCTGCGGCTTTATGCGGCATGAATAAAACATTTGATATGTTGCAGATTTAATTAAGCCTGATACTTGTGTTTTTTGTGTTCGTTATAGTTAAAGAGTTAAACGCGTGCGTTGTCTTTTACGGTTTGACCGTACTGCGATGTCAATAGATACGCATAATACATATAAGTTTAAAAGGAGGACGAATATGAAAAGGAAATTATTGTTGGTTTTGGCGGTTATCTTTGCTTTGGCGGTAACGCTTACCGCTTGCGAACATATCCATACATATGCTGAAGAATGGACATACGACGCGGAATACCATTGGCGCGAAGCCACCTGCGGTGATACGGAAGAAGTATTTGGCAAAGAAAAACACAGTATGGCGGGCGTTCCCGGCGGCGATATGGAAGAGTGTACGGTATGCAAATATTCTAAGCCCGTTTCCGTTGTGCCTAATCCGGACGTCGAACCCGAACCTGAACACGACTATGTAGACGGCGTATGTACGGATTGCGGACAATGGAGCAGCGTCACCGACGTTGTGCTGGCTCAAGTATCAAAGTTGGACGTATGGAACTACGTAATAACTGCGGAAAACGTAACTGCAAATATTCCAACGTCGGGCAACGGCGCGGAGACTGTAACCGTAGAATATGCCGAGTTGAAACTCGGTTTATCTAAAAACGGTGCAGTCGAAGGATGCGGATATATTAACTTTAAAACGTCGTCTAACGTCAACGTCGTTGCGGCGGCAACGGTCAAAGACGGTATAGTATATGCCCGTTACGAAGAAAACTTCGCCATTAAATATTTTCGCTTGACCGTAGAAGAATTGCTTGGCGAGTTGGACATAGAAATCGGTATTAACGAATTAAAACAATTTATCGAAGAAATTAATGCAAACACGCAGCAAATACAGTCAGGCGTAAAGGAACTGTTGGATGCTTTAAAACAACTGCCTCCTCAAGACGGTGCTGTACAATGGATTAAAGATACGTTTTTGACGTTAAACACAGATAAAAGCACTGCGGACACAACAGTATATACCGTAAAGTTCGATTTTTTGCGTACGGTAAATAACGTATTAAATACAAAGACGGTTTTACAATATTTCGAGTCTGTATTCGGCGAAGGAAGTTATGCTAAAATCCCCGCTACGGCGGAAGCGTTGTTCGACGTTAAAGTCGGTGATATTTTGGACGGACTGGAAGCGCAGGGTTATACTCTGGACGATATAATCGATATGCTTAACGTTGCGGTAGCGGCATACTATCCCGACGATAACGTAAATACAGTCGACCAATTAATGGCGAAGTTGGGCGTAGACTTAAAAGGCGTAACCGTTAAGGAATATATTTTGTTGGCAAAACCTCTTACTCCCCGGCAAATGCTTAAATTGGCTCAGGCAGACGTAGCGGCGGATAAGCAAATAACAGTCGAGCAAATTATCGCTGCGTTAACCGACGTATGTAACGGCGTTAAGGATTTAACCGTTTACGATATTATTGCGAAATCGGTCAACTTACAAATTAACGGCGGACAGCTTTATAACGTTGTGGAAGGCATAGCGGAAATTTTGGACGGCGGATTAACGGTGGAATTAAGTTTTAAAAATAACGTTTTACAGCAAGTATACGTGGAATTTGACGTAGACGAACCGTCTCCCCTCGACTTAAATGCCGACGAAGCGGAAAAGCTGATTTACGCTATCCAACAGCAGTTGGCGCAATTTAAAGCAGGCGGCGTTTGCATTGTAAACGGCGGAAACTTGCAGCAGGATTATTCCAAACTGATTGACGTAGTAATTTCCGGACTCGAAAACGTTTAAAATATCAGTGCCGTAACAGCGGTTGAATTGCGCGTGCGTTAATTTACGTTTGTTAATCAATAATAAATTTGACTGAAAAATCTAATATGCAAAAATAATATTGCGGTAACGGTTATTTTAATAAATGTAAAAAAATAAAGCGGCAGCGGAGTACGCTGCCGCTTTTAATATCGATTGATAGTAAAATTTGGGAAATTATATTTAAGTGGTTTTATTTTGTATTCTAGGGTAATTTAAATATATTAGACTGAGGGTAAATTTATTTTATAGGGCAGCAGCTAAAATAAATCGGTTAAACAAAAAAGGCTCAACCAACACGGTTGATAGCCTTTTGTCTTAAAAAAAACACCTAATCATTTAAAACGAATTTAAGTTCAAATTAAAGACGGAAAAAATAATACTTTTAACAAAATAACCTAATGGCAACGTAACATTTCGGGATACGTCCCTAACAGAATAGCACAAAAAGCGTCTTTTGTAAACTTTTTTCGACAAAATCTCTATTTTATTTCCGCAATTATAGTTTCGGCTTGTTTTTCCAACATGGTTTTTAATTGTAGGTCGTGTATAAAGCAAGTGTTGGCGTATACGTTTTTTACGGAAAAATCAACCACCGTTCTAAGCAAACTTATGCCTATTTCGCAGTCGCTTGCAACGTACTTAGACAGTCGGTTAAGTACGCGCATATCCGCGCGCTTTAAAACGTCTGCACATAATTTCATTACGTCCAACGGCACAAGCGTAGCTTTGTGAAACGCCTTTTGCAACGTAGCTGTACGTATGCGTATATGTTCATCCGTATCTTTGGGCAGTTTGCGCGCCGCTACAATATCGTCGTATGCCGCAGCGTCGTCGTTGGACAGTTTGTACAAACATCTGCGCGCGCGAATGCAGGTTGCCAGCTCGCTTTTTAAATAAGAGTAATTGTCTTCGTCGGCAGACAGTTTTTCCAACGTTACGTTTATTGCCATCTCTATTAAAGCGCACGCTTCCGCGCCCACAACCGCCAACGCGCTTCCTCCTCCCGGCGCGGGGGCTTTGCTTGCAAGTACGTCGCAGTATTTTTCTATCGTCATTTGTTCAAACATATCGTTACCTCACACAATAATTATATAGATAAACTGCCCGTAAGTCAATCGCTGTAAAATAACCCGTCGTCTTTATTTTAGCGTTTTAATCTCTTTTAAATATTAAATTTGTCAAATTAACGTTAATAAAAACAAATTATTTTTTAAAACACCGTTTAAACTATTGACATTAGGTGCATATAGTGATATATTAGAAGCATAAATTAGCAGTCGACGCGTTAGATTGCTAACACTCCGCTAAAACCGCTGACAGAGGAACGCCGATAATGTTATCCAACCGTAAAAAGAAAATTTTATGCGCCGTAGTGGACGGCTACATCGACAGAGCCGCACCTATTTCCAGTAAGGAAATACAGGAGCAGTATCTTTGCGAATGTTCGTCGGCTACAATCCGCAACGAACTTTCCGCTTTGGAGAGTATGGGCTATTTAAACCAACCCCACGTATCGGCAGGACGCATTCCCACGGAAAAGGCTTTTCGTTTTTATGTAAACGAATTGCTGTGCGGCGCTACGCTTACCTCCCGCGAGGCGGAGCTTATCGACAATTATTTTCAGCGTAAGATAGGTTCGTTAGAGGATATAATCGTTGCCGTAACCAAAATAATTGCGGAAATAACCAATTATACCGCCGTTGTAGTAAAAGAGGATATGTCGGACACAATTACCGCAATTAAGCTGTTAGACTTATCCAACGGCAAAATGTTGGTGGTAATAGTAACCGATTCCCGTGTGCTTAAAGACGGTATGTTAGATATCCCCGACGATTTTACCGATAAGATGATTGCGCAGGCAGAACGATGGCTAAACAAATTGTTCGTAGGCAAACACGTAGCGGATTTTTTAAACTTTACATATCCGTATACCCTTGTCAACGACGAATTTGCACAGTTTAATTCGCTGTTTAAAAAAATTATAGACGTGCTTAAAAAGCAATCGCTGTATAACGGAATGGACGTATCTACTTACGGCGAAAGTAAAATTTTGCAGCATAGCGAATATGCCGACGTGCATACGGCGCAGCGCTTTATGGCAGAGCTGGAAAACAAGGACAGAATTGCCGAGATGTTTACCTACGACGGCGGCGAAAGCGGCAGCGTTACGGTAAAAATAGGCGCAGACGATAACGCGCCCGAGGGCTGCTCGGTAGTGTCTGCCCGCGTAAACTTAGGCGATAACGTCAGCGGCTCGATAGGCGTTATCGGTCCCGTCCGTATGAATTACAAACGCGTACTTGCCGTTTTGGATAAGATAAGCGATATAATTATTGATTTGATAGATAATAAGGAGACCACATGAAAAAAGACGTAAAAACGGAAACGGTCGAACAAAAAGAAAACGAACAGACTATGACGGAAACGGAAAAAGCTTTAATCGAAGAAAACGAAAAACTTATTGCGGAAATCGAATCTTTGCAGGCGGAAAAAGACAAATTATCCGCAACGTGCAAACGGCTTCAATCCTCAGCCGATAAATCCGATACTTACTTAAACCAACTTGTAGCGATGAAAAACGATTTTGAAAGCTACAAACGCCGTATGAAATTTAACGGCGAACAAGCCAAAAAAGATGGCGTTCAACAGGTTTTAGTCAAATTGATAGCGGTTGTAGACACCTTTGAAATTGCGGCAAAGCATTTGGACGGCGACAACCTAAAAGCGTTTACAATGATACAAAACCAGTTTGAGCAAGTACTAAACGAATTCGGCGCAGTAAAAATGGACGTAATGGGACAGCCGTTCGATCCGCTTAAAATGAACGCCCTTTCCAAAATGGACTACGGCGAAGACAAGCGCGATTTGGTAGTGGAAGTTTACAAACAAGGTTACGAAACCGAGGATAAAGTATTGCGCTTTGCCGAGGTAATAGTGGGCAGCTAAGCACGTTTGATTACCGCAATCGGTTTACGTCGCATAAAGTCGTACGCAATACTTGATTGCATTGAATTAATTAAAAATACGTTTCGCTTAGATTATGAGTTTTTAAAATTAATAACTTTACGGATATAGAAGTCGGAGCGTTTAACGGAAATACATTATAATTGTCATAACGCACTTTAAAAAAGCGCTTAAACATAAAAAAATTCATCATACTAAATAAAGGAGATTAATATTATGGGAAAAATCATCGGTATAGACTTAGGTACAACTAACAGCTGCGTAGCAGTTTTGGAAGGCGGCGAACCCGTCGTTATAGCTAATGCGGAAGGCAACCGCACAACACCGTCGGTTGTTGCGTTTACAAAAGACGGCGAACGTCTTGTCGGTCAGGTGGCAAAACGTCAAGCGGTGGTAAACGCCGACAGAACGGTACTTTCCATCAAGAGAGAAATGGGCACGAACTTTACCGTCTCGATAGACGGCAAGTCTTATTCTCCTCAGGAGATTTCCGCAATTACCCTTTCTAAACTTAAAGCGGACGCGGAAGCGTATCTTGGCGAAAAAGTAACTCAGGCGGTTATAACCGTACCCGCATATTTCAGCGACGCTCAGCGTCAGGCAACAAAGGACGCGGGCAAAATAGCGGGACTGGAAGTTTTGCGTATTATAAACGAACCTACCGCGGCGGCGCTTGCCTACGGACTGGATAAGGGCGAAAACAAAAACCAAAAAATTCTTATTTACGATTTGGGCGGCGGTACGTTCGACGTATCGATTTTGGAAATCGGCGACGGCGTATTCGAGGTGCTTGCCACAAACGGTAACAACCGTTTGGGCGGCGACGATATCGACCAAATCGTTATGGACTACCTTGTTGCGGACTTTAAAAAGACAAGCGGTATAGATTTGTCTAAGGACAGACAGGCTTTGCAGCGTTTAAAGGAAGCGGCGGAAAAAGCAAAAATCGAGTTGTCCGCAACCCTTAAAACAACAGTATCTTTGCCGTTTATCACGGCGGACGCAACTGGTCCCAAGCACTTAGAGGTGGAAATTACCCGCGCTAAATTCGAAAGTCTAATCGACGGCATTATCAAAAAGACAATCGAGCCTATGAAGAAGGCTATGGCTGACGCAGGCGTAACAAACAACGACCTTAACCGCGTTATTTTGGTGGGCGGTTCTACGCGTATCCCCGCCGTTGTGGAGGCTGTAAAGAATTTCAGCGGAAAGGAACCGTATAAGGGAATTAACCCCGACGAATGCGTAGCTATCGGCGCGGCAATTCAAGGCGGCGTTTTGGGCGGCGAAGTTAAGGACGTATTGCTTTTGGACGTTACTCCGCTTTCGCTCGGTATCGAGGTTTTGGGCGGTGTTATGGCTAAGTTAATCGAGCGCAATACCACAATCCCCACCAGCAAATCGCAAGTGTTTTCTACTGCGGCGGACAACCAGACAAGCGTGGATATCCACGTGTTGCAAGGCGAGCGCGAAATGGCGGCGGACAATAAAACTTTGGGTCGTTTCTCTCTTACGGGTATTGCCCCCGCTCCTCGCGGAATACCGCAAATCGAAGTTAAGTTCGATATCGATGCAAACGGTATCGTACACGTAACGGCTAAGGATTTGGGTACTCAAAAGGAACAGTCCGTAACTATCACGTCGTCCACAAATTTAAGCGATGCGGATATCGATAAGGCAATTAAAGACGCCGAAAAATACGCCGAGGAAGACAAAAAACGCCGCGAAGCGGTAGAAGCGCGCAACGGGCTTGACCAAATGGTATTGTCCTTAGAACAATTTATCCGCGAAAGCGGCGATAAGCTGGAACCCGCCGACAAAGAACATTTGGAAGAGGATATCAAAAAGGGTAAGGAAGTGTTGGAAAAGAGCGACGCTTCAACCGAGGAATTTAAGGCGGAAACAGACCGTATAGCTCAAAGCTCGGCGGCAATTTTCCAAAAGTTTTATCAAGCGGCGCAGCAAAACGCCAGTCAGCAGCAGGACGGTACAACCGTAAACTACGACGTAGCCGACGACGATAAAAAGGACTGATTAACAAACATAAAATTTAAACGTAAGGTCTTGCATTTACTGCAAGACTTTGCGTTGCAAATTAGAGGTTACAATGGCTCAAAAAGATTACTACAAAACGCTGGGCGTAGAAAAAAACGCGTCTGCCGACCAAATAAAATCCGCCTACCGTAGGTTGGCAAAGCAATACCATCCGGATTTGCACCCCAACGATGCGGCCGCGGCGGAAAAATTTAAAGAAATAAACGAGGCGTATTCCGTAGTGGGCGATCCCGAAAAACGCGGCAGATACGATCGCGGCGAAATGGATATGAACGGCGCAGGCGGCTTTAATCCGTACGGCGGCGGTTTTTCCGCAAGCGGTTTTGACGACATTTTCGATATGTTCAGCGACGCGTTCGGCTTTGGCGGAAGCAGCAGACGGCGCGCGTCCAATTCGTCGGTGGGCAGCGATATTACATATACCATAGAACTTACTTTTATGGAGTCTATTCTCGGTTGTAAAAAACCCGTAAACTTTACGCGTATAGAGCGCTGCTCCTCTTGCGGCGGCAGCGGAGCAAAGGACGACAGCTGCCTAAAAACTTGCGATAAGTGCGGCGGCAGCGGTCAGGTGCGGCAAGTACGTAATACGATATTCGGTCAGCAGATTTCCGTAGTCGCTTGCGATAAGTGCGGCGGCAGCGGTAAAATCGTTACCGAAACCTGCAAAACGTGCGGAGGAAAGGGCACCGCGCGTAAAAATAAGGTTTTAAACGTAGCAATTCCGGCAGGAGTGGAAAACGGAGCGGTGCTGCAGCTTGCGGGCGAAGGAAACGCTCCCAAGGGCAAAGGCGGCAGGTGCGGAAACTTACTGCTTGTAATGTCCGTTAAGCCCAGTAAAATTTTCCGCCGTGAAAATTTCGACTTGTACGTCACCGTCCCCGTCAGTTATGCCACGGCGGTATGCGGCGGCGAAATAGAAATTCCGGCGCCGGACGGAGTGTTTATACACAAGCTTGCCGAAGGCACGTCTAACGGCGAAACGTTACGTTTTAGAGGAAAGGGCATACGCACGGCACGCGGTATAACCGGCGATTTGTACGCGACGGTCAGCGTGGAAGTACCCAAAAACATAAACCGTTCGCAACGCCGCGCAATCGAGGATTTTGAAAAGGACTGCTCTCTTAAAAATTACGCAAAAAAGAAAGAGTATCTCGACGAAATATCCAAACTGTATAATAAATAATTTTAAACGGCAATTACCTTTTTACGGGTACTTGCCGTTTGTTTTTTAATATTTCTTTTTGTATATTGAACTTGATAATTTTATGTGCTACAATGTAATCGTGTTTAACAGCTTTTAATTTTAATCAATATAACCGACGCGGTAGCGATAGTAGTATATAAATAAGGAGGTTTATATGAAAAAGAGACGTGCAGCGGTTTTTGTATTATTACTATTAATGTTAATTGCGGTTATGTCGGCTTTTGTCTCTTGCGGAGGTACAACAAGTACTTACGAATGCGTTCAGTATGCTACAAAAAAGTACGGAATGGAAGAAATTTTATGTACTATAAGGATGCATTACCTTGTCGGTTTTGACGTTGACGGAAAGTATTTGGGCTTAGACGTTTACTCTTTAATGGATGACGAATACAGCCCTCCGTACGATTACTATTTGTGACTGAAAAACGGAGAAGAAGTCGGACTTATTTTTCCGCTGTTTAAAGGAAGTAAAATTTGCGAATCGAAGTGGGTATTCGACGTTTCGTTTAAGGAAATGGCGCAGATGATTAACGCCAAAGCGGGCAAAGAAATATGCCCGTTAGGCGCAGATTTATGTATTATGGCATATAACACGTTGTACCAGATGGACTAGATTACAAAACTTGTTCCGGAAATAGAGAATTTCGACTTGGATAAGCCGATTTTGCTGGAATATCCGTACAGTAATACCGAATATTATGCCATAGTGCAGTCGGGCGGAGAACTGCTTATTTTTGAAATTCAATAAACTGATTCGGCTGTACCGTATGCCGAGTAAATCCGATTGAAGTATTTATTAGTAAAAAACACTCGAACAAACCGAACGAGTGTTTTTTTATACGTGCGCATACTTTCGCTTTAACAGTTTATTAAGTTTGTAACTATATGTTTTTATCGCCTTTTTTTGTTTGATTTAGAAGCGAACAACGTCTTGCAATCTGTTTCTTTCGTTTCATAGTGTTTCACATTTGCGAAAAAAATTATTTAAATTTATTTTTTAAAAAAGGGCTGTTTGTCGCTTTACAAAACACAGTTGGAGTGTTAATCTATATTACAGACATAGTATTTGGAGAACAAAGGATGAAAGTAATTTCCAGCGACCTTTTGAGGGGTCACATCGACACTTTCGTACTGTCTGCGTTAATGAGCGGAACAAAGTACGGAAACGAAATACGTAAGTATATAACAAAAAAAACCAACAATTTATATGTGCCCAACGAGCAGAGCCTGTATTCGGCATATCACCGTTTGGAAGATATGGAATGTATCAAAGGCACTTGGGGCGAAAACGTCGGCGTAGGCGCAACGCGTAAGTATTACACAATAACCCAAAAGGGGCGGGAGTTGTATGAAGTAAACAAGCGCGAATGGGAAAACGCCAAAATTCTTATAGACATACTTATCAAATAGGAAATTAAATTATGCGATATGCGGAAATTGCCGTTTATACCACATCACAAGCAAGCGACGTAGTCGCTTTCTTTTTGCAAGAAGTGTGTTTAGACGGCATTAGTATTTACGATAAAAACGACTTATATAATAATCCCAGTTGGGACTACAAAGACGACGCTGCCGACAAACCCTACGACGAAAACGAGGTTATAGTAAAAGGTTACTGTGCTTTGGAGGATTTGAGTTCCGCTTTAAATACTTTGCGCGGCAGTCTTAAATGCGTGGAGGACGGAGGCAGCTTGCGTATTGCCGTTGGAGAGGTGGAAGGCGACGCGTGGGTTGCAAAATTTAAGGAAACGTTTAAACCGATAGAAACGGAAAAAATAGTAATCTGTCCGGAGTGGCAAAGCGTTACTACGGATAAACTGACGCTGCTTTTAGATACGGGCGTTGCATTCGGTACAGGTCAGCACGAAACGACTTCGATGTGCTTGCAGTTTGCCGAACAGCTTGATTTATCGGGCAAGACGGTTTTGGACGTGGGCTGCGGCAGCGGTATACTGGGACTTTCGGCGCTGCTGCTTGGGGCAAGCTATGCCGAGCTTGTGGATATAGACAGGCAGGCGACGGACGTTGCCGTCCATAACGCGCAAATTAACGGATTGACAGACCGCTGCTTTGTAAAGACGGGTAATTTAACCGAGCAAACGCAAGGCGCGTTCGACGTAGTGTTTGCAAATTTAACGGCGGATATTTTAGCTTTGCTTCATAGCGATATTGCTCAGGTAGTACGCCGCGGAACGCTGATAGTACTGTCGGGTATACTGGATATCAAGTTGGAACAGGTTTTAAATTTATATACCGATTTGTTTGACGTTAAAGAAGTTAAATCGATGGGAGAATGGCGCGGAGTGCTGCTTGTAACAAAATAATTAAGGCTGTTTAGCCGATTTGTACTGTGGAGAAAAATATGACTGTATCGGTCTTTACGTTAGGCTGCAAAACAAATTTGTACGAAAGCGGACAGATTATAGAACAACTTAATAAAGCGGGGCACAGGGCGTTTAACGGGCTTAGAAGCGCGGACGTCTTTGTGCTTAATACATGCGCAATCACAAAGGAAGCGGAAAAAAAGTCGCGTCAAGCCATTGCGCGCGCCCGTAAATTAAATCCCGATTGTAAAGTAATAATAACGGGATGCGCGTCGCAAAAGGATTCGGGACAGTTTGCCGATATTCCCAACGTTACCCTTATATTCGGCGTAAGCAACAAAACGCAAATCGTAAAAGAGTTGGACGGCACGGGCAAACGCATTGCGGATATTCCGTCCGTTTACGAAGAGCAAGGTTTTGCCGCGCAAGAGCGCACAAGGGCGTTTGTCAAAATTCAGGACGGTTGCAATAACTTTTGCAGTTATTGTATCGTGCCGTATTTAAGGGGGCGCAGCCGCAGCCGAAAAATTGCCGATATCGTTGAGGAAGTAAGCAAGCTGCAATCTGCCGAGGCAGTGCTTATAGGCATAGATATTTCTCAGTTCGGTCAGGATACCGGCGAAAGTCTTGCGCAGCTGTTTACTGCATTGCAGCCGTATAATATCCGTATACGCTTGGGCAGTCTGGAAGCGCGCATAGTAACGGACGAATTGCTGCAAAGTTTAACACAAGTAAATTTTTGTCCGCATTTTCACTTGTCGCTGCAATCGGGCTGCGACGAAACGTTAAAACGTATGAACCGCAAATATACGACGGCAGAGTATATGACAGCCGTAAATAAAATCCGCAGCGTATTTCCCTATGCTGGTATAACAACCGACGTTATTGTCGGTTTTTGCGGCGAAACGGACGTAGAATTTAACAGGACCTGCGACTTTATCAAGCAGGTTGATTTTGCCGACGTACACGTTTTTCCGTTTTCTCCGCGCGAAGGTACGGCGGCGTACAACTGGCAGGATATGGACTCGCATATAAAACAAACGCGCGCGGAAGAGCTGGGCAAAATCAAACGGCAGCTTAAATTCCGTTTTGCGCAAATGTTTACGGACAAAACCTGTTCGGTACTGGCGGAGCGTAAGCGCAACGGATTTTGGGAAGGTTACACCCGTGAATACCTGCGCGTGTATTTTACGGGCGAATGTAAATCCAACGATATTGTCAACGTTAAAATTACCGAGCCGTATTTGGACGGAGCGCGCGGAATAATAACCTCTGCGTAATATTAATTCTGTTTCGGTAAAAATAAAGGTACATTCCGTAAATTAGGAATATAAAGCATCGTGTTTTTTCTGTTTTAAACGTAAAGAACAAATGACTGAAATTATCGAATTATATGAACGATTTAATAAAGAATATAGATAAACTGCACACTACGCAAATGGGCGCCGAGCGTATAAAAAGAAATCTAAAATTAGACGGCGACGCTGTCGTTTGGTGTAAAACCAAAATTTTAAGCGGCGGCGCAGAAATATGCCGACAGGGTAAAAACTGGTATGCGGCGGCAGATAATTGCGTCATAACGGTAAACGCACACAGCTATACGATTATAACGGCGCACATTAAAAGATGATTTTCTATCCGCATAATGCGCCGGGGAATTTGCGGAAAGCCTTTTGCCGAATATATCTTGTTTAATACTTACAACGCTTAAGAAGGAGTAAAAAAATGAACGATTGTATTTTTTGTAAAATTTTAAAAGGGGACATTCCGTCGTATAAAATTTACGAGGACGAAAAAACTTACGCTTTTTTGGATATATCCTGCGATAGCTTCGGGCATACTTTGGTTATACCTAAAAAGCACTTTACAAATGCGCTCGATTGCGACGAAGAATATTTTCAGGCTGTAACGGCGGCGGTGCAGAAAATAAGCCGGCACTTTGTGGACGACTGCGGTTTTGACGGGGTTAATATTATTAACGCCAGCGGTAAAGCGGCGCAGCAATCGGTATTTCATTTGCATATCCATATAATTCCGCGCAAAAACGACGACGGACTTAATACTTGGGCGCTAAACGGTAAATACGAATTGGATCTTGCCGCAATATGCAAAAAGTTGGCAATGTAGAGTGGTTGGAGATTTGGTTTTTGTATTGTTTGGACATTTTTAAGCGTAATTAAAACTAATCTTTTTCGGTGTGTTTTTATTTCTGGGTTTTAGTATTTAGCAGCTGTAATAAGCTGTGACGCTTAGCATTGACGGAACGTCCAACGCATAAATTAATACTCTTATACATATGTAAATATGTCCGCATACGCATATACGAATTCAAAATTTATGCGTATTAGTTTAATATAAATAATTGACAATTCGTATGTGCTATGGCATAATAAAAAAGCATTAATTTTACCATTGATACGGAAAGGAGGCGAAAACGGAAATGGCAACAATCAAAGTCGGCGAAAACGAAACGTTAGACAGCGCATTGCGTCGTTTTAAAAGACGTTGTGCCCGCGACGGTATCATTGGCGATCTTCGTAAGAAGGAACAATACGAAAAACCCAGCGTAAGACGTAAGAAAAAGGCTGAAGCGGCACGTAAACGCAGTAAGATGTAATTAACGGACGTACTAAAGAATCTTAATAATTACTAAAGAAAAAAGCTGTCTGTCATTTTGTGTGACGGGCAGTTTTATCTTTAATTTATCAAAAGATTCGGAGGTACGTATGTCTACGTTTAAGGAATATGCAAAGCGTGCAAAGCAGCGAATGAAAAGCGGATTTTGGGAGCAAGCCAAACGCGAGTTGGAAACGGAAAAACAAGTTGCCGCAACGCAAGGTCTTAATCCGCGAAAAGTGGGCGAGGAGCAGCACCGCAAATTGCATCAGCAAATATACGACTATAACGGGTTTTGCGCCGAGCAGGATTTTTATAACAGAGTGGTGGAAATTTTGGAAAGCGCCGAAACGGTATCTAACCCTATAATGAGACTTGCCGACCGTAAATATATGGAAACGCTTACGCCGGCAGATAAGCAGGTGTATATATCCAAACTTGCCAACCGATACAGACAAGCCGTAGAAAAATACAATAACTTGCACAATTGACACAAGAGAACGCTATGCCGAAGATAACCGATATACAAATACAAAAGAATAATAAAACAAGGGCGAATATCTATATAGAAGGTCGGTATTCTTTTTCTTTGGAAATGCTTACCGTAATGAAGGCGGGTTTAAAAATCGGCGCGGAAGTAACGGACGGCTTTTTAGCGGATGTGGTATACGATAACGAAGTGTCCGTAGGTTTTGAACGCGCCGTCACTTACTTATCGCGCAGTATGCGCACCCGCAAGCAAATGAACGATTATCTCGTGCGTAAAGGATACGCAGATAAGGTGATAAACGCCGTATTAGACAAGCTTGCCGATTATAAATTTATCGACGATAACGACTATGCAAAACGTTACGTCGAAAATAATATGCTTAATAAGGGCGAACGCCGCATAAAGCAGGAGCTGAAACAAAGGGGCGTGCCTGTATCCGTTATAGACGAGTATTGCGTTGTGCCTGATAACGTATCGCAGGATAACGCGGAAGCCCTTGCCGAAAAATATATGCGCGGCAAACCGCGGGACTTAAAAACTATGCAAAAACTCCAACGCTATCTGCTGTCACGCGGGTACGGCTTTGACGTAGTAGGTAATATCATACGTAGCTATAAAACGGACGATAACGTATAAATAAACCGCTAAAACCAGATAAAAAACCTCGTTTTAAAAGTGTTGTATATAATCCGTTTTAGTACGCATACTAAGCGTACAACTAACAAGGAGGAAAACACTTTGAAAAAGGTATTTAACGTTTTTTCCGTTATTGCGCTTATTTTAACTATCGTAGGCGCGCTTAACTGGCTGATCGTGGGTATCTTCGGTTTTAACTTTGTCAACTTTATTTCCTTTGGCATGGTATGGCTGGAAAGACTGCTCTATATCCTAGTGGGTATCGCGGGCATTTATATGATAGTGTGGCTGTGCGTATCACGTTTTAATATGGTTCAAAACGATACGACATACCGCGACTATAAATATGCCGAAAGAAATAACGGACGTAGCACGGTGACGGGAAACAATTAGTTGTAAAAAACAGAACCTAACGCAATAGCGATAGGTTCTTTTTTATGCGTATAAGCGCACGTACTGAAACGTCGAATATACTACGCATTGCATCGTAATAACTTTGCAAAGTTATGTTCGCTCTGTTTTACGGCATCATTCCGCCGGGGTACATCAGCGCAAAGTCAAAAGGTACAAAAACTCCCGGGTGCACGTTACTTCCGTCTGTAAATTTAACGTCGCTGAACGGGTCTTCGTATAAAATATTTTTGTTGTTCATATTTTTCCTTTTTGTATTTTTATACATGTTTATATTTTTTTAGTCTATTGTTTTTAAGACTGCGCCGATAAAGCGGCGTAGCTCGTTATCTGCCTATCGTGGTGTTGTCGTGCTTGCGGTCGCGTAATTCCTCTACGGGGTGCGCCGCCGTTTCAAAACGGTAGTCTTTGCGGTTGTCGGTAATATACTTTTTAATTATGTTGTGGCTGGGCACAATGTCGTCGCGGGCGTTTACTTGATGTTGATATTCATAAAACGGCGCGGTATCTTTAAGCTGTGCTACGTCGATATAATCTTCCTTTTGTGCAGTTAGGTTTACTGTATTTCCAAGTACCTGACGCACGTATTCCACGTTGGAGCGGAAGCTTAACAGTTCGGGGAATTCCGCCTGAGGTATAACTTGTTCCGCAACCTTGTTTTCGTACTTTTGCAGTAATGCCGCGGCAGTGTGCAAATGCGCCAACTCGTCGTTAAAGTGCTGTTCCCAAATGCGTTTTATATGGGTGTCCGTTTCGTCGCACATTAAAGAGTAATACAAATAGCACTCGGTGTATTCGTGCATCAGCAAATCTTCCAGCCAGGTGCAGGTGGTGTCCATCAGTCCGCCGTACAAGGTGACGTGCTGTTCCTCTATCATACCGATTTCGGTATACAGCTGACGACCCAAATTATTTTGGTAAAACGCCGCTTGGTTCATGTAGTAATTCATAGTCTGTTGTTCTGCGGCGGTTAAAATGTTAATATCCAACTTTGTTAAGGACGTAGCCTGCTTGTAGTTTACAAAGCGTTTTACGTCGTCGGCGGGAAAGCGGTGTTCGGCAATAGTGGGACGTCCCGGCATAAGCTCGGTGTATTTGCCCACAAGTCTTTCGGCAATTACGCCTTTGTCCATTTCCAGCAGATCGGCATAGCGGTATAAGTGGTCAAAGTCCTCTAAAAGAGCAAAATTCATTGCTTGCTGTACGTACTTGTTGCTTTCCCGTTCGGCAAATATGGCGGTAAGGTCTACGGCAAGCTGTTCGTAGCCGATGGTGTGTTCCAGTATGCCTTCGCCTATCGGTTTAAGCGCGGATATACGTTTTTGCTGCTGCTGTTCTTTACGTCGCAGTATCGCAAGCTCGCGGCGGAGATCGTTGTTGTCGCAATGGCGGTGGAAAGCGTGGGAAAATTTAACCGCTTCGTACTCGGCGCCGTTGGCGAGTATTACGCGTACGCGGGTGTATGGGTCTGCGTCAAATTTATTGTACGGCTTAGGGGCAAGTTCCTTCCAGTTGTAAAATTCTTCGTTGGTGCGCAACGGTTGTTCGTTAAACGGATTCATTGATTACCTTCCTTTTTTATTAGCTGATTTATCGCTAAAAAGTTTTTAATAGTTAAAGTATTGCCATAAAACTAACGCTTATACTATTTGTGAAATAGTCCGTTTTAAGTATTAAAAAAGTTGTTGTATATGGGTGCTATTTTGCTCTTTTACAGCATAGTTTAGTGTTGTAAGCAGTGCTTGTCCGTTTCTCACTAAGTGTGAAACACTTTGTCCACAGATATATTCTTTAATGTGGATAACTGTGTGGATAAGTGCATAACTATGCGCTTTTTTGCGTTAAAAAGTGCAAAAAGTAGGGTATTTTGTCGATTTTTTAATAATTATCGGTTTTTTTAATGAAAAAATACTTTACAAAAAATTTAATCATAGCGTGCTTTAATAAGATATAACGGCAATCGCGGATAATTTGCCGATTTGTTCGGGCACGCCGGATTTTAAACCGTCGGGCAGCCTTGCAGGCTTATAGCTTTACGGTGAACAAATATTATAAGAGGTAAAATGTTTGTAGTATTAAAAAGACGCAGGCTTGTTATTGTGTTAATGGTTTTAATAGCGTTGGAACTTGCGCTGACAACCGCCCTTTGCGTAAGGCAATTTGCTTCCGCTAACGATTCGCTTATCGACTTTACCGTGGTTATAGACGCAGGTCACGGCGGCATCGACGGCGGAGTGGTAAGCGCAAACGGAGTAAAAGAGTCGTCGCTTAACCTTGCATATGCAAAAACGTTGGGACAGCTGTTCGAACAAAGCGGTTTTAACGTGGTATATACGCGTACTACGGAGGACGGTTTGTACGGTCTGCCTACGCAGGGTTTTAAAAGACGCGATATGCAAGCCCGCAAAAATATTGTCGACAAAACCTGTCCCAACTTGGTTTTAAGTATACATATGAATAAATTCAGTGCCGGATACAGAAGCGGTCCGCAGGTGTTTTATCAGCAAGGCAAAGCAGACGGCGAAGTCCTTGCCGCAGCATTGCAGCAGGTTTTTAACGACGCTACCGGCAACGCTCATCAGTCCATTGCGGGCGACTACTATATTTGCCGTGAAATAAAATGTCCGGCGGCTATTGTGGAGTGCGGTTTTTTAAGTAACGATAGGGAAGCGGAGCTGCTGCAAACGGAAGAACACCGCATTATGATATGCGAACAGATTTTCCGCGGAGTAATGCTTTATCTTGCAAAGTAGCGAGTTTTAAGTAAACGTAATAAAAAATACCAGTATACCTCGACGTTGCGTTTAGTTATTTACAAATCGATTAATCGCTTTGTTGCGCTTATCTTAATTGTATATTTGTATGCCGTAAACGTTTGCATTTATTTAAAATATTTGCTATACTTTGACTATTGAAATAGGAGGTAAACATTATGTCCAAAAAATCAGGCAATGGCAATAGAATCAGTCTTAACAAAATTTCTTTTTGGCTGTTGGTTTCCGCTGCGTTTTTGTACGTACTCAGTTTGATATTTAATTTTATCGACGTGCTTAAAGTTGCGGTTATTTATTTGCAAGCGGTTGCTGCGGCGGCAATGATTTGCGTTGTGGCAGTTTTGGCATGGCGTTATGTTGCTAACAAGCCCGTAGTATGGAAGGTTTTATACTTCTTGGTACTATTAATTGCGCTTGTAGGTTTGATTATTCCCGCAGTATTATAATCAAAGTTTTAAAGCAATAATAGATAAGCGCGACCGTATCGGTTGCGCTTATCTATTTGTAACGTTTATAATCAGTTTGGCAGTTTAAATTAGGTTAAATATAATAATATGATAAAAAAAGTTACCGATTATTTGGACGGTTTGGGCGTAAATTATAAATTAATCCGTCACGAGGCGGTAGTAACTACGGAAGAATCCCGAAAAATTATTTTTGTAGATAATTGTATGTCGTGCAAAAGTTTGTACGTCAAAGATAAAAAGAGCGATAATTTTTATTTGGCGGTGCTGCCGTTTGACGTTCGCGCCGATATGCGCGGGCTTGCTTCGTATGCAGGCTGCGCCAAATTCGAATTTGCCGCCGAACAAAAACTGGCGGAGGATTTGGGCGTTCACCGCGGCAGCGTATCGCCGTTTGCATATCTTAACGAGGATAAAAGCCGCTATTCCGCGCCGCTTTTAATACATAAAGACGTTTGGAACGCCCAAAACGTAAAGTTTCATCCTTGCGATAACACCGCAACCGTTGTGCTGTCCTTAAACGATTTTAAAAAGTTTTTAAAAAGTATTGATAAACAGGTAATAATAGTTGAATAAATGTAAGCACATAAAAAGACCGCAAATATTTGCGGTCTTTTTGTCCGTTAACCTTCAATCAGGTTAAAATAAGTCTCTTTTGAATTAAGCACGAGAATAAGTCTATCCAACCGAGCAAAACACCGGTAACGGGGATAATTGCAAGGATAAGAACGATAATTTGCTTTCCTGCTTTGCCGTGCAAAGCGGCAGAAACACGTACGATAACTTCTGTAATCCAGTTGACGCCGGGAATCAAAAGCAAAATAATTTGAATGAGACGGGGTAATTTGTTAAAACCACTAAGTGCTGACATAATCTGCCTCCTGTTTATTAATTTTATGTCTGTTATTATGATACGCTTTTGTTCACAATTTGTCAATATAAATGCGTAAAATAATAGCGAAAGAATTTAAGTACGGCGCGTTCGCAGCGCTTATAATCAAATTCCGTTTGCTTAAATTTTAAAACTATGTTAAACTGTCTTGTATGAAAAAAAGATTGCCAATATTACTGATAATTATACTTTGTTTATGTTTTACGTTGGTTTTCAGTTCGTGCGACGCAATATTGGATTTAATTTTCGGTCCTGTCGATAATCCCGATTTAGATCCCGATACGCAGCCTGCGCACACTCACACGCTTACAGCCAAAACGTACGTAGGTCAAATTTGCACCGGACAAAGCAGTGTAACATATTATCAATGCGAAAGTTGCGGCAAGTGCTTTGTGGACGATAAGGGCGCAGAGGAACTTGCCGACGTATCCACTCTTTCCGCGGGGCATTTATACGTCATAAAATTTGACGAGCAAAATCACTGGCGTACTTGTAGATTTTGTAAAAATACGGACGAAAACTCCGCAGGTAATCATACGTCCGCAGTTTGGCGTTACGATACGGCGCGTCACTACAAAACGTGCGACGTGTGCGGGACGGATTTTGCAAGCGAGGAACACACAATGTCGCAGGGACAATGTTCCGTTTGCCACCGTCATCAGGACTATGCCGCCGTATGCGCGTCTAATTACGGATACCAACAGCTTGCTGTTTTGGATCACGGCGACCGCATGCAAAAGCTGTATAATAAAATTGCCGACGCCGTATCTGCCGTGCATAGCGACGAATCTTTAAATATAGAAGTTAAACAAGTAAGCGAAAACGTAACCCGTCCCGCGCTTAGTATCGACGTCGGCGATTGTTATGTCAATGCAAACGAGGCGTACGTTGCATTAGCCAGCTTTATATTGGATAATCCGCTGTATTACTGGGTGGGAAAACAAGCGGGAGTCTCCTTTATGGGAGGAAATCAGGAAAGCAGTTATATTATTTCGTTAAACATTATAGTAGACGAAAATTACGCGCAAGGCTCTGCACGCGCCGAAACAAACGCCGTTATATACGATAAGATAGATTATTATATGTCTTATGTCAGCGGAGAGGACAATTCTTACGACATCGCTCTTGCGCTGCATGACGAAATTGCCCGTAACGTTTGTTACGCATACGAAGATAACGGCGCGCCGGCAGACGAATTGTGGGCGCACAGTATCGCGGGGTTGTTTGTCCGTAATTCTGCCGTATGCGAAGGTTACGCAAAGGCGTTCCAGTTGCTGCTAAACGCCTGCGGAGTAAATAACGTTTACGTCACGGGCGAAAGCAACGGTATGGGACACGCTTGGAATGTGGTGGATTTGGGGGATAACGCCTGGTATTGGTACGACCTTACGTGGGACGATCAACCTAATGCCGCACGCGGAGTCGTGCACGATAACCTTTGCAAAACCGACGCCGAATTTGACGACCATACCGTCAGCACAAAAAAACAAGGCTTAAATTACTTGTACGATCTTCCCGATCGCGCAACCGAAAACTACAATACCGAAAGACTGGAAATAAACGACGTTTTCAGCGATAACGGCTGTAATTATCGGCTTGTAGGCTACAAAAGTCTGTCGCTTGTAAAGTGCGTTGTAGTAGGCGATGACGGCGTATTGGAAATACCCGCCTATATAACGGCGGACGGTAAAACTTATAACGTTGTGCAAATAGACCGCGCCGCGCTGATAACGTATAACTACAACGAGCAGGGGCAGATAGTTTCGCTGACCGGACCGTCGGTAAAGAAAATTGTAATCCCGCATACGGTAGAGGTTATCTACAATGCTTCCATACGCGATTGCTCTACGCTGGAAAGCGCAGTGTTTGAAAACGCCGAGGGATGGTCGCGTTATGCGTTAAACGGCAAATCTCCCGCCTACGAACAAATTGACGAAATAACGATTTCCAACGGAGCTTCCGCGCTGGCAATGCTTAAACAGATTGCACCTATGGAGGGCAATTTGTCGGGCGGATACACCTACGTATGGACTAAATCTTCGGAAAAATAATCGTTTGACGTAATGCAATAAAGTAAAACTTAAATGAAGTTGTTTTAAATTTTGTATCGATTATATATTTTTGAAGGCAAGGAATATTACGGCGATTTTTATATGAACGTAGGGATTAACTGTTTTCAGCAGTGGCTTAACTAATTTAGCTGCGATTTGATTGTTTTGGAATAGGTGTGCTAGTCAAAACGGTAGGGTAAAGACTGTATTTGCAGATAATAAGGTCTTGTAAAAAAATTCATATCGTTTTACATAATCCCATTTTTTCCAAAAATCCAATAGAATTTTGCTGTAAATAAGTAATGACAACACAGATGTTAAAAACGGAAAACGCCGAATTTGACGGTAAAAGGCGGTACGAATGAGTAATCCCTATCAAAGTATTTATGAATATAAAGAAAAAAGAAAATCGGCAATTATTTTTCTTTCTATTGCCGTTGCGCTTTTTCTTGCATTTATCGGCTTTTTTACTTGGAATACCGTGCGTATGCGTAATTACGAATTAAATTATGATAAAATAAAAGGTTCTGTTGCGGGTGTTAAAGAGAGTTCTTCCGTTCACGGCAGGGCACACAGAACATACTATTATCTTGTTATTTCTTATACGTTTAACGGGCAGGAATATCAATTTACCGATATAACGGGACATAGATATTTAACCCAATCTATGATTGATAATCCTGTGGAAATTTATGTGGATCCGCAAAGTCCAAACAAAGCGGAGGTGTTAACCTCGTCAGACTTTGCTTCAATAATCTGCGCTTGCTTTTTTGCCTTTTTTTGCGTTGCGTATTCTGTCGGGATGAATCTCTTGTTAAGCAGTAAATGCAGTTCTTTTAAAAAAAGATGCTTGTTTGTGTGGGGAATAGAAGTATTACTTGGAACTGTGTTTTTACTGTTGTTTTGGCTTGGACTTCCGCATAGCGGTTTCGGCGAAGTTTTTGTCCGCATCGAAGGAGCGGTAGGCGTAACAGTGGTAACGGGTATCGTATTGTGCGTCGCGTTGATTGACGGTTTGCTTACAAAAAAGTTTAAAATTAAAATATACTATCACTCTTAACAAATACGGCAGTCATTGCGTTTTACGCTTTGACTGCCTTTTTGCTTTTTCTCTATCGGGCGGCAGTTTGGCATAAATGTTTTGCTTTTGTCGTTAAAATAGATAACCGATATTTCGAGCGGTATTTGCTTATTTATATTTGATACTCCGTTAATACTTTATAACCCAACCCAAACCCGCCCACAGCGGGCTTGCTTTTTCGTTCCGTGTTCCGTAGTGCCAATAAGGTAATAGTAACTTATTGCCACACGGGGCGGCTGTCGCCGCCCCGTATTGTGCCGTATTTACCCCAAAAGTGTTACAGTGTTACGGGGTGGACTAAGGTAATACTATGTCCACCCCGTCGGCATAACGCTTGAATTTGCGTTACACGTTACGGGGTGAACGGGTAATATTATATACTGCAATCGCGTAATTCCTTTTGCAAGCGTTTGCGTATCGTTTTCATACGTTGCGATATAGCGGTATGCGATACGCCCGTTTGACTTGCAATTTGCCGCATTGTCATTTCCTCGTAATAGAATTTCCGCACCAACTCGCGCCGCTTCTCCGAAAGCGTTAATAATGCTTTATGTACGCGCTCTGTATTATCGCGCCGTATAATGATTGCAAGCGTATCTGCGGACTTGTCCTCAAAGTCTATGCCGTTTTCGATTAAATAGTATAGAGAGGTGTGCCGCCGCGTTTCCCGCCAATGGTTGCGTTTTTCTTGCTGTAATAATTCCAAATGTATTTTGTAAAATTCTTCCGTAACCTCAACTTCATTAGTAGTTCCGTCCACAAACTTATATATAATTACTTGCATATAGAAAGCCTCCACTTATAAGCACGGCGACGGCGTTGTGGTAAGGTTTTTTATAAAAATTCTCGAAAATAAAAAGCCCGACAAACTTTCAGACTTAATTCAGCCTTGAAAATCTGTCGGGTTTTACTCTTTCATTGAGAGCCATAACACCTATGACAAACGCCAGCTGTAACCGTGCGTGCGATTACTGCCCGATATTCCATTGCGAGGGTATAGGCGTTTTATGAGGTATCTAAGTATAAAAAAAGAATTGAGTGCGCCATTTATTGCTCCCGAAAGTTTTTTATGTTTTTACTTTCGTACACTCAATTCTTTATTTGCTTAAAGATTTATTCTGTTGTTAGATTTTATTCTCTAATGCTTTTTGAATAATGATTTTGCCGTCCTTGATTTCTATTTGTAGTTTTGCCTTGCATTTCGGGCAATATATTTCTACATTCGAGTCGTCACCAGCCTTGAATAATTTATACCCGCATTCGGGACATACAACGTAGTTTGTCATTGTTTGCATTTACAATCTTTTAACCTATTATCTGTTATAAATGTGCA
>CAJUNH010000005.1 GCA_910587795.1 uncultured Christensenellaceae bacterium
TAATAGCAGTTTGTTGTAGTTAAACGTCGTTAATTATTGTTCGTATGCTATTATAACAAAACAGCGGATATAAATCAATAGCAAATTTGATTTTAGGTATTGACTGTAAAAGAATATAGTACTAAAATATAATGGCAAAACAGGAGGCAATTTATGAAAAAATCTTTTGCGATAATGCTTATAATTGTAATGCTGTTTACTTTGGCAGCAACTGCGGCGTGCCAATCTGCAACCGTCAAATTAGTGTTATACGTTACGGACGACGACGTGCGCGTATGCATACACCGAATAGGCGACGACGATTTGCCCTCCGTCAGTAACGGCGATAAGGAATTCGGCGGTTGGTATTTAGATAAAGAATACTTACGGAAGTTTGACTGTAAAGACAAGGTTGACGACGGCGCAAAACTGTACGCTAAATGGAATAATAAAGATGAAACGCCGTCGGTGACGGAAAAAATAACCGTTACGTTTAATCCTAACTACGAAGGAGCTTTAATTTCCACGCAACGTATCGATAAGGGTACGGCAGTAAGCCTTTCCGTGCCGGAACGCAAAGATTATACCTTTGACGGTTGGTATACGCAGCCTGTCGGCGGAAATAAATGGGAAAGTAACTTGACGTTTAGCGTAGATACCGTTTTGTACGCTCACTGGACAAAAAAATCTTCCTCCGGCGAGGATAAACCTTCTGTACATACGCACGACTTCGGCGAAAGTTATTTTATTTACGTAAAATGCTCTGCCGAAGGATGTAACGTTATGGGGCGTGCGCAAAGCACAAGCCCGTTTAGAAACGAATTTACTTTTTCGTACACGCAGCAAGACCGCAACGCTATGGATAACTTGTATGCAACAATTTCAAACAAGGTAAAGGCGGGTTCGGTAAACGTAAGCGAAATTATAAACGGTGTAGAACAGTTTGAACTGTTGCTGGACAATATCGAATATCAGTATCAGGTGGCAACGGTAATGTTCAGCGTAAATTATAACGACGCATGGGAGCAAAACTCAACCTTAATCGGCAATGCCTATAACGACTGGTTTAAAGATTACTACACGTTGTTTGCCTCAATTAATTCGTCCTCGTACAGCAGCGCGTTTTTTGCCGACTGGACGGAAGCCGACAAGGAATACGTACTTTCTATGGCGGAGATTTATTCGTCAAGCGAAGATAACCTGCTTACCGTTGCGGACAGTCTTGCCAACGAATATAATAAATTGCTTATGTCCGGAACCGCAACTGCGGAACAAATATATGCGGCTTACGGCAACTACGTACAGGCAAACAATAATATTGCCGCTCAGTACGGAAACAAATACTCTAATTATATGGACTATGCTTACGAAAACAGTTACAACCGCGAGTATACTCCCGCCGATGTTGCCGTAATGCGAGAATACGTCCGTAGCAGTATCGCTCCTATTTTAACCGATACCGTAAATAAATTGCAGCAGATAGGCGAATTGGACGACGCAAACTATAACTTTTACGACGCTCTGTCGCTTACGTCGTTGTTTACAATGGACGAGGGCTTTGAGGAGAATTTTTACGCTGTAACACAGTATATCGGCAACTACTTTAAGTATCTTAACAGTAACAGCGGCAGTAAAAAAATAGACTTTTACAATCACGTTAACGAACTGTTCAAAAACGGCAATTACTTTGTCGGTACCAATGCCGAAGAAGGCGCATATACGTACTGGATTCCAAATAAAACCCAATCGGTATTGTATTTTGACGACACGTACTATATAGACGAAGACGACGGAGGAGACGGACAGTATTATTATTCTACCGCGTTTACCTTTGTGCACGAATTCGGTCATTATTACAACGGTATTTATAACGGCGGTATGTCCCTTTCGATGGACCACGACGAAACACAGTCTCAGGGTAACGAAATGCTGTTTTTAGCTTGGCTTAACAAAAATTTACCCAGCGGTATTGTAAACGGATATACGGCGCTGATGTACGAACAACTGGCAAACATTTTGCAGACTATCGTGCAATCTACAATCGTAGACGAATTTGAACAGGCTGTGTATTCCAACAGTTACGGCACAGGTAAATTTAAGGACGGTATTAATTCCGCCGACTACGGCGAACTGTACGATACTATTGTTAACAGCTACGGCAGCGGTATGTCGCAAATGCTGGGCAGTACGTACTGGATGAACGTAGTGGTGGACAGTTCCGCGTATTACATATCTTACGCAATGAGCGCGCTGCCCTCTTTGGAAATATTTGTAAAAGCAATGGACGGCGGACTGGACGCTGCACGCGACAGCTTTTTAAAATTATACACGTTTAGCGACAGCACGTCTCTTACAAACAATTATTCTTATCAGTCGGTGCTGGAATACGCAGGTCTTAACAGTCCGTTTGACGAACAAATGTATACAAAGATTTCGGCTTTCTTTGCGTCGTAACATAGGCAGTTTATTTGCAGAAACATTAAAGTTAAAATACGGTCTTTTGCACCGATAAAAAATTTGCCGAATATTAACTGTTAAGCATTGTAATAATATTTGGACAGAAAATAAATTGAGGTTACAATTTGTTCTCAAGAGAATTATAGGTAATACTCATTGAAGTGAAATTAGACGAGGCGAAAGTCTCGTCTTTTTCTTGTCTTGTTATATATAATCTAAGAGCCTCGCAAAGCAAACGTAACTTATAATGCGAAGCCATCAAGTATAATAAGCTGCGCGAAGCAACAGCTTGTTTTTTCGATTTTGTTATGATATAATGACTGTACGATAAACAGTAATTTAAAGTAGTCTATTCGTTTAAATAATGTTCTGCAAAGGAACAAAAAAACGGAATTATTATACGCTACGCAGCGTAAGGAGGATGTTTTTAATGATAAAACTAGAACGCATTGATCTGCTGAATTCCGACGAGCGCAAACTGTTTGACGAAATGTTTATTGGTTATTTATATGAAACGTGCGACAAAGAAGAATTGTCTCAAGAAATCGACGATTTATATAACGAAACTCTAAACAGACAAATGATCGAGCAAACGCTGCGTAAACACGATCCGTATTTTATTTTATGGATAAAGTCTAATAATATATATTCCGGTTTCATAAGTTATTTATATCTGGAAAACAAGCGTCTTTGCTTTATAAATAATTTTTATATCATTCCCGAACAAAGAAACAAAGGTTTAGGCACAGCTGCTTATAAAGCGGTAGAATCCCACATTAAACGGATTGGTGCTTCTGTTATAGAACTAAATCCCGTCAAAAATGCTTTAGAATTTTATAAAAGAAACGGTTTTGTTTCTACAAGAATTTCCGCCAACGGTGAGCTGATTTTTAGTAAACAGATAGTGGTCTGACTTATTGACGCTGCGTCGCGCCTTGCATGAATCGCAGATAAATTGGGCGGCGCGTTTAAATTGGCATATAAATGCATTTTTGATATAAAAATGAAAATTGAATCGGAAATAATATAGTTTCAATTTAGAATAAAGGGCAAAAACTCAATGGAAATATATTTAGTTATAGCATATATTATTTTTTCTTGCGTAATTTTAGCAGGATTGCCGCCGTTCGTACAATGGAGAGCATTCCAGGAAAATATTGACGTAAAATATTTCAAAAAGGTCAAAATCGCCAAATTGTCTTTTTTGTTTCGTGGAATCGGCGGAAAAACCGTTGTTGGCGGAGACGTGAAGAAAGACGGCGTAATATTACCTATGTTTATATTGCATATTATAGGTTATTGCGTTGCTGTTATATCGACTGTTGCTGTACTTTCTCTTTATCTTACAAAAACAGTAAACTATGTTTTTGTAATTATTTTTCAAAACAGTTTAATTGTGGGCGAATCCGTATTGTGTATTATAATGATTTGCGCTTGTTCCGTTATATCCAAAAATAGAAAAAAGCAAGGTATCCGAATTGAAGAATAGCGAAAAATCTCAATTCATTTTACTTTGCAGCTAAATTGTGTATAGAAAAACACTCTCGGGCAATTTGCCGAGAGTGTTTTTCTGTTGCTTTAAATCGCCGCTCTATAAAATTATAGTTTTTATTTCCATATGGAAAGCGTACTTGATGCAACCTGTTTTTTTATGTTTTAACCTATCTAGTAAGATTTCCGTATGGTTTCTACGGGTTTTTGTTTTGACACCAACGTTATTGGTATTATTGCCGAAACTATGGCTACAAGCACGCTTAACGCCAGGGTAATCAATATTTGTCTTAGCCCGAAGTTTGCAATAGGTATATAAAAGTTAAAGTACGTTTTGATGTAGGCGTTTACAAGTATGGTTCCTACCCAGGCAAGTATACATGCTCCCAAAGCGTTTATAAGGGCTATAACGGCGGACTCGGCAACAAACATTTTCATTATATCCAGTCCTCTGGCGCCTAACGCTCTCAGTATGCCTATTTCGCCGTATTTGTTTTTAATACTTGTAGAAATAAAGTTGGAAAACATCACAATGCTGAACGCCGCAAATACGCCCGACGCTATCCAAAACAAGTTAGACAGTCTTTCAAATTGTGCGCTGTTTGTTTTTACAAGACTGATAGCGGTGTTGGAGCATTGATAAATTACGCCTTTGTCTTTAAAAAACAGTTTGCTTAGCGAGCGCATTTGTCCTTTGCCGGTATTGGTTGCAATAACGGAAGAGTAATTTCCCTGTAAACGCGTTATGCCGAAGTTATCCAACGCTTCGTCCGTTACGATTACCGACTTGACGTTTGTATTAGGCAAACCTACGTCCACATAAAAACCTGCAATCTTGTACGTTTTGTTTTCCAGTTCCGCTTCTATGGGAATAGTTGTTCCCGCTTGATTTTTGTTTGTGTCCAGTTTGCTTGCAGTAAATGTTTTTGCGTAAATACACTCCGTGCGCGATACCGACGGTATTGCCTCGTGCATAACTTTCTGCAAACTGTTTAATCCGTCTATTGCGTTGCGTAACGCCGTCATTTTGTCGGCTGTGCTTGCGCGCGAGTCTACAATTGTGCTTAGGTGTACCTTTATGTTTTCCGCCTCGTTGCCGTAGGTAGAGTCGTCTTCCGCAACGGACAGCAGTGCGTCGATTTCCGTTTTAAACAATATCGGCAGCTGCGATACGTCCACTAAAAACTCGTCTTCGCGCAGCAGAGTTTGTTCCCTATCTATAAAGCTGAAATTACTTGTAAGCGTACGTAAATCGGCGTATCTGTAATATCTGTTGTTCCCTAAGGATGCGTTTGCGTTTGTTTCGCCTTCGGCTTTAAGCGGAAAAGAATATGCGCCGTTGACGTACTGAGTAAGGGTGTTGCTGTCACGCAAGGCGTTTGTTACAAACCCCGTTTTTACAAAACCTATTAGGTTATAGCCGCTGTTAATATAGTTTTTGTATTCTAACTGATCCGCCTGCGGAGCAGAGTTAAACATATCCGTTCCGTCGGGCGCCGTTTCCTTAAGAAAATCAAATTTTTTATCGATTGCGCCTACGTCTACAATACCGACAATCTTGTACGATTTAGTTTGGCTGACAGTGCCGATAGTTATATACAGCGGATTGTTTTCGTCTGCAAATTCTTCAACTTCGTTTACCAATACGGTGCCGTTATTATAGTTGTAGGAAGAATTTATCATACACTTTGCGTAAAAATACGGCAATGCAATTTCGTCGTAGGATTCGGGTAATCGTCCGTACATCATGGAAAATCCGTAGTTGCTTAAATCTTCGCGACTGAACTCCACAACTCCGCGTAAAGACTTAAATCCGTAGTATTGCAAGCGCGAACTGTTTAATAGCTCTAACGGAGTGCCCGAGCCGACGTAGTAGGAATTGTAAACGCCTTTTACGTCGTAACCCGTTGTGTTGGCTATTTGTTTTAATAGTGCGTCGCCGGCGTTAAAAGTATAGGGAGAGCTGTCGTTTTCCTTCATTTCGGCGGTAATTACTACCGACGGCGAAATAGAGTATTTAATTGCGTTTTCCGCCATACGTCCTTCGTCGTATACCGCCAGCGAATCGAACAAGCCGAATATTGTAAAGGCAAACACGCACAGAATAATAGTTATTGCTAAGCGTATGCGCTTTGTTTTAAGCGCGCTAAGTCCCAATGCCACGGTGTCTTTAAAGCGCAGTTTTGTTTTTATAAATCCTTCGGTTCCGTCGTAGACAGTCTTATCGTTAATTACCGTCGGCACTTTCCGAGCGGAAATTTTATCGGTAATTTCTATGTTTTTTCCGCTTTCTACCGCAGTCTTGATTTTTTTAAGCTCGTCTTCTTTAAGCTTTGCTTTGCGCCGTATGGAAAGGCCTTGTTCGGTTTCGTAAATATTGTCTGCGTTTTGTTTTGCGGTTTCTACGGTGTAGTCGCTTTCGATCTGCCCGTCCTTCATGTGGATAATTCTGTCGGCAAAACTGTCGGCAAGCTCGATGTCGTGCGATACTACGATAACCAGCTTGTCTTTGGAAAGGTCTTTAAGCAGGGATATTACCTGCCGACCGTTTTCCGTGTCCAACGCACCGGTCGGTTCGTCCGCCATAATAATAGCGGGATTTTTAATAAGCGCGCGTGCTATTGCAACGCGCTGGCGCTGTCCTCCGGACAGTTCTTGCGGGCGGCGCTGCGCAACGTTTTGCAAGTCTACTTTGTCTAAAATTTCGTCCACGCTTTGTTTGTCGCATTTTTTGCCTTGAAGCTTTAAAGCAAGACTGAGGTTCTGCTCTATCGTCATGTTATCAAGCAAATTGTATTCCTGAAAGACAAATCCCACATAAGTATTGCGGTAGCTGTCGTAGTCGGTTTTTGTAAAGTCGTCCGTGCTTTTTCCCTTAATTAAAATTTCTCCGCCGTCAAAGTTATCCAATCCGCCGATAACGTTTAACAGCGTGGTTTTGCCCGAGCCGCTTTTGCCCGTAACAAAAACCATTCCTCTTTCCTCGAAATATAAATTTACTTCGTCAAGCGCTCTAATTTCTTGATTTTTGGACTTATAAATTTTGGAAACTTTTTTAAGTTCCAGCATATTTTTCTCCTTACAATTAGTATGTTCTTTTGTGCAATAAGTATTTGTGCAGCCAAATATGGCTTCGGCTATACAGAGGGTTGCCCCATCCCTGACTTTATTTACAACGAAGTTTATGTTTTGCATTAAAAAACCGTGTCGTAATTTATACGTTATTTATAATAAGCTATAACGGCATACCGACAATAATTAACAACGCTTAACTACAACTAATCGTATCACGTTGATAATAAAATATTGCGATTGGTATAACTCGTGTACGATATTATACCGTACTCAAATTTGCTTTACATAAAATATAATGTATAAGTACTTATATTATGTTGCGTTCCGTTAAATCCGATTAATTACATAATTATATCGTAAAACGATAATGTAAATCACAATTGAACGCAGCCGAAAGTTTTACTATGTAATTAAAACTCAATGTATTCCGTTAGTCACGGTTAATTAATTATAACATAAAAATAAAAAAAGAAAAGTAATAAAGTAAAAATTTGTCGATTATAAGGATATTTTAATATATAAGGCAGTAAAAAGTGGGTATTTGTAATTAATCTTATTGCTAAAAATACCTGCATATGGTAAAATATGTTATAAAAAACGAACTATGAGGCAAAATAAGCTGAGATGAAAAAGGTGATTTTTACAATTTCATTAATAATTTTGCTGTCGCTGATAGCGTGTCCGCTTTTGGCGAGCTGTTCCTTTGTAGATATAGACTGGGATATAAACGACGGCTTCGATAACGACGACTTAATAGAACCGAGCTATTCGTTTATTATTTCGGCAAACGATACCGAGCTGACTATAGAAATGTCTAACATAGGCGTTTACGGCGCTAACGGCAGATTAGTGGCGCTGCCCAGTTACAAATATTTATACGGCGAAACAGTCCGCGGGCTGTCTGCCGAAGTGGAAAAAAATCCCGTTTTTATAGACGACTACGAGTGCGGTACGGCGGAAACAGTCACGATAGACCGCTATTTTGACGAGGTAGACGGCATTTATTACAAGTACTATGTGCTATCCGATACCGATACGATTTTGGCGGGACCGGTTTATTGCACGCAAATAACGCCTAAGTATACGCACGAAGATCCCATAATAACAAAAGGCATAAAGGGCGTAATGTGCGAAAATCTTAAAACCGATATGGTTGCGGACTTAGGATGTTCCTTTACCGAGCTTAACTTTTGGATAGACAATATGTTTGTCCCTAACGAAGTGTACGAAAACGGGCAGGTTATTCCGCTTACCTATCAGGAAGAAACAAGCGTATACGGCACTACGATTACGCGCAACGGCGTAACGGAAGAGGTGGATTATATCGATTACAACGGACAGCGGTATTATTTCCGTATGGACAGTATTTCGTTTTACGACGACATTATAAGCTGGTACACGCAGCGCAATGTAAAGGTTACGCTGATAGTGCTGCTTAATAACGTTGCGGATAAGTACAAACAGCCTTATTTTATAACTTATCCCGCCACCGAAGGATCTACCAAACACGTTCAGTTTAATACGTCCAATGCATACGGCGCAGGATACTGGGGCGCGTTTATGGAGTTTTTGGGCAACAGATATTCTCAAAGCGCGGTTGCGCAAACGTCAAAATACGGATTGGTGCAAACTTACGTTTTGGGTAACGAAATAGATATGGCGTCCTCGTGGAATAATATAGTGGGGCAGGGGCAGCCTGCATTAACGCTGGAAAATTACATCGAGGAATACGAGCGCGAAATGCGTATTGCAAATCAGGCGTTAAAAAAGTATTATCCGCTAAATAAGGTTTTGGTCTCTATAACTCACCACTGGGCTGATAAAGGCGAAGAATACAGCCCTAAGGATATTTTAGACTATCTTACTAAAAAAACAATCGCGCAAGGCAACTACGATTACGGATTTGCAATTCACCCGTACGGCAAGCAACTGGATAACGCCGCGTTTTGGCGTTCGGATACGTCCACGGTAGGTATGAACGGCTCCCTTACCACGTCCGCTATAACCTGGTCTAATTTGGAGATAATTCAATTATATCTGGAACAGCCCAGTAAACTTTGCAACGGCGAAATCCGTTCGGTATATCTTACCGAGGGAGGCGTTGCTTCAACTTCGGGCGGACTTAGCCAAAGTCAAAAAACTCGCAGCGAGCAAGCCGCCGGAGTAGCTTATGCTTATTATAAATCGTCGCAGTTAAGCTGTATCAAGGCGTTTATTTACTATCGTTTGCTGGATCACGCTGGCGACGGAACGTATTTCGGTTTGGTAGGCAATATAAATGAGGAAAGTTCGCGTAAACCCGCCTATTACTTATATAAGTATATAGATACGCAATATTCGTTTGAGGTATCGCAGCAGTATATAAGCAATATAACTTGGTCGATGTCTAACGGCTGGCAGTCCGTTTCGCACGGTTACGGCATAGACTGCGACAGTTATCAAGACTTGATGAAAATATTTGACAGCCGTTTCGATTGGAGCACACACTGGAACGAGGATTTGATTATAGTACGCAATATCAACGAGGGATACGTGCCGTTTTAAGCAGTATCCCTTTTTCGGCTGCCGCAGTTTGTTTTAACCGATCAAGTTCCGGGTTTGTTTTGCGCGGTTATAATTTTTTAAGGCACGCGTGAGACACGTTATATGCGGTATTATGGTTTTTCATTTTTAAGTCCGCATTATTACTTGCCGTGTGTAAACGGATGTAAGTGTATGCAGTCCATGCTTAAATAGTGCATTGAGAGGCAAATCGGGGCAATATTTTGCCCTGCATAATTTGTCTAAAAATAACTAAAATTAGGCTTTTTCTTAAAATTGGCTTAAAAACAGTTGAAAAAACAATCAAAATATTATATATTGAATTAACTGTAAAAGACGAAAAATTTGCCCTAAATTTTTATTATAGTTAGAATTATATCTACTAAAGGGCAACATTGGATACGCGCCTATTAAATTATTTGCGCGTATCTGTGTAAACATAGATG
The DNA here is from genome assembly GCA_910587795.1 of uncultured Christensenellaceae bacterium. GTDB lineage: Bacteria > Bacillota > Clostridia > Christensenellales > CAG-314 > Fimimonas. The sequence continues at coordinate 9,990 of CAJUNH010000005.1, forward strand.
ACTATACTAATAGCGGAGGTGATTGACAAATTCAGGCGTAAATAAGTCGATTAAAGGATTTTTAAAAATAAAAAAACAAAAATTGAATGATATATTGTATCTAAGGAGAAAACAATGAACAAAAAACTTTTAGCAATTTTGGCGTGCGTATGTATGCTGTTGGTATGCGTGAGCGCGTTGATTGCTTGTAACGAAAAGTGTGAACACAATTTTGTGGACGGCGTTTGCACTAAGTGTAACGAACCCGATCCCGATTACGTTCAGCCCAAAATCGACTACGATATGAGCGGCGTAAAATTTCAAGATAAGTCCGTAGTGTTTAACGGACAGGAACAAACGCTTACTGTAACAGGCACGCTGCCTACCGGAGTAACGGTTTCTTACGCATATTACTCCAATGCCGACCGTACGGAAAAGGTTACGGAAGTAAAGCTTCCCGCTACATATTATGTAACGGCAAGTTTTTCGGGCGACGACAAGCACAACAAGCCTGACGATATGAAAGCGACTCTCACTATAACGAATGCCGACTACGATATGAGCGGTATTAAGTTTGAAAACAAGGCGGTTGCGTATAACGGACAAGCTCAAACGATTGCAATTACCGGTACGTTACCCGACGGCGTTACGGTGGAATACAAGTATTACAGCGATTCCGCTTATACAACGCAAGTAGACAGCGCTGTCGAAAAAGGCGTTTACTACGTATTGGCAACGTTTACCGGCGCGCAAGGTTACAATAAACCTGCGGATATGAAAGCAACGCTGACCGTTACCGGTTTTGATTTGGGGGATGTAAAGTTTACGAACAAAACCGTAGTATACAACGGAGAGGCGCAGACCTTAACTCTTACAGGAACCTTGCCCGAAGGCTTGTCCGTTGAATACAAGTATTACAGCGACGAGGCTTGCCAAACGGAAGCAACCGAAATTAAAAACGCAGGTACGTATTATGTTACGGCAATTATCACCGATGCGGAACAAAAAAGCGAAACTTTAAAAGCAACTTTAACTATCGAAAAGGCGGATGTTACCGGAATATCTCTCGGCGACGTAGCATACGACTATGACGGCGAAGCTAAGAGCATTGTCATAATAGGCAATTTGCCGGTGGGTATTACCGTATCTTACAAGTTTTACAGCGATGCGGACTGTACTGCCGAAGTGGCTGCGGCAGACGTTAAAAACGCGGGAGTGTATTATGCAAAAGCAATTTTTACTGTAAACGGCAACTACAACCAAATTCCCGATAAAGTTGCAAGATTAACTATAAAAAAGCTTGACGTCGATATGCAAGGCGTAACGTTTGAAGATAAAACGGTTGAATATACCGGCGAAGTGCTGACAATGGAAATTACGGGAACATTGCCCGAAGGTATTGCCGAAGTTGTATACGAATTTTACAGCGACGCAAATTGCACGGATAAGGTGGAAAACGCCAACGTCGTTAATGCTGGCGTATACTACGTTAAGGCAACGTTTGTAACGGACGTAAACCATAATGCGGTACAAGAAATGTACGCCGTTTTAACGGTTAAGGGCGGTGCATTTGAGGACATTACCAAACAAGACGTAAAACTCAGCGTTACCGCAACTTATAAAGAATCTATTGATTCCGTTACTGCCAAGTTGGAAGGAAACGACTATACCTTTGATTATTATCCCGGCAGAAAATACGAACTTGCCGTAGACGCGTCGGTCGAGGGTAAAAATATTTCCGTAGACGTACAGTATTTTAAAACCAAAAATAGCGACGGCACGCTTGCCGACAACATCGGCAGACTTACAAAGCCCACGTTAGAAAATTACGGCGATGCGTTGTATGCGCAAGTTACCCTGTACGAAGGCAACCACGAAATGACGTTGATTGTAACTTTAAGGATTGCAAAGTACACCGTAGAGCTTAAAACGTTTGAAGACTTGTGGATTATGCGCGACCATATCTACGGCAATGAGGAAAAGGGCATTGCGCCTATTTCTACGGCAAACCGCAGAGGTATCCGTTATATACTTGCAAACGATATAGACTGCGAAGGCAAACTTTGGACTCCCGTAACGTATATTCTGGATCTTTCCGCCGGTATATCGGGTTATGTGGACAGTTCTTTTGTAAGTGAATTTGACGGACAAGGACACAAAATATCCAATTACAGAATTACCGAAGAGTCGTTTGATGCGGAAGCAGTCAACGCGTTGGATGTTTCAGTTAAAATACTGCACGTAGGCTTTTTCGGCCGTGTTAATAACGGATTGATGAGCGGCAATATAAAGAACGATTTAGGACTGGAACAAGACGCTTGTAATATTCACGACGTGACGTTTAGCAACGTAACAATTAAAATCGACGTTGACAGCGAAAACTATAAGTTCGATAGCAACGTTGCCGTATATGCCGGATTTGTTACGGGATATTTGGACTCCGGTAACTGGCATACCGTTGGACGTACTAATTTGTACAATATTACGGTAGAAAACAGTACGATGGATATTGATGCAAACAAATCTCACGTAGGAGGCATTATCGGTTACGAAGATATTGCTCACAACTACGCGGGATTAAGATACAATCTTAACGTAAATAACTGCGAAATTTATGGGGTTAGCTCCAGAGGTACAAACGACACGCTTGTCTATGTCGGCGGTTTGGTAGGAAGATTTAAGGGCAACGACAGCGGCGGAGCGGATGCCGACGCAACCTGGTGGACGCGTTATAACGACAGCCACGTACGAAACGTTAAACTCGGCTGGAACTACGAAGCCTGGAATGCGGATAACTTAGAACTGAAAAATCTGCAATCGCAGCTTGACGTTTTAAAGGGCGCTGAAACTACTGATGAAAATACCGCTAAGAATGCCGAGCTCGAGCAGCAAATAGCTGCGCTTAAAACCCAAATGCAAGGTTATCTGCACGTTATGGGCGGAAATATCCGTGTAGGCGCATATTTCGGCTACAACGATGTAATGAATATTACGTTTAAAAATTGCCGTGTGGAAAACTATTTGATTGCCCACACGTCGCCATCCGCTTTCTATACGGGCTTAATCAGCGACGGTGTCGGCAGTATGCTACTTGTAGACAATACTGTTAAAGACGAAGCTTGGAATAACGGATTGCACGGCATTTACGGTGTTCCTAACGATGACGGCGTTGTAACCAAGCAAGAAATTACAACCGATTTGGAAAAAAATAAATGGCTTACGACCAAAAACGCGGACGGAACGTTTATTACCGAAGTAAACGGGGACATTCTTGATAGAAAAGAAAACGTAGCCATGGAATATTTAGGTTTAAATAAATAAACCTGTCAATTTATATTTCAAATATTAAAGCCGCGGCATTTTGCCGCGGCTTTTGAATTATACGGTTAATTATACAATCAAGTAAATAGGTAAAAATAAATGGCTTTCGCTAAAAAGCGGTTTGCAATTTTTACTGCAAATTGCGATAATAAAAAATAAACGTTATGTAAATCTTCGATATAATCGTTTTTACGCAATATTTTTAACCAAAAAGCATTGGGATAAGCCGTCAATCTCTTGCCGTAAAGCTGCGTTGTTCTGTCTTAGTCATACAACGTTGTAATTCGCTTAATAGTGTTACAATTAATTTTTTATTCTTCTTATGCATGCTCGCTTTTTTTTAAGCGGCGTGTTAATGCGGATTTTTTTACAGCTTTGGCATATTTGCTTTGTACGGCATTTTGCTTGTCCGTTTAAATAAAAGCTCAAAATTATTTTAGCAGCATTATATCTCTAAACGCCTGTATCTGCTGAGGAGTTATTCCGCACTCGTACAAATAGCTCTCGGTTTTGTTTGCCAGCGTATTGCCGTCGTATTCGGCAACTGCGTTTAAGTAGTTAGTAATTTTGTGCGGATCGCGTTTGCTTCCTATGTGCCCGAAGTTGGAAAACATATAATCGGTATAAATCGTTTGTTCGTCTGCGCCCAGCAACGCCAAACACAAAAATGCAATAAATCCCGTCCTGTCGGTGCCTATGTGACAGTGAAAAAATACGGGATAGTTCCTTTCGTCGCACAAGATGTCAAAAGCTTGTTTTACGTGTTCTTTTCGCTTAAACATATCGGAGCCGTACACCATTTTAATAAGAAAATAATTTACGCCGTCGCCCAGCACGCTTTGCGTAATAGCGCCAGGTTCGTCGTCTCCGTGTCCGCGCAGGTCTATTTCCGTTTTGACTTTTAAGTCGTTTAGCATTGTGCGTATGCCCTCGTCGGTAATTTCTACCGTTACTTGCGTTTGATTGCTTTTGTTAAGTCTGGCGGTGCGGTATAATAAACCTTGTTTTATTTCGCCTTGATCTGTTACGTATCCGCCCAAATCCCGCGCGTTGGTCACTCCGTCGATTTTAACGTTGCGCGGACCGTTTGCCGTAGTGGTAAAACGTATTGTATCTTCGGTAATAATTTGGTTGCCGTTATCGATAGCTTGTACTTGCACGTCGTACGCTGCATTTAAGTAGGGGTTTTGAAGCTGGTAGGAATATGTGCCGTTATCGTTTAAATTTGGCGTTACCGCAACGGATTTTATATTGCCTTTGTCGCAGGAAAAAGTAAGTTTAAACTCTTTTAAATTTTCCAACGGCAGCGATTCGGGTTGATAATTCCAGTATATTCCTATATCTTGCGGCAGACTGCGCTCTGCGCGTCCGTCGGCGTATAAGTAAGCGTTGTCGTAGCTGTCCGCAATAAACATTGCCTGCAATTGGGTGTGAAAATTTCCGTTTACGGTAAACAGCGACAGCGTTGCCGCACGCTTGTAACCGCATATTGTGCACAGGTCGTTTTCGTAAATATGTCCGCCTTTATCGGCAGTTTCGGCTGTATCGCCGCATAAAGCTTTGTGCCAGTGGTTTTGATAATCGCAGCTCCATTCCTTATCGAATTTGTGTTGATGGCTGCAACCTGCGCATACGGTCAAAACAATAATTGTCAAAACGAAAATTGCCGTTGTTTTTCTTAGTTTACTCATAATTTTCTCCTTGCAAATCGTAATTCTATGCGTTATGTCTGCAATACAGATGCTGTAAGCTGTCTAAACATTAATATTTTAACATATCGGCAGTGCTAATTCAATAAAATATTCGTTTTTATTATACTGACGATAAAAATGCCTTTTTATAATAGAATACGAACAATAATTAACGACGTTTAACTACAACTAACTGCTATTAATAACTAGCTGTTATATCGTATCACGTTGACGTTAACGTATTGCGATATATGTTGTTCGTTACAATAGCATACAAATAACAATTAACGGCGTCTAACAACTATTAACTACTGCTAACTACTATTATACAACACATCACGTAAACAGTAGTATATTGCGATATATTGTTTGTGTGTGTTATATTATAACATACATACCAACAGTTAATTACACTTAACGACGTCTAATTACATTGAACTACGCGCTATTACATCGTATCACGAGATTAGTTGTTTAGTGTGAGTTAAGCTGATTCGTGTACGATATAAATATCATTAAAAATAATATTTTTAAGTTGTAATTTAGTCTGTTTTTGTTGTATAATTACCGTATGACGGAGTACAAAACGTGTAAAGTAGATTATGCCGAATGGGGGTGGGAGCGTCCTAACCCTAATTTTTGCGCGGCGGCAAAGCATCACGAAACGGAATTGATCCGTTTGGTAGAGGGCGACGGCGATATTTATATTAACGGCGAACGCTTTAAAATGCAGCGTAACTGCTTGTACATAGTACGTCCGTTTATTTTGCACGTAATCCGTAAAACGGGCGACGTTGCGCCGGTGGTGGATTTTGTAAAAGCGGATTTGCGTTTGCTGTCCGTTAATTGTGCGGACGACGTTAAAATAGGTGAATATCTGCACTTTTTTAACGATAAAAACGCACCGTCCGTATTATGCGGCGATAACGTACAAAATATAATCGATATGATTTTTTCGTTCGGCTGCAACCGCGAACAAATGCAGCGCGCGGTGTTTTGTATGCTGGTACAGCTTCACGGGCAAAGACGTAACGGGCGCACGGGCTCTAATATAAAAGACGAAAAACAGCACTTTGCCGTGCAAACCGCTGTAGAATATTTGTCTGCCAACTACCCAAAACAAATAATGGTAAGAGACGTTTCCTCCGTTATGGACTATGACGAATTTTACGCAATGAAACTGTTTAAGCGTTACTGCGGGTGTTCGGTAGTGGACTATTTAAACGGAGTGCGCGTTACCGAAGCGCGCAAAAAACTGCTAAATCCCGAAATAAGTGTAAAAGATATTGCGCTAAGCGTAGGCTATAAAAGCGCGTCGTATTTTAACCGTCAGTTTAAAAGAGAGTTCGGTATAACTCCCGTAGAATACCGTCGGCAAAAATTTGACAACGGCAATGGTGCGATGGTATAATAATAGATAGCTTAAACTGATAAAATACTGGCTGAGGATATGTTTGTAGAGTTCGGTCGGATAGATATCGTCTTTTAAACTTGCGGTATATGCAAGCGTAAACATAACAAAACAGTATTTTTGTACAAAACGGATATATTGACGTGTTTTTTCAACCGAAAACAAGATTGAAAGAATGATTAGTATGTAATATTTTGTGTGTGTGCGGCGTATCGGTAACGCAGTTTTATTCTAAGGGCTTGCCCGTCCGCGATATTAAGGATAAACAGCTTAAAACGGTATGTTTTCAGTGGGTTTCAAGCGTCAAATCGACTTACTTCAAACGAATTTACATTTTTTTATACCTTAACAGGTTTATCGATTTCAAAAATCGATAAACATTATCAAAATAAAATATGCTTCCGTAATTAAATGGATATAATACCTCCCTCCTAAGGAGGCTTTGTGGGTTCGATTCCCGCCGGGAGTACCAAATGATTGGCGAATCCGAATTGGTTGCTTATTTTAAGTGAGTGGTTCGGGTTTGCTTTTTATTATAAAAACAAACAAAAAATAAAAATTTTTTTATTTCTGCCAACAAAACGTGCTTTTGCTTTGTTGTATATAGTGAAAGGGCAAAAAAAAACTCTTAAAATACACCGAGGAGGAAAAAACGGTGAAAAAGAAATTTTTATTGATTGGTTTATGTTTAACTATGGCAATGTCTATGTTATTGGCAGCATGCGTAAGTCCCCGCAAGGGAAAGACAAACGCTTTATCTTCGCCAAACGATGTTTACGGTATGGGCGCGGTTTCAAGCGTAAGATTGTTGGGAAGCAGTATATCCGTAGGTGCAGTTAAAACTTTTTCGGCGGTTAGTGCTACCGCGCAAACGCGTGCTTCCGGCGTTTTGTTAACATCTTCTGTCGGCGACAATTCCAAGCAAGAAGTAAAAGAACAAACAGAAAGATTTAATGAATACTTTAAAGCGCTCGACAGCTTTCTAAGTGAAGATATTATCCTTACTGCTACAGAGGCAAATACCGACAACAACTACGTATATGATACGAAAATGACGATAAACGGAAAAGACTTTAACGGCAAAACGGTAACATATACGATGTATTATACCGAAACACTTGAAAAAACAGAGTCTGCTGACGAGGACGAAGAAACGGAAAAAGAATATCGACTTGTCGGCGTGATGGTTATTGACGGTGTGGATTATTATCTCGAAGGCGAGCGTTCGGAAGAAACGGAAAAGGACGAGACGGAAACCGAATTGAAAATCCGCGCTTATGCAGACAAAACCGATAAAACTTCCTACATTCAAATGGAACAGGAATATTCTGCAGAAGACGGCGAGACGGAAACAGAATACGTATATTCTATTTTTTCAAACGGCGAACTATTAGAACAAACCGCAGTCGAATTTGAAACGGAAAACAAAGACGGCAAAGCTGAAACCGAGTATGAACTTGAATTTAGAAGCGGAATGTCGAAAGGCAAATACATTGTGGAACGGGAAGTAAAAGACGATAGAACGTCGATTAAAGTAAGGTACAATATAGACGGTAAAACAGGCGTGTTCCATATCCGTGAAATTACGGATGCAAGCGGTAATAAGCAATACGAGTATTCTTACAGCGACGGAAGCAAACAGATATTCGATTAAGTTTTACGTTTGACGAAATGCTCGAAAATTTGGTATAATTTTAATACTGAATATTCGGAGATGAAAAGTGGCACTTGATAAATATATTAAAAAATTAATAAACGGAGACGCTTCCGCGTTTGATGAAATTTATAATCAGACGCGGAAGTCCGTTTACTATGCGGCGCTTGCCGTTTTGCGAGATAAAGCTCTTGCCGAAGACGTAATGCAAACAACATATATGCGCGTACTGAAAAGCATACAAAGCTATACGCTCGGAACAAACGCTTCCGCTTGGATAATTAAAATAGCAAAGAACGAAGCTCTAAATATAAAAAAATTGCGCATGCGAGAACAGCCGGTTAATGAATATGAAAATCTTACACTTTTCGGCGTAAGCGAACAGGATACATACGGCGAATTAACAGACTTGGCAAAACGGCTGTTGGCTGACGATGAGTTTTTGATTTTAATGCTTGTAAACGCTTGCGGTTATAAAAGGAAAGAAATCGGGCAAATGCTTGATATGCCGATACCTACCGTTACTTGGAAATATCAAAACGCGCTTTTAAAACTGCGTAATGCTTTGGAAAAAGAGGGCTATTAAAATGAAACAAAAAGATATAGAAAAAAGATTAAAAAACGAAGCAGAACAGTTTGTTCCAGATCCGCTTGAAAAAATTAAAACGGCTGCGTGGGCGGAAAATTTATTGCCTAACGATTCCGACCGCAATTTGGAATTATACTGTCAAGGCAATACGGCTGTAGCCGCAAAAAGCAAACGAAAACCTTTTTTGTTGTTTGGCGTAATTACGTCTATTATTGTTTGTTTCGTTTTGATATTGTCGTTTACATTAAATACAGTAGGCAACAAACCGTTGGTTCCTACTGACATACATCTTTCGGCAGAGGACGTTTACGGAATGGGCGCGGTTTCAAGCGTAAGGTTGTTGGGAAACAATTTGCAGACAGGTGCGATTCAATCTTTTTCGGAAGTCGCCCATGCAACGTCAAATTATGCGGTTGCCGATAAGCCGGAAGACGACGCAAAACGGCAAGCAAGAAGATTTAACGAATATTTTACGGCTCTTGACAGCTTTCTCGGCGAAGATATTATTTCTACCGTTACCGAAAAGAACACGAATGTTCAATATTCCTACGAAGATAGAATGACAATAACGGGAAAAGACTTTAACGGCAAAACGGTAACATATACGATGTATTATACCGAAACACTTGAAAAAACAGAGTCTGCTGACGAGGACGAAGAAACGGAAAAAGAATATCGACTTGTCGGCGTGATGGTTATTGACGGTGTGGATTATTATCTCGAAGGCGAGCGTTCGGAAGAAACGGAAAAGGACGAGACGGAAACCGAATTGAAAATCCGCGCTTATGCAGACAAAACCGATAAAACTTCCTACATTCAAATGGAACAGGAATATTCTGCAGAAGACGGCGAGACGGAAACAGAATACGTATATTCTATTTTTTCAAACGGCGAACTATTAGAACAAACCGCAGTCGAATTTGAAACGGAAAACAAAGACGGCAAAGCTGAAACCGAGTATGAACTTGAATTTAGAAGCGGTTCGACGAAAGGAAAGTACGTTGTAGAACGCGAGGTCAAAAACAGCAAATCCGAAATAAAAGTTAAATACGAAATAGACGGTAAGACAGGCGTGTTTCATATTCGTGAAATAACGGATGAAAGCGGTAATAAAAAATATGAATATACGTTTAGCGATAACGAAAAAATGGTTTTTTGATAAAAAACAGCGGTTGCAAATAACGCAGCCGCTGTATTGCCGTTATATGGTTTTATTTTATTCGGTACCTTTCTGCTTCGGCGGTTTCCGTTTTTCGTTTTAAAGGCGACTATCCATACACGTTTTCGTATTTATTTGTTATTGTTTTTTTATTCGGTTTTTTTTGTTACCTATCGGCTTGTTTGTCGCTTGTGTTACCGCCTTAACCGTTTGGATTAGTCCGTGTTTCTGTTCGGCGGTCATTTTTATTACGCTGCTGTTTTTATAATTGTACAATAACTGTTGCCTTATGCTCGGCGGCGGTGATATGCATTGCCTGTTTATTTTTATTGACGACTTATTCCAATAATTCCGTTTGCAATTCTATAAGTTTATGTCTGTCGAATAGACTTTTACGATTAACCTTCCATCGTAAGTAGGCACGAAGATTAAGTGCATATGCGACGTTGTTTTGTCTGCGCGGACTACCGCAGACGAAATATTTTACTGTTTAATTTTTACGTTGTTAAAAAGGCTATTGTGATTTATATCTGCGGTATGCAAATAATTATTGATAGATTTTTCAATGTGTGGTATTATAAATACATAATTATTATAAGTTAAGCAGTCGGCTGACAAGATTGCAAAAAGGAGGGGCGCATATGAAAATAATTCACACGGCGGATATTCATTTGGATTCGCCCTTGTCGCAGGTGGGCGATTCGGCAGTGCGCCGTCACGAATTGCTGCGCGCCGTAGCGGATATGGCGCAATACGCCGATAACAACGGCGTTGCGGCGATAATAATTGCCGGCGATTTGTTTGACGGCGAATACGTCTCGGCGCAAACGTTACAAAGCGTAGCGGATATTGTAAACGCAAGTAAAGCGCAGTGGTTTGTATTGAAAGGCAATCACGGCAGCGCCGAACCGTACTTAAAGCTTAAAAAGCTTGCGTCCCGTATTAACTTTTTCGGCAAAGACTGGACGTACTTTAATTTTGACGGCGTGACGATATGCGGACGCGAACTGGGCGGCAACGACCGAGAGCAATACGCAAGCCTTAGTTTGCCGTCAAACTGCTTTAATATCGTTGTTTTGCACGGCGACGTAGAGGACGACTGTTACGGATTGATCGATCTTAAATCTCTTGCGCAGAGCGGTGTAAATTATGCGGCGTTAGGACATCGACACGCCTTTGCAGGATATAAAGTAGGCAATATGCAGGCGTGTTACAGCGGAGTGTTGGAATCGCGCGGATTTGACGAACCGTCTAAAAGCGGATTTGTGTTGATCGACACAGCGGACAAACAAATAAAATTTGTAGAGCAGTATATACGCCGTATCGAGCGGATAAAGGTGGACGTTACAAACGTAAGCAGCGATATCGCGTTGGAAAATAAGATTGCCGACGCAGTAAACGAAGTAAGCAAGCGCAATTATTTAGACGTTGTTTTCGTCGGCGAATTGCAGAGCGGTTTACATTTGGAAATAGCGGCAAACAACGTGCTGCAAAACAGATTTTTTGCTTTGCGTACGACTAATCAAACCGTAATACCGTATAATATTCCCGAACTTACCGCCGAAGTGTCGCTGCGGGGCGAATTTGTTAAGCTTGCTTTGCAGCTAGAAGACGAAGCTTTACGCACCGACGTACTAAAATACGGACTTAAAGTTTTGGGAGGAGACGTTTAATATGCGTATACTTTCCCTCTCGGTTAAAGCGTTTGGAAAACTGCGGGACGTGGAACTGACTTTCCGTAACGGTATAAACGTTATCGAAAACGTAAACGGATTCGGCAAAACTACACTTGCAAATTTTATTCGCGCAATGCTGTACGGATTTGCGTATTCGCGTACAAAAAACGGCGTGGACGCGCAGCGTTTTGCCCCTTGGGGCGTCAGCGACAAGTTCGGCGGCAGTATGACGGTGGAGCATAACGGAGAAATTTACCGTATCGAACGGTTTTTCGGCAAAACAGCACGCGGCGAAGAAATGCTGTTTTTAAACGCAAACACAAATAAGCCGATAAATATCAGCTGTTCGATAGGCGAATATTTGTTGGGATTAACGGCGGACAGTTACGACCGTTCGGCATATTTCCCGCAAGAGGCGGTGGAACTTTACTCTAACGACAACTTTGAAGCAAAGTTGGCTAATTTAGTGGAAAACAGCGAAGTGGACTACGATAAGACGCAAAAGATCATACGCGAATATCGCAAAAATTTAAAGTTCGAGCGCGGCGACGGCGGAGAAATTTATCGGCTGAACGTGGAAAAAATGCGTTTGGAGCGGGAACTGGGTAATGCGCTGCAAGCCGAACGCCGCAGCGTACAGATAGAAGAACGCTTAGCCCAGATAACCGCCGAAAAGCGCGCAATAGCGGCAAAGCAGACGGAATGTAAAAAAACGCTGGACAAACTAAAACATCAGCTTGCCTCTAAATCTTTGACGGAAGCGGACAGGCAGACGTTGGCAAAGATTGCCGAACTGGAAGGCAGAATTGCCCGCGTTCCAAGCGATATCGAGCATGCAAAACAGCATTTGGACAAGCTGGCAAACGATATTGCCGACGTCAAAGACGTAGTTAAACCGCGTATTTATCATAATATGATGTGGCTGATAATATCTTGCGTATTGGCGGTTGTAGGTATTGCGATGTATTTTGTAATACCCAAACCGTGGAACTTTGTGTCCGGCTCTGTACTTATACTTTTGGGAATTGCGGGAGCAATAGTGTCTTTTACTAAAAAGGGCGCGGCGACGTTACCCGCGGGCGAAAAGGACGCGTTAGTAAGCGAATACTTTCGTATTGCAGGCAAGTATGTTTTTACGGATAATTTGGATTACAACGCGGTAGTTAAGGCGTTTTGGAAATGTTACAGCGACTATAACGGCGATAAGCGCGAGTTGGACGCTTTGCGCGGAGCGGTAAAAAAGACAGACGGCGGCGAGGATGTTTTTCAGCGGGAAATAGACGTTGCCGAAAAGGAATTGGAAACTGCCGCCGAGCAATTTGCCTGTCTTGCGGGCGAAGAAGGTCGGCTTACGCAGGAAGGGCAAAGTCTTAATTTTGACAGCATTGCGCCTAAGGAACAGATAGAAAAAATAAACGCACAAATTACCGAAGCAGAAAAGAAGTACTATGTTGCGGGGGTTGTTTCTTCTTTGCTTGCCGATGCTAAGGACAGACTGTCGGCAAGTTATCTGCCCCGACTGTGCAGCCGCTGCGGACAGCTTTTGCGTCAAGTAACAAACGGCGATTACGATGTTATTATAGACCGCTCTTTTACGGTGCAGATACGTCAAGACGGGCAGACCAAGCCTATGGGCGAATTTTCTCGCGGGATAAGAGAAATAACGTTGCTGTGTTTTAGGATTGCGTTGGCGGAATTGCTGTACGACGGACAAATTCCGTTTATGATAGCGGACGACGCGTTTGTAAATTTTGACGAAAACAACTTTGTGCGCGCAACAGACTTACTTAAATCCGTTGCCGAGCACGGACAGGTAATATACTTTACCTGTCATAAACGTACGGGCAGTTTACTAAAATAATTTTTTACAGCGTACATAACGCTGCTGAAACTTTATGCTTTGTATGCTCTGCGGCTTTAAGCCGTATATAATAAAAAATAAATTTAGGAGACATATATTATGAATCTTGCAGAATTCAGCAAACAAATTAGGCGCGAAACCCTGCGTTGTATCCATTCGCAAGGGTCGGGACACGTAGGCGGAAGTTTGTCTATTGCCGACGTGTTGGCAGTGTTGTATGCCAACCATATGCGCGTAGATTCCGCCAACCCGCGAAAGGAAGGACGCGACCGTTTGGTTTTAAGCAAAGGCCACTCCGGACCCGCGCTTTATGCAACGTTGGCGATAAAAGGATTTTTTCCTATGGAGTGGTTGGACACTTTAAATATTTTGGGTACGCGTCTGCCCAGTCACGTCAATATCAATCTGACCCCCGGCGTGGATATGACGGCGGGAAGTTTGGGACAAGGCTTGTCCTGCGCTTGCGGACTTGCCTTGGGCGAAAAAATCAAGCATAGCGACGGTTACGTTTACGTTATTGTGGGCGACGGCGAATTACAGGAAGGTCAAAACTGGGAAGCAGCTATGTTTGCCGCCAACAAAAAGCTTGACAATATGATTGTGTTTGTAGATAACAACAAAATGCAGATAGACGGGCTTACTAAGGATGTTATGAACATAGAGGATATCGAGGCAAAGTTTAAGGCTTTCGGTTTTGAAACAAGCCGCGTTGACGGACACGACCACGCCGCAATAGACAATGCAATATGTATTGCCAAAGCGGACGCGGGGGCGCCTCACTGTATAGTACTGGATACCGTAAAGGGCAAAGGCGTAAGTTTTTACGAGACTATGGGCGTCGGCGTGCATAGCACAACCGTTGATGCCGAGCAATACAAAAAAGCGCTTGAAGAACTGAAATAGGGGAGGACGGAATAATGGAATTGAGAAAAATGTACGTTGCGGAACTTTCCCGCTTGATGAAACAAAACGATAAAATTGTAATTCTTGACGCCGATTTGGCAGGCGCAGGCGGAACAAAGCCGTTGTATACCGAGTTTCCCGACAGATGCATAGACTGCGGTATTGCAGAGGCAAATATGGCTTGTATCGCGGCAGGTTTGTCCGCACAGGGATTTGTTCCGTTTATACACAGTTTTGCGCCGTTTGTCACTCGTAGAATATACGACCAAATTGCCGTTTCTATGGCGTATTCGGAACAGAATGTGCGTATAATAGGTTTTGACCCCGGCGTTACAACTACAAGCAACGGCGGTACGCATATGTGTTTTGAAGACGTAGCAAGCTTGCGCGCGCTGTGTAATATTGCCGTGTTGGACATTGTGGACGGAGTTCAGCTTGTTAAAGCTCTGCCGTACATTACGGAACATAAAGGCAATATGTATTTGCGCTTTACACGTAAGCAAAGCGAAACGTATTGGGACGATAACTATAATTTTGAGTTCGGCAAGGCGGATTTTGTACGGGAAGGCAAGGACGTTACGGTTATAGCAAGCGGGGCTATGTTGTTTGACGCTTTGAAAGCCGCCGAAATTCTGCACGAACAACATAACGTCGAGGCGGAATTGTTAAGCGTGCATACGGTTAAGCCTTTGGACGAAGAAGCGGTAATTAAGTCCGCACAAAAAACGCGATGCGTGTTGACGGTAGAAAATCACAGTATTCACGGCGGTTTGTACGGCGCTGTAACGGAAACGCTGTCGGCAAAATGCCCGACACTGTGCGATGCGGCAGCAGTGCGCGATAAGCTTACGCAAGTGGGCGGTTTGGATGATTTAAAACGCGATTACGGATTGTCGGTTGACGATATTGTAAACCGCGCGTTAAATCTTGTTAAAAATAAAAAACGTATTTAGTATACGTAAATAAATAATACGCAAAGGCTTTTGCCCGAACGGTAATTTCGGGAAAAAGCTTTTGTGTTTTGTCTATAAATTTAAACGCTTAATATAATTGTGTTTTAAATTTTGTTATTGTATGGGAGTAATAATGGGCAAAATAGGGGTAATAAGCGATATTCACGGAAATTTGCAAGCGCTAAATGCTATCCTTTCGTATTTTGACAGGCAAGGGTGCGAAGAAATTATGCATACCGGCGACGTTGTTAATATAGGCGCACGTTCGCGTGAGTGTTTGGAAATTTTGCTCAACAGACCCGATACGACTTTATTGTTGGGTAATCACGATAGAGATTTTCTGTTAAACCAAATCGAATTGCGTTTTAAGTCGCACGTGCCGAGCGAACATAAACGGTATGTGTTTTCAACTATGGACGAAAACCACCGTAAGGCGGTCGGTAACTTCCCCATTTACGTTACGCGCATGCTTGGCGCACAAAAAGTCATGTTTACTCATTATGCTTTTTTTGACGGTCCGCTCAGTGCCGATAAATGTATTTTTAAAAAAATGGAAGCAGTACATCCCTCTGCGGAAAAATATGACGAATTGTTTGACAACGCCGATTGCGACGCGGTGTTTTTCGGGCATAAACACGAGCCGTGCGACATTAAGGGACGTAAGCTGTACGTGGACGTAGGCAGCGTCGGTTGTCATCCCCGACCATATGCGCGCGGAATTATAATTACTTACGGTAAAGAATTTTGGAACTACGAACGTATTGAAGTGCCTTACGATACGGAACAAATGCGTAAAGAGCTTTTTTCCGTACCTTCGGGAGAACAATTATATAATTTTTACTATTTGCGTTTAAAACCGTAATGCAATGTTAAATTACTCTAAAACAATAAAGGCGGAGACTGTTTATGTTCTCCGCCTTTTGTATTGTATATTTTTTACTCAATGCGTTCGTCGCCCATAAAGTACACGGCAACGGTGCCTGCGCCGCAGTGCGAACCGATTACTGGACCGATTTCAAACAGCCGTACGTCGGCTTTGGCGTATATCGTTTTTAACTGCTCCAAAACCTTAGACGCCGTATCTGGGCAATCGCTGTGCGCTATCCACATTCTGCCGTTGTAGTCTGCGCCGTCCTGTACGTGCGCGGCAATTTCTTCCAACGTCTTTGCAATTGCTTTCGTTGTGCCCATAGTCTTTGCATAGGCAATAATTTTGCCTTCTCTGTTAAGCCGCAGAATAGGGCATAAGTGCAAAATGTTGCCCAGTGTAGCCGCGGGTCCGCTTACACGTCCGCTGCGGCGGTAGTACGTAAGCGTTGTGGAAAAAAACTGATGGTGTATTTTGGTTTTATTGTCACGCGCCCAGTCGTACATTTCGTCGAAGGTTGCGCCGTTATCCCGCATATCGGCAAGCATATCAACCAAAATGCCGTATCCAAGGCATCCGCAGGTGGAGTCGATTACCACAATGCGGCGGTCGGGAAATTCTTTTTTTAATTCTTCCGCAGCGTAAAAAGCATTGTATACGGAGTTGGATAATCCCGAGTCGAACGCTACATGCATTAAATCCCCTTGATAAAGCTGCTGACGGAAAAAGTTTTTGTATCTTTCCGCATTAATTTGGGAGGTTGTAGGGCGTTTGCCTTGTTTTAACAGTTTATAAAAATTTGTTCTGCCGTTATATTCGCCCATATCGTCAACGTATTCCACGTCGTCCAGACAATATGTGTATGGCAGCACGCAAATTTGACGTTTTGCAAGGTGGCTTATAGGAATATCGGCTGTAGATTCGCAAGTTAAAGTAAACATCTTTTTCTCCTTTACGATAAAAAATTACGGCAATCGGCTTAATACGTACCTACTGTATGCATAGGTATAAATTAAAGATTGCAGATCGCGGATAAACCCGACGAATAGTCTACGAAAATTATACACCGGAACAAATCAAATGTTTACCTACTTTCCTTTCGCCGGCGTCTACGCTGTCAAATCGCTAAAATAGAGCAAAAAATGTGCACTCTACTGTGAGTAGAGTTGCAAAATTGATACTAATACGCTTGAAAAAAGCACCTTTATATGGTAAAATACTTGTATGGAAGAACTTAAAGATATTATTGCGCATAACTTGGTTGCTTACCGCAAAAATGCGGGGTATACTCAACAGGAAATTGCGGATAAACTTAATTACTCCGATAAAGCCGTAAGCAAATGGGAGCGCGGCGAAGGTATGCCCGACGTTTCGGTGCTTAAAGCGATAGCGGATATCTACGGCGTTACGGTAAACGACTTTTTGATAATGCCTACCGAAAAACCGTCTAAGCCGAACACTAAAACTCGCAAAGCCAAACACTGGCTGGTTACGCTGTTATCTTTTGGGTTGGTATGGTTTGTCGCAACGATAAGTATGGCAATCGGTTTGATTATCGATCCCACTTTGCCTATGGCAGAGTACGCTTATATTGTGGCGCTGCCCATATCGATGATCGTTCTTGTGGTATTCAGTTGTATTTGGGGCAGACTATGGATGCAGGCGTTGTCCGTATCTGCGTTGGTGTGGTGCGTGTGCGTGCTGATTAACGTGGTTTTGTGTCCGTTGTTGGGCGTTGCGCCGAACGCGTGGATAATTTATGTTGCAGGCGCGGCATTGCAGGTTTTGGTTATTTTGTGGTATCTTCTGCGCTTTTTTGTAAAGAGGTCCAAAATTAATAAATAATAAACGTAAGTTTTGTCCCGCCTATATCGGCGGGACTTTTTGTACAAAAAAGCTGCCGACAAATTTAAAATCGTCAACAGCTTTTTATATGCATTAAAATATTATTTCTTTATTACAAAATAGTACAAAAGAAAGATTGTTTCAGTCGTTTGTTAAGCGGCCTACTTTAATAAGGTTTGTGCCTGCTTTTTTGCCCAAAGGCACGCCCGCGGTTATTACGATATTGTCGCCTTCTTTTGCCAGCCCCAAACGGCGGACTGTTTCCTCCGCATTTATAAACATATCGTCGGTGTTATCGAACGTTTGGCAGATTGTGGGTATTACTCCCCAACTGGGGGATAACTGGTGGTACACTCTGTCGCTGTTTGTCATTGCAACAATAGGCGCTTCGGGACGGAATCTGGAAACCATCCGCGCGGATACTCCGCTGGCGGTGTAGACTACAATGGCTTTTGCATTGATGTCGAAAGCCGTGTTTACCGTGGCGTGAGAAATCGCGTCGGTGTTGTTCATCAAAGTAAAGGGGGACGCCGTGTACATATTTTTGTAGTCGATGTTGCGCTCCGCTTCTTCCGCAATACGCGCCATAGTGGCGATAGTGTTGGGAGGATTAATTCCTACTGC
Organism: uncultured Christensenellaceae bacterium; assembly: GCA_910587795.1. Classification (GTDB taxonomy): domain Bacteria; phylum Bacillota; class Clostridia; order Christensenellales; family CAG-314; genus Fimimonas. The sequence goes on from CAJUNH010000005.1 coordinate 28,524, forward strand.
GCTTTCCGCCGACAGCATTACGCAGCTGGAACCGTCGTATACTGCGTTTGCAACGTCTACTATTTCCGCGCGGGTGGGGCGTAATTTAGTCACCATACTTTCCAACATTTCGGTAGCGGTAATAACAAACTTGCCTTGCATACGGCTTTTGGTAATAAGCATTTTTTGTATTGCGGGAAGTTTTTCGTAGGGCAGCTCCACGCCTAAATCTCCGCGTGCAACCATTATTCCGTCTGATTCGGCAATTATTTCCTCTATGTTGTCTACGCCGCTTTGACTTTCGATTTTGGACACGATACAAACGTCTTTTGCGCCGTGGCTTGTAAGATAATCGCGTATATCTCTTACGCTTTGTCCGTCTTGCACAAAGCTTGCCGCGTACATTTCCGCTCCGTTTTTAATGCCGAAGTCCAAGTCGCGTTTGTCTTGTTCGGACAAAAACGGCATATTTAGTTTTACGTCAGGTACAAACAGTCCTTTGCGGTCGGATAGTATTCCGGAGTTTTGCGCTTCGGTGTGGATAGTGCCGTCCTTTTCGATAGACGTTACTTTAAACACAAGCAAACCGTCGTTAAGCAGTATTGTAGAGTCCTCGTTTATGTCTTTGTGCAAATCTTTGTAAGTTATGGACACTTTAGTTTCGTCGCCTACTTCGCCTGTGTTTACAAACGCAAATTTCATACCCTCGCAAACTTCTATTTTGCCGTTTTTAAACGTCCCGATGCGAATTTCCGGACCTTTTGTGTCTATCATAATGGGAATAGGCGCGCCGAGGCTTCTGCGGACTTTTTTTACCGTATCTATTTTGGCTTGGTGCTCCTCGTATACGCCGTGGCTCATATTTATGCGCGCTACGTTCATTCCCGCAAGCGCCATTTTCTTTAATTGATCGTAAGTGCTGCTGGCGGGACCCAAAGTACAGATAATTTTGGTTTTTCTCATTGCTTCCTCCCAATAACGTTACTGTATTAATGCGGAAATTATATTGCGCCGACGTTTGCTTGCCTAGTATTTTTTTGTAAAATACGGCAATAAAATACAATTTGCGCAGGCTGACTTTAATCTTTAAAATAGCGTAATAAAAGTCAAATTATCCGCAAAACCACATTTTGCATTATAATTATTATACGCTAATTTGCAACAAAAGTAAATAAACTAATGATAATTTTATACACGCAAATTATCATTGACAAATTTACGGCATTAGTGGATAATAAATAAAAATACTATTAAAGCCGAGGTAAGATATGCAAACAATAAAAATTGCGCCTTGCGTTGCGGAGGCGTTGGCAAATAACCGTCCCGTTGTGGCGTTGGAGTCTACAATTATTTCTCACGGTATGCCGTACCCTCAAAACGTGCAAACGGCGCAAAAAGTAGAGCAGATAGTGCGCGATAACGGATGTATACCCGCAACTATAGCGGTAATAGGCGGCGTGCTGACGATAGGCTGCACCGATGACGAAATAGAACTTTTGGGCAAAAAGGGAACGTCGGTCGTTAAAGTATCTCGCCGCGATTTGCCTATTGTAATTGCGCAGGGCTTAGACGGCGCAACAACGGTTGCGGGCACAATGTATGCCTGCCGACTTGCAGGCATAGACGTTTTTGCAACGGGCGGTATAGGCGGAGCGCACCGCCATGCGGATAAAACAATGGATATATCTGCAGATTTGGACGAACTGGCGCAGACAAGCGTAGCGGTAGTATGCGCAGGCGCAAAGTCTATACTGGATATCGGCTTGACGTTAGAGTGTTTGGAAACTCGCGGCGTGCCGGTAATAGGTTACAAAACCGCCGAAATGCCCGCTTTTTATACGCAGCACAGCGGCTTTAAAACGGATTACCGTATGGAAACTCCTGCGGAAATTGCCAAAGCATACTTTGCAAAACAGGACTTAAATTTGGACGGCGGTATGTTGATTGTAAATCCTATCCCAAACGAATACGCGATGGATGCGGACTATATAAATTCCAACATAACAAAAGCGTTGGACGAGGCGGAAAAGTCGGGTATATCAGGAAAAGAAATAACTCCGTTTTTGTTGGATAAAATTCAGCGTTTGACGGGCGGAGAAAGTTTGTCGGCAAATATTCAGCTTGTTTATAACAACGTACGTTTGGCGTGCGGTATTGCAAAAGAACTTTGCGCGTTACGTAATAAGTAAGGTGCGGATATGATTATTGGCGGTATAACAAATTTAACGCTGTTAGACTATCCCGAAAAAGTTGCTTGTACTGTATTTACCGTAGGCTGCAATTTCCGCTGTCCGTTTTGTCATAATAACTTGCTGGTTTGCGGTAATAATAACGGCGCGCAAATTACTGCAGAGGAAGCGCTGCGCTTTTTGCAAAAACGCAGAAACGTGTTGGAAGGTATGTGCTTAACGGGCGGAGAACCGTTAATTCAACACGGCGTAGAGGACTTTTTGAGTCGGGTAAAGGCAATGGGCTACTCTGTAAAGTTGGATACTAACGGCGCATTTCCCGACAGACTGAAATTACTTGTTAATATGGGGCTTATCGACTATGTGGCTATGGACGTAAAAAACAGCTTCGAGCGATATACTCAAACTGCGGGCTGTTCCGCTGCGGATTTGGACAAAGTTGCGCAATCGGTAGAATACCTTAAAAGCGGCGCGGCGGATTACGAATTTAGAACTACCGTAACGGGCAACTTGCACGACGAACACAGCATAGAAGATATGGCGCAACGTCTTAAAGGCGCAAAAAGACTGTATTTGCAAATGTTTGTAAACAGCGGCGATTTAATCGATCCGTCTACAATCGGCTGCGATGCGGAAACGATGGAACGGTATTTGCAAATAGTGCGTAAATATGTGCCGACAGCCGAGCTGCGCGGTGTGTAAATAAAATAAAAAGTATCGTTGGTTAAATAACAAACGCCTTTCGTAACAGTGTATTGCATAGGAATTAAAGCAAGAGCGGTTTTGTCGTCCTTGCTTTTTTGTTACGGCTATGCTATAATAGCATACGAACAACAATTAGCTGCGTTTAACTACGACTAACTGCTATTAACTGCTCGCTATTACATCGTATCACGCGATGAACAACGTATTTAGTAGAAAGTATGTTCGTGTACGATATAATAACATAAATAACTACAACTAACGACGTTTAACACCTATTAACTACTGCTAACTAATATTATACAACACATCACGTTAGCGGTTAAATATTGCGGTAAATGTTGTTCGTGTGTGTTATATAATAACATACGCAACAACAATTAACTACATTTAATGACCGCTAACTACTACGAACCACTTGTTATTACATCGTATCACGCTAATAGTGTTGTACTGTTAAAAAAAGTTATTTATGTACGATATAAACAGTAATTTAATGGAAAAAAACTTATGTTGATTGGAAAAAAGAAAAAGATAGCTAATTATTTGAAAGAACGAGAAGATAATTTATCTAATTTTGATTTAATATTAAAAGACTATTTATCAGGTAATTTGATAACAGAACTAAAAAAGATAGGGTTGTCAAAAATAGAAATTCATATAGATTGGTTTGATGATATTAAATATTTTAGTATTCAAGCCAAACATAAAGATTATTTCTTAGATATACAAATTGATAAAAAAGAACTTGCACTCGGTTGTAGCAAATCCGAGCCTGACTGTGATGAATTTATCGCTATCGATGGCGAACCCGACGTGAGTTATATTTATTGCATCATACAAAAACGCATTGAGCAAATTTAATAAACAAAATATGTAAATTTTAATTTGGCGGAGGAGATTTTACGATGTTTTTTACAAAACCGACCTATGAGGAAATAAGGTTACCGTTTAGATTTATTGAGAGTTCTGCTGATTTAGAATGCGGATATATTGATATTGAGGCATACGGGAATATTTTTGGGAAGAAAAAATATTGTTATTCTTGGTATGAACTGAAAGATTCAAAAATGTATTGCAACGGAGATTATGAACACATGGTTGAGTTGCTTAAAAACTCCGCCGATAAAACAGTAAAAGTTATAATAAAAGTTAAAAAAGGTCTGCCAAAAAATTTCAAACTCGACATAAACAGTTTGGCGGAAGTTTATAACGACGAGCGGTTCAAATTTCTGTCATTACTCGGTTGGGGATTTAACGATAAGAGTTACGAAGAATTATCTACAAAAAGATAAATTTCAATTTATCTTTTACGATCTTTAATAAAGTATAGCGCACTGTCTTCGATTGCGAAGACAGTGCGCTATTTATTTGTCCGCAAAAAATCTATATAATAGATATTTTTAACGAGGGACGTTTATTGTATTTTTGAGATTTTAAAAACTGTAAATAAAACCGTTATTATTTTTTTAACAGCAGTCGGGCTATTTCCTTAAAGTCGCCGTTTTCTACGGTATATTTAGGCGAGAATTTAGGTTTTGCATCGTAGTCTGTTAAGTTGCTTTTAATCCATAGACAGTCTATTTTAGAAGCCTTAGCTCCGTCAACGTCTGTTTTTGGGTCGTTGCCGATATAAATTGATTCCTGCTTGTTGATTTTAAATTTTTCGCAAGCAATATCGAATAACTTTGTGTCGGGCTTTGCGCAGCCGTAATCGGACGAGTAAATTACGCCGGAAAAATATTTAAGTAACCCCAGCTTTTCCAGTTCCGGTTTTGTATAACAACGCTGCGCGTTGGATAAAATAAACAGCTTTTTGTGCGCCCGTTTAAGTTGTTTCAGCGTTTCCGTCACGTCGGGATATACGCGTAACCTTTCGGTGCTGAATGCGCGGAATTCCTGCGCTAAATGCGTGGCAAGGGTCTTTGTCGCTTTTTTGCCCTTGTTTTCAAAAATGTGTTTGGAAATTTCCACAACGTCCACTTCGGGATGTTTAAAATTTTTCTGTCCTAAACGCATTTGAAGATCGCAGCTCATAAAGTATGTTTCTTTAAGTTCTTCGGCTGTGTAGTTTACGTCATAAAAGGACAAAGTGTTAACTAATTTCTGCCAAGTGCTTAAATCGTACTCGTTTGTGTGAATGTCTACGAGCGTGCCGTAAACGTCAAAAATAAAATTTTTATACATATTGTTACTTCCTTTTAACAAAGCATATTCTTACATTAAATTATTAATGTAAACTTAAAAACAATATTAAAGCCGCGTCGGTTTATTATATATTAGTATATTTTTAGACGTTTGTTAAGCGTTTTTAAGTTAATACCCTAAGTATTCTACGCCGACAAGCAGAATTTCGTTAATTTTAGGATTGGCAATTTTGTATTTGAGTATTTTGCCTTGACGTTCGCATACAACAACGTCGGTGTCTCGCAGTAAACGCAGCTGGTGCGATACGGTTGTTTGGTTCATCTTTAAAATATTTGATAAATCCGTAACGCACAGCGGAGCTATTGCAAGGGCGGAAAGCAGTTTGACGCGGGACGGATCGGCAAGCAGCGAAAAAAAACGGGCAATTTTACGCGTCGTCAGTTCGTCCGGCAGATAACAGTCTAAATCGTCTAATATTTGAGGCGTGGCTTGTAGCATAATTTTCCTCCCTTTGAATAAAATTACATTGTATAACGCAGCGTATTTCAAATTTAAACACAAAACTTGTCAGTACCGACACAGTGTAATTTAAAAGTTTTAAAATAAAAGCGTGTTGTTACGTTGTTTTTAAGCGCAGAAACGGTCAAAACTTTGCTGCTGTAATTTTGCAGCAGAATTGTTTGATAATATGCCGAATAAAGCAAAATGCAGCGGTAAATGCGTTTTGCAAAGTTTATGTATCTAAAAGGGCTTGTACTTTATTACAAAATAAATACTACAATATGCACAATTAAAAATGTTGACGCATATTGTAGTAAAAAAACAAAGTTTGTAAAAACAAAGGGGATTTTCTATGAATATTACAACAAGTTTACTGTATTTGCTTCTGTTGTACGCCGTTTTGGATAAGGACAACCGTTTGTCGCTTACAAACGGATTGATAATAGCATTTGTAATTTTGTTGCTTAATTGCTATTTTCATAACCGTTGCTGCGGAAATAATTCTACTACTACAACGACAACCACCACAACGGGAAATAACATATTTTCTGCAATGAACGGATTTTAATATACCGCCGAACTATGCTGGCCGAATAAGCGCATATTGCGCAATCTAGCCGTATTCTGTATCGTTGTGTATTCGGTACCGCTTTCTCCGCATAACGTATTTTTGCATATACTGTAATTTTTCGGTACGCAGTAGTTTCGGCAGACGGTATGCTACGTAAGACGAGAAAAAGCGTGTAAAACCGTACCGAAACACTTTAAGTACGTTTTGACGAAACATTTCTTAGAATAACTGTCCTAAAACCATATATGTTAAAATGCCGTATTATTAACGGTAAAAACAAAAGTTCCGTCCCTGTTTTCAGGCACGGAATTTTTTGTCTTGCTCTTAATAACCGATTTCTATTGCGCTTGTAGGACAGGCTTCGGCGGCGGCTTCCACTTCGGCATTGCAGCAGTCGGGGTCGCCCACTGCGTGGGACAGTCCGTCCTCTTTAATCTCAAATACGTCGGGACACATATTAACGCACAAGCCGCAGCTTATGCAGTCTTCGTTTACGTTTACTTTCATGCTTACCTCCTATACACCCGAATATTGTAAACTAAACAGCCGTGTTTTAATAGGCTAATTTTGCCGATTTAAGTTAAAATACCTCGTATTGCCTTACGTTTACGGTTGTTACTGTTGAATATAAGGGTTATCTATGATTTAAGGATTAACAATATTTTACTGCAATATACGCAGTTAACAACGGAACATGTTTTGGATATATTTAACGGTTTGTTTTTTTGGGGAGGGGCGATTGCTTATAAATAAAGTTATTTTTTCATAAAATAATCCGCCTGAAACTTTTTAAGGCGGATTAATTAAATTAATAAGTTTTGTTATATTTGAATTTTTTACTTGACGTATCCCAAAACAACCGCGCCCGGACCTAAGTGTGCGCCGATAATAGGGGACAGCAAGCGGATTTTGATTTGGCAGTTTGGGTTTGCTTCTTTTACTTTTGCCGCTAATTCTTCGGCGTTGCGCAATTCGTCCGCGTGGCAGATATACAGCGGCCGCGTATCGTTGAGGTCGGCGTTTTGCATATAAAATTCAACCAGTTTTTTAATTGACAGTTTAAGTCCTCGCTGTTTGCCCCAGTTTCGCAGTTTTCCGTCGGGAGTAAATGTAATCAACGGTTTAATATCCAGCATTGTGCCTATTATTGCCGCGCCTTTTCCTATGCGTCCGCCGCGTTGCAATGCGTTTAAATCGTCTACGCAGGCGCAGGCGTCCAGCTTATACTTAAATACTTCCAAGTCGTAATAATTGTCGCGCAAAGCCATACCGTTTTCGTAATTTTCTATCATTTTTTCGCACAGTATTCCGGTGCAAGCGGTGGCGCGCAAAGTGTCGACAACCAGCAATTCGGTATCGGGATATTTTTCTTTTAGGTTTTTTGCTGCGGTGCAAGCCGATTGAAAAGTGGACGACAATCCGCTGGACAAACATAAATACAGCGCCGATTTTCCTTTGGAAAGGTAAGGCTCAAAAAATTCCTCGTATATTGCGGGAGTAATTTGCGTTGTTTTTATGTCGGCGCGCGCTTTTACGTGTTTGTAAAATTCCACAACGTCTATTCCGTCGGGTTTGCCTGTGTATAGGCGCGACTCGCCGTTAATAATAAATTCCATCGGGACGAGTTCTACTTTTTTGTCCTCGATGTAATTTTGCATTACGTCTCCCGATACGTCCATAAATAACAAGTATTCCTTCGTATCCATTATGTTTCCTCTAAAATAATTATTCCGTACAACTGTAAATTATATAATTTATAACATAGTATGTCAATCGCTTTTAACGATTTACAAACATATATGTTGTTACGGTACGGTTTTATGCCGATTTGAAAACAGTTTTACGGATTTCGTATTTTAAAAGTCAACCGCTTGCAGTTGTTCTATGTCATTTTTTCAATAGTTTGATTGCTTGTAAAGATTGCGTAAGCGTATTTATTTGTGTTTGCATTGAATTGCTTTGTTCAGTCAACGCAATTATACGGCAAAAAAGCCGCGATTCTGCAAAGGAGTCACGATTTTTAATTTATTTCGTCAATTGGAACGCCTAAACCATTCGCTTGATCTTTCAACTTAATTTCATATTATGTCGGTATCGCTTAAAACACTTGTACAAAAAAGCGTTTTTTGATACAATAATAAATAATGGCTAAGCAAAGTTTTTTGTACATTAGCCGACAGGGAGAAGTTATGAAGACAAAAATAGGAGGGCAAGCCGTAATCGAAGGCGTAATGATGCGCGGTACGCAAAGTATGGCGCTGGCGGTGCGCGACGAAATGGGCGAAATTCGTTTGGAAACGACCCGTTTGCCCGCAAAAAAACCTTGGTATAAAAAGGTTCCGTTTGTCCGAGGAGTGGTAAGTCTTGTCACCTCGATGATAGCGGGCACTAGAATTATAAGTAAATCCGCCGAAGTTATGGCGGAGGAGGAAATAGACGTCAGCGGTAAAGGTATGGGACTGCTTATGGGCGTATCTACCGTACTGGGCATTGCGTTGGCACTGTGCTTGTTTGTGCTGCTGCCTACCGGAATTACCGCGGGTATTTTTGCTCTTGCAAAGTTAGATACGGGCGACGTCAACTGGGTGTGGCTTAAATCTCTTATAGAGGGCGTGTGCAAAATGGGAATACTGATTGCGTATATGTGGGCAGTATCGCGAATGAAGGAAATAAAGCGCCTGTTTATGTATCACGGCGCGGAACACAAAACAATCGCCTGCTTTGAAGCGGAAATGGATTTGACGGTAGAAAACGTACGGAAGTGCAGCCGTTATCACGACCGCTGCGGAACAAGTTTTATTGTTTTTGTGGTTGTTTTGTCTATTATTCTTATGATGATACTGGACGTTATATGCGCGGCGTGTCACTTTACTTTGTTTTTGGAAAGGTGGTGGCTTAGAGCGTTGCTTAAAATTGCGCTGCTGCCTCTGACGGCGGGTGTCAGTTACGAAATGCTTATGTTGCTTGCCAACAGTAATTTTGTACTTTTCCGTCCGTTAAAGTGGCTAGGCAAACAGTTTCAGCGTTTAACCACGCGCGAACCGGACGACGAGATGTGTCAGGTTGCAATTACGTCTTTTAAAGCTGTTCTCGATATGGACGCGGACGAAAGTATTGCGGAAGTCAAATTTCCCGAACCGCTGCCGATTAAGGAGTTTATCGAGCGTGTAACGGAAAGCGGCATTGCCAAGTACGTCGGCGGCAGCGTAAATGACGTAGAGTGGCTTACTTGCGCAATGCTTAATATTAAGCTAGAGGATTTAAACAAACCCAACGTTAAAGTGCCTTTCGGATGGACGGTGCGTTTGCGTAAAATGAGCGAACGTCTAAACAACGGCGAACCGTGGCAGTACGTGGTGGGCGCCTGCGAGTTTTACGGACGGACGTTTAGGCTTAGTAAAGACGTGCTAATTCCCCGTCAGGAAACCGAACTGGTGTGCGAACAGTTGGTAAAACGGCTTAACAAAAAAAGCACTGTTTTAGATCTTTGCTGCGGCAGCGGTGTTCTGGGCATTACCGCCGCATTGGAAACGGGCGCAACCGTAACTCTTGCGGATATATCTAAGGAGGCTTTGGATATAGCTAGATACAATGCCAAATGTAATAAAGCCAAAGTTGACTTTATCCGCAGCGATATGTTTAACAATCTGTGCGGACGCTGCGACGCGATTGTTTGCAATCCGCCTTATATCCAAACGGACGTTATAAATACGCTTGACGACAGCGTTAAAAACTACGAACCGCATATCGCTTTGGACGGCGGCAAGGACGGACTGAACTTTTACCGCATTTTGGCAGAACGCGCGCCTAAGTTTTTAAAAAAGAAGGGTTTGTTGGTTTTGGAAATCGGCTACGATCAGGGCGAATCCGTAAAAGAGCTGCTAGCAGATAAGTTTGATGCGGAAGTTTTAAAAGATTACGGCGGCAATGACAGAATTGTCATCGCAACGCTTAAAAACGATAAAAAGAAGAGGTAGAAATGACGGATAAACTGGACAAAATCGTAGCTCGGTACGATTACCTTACCGAGGAAATATCAAAGCCGGAAATCATTGCGGATAATAATAGTTGGAAAAAACTTGTCAAAGAGCACAGTTCGCTTACCCCGATAGTGGAGTGTTATACCAATTACAAGCGTACTCAGCAGGAACTGGAAGCTAATTTGGAACTTGTCGGCACAGAGACGGACAAGGAAATGTTGGCTTTGCTACACGAGGATATCAATGCACAAAAAGCGTTAAGCGAGCAGCTGCTTGCCGATTTAAAGGTATTGCTGCTGCCCAAAGACCCAAACGACGATAAAAACGTTATTATAGAATTGCGCGCGGGCGCCGGCGGAGAGGAAGCGGCGTTGTTCGCCAACGAAATCCGTCGTATGTATTATATGTTTGCGGAAAAAAACCGTTGGAAGATAGAGGAAATAGATATAGAGGAAAACGAATTGGGCGGACTTAAAGAAGGCTCGTTTATGGTAGTAGGGGACGGCGCATACAGTAAGTTTAAGTTTGAAAGCGGCGTTCACCGTGTTCAGCGCGTACCCGATACGGAAAGTCAGGGACGTATCCATACAAGCACCATTACCGTAGCGGTACTGCCCGAAGCTCCCGACGTGGATATCGAAATATTGGATAAGGATTTAAAAATAGATACCTACCGCAGCAGCGGCGCGGGCGGACAGCACGTAAACAAAACGGAGTCGGCAATTCGTATTACGCATCTGCCCACGGGTATTGTGGTTAACTGCCAAGACGAACGCAGCCAGATAAAAAACCGCGAAAAGGCAATGAATATTTTAAAGAGCAAACTGTACGACCACTTTCAAACGCAGGCGGATGCCGAATATGCAGCCGCGCGTAAAAGTCAGGTGGGTACGGGCGACCGCAGCGAACGTATACGTACGTATAACTTTCCGCAAGGGCGCGTAACCGACCACCGCATAGGTTTAACGCTGTATTCTATCGATAACTTTATGAACGGCGACATCGGCGAAATGGTGGAAGCACTGCGGCTTGCCGATCAAGCGGCAAAGTTGCAGGACGCCGGCGAATAACGATAGATTAAATAGACAAATAATTTAAAAAAAAAGCGGCTTGAAGGTGTTTTACTTAACATTTTCAAGCCGCTTTTACCGTCAAAACATTGTAAATTTTTTTCTTGTGTCAAACCGATTTTTTTCTAATTAATTATATTTATCCTAAAAACACGTTGATTTTTTTGTGCGGCAGAAGTGCTTGTTAAATGCCGAATATAACTGTGCAGTGTGTTTATTGCGTTAACGGCAATTAAATAAGCCACAGTGCTTTGTGTTTAAAGATACATATAAGTAAAGCCGCAAGAAAAAATATCTTACGGCTTATAATATTATATTTTTATTTAAACGGCAACAACTTCTTTTTTATAACTGACGTATTCAAATGTCAGCGAACCGTCGTCGGCAGTTATTTTATGCACGTACATAAACAATGTTTCGGTATATACTTTACCGTCGCTGTCATAAATCTCACGCGAAATTTGCACGGCGTTGTTTCTCTCCTCGTCGGAAAGCTCGCGCACGGGTATATTTTCTATATCGATTATGTCGTAATCGGCATCGGGCATTCCGTCGTCGCCCATTACATTATAATTAAGATGAGCTTTTTCTCCGTTTATCGTAACGCTCCACATGTCTTTATTGTTTGTATGAAAATATAAACTCATTTCATAATCAAATCCGGCGGCGGACAAAGCACCGTTTTCGTCAACTTCGGTTAATATAGTCCATTCAATGTATTCATTCCATTGAGTATTATCTTCATTTACGTCTGCGATATTTACATAATCTGTAATTCCCTGCCAAAAAGAGTTGATTGTGTTTCGGGAAGTAAAATCGAAACCGTTAACGGTGCCGCTTATTTCCCAAGCTAAATTATAAGAAAATGCGTCTCCGCCTTTTTGCAAAGAGATCAAACCCGTAACGTTGTAACTGCCGCCCGATAGCGATACGGGAAGATTATCGAAAAGTTTAATGCGTTTTAATTCTATATTTTCGCTATATCGATAAATCGTTCCGTTTTCGAGTTGCAGGGGATAAGAGAGGTCTCCGTCGTAGTTATGCGCCACGATATAGTATGCGTAGCCGTCTTCGATTTTCCAAGTTTGTTCGTCAAACGGTATTCTTTCGTTAAATTTCAAATTATAATTAAGTTTACTGCCGTCGTAAAGATTTACCGTAACGTCGAAATAAATTTTTTCGCAAACGACAAACTCTATTTCGCCGCTGTCGTTTAGAATGAATTTTACGCGGATAAACGAATTTCCGTCGTCGGTTTGCAGCGGCAACTCGAATTCGTTAAACAGCGAGCAATTAATTCCTTGTAAACGATTGAATTTTTCCCAATCGGATATATCGGGAGGGACGTCATTATCTGCGGACGTCTCGATAAACACAGTATAACCGCCGACTGTGCCTTCCGTAATTTTAAGCTGACAGTCTTGCTCAAAAAACGTTGACGCTTTAATTGAATAACCGTCGCCTTTCAGTTCCAATGTCCGTATGCCGAAGGCAAAGCCTTGCAGCGTATATTCGTTGGGATAATCTGCAGTAATATATAAACTAGCAACGAGATTACCGTCTTCGGGATTATACTCCGGTTTGCTGCGATTACCTTCTTTGTCAAAAAGATAAAAAGCGTAACCGTCTTGGAGTGTCCAATACTCGAAAAGATTTATGCTAACGGCACCGGGAAATTTAAATTTTATCGTTTTCGTTTCTCCGTTATACTTGATAGACGCACTGTAAAGATAATTATCTTCGTTATCGTCGTTGTATTTCCAACCGATTTTTATAATTTCCGTTTTATCTAAACATTCGGCGGTAAATTGAACGTCGCAGTTTTCGTTAAGGTAGTAGTTACTGAAACGTCCTTTCAATTCCTCAAAAGTACCGTTGTATTTTAATACAAAATTCGGGTTGTTGAATTGAGCGATATCGTTTTCAAAGTTTATAATGACATTTTGAGACACAATTATTTTAATAGATTTGGTTTTTACTGCGTTTTCGGGGATAAGAATGTCAAAAACGTTAAAGTCGTAAAACTTTTCGGGAATATTTATTACCGTATTTTCCTGAACGTCATTCTTGATTGTTACGGTAACTCTATCATCGCCGTAAGTGTTATGTACGTTGAGATAATCGAATTTATTACCTTGCGTACTCGGCATAAAGTTAACCGTCGAATTTTTTTCGTCGCGAACAATGCGTTTGTAATCGCTTTGCGGATTTGCGTACAGGAATGAATACAGATCTTCGGGGATAGGCATATTAACGGCGGTAAAAATAGTGTCGTCGCATACATATTCGGGCGGAAGCCAAGTAGACGGATCGTTATCGTCTTTTATGTGTTCGGGTTGTACGGGACCGATTTCGATTGACGCGCCGTACAGCTTTTTATCTACGTTCAAAACAACGCTGCGTTTATCGGCAGATACGTTTTCAAGCGTAAAGTATATTCCCAAAGAATCACCGTTATTAGATACGTCTCCGCCGCAAACGGCGTTTATAATCAAATCTTTACTTAAACGTAATTTCAACTTTGGTAGATTACTGCTATCTGTGTAATTTACATTTATTTCATCGGGATCGGTATTGTAAATTGTTTGTTCCAACGCTTCCAAAAAATCAACGCCGTATTTTTCCTGCATTTCAAAAAAGTTTTGCGGAATCGTCAAGTTTTTTCCGTTGTTTACTTTAAATAATCTGCTTATCTGTCCTTCGTCCTTATGTAAAAATGCCGCCGCTAAAACGTTGAAGTCGAGGGTGTCCATCGGTTGGTCTACTATAGCTATAATAAAATCATTTTCTGCAACCGTTAAGTGTCCTTTGCCTTCCTTGAATAACGGCGAACCGGCTTCTACCGTGATTTCATTAAAAAACTGTTCTTTATCTGTAACATAATTTAAAAGCGTAAACCGTACCTGTCTGTAATCCGTAACGGTGTTTCCGTCCTGATCGATAAACGCTTCAACCGAAGCTGGGATTGCAATAGACTTAACTGTGCCTTTGTTGTCGCCGACATAGAATTGACTGCTTAAATATTTTACATCCTCAGGAATTACCGCTTCCGTTTCGCCGTCTTCCGCAATATAACAAGTTGCAACTTGTTTACCGTTTATATCTTCGTACTGGATGCCGCGAGGAGTATCGGGATTAATTGAGCTTTGAATATCTTTAAAATATTTATCTTGCAAAACCTTAAACTGTTCGGCGGTAAAGGTGTATTTATAATCCTTTTCCATTTTGGAAAAGTCGGTCGGTTGAATATCGAAAATATTATGTCCCAAAATATCGTAACAGGCGTTTGCAGCACTTATATTATCGTACGTCGAATAAAAAGTTTTTCCGTCGGGGGTATACAGAACGGAAGTGTTTTGTCCCATCTCCAACACGAGCAGTTCTTTATTCGAACTCCCGTAAAAATACATTTTTTGGTTGTCGTTTACCTGTATATAATTAAACGAATAATCGTTACCGCCGTTATAAATTACGTCGATTTTTTCGTATTGAACGCCGCTGTTATTGCTATAAACCCAAACAGTATCGGTATTTCCTTCCTCGGTAACGCGCAAGTATGTATTATCGGCAAGTTTAACCGCAATATCGAAAAACGAGGTTTCGTTAAAATAATTACTTATTCCGTCACCGATACACAGCGACATACCCAACGTTATACCGAAAACCTGTTTCATTAAAAAATCAAATCCTTCGGAATCGGCGAGATATTCCGGCTTAACCATTATATCCGTAATAGTGTTTGCAGAACGCGCTTTATCGCTGAACGAAACAGCGAATGCCGCCGCTGTTGCAGTCATTTTTTGATTATGTGTTTTCACATCCTGATTTGCGTCCAAATCATTTACAAAAATGCCGCTGTTTTTCATTATCGTTACGATTTTTTTACGGTACGAAACAAACTCGGTGTTTTGAAACGATTTATCCGTATCGTTGTTTTCGTTACCGCCGCAAGCGACTAAACCGAATATGCAGGCTATAACGCAAACGAGCGATAAGATAGTAAGCAAAAATTTCTTTTTCATAAAATACCTCCGTAAATAAAAAAGTGCGTCAACCGAAGTTAACGCACGAAAAACGCAAACTCCGATTGTCGCTACACAATTACTATGCAGTACGGAATATCATACACACATAATTGGAATTTGCATTTTTACCGAATCCAAAAAATGTGTATGACAAAAAGACATATTTTGCCTATGAAAATAAAAATATCCATACTTGAAGTATAGTAATTATGTAGCGTAAACAATATAGCATATTTGTAAAAAAATTGCAATGGTTTAAAAAAAATAAAGAGCAGTATACGGCTTATGTTAAATTTTTTTAGTCGGTTATTTTGTTTTAATTTGTCAAAAAATTTATGTCTGTCAATCTCTTTTTCGGTGATTAGTATTTCATAGATAAGTTTGCCGAATATTTTATAATGTAGTTTTTGCAATAGAAATCGGGTTTTTTCGATAAATAAAAAATTAACTGTTTTTTTCTGCTAAAAAGTATTGAAATTTGGTTTGAAATGATATAAAATGTAAGCAGAAAAATTTTATGTTTTTCAAGCATTAGGAGGATACTCAATTGATACATGTAATTTACGGAGCTAAAGGCAGCGGCAAAACAAAACAAATCGTTGCGGACGCAAACGCTTTTGCGCCCACTGCAAAAGGGATTGTTGTCTATTTTGACCGCAGTAATCACCGTATGCACGATCTTCACCGCAATATCCGTTTAGTGGACGCGTCTTATTACGGATTGAAAACGCAATGCGACATACTGTCTTTTATTAAAGGTATGTTGGCTGCCAACTTCGATATCGAACAAATATACATCGACGGCTTGTCCAGATTGTTGGATTGCAACGTCAACGACCTTGAGGAACTGTACAACGGTTTAGACGCTATCGGCGGCGAACATAACGTAAACTTTACTATTACGGCAAGCGGCGCATTGGAGGATTTGCCTCAGTTCGTAAAAAAGCACATAAAATAATTTAATCAATTTAAATTATGTATTCCACGGCGGCGGTACGCAAAGTACCTATACAGACTTGCAAATTTTGCCGCCGTATGTTTATTACGCAATAAAAGCAGTTGACGTATATGCCGACTGCTTTTTGTTTTGCTATAAATTAGAGCTTATCGTTTTTTTTTTTATTCGCCGTTTATATTTGCCCCTGTTTAACGTAACTAAACGGTATTTAATTGCATAGTAACGCGCTTAAACGAGATTGTTCTGTGTGCAAATTATCCGTGCTCGATATAATTATAAGCGTGATGAATTGTCTTTTTACCGATGCGGATGCAATAACCGATGCGTTGCGGATAAATTAAAATTATTGTTTTGTGTATTTAACGGTGCGCGCCGCAATTTAATTTCAGCGCTGACGTCCTCCGCCGATAACCGAAACCGCCTGCCACGTTGCGGGACCTACTATTCCGTCTGCCGTCAGTCCGTTTTCTTGCTGAAATTCTTTTGTCGCTTGTTCTGTTGCGCCGCCGAATATTCCGTCTATCGCGCCTACGGGATATAATTTTGAAATAAGTTTTTCCTGTAAATATCTTACAAACGTTCCTCTGCTTCCTTTGCGTACGGTGGGGCGCGGAGGCAGTACCAAAAGCGCCGACCAAGTGCGGTTGCCTACAAGTCCGTCGGCAACAAGTCCGTTTGTCTGCTGGAACCGCGTGACGGCGTTAAGCGTGTTTGTGCCGAATTGACCGTCTACGGACAAGTTAAAACCGTTTTGGTTTAGCATAAGCTGCAACAGATACACAAAGTTGTTGTTACTGCCTGTGCGCAGAAGCGGATAGTTGTTTAAATTGTTGCGGGTAATAAAGTTCAGTCCTAAGTAATTGCATACGCCTTTGCACGTTTCTTCGGCGACTTCCGTTTGGTAGTCGGGGTCGCGCATTAATTTTGCTTCGTCAAAATTTGTCATAAATCCCGGTTCGATTAGCGTAGACGGACAGTTTACGCTTTGTAAAACGCCTACGTCGGTAAGTGTAGATACTCCCCGTCCGCGCTGATCCGTGCCGTTTATAAGCTGTTCGTAAACTTCTTCGGATATAATTTGAGACTGTCTTGCCGCAACGTTGCGGGCGGAATAATATACGGAAATCCCCTGTGCGCTGTTAAAGCTGTTTCCGCTACCGAAAGCATTGTAACCGAAAGTAACAAGCATTGTAAGTCCTTGTCTGTTTACGCGCTGAACGCGCGTGGATATAGACGTGTCCGTTAATTCGGGCTTTACGTCGTATACTGCAAGTCCGTTGCGCAAACACGCTTCCATAAATTTAATTTTTGCTGGTCTGTTAAACTGATTTTCGTAAAACGGTACGTTGATGTAGGGCATAATAGGTGTACGCTTTCCCTGCGTAAACGGATTTTGTCCGTGTTCGTCGTTTGCCCCTATGTAATAAGTTGCCAAAATAGTCCTCCGTTTATATTTTCTTATTTTGCTTACTAAAATATATGACGCAGTCTTTCAGTCTGTTACTGCTCGGCGTATTTTTTAATTTTGGAACGGAAAAATCATTTAAGCCGTATACTATTAAATTGACAAAAAAAACGATTAGTCGTATTATTTATATATAATGAAAAATATCAATGATATTTACATATTGGGAATAGAAAGCTCGTGCGACGAAACCGCCGCGTCCGTAGTAAAAAACGGGCGTCAAATTTTATCAAACACGGTTCTTTCGCAAGTAGATATCCATAAAATATACGGCGGAGTCGTGCCGGAAATCGCCAGCCGAAACCACGTGGAGGCAATAGACAAAGTGGTGCGCCAAGCGCTTGAGGAAGCCAACCTAACGCTAAGCGATATAAACGCCGTTGCCGTAACCTACGGAGCGGGGCTTGTAGGCGCGCTGCTTGTAGGCGTATCGTATGCAAAGGGCTTGTGTCAGGCAAGCGGACTGCCGTTAATAGCGGTAAACCACATAGAGGGGCATATTTGCGCAAACTACCTGACATATGCCGATTTGGAGCCGCCGTACACGTGCTTGCTTACCAGCGGAGGGCATACGGCGATAGTAAACGTTTTGGATTACGACCGTTACGACGTGGTGTGTTCCACCGTAGACGACGCCGTGGGCGAAGCGTTTGACAAAGCGGCGCGCGTGCTGGGCTTGCCTTATCCGGGCGGACCGCAAATAGACAAACTCGAAAATCAAGGCGAAGCCTCGTATAAATTTCATTCCGTAGTGATTTCTAACGGTAATTTCAGTTACAGCGGACTTAAAACGGCGGTAATCAATCTTGTTCACACCGCCGAGCAGAAGGGCGAACCAATAAACAAAGCGGACGTGGCGGCAAGTTTCTGTCATGCGGCGATAGACGGACTTATAGAGCGTTTGGCGCAGGTTATAGCGCAAAGCGGAGCAAAAACAATAGCCGTTGCAGGCGGAGTCGGCGCAAACGGCTATCTGCGCAAACGTATGACGGAGTTTGAAAAACAGGGCATACGGGTATGTCTGCCCGCGTTGGCGTTGTGCGGAGATAACGCCGCAATGATAGCGTCGCGCGGATATTATTTGTATTTAAAGGGCGAGTTTGCCGATTTATCGCTTAATGCCTGTCCTACTTTAAAACTGCGCGGCGAAAAGCCGAGTCGATAAATTTTAGACGTTATTAATTAATGAATTTATATAATCCTACCTATATAAAAGGAGTTTTCTCACATGAAAAAAGCCGAGCTACAACGCGTTCAAGCAGATATTAATCAAGGCTTGACCGCAGCAGAAGTTAAGCAGCGCGTACAAGCTAAAAAGGTCAACAAGGTAAAAAAGGTTGTAGGTAAAAGTTACCTGTCGATTTTTTTAGGTAATCTTTGCACGTTTTTTAACTTGTTAGGTTTTATAGTATTTGTTATATCTTTAATTGCACATAGCGGTTTGGCTAATATGACTTTTATAGTTATAATCGTAGCAAATACAGCGATAGGTATTTTTCAGGAAATCCGCAGTAAGCTTGCGGTGGAAAAACTGTCGCTGGTCAGCGAACCAACCGCGCAGGTAGTACGGGACGGCGCGGAACGTACCGTAAAAACGCGGGACATAGTGTTAGACGATATCTTGCTTTATGCGGCGGGCAAACAAATCTGCACCGATAGCGTTGTAATAATAGGCGAAGTGGAAGTGGACGAATCAATGCTTACCGGCGAAAGCGACCCCGTCAAAAAGAAGGCGGGCGACACACTGTATTCCGGCAGCTACGTAATATCCGGCAACTGTACCGCACGCTGCGATAAGGTCGGTAAAGAAAATTACGTCGAGCAGCTTTCCGCACGGGTTAAGCGTGCCAAAATGCCCCCTTCGGAATTAATGAAGGGTATACGGCGTATAATTAAGTTTATCGCTATTATAATTTTCCCTCTGGGTATAGCAACTTTTTTGTGCCACCAAAATATTAAACCTATGTTCGGCACAAACGAGTTTTCGGTATATTTTGCAAACTTTATCAACAGCCCTTCCAACGAAATTGTTGTAAAAGTCGACGAAGCTTTAAAAGCAATGAACGGCTCTATGCTGGGAATGGTCCCCAGCGGAATGGTATTGCTGACAAGCGTCGCCTTAGCGGTTGCGGCATTAAAACTTGCCCGCAAAAAAGTGCTTGTGCGAGAACTTCCCTGTATCGAAATGCTTGCCCGCGTTGATACGCTTTGCCTTGACAAAACTGGTACGATTACCGACGGCTCGATGACGGTAGAACAAATCATACCTCTTTCGGTAACGGAGGAGGACGTTAAAACTTATCTTGCCACAATTACTAACGCCACAGGCGACGACAATATGACGGCAAAAGCTTTAAAGGCGTTTACGGAGGGCGTTGTACCTATGGAGGCAACGGCGCACTTGCCTTTTTCCTCTGCGCGTAAGTATGCGGCGGCAAGCATAAAGGGTCACGGCACGATAGCTTTCGGCGCGGCGGAGTTTATGTTTAAAAAGACTACTAAGGACTTTAACGGCAAATGCACGGCATTGTTAAAACAAGGACTGCGCGTGTTGGCGGTAGGTCGCAGCAAAAAGGCAATTACCGCAAACGGCACGGTAGACGGACTGGAACCTATTGCTATCGTTGCTCTTGCCGATACTATCCGCTCCGACGCTCCCGAAATAATACAATGGTTTAAAGACAACAATGTAGACATCAAAGTAATTTCGGGCGATAACCCCCTGTCCGTATCGGTTATTGCGGGCAAAGTGGGCGTAAAAGACGCCGACAAGTACATATCGTTAGACGGTATGACGGACGAACAGGTTGCGGAAATAGCAAACCAATATACGGTATTCGGTCGCGTTACTCCCGAACAAAAAGCAATACTTGTTAAATCTATTAAGCAAGCGGGTCACACCGTTGCAATGACGGGCGACGGCGTAAACGACATACTTGCCATGCGCGAAAGCGACTGCGCAATTTCCGTCGGCTGCGGAACGGACGCGGCAAAGACGGTGGCAAACCTTGTATTGATGGACAACAAGTTCAGCCAAATGACGAAGGTTGTTGCCGAGGGCAGACAGGTAGTAAACAATATTCAAAACTCTGCGTCGCTGTTTTTGATGAAAACCACAATGGTAGTGCTTACTACTATTCTGTGTTTGATAATTCAGCGCAGTTTCCCGTTCGAGCCTCAGCATCTTGCTTCCGCCGAATTTTTTGTAATAGGCATATCGTCGTTCCTGTTGGCGTTAAAGCCCAACCGTAATTTGATTAAAGGCAAGTTTATCCCCAACGTGTTAAAACGCACGCTGCCCAGCGGCATAGCTATGTTTTTGTCCGTTGCAATGACGTATGCGTTTAGCGGAGTGTTGGGACTGAGCTCTTCGCAAGTAACGTCCGTTGCTATGTTCAGCTTTACCTTTACGGGCGTTGCGGCGCTTATTGTATTGTTGTTTCCCTACGATAAAATCAATATCGGTATAGGCGCTTTGGGCGTTGTAGGCACAACGCTGTGCGTATTCTTTTATTCGCCTATTATGTCGTTTGCAAGCGACTTGCTGGGAATGAAAAAGTCCGATCCTACATTCCTGTACAGCGACTTTAACACTTACCGCATATTGTTTGTGGTTTTTAACGTGTTGGTAATGGCGGGCATAATTGTTGGATTGAAATTCCTTGTGCGTTTTATAGAAAAGAAGATTAACGAAAAGCGCGCCGTTAAATTGCAAACGGAAACAGAAGCGCAAGTGTAGTTCCGTTAGTATACCGTTATCTGCACGGTTTTGGTTAAAAGCGTTTTCGTTTGGGTTTAGCACAACCGAAACGTATATAAAGCATTGTACGGCTTACTTTAAAATAAGCTACATCAAGTTTTTAACGCGTATTTAAACTTTAAAACAGCTTTGTCCTTGCAAACGGAAAGGCTGTTTTTAAATAAAATAAGTTTTGTTGGAACGGCGAGTGTTAAAAAAGCAGTTAATTAAAAAGGAGAAAATAATGGAAAAAGCATTAAAATTTTATAAGGAACAACGCCGCAAACTGGTTGCGTTTAATTATATTAATTTCGTAATATCCTGGGATATGGAAACAGACGCCGTCGAAAGCAGTATTATGGCGGATAGCGAACAAATGGCGGTAATAAGCGAGATGCGTTATATGTTGATGACCGATCCTCAGTTCGAGACGGCGGTACAAACTTTATATAATCGCCGCGGCGAGCTGGACGGCGTTATGCGTCACGAGATAGAGGTCGTTTATAAAAACATAAGCGATACAAAACGAATTCCGCAGGAAGAATACGCCGCATACAGCGAATTGACCGGCAAAGCGTATCCCGTTTACGTAAAGGCAAAGACAGAAAATAATTTTGAACTGTTCCGCCCGTATTTGGAAAAAATCGTCGACTACTGCCGTAAACTTACAAAGTGGCTGGAAACCGACGGCGTAAAAGGCTACGACGTGTTGCTTAACGAATATGAACCTCACTATAACCAAGCAAAATACGATAAGTTTTTTGACGCTTTGCGCACAAGACTTGTTCCGTTTGTTAAAAAGACTACGGAAAAGCCTTATGTTACCCCCGACTGGGCAAAACAGCGTTTTGACGAGGAGAAACAAAAGCAATTTTGCGAATATCTGCGCGACGTTTTATGTTTTGATAAATCCCGCGGTATTATGAAACTTAGCGAACACCCGTTTACCAGCGGTTTCGGCACGGACGACGTGCGTATAACCAACCATTACTATGCGGATAAATTCGATTCAGCGGTTTTTTCCGTCATACACGAAACGGGGCACGCTTTATACGAACAGCAGTGCGATAAATCGCTAAATAATACTTTGTCGGGCGGCGGAGCAAGCTTGGGTATGCACGAAAGTCAATCGCGCTTTTACGAAAATATTATCGGTCGCAGCCGCGCGTTTTGGTCGGTACATTACAAAAAACTGCAGCAGCTTTTTAAAACGGAACTTGCAAACGTAAGTTTAGACGCGTTTTTGGCTCATATCAACAGCGTTCAGCGCAGTTTTGTGCGTACCGAAGCGGACGAATTGACATATCCTTTGCACGTGATGCTGCGTTACGAAATCGAACAAAAATTGATAGCGGGCGAACTGGAAGTAAAGGATCTGCCGGAATACTGGAACAGTAAATTTACTGAATATTTCGGTATCACTCCTCCAAACGATACTTTGGGGGTATTGCAGGACGTGCATTGGGCGTACGGCAACTTCGGTTACTTCCCCACGTATGCGTTGGGCAGCGCAATCGCTTCGCAGCTGTATGTTTATATGAATAAAGAATTTGACGTGGAAGCAAGCCTTGCCGACGGTACAACCGCTAAGGTAAACGAGTGGCTTAAAAATCACGTTCACAAGTACGGCGCGTCTAAATATCCGGACGAGATTTTACGTCTTGCAATCGGCGAGGACTTTAACCCGAATTACTACATAGATTATTTAATAAATAAATATTCTAAGTAAAAAACATTTAGATTAAAACGGATTTGATAATTAATTCAAGTCCGTTTTTTATGCGCCGCTTATACTGCGGCGCATAAAAAATATTTATTTAACGCATATAATCAAATCTGCTTGTAAAACAAAAAATTTATGGTACAATTATCGTATGAAATTACTTATACCAGTAGCTGCCGGAATAGAGGCGGTGGTAAAACGACAGCTTACTTTGCTAGGTTACCCCGACACGCGGGCAATTAACGGACGTATTGCGGTAGAGGGGTGCAGCTGGACGGATGTTGCCCGTCTTAATATGTTTTTACGCAGCGGCGAGCGTGTATTAATTAATCTTGCGCAGTTTTCCGCCGTCACTTTTGACGAACTGTTCGAAGGCGTAAGAAATATAAACTGGTGCGATTACGTTGATAAAAGAGGTCGAGTAACCGTAATAACCAAAACCGTCAACAGCAAGCTGTTTGCGCACCATTCCGTACAGTCCGTGGGCAAAAAAGCGGTAGTGTCCGTTTTATCGCAAAAATACGGAACTTTGTGCGAGGACGGCGCGGAATATAAAGCGGAATTAGACATAACTAACGACGTGTGCTCGGTAAATTTAGATACAAGCGGTGTGGGTTTGCATAAGCGCGGCTACCGCACTTTGGCATATTCCGCTCCTTTAAGAGAAACGACCGCCGCGGCGCTTATCGACTTGTCCGTATGGAATCCCGATAAAGCTTTTGCCGACGTTTTCTGCGGCAGCGGTACTTTGCCTATCGAAGCTGCAATAAAAGCTTTAAAGATTGCTCCCGGGCTTAAACGCACGTTTGCTTATCGGCAATGGGCTTGCGCGGATACGTCGGCGTACGTCCTGGCCCGCGACGAGGCGGAGCAAATCCGCGTAGACCGTCCGCTTAATATAATAGGCGCAGATATAAGCGCGGAGGCAATAAGTATTGCCAACTATCACGCAAAGCAAGCGGGGACGGATAAGCACGTCAAGTTTAATATCCGCGCCGCGCAAGATTTTAAATCCAAAGCAAGCTACGGCGTAAATATAAGCAATCCGCCGTACGGCGAACGGCTGGGCGATTTGGACGAGGTAAAGCAAACCGCAAAAGATATGGGTAAGCTTTACCGAACTTTGGATAACTGGAATTTTTACTTTTTGTCCCCGTATCAGGAATACGAACGTTGCTTTGGACGCCGCGCCGATAAGAAACGTTTTTTATATAACGCGGGCATAAAGTGCAGCTACTATGCGTTTTTAAGTAAAAACAAACCCGACAAGCGCGTATAGAAGCGTAAACTGCGAATATGTTCAGCGGTCATATTTTTACGTTAAAGCCGTATTATCTAAAATTTGTAAAAATTAAATAAACTTATGGTCGCTTAATCTACGTAATGCTTTTTTTATTCCATAATTAGATTAGATGTTTTCGGCAGAGTAATTATCGCTTACTTTGCCAAAAACATTTTTTTGTTTAAAACGTCGGCATAAATTGAAAATATTTACAAAAAAAATGCGCAAAAACTCTTGACAGACAATACTATGTAATGTATAGTATTAGGCGTAACGAGGTATAAAGCGTAATTGCTGTACCAAAATCAGGTATGCGGAAATTTTAACTTTGCTCGGCTCTGCTAAAATTCGCTTAGCAAAACGGGTATGCAGAGCAAAAAGTTGCGCAGCGTTATATGTTTGTGCTTTCCGCAGAAAATTGTTTAGTTAAGCGCAGCGGTACGGCTTATTTATAACGGAAAATATAACAATTATTTGGTAACAATTAGCAAGGGGGTAATCTAGTGGATGCTCAATTAAAAAAAGGTTTCTTGGAAGTGTTTGTTTTATCGGCGCTTCGCAAAGAAGAGTCCTACGGTTACAAGATTATCAGCGATATTTCGCCGTATATCGAAATAAGCGAATCCACCCTGTATCCCATCCTAAAAAGGTTGGAAAGCGGCGGTTGTTTGCTTACCCGAACTAAGGAGTTTAACGGCAGATTGCGAAAGTATTACCGTATAACGCCTCAGGGAGTGGCAAAGATAAAAAGTTTTTTGGCGGATATAAACGAATTAAACCGATTGTCCGAATTTATTCGTAAAGGAGAATAACGATGACAAAATATGAATGGGAAAGGCAGCTAAAAAAAGGAATTTCCGGTTTGCCTAAGGCGGAACAGCAGCGCGTGTTGGATTATTACAACGAGTTGTTTGCCGATAAAATAGACGCCGGTCTGCGCGAACAGTATATAATAAGCGAATTCGGCAACCCTTACGACGTTGCCAACAAAATACTTGTCGATTTTTATAACGAAGGAAAGGAAAACCCCGAAGTTGACGCATACATTTATGCCGACAGCGACGATATCGACGTTGCATTCGACGACGCAGAAGAACCCAAAGCGGTACAGCCTCCCCAACGCAAAACTTGGGAAGAACGCCGCGATCGGCGCCGCGAGGAGAACCGCGGGCAAACACAAAGTCAAGCGCAGGACGAACAAACGCAGCCCGTTTCTAAGTCTGCGCAAAAAAAGGCGCGCGGAGCAGGCGGGCTTATTACCATGCTTTGCATTTTGCTTTATTGCATACTGGGCGCATTCTTCAACTTGTGGCATCCGGGCTGGCTTATCTTTTTGCTTATGCCCTGCGTAATAACGTTGGTAGAAGCCGTAATTAAGCGCAACTACCGTATATTTGCATATCCGGTATTTGTAACCTGTCTGTTTTTGTGTTTTGGGTATTTCGGGGGTAAGTGGCATCCCGCGTGGGTACTGTTTATTACAATCCCGCTGTACTACGTATTGGGCGATTACATTTGTAAAAACGATAAAAAGAACGACGTAAAACAAGACGTCAAAAAACAGAACGCAAAACAAGCGCAAGCCGATCCGATTGCAGACAAACAGGCAAGCGCACAGCAATATCCAACAGAAGTAATAACCGCGTCAAACAGCCGTAAAAAATCTCAAAACGTATTTAGCGTTATAGTAAAGGTATTGCTTGCAATGTTATTAATGTGCGTAGCGGTGTTTATGTGGTGGTGCGTAATAAGTATGTTCATCGGCGGTATAGGTATGATTATGGGAGGCATCGGTATATTTGTTTCGTCGTTTTTTGCGGGCGCGGCAACTGTTGATTTCGTCTTGCTCGGCGCGGGAATCGCGCTGTTCGGTTTAGGCCTGATATTTACTTTCGGGATGGCCGCATTGTTTAAGCCGTGCTTTAAAGCATGCAAGACGTTTGTAAAAACCATTAAAAATACTTTTAACGATAAGGAGAAAGCATAATGAATAAAACGTTAGCGGTATTTATATCCCTCGGTGTAATCCTGCTGATAGCGGGTTTAACGGTTGTGGGAATATTCGGCGGCGAAGCAATAAGAAATATAAAATGGGACGACGTTTTAAACGGCAAAGCGCACGATTTGTCTTTGGCGGATACGCGTATTGACTACACTGCGGAAGAGTTGGCGGATAAATTAACAAACGGAAATCAGTTGGAAATAGTATTAAAAACACAGGAATACTCGGTGTACGTATTGCCCGCAGACGACGGCGTTTTGTCTGTAAGATACGTTATGCCTCAGAACGATGAAACTGAAATAAACGTAACGTGCGAAGAATATTTAAACGTAAGTCAAAGCGGCAATATGCATTATAACCGGTTTAGTTTTACAAGACACCAAAAAAGTTTTATTGCGGTATATATACCTCAAACGGAAGCTTTTTCAAATATAATGTTAAAAATATCGTGTAATGTTGGCGGAATCAGGGTAAGCGACGTCGCTACTCAATCGGTACTTTGTTCTTCGGGTGCGGGCAGTATATTTGTAGACAGCTGTAAAATTGCGGCAAAAATCGAAGTTTATACAAATACGGGTACGGCGTCCGTAAAACGGCTTGAAACTCAAACGCTGACGGTAAAGACTCAAACGGGTACTGTTAACGTTGAGGGAGTTACTGCGTCCGCTCTGGCTGAAATTAAGGTCGAAACGGGTACGATTAACTGTATGCAAACGGTTGCGCCAAAGCTTAATATGGAAAGCGAAACGGGCAGTATTAAATTCGACGTTACCTCGAACGACATAATGATCAACTCCGACACGGGCAGTGTGTCCGGCATAATACAAGGAGTTAAAAGCGATTACGTTATAGACTGCTATAAGGATTTGGGATCGTCTAATTTAAACAGTCAAAATCCTGACGGCGCAACAAAATACTTGTATGTAAACGTAGATATCGGTTCGGTTAAAATTAACTTTGCAGATAACGCGTAAAAACAAATTGCGTAAATACGGTATTTTGCTGCCGATAAGGAATACGCATTGAAACCGCGCAAACAAACCGTTTAAATTTAAACGTTGGTTTTAATGTTTTGGTAAAGGATAGACTAAACCCGTAAAGAGGTAATTATAAAATAATTAAGGAGGATAAAATGCAAATAATAGATTATGTAATAATAGCGATTGCCGTAATCAGTTTAATAGTCGGCTTGATACGCGGTTTTATAAGTCAAATTTTAGTATTGCTGGGCATTGTTGCAATATCGGTAGGCACGTCGTATTTATTTAAATTTCCTATGCAATGGCTCAGCGGATTGATTACCAACGAAAAAGCGCTTTCTATCGTAAGTATTATAATTACCGCAATAGCGTTATGCGTTATTTACGGTATTATAGCTCACTTCGTTAAAAAACCTTTTAAGTCTATAAAATTTATAAAAGCGTTAGATAAATTGCTGGGCGGCGTATTCGGCGTTGTCGTAGCGTACGCTATAGTCGCTATTTTTGTAGAGGCAATGACGCGCACGGACATAGGATTTTTGGCAAAGATAAGCGAATTGCTTGCTCCGCAAACGGAAAACAGCGTTATTATAAACAGCGTGTATTCCAACAACTTTTTCGGAAAATGGATTTTTGACGTTATCGGCAATGCCATAACGCAGCTGTTTCCCAAAGCGGTTGTATAGCTTCGGTCTAAACATAAAAAGCTAATTAATAAGGACAAACATGGCCTGTTTGTCCTTTTGCATATTTTTAAGTTAATGCTGCGCCATAAAAACAGATAAGCATAATGGCGAATATACTGTGTAGGTATTTGCAAGTATTATAGCCCATTAAGTAATTTTTATATTAATAAAATGCTCGATATACAGAATATTTTTAACGAACAAAACCGTAATAAAAAACTGCACGCTATTTTGCGTGCAGGCACAATTCAATAAGCTTTCCGCTTAGTTTTGCTTGGCGAAGCACGTCGAGAGTTACGGTTGCGCCCTTGCGTATCATTATTTCGTTGTAAAAATTCGTTATGGTTTTGTCGGCGGTTTTGCCCAGCAAAAAGTTAAAGTCTCCGTATCGTCTGCGCACGGGATAAACTTTTTCCGCGGAGGGCGGCATTGCAATGCGGAAAGCGTTTTCCTCGCTCTGTTTCGGTTTTAATCTTTTCTGCACGGACTTTGCTTTGTTTGTAGTTTGTTTCGGCATTTTAACGATTGCAATTTCGTCTAGCGCCATCAGCTGTCCGCGGGAATATTCAATGCCGTCGGTGCATTTAATTGCAGATAATCTGTGCGTTTTGCTTAGCGTTATATCGGCAACTTCGCCTAAACTTTTGCCTAAGGCATTGTAAACTTTTGCGCCGACAAACCGTTTTATATCTTCGTCAGTAACAGTTATACTTTGCATTGCACCTCTCCCCCGTAAATATTTTTATTTGTTTATTATGTTTAATTGAAAATTTACGCAATTTATTATATAATATGTTTAGTCACATAGTATAAGAACAAAAGCAAGTGTAACAAGCACGTTTTACAAGGCTGTAAATTTTTGTACGGTATGTTTATCAGTAATAACGGAGGATAACGATTATGGGATTTTTTAAATCGCAAATGTGGAAAGTGTTGGAATGGAAAGACGACAGTTCCGATACTCTTGTGTACCGCTTTCCCATGGACGGCAAGGAAATTATGAGCGGATCGCAGCTTACGGTACGCGAGTCGCAGGTGGCTGTATTTGTAAACTTGGGCAAGGTTGCCGACGTGTTCGGTCCGGGTAAGTACAAACTTACTACAAACAATCTGCCTATTTTGTCGGGTATCGGCAGTATATGGTATCAGGGACAAAGCCGTTTTAAAGCGGATTTGTATTTTATCAACACAAAGCAGTTTCTTGACCGCAAGTGGGGTACTAGCAATCCCGTAACAATGCGCGATAACGAGTTCGGCATGATACGTATCCGCGCTTACGGCAATTACGCTTTTCGTGTTACCGACCCGACAGCCTTTATGCGCGAAGTTTTCGGCACGCGCGGTTTGGTAACGCTTGCGGATATAGAGGGGGTTTTGTCTAATATGCTTGTATCGCAAATGAGCGATACAATTGCGGAAAGCAAAATATCGGCGTTGGATATGGCAATGAATTATCAGGAATTCGGCGATATGATACAAGACAATTCGCGGGAAAACTTTGCCGCGCTGGGGCTGACTATTACCGATTTTATCGTAGTTAATATCAGCTTCCCCGAGGCGGTAGAAAAAACCATAGACGAACGCACGAATTTAGGCATACTGTCGGGACATATGGGATCGTACACGCAAAAGAAAGCCGCCGACGCATTGGGCGACGCCGCTAAAAACGGCGGCGGAGCAAGTGCCTTTATAGGCATGGGTTTAGGCAGTATGGCAACGGGAGTTGTAAACAACACATTGAACGCGCCCGCTCAATCGGCAAGCGGTGCTATCGCAAAATCTTCTGCGGAAAAGTTCTGCAGCGAATGCGGAGCTAAAATATCCGCTTCTTCTAAATTCTGTCCCGAGTGCGGAGCAAAGCTTTCCTCGGTAAAACGTTGCGCAAGCTGCGGTACGGAAGTTTCCGCAAAAACAAAATTCTGTCCCGAATGCGGCGAAAAGATCGACTGAAATTATGAACGGAAATAATAGAATACGCCAACAAGTGTTTCAGCGTAAATGTCCTAATTGCGGCGCCGCGCTTACGTATGCCCCCGAACAAGGCAAATTATATTGTAAGCATTGTAAAAGTTATATGGATTTTGAAAAAAGCAGAGACGTAACCGAGAGGGATTTTGCCGATTTGCTTGATTTAAAAAAGTGGGACGACGGCGCGGTACGTTATTACCGCTGCAGCAACTGCGGGGCAAATACCGTACTTCCACGTTCTACTTTGGCAACGTCCTGCCCGTACTGCTTGTCGCCTGCGGTGTTAGACGAAACCCAAACGGGACAGGTTCGTCCCGACACAATAGAACCGTTTGAAATAACCGACGGTCAAGCCAAACAGTTTGTTGCAAAATGGGCAAAAAAGCGTATGTTTGCGCCTCACAAGTTTAAGCGCGGCACAAACGCTTTAAGCGTAAAAGGGGTGTATACTCCCGCTTGGACGTTCGATCTTGTAACGGCAAGCCACTACGAAGGCAGGTTGGGGCGCACGCGTACCCGTACCGTACGCCGAAACGGAAAATCTTACACCGAAACGTATGTGCAGTGGTTTAGCGTAGAGGGAGACGTGGACAATGCTTTTGACGACTTGTTTATAAGCGGCAATAACCATATGTCCGTAAAAAACTTTGAAGAATTGGATTTGACAAATAAAGAAAAATACGTTGTTTACACCGACGAGTACTTGGCAGGTTATATGGCGGATAGCTACACGGTGGAACCTGACGTTGCTTACGGCAGAGCCGTAGATAAAGCAAACTCTTTGATTTACCGTCAAATAATGAACGACTACGGCGCAGACCACGACGGCGGTTTGGAAGTAGATACAACTGTGTTGTCTCGCAGTTTTAAATACGTTATGCTGCCCGTATACGTTGTTTCGAGCAAGTACCGAGGCAAAGTATACAATCAGTACGTATCCGGCGTATACAGCCGTAAAAACGACGCTAACGTTAAGGTTGTGGGCAAAGCACCCGTTTCGCCGTGGAAAGTGCTTTTGACGGTTTTGGGATGTTTGGGCTTGATTGCGGGTATTATTGCGTTAATACTGTGCTGCGGAGGAGACTGGTCGTTGGATTTCGGCGAATTCTACTCTATATCGGCAAGGGAATTAAATCTGCCGAACGTAATAGAAACGTACCGTACTTCGCCGCATTTTAATATTGCGCAAAATTTACCGTTTAATACTTGTCAATTTGCGCATACTGTTATAAAATAGACGTATAGTTCGGCGGATAATATTAATTGCTTTGCGGAGGTTAATCGCCGCAGGACCGCTAACAAATAAATAAGGAGAATTATTAAAATGATTACCAAGGATATGCGTATTGTAGACGTGTTGCAAGTTAAGCCGGACGCGGCAAGAGTATTCGGCAGCTACGGCATGGGATGTATCCATTGTTTGATGGCTCATCAGGAAACCGTTGAAGAAGCCGCGGCTGTTCACGGAGTGGACGTAGAAGAAATGTTGGCGCAGCTTAACGCACAATAATACATCAAAAAAACGCTTGCAGAAAAGCGTACTTCCCGTAGAGAATAAAAACTAAATTTTTAAGAGTTGCACTTTCAAGTGATGACAAAAGGCTCTCGCACATTTCGTTCGAGAGCCTTTTAGAAAAACAAATTGAAATTTATCTTTGCTTTTTACGATTAAAATATTCGCCGCTTCTAAAATCTTTTTCACCAAAGTATCGGTTAGTCAAATGTCTTTCGTTATACAGTCTTCTATGTTTGTACGCAAAGATTTCGTTATCTATCATTATTGCTGCTTCACTTCCAAATGCATTAGTGAAAAAGTGATATCCCTGCCTATCGGGCAAAGTATAAAAATAAAAATCCGCCACGTCACTATCAAAATGCCTTAATGCTTCTTCAAAAGAATAAGTACCAGCATATAAAACGATTTTCCCCTCATCTTCTAATTGCTTTAACTTTTTTAAGGAGTCTATCCATTTCAAAGTATTATTATTGTATTGACTAAACATTTCGGCAATTTCTTGCATGATGTTCTCCGTTAAATTACTGTTTATCGTACAATCATTATATCACGAAAAATGGAAGAACACAACCGATTGAATTTTGCGGGAAATATAAAACATATCTATATCTCACTTGGCTACAAGTAGCCTAGTTCGTCCACAAAAAAAAAGTACAGAAAAGGCACAGCTTAACGCTATGCCTAAATCTTTTTATTTGCGTTTTATTATATTCCCTATGGGTATTACCGTAAAAGTCGGCAAGCGTTTTTTTATAAGTTTAAATGTGCTGAATTCTGTTTTAAATATATTAACCGTAATTTATTGTGCTTTTTCATAGCTAAATAAAAATCGGTAATACGTTTAAAAAAATATGCGTTTTTGTAACGTTTTGCAGTATGTTTACAGTCGGCGTTTATTGTTTGTTTACAAGCTTTGCTTTGTATACAAAGTATTTTTGTCTGCCGAATTTAAAAAATCCGTTTTTGCAGACGCCTATAAAGTCTTTTCCCAGTATATCGAATAAATTTCCCGTTACCGTAAACTCCGGCAGTTTACCGACAAGTTTACCGTCTTGGTATAAGTAGGAAACAATGGACGGTATGCTGAGGTCTCCCGAAGGCGTCATATCTCCTCCGCCCGTGTTGGACAGATAAACGGCTTTGCGCCCTTTTAACAGTTCTTCTAACGTGTTTGCGGTGTTTTCCGCTTCAAACCCGCCTGCGCCTATACCGGGAACTCCGTTATACGGAGCGGAAGCGGAACCGAGATTTTCGCAGCCGTATTGCGCGGCGGATTTCTTGCATGAAACGGTTTTTTCAAATACACCGTTTTTAATAAGGTAATTTTTATACCCTTCGTTTATTACTCCTTCTTCGTCAAAAAATGGTATTGCAAGTTGAGTTTCGGGGTCGCGGTTGATCAGTACGCTCAGTTTGTCGTTAAATATTTTTTGACCTAATTTACCGTCTAAAAGCGACGATTTATTAAAGTATATATCTGCAATAAAGTGTTCTAACGCATACTGAATGGGTTCGTAGCTGCCTATAATAATTGCTTCGTCCTCTTCTATTTGAGGTATATTATTTAAAAATGCGTCGCACTCTAACTTTATATCGCGGCAAATTTCATCTTCGTTATAGTAGTCGCTTGTAGCGCTGTATATTTCGTCCATAATGTTAGCAGAACCTTTAAATTTTATTACAAGTCCTAATGCGTATGCGTTTCCTTTGTAGTCCAGTTTTGTTCCGTCGCTGTTTTCGTAATGCTTTTCCACGCTTGACAAAAACAGTTTGTTGCTAAACAAAAAGTCGGGATTTTCCCTTGCCAAACGTTCCAGTAAAGCTGCGGTTTTTGGAATAAAGTCTTTTTTGTCAAAAATAAACTTTGCGGTGTCGATATTTAATACCTGTACTTTGTCGTGCGTTTCGGGGTAGGGTATGCCCTGCGCAAGTTTTGCCGCAGCGGCTTTTTCCAGTTCGTCAAAGTCCGCCCTTCCCAAACTTCCCTGTACGCCTATTGCGTTTTTATCGTATACGCGTACGGTGTTTTGCAAATCGTTGTTAATGCGCAGCGACTCTACTTTGCTTGCGGCAACGTTAATGCACCTTGTAGATTCCTTGTTTATAATTTTTTCTATTTTCATATTTTACTCCGTTTTGATTTTGCAAATTTATGCACTTGATGTTATGCGGTTCTAAATTTTGAGTATTTGCGTTAAAGCGTTTGTCAAACGCGTATAAAATTATTGAATGTTCATTTTGGACACTCTTATATGCGGTCCGCCCATTCCCACGTTTAAAGGAAACTGTTCCATTTTTCCGCATCCGCCGGTAACAAAGCTAAGCAGCTCTCTGTCGTTGGCTATGCCGTCTATCAAACCCAGTGTTTCAAAGACGTTGCCCGTAATTACGGCGATTTTAACGGGTTGTGCAATTTTGCCGTTTACAATCTCGTAAGCGATACTTGGCGCAATGGTAAACGTAGACATACCCGAACCGTGTTTTACGGAGTAAATGTAGTAACCGCGGTCGATACCTTTAATCAGTTCTTCCAAGGTGGAATTGCCCCCTTCGATAAAGGTATTTGTCATACGCACAATCGGTTCGTAATCGCAGTTTATAGCGCGCGCATTGCCTGTGAGTTTTTCGCCGAGTGCGGCGGCGGTGGTTGCGCTGTGCAATCTTCCTTGCAGCACTCCGTTTTTGATAAGATACGTATCGGTAGCTTTTGTACCTTCGTCGTCGTAAGGTACGTATCCGCTTCCCTCAAACACGCCCGTTTCGCGTATGGTCAAAATATCGCTGCCTACTTTTTTGCCGATTGTCCATTCTTTTGCCATAGCTTCGTCGCCCAGCATAAAGTCCGCCTCGCTTTTGTGCCCAAAACTTTCATGGGCAAACACGCCAGTAACTATAGGCGAAAGCACAACGGGGTAACTGCCCGCAGTAACAGGTTTTGCGTTTTTGATGTAATCTTCGCAGCGTGTTACAAATTCGTTGAGTTCCTTTTCTGTATATGTTAATTTGTCGAAATCCGTCTCGCATTTAGACAGCTGTTCCTGCAAACTTTCGCCGTTGTTATTAAATGACATACTGTACGCTACTCCGCAGGTTTGGAAGTCGTACGTTATATCCGCGCCCTTAGACGAGTAAAATTGATATACGGAATGTCTGTCAAGATACTGCGCGATTTTAAGGTTGCACAGCCGACTTGTCAGCTTGTCGGCAGCGTAGGATATCAGTTCCAGTTTGGCTTGCAAAGGTATGTTTTTTACCGAGCAGTCGGCATATTTTATCACCTTGTCCTTGTTGACCTGATACTTCGATACAATAGGGTGCGAGTCTATTTGCGGATTTTCGGCGGCGTATACATATAGTTCGTCCAGCGAGTTTTGAATGTTGTTTACGTCGCTTGTAGACGTGTAGTACCACATTTTTCCGTCGAAAATGCGTATAAACGCTTTCTTTTCCGCAGTCTCTTTTGCTTCGTGCAGCTGTCCGTTTTGTAACTTTATGTTGGTTGTAAAACGATCTTCTATACGCACGTCTGCATAAAATCCTTTTTTAAATTTATACATAGTTTCCTCCTTGTCGATGCAAGCCGACTGTAGTTGCAGTATACCACAGTTAATTTGCGCTGTCACGCAATTAACCGCAAACAGGAAAAATGTAATTAAATCTAATAAACTTTGTTTGGCGGAAATCGCTTGTTTTTTGCCTTTTTACAATAATAAAATTAGAAAATCGCAACGGTATAGTATAGACAAAGTAATTAAAACGTGGTAAAATTACACTACAATGGAGTATTATGTCAAAGAGGTGTCTATGGGGCAATCGACGGACAATAAAATAATAGATTTGCTTACTCCTGTCGATAAGGCAAGTTTGCAGACGGGGCGGGACTGCTGGAATACCGCTTGTATAGACAAAGCGGGCATACCGTCCGTTACCGTTGCCGACGGTCCTTTGGGGCTGCGCAAAGATTCCGTCAATGCGGTGGCGTTTCCGTCTGCGGCTAAAATGGCGTGCGGCTTCGACGTGGACGCAATGCGTAACTACGGTGCGGCGTTGGGCGAACAGTGCCGCGCAAACGGCGCGGACGTATTGTTGGGACCTGCCGTAAATATTAAGCGCGACCCGCGCTGCGGACGTAATTTCGAGTATTTCAGCGAGGACCCGTTGTTAACGGCCGCCCTTGCAAACGCGTATATCGAGGGCGTCACAAGTCAGGGCACTGGCGTTTGCGTAAAGCATTTTGCGGCAAACAATCAGGAATACGGACGTTTTGTATGCGATAGCGTTATAGACGACAGAGCGTTGAGGGAAATTTACCTTTCCGCATTTCAAAAAATAATTACTCAGTCTAAACCCTGCGCCGTTATGTGCAGTTACAACAAGCTAAACGGCGAATACTGTTCGCAGCACAAGTGGCTGCTAACAGATGTATTGCGCGGCGAATGGGGCTACAAAGGGCTTGTTATGAGCGACTGGGGCGCGGTGGACGACCGTATAAAAGGATTAAATGCGGGCTTGGATTTGGAAATGCCTCGTGGCGACGAAACGGCGGTGATAAATGCGTTGGAATCGGGTGAATTGGAACAGTCTGTGTTGGACTCCTCCGTACAGCGCGTAATAGATTTTGCATTAAACTTTAAGGAAATGTCCGCCCGCACGGAGGACACGGCGCGGCAGCGCGAACTTGCACGCAAGCTGTCGGCGGAGTGTACGGTACTGGCAAAAAACAACTGTCATTTACTGCCGTTGGATAAAACGGACAGTATTGCCGTAATCGGCGCTTTGGCGCAGCAGCCCGTGTATCAGGGCGGCGGAAGCAGCCGAGTAAACGCAATAAGCCCCGACAGTATTATATCTGCGCTTAAAGACTCAAATATAGAGTTTAAGTATGCGGAGGGATACAGTCTTAACGGAACCGTCACCGAGGAAATGTTGGACGAAGCGCGGGAAGCTGCTTGCGGCGCGGACAAAGTAATACTAGTCGTCGGCGATAAAGCCGACCGCGAAGAGCGCGACAGAAGCAGCTGGCAGCTGCCTGCAAACCAGCTTGCGGCAATAGATGCAGTGACGTCGGCAAGCAGTAACGTTATAATAGTATTGCAGTGCGGTTCGTCGGTGGACGTAAGTTTTGCATATTCTGCAAAAGCTCTGCTTATAGATTATTACGGAGGCGAGTGCAGCGGTCAGTCGATTGTTGACGTTATTTTCGGCGACGTTGCGCCTAAGGGGCGGCTTGCCGAAACATGGTATCTTAATTTGCCTGATACCGCTAACGATTTTGACAGAGATTTCCGTCGGGCGTTATACAGAGAAAGTATTTTCGTTGGATACCGATATACTTCAACCGCCGAGGTTCCGGTTGCGTTTCCGTTCGGGTACGGACTTAGTTACAGTAAGTTTAAGTGGGGCGAGGTAAGCGTTTCGCACCGCGATAAAAATAAGATTACCGTAAGCGTGCCTATTACAAACGCCGGAGATTATACCGACGCCGAAGTAGTGCAGGTGTACGCTACAAACTGCGACTGCCGAGATTTTATCGAAAGGAAAAAGCTTGTCGGCTTTACAAAAGTGCATTTAAAACCCAAAGAAAAGAAAATCGCCTCAATCGTTATACCTGTTGACGAGCTGTCCCATTACGACAGCGTTTCAGGCAAGTTTATTTTAAACGGAGGAAGGTATATTATTACGGTGGGCAAAGACGTCTGCGACGACCGTTTTTGCAGCGAGTACGTTGTAAACGCGGAAAATCTTACTGCCGACAGATCGGGCGAATACGCGTGCTATTATAATTTGGACGAAAAATTTTATCCCGACGACGTACAGTTTTTATCGTTGTACGGCAAACCGCTTGCAGAGCCTGCCGCTAACGTTAACGTCAGCACCCCGCTTGCGGATATAGGCAAAGGAATAGTTGCAAAAATTTTAACAAATAAGCTTACGCGCAATATGGACGAAGAGGACAAACGTTACGCTATGGCAATGCCGCTGAGAACTTTCGTATCGCAATATTTATCGCGCGAGATGATGTTTACTATAATAGATATGCTAAACGGCACGGTGTTAAAAAATATGTGGAAGCTGTTTACGCAGTACTTAGCGTGCAAAAAGGCACGTAAACGGGCACGTAAATAAGCGTTAAAACAACCGATCATTGTTTAAAGGAATAAGTATGATTATCGAACAATATTTTGACGATTACAACGGACAAGAAGTAAACGTGTATAAACTCATTGATAAAATCGATGTTTTGGTGTGCACGTTGGGAGCAACGATTCTGTCCGTTTCCGTCCCCGATAAGGACGGCAAGAAGGTGGACGTTGCATTAAGTATGACTAGCGTAGACGATATTGCCAAACGCGGCGACTATATGGGCTCGGTAGTGGGACGCTGCGGAAACCGTATAGCGGACGGTAAGTTTGCCTTAAACGGCACAATGTATCAGCTTGCAAAAAACGACGGCGGAATTAACCATTTGCACGGCGGCGACGTAGGCTTTAATCAAAAGGTATTTAAAGCTACAATGGATGCAGACAGTCTGTTGTTGGAATATACCAGTCCCGACGGCGAAGAAGGGTATCCGGGCAATCTTAAATTTGCAGTACGTTATACCGTAAAGGGAAGTTCGCTTGCCATCGACTACTACGGCGAGTGCGATGCGGATACGTTGCTTAACCCTACCAATCACACGTATTTCAATTTAAACGGCGAGTCTAACGGCAGCATATTGGATAACGTTATGCAAATTCGCGCCGAATACTATTTGGAAGTAAATAACGGTTTGATTCCCGTAAGAAAAACGCCTGTTGCAAACACTCCGTTCGATTTTAGCAATCCTAAGCCCATAGGGCAGGATATAGACGTAAATTGCGAGCAGCTGCGTATTGCTGGCGGTTACGATCACAATTATTGTCTAAGCGATTATAACGCCGCAACGGTGTATTCGGTGCGTACAGGCATATGTATGGACGTATTTACCGATTGCTGCGGTATGCAGTTTTATTCGGGAAATTTTTTAAAGGGACAAGACGGAAAATCCGTTTACAATAAACGTGCGGGGTTCTGTTTGGAAACGCAGTTTTATCCTAACGCGATTAACTGCGCAAACGAGGATTTTGAAAAACCTGTTTTAAAAAAAGGCGAGAAATTCCATTCTCGCACGGAATATCTATTTACGGTATTGTAGGGGGATAAACTTATGTTGCTTGCATTTATAGAAAGCAATTTAAATAAGCTGGTGCTGGGTATATCCATTGCTTCGTTGGTGCTGGGCTTTTTGGTGTTAATGGTTGCCGTTTTTACGGTTATGCGCAAGAAAAAGCAAAACGGCAGCGAGGATTTGCCTGCTGCCGACGGCGAAAAGGCAGACCGAGCGCTTGCCGAGGACAGCGCTTTTGCAAAAAACGGAAATATGATTATGCCGCGTAACGTTATGTACGCCGTGGGTGCAGAAGGACAATTTGCGTCGGGCAAGTATGTTTTGAAAAGCGCCGACGGTTCTGCGGATAAATTTAATTTAAGGCTTAACGGGCTTGTAAAGGAATATAAGAACGGCGTTACGCTTTTGCTGAGCGACGGCGACACGTTATGTGCTGTGTCCGGATCGGTATCGGTTACTCCTTTTACGGAGGAATAGCTGTGGCACAACGTAGTTACAACGGTTGGGACGGTCTGTTTTTAGAGGAGTTTTCTCAACCGTATTTTAAACAACTTAAAGCTTTTTTGTTGGAAAGGTATGCGCAAACGGAAGTATATCCTCCCAAGCCTTTAATCTTAAACGCTTTTGACCATACGGCTTACGAGGACGTAAACGTTGTGATTTTGGGACAAGACCCGTACTATAATCCGGGACAAGCCATGGGAATGAGTTTTTCCGTGCCGCAAGGCATTGCTCCGCCCATGAGTTTAGTCAATATGTTTAAGGAAATAAACGACGATTTGGGACGTCCCAGCGTAATCAAGGGCGGCGACCTTACTCCGTGGGCGGAACAGGGCGTTTTGCTGCTTAATACCGCGCTGACTGTGGAACGCGGCAAGCCCAATTCCCACCAAGGCAAAGGTTGGGAAATATTTACCGACAAAGTAATAAAATATCTAAACATGCGTGAAAGGGGAATGGTCTTTATGCTGTGGGGTCGTAACGCATATGCAAAAAAACAACTGATTACTTCTGCACAGCACCTTGTTTTAACGGCGGCGCACCCAAGTCCGCTTTCGGCGTATAACGGCTTTTTCGGGTGCGGACATTTCAGTAAGGCAAACAAATTTTTAGGCGAACAGCAACGTCATATCGAATGGTAAATTTTTATAAGGGGCGGTATAAATGTCTAGGGCAATAATGACTATACACGGTTTTTTAACCGACACTAAGGACTTTGGCAGATTGTACGATTATTTGGACTTTTACGACGAAGCGGTTGCCTGCGAAATCCCCGGTCATAACGGCAAAGTGGATTTCAGTTTGTTTACCGTGGAAGGAACCATTGTCGCCGTCACCGCTTGTTACGACCGTTTACGTGTCAAGCACGACGAAGTGGACGTTGTGGGCTTTTCTATGGGCGGCGCATTGGCAAGTTATTTGTGCGCCGTGCGCGACGTGCATAAGGGCGTGTTGCTCGCTCCGGCAAACAAATACCTTAATCCGCGGTTTGTGCTTGACGCAATTAAGTACTATACAGCATTTCAGCATACCACTTACAAATCCGCAAGCGGAAAACTGCATCAAAAAATGGCTGCGGTAAAAGCAAGTATGCACCCGTACCGACGCAACGTGTCCGCATGCTTAAAGTTGGAGTTTGACAGAATTTTACCCAACCTCAGTCTGCATACGTATAAGGTTTTTAGCAGATTAATGAAATTGGTAAATAAAACTTTGGATAATACTGCTAATCCGCAAATGCCCACGTTAATAGTGCGCGGAGATTTAGACGAGCTTGTTCCTAAAAGCTCGGTAGATTATTTAACCGAACGTTTTGAAAATTATGAAAAGTATACGTTGGAAGATGTAGGACACGGATTGCTGTATACAAACCGTGACAACGTTTTGATTGCAAAAATAGTGGAATTTTTGTCTGATGGACAAATAATACCCGAAGTGCCGTTCCGTCCCGTTTAAAAAACATTTGAACCTCGCATATAATTTAGGCGGTATGCAACTTTAATTTAAAATTTGCGGCTTTTATATTACAAAAATCTTGCGGTGGCGTAATATTAAGTTTATTGCAAACGCTTGCTTTTTTATAAACGGTAATATATAATAAATATTACTCGAAACTTTCGGGTAACCTTGCCGTAATAAACCGTTACGGCCAAATGTAGCGGCTGCCTTAGGCGGCTGTATAAGACCATAAGGAGGTAAAAATATGAACAGTTACGAATTGTTGTACATTATCAACAACGATCTCAGCGACGAAGCCAAAGCAGGGATTGTCGACAAACTCAATGCGGTTGTCACGGATAATGGCGGTACAGTCGACGGAGTAGACAAATGGGGTACGCGTAAGCTTGCTTATCCTATCGACTACAAGACCGAAGGCTACTATGTGCTTGTAAACTTTAGCGCAGCGGCAACTCTTCCTGACGAATTAGAACGTGTTATGCGTATTACCGACGCCGTAATCCGTTTTATGATCGTTAAAAAGTAAGCGCGCTTAAAGGAGAAACAAATGAATAAAGCATTTTTAATTGGTAGATTAAC
Organism: uncultured Christensenellaceae bacterium; assembly: GCA_910587795.1. Classification (GTDB taxonomy): domain Bacteria; phylum Bacillota; class Clostridia; order Christensenellales; family CAG-314; genus Fimimonas. The sequence continues at coordinate 69,696 of CAJUNH010000005.1, forward strand.
TCAGGACCCTACGGCGTCAACTTTCGATTCGGGACACTCTTGCTGTCGTTTTTCCATTGCCGTTAACCGTCCGTTTTCTCGCGACGGCTCTAATACGGCGGACTTTATCAATATCGTCACTTGGGACGGTTTGGCGCAAAACTGCGTTAAGTATTTGGTAAAGGGCAGTCAGGTTGCCGTAACTGGCAGTATACAAACCGGCAGTTACGAACGCGAAGGCGTAAAACGCCAAACTTTTGAAGTCCGCGCCGATCAAGTGGAATTTTTGTCCCGTGCTAACGCCGGCGGTCAAATGGGTTCTGCACCGCAGCCTGCTCGTAAAGATTCGAGCATGGACGAATTGAAGGAAGTCGTCGACGACGATATGCCTTTCTAACAACAAGGAGATATTATCATGGAAAATAAGGAAATCAAAAAGCCGATGAGGAAGCCTGCCCGCCGTAAGGTTTGCAACTTTTGCGTAGAAAAGTCCTCTTATATCGATTATAAAGACATTGCAAAATTGCGTAAGTATCTTACGGAAAGCGGAAAAATTTTGCCTCGTCGTATGACGGGAGTTTGCGCTCGTCACCAACGCGAGCTTGCGGTTGCAATCAAACGCGCTCGTCAAATGGCATTGCTCCCCTACGTAGCAGACTAATTAGCCGATAACGTAATAAATCTCACTCAGTTTTGAGTGAGATTTTTCTATAATAGCATATAAACAACTATTAACTGCGTTTAACTACAACTAACTGCTATTAAATACTCGCTATTACATCGTATCGCGCGATGAGCAGCGTATTTAGTAAAAAGCACGTTCGTGTACGATATAATAAAGCAATATGTAATGATAAACTGAGTATAATCGTTTTTATTACAGCGTATCGCAGATTAATGCCGTTATTAGGAGTTATATACAAGTACTCAATTTTATTTTTGTAAAAGGCGCAGAAGGTTATGAACGTATTAAAAAAAATAGGATGCCGAATATATCAAGGCGTGCTGTATGTGGGTATGGCATTTATGCCTTGGCGAAAGCCGATAATTTTAGACGGTGAGGATAGCTTTGTAAACGCCGTTGATTTTATGCTGTCTAAGAATGTGCGCCGTCCTTTAATAGTATGCGATAAATCCGCTTTGGAACGCGGCGCATTGCAGCCTTTTTTTGATAAAGCCGAGGGAGTATTGAATTATGCCGTTTATGACGGCGTATTGCCTAATCCTACCGTTTCGCAAGTGGAAAACGGTCTGTCTGTTTATAACGCAAACCTCTGCGACGCTATTTTGGCTTTTGGCGGCGGTTCGGCAATGGACTGCGCAAAAGCAATAGGCGCAAGGGTTGTCCGTCCCGATAAGTCGGTAAATAAAATGAAAGGTCTGCTAAAAATCCGCCGCCGATTGCCGCCGTTTTTTGCTGTGCCTACAACTGCGGGTACGGGCAGCGAATGTACCGTCGCCGCCGTTATTACCGACGACGAAACGCATTATAAATACGCTATAAACGATTTTTCGCTTATACCGCATTACGCTATTTTGGACGCGTCGCTTACGCGCAGTTTACCGCCGTTTTTGACGGCTACAACGGGTATCGACGCATTAACGCACGCGGTGGAGGCGTATATAGGCAAAGCAAATACCCGCGCTACGAAATGGCAGGCGGAACAGGCAGTAAAGCTTATTTTCGACAACTTGGAAGAAACAACATTAAACGGCACAAATCTCGCTGCCCGTTCTAATATGCAGCGCGCGGCGTATCTTGCGGGGTTGGCGTTTACCCGCGCATACGTAGGATACGTGCATGCTTTGGCGCACGCGTTGGGCGGTCAGTACGGTATAGCTCACGGTTATGCAAACGCGGTGTTGCTGCCTGTGGTTTTGGACGCGTACGGCAAATCGGCAAGCAAACCTCTTGCAAGACTTGCAAGGATTATAGGCATAGCGGACAAGGGCGAAAAGACAGACGATGCCGCAAGTAAGTTTATTGCGGCGGTTCGCGATTTAAACAATCGGCTTTCCGTCCCGTCAAGTTTCGAGGGCAAGATTGCCGAACAGGATTTGGATATATTGTGCCGCCGCGCCGATAAAGAAGCAAACCCGCTATATCCGGTACCTAAACTTATGGATACAAAAAGTCTTAAACAAATTTACTTAAAAGTGATGTGACGAGATGGACGTAAAGCAGATATTAAAAGAACAGAATTTTCGCTTTAACAAGCAGTTCGGTCAAAACTTTTTAACCGATCGTGCTTTGTTAGACGAGATTGTCGCGGACGCGCGAGTGCAAGGCGGAACAGTGCTGGAAATAGGCGCAGGCGCAGGCACTCTTACAAGGCAGCTGTCCGCGGCGGCGGATAGGGTAATAGCGTTCGAGGTGGACCGCAACCTGGAAAAAGTGCTTAATATAACTCTTGCGGATTGCCCGAACGTACAGATAGTAATAGGGGACGTAATGCGTTATAAAATGTCCTGTATACAGGATATGTGTAACGGCAAATTTAAGCTTGTGGCAAATATACCGTACTACCTTACAACTCCGCTTATAATGATGTTTGTAGAAGAAAGCGATAACGTCGAGTCGCTGACGTTGACTATACAAAAGGAAGTTGCCGAACGTTTGGCGGCAAAACCGTCCACTAAGGATTACGGCGCCATTACCGTTGCGGTCAACGCGGTTGCGGACGTAACGCTTACGAGGGTGCTGCCGAGAAATTTATTTTATCCCGTGCCCAACGTGGACAGCGCTGTAGTGCGTATAGACATGAACCGCAGCAAGTACGATATTGCTAACCGTACGTTATTCCGCAAAACAGTAAAGACGGCTTTTGCAATGCGCAGAAAGACCTTGTCCAATAATATAATGGTGGGTTTTAACGTAGACCGCGCAGCTGCCGAAAACGTTTTGCAAACAATGAATTTACCCCTAAACTGCCGCGGAGAGGAGCTTTCCGTACAGCAGTTTGTTTCTCTGTATAAAGTTATAGAACGATTAGGACTGAAATAAATACGTTATGATAAAAATCGACCCAACAGCTAAATACGTTTTGGCGGTATCGGGCGGAGCGGATTCTATGGTTATGCTGCATATGTTCGCGTCCCTTTCGCCGCGCCCCGATTTCAGCGTAGTGACTGTTAACCACAACATACGCGCGGATGCTCAGCGCGATTGCGACTTTGTGGAAAATTACTGTAAAGGTTTAAACGTTGTATGCCGCAAAGTTTTTGTAGACGTACCGTTGTATGCCGAGGAGCATAAACTTTCTGCCGAAACCGCGGCGCGTATTTTACGATACGGTGTTTTGGACAGCCAGGACTGCGATTACGTTTGTTTGGCGCATCACGCGGGCGATAATGCGGAAACGGTTTTAATGCATATCTTACGCGGAAGCGGCGCGCAGGGCGCAACGGGTATACGTCCTTTAAACGGAAAGTATTTGCGTCCGCTGCTTGATATGTCCAGAGAACAAATCGAGCAATATGCCCGTTTAAATAAAGTTCCGTACGTAAAGGACGTTACCAACGACGAAACAAAGTATACACGTAACTTTATCCGTCACAATGTTTTGCCGCTGCTTAAACGGATTAACCCTAACGCAGAGCAAAACATTGCCCGCTTTGCGGAAAACATAGCGGAAGACTGCGGCTTTTTGGAAAGTCTTGCTGATATTTCGCAAGTGGAGTTCGGCGCCGATTATGCGCGTATACCTAAGGAACTGTTTAATCTGCCTAAGCCCGTTATGTACAGGACTGTTATTAAAGTTTTTAATCGATTAAATGTGTATAAAGATATAGAAAAGGCGCATATAAACGCATTGCTGGATTTGGCAAACGGCGTCGGCGGACGGCGGATAAATTTACCGTTTGGGTTTGTTGCGACAAACGATTACGATTTTGTCACAGTCGAACGGTCGCAAAACATACCGTCGGCTGATTTTGAAATTCCCTTTGCGGAAGGTAAAGCCGTTACGCCGTTAGGTATCGTAGAGATAAGCAAAACGCAAAAAGACGGAGCTTTAATGTTCGATTACGACAAAATTCCCAACGGAGCAGTGCTTAGGCTGAAGCGCGAAGGGGATGTATTTACAAAGTTCGGCGGCGGAAGCAAAAGTCTTAAAAAATATTTAATAGATAAAAAAATTCCTCAGCGTTTGCGCAGAGGTTTAGTACTGGTTGCAAGCGGAAATGAAATTTACATAATATGCGGAGTAGAGATATCTAACAAAGTAAAAGTCGACGGTACTTCTAACGCATATTATATATCGGTAATAAAGGAAGGCGGCAATGAAATATTGTAACGAAATAAAGCAAGTATTGTTTTCGGCGGAACAAATCCGCGAACGCGTGTGCCGAATGGCGGAGCAAATATCTGCCGACTATAAGGGCAAACGTCCGCTTGTAATAGGCGTGCTTAAAGGAGCGTGGGTTTTTGTTGCCGACTTACTGAGGGAAATGGATATTCCCGCCGACGTAGACTTTATATGCGCGTCCAGTTACGGCAGCGGAACAACCACAAGCGGAACCGTTACGCTGCTTAAAGATATTACGTTGGACTGCCGTAAAAGAGACGTTTTGATTGTGGAGGACATTATTGACAGCGGAGTAACGCTGTCGCTGCTTAAACAAATGATGCTGGATCGCAAGGCAAAAAGCGTAAATATCGTAACATTGCTAAGCAAGCCTTCGCGCCGCAAAGCGGACGTAGACGTTAAATACGTGGGGTTTGAAATTCCCGACGAGTTTGTAGTAGGGTACGGTATGGACTACGACGAACGTTTCCGTACTTTTGCAGATATAGGTATACTTAAATAGGAAGTTTATAAATAGTTAAAGTTTTAAGACGGACGGTTTGATAGCTTTATATCAAGCCGTCTTTTAAATTATTGCGTTTATTGCAAAAATTCGACAAAAACGTAAACGTTGCAGCATATTTTATTTAACATGGAGAATAAATGTGTTTTCGTACAATAATTTACTTGACGAAGTGCAGCGGTTTTGCAAACGCGGCGTCGAAACGGGCATAGTGGGCGAAAGTGAACTCGGTCAGCAAATCCCGTACGTATTCGTAGGCAAAAAAAACGGTAATTATATGATAGTTCAGGGAGCCATACACGCACGCGAACATTTAACCGCGCTTGTTACGGTGTGTCTTGCAAAATATCTCGTTGCTAATCCTTCGCTGCGTTTAGACGGCGGAATATATTTTGTGCCGATGGTTAATCCCGACGGCGTACGGCTGTGTCAGGAAGGCGTCAACTGGCTAGAAGACAACCGCCGCGCAGTAAATCTGCAAGAAATCAACGGCGGCGACGATTTTACTTTGTGGAAAGCTAATGCCGAGGGGGTTGATTTAAACGTCAACTTTGACGCAAAATGGGGCGAAGGCGAACAAAACGTATTTAGTGCGGCTCCGCAAAACTATGTGGGCGCCGAGCCGTTTTCGGCTGCGGAAAGCAGAGTTTTGGCAGACTTTACAACCCGTATTAAACCCGTTGTTACTTTGTCTTATCACTTAAAGGGAGAAGAAGTTTATTACGAGTTTTTTCAAAATACGCGCAGACTTAAACGCGACAAACGTTATGCCGAGGCAATATCGTCGTATACGGGCTATCCGGTAAAAACCGTTAACGGAAGCGCGGGCGGATACAAGGACTGGTGCATAGATAAACTGCATATACCTTCGTATACGATAGAGGTTGGTGCAGACGAGTTTCCTCATCCTTTTCCGTACAGTCAGCTTTCTGCAATTGTGGCTCAAAACGAGGACTTGCCCCGTCGTTTGCTTAATACCGTAGTCCGCGACAAAAAACGTATAAGTCAAGCGGTAGACTACGATAAGTATTTTGAGTAGTACGTATACGGAACGGCTTTTTACACGCTTTTGCCGCGTTAAAATTTTAAAAAATTAGATGTTGCAATGTTGCAAACAACGGTTGATTTACAAAACTCTACGCTTCGGTTGTGACGGCAAAATTATTTGTATTTAGTTTGTCTAGTCAAATGCAGGCGTGGATATTATTCTTATTCACAAATTTTGCCTATCCGTAATTGTCAGCTTTTGACTTATGCGCGGAACTGCGTTAGGTTGATTGCGGCGTCTAAAAGAGTTTTTTTTTATGTTACGTTAAATTGCGCGGTGTGCGTATTGCGTGATGTTGTTGACAAAAAAAGTTTATTGCCGTACAATTTTAATGCAATAAATTTTGAGAGGTTACTTATGGATAAAGTAGCGGTAGAAAGCAAATGGAATAAACGCTGGCAGGAAAAACCCGTTTATAAATTCGATCCCAAAAAACAAGACAAATATTACGTTTTGGAAATGTTCAGTTATCCCAGCGGATCTAAACTGCACGTAGGACACTGGTATAACTACGGACTTACGGACAGTTTTGCACGCTATCAAATTATGAAAGGCCGCAACGTCTTTCAGCCTATGGGCTTTGACGCATTCGGTTTGCCTGCGGAAAACTACGCAATAAAAACGGGAATTCACCCTCAGGATTCCACAATGCAGAATATAGAGGTAATGGAGCGGCAGCTTAAAAATATCGGCGCAATGTTCGATTGGGATCACGAAATCAAAACCTGTCTGCCCGATTATTACAAGTGGACGCAGTGGATATTTTGTCAGCTTTACAAAAAAGGACTGGCTTACAGAAAAAAAGCGCCCGTTAACTGGTGTCCCGGCTGTAACACAGTGCTTGCCAACGAGCAGGTTATAGACGGCCATTGCGAACGCTGCGAAAGTCAAGTTATCAAAAAAGATTTAACGCAATGGTTTTTTAAAATTACCGCTTACGCCGACGAACTTATCGACGGATTGGACGCTTTGGACTGGCCGGAAAAAACAAAGGCTATGCAGCGTAACTGGATAGGCAAATCGCAAGGCGGCGAAATTACTTTTGATTTGTGCGACGGCAAAGGCAGCTTTAACGTGTTTACAACCCGCGCGGATACGTTGTTCGGCTGCACCTACGCGGTGCTTGCGCCCGAACATCCGTTGGTAGAAAAAATCACTGCAAAGGAATATAAAGAGCAGGTACAAAAATACTGCGACGAGGTTGCAAAAACCGACGAAATCGAACGTTTGTCTACGGCAAAGGATAAGACGGGCGTGTTTACCGGCGCGTATGCCGTTAATCCCGTTAACGGCGAAAAGGTTCAGGTCTGGATCGGCGATTATGTGCTTGCCAGCTACGGCACCGGCGCGGTTATGGGCGTACCTTCGCACGATGCGCGCGACTACAAATTTGCTCAAACCCACGGACTGGATATAAAAAGGGTAATAAAGGGAGCGTCCGCGGATATTGACGACAGCTTGCCTTTCTGCGATTACGGCGTAATGGTAAACAGCGGCGAGTTTGACGGAATGAGCAGCGAAGAGGGCCGCGTTGCCGTAGTAAAGAAACTTGCTTCGCTGGGCAAAGGTAGACTAACTACAAATTACCGTTTGCGCGACTGGCTTGTGTCCCGTCAACGCTACTGGGGCGCGCCTATTCCCGTAATACATTGTCCGCATTGCGGAGAGGTTTTGGACGAAAATCTGCCTGTAATGCTTCCTTACGACGTGGAGTTTAAACCCGACGGCACAAGTCCGCTTGCAAAACATCAAAAATTTATCCACGACGTAACTTGTCCCAAGTGCGGAGCAAAAGCCGTGCGCGACCCCGATACGTTGGATACGTTTGTGTGCAGCAGTTGGTACTATTTGCGTTATACCGACCCGAATAATACCGATAAGCCTTTTGATACGGTTATTGCGGATAAAATGCTTCCCGTAGATAAATACGTAGGCGGAGCGGAACACGCTTGTATGCACCTATTATATGCGCGCTTTATAACAAAGGCATTGCGCGATATGGGCTACGTTCACTTTGACGAACCGTTTAAGTCTCTTGTTCATCAGGGAGTAATTTTAGGACCCGACGGAAACCGTATGAGTAAATCCCACGGCAACGTGGTGTCTCCCGACGAATTTGTTTCCGCATACGGCGCCGACGTATTCCGCTGTTATCTTGCTTTCGGTTTTAAGTACACCGAGGGCGGACCGTGGAACGATGACGGTATAAAGGCTATCAATAAGTGGCTGGATAGGGCGGAACGCTGCGTTTTGTCAGCGTACGGCAGCTATCCAACCGCAGATAATTTCGGCGCGGAGGAAAAGGAACTGAACCGCGTCCGTCATAATACGATTAAGTCGGTCGATGCCGACTATGCGGATTTTAGTTTTAATACGGCGGTTGCGCGTATGATGGAACTGGTAAACGCATTAAGTAAATACGATCAAAACGCCTTTAAAAACGCTAAGCTGTACCGCGATACGGCGGACGATTTGCTTAAAGTTCTTTGTCCGCTTGCGCCTCACTTCTGCGAAGAGCTGTGGCAGCAGACGGGACACGAGGGCAGCATAATTGTTGCTCCGTTTCCCGTTTACGACGAAAACGCGCTTAAAGCCAGCGAGGTGGAAATGCTGGTGCAGTTTAACAGCCGTCCCAAAACGCGTATAACGGTAGATACAAGTTTAAACGTTAAACAGATAGAAGAAAAAGCGCTTGCGGACGAAAAAGTACGCGAACTGCTTAACGGCGCAGCTGTCAAAAAGGTAATAGTTATACCTAACAGATTAATTAACGTGATAATTTAAGGCAAAAATTATACGGACGTTCGCTGTGGGTTAAAGGTTTTTAAGGATTTTTATTTCGGCGTACGGATTTGGGCTATTAACTGCAAAATTAAATCACGGCAATAAGCAGTAAGAACGTATAATTATACTGTAAAACACATAAACATATCGAATTAGCATTAACAGCATTTAATTACTGTTAATGACAATTATAGATCACATTACAAATATAGTGTTTTTCGTGTACGATATAATTAAGCAATTTACCGGGTTATAACGGCACTTTCTGTAAGTAGGTTTTATATTATGAACATAGAACGATTTAAACAACTTTCTGCCGAGCTGGGCATAGGCGATACTCCTTTAATACCTTACGAAGAGGATTATCCTTCGGATATTTATATAAAAAACGAAGCGATGAACGCCGGCGGAAGTATTAAGGACCGCGCGGCGCTTGCTATGGTTTTGTCCGCCGAGGAGCAAGGTATATTGCATAAAGGCGATACTATTGTGGAAGCAACCAGCGGCAATATGGGCATATCTCTTGCGTATGTCGGCGTCAAACTCGGCTATAAAGTAGAGCTTACAATGCCTGCCTCTATGTCTGTGGAGCGGCGTACGCTGCTGCAGGGTCTGGGCGCGCAGGTTGTGCTTACCGAGGGAAATCTTGGGATGAAAGGCGCAATAGATATGGCGGAACAGTTGTCCAAAGAACGTAATCACGTGTGGCTTAAACAGTTTGATAACGCCGCAAACGCCGAAGCGCATTATCTTTCTACGGGAGAGGAAATTCTGCGTCAGTTGGATAAAGTCGACGTATTTGTATCGGGCGTAGGTACGGGCGGAACTATCACGGGAACGGCAAAGCGCATAAAGGAAAATTTTCCCTACTGCGTTGTTGTGGCAGTGGAACCGGCAAGCAGCGCCACGCTGTCGCGCGGCGAAAAGGGTGTTCACGCAATACAGGGTATAGGCGCAGGGTTTGTGCCGAGTATCTACGACGGAAGTATTGTGGACAGAATAGAGCTTGTTACGGACGAAGAGGCAATGGCAACTTTTAAAACGTTAAACAATAAACAGGGATACTGCTGCGGAATATCGTCTGCGGCTAATATTGCGGTTGCAGTCCGCCTTGCCGAACAAGCGGAATATACGGGTAAAAATATCGTAACCGTTTTTGCCGACGGCGACGATAGATACGAATCTCTGTTATAAAAGAGAACGCATATTTGTTTTTTCATTATTGATATTTTTGAAAAATCGTACTTGACAACAGCTTAAAGTAAATATAAAATTAAATACAGAGTAGCGGCTGCCGCTACCGGAATACATATATTTTATGGAGGAAAATGATATGAAAAAAATTGCAAGAATTACAGCGCTTATGTTAGTTGTAGTTTTAAGCCTTGCTCTGCTTGCTTCTTGCGGAATCAGCGAAAAAACCGCTGAAAAAGTTAATCAAGCCGTTAAAGACGGCGAAGCTATGTCCGTTGCGGATTTAAAGAAGCTGTGCGGCGGAGATCCCACATACGACCTGCGTGTTGTCGGTACCGGTACCGGTTTCCTTGTATGGGTTAGCGGCTGCAAAACTCCCGAGGATGTTCAAAAGAAATTAGACGACGGTAAAACTCCAAAAGCTCTTTATGTAATGGTTGTTGTCGGCAAAGCAACTACGGCTGTTTTCCAAGACTACGATAAGGATAAAAAATAAATAAACGGTTTTCAAAATCCCGACGTTGCGTCGGGATTTTTTACTGCCGTCAATTATTGACACAAACGTTGTTTGCGTGGTACAATACAATGACAATATATGTACGAATGTAAAAATGTCAACAGTCTTGTTAAATAATTTATAATAAAAAGGAGGCTACAGATTATGGATAACGTCAAAAAAACGGTATTTTCCGGCGTACAGCCGACAGGCAAAATTACGCTGGGCAACTATTTGGGGGCAATCCGTAACTGGACGCCTTTGCAAGACGAATATAACTGCCTGTACTGCGTGGTGGATTTGCACTCTTTAACGGTTGCACAAGTGCCTGCGGAACTGCGCAAAAATACAATGGACCTTGTTGCGCTGTATATCGCCTGCGGAATAGACCCTAACAAAAGCACGCTGTTTATCCAGTCGCATGTGCATCAACATGCGGAACTTGCCTGGATTTTGGATACCGTTGCTTATATAGGCGAATTAAACCGTATGACGCAATTTAAGGATAAGTCAAGGAAACACGCGGATAATATAAATATGGGGTTAATGAACTACCCTGTGCTTATGGCAAGCGATATTTTGCTGTACCAGACGGAATTGGTGCCTATCGGCAAAGACCAAACGCAGCACTTGGAGCTTGCTCGCGACCTTGCCGAACGTTTTAACGGAAGATACAGCGATACCTTTGCAGTGCCCGAGGCGCTGACGTACAAGTCTGGCAGCAGTATTAAAAGCTTACAGGATACGTCTGTAAAAATGTCTAAATCCGACCCTAACGAAAATGCTGTCGTTTCGCTTATGGACGATAAGGATGCAATAGCGCGCAAATTTAAACGCGCCGTTACCGATTGCGATACGGCGGTGCGGTTTGCCGAGGACAAAGCGGCTATATCCAATCTGCTTACTATTTACAGTTTGTGCAGCGGCGAAAGTATTGAAAAGGCGGAATTTCGTTTTGCGGGCAAGGGCTACGGCGAATTTAAACAAGCCGTTGCCGACGCGGTTATTGCCGTAGTCGAGCCGATTCAGGCGGAGCAAAAGCGGCTTGCTGCGGATAAGGCGTATTTAGAGGGCGTGTTAAAGCAAGGCGCGGAACAAGCCGGGCGGTTGGCGCGCAGGACGTTGGATAAGGTTTACCGTAAGGTGGGGCTTGTAGGGCGTTTTAGATAGTATGTTTGGATATTTGGATATAAATAAAGATACCCTAGGCGACGGACAGCGCGGTTTATGGCAGACGTTTATGTGCGGTTTGTGTATGTCCACAAAGCGCGATTACGGTAATTTTCCGCGGGCGTTTATCACAAACGACATTAATTTTTTTAACGTGCTGTTTCACTCCGTCGTTCAAGCTGACGTGGAAATCGAAAATAAAACTTGTTTTTCGCATCCGCTTAAAAAAAGAGCGATATTGAAAACGAACGGTCTAACAGACTTGCTGGCGTCCGCAAACGTACTGCTTACTTATTGGAACGTCTACGACGACGTTTTGGACGGTACGGGTCTTGCTAAGCGTACGGTGCTTAAATCTTTAAAAAAGTCTTATACCGACGCCAAGCTAAAACTACCTTTAATGGACGAAATGCTGTCTAAAATGTATGCTGAGCTGCAATCGATGGAAAAAGGCGGTTGTAGCAGTATAGATAAGGTCGCCCACTCGTTTGCAAGTTTGTCACAGCAGTTTTGCGTTCAAATTTTGGCGGATAACGCAACGGAATACGTACAAACGCTGTGTTATAATTTGGGTAAATGGATATACTTAATTGACGCGTTGGACGACGTAAGTAAGGACATAAAAAGCAATAATTATAATGTGTTTGTGCGTTGTTACAGTTTAATGCGCGCAAAGGATATAAAAAAATATTGTAGTGATATAAAGTTTTTACTGTATACCACGCTTAACCGAATTGCACAGGCGTTTAACGATTTAAACCTTACAAAATATACCTGCATACTGCAAAACGTTTTGTTTGAAGGTATACGCAATAAAACCGAACGGATTTTAAAAAAGAGCGCAGAACTTTCTTGATTTTAAAACAAGCGTTTTGCAAATTAAAAAAATTTGGATTATTGCAGCTTTTGAAATTAAATTGTTTGCGGTTATAAAACCGTATGTATTTAAACAAAAATTTGGAGAGATAAATGGACTACAACGCATACGAAATATTAGGATTGACAACCTCTGCCACGCGCGGCGAAATCGACGCAAAGTACAAAGAGTTGCGGGATAGATATCAACGCGACCGTTTTTTGCCCGGAGAAGAAGGCGAAGACGCCGCGGAAAAGCTGCAGCAAATAGAGGTTGCATATAGGGATATTTTGGCATCAAGCGATCAACAGAAGCAAACGGAGTCGTTTACTTGCGACGAAGGCTACGAACAAGTCCAGCGCTTAATTTCCGAAAACAAACTTGCCGAAGCGCAGGCAATACTGGATTCTCGCGAAATCCGCGATGCGGAATGGCATTATGTTCAGTCTATATTGTTTTATAAGCAAAACTGGTTTTTGGAAAGCAAAAAGCAGCTGGAACTTGCCTGTCAAATGGACCCGTCCAACGAACGGTATAAACAGAGTTTGGAAAAATTGACCAAGATACTTGCGTCTAACACTATAAGCCCGGATCAACTGCGCACAACGTCCAGACCTATGGACAGCGGACCGCAGGTAGGCGCGGGCAACGGAACGTGCACGGGAAGCGCGTGCGCCGACTGTCTGTTGTGCAACGCGTGCTGTAACTGTCTGAGCTGTATGGGCAACTGTTAGTATGAATAAAGCTAAACTTGCCGCAGTCAGCGGTATATGTTCTGCCGTTTGTCTCGGTTGTTTGGCGCTTGCGTGTTACGTAAAATGGGTTATGCTTTTGTGTGCAGCAATAGCAACCGTTGCGTGCGCACTGCCTACGTTGATGGACGGCGGTAAGTGGATATATTCGGTTTTAATACTGCTTGTAAGCGGTGCTTTGGGAATGTTTATCGGTATAGCCAACGTCACGTACGTTGCGCCTATTGTTGCTTTTTGTATGCCTTTCGGCATTGTTAAAGCCTATGGCGAATCGGTAAAAGTAACGGCGTCGTTTGCCGAACCTACGGTGTTGGAAGATCCGTTTGACAGTAAAGACGATAAAAAAGTCGTTGCCGTAAACGTAGACGGAAAACTGAGTATGCTGCGTTTTGTCAAGTGGATATTGTACTTTGTACTGCTGGAAGCCGCGTTGGGTTTTACGGCGTTGTTTTCGTATCTGTTTACCAGAGATTTTTTTATGAGCCTTGCAGACAGCAAAATATTGTACTGGCTGTTAGGCGCGGCACAGTTGGTGGTGGTGCCGTACGACCTGCTAATACGCGGCTGTTTTTTAGGAACGCTGAAAATAATGCGCAGAGCGCATATAATGTAGAAAGTAAATATATTTATAATAGGAGTTTTAAATATAAAAAAACTCCTTTTTGTATGAAAAAAGTACCGAGAAAATCTCGGTACTTTTACTGGTTGCGGGGGCAGGATTTGAACCATACGACCTTCGGGTTATGAGCCCGATGAGCTACCAGACTGCTCTACCCCGCGATATAAAATTTATACTGTCTTGCTATCAACAGCTTTATTATAATACAACAGCCGTACAAATATGTCAACTGTTTTACTGTAAATAAAATATCTATCCGTTTGTTTATATAAAAAACGTTTTGTTTGCTTGTCTTTTAGCGCTATAAAGTATATAATATCGTACGCAGGTAAAGTTTTGTTTAACGCTTTTTTATGCGGCGAAGTTGCAGCGGTTTACAACAGCGTTTAAATTCTTTTTACTGACGCTGCAATTAAATTGATGTGTGCAATAGCGGTTGCTATACGGAGAGTTATTTTTGTAAAAGTAAACAAAATACGTTAATAACGTAATTTTAGCGTTGGTTGTGTCAATAAACAAAAGAGGCAGTCTTAATGGATTATTTGGCAATTATTATAATAACTTTTATATCGGGAGTAGTAGGCACGGGTCTTGGCGGTCTTGTAGGCGTGTTTTTAAAACGTGATTCCAACAAGGTTGTCAGTTTATTGCTGTCCTTTGCGGCGGGCATTATGCTTGCGGTAGTTTGCTTCGACCTTATGAAAGAACCTATCGATATGATGAACGAAGGTTTAATGCCCGATTATACGCCGTGGATTGTTATTGCTTCGGTTGCGGCGGGGTATGCGTTGGTATATTTGCTTAACTATATCATCGATAAGCGCACAAATCACGAGGTGGCGCACATAGACGCACAGCATCCTCAAACGGCGGACGATTTGGACGAATTGATTCATGCCGATCACTTTAAGTCGCACAAGGACAGAAAAAACAACTTGTTTGTCGCCGGCGTTGTTATGATGTTGGCAATAGCCTTGCATAACCTTCCCGAAGGTATGGTTATAGGTGCGTCGTATGCCATTACCGATAATTTGGTAGATAATCTGTTTAGCGGAAGCGGCTTTATAATGGCGTTGGTTATTTGTTTGCACAATATTCCCGAAGGTATGGCTGTGTCCGTGCCTCTTGTTGCCGGCGGTATGGGCAGGATAAAATCGGCTTTGCTTACCGCGCTAAGCGGACTGCCTACTGTGTTCGGCGCGTTGTTGGGTTATGTTCTCGGCGGAATAAACGACGTTATGCTTGTAGTATCGCTGGGCTTTGCCAGCGGAGCAATGCTGTACGTTGTTTTTTGCGAATTGCTGCCCGAGGCAATTTTAATGTGGAAAAGTAAATTGCCCGCGTTTACTTTGTTTGTCGGTGTTCTTGTCGGCTTTTTACTTGTATTATTTTAATCTATATTACTGTCGGTTTGTAAAAAATGCTTTGCGCTTTTTTGCGTAAGGATTTTTTATTTTGTACGTAAAAGTAAGTTTGTTTTCAACGGCAAGTTCCTAAGTTAATGAGGCTTTCGCTTTTAAATAATTCGATTGCATTCGCAAATTTTTTTATTGCGTCATTTATGTCGGCAGTTGTTGGCGTAGCCATTATCGTTTAAAATTATCGGTCTTTTTAAAAAGTTTATCGCCGATAGGTTGATGTATATATATTTTTAGTTTTAAATAATATTATAGCTAAATATATTAAATTAACTACAATTTTGGCGTTTCGTGAGCATTTTACGGTTGACTTTAATATTATTATTTAGTAAAATTAAATCGTATCGGGTTTTGCCCGTAATGGGTAAATTTAATTTTTTTCTAACGTTGGGAGGAAATTATGGCAAAAGAAAAAACTGATGCTAAAAGAACTCATTTGTTAACGTCGCAAGGTCAGCGCATTATGCTGATTTGTATCGTTGTATGCGTTACGGTCTGCGCGATGCTTTTTACATTTTTGGGCGTTCATATGGTAAATAACAGCGGCAGCGCTATCGATAATATCGGCGAAAAAACCATGCGTGAAACCAACTATCAATTTACTAAACGGTTTGAAACGGTTATGGAACAACGCTTGGAAATGGCACGCGCGTTGGATAGGGTATACGACTCGACAGACTCGTCTTCTTCAAGCGTAGTTGTGAGCGACGCTCTTGCGCGCGGATTTAAATATCTTGCCTTTATGCGCGTAAACGAAGAGAGTATTAACGATGCGGAAAAAGGCATAACAATAGAATTTCTTTTAGGCAAGTTTAGCGTGACGGATTTTGTTCCTTTTAGAGAGTCCGTTTTAATTAACGAAGAGAAAATTGCCGTAGGCAGACAAGTTGCCGTAAAAGACGCAAACGGTAATGAGCAGGGAGAAGAAATTGTTTTGTTTAGCGTACCGACGACCAAATACACAATGCAAAGCGGCGAAAAGAGCATGGCACTTGTTGTTGGTATAAGCAATTTGCAGTTTGTTGAAATGCTTAATGTCGATACCAGTGTGGAACGCGGTTCGCACGTTAACATCATACGTAAAGACAATTCTTTTGTATTAAAAAGCGACTTTGCCGCCGATTACAATAACTTTACCGACTTGTTGATGGAAAAATACAGCCTTGCCAATAATATAAACATCGAAAACGTAATTAAAGACTTGCTTGACGGCATGAAGACGGCAGGCGCGCTAGATGACGCTAATCAAACAGGTCAAAACGCGGTTTATTCCAATATCTTCCATGTAGGCGAAAGACATATTTATATGTATTGCAATAAGTTGGATAAATCCGAGTGGTTCCTTGTTTCGCTTACGGACAATGCCGAATTAAATGCGATTGTCGAAGACTTAAACAATCAGTGGGTTGTTATGATTGTCGTCGCGGTTGTTTCGATTATTGTAATGTTAATGATAGTGTTTGTCATTTATTATCATTTTAACAAACAAATGCTAACGCAGTTGGAAAATGCAAAATTTGAGGCGTTGGACGCAAGTAAAGCAAAGAGCGAATTTTTGTCTAATATGTCGCACGATATCCGTACTCCCATGAATGCGATAGTGGGAATGACGGCAATAGCCCGCGCAAATATCGACAATGCCGAGCAAGTAGGCAACTGTCTTAAAAAGATTGCTCTTTCCAGTAAGCACTTATTGGGACTTATCAACGACGTTTTGGATATGTCTAAGATAGAAAGCGGCAAGATGACGCTTAATATGGAACAGATTTCTTTGCGCGAAGTGTTGGACGGTATTACAACCATTGTTCAGCCGCAAATAAAAACAAAGCATCAAAACTTTAACGTTGTTATCCGCAATGTAGAGCAGGAAAACGTTTATTGCGACAGCGTACGTTTAAATCAGGTATTGTTAAATCTTTTGTCTAATGCAATTAAGTTTACTTCGGAAGAAGGTACGATAGAAATTTATCTGGATCAGGAAGCGTCGCCTATCGGCGAAGATTACGTCCGTACGCATATCCGCGTAAAGGATAACGGAATAGGTATGTCGGACGAATTCCAAAAGAAAATATTCGAGTCGTTTTCACGCGAAGACAATAAGCGCGTACACCACACCGAAGGCTCCGGCTTAGGTATGGCTATTACTAAGTATATTGTAGACGCAATGAAGGGAACAATCGAATTAAAGAGCGAACTGGGTATGGGTACGCAATTCCATATTACGTTAGACCTTGAAAGAGCTATTGTCACCGAAGAAGAAATGATTTTGCCTAACTGGAAGATGCTGATTGTAGACGACGACCACGATCTTTGCGAAACTACGGTAGTGGCGTTGAAAGAAATCGGTATCGACGCAGATTACACTTTGGACGGCGAAAGCGCGGTGGATATTGCTGTTAAGGCAAACAATACCAAAAACCGTTACGATATTATTTTATTAGACTGGAAACTGCCCGGCATTGACGGTGTGGAAACGGCAAAACGTATCCATAAACAGTTGGGAGACAACAACGTACCTATCTTGCTGATTTCGGCTTACGACTGGTCGGAAATCGAAACGGAAGCGCGCGCTGCGGGCATAAGAGGATTTATAAGCAAACCGCTGTTTAAATCCACCTTGTTCTACGGATTAAAATCTTTTGCGGGCGAAAAAGATATAACGGGAAGTGCCGCAGAAGAAAGCGTTAAAAAAGACGACCTTAAAGGCTTGCACGTTTTGCTTGCAGAGGACAACGAGCTTAACTGGGAAATTGCCGAAACATTGTTGGACAGCGTCGGCATCACTTGCGACCATGCGGAAAACGGTCAAATGTGCGTAGATATGTTTAAAAAATCCAAACCCGGTACGTATAAAGCGATATTAATGGACCTTCGTATGCCGATAATGAACGGTTACGAAGCTACAACCGAAATCCGTAAACTTGATCACCCCGATAAGGATTTGCCCATTGTAGCTATGACTGCGGACGCTTTTGCAGACGATATGAAAAAGTGTTTGGACTGCGGAATGAACGCGCACATTGCAAAACCGATTGATATAGACGTTGTTCAAAATACACTGTCTAAGTTTATTAAAAAGTAAACGGTAATTTATAAGTGCAGGCGCATTTAAAAAAAAATACGGTTTAAGTTTTTAAAGCTAAATTTAAAAACGGCGGACGAGGTAACTCGTCTGCCGTTTAACTTATGGTTTTTTAATAAAAAAATGTGTTACGGGAACCGGCTTACAATTAAGCGGATAGTGCAAAAAATATAAAAAACGGCAGATGGATTTTTCCGCTAACGGCAAAAATACTGTAAATTTGGCGATTTGCTTATTGTTTTTTTGCCGATAATATGATATACTTATAAGCGAGGTATAGAAAATAAAATTCTTATCGGTAGCGCAAACGGCGAAAAAATGGAATATGTCCGAACGTAGCGTAAGGAATTATTGCGCTATGGGGAAAGTGGACGGAGCGTTTTTAACGGGTAAAACGTGGAACCTCGAAGACGCGTAAAAACCCGATAACAAACCTTTTCCAACTCGTTATTCGCTCAAAACGCAGGAGATCAACTCATAACCGACCTAATGGGGCACGCGGATATATCTACTACGAAAGGGCATTACAAATCTTTGCAGAAATTCGACTCGGTACAGGAAGCCGCTAAAAAGTTCAACGAATTATACAAACCGAAAAACACAAAGTACTGCACAAACAAAGATTGTACGTTTGTTCCCGAAGGATACGTTACCGAAAACGATTCGATACAGCAAGTTGCTAAAAAAGACGAACCTAAACAAGAAAGCCCGTTAGACGTTTTAACAAGATTACAAACCGAATTTCCCGAAGTGTATGCAGCGTTAGTGCAAAAGAAATAAATACTCGAAAACAAATAGGCGCATAGCGAAAACTATGCGTCTATTTTTTGAGACGTTGTGTGCCACTTTTAACGTAAGCGTGTGCCAATCGTGTGCCAATAGGATAGAATTAGGCGGTTTTTAATAGTATTAGAACGATGTAAGCAGTAAATGCGTTTTATACTCAACAAAAACAGTGCAAAAACACTTGAAAAAATGGCACACAAAAATGAAAATGTGCCACAAAATATTCAGTGGTTTGTCGTCCCCGTTTTTTTCCCGAATTTACAGTAAAATGCAAGAAAAACCACCCAAATGGGTGGTTTGTGGAGCTGATAACCGGATTTGAACCGGTGACCTCTTCCTTACCAAGGACGTGTCAAATTTCAATGGGAAGTGGTCTATCAACAAAAGCAC
>CAJUNH010000006.1 GCA_910587795.1 uncultured Christensenellaceae bacterium
AGTAGTTAATAGTTGTTAAACGTCGTTAGTTGTAGTTATGTATGTTATTATATCATAATATTTAATGTTTGCAAGCTTTCAGCAGGAAATATTGTCTAACAAATGATGTCCGTCGCCTACATAATCGGGATTATGCTCCTTAAAAATCTCAAAAGCACTTTTTCCGACCTCTCCGTCGTTACCGTCTGCGCTGTCTTTGCCGTCCGTTCCGTTAGTGCCGTTTATTCCGTCTTTGCCGTTTGCACCGTCAATACCGTCTTTGCCGTCAACTCCGTTTTGACAAGCAGCAAGGGTAAATATGCACATAACAACCATTATCACCGCTAACAATACCGCAATACTTTTTTTCATATAGCCTCCGTTACCAGAAAAAATTCGCTATTTAGCTAGGATAATTTTATCACATGCGCATTTATTACAAAATATATATAATTTAAGTTTTTATATGTTTTAATTAAAGAGGTTAAAACCATACTGAGTCTTAAATAACATTAGCGCGGTATAAAAAATCGGCGCAAAGACGGTTCCGCCTTTGCGCCTTAACTAAAATACAGTTAATTTATTTATTTAAATATGGTTAAATACCACTATCCTTGCATCCTGCTCCAAGGGGTTTGTTATCTGCGGATTTGTAGACAGCAAGTCTTCCTGCGACATATGCAAGCTTTTTGCCAGATTCCATAACGTTTCGCCTTTATGCGCCAAGCACACCTCTATTGCGGGCAGCTGTTCTTTGTCAAAGGGCTGTTCCTCGGCGGCGACTATCACCGTATAACATACTTCGCGTTCGGCGTCTACGGTTATGCACAAATCCAACGTTACGTCGTCTTTTACGGAGATACCCATAACCGTTACGCGCGCATGAGATTTACACTGCGGCATAAGGTAATCCACGTCCACCGTTTGCGAAAAAGGCAGTTCTAACTGTTCGCCGATATATCCGTTTTCGGTACCGTACAGCAACGTGGCATACACTACGCCGTCTACCTGCGCCGACTTTTCGCGCGATTGCGCATTTGTAACGATCGCGCCGACGTTTACGGCGGTAAGCGGACGTTTATCCTTTTCAACAGGCAGCGAAGCGTTTACCGTTTTACGGCAGACGGTACTTCCGCACGGAATTGTTGTAGTTACGGTCTGACGGGTAAAACCGAAATCGCACCCCGATCCGTACGCGTCGGTAACAATATCCATAACGCCTATTTTGGTAGCTTCTACCGTTACCATTGCGCCGATTTCCATAGTAAATGTTGTATTTACGTCCCCTTCGCTTATATCCAAACGCACTTTGGTTGTTTTGGGGCAAAGAGTAAGACGCAGCTGACACTCCGCCATTCCGTCGTCCACCTCTAACTCGCGGTCGAAATCAAACGGCAAAGTATCGGTGACAATATCACCGCCCGAAAGGTATGTAAGACGCGCCGAACCGCTGCCCGATATCTGCAAAACGCCGTCGTGTACCGAATAATTACCGGCGCACAAACTGCACTCGGCAAGCAGCACCGTCGAAATATTGTGCGAAGCGGTCAACTCCTCATCCAGCACCATAGGTAAATTTACAACGTTTGCATGTTCCAAAACTTCGACAGACTGTTTGTTTACGTAAATATCTTCGCCGTCGGCAAAATACGGCGTGCTTTGCGCAACATAAGCGTAGACGGATACTTCCAACAAAACGGATATCGTAGCGGTATTTGCGTTTGTGTCCGCTTTGCTATCCACCGTAACGACATCAAACGTCAGCTTGCTGTCGGCAGTTAGCAATTCGCTTTGTATAGAAGCGGTAAAATCCGCATTATAGCTGGAACTGCACAAGTTTGTTCCGTCGCTGTACAGCAGCCTGATATTGGTTTTTCCGTAAAAAGAAGCTTCGCCTACGGTAGACTCGTAGGAATTGATACAATTTTCTATTCCTACCGACACCACTTCGGTTATGTCCTGCTTGACGGATATGCGGATACTTTCCGCTGTTTGAATTTTGCCGATAAATTTACGGCTTGTAAACGACGAACTTAAAAATTGAACGTTTGCCATACTTATACTTTACCCCCACGCGTTTTTGTTGTTCAGTGTAGTATACTGCGCACGTCCGTCTTTTATGACATCAAAAAAGAGGGGATTAAAAATATGCGGTTTTACGACAAATTAATTTAAACATTACGCCGATTACTATATCCGCAAACCTTCCGCGGCAAATACCGACGCAATAAAAAGACTTAAATCTGCTTTTCCGCCGCGCTGTTTTTCGGTTAAAATAACAGACTGTTTTTTACAGATAGTTTTCGCCCGTTATAGGAACAAAAAACAACCGTTTCGTACTTTTTTAACGTGTAGTTTCCGTTAGCATTATCGGTACACTCAGCAAAACCGCATTAAACCGTAAATGCGCGGAAAAATAAACAAATATACTAAACGCTTTCGATGTGGATTTGACCGCATAAAATGTCGGTATAAGTGCAGCTTATACGGTCAAACAAATCGTTATCTAACTTTACTACAAACACATTAGGGTGAGCCTCGCTTACAATTCCCTTGTAGCGTTTGATTTTGTTACGTCCGCGGTTGACCTTTACGTCAACGTTCTGCCCGATTAAACTTTCCACATAACTTTTTGCGGAATCGATTGTGTTTGCTTTTTTCATACGACAATTGTTGCCAAATATTCACTGAAAAATACCGAATCGAAACGCCGTATATAAATGTATACACAAACAATATTTATATGCTAATTGGATTAAACCGAAAATTTGCCTCTGCTGCTTATAATTTGCAACCAATATTCCACAAAATTATAAAGCGTTTTTTTTTATTCGTTTTTGTAATCTATTTGATTTCGTATCGTAACCGATAGCCGCAAAATTTTTTTTGTAAAAGTTTACACTATTTACTTTATATAAACCGCTTACGGAAACAACCGACAGTTATAACAGAAAACACACTTTAATTTAGTTTTTTATAAAAAAATGTGTGCCTGCAAAGTATTTAACTTTTAAGGTACACATCTTATTTGCGAATATATTAAATTTTAAACGTCTTTATATACAGCCTATTAAAAATCGTCGTCGTCCTCGTCTTCTTCTTCGTCGTCATCCAAGTCGTCCAAATCGCTGATATCGGCAAAGTCGTCAAAGTCGTCCAACTCCGTTTCCATGTTTTCCTCATCTTCAAAGTCGTCGTCGCTGCCGAATTCCTCTTCCAATTCCTCCAAAGGTATATCACCTTCGTCTGCAACTTCGTCGGCGTCGTCGTCCAAGTACGAACGCCAGTCGTCACTGTCGGCGTCGATATCTTCCTCCTGCGTTTCGTGCTGAAAACAGCTTTCGCACATTTTTTCGTCCATACCGATATAGTTTGTTTTGCAAACGGGACACAGCTTAAGCGGTTCTTCATCGTCGATTATGTCGTCCAACAACATAATTTTTGTTTCCATACCCAGTTCCGACTTGCAAATGTCGCACATTTCCTCGTCTTGCAAAATATAGTTCAGCTCGCAGCGAGGACACTTTTTATACTTACCCATACACTTCACCGTAAATCTTTTTTGTGGCACTAATTTAACACTATTTATATAAAATGTAAACTGTTTTTACATATATTTTTTATAAAATTTCTTTGTCTGTAAATATTTGACAATCTTGCAATATTTGATACGTATGTAATCAGTTTACAGCGTTAAAAGTATTTAATTTTTTATTAAAAACAGCATAAAAAACCGCCGAATAACGTTTTTTGCGGTTTGCTGTTTACTGACGTTTACCGCCGTCGCCGCTTTGGGCGGATTGCTCCGTCGGCTTGTCCTCCGTAACGTTATCCGCAGATACTCCGTCGGTATTTTCCGCGTTGTTTTCCGTCGGTTTGTTTTGTTTGTTTCTTTTGTACATTTGTACAAGCTTAACAATGTGCAAAATAAAGCACGCACCGTTAATTGCGCATACGGACAGCGAACCTATCAAAAATCCGTACACCACAAATACAACGCATCCCGTCATGTTTACGATACGCGTAAGTTTTTCGTTAGACCAGAAAAACGATACGAATACCAGTACAGACGCGACCATACCTATTATTTCAAAAATCCATCCTTCTACCGTATCGGGAAAGTTAAATCCTATTGCAAGTTGATACAGTAACATATTTTTCTCCTCGGTTAATTTATTTTGTCCAAATTTATTTCCAAATAATCCGCGCGGCAAACGCGTTCTATATTATACTTAGGCGCAAGGTTTTCGCTGGCAACGTTACCCTCTATAATATAGGCATAAGGGATATCGCCCTTTTCTATCACCGTTTGTGTAAGCGCAGTCATCACCTTTAAGGCATAGCCTTGTCTGCGATACTGCGGTACGGTGTACAACATTCCCAAGTCGCCCTCTAAATGCAGCAAACACCAACATACGGGTTTTCC
This sequence comes from uncultured Christensenellaceae bacterium, assembly GCA_910587795.1. Classification (GTDB taxonomy): domain Bacteria; phylum Bacillota; class Clostridia; order Christensenellales; family CAG-314; genus Fimimonas. The sequence goes on from CAJUNH010000006.1 coordinate 4,406, forward strand.
GTCCGCGTATACTGCGGCTGACGGATGCCTTCTCAAACACTCCGCCACGTCCCTTATATCCGCGTGGTACGGCGTGCCGTTGGATACGTCGGCGGCGTAAATTCCGTCTAGAGGACGGATATCGCAGTCTATAACGTCAAGGTTAAGAGGCTTGCCGTTCCACACATACAAATTGCACTTTGTAATCCACTCTGATTTATAGCGTCCAGAAAGCGCAGACGTAAGTTCGGGCGATATACCGCACAGCTTAACTTTTCCGCTTAACCCCGAAACAAAGTCCAGCGCAAGCCCGATATCCTCGCAATACAAACAACACTCTGTACCGCCGAATGCGTTTTGCGCGGTCAAAGCATAGTTATTGCCCTCGCAAAATACGGCAGCGGCGGTAAAATTAGCGATATATCCGTCAAATATCAAAGTTTGCGGATTACTGCGAAAATATCTGCGTAAATCTTGCGTAACGGTAATCTGTTTCATAGCCTGCACTATTCTACCACATCAGTAAAACTTTTTCAACAATATTTAAAAAATAATCGGCAATATTTTTACAAAAACTTTATGTCTGCAAATAGTAGGCGGCATATTTTATATAACATAACACACACGAACATCATTTACCACAATATTTAACCGCTTACGTGATGTGTTGTATAATAGCAGTTAGCAGTAGTTAATAGTTGTTAAACGTCGTTAGTTGTTATTTTTATGCTATTATATCGTACACGAGCAACATATATCGCAATATATTACCGTCGACGTGATACGATGTAAAAGCGAGTTATTAATAGCAATTAGTTGCAGTTAAACGTCGTTAATTATTGTCTATATGCTATTATATCGTACACGAACAACATATATCGCAATACATTACCGTCGACGTGATACGATGTAACAGCGAGTTATTAATAGCAGTTAGTTGTAGTTAAACGTCGTTAATTATTGTCTATATGCTATTATAAAAATTTTAATACGATATTTTACCGCGGCAGGGACATAACTACGTTGACATAAAGCAAAAAAATAAGTAAAATAAAATATAAGGAGTCAGCTATTTTACTTACACACAAAGGAGCGTACAAATGGAAAGGATAATTATCGGCATAGCCGGCGGAACGGGTTCCGGCAAGACTACTATTGCAAAAAAGATTTTCAACGCGTTTAAAGACGAAGCGGTTATACTTTCGCACGACTTTTACTACAAACCGCACGAGGATATGCCCTTTGAGGAACGCGCCAAAGTCAACTACGACCACCCCGACTCGCTGGAAACGGAATTACTTGTGGCGCACGTAAAACAACTGAAAGAAGGCTGCGCAATAAAACACCCGACGTACGACTTTACGTCTCACGCCCGCACCGGTTGGGTGGATATGGAGCCGAAACAAATTATTATCGTAGAAGGCATACTGATATTTACCAACAAAGATTTATGCGATTTGTGCGATGTAAAACTTTTTGTACACACCGACGCCGACGTACGCTTTATACGCCGTTTGCGCCGCGACGTAGAAGTGCGCGGACGCAGTATGGATTCGGTTATGAATCAGTATCTTAATACGGTTAAACCAATGCACGAACAGTTTGTAGAACCCTCCAAAGCAAAAGCGGATATCATAATACCCGAGGGCGGACACAACGTTATTGCAATCTCTATGATTGTAGACGGAATCCGCAAAAAGCTTTCGCATAAGGACTAAACGATATGAAGTTAAATTTACCTAACGTTACCAATGCGCGCGATTTAGGCGGTATGACAACCAAATACGGCGTTATCAAGCCGAACAAGCTTATACGCAGCGGAGTTGTAAACCGCTTGACGGAACAGGATGTAAATATCCTTGCAGACATTAATCTTAAACGCATTGTAGATTTACGCGCCGACATTGAACTTGCAAACAACCCCGACGCCGATATTGCGGGCGTACAGCACCTACACATACCCATAATACGAGCCGTTACGTTCGGGATAAGCTTCGAGTCGTTAGAAGGCGAAATAATGGCTCGGCGTTTGCAGGAGGGTATAGAACGTATGCGCGCAAAAGGACAAGACTACCCCGCGCATATGAGGGAGGTTTATTCCCGCTACGTCAACGACGAACATTGCCGCTTGGGATACGGCAGATTTTTAAAACTGCTTGCAAACCGCCCCGTAGACGGAGCAACACTGTGGCACTGCACTATGGGCAAAGACCGCTGCGGAACGTGCGCGGCATTGCTGGAACACTGCTTGGGAGCGGATACGGATACAATCTACAAAGACTATATGGAATCCAACGTGCAAACGCTGTCCAACACCAACAGTTTGCTAAATAAAGCCAAACCCTATGTAGACGAGGATAAATTGCAGTTGATACAAAATATGCTTATGGTACAGCCCTACTACTTTGAGGAATGGATTACGCAAATGGACAAATCTTTCGGCGGAATAGACGGATTTATCTGTGCGTGCGGAGTAACCGACGAAGAAATAGAAAAATTAAGAAAACACTATTTGCAATAATTTTTTTACAAGTAAAAAGTCCTGCCGAAACATCGGCAAGACTTTTTTAAGTAAAATCAGTCTTCACTTACAAATATAAAACCAAACGCGTTAGGTCCCCAGTGGCACGCAATTACGGGGCAAAGATTGTCGTACTCTATCATAGCGGGACGGTATTGTTCGTCCGTAACCTCGATAAGTTTAACAAGGTTTTCCACATTGTAGGTATACGACGGCACAATGGGATAGTTTACGTCGCAGTTCCAGCGCTTTAACATATCGGCGCATTCCCTCATGGCAAGGCGCAAACCTATCTTTTTGCTTGCCACTTTAACCTGACCGTCGGTTATGGTAATTAACGGCTTTAAATTAAGTATACTGCCGAACAGCCATTCTTTACGGGACAGTCTGCCGCCTCTAAACAGATATTCCAACGTTTCGGGGATAGCAATTACGCGGATTTTTGGAATAATCGCTTGCACTTTCTGCAAAATTTGCTCTATCGGCAAATCGCGGTTGCGGTTGATTTCCTCAACAATCAATCTTAGTCCGCCTACTGCCGACAGCGAATCCACAACGTGCACTTTTTCTTCGCCCTCAAACAGCTTGCATATGGCATTGTAAGTACCCGATATCTTGCTGGATATGGTAATTATAATAACGTCGTCGCCCGCCTCGGCATACGAAGCAACTTTGCTTTGCAGCTCGTCCAGCTGCGGCAGCGACGTTTGAGGAAATATCTTTTGACCTATAAGCAGCTGATAAAACTCGTCTATCGTTTCGTCCAAACCGTCGCGGTACTCTATTTCGCCCATTAAATATCTTAAAGGGATAATTTCTACGTTTAACTTTTCCTGCTCGGCAAACTTTATGCTGCTGCCCGAATCCACTAACACTCTTAGCATACAAACCTCTAATTTATTTTTGTATATCTTTAACATAAATACGCCATATACAATATTTTTATATACTATACTGTACGCATTTATACTTAATTTCCGCTTAAAAACGCCGTATTAAATAAAAACAGTTTTCTTTTTACGGTAAACACACGTAAAACATCCCTTTTAATCGCAGTTTATTTATCCAGCTTTTTGATAAAGCAGCGGCGGCGTTTATGCTGAACCGTTTCAAAATGCTTCCACAAATTTTGTATGGGGCAGTTATGCTCCAACATAAGGTTTGTTTCCGCGCTTTCTACGCCGAAAAGCTTTGCGCGCTTGCAAAACTCCGCAACCAACGCCAAAGCAATGCCGGTGTTTTTATACTTGTTTGCAACGCCGATTATTGCCATATCTACCGTTTTGGGTTTGCGGATTGCACGCAGCATCCTTATTAAGCAGCCCAAAGTAAGCCTACCGCCCGACTTTTGTACCGCTTTGGACAGCGACGGAAAGCACAGACCCAACGCTACAAGCTCGTCGTTTTCGTCCACGATAAGAGCAATAAAGCGGCTGTCTATAACCAACTTAAACTGCTCAACCATTGCTTTTTTAACCTTATCGGTAAAAGGTACTGTGCCGTAAATACGGTCGTATGTTTCGTCCCAAAGTTTAAAGACTTTGTTTTCGTATCTTTTCAGCAAATCGCGAGTGCTTTTTATGTCGGCAAAATGCACTTTGTGCTTTGCCATCATTTCGCCGCTTATACGTTCGATACGTTCGTCAAAGTCGTTTACGGGAATTTTAACGTTTAATTCTATCCAGTCTACGTCTTTATCGAAGCCGCAGTTTTCTATCAGCCGCTGATAATAATCGTAGTTGTACTGTTCTTCGAAAGTGTTAAGCCAGTCAAACCCTTGTATAAGCAGTCCTTCGCGTTCCAAATCGGAAAAGCCCAAAGGCCCTACCAACTCGTCCGCCTGTTTGCTTTTTGCCCAGTCCTCCACAGCATTAAACAAAGCGTTTGCCACTTCCTGATCGTCAATAGCGTCAAAACGCGTAAAGCGTGCGCGGTTTTGATTCCATTTTCGGTTAGCCGCCACCTGCAATATGCCAGAAATGCGTCCTACCATTTTGCCTTCGCGGTATGCGTTAAAATATACTGCCTCCGCTTGGTCGTAATACATATAATCGGGTTTAAATATATTCATCTCGTCGCTGTATAGCGGTGGAACAAAGTACGGATTGTTTTTGTACAACTTTAAAGGAAATTCCACAAATTCCTTGCGTTCCTTTTTTGTTGATACTTTCCGGATTTCTACCATTAAATAGTCCTCGTTAGTTAATTTTTAAAATGTATATCTATGTAATATTACCATACGTTACTTTAAAAGTCAACTTTTTGCCCCCAGTAGCAAGCTTTTACAGATAAAAAATACGCTGTATTTTACCGCTGCGCATTGACTTTGACAATTTATAGTGTTATACTTATAAATACCACGGCGTATTTTAGACCAAAATCTACATATGCCTATTATAATAGATTTTACTTTCTTGCGAGGATAACATATATGATTAAAATTATTGTGGACGCAATGGGCGGAGACCGCAGCCCCGTTGTAAACGTAAAAGGCGTTGTTAAAGCAATCAACAACATTAAGGACGTTAAAATAGTACTTGTAGGCGACGCAAACCAACTTACACCGCTGCTCAATGCCGAAAAATTTGACGGCGCAAGACTGGAAATTATCCACGCAAGCGAAGTTATCGACTGCAACGAAAAACCCACCGAAGCTATCAAAAACAAAAAAGACAGTTCTATGAGCAAAGGTTACGAACTTTTGCGTACCGACGATGAATCGCGCGCGTTTGTAAGTTTGGGTTCCACCGGCGCATTGCTTGCCGGCGCTGTGCTGCGCGTAGGCAGAATAAAGGGCATAAAACGCCCCGCATTCTGCCCGATACTTCCCACTATGGACGGCAAGATCGTAGGCATATGCGACAGCGGCGCAAACGTAGACTGCGACCCGTTGTGGTTACAGCAGTTTGCCGTAACGGGAAGTTTGTATATGCGTAAAGCGTACGGAGTACAGTGCCCCAGAGTAGCGTTGCTTAACGTCGGAACAGAGGAGGAAAAAGGCGACGCGCTGCGCAAGCAAACGTACGAATTGCTTAAAAACACTCCTTCTATCAACTTTGTAGGCAATATGGAAGCGCGCGAATTGCTATCGGGCGAATACGACCTTGTAGTGTGCGACGGATTCAGCGGAAATATACTGCTTAAATCCACCGAAGGCGCGTGTATGGGATTGATGAAGCTGCTTAAAAAATCTATGATGAGCAGTTTTAAGTCTAAGCTGGGCGCGCTGCTTATAAAAAACAAAATGTACGAAATAAAGGATATGATGGACTACAACAATTACGGCGGCGCGGTACTGCTAGGCACGGCAAAGACGGTAATTAAGGGACACGGCGCAAGCAAAGCGGAGGCGGTTTATCAATGCATTAAACAAGCCTACGATATGGAAGCAAACGGATTGCGCGAAGCTATTGCCGCCGAAATGGAAAACGCCTAAAAAACCGAGGTTTTGCAATAAACAAAAACCGTTTGGCACTATTGCATTAAAAAACAGCCGTATCATATTTCATTAAATAATATATTTTATAACTGTAAAAGCTCCGCAAGAAAATGCTTGCGGGGGTTTTATTTTATAGGGAAACAAAAAAAGGGCAGGTAAATAACCTGCCTCTTTTACTTTGCTTAAAATAACTGCGTTTTTAAATTTATTCGGCAAAACCCCAATAAGCTACTTTACTTACTTGAATAAGTCCGTTGGAAGAACCGCTTGCACAATCAAATTCAAGTTCGTAAGTGCAATTTGCCGTAGGTGTAGTAACCGCAAATTCCATTTCGCCTTTGGCAACAGTGCCGTTTACCGTTTCGATAACATTACCTGCGGCATCTTTAACATAAAGTTTAACGCTGTTTATACTTGACGTTGTAACCGCGTCAACAGTAACTACTACTTTTGTTATACGTTGTGTCATAGCAGCATTTGTATTGATGTAAGCCACACTTGCAGAATTTTTTCTTCCTGCTCTAATGTATTTCCAACCATTATTATTGTTATTGAAATTTTTAATATCCCATTTTGTTCCGTTACATGTTGCACTCCATGAAGCCGTATAAGAACTTACTTTTCCCGAATTTGTTTCTGCCGGATTTGTAAAATCTAATGTAGCAACAATTTCCGCTGTTGGAACAGAATTACTAACGATTGTAATCTCAATATTTACATCGCCTGCCATAACAAACGAGTAAGAACCGTCGGCTGCGGCAGTAAGCACCTTTCCGTATGCTTTAACTGTATCTACCTTGTAGTTAGCGTCGGGAGTTACCGTAAACGTAACGGTACTGCCGTTCATTGCTTTTGTAGGCAAATCCGTTATGCCGTTTGTAATATCTACGTTAATATTCGCCTCGACGTTTTCAATTGCCAAAATTTCCGTACCTTGGTCGAATTGTCTGTTGTTATAATGCTTTTTAAGTTTGCCTAAAACAGTTACGGTTTGCCCTACTTGTATTGTGTCGGTGTCAAGCAAAACACTTCCGCCGGCAACTGCACGATAACATTGAATTTCTCTATTGCCAACTTTAATAGTAATAGTAATGTTTTTGTATTGACTGTTGTATGCCTGATCAATGCTTACAACAATACCGCTCATTTGGAAAGTACCTTCGCCCAAAGCGTATTCTATATCGCCCGTAAGCGCGTCTAGTGCCGCAAAAGCGTCTTCGTTGCTTATCGCATAATTGCAAACAGAACACTTACTTGCAACGTACGTATGGTTGGTTTTATTTGCTGCTCCATTACAAACGCCGCATATATACCAGTGTTGCGTACCGTCGTGTTCGATTGTATCGGTAGGAGTATGCTCAGCAAAAGGAAGATCCTGAACCTCGGTTGCATCGCATCTGGAGCACTTAACGGTAACGTGACCTTTTTGAGAACAAGTAGAGTCAACTCTATCGGAGCAGTTACCTTCGATAGACATATCGAAATCATGACCTAGAGCATTTACTACTTGCTGCGCTTTGATAGTCTTTCCGCACAAAGAGCAGTCTACGCCTGCGGTCAAACCGGTATTAGTACAATCCGGAGCAACCGCTTCGACGGTATGTTCCTTATGAGAGAACTTAACGCCGCCGATTGTAATACCCGTAGCTTCGCAGTCCGTGATATTAGCGGAGAATCTTATTTTATATTCGCCTGCAGTAAGTTCGGGCAATGCCAAAGCGGCTTTTGCCGCAAGGTCGGCAACGTTAGCCTGAGCGGAGCCGTATTCTATTATACCGGTAATTGTGGATTTAGATCCTACAGTAACGTGTACGCCCTGTGCATACCAATTGCCCATATTGTACCAAACGTCCAAAGCAACGCGTTTTTCGCCTTCACCGGCAATAATGTGCGTAGCGTTTGTAAGAGTCACGTTACCGCTGTTGTTTGACAATGTATAGCTGCTGTAATTTTTAGAATGTTCGGCAAGGTTTGTACCGTCGATTACGATGTTATCCAAAGTCAGGTCTGCATAGTTTTGGATAAGAACGTACGCAGGAGTGCCTGCCTTTACGGAAATAGTACCGTTCATCAATTTAACGGTGTTGCCTTTAAGAATTTGGAAACCGTTCGTTTCTGTACCGGTAGAACCAACCAAATCCTTACTTACTTGGTAGTTTTTACCCTTAAAGTTAATAGTGATGTTAAGACCGGTAACGTCGCTGCCGTTCTTATCTTTACCGATTTTGATACCGGTGCTTTCGCGAGTGGTATTACCGTCTATTGTTCCCATTTCGATAAGTACGGGAGTGCCTATTTCAACGTTGTTGGTTGCAAATGCAATAGCTTCTACAAGCGTATTAAACGCTTTTTCCTCTAAGTTGTCTGCCGCTCCGTAGGACAAAACGAAGTTTATGCCTTCCTTGGGGTTGCGGCACACGTTGCATCTTAAAGCGTCGGCGCTGTCATACGTATGTTCGCCTTCGTCAATTTTAGCCTCGCAGCCTGCACGGCGGCATTCGCGCCAGTGTTTGCCGTCACCGGTTGTCCAGTTGTTTTCCTGATAATCGTGACCGAGCATTTTAACGGGTCTGTTTTCGTGTTTGCCGCAAATACAAGCGTAATAATCGCTGCCGTTCTCGGTGCATTTGGGAGCAACCGATTGCGCCGCGTCTTTTACCATGTTATGATCTTGCACGTCTTTGAATCCGCAGTCGGTACGCATACATGTACGTTCATGCTTTGTTCCGTCGGCAGTTTCTGTCCATTTTGCGCCTTCGTAGTCGTGACCGAGTTTTTCGGCGGTTTTAACAGTTTTTGTTTCTTCGCAGCGGCTGCATTTAACAACCTTGCTTCCGTCCGTCGTACAATTTACCTTAACGGTAGAAACAACCGTTGCGCCCTTAGATTCGTCAAAGTTGTGACCGAGAGCTTCCACAGCGGTACCTGCCGCAATAGGCGCGTTACAAACGGTGCACTGCGTTTGACCCGTCGTGCCTGCCGTTGTACAAGTGGGCTGAACGGATATGTCCTTCGGCGTATGATTGCCCGTTGCGGGAACCGTTTCCGTTTTAACTGCGTCTTCGTGATCGCACACCGTACATTTAAACGTGCGCACCCCTTCCTCTGCGCAAGTGGGTTGTTTGGTTATTACGCCGCTGTCCCAAGTGTGGTTACCTTTGTCGCAATCGCTTTTACAAGCGGCAAGCGCAAGACAAGCGCACGTAATCATCAAGATTGCTAAAATAATGCGTACAACCTTTTTCATTACCATGTTTCTCCTTTAAAAAATGTTTTAAAAACTGCAAATGCAATTATTAACCGTTTATGTCGGCGTACAAACAACGCCGTTTAAGACATAAAAAAAGCAAAGGGCGGCTTTTAGGCTACCCTTTGCGTACAATGCAATATTCTGTTATAAGCTTGCGACAATTAGAGGTTATACCCCCCCCCATACCTAAATGAAGATTTTTACGTAATGCTAAATCTTTGTTACACATTACCCTCACCTCACTGACCGTCAAAAACTTTGCCGCCGTTGTTACCTATTAATTGTAGCATACTCTGCAACAAAATACAATACAAATTTTAAATTTGTTTTAATAAAATTTTACAATGCAAACGGGTATTACAAAGAATATTACGCACATACTACTTTAAAACAAAGGATTACTTGTAGTAATTTGCGCAAAAACCGTATATTACGCCATCTGCGGACTGTTTTTATTGTAATTTTATTACAAACCGCAATGCGTAAAGGCGGAAACAATAAGGAGAAAAGTATGAGTAAAAAACAAGACAAAGTCGTCGATTACGAAAAACGTACAGACACTATTGTGGGACTGATTACTATTGCGGTAGTTATAGCTCTGTCGGTATGGTTACTTGTAAGTATGACCATACGAGGCAGCGCCATAACAATTGCCGACAGCGCAGGCAATAACCGCCGAGGCAGCGAACAAACGTTTAGCGCAACGGTAAACTCGCCTAAAATTAAAGACGGCGACAAAGTTACCTGGATTGTAAACGGACAAGTTGTCGGCGAGGGCGTTTATGCGCAAGGCACACCGCTGACGTTAAACTATACGCCTACGCAATTAGGCGACAATTTTGTAACGGTGCGAGTAGGAAAGTACAGCAAGTCGGCATATATGAACGTACTGCCGCCCGTACTTACCGTATCCGCGCCCAACATTACAGTAACGTACGGAGACAAGCTGCCGAATTTTAAATACGACTGCTGCGGATTTGTGGACGGGGACTGCCCAGAAATGATGGAGTACGACGGAATATGTTACCTGTGCGACAGCAACGACAGCGAACTGAATTGCAGCAAACTTAACGTAGGCGTGTATAAGCTAAATATGCAGCAGACTTGCAGCTTTAAAGATTACGAGGTGGAATACGTCGGCGGAACGCTTACGGTACTGCCGAAAAAAATCAGCGCCTGCGGCGATTTTGTAAAGACTTACGACCAATCTAACGTTATAGAAAACCCCAACCTCAAACTTGCGGGAGTAGAAGACGGCGACAACGTAACCGCGGTGTGCGACAAACTGTACTTTGACAACAAAAACGCGGGCGTAAACAAAACGATAATGTTATCCAACGTATGCTTAGAGGGCGAGGACAGCTGCAATTACGTGTTGGAAGGCACTGCCTACGGCAACATACTGCCCAAAGAAATACAAATCGACGGGCTTACCATACGCGACAAGCAATACGACGGCACAACGCGCGCGCAGATAGAGCGTATGGGTACGCTAAACGGTATAATCGACGGCGACAGCGTAGCCATAGGAAATTTACAGCTGAGCTTTGAACAAGCGGACGTAGGCACGCAGCAAATCAAACTGGACAGCATATCGCTTATAGGCGCAGACAAAGACAACTATTTTGTAAGCGGTATAGACGTGGAACAAGCCACCATAAACGATACGGTTTGGAACAAGATATTTATTAAAAACCCCGTAATCGGCGCAACAAAATAATACGGTAAACAAAAAAGATAAAATCAGTTTTAAATGTGTGGCTGTAAAAACTTTGTCTGCGCAGAATAACAGGCAAACTGCATTGCCCTATTCAACTGTGTTTTACAGCTTATAAAAGTATTTGTCTGTTTATACAGACAACGAAAATTAATATTGCATTTAATTAGAAATATTTTCGGCATTAAAAAACAAACGGCAGATATTATGCTGCCGTTTGTTTTTTGATTTGTTATTTACGTTTATACATCTGTTTAAAGCGGGGGTTGTTTACCGCTTCGCCCAACACCATTGCGCGGATAAGTTCTTCGTTGTCCGTTTCTATAATATGGTTAGGGTCGTCGCAGTACGATTCGTCGTGTTCGATTAAACGAATACCGTCCAGTTCGTCGCAGCCTTCGTCGTTTACTTCGCCCAACGAGCCTACGATTTTATCGTACTTTTCCTCTTTTCCTTTATGAGTATGCGATCCGTCGCTTGCAGTAACGTTACGCCCGCTGCGCTGACGGCGTTTTTCTTTTAAAAATTCGCGCTGATAATCCGTAAGTCCGTCACCGTCGGTATAGTATTGATGCGTCGCTTTGTATTCGTCCAAACTCTGCCGGCGTTTTTTACTTTTAGCCACGGCGACAACTGCTACAACTACAACAACCGTTATAAATAAAGCCATAAATACAAACGGCAATACAAAAATAATATCTTCGGCGCATAATAAAGTAATCATTTATTCTGTTTCCTTATCGTTAAAAGCCTACGGTTTATTTTTTACCTTTGCCCGTGCTTCCGCTGCCGCTGCCTTCGCCGTTGCCGCTTATCGCGTTACGCATAGACGTATCGGCTTGAATGTTTTGCATTTGGTAGTAGTCCATAATGCCCAAACGTCCGTTACGGAAAGCTTCCGCCATAGCCTTAGGCACTTCCGCTTCCGCCTCGACAACCTTTGCGCGCATTTCCTGCGTGTGAGCTTTCATTTCCTGCTCGGTCGCTATCGCCATTGCTCTGCGTTCTTCGGCATTTGCCTGCGCTATACGTTTGTCCGCTTCCGCCTGATCCATCTGCAATTGCGCGCCGATATTGCGGCCTACGTCCACGTCGGCGATATCGATAGACAAAATCTCAAACGCGGTACCTGCGTCCAAACCCTTTTTAAGTACGGTTTTGGAAATAAGGTCGGGGTTTTCCAACACTTCTTTGTGCAATTCCGACGAGCCTACGGTGGTTACGATACCTTCGCCTACGCGGGCAATAATCGTTTCTTCTCCCGCACCGCCGATAAGACGGCTGATATTTGCGCGTACCGTTACGCGCGCTTTTACGCGCAGTTCGATACCGTTTTTGGCTATTGCGGAAATTATGGGCGTTTCGATAACTTTGGGGTTAACGGACACTTTTACGGCGTTTAACACGTCGCGTCCAGCAAGGTCGATTGCTTTTGCTTCCTGCAAGGTAAGCTGAATGTTTGCGCTATGCGCCGATATCAAAGCGTTTACTACGTTGCTGACGTTACCGCCTGCCATAACGTGCGATTCCAACTCGGTAATATCGATATTTAAACCTGCTTTACGGGCGCGTATATATACGTCGACAAGCATTTTGTACTTGATACGGCGCATCTTCATACCGATAAGACGCGACATAGAAACGTGCGCTTTACTGACCAAAGCAATAAAATATGTGCCGATAGGCAAAAAGATTAGTAATATCAGTAATAAAACCGCTACTACAATCAAAGCTATCGCCCAGCTCGGGAAAGACGAGCCTTCGGCAAATGCAAGAAATGTATTTAACATTTATTTATCCTCCACAATATTAAATTTTTAAGTTATGCGCGCACCGCTTAAATTTCTATTACGATGACGCGTTGACCTTCTACCCCTATTACAGACACGTTTGCGCCCGCTTCGACATAGCCGTCGCGTGCGATAACGTCCACCACTTCGCCGTCGAAACTCGCTTTGCCGCTTGGGCGCAGCACCGCAGTTACAACCCCTTGTTTACCAACAAGTGACGAAAAATCTCGGGTGCCTTCGGTCTTGTCCTCGGGTACGGCCGTACCCACGTTGAATATAGCCGTTTTGCCGAGCCGTCCTTTACGTATAAGCAAACTGGCGACAAAAAACAGCAAGCAAAACAAAACCAAAGCAATAAGCACCATATACAGCAGCATATACAAGTCGCCGCCGAATATCATACGAACAACAATGCCCGCCGCAATCATAATACTGCCCGCTATGCCGAAAAATCCAAACCCCGGCACGCACGCTTCGATTGCGCAAAATATTATACCCAACACAAACAGGACTATCGTCCAGCCGTTCATCTCGGTAAACAGCCTTGTAAAACTGTCTGCGGCGTCGCTAAATAATAAAGCCGTTAAAATATCCATAATTTTCTCCAAAATAAGATATGCAAGTACGTTTTACTGCGTCAACAATTAATATGCAAAACAATACTGTACATACGGGCAAATTCGCCCGATTATTCTGCATACGGTTGGAGCAAACCTATCGAACCGTCCTTACGGCGGTACACTGCTTCGACGTTGCCCGTTTCGGCGTTAACAAACAGATAAAAATCGTGGTCGACCATTTCCAAGTTTTCCGCGGCTTCCACAGCGGACATTTCCTCCACTTCAAACCGTTTTACTTTGGCAATCTCCACGGGAGATTCGTCCACGGCGGAAACAAATTCGTATTCGTCTGTGCGTTCGGGCATTTTGTACGATTTGTTGAGTTTTTCGCGGTGCTTTACAATTTGACGTTCCAACTTAGGCAAACATGAATCTATATTATAATACATATTTTCGCCTACCACTTCGCTGCGGATATGCGCGCCGTGGTAGTTTATGGAAATTTCCATTTTGCACTGTCTGCCCGATTCGCTAAGCACTATTTTGCAAGGCGTTGCGTCATCGGGAAAATACTTATCGAGCTTTTTTGTCTTTGCAAACAAAATTTGCTCTAACTTATCGGATGCGCGGTAATTTTTTGCTACGATTTCCAATTTCATAACATACCTCCTAAAATTTGGTTAAGCCTGCAATCCGTTTACAAGCCTGTTTTGTAAAAGCAAAACTACTTTTACAAATATATTGTACCATATTTTACAGCAGATTACAATAGCAAATTTTATACAAAATTTAACTATATTTTAAAAATTACAATTTTAAAATACGTTTAATTAAAGGTATTTTATAAAACCGCTGTTTTTTAAGAATGTATGCCTGTACGAAAATGCGCCCCTAACGTTACCGTTCAGGGCGCGTTGTTTAATGCAGATTAAATTATTTCGTAAAAGCAATTTTATTGTTTTTTACTACGGCATAAACCGTGTCGCCTTTATTAACTTCGCCCGTAAGCAAGCCTTCGGCAAGCACGTCTTCTACTTCGCGCTGAATAGCCCTCTTTAACGGACGGGCGCCGTACTGCTTGTCGTAACCGTCGCGGGCAAGCGTTTTTATAGCTTGTTCGGTAAACTTTAAGTTCAGCGTGCCTTCCAACCGCTTGTGCAAATTATAGCAAAGCAATTCGGTAATTTGTTCCGTCTCGGCTTGGCTGAGATAATCGAACACAACAATTTCGTCCAAACGGTTTAAAAATTCCGGACGGAAAAATTTTTTAAGAGACCTCTCTACGCTTTCACGCATATTTTCGTATCCGTCAGTATTGTTTGACCCAAACCCCAGTCCGCCGTTTACTTCGCTAACGCCTATATTGCTTGTTAAGATTATAACCGTATTGCGGAAGTCTATCGTTCTGCCGTGAGAGTTTGTCAGCCTGCCTTCGTCCAATATTTGCAGCAGCAAATTAAACACGTCGGGATGAGCCTTTTCTATTTCGTCAAACAGCACTACGGAATAGGGTTTGCGCTGTACTTTTTCGGTAAGGTATCCGCTTTCCTCGTATCCGACGTATCCCGGAGCGGTACCTATAAGCTTGGATACGGACTGTTTTTCCATATACTCCGACATATCGATGCGGATAACCTCGCTGTCGGTGCCGAACAAACACTCTGCAAGCGCTTTGGCAAGTTCCGTTTTGCCTACGCCCGTAGGTCCTACGAATATAAAGCTGCCAACGGGTTTATTCGGGTCTTTAAGCCCTGCGCGCTGACGGCGAACCGCCCGCGCCACCGCTTGCACCGCCTGCCTTTGCCCTATCACGCGAGATGCGATTTCCTCTTCCAAATGTACCAGTTTATCCCGTTCCCCGCGCGAAAGTTCCGCAACGGGTATACCCGTCATTTGCGATACAACCAACTGCACGTCGGCAGCTTTAAGTTTACAATGGTATTCTTCCAACTTTTGTTTGTGAATATTTTGTTCCCTTTCGTATTCGCTGCGCAGCACGTCGAGTTGATCCTGCAACAAATTAATTTGCTCCAAATCCTGCACCGGCGTTTGATCGATTTTGCGGATTTTTGATTTTATTTCGTTAGCCAGACAAACAAGTTTCGGCGGCACGGCATATGCGGAAATTTTAAGCTTACTGCACGCTTCGTCTATTATGTCAAAAGCTTTATCCGGCAAAAATCTGTCCGTAACATACCTTACGGATAAATTGACCGCCGCTTCCACCGCCTCGTCGGTAATTTCCACACCGTGGTGTTTTTCGTACTTATTTTTAACGCCCTTTATTATACGTACTGCCAAATCGGGCGTCGGTTCGTCTACGTTAATGGACTGAAAACGTCTTTCCAGCGCGGGATCTTTTTCGATATATTTACGGTATTCACGCGTGGTGGTTGCGCCGATAACGCGCAGTTCGCCGCGGGCAAGGGCAGGTTTAAGAATTTCCGCCGCGTTTAACGTTCCGTCGCCGGTACCGCCTGCTCCTACCAAATTGTGTATTTCGTCCACAAACAGGATAACGTCGCCCGCTTCCACGACTTTGCCTATCAGGTTTGTAAGACGTTCCTCAAAGTCGCCGCGGTAACGCGTTCCCGCTACCATTCCCGCCATATCCAATTCCACAAGCCGCTTGCCCTGCAATTCGGCAGGTACGTGTCCCTGAGCAATGCAATCCGCCAGTCCTTCTACCACGGCGGTTTTGCCTACGCCCGCTTCGCCTACAAGTATAGGATTATTTTTAGAGCGGCGCGTTAAGGTTTGTATAACCCGTTCTATTTCCAATTCTCTGCCGATAACGGGGTCGAATCCGCCCATTGCCGCTTTTTCCGTAAGGTCCAGCCCAAACGGCAAAGTGCTTTGCTCCTGCTTTTCGCGGGAAAAACTATCCGAGGCGGAAGCCATTTGCAGCAGCTTATCGCCTGTCTGTAAATCGTAATTTGCAGGCGTATCCTCTGCGCTTTGCTTAATAGACGCAGACGAGGAAGGCGTATCGTCGTCGCGCTGTCTGCACCAAGCGACAAATCTGTCGCCGCCGTTTACGTTGTGGACAATGTGGTTAAGCAATTTATTCGGATCGCTGCCGCGCTCCCCCAGCAAAAACAAAAGCTTATTGTAAGCATAGGTGTTTTTCATCGACAGCATTGTTATAAGCACGTGTACGCAGTCCAAACAATCGTAGCCCATAACCTGCGCTATCGTGCTTGCTTTGTTGTTTAAAAAGACTATTTCCTGCGACTCTATCAGCACGCCTCCGCGCCCTTTTGCTTTTGGTTCCAAATTTTGCTCGTTAAGACCAAACTCGGTCAAAAAATGTTTTGCGCCGTTGTCGACAACAGACATTGCGTACAATACGTGCTGACACTCCAAGCGGGAAACATTTTTACTGCGAGCGAACATATAGGCGAACTCATAAACATTTTGTAGCGCTTCCGTTTGCATTAGATACCTTCCGTAACAGATAATAAATACAACTTATTTGCCTGCAAGATATATTAAAAACCGAATACAGGTTTATCTTACAAAGCTTTAATACCGTATGTTTATAATATTGTACCAAATAATGCAAACTTTTTCAACAAAAATGCTATAATTATACGCTGCTTTGTGTCTTTTTTTGTGATTTAGCTTACAAAAACTTTACGCATTATATTTTTGCACGGCGTACCGACGCCTTTCGCAGCGGTTTGTACCTGTTTACGGCGCGCCAGCCTTCGTGCACCAACGTAGGCAAAGTGGACAGCGCAAACGCAATCAAATACATATAGTACGGCATATTTGTTAAACCGAATATCTTTTGCAGCGGAGGTATAAACGCAACTAGCGCTACCAACGCCACCGAAGCGACAACGCTTACCGCCATAAAACGGGTGATACCTTCGCGGAAAATACCGCGGTTGTTGCGAATTTCCAACACGTACACAAGCTGCGATACGGACAAAATCAAATACGCCATCGTGCATGCGGTTTGATAGTTAAAGGTATTGCCTATTGCGTAACCCGCAAGCGTTGCCGCCGCAAAAAATATTCCGCCGATTGCAACGCGCCTGCCTCCTCCGCCGGAAAAGAAAGTTTCGTCTTTGCTCTTAGGCGGACGGCTCATAACGTCGCCGTCCTGCTTGTATATGCCAAGCGCCAGCCCTGGCAGTCCGTCGGTAACTAAATTTATCCACAGCAGCTGCATTGCCGAAAGCGGCGATACGTTCCATATAAGCAGCGCAAAAAATACCGAAAGCACTTCGCCTATATTGCACGTAAGCAAATAGGTTACGGATTTTTTTATATTTTGATACACGCTGCGACCGAGAGAAACCGCTTCTACGATGGTAGCAAAATTATCGTCGGTAAGGATGATATCCGCAGCGTCTTTGGCAACTTCCGTTCCGCTGCCCATTGCGCAGCCGATATCGGCTTTTTTAAGCGCGGGCGCATCGTTAACTCCGTCGCCCGTCATTGCCACAACCGCGCCGGTCTGCTGCCAGGCGGACACAATGCGCAATTTGTCGGCAGGCGTTACACGGGCGTAAACCGCTATTTTAGATACGTTGTATACAAGTTCGTCGTCGGTATATCCCGCCAAAGTTTCTCCGTCGACGGCAAGGTCGCCGTCGTTCATAATGCCTACCTCGCGGGCAATTTCGCACGCGGTATCCAAACTGTCGCCCGTTATCATAACGGGACGTATGCCCGCTTGCTTACACGTTTCCACAGCCTTTTTCGCTTCGGGACGGGGAGGGTCGGCAATGGCAAACACACCCGCAATATTAAGCCTTTGCTCCAACGCCGCCGATCGTGGAAATGTGTGCTGAACCTCTACGACGGACAACGCCAAAACACGCAGCCCTTTACGTGTGTAAACACCGCATTGCTTAGCAAAATCGCGGTAATTTTGCGCGTGTTTCATCGCGTCCAAACTGCCCTTTGTAACGGAGTAATATCTGCCGTTTGCTTTAACGACAACAGTCATAAGTTTGCGTGAGGAATCAAAAGGAATTTCGTACAGTCTAACGGCGGAATCGTCCCGCTTTGCAACGGCGGCAACGGCGATTTCGCTAGGGTCGCCCAGCCAAGTTCCGTCGGCGTTTAATGCGGCGTCGCAGCACCAACAATACCGATCCAGCAAATAGTCTACGTCTCGTATTTTGTCCGCCGTAACGTATCTTACGCCGTCAAACACGCCTATTAACGTCATTTTGTTTTGAGTAAGCGTACCGGTTTTGTCGCTGCATATTACGCTTGCACTGCCCAACGCTTCCACTGCCGTAAGACGTTTTACAACTGCGTTTTTGCCTGCCATTTTTTCTATGCCTTTTGCCAGCACCACGGTTACTACCGCAGGCAAACCTTCGGGTATGGCGGCTACGGCAAGAGACACCGACGTAAGCAAAACGTCCACAAAAACCGCCGTTAAAGTATCGCCGGAGGACATACGTTTTACGCCCTTTACAAAGCCGATTATAAGCACTGCCAAGCATACGGCAAGACACACTATGCCTATCACCTTAGAAAGCTGTTTAAGCTTTTGCTGTAACGGAGTAAGACTGTTTTGCGCGTCCGCAAGCATACCGGCGATTTTGCCGAGTTCCGTACGTTTACCCGTACTTGTTACCTCGGCAAAACAACGTCCTTTCGTCACAAGACTTCCGCTGAAAATCTTGTCTATATCCTTAGGCGCGCGCATGTGCAAAGCTTGTTTTTCGACGGGATTGCTTTCGCCTGTTAAAGCAGACTGATTTACAAAAAGCGACTCCGCCGTAATCAGTTTGCAGTCTGCGGTGACGACGTCGCCCGCTTCAAAACAGCAAATATCTCCTTCTACCAATTCGGCGCTGTCTATCACGCTTATTTCTCCGCCGCGGCACACTTTTGTTTTGGGAGAAGTAAGTTGTTTAAGCGCTTCGAGCGAACGTTCGGCGCGGTATTCCTGAACGGTGCCCAGTACGGCGTTGGCAATAACGATTACGATAATAATCAACGGTTCCAGCAAATCCGCCGTCTGTTTGGAATAAATTGCCATACCGAACGACAGCGCGGCGGCAACTAAAAGAATTATTATCATCAGGTCGGCAAACTGACTTAAAAATTTACGCAAAAAACCCGACTTCTGCTTGTCCTCGGTAACGTTGGGACCGTCGCGTTTTAAGCGCTCTTCCGCTTCGCTTTGAGCCAGCCCTTTTTTTAAAATTTCATCGCGTTGTATCAAGTAGATTTCCTCGCATAATTATTTTGTAAATTATATGTACAAGCCGAGGCAATTAGAATAATTTTGAATATTCGCCGTTTTAACAATACCGTGTACAAAACGGTTAAAAAGTGCAAACAAACAATAAAAACGACGGCAAAATTTATACTTATTTTTGCCGTTTCATCATTCGGCAGCTTTATTATGCTATCGCCATACTAAACGTACCGTACAACAGCTTGAAATTTAAAACGCCGCGTGGTATAATATTTAAAACGTTTTTTTAAACCAGATTAGTTAAAACGGAGATATATGTTAAAGGACTACGATAAATTAAATAAAGGATTCGTAACTGTTACAAGCAACTATCACACTCACAACTATTTGTGCGGACACGCTTTTGGAACCGTAAGCGACTACGTAAGTCAGGCGGTAAACCGCGGTTACAAGGTTATAGGAATATCCGACCACTTTGCTTCCCATAACGACGACAGTCCTTTATACATCACTTTCGATACGCTAAAAACAGAGTACTTTCCGCAGTTTGACGAAGCGGAAAAACAATTCGGCAAAGCTATTAAAATTCTTAAAAGCGCAGAGGTAGCCTACTACGAAGGCGCGGACGACTACTACCGCGGTTTGCGTAACGAACTGGACTACTTGGTTATGGGTCAGCACGGCTACATGCTAAACGGCGTGCGCAAAAACACGTTTTGGGACGGCATAGACGAACAAAACGTAATTGCATATTGCCGTCACTGCGTAAAAGCAATAAAAACAGGCTTTTTTACGGTTTTTGCCCACCCCGATTTGATATTTTACAAACGCCACCCCGTAACGCCCGCTATCGCTGCGGAATTTGACAATATGATTAAAACCGCAGTCGGCTGCGGTATGATTACGGAACTTAACTCCAACGGTATACGCAACGCGCAATTTAAATACCCAACCGACTTGCTTGTCGACGCTTGCATAAAATACAATGCGCGCGTAGTGGTTTCGGCAGACTGCCATATCCCATCCGAGCTGGGCGACGGACACGTAACCGAGCTGTATGCTTACGCCAAAGCCCGCGGACTTAACGTAATAGACGAAATTTAAAACCAAAAATATTCTGCATTAAAAAAGGACAGCCGAATTATAATACGGCTGCCCTTTTAATATCTAATATTTTTTATTCCACGCAGGAATACGTGTATTTACCGCTGCCTGTAACTTGCGCCTGTTCGCCCGCGGGGATAAACGCCGTTTGACCTTTTAAAAAGTTTACGCCGTTTATTTGTATGCTGCCGTCCACAACCGTTACCGAGCCGAAACTGCCGAAGTTTGTTATATTGCGGCTGCCGCAATATAGATAGCAGGAAAAATACTTACATTTGCCAAGCAGACTGCCTTGCGCGCTGTCTTTTACCTCGTATTTATTTAAATTTACTACTTGCTTAGCTTTATCTATATGCAAAGGGCGCGCGTTTCCCTGCGCGTCGCGGCGGTTATAGTCGTACACGCGGTAAGTAACGGAACTGTTTTGCTGTATCTCTAACAACGTAACGCCTGCGCCTATTGCGTGGATTGTACCCGACGGTATAAAGTAAGTTTGCCCCGCCTTTACGGGCACGTCGTTAAGACAGTCCAAAACCGTGTTGTTTGCAATACGTTCGTCAAATTGACGAGGGGTCAATGTTTGCTTTAAACCGAGGTAAATTTTGGCGTCAGCCTCTGCCGATAATATATGCCACATCTCGGTTTTACCGTTTTGCCCTTCGTTGGCAAGAGCAAATTCATCGTTCGGGTGCACCTGCACGGACAAGTCTTGACGTGAGTCTATTAACTTAATAAGCATGGGAAAAGTGCTAAACCGCAACGCGTTTGCACCCCACATATTGCGGAAGGCAACTTTGTCTATGGACATACCGTCGTACACTCCGCCGTCCACAATGCTTACGCCGTCGGGATGAAACGATAACTCCCAACTTTCCGCAAGGGTACTTCCGCGCCAAGATTTTCCAAACTCCGTAATAAGCTTATCTCCGCCCCAAATATATTCCTTGTATGCCCCGCGCAGTTTTAATACCATGATACCTCGCTTTTTAAAACCACTTAATTTTAATATATCGCTATTATACCAAAACAGACTGCAAAATGCAAGTTTAGCAAATTTGCAGCCAAACAATTTTTATTTGTACGCAAAATAGACTTTACAAATATTTTTAAGTACGCAAAAAGTTGACCGACAAATTTATAACTGCCGAAATTAAACGAAACCGCAATATATAATAACCGCAAACAACTTAGATTTTAGAGAAGTGTTTGATAAAAATTTTACTTTCGTCCCAGAAGGACGGTAATATACTTAAAATTAAAACGGAATTTTTTACATTATCTTAAATTAATTCACGTCGATTTCATCTTTATACAGCTTAAGCTCTTTCATTAAAAATTGTTCTGCCGCAGCAATTTTAATGTATTTTCCGGCAACGCCAACAAAACTATTTGTATACGCCGTTCCTTTGCCGTTCGTTTTCAGCGCCGTTTATCAAAACCACATCGTTTTTCCACGATTTTATTGTGCCTGCGGCAAAAGCCGTTATTTTCTTTCGGCAATTTGTTTATACATAATCACTGAATTATGCAGTCTGTCAACGAAATCAATGCAATTCGACCGCCAGTAACCTTATCTTACTTAACTATGCGAACAAAAGTAAACACTTTTTCTTCTGTCAATGTATAATTCATTTTGCGGAACTGTAATAAAGGGATGAGTTTATCGGCAATTACATAATTGTCCAATTTGTTAGAACTTATTACGGCTAAACAACCCTCTCTTTTTAACACTCTAATACATTCGTCTACTGCCCGTTCTAAGACATAGTCTAAATGTCCTACAGCGTTATACATAATGACGGTATCGAACGATTCATCGGCGTACGTCATTTCTACAACGTCCATCTTGCAAAACGTCGCATTTTTTAAGCGTGTAAATTCCGGCAACAACCTCTTTTCGTCTATGTCTATACACTCTATATAAGCAGCCGACTCGCACGCGTTAATAGAAAATTCCGCGCATCCGCACGCCGCTTCTAAAACGTATTTACCTTGCAGTTCGTCTTGTAATTTTTTTATAGCAAACTCCACTCTTTTCATAGCAAATCCTTATCTAAAAATAATTCTCCTAAGAAGTATAGTAAAATAACACTGATTTTTTACACCACTTCGTACCTGAAACGGTACCTGCGTGTTATATTAACGTTATTTTAAAATAACTGTTAAATTGTACAAGAAAAAGAAAAACCCGCTAGAAACCATATTTGGACCTCTAACGGGCTTTTTGGTAGAGACAGTAGGACTCGAACCTACGACCTCTCGCATGTGAAGACTGCTCAAACACGCTTTTAGGCTGTTAATTTTATTTAGAAGCAGTTTACACCACTTCGCACCACTCGTCAATCAATTCGGCTTTTTGTATAAAAAAATGCCTAAATCTATTTGCTCTTGTACCCACTCATTTTGCTTAAAATATTGTTTTGTCGCTATTGTTCGGTTAGCAGCCTTTAAACGGTTTAAAGCTTCACCGCTTACTAACGTTTCCGGCATTGACGTTTTGTAGTCCTCCATTATCGGCTCATCTATGCTTGCCCATATTTCCTTATACATTTTGTTGGGCGTTCCTTGCGTACAGCCGCATTTTTGACATATAAAGTCGTCAACTTCCTTATTAGATTTAGTAGACAAATCATTTTCTACCGCCTGCCGTACGTAAGACAACGCGCCCCAAACCGCATATTGTCGTTTACCTTTGAGCGCCGAATACATTTCGCCGACGCGCTCCGGCGTTTCTTTTTCCCAATCGAATTTTGTTATATACTTACATACTTCTTTAACGGACTTTATTAATCGCAAATTGTACTCTTCGTCCGGTTCGTTCGGCTGTCGCTTGAACGCCATTATTTCTAGGTTTTTCGCATAGCCGCCGTTTTCAGCCACACAACGCGGCCAAACGTAATGTAAGAAAGCCGTATCTTTACTGAATTTTTCTTTAAGGACCAACGCGTGAATATGCGGATGCCATTGACCGCTGTTTTTGCCCGTTTTAATCTCAATCGAGCGGAATCCGCCCGGAAACTTAGACAAGAACGCTTTGCGGAACTTTTTGCCTGTCATTTGCCGCCAAGCCCCCTCTAATTGATTTAAACCGTCTTTTAATAGATCCGTATCTTTTATAGTAAGATTGAGAAAAACAACGTAGTTGCCTTGTTCTAGCCATTGTTTAAGCCAGCTATACAAATGCGCCGTCCAAAGCGCGCTTTTTACTCTTTGACACAATACGCAAAATTTACTCTTACAGCGTACAAACGATTTAAAATGGTTTGTCCCGCAATCATTACAACGGACCGTATTTATTGCATCGCCGCAATCCGCAATTTTGTAAGCTTCTCGCAGCAATTCCACTTGATTAAAACAAACGTCTGCCGCCCTTTTAAAAGCCGGTATAACCAATTCGCTATTAGCTTTATGCAATTTTCTAAACGAATTATACCGCACTTATTTCTTTCTCCTTTTTCCTTAAATGTTATTGGCTCATTTAAAAAATTCGTTGAATTTTTCGGGCATTTGTTTCTTTATGTATGAACATTAAACTTTAGCGCGGCTATGCCGCATAATAACCGCCAACAAGCCATAGGCGGAAGCGGCGTCGCAGGCTTCCTTCCGCTTTCCGCCTATGGCAGTCTTTTGTGTAGCTCTTACCGCATTAATCGCAGTTTAAAACTTTTTTATCACCCTTGCAGGGAGCAGCACCGCCTGCGGCGGAATTAAAGCCGGTAAGACGGTCGGTTTATTGCTTCTTTCGCTCGTTCGCTGCATCGCGGTATCCGGCTATTATCCCCTTGCTCAAGCGGTCGCCCGTGCGGGCAAGTCGCATAAAGCTGTCAATCGACTTATGTACGGTGTTTTTGCCCTCGTCGTTCATCTTTACATAGTTTCTGTAAACGTCCACGCCGATGCAGTAACCGCCTGCAAAATCCGTCTTTTGACCTTTATTGTACTTATACTTTTCATCGACTGTTCTCTGCATAGACTCCCTTATTAACTACGTGCGTTAGCTCCGGCAAGTGACGGCGCCGTGTTGCCCAAGGCTTTGACCTCGAATATTGACTACGTCGTTTAACCCCAAGATAACGCCATTGCTTCGGCGACTTCGGTAAACGTCTTGCTCCTGTTCTTTTGGCGGTACTTACCGTACGAGTTTTTAAACAGCGGATAGTTATTAAACGTGTACGTAGACTTTACTACCTTTGTGGGACACAGAAACGGCAAGCCCTTTAACCATAGGTACGTACACTTAGATACCGGCACGCCGAACATATACGGCTGCACTTCTTGAGTACGCTGCGGAAGGTTAAATCTAGACATTGGAACAGGGTTCTCTATACAGATTTTAGGACAATCGGCATAGTATATCTTCAAGAAGAAGTCGGCAGCCTGTTGACCCGCATTAATTCTTTCCTCGTCGAGTTTGCCGTCCTTGTACAAATTTGCGGCTCCCGCGGTACTCAAATACGTACATGGCGGAAACGCCAATATTAGGTCCCACGGCCCCTCAAGCGTATGTAGCTGTCCGTCGCAGGTTCTGAAACTGCACCTACCGTTTAGCAACGGTTCCACGTCCGCCCATATATGCCACTCCGGTTTATCTCCCGAACAAAACTCTATATCGCAGGAATACGCTTCGTGTCCTTTATTTCTAAACGCAATACATACTCTTTGGCTTTCCTCGCAAGCGACTAATACTTTCATTCTCCCTCCGTAGGCGCGACGTCTGTTGTAACAGGTACCGGCAAGTTCGTTTTTTCGGTATCTGCAGGCGGATGCAGCTGCGCATCCAATTCTTTTTGTACTTCTTTTTCGTCCTTGACGTCTAATTCCAGCTTCTTAAGCTCTGTCAGGAACTGCGCCTTGTACTGCTTAAGCAATCGTTTGGCAATACGATTATATCCGAAGAACCCTCTGCGCGGAACGTACACTCGGCTGCGGAAATGCAGCTCGAAGTTTTTAATACCTACTTCGAGGATCCGTTCCGTAAGGCTTATATCTAATTCCTCAAGATATTGCTGCAGCAACGTCTTTGCCATTACGTCGTACTGCTTTTCCGTAAGCAAATTACGGTTAGAAAACAAATCCCCGTACAACCCATAATATTTTGCATTTAAATCGCTTAATATCATCTAAGCACAGCTCCTTCTAATTACGTTTCCTTGTTTATCCCGTTTGATCTCGTTCGGCCAATAGTTTTCTGGTGCCGTCTGGCTATATCTAAATTTCATAGCAAGCAATTCGTCATCGTCTCTTGCACCGTACATATGCTGCTGCATAGAAAACTGTCGCCGCACAGGGATAAATTGTGCGCGGTAGCATTTACTTTCGTAATGTTCGAATACATTCCCCAAATAATCCAAAGTCTTTGTTTCACAATGACGGGTGTCTCCGTTATCTATAAAACTTTCGACGTACTTCCAATCGTCGAACTCTTTATACGTCCATCGGCTTGCGACTATATTTCCCATTTTATCCGTAAAGTTATGCATGTTTTCTACATACACGAATCTATGTATTAACTCTCGGATATTCTTATGGACCAAAATTGGACGTTGGGAATCGAGTAAAATATCTAAATCGAAATGCCCATGCTCCTCAAAAAACCGACTTACCCACTCAGGTATACCGCCGGTATGATTACTGTCGTAATATCTTTGCGCCTCGGATAAGTAAATCCGACTACATGGAAGAACAGGCAACGTATCAACGAATTCGTTTTCAACCCCCATATGAAAACCGTCCATATAGTACGAGCCGACATACTGGTTATACCCAACTTGAAAACACGTTTTAAAGTTCGAATATACCGGACTTTGTGCAGGCAATGCAAATCCGAAATCCCCATTGGCATTTATACTCAGCACTTCCTCACAACATCGTTGATACAATTCCAAATCCGATATGGATCTATTCATATATTGCGTCATATCTGCAACCAGAAAAGCCGTTTTGCCGACGCGCGTTTTACCTACAACGTGAGTTATCAAAATTTTTCTCCTAACCTATTGACTTTTTTTCGTTCAATAGTGTATAATAATATTGTCTTAAAGGCAGATACGCTTTTGCGTATCAACCCGGATCAACCGTAAGGGGGTCCGGTTTTTTTATTTTTCATCTTTAAAATGGTTTTCCCACTTTTTGCGCTTATTTTCATAAGTTTGTCGATGCTGCGGCGTATCGTTATGTACTTCGGATAAAATCTTTTCCAATTCCGACAATGTCAGCCGGTCCTCTGAAGGTCGAAAATCTGCGGAATAAATTGCATTATAGCTACCGTCTTGCTTTTTAACGCCAAAAAACACCTCGCGTCCGACAATGGAATCTTTAGTCAAAGACGGATGTTCCTTCGGCTTTAAAACTAGATCGGGGATAAATGTTTTTCCGATCTTTTCTTCCTTGCCGTCCTTAGAATATATCTTTACAACGGCGATTGCTCCGTCGGAATTACGCCGCAGCACTTCGGCAACCATACGTTCCTTGCGTATGTCCGGTCTATTAGTGAAAAATCCGTCCGTCGTTAAATACAGCTTCGTTTCCTGCTGCGCGGCCCGTCTTGCATAACTTGCCCGAATCGCCCGTTTTTGCGCTTCGGACTTACATTTAAATCCCTTACCCATTACCGTCACGCCCTTTCTTTACCGCCCGTACGCCCCAAATAATGAGCCATATCGGCAGCGTTACTATGTAGAATATAATTTTTAATATCCACCACAAGATCTTTGCGATAGGTTTTACGAATGCTGCAAGTAAGCTCAGCGCGATCACGCCGACTACTATTAAAATAACCCACCAATACTTTGCAAAGAAATCGCCCAAACGCTTAAAGAAATCCGTAATACTATCCCAAAGAGCCTGTAGCTTATCTACAATTATTTGTCCTTGATCGTTATCCGGATTGTTTACGCTGCTGCCTGTTTGCTTGTTATCTATTACGCCTAAATTGTATATTAAACCGTTAGACATATATTTTAACCGTAAAATGGTTACCTCGGAAGTATCACTAAATTTATAAGTCTTACCTGCCAGCCCCATATTTGAAATTTGCAAATCAGTTTTGGCAAACCTCAATACCCATTGTTTATTCTTCAAAATATTTTTAACAGACGTTTCCAATTTTTCATTGCTTATAAACTCATCAATACTTTGAATATCTGTCCACGTATGCGAAAAAATCGACCACTTAGAATTATTACCCGAATACTGATCACTGTACAAAGTTACACTCGCAACCGAAGTATTACGCAAATACATACCGTTGTCCTTATAAGCTCCCGAGCTAAACGCCAAGTCGTCTACTAGGCTATAATCTTTTTGAACATACGAAACGTCAGCTTCAAAAAGCTTGTCCATAGAAATGTCCGTACTAAATGCCACATAATGAGACGAAGTGTAATTCTCCATTCCAATTCCGCTATCGTAATAACGCAAGTTGCCGACATACTTGCTGACAATCTCTATGGAATCTGCATGTTCTTCCATATATGTAAGCCCTTTGTCAGTCGTTTTAACGGTAAAAAGTTTTTCAATGCCATACACTATAGTTTTAGCAACATTACCGTTATCGAACTGCTTATCCCAAGGGCGCGCAAGCTGCACGATCAAGTAGTGACGCTCTGCATCGGATACGAGCGGTAGCTCCTCGACTTTGTATTTCTCAAGCGTACCGTTACGATCAAGCAACGTAAGCTTGTAATCCTTAGGCGCGAGATTATCTCCGATCGTCTGACTTATCCTAACCTCGCTTGCGGTAAACTTACCGGCTTGAGGTTGGTAGACGTACAGGAACAACTCACCGGCATTACTCTCGGCAATTTGGATCACGTCCATTACTTTGTCTTTATCCGTCAGCTTGTCCTTAGAGGGATACTCACTTACGTCAAACGTTTCATCTTTTTGCAAATCTTCCAAAACACCCGTATAGATTGTTTCGGAGGCGGCAAAGGCTATGCCCGACGGGACACAGCCTAAACTTACTACTATTAAGATTAACGCTAATATTAAAGATATCTTTCTCATTTTTTCCTCTTAGCCTCCAACGTTACCAAAACGGGCATTACTACAAAAAAGACAAGTACAAATGCTATCGCCCCGGCAACAGCCCACCAAAACTGCGTAGGAGTTAAACGTTCGCCCAGCCAGGTATAGCGCAGGGATATTTCCATATCCCCTGTAACTAAAAATTTCGGCTATACTCATCCTCCGTTTTGAGTAATACGGGGTTGACGTTTTTACTTAACGCTTCGGAGAGTTTCGTTCCCCAATCGCAGACATATACCGCATATACTTCGCCGTCTACAATAAACGTTATCTTACAGCGGATAATATCGAATTTCGCCGTCAGCGTAATATCTTCGCTAACAGGTTGGTTGTTATACTCGCCGTCGTTATAGTACCACCCTATAAACAAATGGCCCTCTTTTTCAGGAGTTATGTCGGGAAGCGTTACTGCCGAGCCTATCGCCACCCAAACGGTAGAAACGGTTGTGCCTTCGGATACGAACGTAACGGAAACTTCTGCACGTTCCCACACGGCAAACAATGTTATTACCGCGCCGTCGTCGGCAGTTAAGTTTTTGACTGACGCACTATTAGAATAAGCAATGTTTCCGTTTGGGTAAGTAGACCAACCTTGAAAAGCGTAATGCTCTTTGGTAAACGCATTGGCTGTTAGAGCTTTACTTTTGTCGTACGTCATTGCTTCGTTTGCCATACTGCCGCTTCCGCCGTTTGCGTCAAACCGTATTTCGTACGTATTAGCGCGGAAACCTGCATATAACGTAATGTTTCCGGTTACAGTACTTGCCGTATATTTGTTGGTACACGCTTCGTCCGTATACCAACCCGTAAACGTGTAACCCGTTTTAACGGGTGGAGTAGGCAGCGGATCTGTTTTTACAAACGTAACGGAGATTACCTTGGAATAACGTGCGCCGTCTTTTACTAATACAAATTTATAAGTACCCGGTTCTGTTATTTCTAAATAAGTCGACGCTCCATTAGCGTAATTTACCGTAACGTATGACCAGTCTTTTCCATTGACGGAATATACTACATCGCAAGAATTAACAATCATTGAACGGATTCCAACATAAAGATGATCCGATACGACTTTAACAGGGGCAGATACGACAGCGCACTCGTTGATACAAAAACCGCCAAGTTCATTAAAATTCAGTTCCACTATACCTTCCGGATTCTGTCCGGAATACTGTTTTACAGAATCCGTGACGGAATGCGAAAAACGGTAGCCGCCTGAAGATAGCCCGACATTATTGACATCATCTACGTCTGTGACAGACGCTGCCGAATACGTTTCGCCTGAGTTAAGCATATCTGCCGAAGCAAACACGTACTTTTCCGCAATAACCGCTTGCGGCTGCTCGTCCCCGTTCTCGATAGGCTTGTCCGCTCCGCAGCGAATGCACTTGTTGTCCTCGCCGTAGTCGTGCTTAAACAGGCAGACTGCATTAACGTCTTTGACGGCGGCAACTATTAGCCATGCCAGTACCGCTAAAATGAGGACAATAGCAATACCTGCAAACCACCACTTAACGTTATCTTTCTTTTCGTGAATAGTTAATTTTGACATTACTTGTTACCTCCCTTTCTGTTTGGCATATTTGCCGTCTTGTCTTGCATTTTTTTAAGTCCGGCTTTAAAGCTTTCCTTAATTGATTCCGACTTACACTCTATACGCTTGCCTGCCATGCATGCCGCATATCCCTGTGCCTGGTAATACGCCCTCTTTTGCGCAGGGGTGTATTTCTTTTTGTTTGCCATAATTGTTACAATCTCCTTTTAATTTATTTTCCACGACATATGCCGTTGGATTAAAAATAAAAAAGGGTTCACTCGTACTGAATTGCTATTCAGATTTTAGATTAATTATTGACGCAGCTTATAGACTACGTTTGTTGACCGCGCCGCATCGCCCCGGGACGTAACCTCCACGTTCGCACCGATCGTTGACGCAGCTTGTTGACATCGATGTTTGAATACATGCAGTGACACCGTTTATTGACCGCGCATTACTTAACAACTTTGCCGACGCTTTGCAGCAGTTGAGATATCTCGGATACGGTTTCTTGTACGAATACAAATCCACCGCCGATAAAATAAACCGCATAACGCCATTCGTTCTTGCTGTACTTTTCGTAGGAAAAGTCCGCAACCTTATCTAGATTGACAAGAATCAAGTTACCGTTAATGTCCGTTAGTCTTAGAAACATCTTTTTCACCTCTTAATTTTTTGTAGCATTTTTCGCATAAATGTCTGCCGTCGGATGCTGAACTGTAATGAATTCGAGTTCCGCAGCCATCACATATCATTACAGTTCGAGTGATACAGCGGAGATACCCCCGCGGACGTTCTTTTAATTGTTTGTACATTTTTACCTCGCTTAAAGCAAAAAGAGTGGCAGACACAGCCCTACCACCCTCCAAACTGTTTACGCAGACTTACCCGACTTAAGAGGCTTAATCTCTACAGGTACGACTTTCTCATAAGTAGAGCCGTCACTGCGTTTCTTTTGCTTTGTATCGAACTCAAATGTTACAAGCGTTCCCGCCGGCAGTACTTCTAAAATGCCGGGTTGCAAATACGTAGTTCGCAATACGGGTTCGTCAACGTATAATGTGCCGTCCGGCTTTTCAACAGGATCGTTGACTTGTGCTATTACATGCTTAATAAGCGTAGTTGCGTCTTTACCTTGACCGATAACCTGTTCCACACCTTGCAAATAAATACCTTTTTTCATAGTTACTCCTTCGTCCAACCTTCCTACGGTTGCGACATTAAATTTATTTACCACAGCCGTTTCGGCTAATAGCATCTATATTTCTTTTGACTTATTTGTCATATATTCCAAAACGTAAGTTTTAGCAGTACCGGACAAATCAAAAAAATTTCGTTTGTCGTTATCCCGTAAATGGTAACGGACCTGCAAAACCTTTTTATCGTCATTGTAGCAATCGCTGCAATAACAATAACTTTCTGTCACTACCAATTCGTCACCGTTAGCAAACTTGTATTTGTAACATATCAAATCCAATTCGGGGACCGACAGCCACACGCCCCACAACTTATAACCGTCCAAAAACTGTTCACGTTCAGCCTTATTCCGCAATCTTAAAAGCGAAGATTTGGCAACGGGACCGCTTGAAGTAACGGTAAGGTTTTTATCGAAATCCTGCAAATTTGTAACGGCCGCTTCAACGTTTTCTTGTCCAGACGTCTGGACTGACTGCTTTTCTTCCTTTTGCCGTTCCTTGAAATCAGCATAAGCCGCTTTCTGCTTGTCGTTCAATTCGCCGTACATAACGTAATCGCCGTTTTCCAACGTTACGAATTTATGGTCCTGCTTGTACTTGCGAAGCTGCTTTATAGTCATTTCCGGATTTATTCGAGTTCGATCGTAAGGATCCAACGCCAGCATTTCGACCAACTGCGAATAACTGTACTGCTGCCATTCAGCCTCGACGTGCATATGACTATCCATAAACGTTTCGGCGATAGCAATATAAGCTGCAGTCGACGACTTCTTAAATCCGAACTCGATTTCCGACAGTTCGTAAATGTTGGCGTATCCGAGTTCTTCCGCATAATTTAATTGCTTAGCTTCACGAAGCCGCCAAGCGATATCGAAATGCGGCTGCTTTATTTGCCGAAGGTCCTCGTGAATATACCGTACAAACGATTGCGCTAACGTTTCAGACATTTTGCTAATACCTCTTTTACGAGTTGCGGCAGGGGCGTTCCGCCGCAAATTAACCCTATCGAAGCCCAACGCCCGGACTGTTGGTAGTTGCGGATAGAATCGAACTATCTACTTGCGGTTTAAAAGACCGCTACTCTAACCGATGAGTTACGCAACCGTTTTAACTAACTCTTAATATTCCGCCGTAGTTGCAACATACCGAAATATACCCGAACTCGCTGCAACATTCGTCCGTCTTGTTCCACACGTACGCCGATGCCGAAAACGTATCGTTATCTATACGGCGCAGGCAATGCTGCCAATCTTCCTCGTACTTCGATACCATAAGGAAGCTGTAACATTCACCGAAAGAATAACATCCGTGCGTAACGGCATACACAAGACAGCCGTATTGCTTTTCTACTTCCTTAATTTTGTCTACAACGTCCGGATAAAAAATAAGCGGTTCGCCTATAAATAAATCGAACAGAACGACATAATTGTCCTCGTCAAACCATTGAATGAAATTGTCGCAAATATCTAACTGCTGCAGGCACTCAATCGCCTTTTCTTTTTGTGTCATTGGGTTTACCTCGCTCCCTTTACGGGAACTTGCGTTGGAACACTCAACGCAAGCAAGTCTTTGTTTTTTACCGCAGTGTCGCGCAAAGTACGACCACGTCGTACTTCTACAATAGAATACTACGATATTATCGTACTGTCAAGACAAAAATACGATTTTATCGTAATATTTTTCTTGCAGAGGTGAAAATATGCTGAGATTAAAAGAAATTCGACAAGAAAAAGGATTAAAACAGTTACAATTAGCTAATTTGATAAACGTATCTATTCAAACAATAAGCGGTTATGAAACAGGCTATGCACAACCGCCAATCGACATCTTAATAAAAATAGCCGATGCACTAGAAACAACAACCGATAACTTACTAGGCAGAACAAACGATGTCGGATTGGTAGAAATACACAACGAACTTACCCAAGATCAGCAGGAATTGTTGTCGCTTTACAATAAAATGTCGTTTCAAGATAAAAATCAACTATTAGGCTTTGCTAAAGCACTTGTATATTGAGGTTCAATATGACAGACAAAAACAAAATTGTCAAAGAAAGCACTGCACCCAAAGGAAATATAGCAATAGGTATTCTAATAACAATTATCGTTATAGCCATATTTGGCGGAATCGCACTATACCAAATGGGAGTTTTTAATCAAAAAGCTACCAATAATGATATTGACGGCGATTGGAACTCAACGTTGACAACACACTCATATGTCTTTATTCCTAAAAGCAATATCCATGGTTTAGAGTTTACATTTTCTATTCGAGATAAGGACGGCAAAGAGCTACAGCAAATTGTAAAGAAAGTAGGCGACGTAAAAAAAGGACAGCAGTATACGGTATCGTTTAACGTTGCCGAATTACAAGACTTTGCAACGTTAATGGATAGCAAATATACAAAACTAACTGTAACGGCAGGAACAAAAAAGCTTATATAAAATCAACTCTAAAAATACTTAGATTTTTAGAGTTACGCATGAGGTAGTTTTTAGGCTTACCATAGTAGTACCGGAAACAGGAGGCCGGATACTATGGAAACAAAATTTATATTACAAGAATTGGTCAACTATGCCGAAGCGTTGACAAGTAATGTCGGCGCATTATGGCAGACAATAGGAGCGTTAAGAAAAAACCTTATGTTTGATAACGTTCCGCAAAAAACACAGCAACAACCTTCAACTGAATTACGGGAACTATGCAAGTCGAAGGACGAGGATTTGAGAAAACTAAAATACGGACAAGGATCTATTGTATTGCGCACTACCGTTACCAAAGGACGGAAGTACCAATACTACCAAGGAAAATACTGCGTCAACGGCAAAACATACTACTGCACTGCCAAGACGTACAATGATTGCTTCTTGAAGCTAGCGAATATCCGTAAACACGCGCAGAATCTTTTGCCGTCAACGCCCTGCAAAGATACGTTTGCCGAGTACATACGGGAATATCTTAATACCTATAAAAAGCCATTCGTCAGCAAATCTACGTTTGACGGATATTTTTATACCCTAAACAAGAATGTGCCGGAAGAAACGTTAAACAAGCCCTTAAAAAGCGTACAAACCGCCGAATTGCAAAAGGCTATCAACTGCACCGCCGAGCCGCACCCACGGGCAGGACGAACGTTGTACGACCTATTTACGCAAGTTACACGCCGAGCATATGCCGAAGGAATAATAAAACGGGACATAGAGAAACTGCTAATAAAACCTAAACAGGACCCTACCGAGGAACAGCCGCTAACCGCCGAACAGCAACAGCATTTACTAAACGTTGCCGACGATCGGCAAAAAAGCATTATTCTAACTTACCTATGGAGCGGCTGCCGACGCAGCGAACTTCTGCAGCTTAAATGGACCGACTTGTCATCCAACGGGCAAACGTTGCTTATTAGAGGAACAAAAACAGACACTTCGGTGCGAGCGGTACCCGTTTTCGTACCATTGCAACAAGTGTTAAATCAACTGCCGAGAAACAACGAACGCATATTCCCGTTTAGCGTATCCACCATACGGCGCATGTTCGAGGACCTTAACGAAAAAGCAGACTTTGCATTTACCCCAAAGACATTACGGCATACTTTTAATCAAAATCTTACCGAAATGGGCGTTTCGGACCTCATACGCGCCAAATGGATGGGACACGCCAAACCGACAACCACAAAACGGGTATACACGCACGTCACCGACACTTTGGAACGGCAGGAAATAGACAAAGTTAAAAACGGTATTAAATAAAGTAAAAGTTTTCACCAATGTTTACACCATTTCGTACCCGAAACGGTACCTGCGTGTTATATTAACGTTATTTTAAAATAACTGTTAAATTGTACAAGAAAAAGAAAAACCCGCTAGAAACCATATTTGGACCTCTAACGGGCTTTTTGGTAGAGACAGTAGGACTCGAACCTACGACCTCTCGCATGTGAAGCGAGCGCTCTAACCGACTGAGCTATGCCTCCGTATTTTTTATTGTGCTAATACAATACTCCAAAATAAAAAATTTGGCAACTATTTAGCGCCAAATTTTTTATTTACAGATTTAATTTTGTAATTTGCAGACTAAAAACTCCTTCGGTTAATTACCTGTTGTTAGGTATATCTTCCAAAGTATCCACATCGATAAAATGCGCTTTGCAAAAGTTTGCAAACGCTCTCTGCGCGTTGTAATTAGGTTTACATCTGCCCGACTCCCAACGGTTTACCGTAGCAAAAGCAACGCCCAGTTCCTTTGCCATCATTTCCTGACTGAGATAAAACTTTTTTCTTACAATTTTTACTTTGTCTTTAAATTCCATATTCAAAAACCTCCAACAGTCACTATAAAGACACTTATTGTTGTTCCGCACCGTTTGCTTATACTGCAAATTTATTTGCCGCTTTACTCAAATAATCGCAAAACAAAACAGACAACTACGTTCAGTATAGCATAGTAATAATAATTTGGCAATAAGCTTTTAGTATTTTATTGCCACTTTTTTGTATACTAAGTGTGCCGTCATTGTGACAAATTTATCACGCCGAATAAAATTACACCTATTACGGCAGACAAAAGTATCATTAAAATCGGGTGTACTTTCTTTCCCTTTATCTTTATACGCGACAACGGCACAAACGCCGCCGCGATTATAAGAGATATCCAGTTAAATTGATCGAAACCGCTTTTGTCTATTGCCTTTAAATTAAGATTAGGCAAAATAACCTGACAGCCTACTGTAATCAAAGCGGATAAAATCAGCCCAACAACCACGGGCTTTATACCGTACAGCACTCCCTGCACGTATTTGGATTTACTAAACTTATCAAACAGTTTTGTTACGATAATTATTATAACCAAAGAAGGCAGCACCACGGCAAACGTAGCCACAAACGCGCCCAAAACAGACCCGAACACGCCTAAAGACGTTGTTCCGCCTACCTTAACGCCTATAAACGTTGCAAGGTTAATTGCAAACGGTCCCGGGGTAGACTCCGCAATGCCTATAAAGTTAAGCAGTTCCTCGCTTGTCAGCCAACCGCGCTGTTCCACTACCTGCGTAACCAAAGGCAGCATAGCATAACCGCCGCCTATGGTAAACAGTCCTATTTTAAAGTATTCCCAAAATAAAGCAAGATAAATCATTGTTTATCCTCCTTATTTTGTGTATTTTTTTCGTCTATTTTTTTTACGTCCGTACTTTCCGCATTATCTGTTTCCGCTGTTTCCGCTCCGTCAACGGGGTTATCCGCTTCCGCAAGGGGCAAACCTTTTTGCTTTTTTTTACACACCGCTTCGGCAATAAGCTTATACGAAAGCCCTAAAACGCCCCCTATTAAAATAACGAATATTACATTAAACTTCGTAAGCGTAGCCACGGCAAAAGAGGCAAGCAGCAACACTGCGTTAAACCAATCGCGCGAT
The DNA here is from genome assembly GCA_910587795.1 of uncultured Christensenellaceae bacterium. Taxonomy (GTDB): domain Bacteria; phylum Bacillota; class Clostridia; order Christensenellales; family CAG-314; genus Fimimonas. The sequence goes on from CAJUNH010000006.1 coordinate 41,112, forward strand.
AAATTTTTAGACATTTTTATAAACGCGTTTAACACCAGTACTATTACGCAAGCTTGCACTCCTTTAAACGCAGCTTGATACCACTTGTTGTCCGCAACAAGTTCTATTACAAACGACAGTCCGCAAATTATGACGAACGAAGGCAGCACTACTCCCAGCGTTGCGATAACCGCGCCCAACACTCCGCGCAGACGAAACCCAACGCTTGTTGCGGTGTTTACTGCAATAACGCCCGGCGTCGACTCTGCAATTACCAGCATATCCAACATGTCTTGCGAAGTTATCCAGTGCTTTTTTGCAACAAGCTCTTCTTCCAAAATAGCAATCATGGCGTATCCGCCGCCGAAGGTAAACAAGCCCGTTTTAAAAAACGTTATAAAAATTTGCCACAGTGATACTTTTTTCATCTTTAACTTTTTTACTTTATAAATATGCTGCTATATAACACACACGAACTGAATTAATACGCATTACGACAATAATCGCGTGATGTGTTGTATAATAGCAGTTAGCAGTAGTCAATAATTGTTAATCGTCGTTAATTGTTATTTGTATGCTATTCTATCGTACACGAACCGACTTAAGCATGTTACAAAACTTATCGCGTGATACGATGTAATAACGTGTTATTCAATGTAATTAGACGTCGTTAAGAGTAATTAACTGTTGGTATGTATGTTATTATATCGTACGCGAACGTGCTTTTTACTAAATACGCTGCTCATCGCGCGATACGATGTAATAGCGAGTATTTAATAGCAGTTAGTTGTAGTTAAACGCAGTTAATAGTTGTTTATATGCTATTATACACTATCGACCGAATAAATGCATTTTATGCTTTATTAAAAAAACCGTCGATAACCATTTTACATTGTATAATGCGGAATATCGTTCAGCAGTTTATTCAGTTCCGCCTCGTTAAAGTCGGGCAGATAATCTCGAGTTGCGGACGAGTAATCCTGACAGTAACCGTTATATAACCCCGAATTTTCAAAGTAATCCAAAACGTTTTGATATTCACGCCTGTACAGCGTTCGGTTAAGTTCGGGGTATTTATCGTCCCTGCGCGCGGCAAAATACTGACACATTACACTTACGTATAAAGATTTGTCCGTATTTGCAATCCAGTCCATTATACGCTTGGAATCTTCCGTATTTGCAGGCAAAACCAAATGACGAACGATAACGCCGTGTTTTATATAGCCTTCGTCATCAAACACGTCAATCGGCTGCTGCCTGCGCATTTCCAAGATTGCCTGCACAGCGACGTCAAAGTAGTCCTCGGCGGACGCATACTTGAGGCTGACCGATTTGCCGTAAAATTTTAAATCGGGCAGATAAACGTCTACAAGCCCTTCTAAGGTGCGCAACACCTCTGCCTTTTCGTACGAGCCCGTATTATACACTACGGGAATATGCAGTCTGTGTTTAACAAGCGCAATGCTTTTTGCTATTTTATCGGCAAAATGCGACGGCGTAACAAGGTTGACGTTTGCAGCGTTTAAATCCTGCAAATACAGCATAACGTCGGCAAGACGCTCCACTGTCAGTTCCGCTCCGTGCGGAACAGCCGATATATCGTAATTTTGACAAAAACGGCAATGCAGATTACAACCTGCAAAAAACACCGTACCGCTGCCCCTATCGCCCGAAATACACGGTTCTTCCCACATATGTTTTGATATGCGCGACACCGTAATATTATCGGTTTTGCAAAAGCCCGTTTTACCTGAACGGTAAACGTTGCAGCCGCGCGGGCAAAGATTACACTTCATAACCAACACATAATAACGCATTTTGTTTTTTTTTGCAACTTTTTAAAGCCTGCGCAGCTAACAGCTACAACTTTATTACGTAAAATATATACAAGCAGTATATTATAAATGCCGTATTTACCGCCATAAAGTATATACGCGAGGTTTTATATTATGTTTGCATCACTTATGGAACTGCTTAAAAGAGTTTTCTTTTTAACGGGATATTTTTCCAACGGCAGTTATCCTCAACCGCTGTCGCCCGAAGAAGAAGCAAAATGTCTGGACCGTATGAAACGCGGCGAAAGACAAGCGCGCGACAAACTTATATGCCACAATATGCGGCTTGTTGCCCACATAGCAAAAAAATACGGCAAAAACGACCTTGACGATATGATATCGATAGGCTCTATCGGACTTATAAAGGGCGTGGAAAGCTATTCTGCGGACAAAGGTACCACGCTTGCAACGTATCTTGCACGCTGTATCGAAAACGAAATTTTGATGACGCTGCGATCCAATAAGCGTTATTCTAATACGGTGTATCTGCAAAATACGTTGGGAGTAGATAACGACGGCAACGAATACACCCTTATGGACGTGCTCGCTTCCAGCGAAGACAGCGTTTTCCATCAGGCGGAACTGACTATACTCCGCCAAAATTTACTAAAAGTAATAAAAGAACGGCTTAACGACCGCGAACAGAAAATAATACTTATGCGCTACGGATTAGAAGAAAACACAGTACCGCTAACGCAACTGCAAACGGCGCAAAAACTGGGTATCAGCCGCAGTTATATTTCCCGTATAGAAAGCCGCGCGTTGGAAAAACTTCGGCAGTATATCGACTTATAACTCGCTTTACGACGTAAAATCCTCCTTATACGCGTGCGCGCAAAAACCAAGTTTAAGACTATAAACCTAACTTCGGCCGCATTTAAACGTATTGACAAATAAAGCATTATATTGTATATTGTTCTTTTAAAGGAGATATAACACATATGCAACAAAAGTCAAAAGTTTATTTTTGCGATATGCGCACCGTTGCGGGAGGGATGAATCTTCCTCAAAAGCTTGCAAACCTTATAAGCAAAGCGGGAATAGAAAAACTTGACGTAAAGGATAAATACGTCGCTATTAAAATGCACTTCGGCGAACCGGGCAATTTGGCGTATTTAAGACCGCAGTTTCCCAAGGCGGTTGCGGACGTTATAAAACAACTGGGCGGAAAACCTTTCCTTACCGATTGCAACACTATGTACACGGGGCTTAGACACAACGCGCTAGACCACTTACACGCTGCGGAAATAGACGGTTTTAACAGCACTACTACGGGCTGTCAGGTTATTATAGGCGACGGCTTAAAAGGCGACGACGAGGTAGCCGTACCCATTAACGGAGAACTTGTACAAAACGCGTATATCGGCCGTGCCGTACGCGATGCCGACGTTATTATTGCTCTTTCGCACTTTAAAGGACACGAAATGGCAGGTTTCGGCGGCTGCTTAAAGAACCTCGGTATGGGAGCCGCAAGCATAGCGGGCAAAAAAGATCAGCACTCCGGAAGCAAACCGCAGGTAGATCCGTCAAATTGTATAGGCTGCGCAATTTGCACAAAGCAATGCGCGTATTCCGCCGTCGGCATACAGCAAGACGGCAAGGCGCGCGTAGACCACAGCAAATGCGTAGGCTGCGGACGCTGCGTAGGCGCGTGCCCGCAAAAGACGATAAACTTTTTGGAAGGCAACGCCGAAGAAATACTTAACAAAAAAATAAGCGAATACGCGGCGGCGGTAATAAAAGACAGACCGTCGTTCCACATCAATATTATAATGGACGTATCCCCCAACTGCGACTGTCACGGCGAAAACGACGCGCCCATTATACCTAACGTAGGTATGCTTTGCAGTTTCGACCCCGTTGCCGTAGACGTTGCTTCGGCGGACCTGTGCTTAAAGCAGCCCGTGTTGCACAACAGCGCAATAGGCGGACATACGCACGCCAGCGACTGTTTTGCCGCGGCGCACCCCAACACCGACTGGCATTCGCAAATTACTCAGGCTATAAAAACGGGTATAGGCACAGATAAATACGAGCTTATAGTTATCGAAGATAAATAGTAACGTTATTTTCGATTATTTGCACTGCTTGCCGTATTAAAATTTATAAGATGCTGACGCGTTGCATTTTTATTAATATGTTATCTTGTATAAACTTAATAAAAACGCAATATAAGACAAAAATTGCATATATTGGTACATCTATAAAAAACTCAATTTAAACCGCCCGTTGACAAAACGTGCGGTTTTTGTTATGATAACGTTAATAAAAAAAGGAAGAGTATTATGGACTATACTTACGATACGCAACTGCTTGTAGAAGGTAAAAATTTAAGCGACGAACAAATTATTAAATATATTAACGAAAATATAGAAGGCGACTGCCTGCTTGTTGTAGGCGACGACGAACTGATAAAAATACACTTTCACACAAACACCCCTTGGAAAGTGCTGGAATACTGCTCTGCACTCGGCGAAGTATACGACGTGGTAATAGAAAATATGGTTCGCCAAGCGAACGGACTGCAAGGCTAACACTTTAATTACGTATTAACAGCATTCAGTAAATGCAAAACAATTATTAAATCAACAAAAAATTAATAATACACAGCAAAGGAGAATAAAATGAAAAAGAAAATTTTGTCTTTCGTAATCGTACTTATGCTTATAGCACTAAGCTTAGTAACGCTTATTGCTTGCAAAGACAACAGCACCGAGGTTGTATACGGTAAAAAGTATATATTGTCCGACGACGTTAACGAAGACGCCGATAAACAATGCTATTATGTTATTAAAGATGACGGCACAATGATTTACCGCTACTATAAAATCTATAATGAAAAAACTGACGAAACGCAAATAATAGATTATATTTTACAGTACCGCTATACGTTTGTGGACAGCGATAAAAGTTCTATCGTTTGCTTTTATGACAGTTTGATAGATTCTTCCGTTTATATAGATAAAGACGGCAAAACTTTTCCTCTAAAAGATTACTATGTTTATTCGCTGCCCGATAAAGATGACAGCGGATTAATAATGGTATCGAAAAACGTACTGTGTATTGCAGGAACAGGATACACCTTCTACATAAACGAAGACTACGTTAAAACTATACCGAACTTTAACAAAACAACTGAAACGGAAAAATAAATTCCGTTCGCTTAGTTTTGATCCGCTAAAAGAAACAAAAAAATAAACCCAAGAATAATATATATAAAAAAATCCAAACGCCGCTAACATCAATTTGTCAGCGGCGTTTTTAAACACTGTAATTACTGCAATTTTCTCGTGCAAAATCAATCAGTTGCTGTTATTCTGCGGCGTTCCGTCTGCCGCTTCGCCACCCAAAGTATGGGTTGCGTATTGCTCCGCCTTGTAATTAAACTGTCGGCGGTAATCCCGCAATGCAAACGGCAGATACACCAGCACCGCAAGTATTTCGGCAAAGGGATAACAAAACCAAATGCCGTTCATCTGCCACAAATAGTTAAACAGCAACGCCGACGGAATTAAAAATAACATCTGGCGCGACAAACTCATAAGCAAACTGGATATAGGACAGTTAATACTTTGCAGCATATTGATAATAAGTATGCTGAACGCGGCGGGGATAAACGCTATACTGATGCACCTAAACGCGTATGCTCCTTCTTTGACGAAAATTGCGTTTTGCTCTGCAAGCTGTTCGGGAGTTTGTCCTTCGGCAACCTGTTTGCTTTCAAATATAGACATAAGCGCTTCGGGACAGATTTGAAACAACAGCGTACCTATTACCATAACGCCCAACGCTATGTATAGCGCAAGTTTAAAAGTATCGTTAAAACGCTTTTTTTCGTTTGCGCCGTAGTTGTAACTGAGTATCGGCATCGTGCCCTGCATCAGACCGAACACAGGCATAAATACAAAGGACTGCACTTTAAAGTACGCGGACAAAACGTTGATACCGTTTGGATACGCTTTAAGCATTACGTTCATTATTATAGTAATAACCGAACCCATCGCGTTCATTATAAACGCGGGCGTGCCAATTTTTGCAATACGGGCAAAATAATGTTTGGAAGGCTTAAAAGCTTTCAGGGATATGGATACGTCCTGTTTTTTAAACACAAACACCGCAATGTCTATGCCGGCTGCGATCCACTGACCTATAATCGTTGCAAGTATTGCGCCGAATACGCCCATTTTAAACGCCATTATAAACAACGCGTCCAACGCAATATTCGTCAGTGCGCCCGCAAGTTGGCTTATCATAGGGATTTTCATATTGCCGGTTGCCTGCAATATACGCGCAAGCGTAATATCTATTATAAGTCCTCCGCTTGCCGCCAAATAAATTGTAAGATACAGGGCGCCTTGATTTATTACGTATTCCGTATCGGTAGCGTTCTGTTCGTTTACAAACGCCGCAACAAACGGACGCGATATAGTAAAGGCAAGTATTATCATTACCGCCCAGGCAAATAACGCCATAACCACCGCCGTTTTTGCGCATTTATTTGCGTTTTGCCGATTGCCTTCGCCCAGTTTGCGCGCAATATACGCGTTTGCACCCACGCCTATACCTATTGCCACCGCAACTACAAGCATTGTCATAGGCATTACTATACTTACCGCGCTAAACGAATCCGCACCTATATTGGAGCCTATATATCCCTCTACGTTATAGTTAATACCCGTCAAAAACAGCGAGTCAACAATGTTGTACAGCGCCTGTACCAACATAGAAAGTATAGCCGGCAAACTCATAGTTAAAAGCAGTTTGCCGATATTAGTATTACGCATTTTATCCGATTGAAGGGCTTTTTCCTTTTCAACCGTTATTTCTTTATCTTCTGTCACAATTTTCTCCTATTTAACCTTGCAACCGTTTTATCTGTATGACGTCAAAACCCTTGTTTACGAGTTATAATTTTTATTTGCCGATAACAAAAAAATTGCCCAGCTGTTTTATGCTTAGGCAATTAATATTTTAACACAAACAAATTTTTTTAACAAACAAATTTTAACGTAAAACGATACAAATTATTTTTATTAAAGTAATTACGCATTTGCAAATTTTATATAGCGCAATTTACATACTTACAAAAACGTATTTTGTAATCTCCGTCGTCGATTTCCGCGGACTGCTCCGTCTGTTTCCAGTTGGGCAAACTGTCCAAATCGGGGAAAAACAGCTGTGCATTTCCGCAGGCGTCCACCTTTGTAACATACGCCGTTTTACAGTAATTTAACAGCAAACGGTATACGCTTGCGCCGCCTATTACGTACACGTCGTCGGTATCGTATTCTTTAAGCAGCTCTAACAATTTATCCAAAGTATCTACGGATATTGTGCCCTCGTGCTTCGCGCCCGACGCATCCAACACGATATTTATACGGTTAGGCAACGGACCGTTGGGAAAGCTTGCCAATGTACGCTCGCCCATTACAACGGTTTTGCCCGTTGTCTGCGAACGGAAAAACGCCATATCTTTTTTTAGACTGAATAACAATCCGTTATTGCATCCTATGCCCCATTGATTATCTACCACAACGATTAAATTCATAATTTTATATCCTGCCGAAAGAAAATACTTTTATTTACTGCTTTTATCCGTCTTATAAAACAAAAAATCCATACTGTTATATTGCAACCTCAAACTTTTCGTTAAACGTTTCGTACTCGTAACCTTCCAACTTGACGTCGTCGGCGGTAAACTTATAAAAATCCGTAATATTCGGGTTTAACACGAGCTTAGGCGCAGGGTGCGGAACGCCTTTTAACATACGCTCCACCTGCGGTATGTGCCTGTCGTAAATATGCGCGTCGGCAATTACGTGGACAAGTTCTCCAGCTTTAAGTCCCGACACCTGCGCAAACATATGCACAAGTGCGGCATATTGGGCAACGTTCCAGTTGTTTGCCACCGCCATATCGTTACTGCGTTGGTTAAGCACGGCGTTAAGTTTGCCGTCGGCAACGTTAAACGTAACGGAATATGCGCAAGGATACAGGTGCATTTCGGAAAGGTCGGCGTGCACGTAGATATTTGTTATTATACGGCGGCTTGCGGGATTGTGTTTAAGGTCGTACAAAACGCGGTCCACTTGGTCGAACATACCCTCGGCATACTTATGCTTAACGCCCAACTGATAACCGTACGCTTTGCCTATGCTGCCCGATTCGTCCGCCCAACTATCCCAAATATGAGATTTTAAGTCGCGTATGTTATTGCTCTTTTTCTGCCAAATCCACAGCAGCTCGTCCACCGCCGACTTAAACGCGGTACGGCGAAGCGTTATAACGGGAAACTCCTCCGCAAGATTATAACGGTTTACTATACAAAACTTTTTTACGGTATGCGCGGGCGTACCGTCCGCCCAGTGCGGACGCACCGAAAGATTACCGTCGCTTACACCGTTATCTATAATATCACGCATGTTTTGGATAAAAATACTGTCTGCTTTGCTCATTTGCGTTTTTCCCCCCTTGACGCTAGCGTTTTTCTATCGTAGGCACTAAGTAAATTTTTTGATTAAGTCCGTCCATGCCGCGCTGTACGGCTTCCACAATATCTTTATCGGTCAATTTTGTTTCGTATGTAACGGACACGTCAAAAATCAAATTTATATGCGTCGGTCCTTTTACCATACGGAAATCGTGTATATCGAATTGACCGTCTAGATTTTTAACGATACCGCGTACAATCTCCCTGTAACTATCCAACTCCGGATCTCCCGTTACAACCGGATCCATATGGATAACAAGCTTTATGTTTGTGTTTTCCGCAAAATCGCGTTCTATTTGATCGATCATATCGTGGCTTTCCAACACAGGTACGGCGCTGTCCACTTCTACGTGTACGCTGGCGTAATAAAAATTTGGTCCGTAATTGTGTATGTTAAGATCGTGCACGCCCAAAACCCCGTCAAAACGCATTATACGTTCCGCAACTTCGCTTGCCAGCTTATCGTCAGCGCCCTCTCCCAGCAAGTGTTTAAAAGTTTCTTTTAAAATTTTAATACCGCTTATTGCAATAACTATCGCTACCGCAACCGCCATAAAACCGTTGGCGTTAAAACCCGTAAAGCGAAATACGATAACGGCAATCAATACGCCGCTTGTTGCGCCGACGTCGGCGATACTGTCCACCGCCGTTGCGTTCAGCAAATCAAAACCGTAGCGTTTTGCCAATATCTTATTAAAAGCAAACATCCAAAGCTTTATCAAAATAGACGCGCTCAATGCGGCAATGCTCCACCACTCGAAAGTATTATCTCCCGCGTTACCGCTAAAAGCGTCTATTATGCTTTTTACGCCCTCGGCTGCAAGTTCAAACGCCACAACCAACACAATAAACGCCACAATCATACTTGCAACGTACTCGGCGCGACGGTGTCCGTAGGGATGCTCCTTATCGGCGGGACGTTCTGCCAGTTTAATACTGACAAGGGAAACTATATTACTGCCGCAATCGGTTAAATTATTAATGCCGTCGGCAAATACCGAAACCAAAGCAAAAAGCGCCCCTACCGTGATTTTGGCGGCGGAAAGTAAAATATTGAGCACGATACATACCGCGCCCGACAGCTTTCCCACCCGATCTCTTACGGCGGCGCTATTTACGTTCCTGTAATTGGGAACAAATATTTTAAGCAGTAAATTCGTCATAGGTTTATTGTAAATCAACAACGCGGCGTTGTCAATTTAAACGGAGCTATTGATCGCCTCTTTTAAAAGGATTTTGTTCGGCAAACGTAGCGGCGACCTGCGATAAAGCTTCGTTTGCCTGTTCTCCTTCTATATATGCGCGGATTTTGTTTTCCGTTCCGCTTTTGCGCAGCACTATACGGCACTTTGGGTACAGCGCGGAAATACGGTTTGACGCAAGCGATAAACTTTCCGCCGACGACAAACGCGCGTTTGCAGCCGTTATATCTATGTTTACAGACTGCGAAGGCACGTCGGCACACTCTGCCGAATAACGTAATATACTGCCTGTTTCGCGGAATATTTTGCACACGAACAACGCGTTTATTATTGCGTCGGCGGTAGTTGCGTAATCGCACAGCAGATAATGTCCGCTTTCCTCTCCGCCGAAGTTTAAGCCGTGCTTAACCATACTTTGAAATACGTTCGTATCCCCTACGTCCGCGCGGATTAACTCTATACCCAAACGGTTTAAGCTTGTTTCCACTCCGCCGTTGGTTAAGATAGTTCCGCAAACCTTGCCGTTAAGCAAGGCTCCGTTTTGTTTAAGATACTTTGCTATTGCGTAAAACACTTTGTTGTTGGGAACAAATTCGCGCCCCTCAAACACAGCAAGACGATCGGCGTCTCCGTCAAATGCAAAACCCAAATCGAATTTACCGCCGATCATACGTTTGCCTAGATACTCCGTATGAGTAGCCCCGCAATTAACGTTTATTTTACCTCCCTGTTTGCTGTTGCAGTACGAAGCGACGTTTGCCCCCGCTTTACTAAAAACCATGGGCGCAACACGGTAACTTGCGCCGTAACAACAGTCCAAAGCAACGTTTAAGCCGTGCAAATCCGCCTTAACGGCACGTAACGCGTCCTCGGCGTATATATTGTCTATATCGTAAAATACCGGCTCAAATACTTTACCGGCGAATAAATTGTCTTTGTTTAAGCTTTCCATCATACGCGAAATAATGGTCTGTTTGGAAACACACATTTTAACGCCGTAACGGTCGAATACTTTAAGTCCGTTGTCGGCTGGCGGATTGTGGCTTGCCGTAATCATAACTCCGTAATCGCCGCCGAATTTGCGCACAAAATGCCCCACGGCGTTTGTGGGCAATATGCCCAGATTGATTACATTGCCGCCTCCCGCGTATACTCCGTGAGTTAAGGCGGAAAAAAGTTTTTCGCCCGACGTTCTGGTATCGCGGGCAACAACCACAATCGGGCAATCGCCTAAAAAAGCCAAACTTTTTCCCAGCAAAAAGGCAGTACCGTCGTCTAAGGTACTGCCATACGTTCCGCGTATCCCGTCCGTACCAAATAAATTCATATTAACCTCCAACAGTTTTTAATAAATTATCTTTGGTACATCGTATATTTTATGATATCTTATTAAATAAAAACACTTTTAAAAAAATATAATTTAAAAATTTGTAAAACGCAAACGCGCGCTGCGGACAGCATATTGCTTAAATTTTTACTTTTTTGCAAAAGCCGCGGCGTATGTCCCCGCCTTAGCTCCGTCGGCGCAAGCCGTCACGATTTGCTTTAATTTTCCGTTTGTAACGTCTCCGGCGGCAAACAAACCCGCAACGCTGCTTTGACATTTATCGTCAACGGCTATAAAACCGTTTTCCAAAGACAAACCGTCTATGCGGATAAAGCCCGTAGAAGGACTGGAACCTACCGATATAAATATACCTGCAACGTCCAGACGCATTTTTTCGCTGCCCTCGGCGTAATAGACAAGTCCGTCTACTTTATCTTCGCCGGTAATTTCCGTTACGTGCGTATTGCAAATAACTTTTATATTGGCAGCGTTTTCCATTTCCGCCAACTTACTTTCGCTGAGTTTTAATTCGGCGTTAGGCACAAGCAAATATACGGTATTGCACAAGTTAGACAGATACAAAGCTTCGCTTACGGCGTGTCCGTTTCCGCCGACTACAGCCGCGTCCTGTCCTTTGTAAAAACTGCCGTCGCATGTGGCGCAATAACTTACGCCCTTGCCAACGTACGCTTGTTCTATGCCCAACTTATTGCGGGTTGTACCCGTTGCCACCACAACGGACGCAAAGTTATACGTCTGCTTGGGGGTAACTATGGTAAACGAGCCGTCGTCTTCAACAGTAAGCAATTCTATACGCTGACGCACCACATCGGTAAGCCCCAGCGCCTTTGCGTGTTTGGACATATTAGACGCAAGTTCCCATCCTTCCACCTTAGTGTACGAAGGGAAATTTTCTATTTCCGCAAGATTGGCGGTATAACCTCCCAACCCGAATTGCTCGAATAACGTCACCTGCGCATTTGCGCGCAAAGCGTAAATTGCCGCCGACAATCCAGCGACGCCTCCGCCGATGATTGCAATTTTTTTCATATTGTCACCTCTTGGAGTTACGCAATGCGGTTGTATCTACCATTGTACACCGCAAGGAATGCGTAACTTGTAATAAATTGCTTTATTTATAGCACTATTGACAGAAACGCTTTACACCGCAATTTGCCGTATTAAACAAACCGCGCGCATTTCGGTTACAGTGCACACTGTTTTAAAAGCAGTTTAAATTATTTTATCAAATATCTTAACGTACGTAAACTAAAAGCGCCTGCATTATCTGCAAACGCTTTAAAATATTTTATTTATTTGTTGGTTATAGCAACAACGTCCCCGTTACACTCGATATAACGATCGCTTAAAAGATTTCCGTCATAGGAATTATTTTCAAACGCGATTGTTGCGCCTACCGCCGTATTGACGGTTTTTAAAATTTCGCCGTCACCGTCGCAGAAATTTGAAAACGCATTGTTTTTAACCGTAATTGCCGCGTCTGCCCCCACATCGCCAAAGCGGATTGCACGGTTTGTTCCGTTTGTAAACTCATTGTTTTCTATTACTATATTTCCGCCTGACGTTCCAACATTTCCGTTAGCGGAAGTGCTTTGTATAGCTATTGCGTTATGCGTGATATTTTCAAATTTACAATTTTTAATACCGATGCCTTCGACGTTGGTAGTATAAATACCTTGAAAAGCGTTTTTAAATACGCATTGCTCGAAAACAAGATTCAACCAAATACGATCGTCTTCGCCCGAGCCGAACTTGATTGCCGCATTTGTCCCGCTTTGCGAAGACACTGCCGAATCTGCCATATCGAATTCGCAATTTTTAAAGCTCAGACCGTCGCACAAAAGCAAACTGCTGTACCAACCCGAAAAATCACAGCAGTCGGTAAATTTAATTCCGCTAAACGCAAGATTTTTAATAACAAACTTAGAATAGTAGTCGTTGTATTTTCCCGTAACGGGGTCGTATACGGTATTGTTGCCTCCGGGAGAATGTTGATGTCCCACAATCAACTCTAAACCGTTAACTACCACTCCGCTTTCGCCCAAAATTGTTACGTTTGTGAATTCGCGCAAGTACCGAGGATAACTGTCGGCAGAGGTTTTTACAGACACGTACTTACTTTGACGGATTAATAATTTTCCGTAAGTATCCGCAACAAGTTTGATAACGGAATTATCTTTAAAAGAATCCAGCGCCATTTGCGCCGAAGCGGCGTTTACAGTAAATTCGTACCTGATATTTTCTTCGGTATTATTTTCTAATACTGCTATATTAGAGCCGTCGTTAAGCACTCTGCCTATGACAGCGTTAGCGTTCATTTCCTTTGAACCGTAATGGTTTGTTGCTTGATCGACTTTAATTGTAATATTACTTACAATGTTGCCCGTTGCGGAAGCAGAACTTCCGTCGGCGCATTGCAATGTTCCGGCAATACCGCCGATATCGCGGTAACCTTTTAACACTGCATTTGTAACGGTACAGTTTGTAATGGACTTCGCTGCAATATACCCTACTATACCTCCAACTTTATCGCCGTTATCATAACCGCCCGTAACGGCGTTGGGTATGCAAATAATTTCCAAGCCGTCAACCGAACAGTTGTTTATAAGCGCAGGATACGAGTAACCGATAATACCGCCCGCCCAATGATTGGAAGTTATTTTTGCGTTTTTAACGGTAATATCGGATATTTCCACAGAACGCGCAGAACCCATAACGACGCCGACGCTCTCCGCTCCGTTGACCGTAGCTCCGTCAATTGTAAAATCGTGAATTACCGAACGGCTATTAGACATATCACCGAACAGACCTACGTTGTTTTGTCCGTTAATCTTCAAATTACGGATAGTATGTCCTTGCCCGTCAAACTCGCCCAAAAATCCGTCGATAGGAGTCCATTCTTCATTGTTGAGGTCGATATCGGCATCCAAAACCACGGTTTTTCCGTTATACTTGTCCGCAGAGTTTACGTTATCTCTAAACCAAGCAAATTGCTCGGCGTCGATAATAACGTACTTATCGCAAGTTATGCAATAAAGGGTATCTTTGCTGTAATCGCCGTGCTGTGCGGGAACAACCAAATCCTTCAAATCAACTTCCGTTTCTTCGGTTAAGTCAAAGTTTTTGTTACATACCGTACAAGATCTGTATGCGCGCATGCCCTCTGTGTGGTCGTATAATACAGCCTCGGTAGTTTCCAACTTATGTCCCTTTTTAATGACAACAGAGGTCAATTCGTTGCCTTTATTATCAAAGTTTTTACTGCAAAGCGTACAGTGATCGTGCTCCGCAATGCCGTCCTCGGTACAAGTTGCGTCCTCTTTGCCAACGTGTTGTAAATTATGGTTTGCAGAATTGACAGGAATAGTAATATCCGTTAATTCCTTATTATCGCCGTCAAAATTTTTCTTGCAAAGCGTGCAATGATTGTGCGCTGCAATGCCCTCGGCAGTACAAGTAGAATCCACTTTTTCGACAGGCTGCAAATTGTGCTTTGCAGGATCGATAGGAATACTTTCGCTTAGCACTTCGTTACAATTTACATTGGTGCAATGCTTTTCGCGCAAGCCCTCTTCGGTACAAGTTGATTCTTTTACTACTTTCCATTCCGCTTCAAACTTGTGTTCTTTTGCAATGACAACCGTTTGCAGCTCGTTGCCTTCGGCATCGTAATTTTTGCCGCAAAGCGTACAATGGTTGTGAGCTATCGTTCCGTCCGTTGTACAAGTTGCGTCTGTATGCGCAACCGATTGCAAATTATGTTTTGTCGGGTCGGCAGGTATTTTCTGCTCTTCCTTTTTATTGCACCCCGAATCGGTACAGTATCTTACTTTAAGCCCTTGTTCCGTACAGGTAGGATCCGTAACCGTTTCCCACTCGCCGAAACTGCAAACGTGATTACATGCTATTAACGCTGCAAAGCACGATACAAGCATAACTATTAAAATTAATACCGTCAGCTTTTTGTTCATATTTACCCCTTGATTTTTTTATACGGTCAACCGCTATATTATATTATTTCGTACGCGAATAAGTTTTTATGGCAAAATAAATTTTAACGTATAATGCGACGTAATAACCGTCGGCTGCCGACAGCCGTTTAAACGCCGTTAACTTTTGCGGAGTTTATAATATAACGCACGCGAGCAACATCTACCGCAATATAATTATTACAAACTTGAGGTGTTGTATAATATCAGTCGGTAGTAGTTAGCGGAGTTAACGGCACTTAAACTAGATTGTGCGTTTTATTATATCATTTTTTTACATCGTTGTCAAAAACAATTTTTTCGACAAAAAACGCTCCCGAATATTGTTCCAATTCGGGAGCGTATAGATTAAACGATAAAAGATTATCTCTTCGAGAATTGAGGCGCCTTACGAGCCTTCTTCAAGCCGTACTTCTTTCTTTCCTTCATACGGGGATCGCGGGTTAAAAATCCGTTCTTTTTAAGAATAGACTTATCTTCGCCGGCAAGTACCAACGCGCGGGAAATACCGTGGCGGATTGCGCCTGCCTGTCCCGTGTAACCGCCGCCTTTAACGTTTACGGCAACGTCGTACTTATTTAAAGATTCGGTTGCGTTTAAAGGTTGACGTACGATATACTTCAACGTATCCAACCCGAAGTATTGATCGATCGAACGGTTATTGATAGTAATATTACCGCTGCCGCCGGGGATAAGTCTTACGCGGGCGATAGATTTCTTTCTGCGGCCTGTGCCCCAAAATTGAACTTTTTTAACTGCTTTAGCTTTAGCCATTGTTCGTTACCTCCTTATTCCAATTCAAGCGTAACGGGCATTTGCGCCTCGTGCTTGTGTTCTGCGCCTTTGTATACGCGGAGCTTTGTAAGCATCTTTCTGCCGAGGCTGTTGTGGGGAAGCATTCCCTTAACCGCTTTCATCATAGCAAAATCGCTGCGCTCTGCCATAAGGTTGGAATATTTTGTTTGTTTAAGATGTCCAGGACGGGGAGAACGGCGAACATACATCTTTTGATTGAGTTTGTTACCGGTCAGAACAACCTTGTCGCAGTTAATTACAATTACATAATCGCCCGTATCTACGTGCGGAGTAAACGTGGGCTTGTTTTTTCCACGAAGAACAGACGCAACCTGACTTGCAACGCGTCCAAGAGCTTTGCCGCTTGCGTCTACAACATACCATTTCCTTTCCACGGCTTCTTTTTTAGCCATAAAAGTCTTTACCATTTTAATTTCTCCTAAATATTTAAGTTTGTCTGCTGTTCACGGTTGAACAATTACCGCCAGTGGAAAATGCGGTTTAGACAAGGCAGAGCTTAAAATACCTTGCCGAATTATTCACAGCCTTATTATTATACTTATTAACTAATATTGTGTCAATCGTTTGATAAGCAATTTAGTATAAAAAATAATGTTTATGCGTTTATTCACAATAACGTTTTTTTAAATTCTTTCGCGTTTAATATCGCGAATCGCGTCGTGGATAAGTTCTGCTATCCACAATATAAATATAGGCACGCAAAAAACCGTTTCCAGCACTATTACAGCCGTTATCATAAAAGCAAGCGGCACTTCGCTTTTTGTTAGCTCGTCGTTTTTAACGCGTAAAACCACGGCGGAAACAATCAACGCAATATTTATTGCGGCAATCACTCCTATTAGAATAAACGACGGCATATTCGCCTGCCACATTGCCGACAAAGGTACGTCAAATTCGTAGTCGAACAAACACAATGCCGCAATAAAACTTACAAAAGCTGCAAGAATCATTACAACAAACAAAATATGCAGTCTGGAACTTTCTTTTTTCTTCTTCACGTTGACCTCGATATTTTAATAGTAAACTTCTTCCAAGGTAAGCCCTTTTGCGGGTAAAGTTTTGTACTTTAATTTTACTCCGTTCAACGCAGACTTTACATCGTCCGCGCTATACTTGCCTTTGCCTACTTCCGCAAGCAGACCGCACATATTGCGCACCTGATTATACAAAAACGCATTACCGTTGACAACAAAGTATATGCGGCTGCCGCCGTGTTGTTGTACGTCAAAAAAATTGATTTTTCTTACGGTGCCTTTCAAATTGCTGCCCGTATTTTGAAACGCAGCAAAATCGTGTTCGCCTGCAAACAATCCCGACGCCTTTTGCATAGCCTCAACGTCTAACGGCTTATATATTTGAGTATGATTTACATCCAATAACGGACTGCGTACAGCAGACACGTAAATACGGTAACAGTAAGTTTTGGATAAAGCGGAAAACCTCGCGTCAAACGAGCCGTCTACAATTTCCGCGTTAGTTACGGCAACGCTTGCGGGCAAAGCAAGATTTACGCCAAGACACAGTTTATACGGATTTATCTCCCTATCGGTAACAAAGTGCGCAACTTGCCCTTTTGCGTGTACTCCGGTATCGGTACGCCCCGCAGCATAAACACGCACGAAATCGCAGCCGAAATATTTGCCGAGCGCGCGCTCCACCGCATCCTGCACCGAGTTGCCGCTTTTTTGGCTTTGCCAGCCGCAAAACTCCGTACCGATATATTCTATTGTCAACTTAATTTTAAACATCTTAGTTTGATTTTTACAATTCCGCAAAACAAGCGAATACTAAATACCGCTGCTGCGATTTAATAATACAGCCAGTTTACGCCGTTAAATTGCAGCCAATCCGCGTACATCCATTTACTTTGCATACCGTACGCCACAAATACGGTTACAAAAAACAGCAGTGTTATAAACGCGCCTACAAAATCGCGCCAGCCCAACTTCATAACCCGCATTTGCGTACGCTTTGTAGCACCTTCGTAGCAGCGGCTGTTCATAGCGTTGGCAAGTTCCTCCGCACGGCGGAACCCTCCCACCAAAAGAGGGATAAGAATAGGAACAAAAGCCTTTACGCGCTTAACCAGTCCGCCCGTATCGAAATCAGCGCCCCTCGCTTTTTGCGCGCGGATAATTCTGTCCGTTTCCTCTATTAAGCTTGGGATAAAGGACAGCGTAAGGCTCATAATAAGCGCAAGTTCGTGTACGGGAACTTTAATTACTTTTAACGGTTTAAACAAACTTTCGATAGCGTGAGTAAGGTCTACGGGGGTTGTTGTCAAAGTAAGTACGCTAGACCCTACGACCAAATACACCAAACGCAAAAACATCTTTGCCGCGTATTTGAGTCCTTCATCGGTAATTACGATAAACTTCCATTCTACAAGCACGTTACCGCTTTTGTTAAAAAAGATATTCAGTACAACGGTAAACAAAAGCAAAAATATTATGCCTTTTACCGACTTTAAAACGGATTTTAACGGTACGCGCGAAAATCCTATCAACGCAATTAAAAATACCGTTATAAACGCAAAGCCGACAAAACTGGTTACAAAAAAGATGCCTACCATATACAGCATACACAGTACCAGTTTTATACGAGCGTCCATTTTGTGTATAAACGAATCGGCAGGATAGTACTGCCCGAAGGTGACGTCTTTAAGCATTGCCGTCCCCTCCTTTTAAAGCAAGTACCGCGCCGTATACTTCGTCCACCGTTTTGCAATCTTCGGGAACGGTAAAACCGCTGCGTTCCAAAACATTTACAAACTTTGCCATATGGGGGATTTCCAAATTCATAGAAACGATATCTTCCTCGTTACGGAAAAGTTCCCGCGGGGCGGCGTCGTACGCAATTTTGCCGTCGCTGAACACCACTATACGGTCGGCGTTTTCGTACACTTCGTTCATATCGTGCGAAACCATTACGACGGTTACGTTCTGCTGCTTATTAAGACTCGATACAATGGACAGAATTTCCTTTTTGCCCTTAGGGTCAAGCCCTGCGGTAGGCTCGTCCAAAACCAATAATTGAGGATTCATAGCAAGCACGCCCGCAAGCGCCACGCGGCGTTTTTCTCCGCCCGACAAGTCAAACGGCGATTTATTTTTTACCGTATCGAAATTGAGTCCAACAATCTCTATTGCTTTTTTTGCCATTTCCTCGCGTTCCGTTTTATCCGCCACGCCGAAGTTTTTAAGACCGAAACATACGTCGTCCAAAACAGTATCGGCAAACAGTTGGTATTCCGGATACTGAAACACCATTCCAACGCTTTTACGCAATGCTTTAAGGTCCACTTTTTTGTTATGTAAACAATGTTCCAACACGTACAATTCGCCGCTTTGCACGCGTATTAAGGCGTTTAAATGCTGTACAAAGGTTGTTTTGCCGCTGCCCGTATGCCCGACGATTGCAACAAACTCTCCGCGGCTGACAGTCAAATTTATATTGTCGACGGCAACTTTACTAAAAGGGGATTTTGCATTATATACAAAATTAAGTCCTTTTGCAACTATCGCCGTCTTGCCCTCGGCAACTTCCGTAGGGATAACTACTTTGTCAAGTTTCGACATACTTCGCCTCCCAGCACCGCGGCGTCTTTAACGTCTGTTTCAACGTCGAAACCCGCTTTTTTAAGTTTTTGCGCAAGCGCAACCGAACGGGGAGCTTCCAATCCCACGCTGCTTAACAAAAAATCGTCGTTAAATATTTCCATAGGCGTGCCGATTTTTATAATATGCCCGCCGTTCATTACCACAACCTTGTCGCAGTCGGCAACCTCTTCCATAAAGTGGGTAATAAGCACCACCGTCATACCCTGATTTTTAAGAGCGCGGGCAACGGACAGTACCTCTTTACGACCCTGCGGATCGAGCATTGCGGTAGATTCGTCAAACACGATAACTTTCGGGCGTATTGCAAGCGCGCCCGCTATTGCTATGCGCTGTTTTTGTCCGCCCGACAGTTTATGCGGAGAGCGTTTGGCGTACTCCGTCATACCTACCTGTTCCAATGCGGAGTATACTCTTTCCACAATCTCCGGCTGTGCAACGCCCAGATTTTCCGGACCGAAGGCAACGTCTTCTTCCACAATGCTTGCAACCATTTGGTTATCGGGATTTTGAAACACCATACCTATATTTTTGCGGATTTCAAATATGGAATCCCTATCGGCGGTATCCATTCCGCACACAGTCACTTTTCCGTTTTGCGGAACAAGCAGACCGTTTAAAAGTTTGGCAAGCGTAGACTTTCCGCAGCCGTTATGCCCTACAAGCGCGACAAAGGTGCCTTCCTCTATCGAAAGAGACACTCCCTCCACGCCGACAACCTGACCGACCGCGCCGTTATCGTCGTATGCTTTATAATAATAACTTACGTCTTGCAAATTGATGATATCCATTAGGTATACCTCGTTAAAAGTAAAAGACTAAAAGCGAATAATTCCTTTACGGCAATTTAATTAGACTTGCCTTTATTTCGCAATATCTATAAACAAAAAAATACTACCGTACACAAAACTACACGCTTCTCGGTTTTTATTCGGTATATTCTTGCAGCCACTTACTTATCCTAGCTTCGTCTATACCGTATTGTTTAAGCAAAAAGTTTTTTACAGTTCCGTATTTACGAATTATCTTGTTATACGAAGCGTTAAAATAGCACATTTC
This sequence comes from uncultured Christensenellaceae bacterium, assembly GCA_910587795.1. Lineage (GTDB taxonomy): Bacteria > Bacillota > Clostridia > Christensenellales > CAG-314 > Fimimonas. The sequence continues at coordinate 61,447 of CAJUNH010000006.1, forward strand.
CACATTATTTGTCATGGGCAGTATTTTGCCGTACTTACCGTAATGCTTGTAACCTTTAAACTGTTCTAAAAATCTTGCTCCGCTCTCCACACGGTACAGATTGGAAAGCATATAATCCTGCTTAACCGTATCCATATCCGCACCCAAAGCCATAAGTATAAGCATACTTGCAACGCCTGTGCGGTCCTTGCCGGCAGTACAGTGGAATAGAATTTTTTTGCCGTCGTCCATTGCTTTAAATATCTGCGCATAAGCGCTGTTTTTAAAAGGAAACTTACGGTACAAGTTTTTAAATTTAGCGCGAAATGCCCCGCGGGACACGCTTGACGGCAGCCAAACGGGAATCATCTTAACGACGCTGTCCGGTTTAACCGCCATCTTTTTACGGGTGCGCACCGCGGGGACGTTGCGGTATTCGGTACCCGACGGAACGTAATCGGGTTTGTATTCCACTTCGTCCGGACTGCGCAAATCGAATATAAAGTCTATTTTAAGTTTATCCAACGCCTCTTTGTTTTCCGCAGACAAATTCCACAGTTCGCCCGAACGGAAAATCATATCGCTGCGTATAGTTCTGCCGCAAGTAAGTTCTATGCCGCCCAAATCGCGGAAATTATCAACGCCTACGCCTACGTATTTTTTACCTATATCCTGTTGTTTGTTATACATATCAGTCACGCCAAACCGAACACGTCTATATTATCGTTACCGTCCGTACACCAAATAAGCGTGGGTCTTTTATATCTGTTAGTATCGTAGTCTACCGGAGTTTTTACCGACTGAGAAAATTCCGTCTGCGATCCCGCATAGGATACGCGCAGGTTTTCTTCGTCGTATATCGGGTTCCACCAAAACGCGCCTTCTCCCAGTTTGGCAAGACGTTTGGGAAGGCTTATGCTTAATTCCGTCTGGCTTGTGATACAATCGTAAAAAGCCTCCTTGCCGATTTCCAACGGAACTTCGTCTTGTCCGTTTTCCGCCGAAAGAAATCTTACGTACTGCAATCTGTTACACTTTGCAAACGCCATTTCCCCTATTGTTTTAACGCTTGCGGGGATTGTAACGTTCTGCAAACGGTCGCAGGCTTGAAAAGCATAATCGCCTATACTCGTAACCGTTGAGGGAATGGAAATATTCGTCAAATATCTGCACGCGGAAAAAGCTCCCACGCCTATTGCGCTTATCGGCGTAGATGAAGATATCGAGGTCATATTGGAATTTTTGCAGCCTGCTATAACCGTAAACTTAGGCGTGCCGTCCTGCGAAGATATCTCCACAATACAGTTGCCCTCGCCGAAATACTTTGTATTGCCCGGACTCATCGTCATGCTTTCCACTCCGTAACAGCCCGAAAAAGCAAGCTCGCCTATCGACGTTACGGCAGACGGAATATTTACAGCCGTCAATGCCGAACAGCCTGCAAACGCTTGTTCGCCTATGGTTGTCAGTTTGTCGGGCAAAGCAAATTCCGTCAAAGCGGCACAAAACTGGAAAGCGCTTTTTTGTATTTCCGTAACGGAAGACGGAATTTTAAATTCCTTCAAGCTTAAACAGTTATAAAACGTTTCCGCCGTAATCATTGTAATATTTTTCGGCAAGGTTACGCGAACAAGCTTTTGACAATCGTAAAATACGGTCGAACCCAATGCTGTAGATTTGCCTGCAAACGTAACGGAAACAAGATTTGGACACGCGCGGAAAAGATTGTTTCCTACGCTTGTAACGCTTTCGGGTATATACACCGTTTCTACCGCGCCGTTGCCTCTAAACAGACCGTCCGCAATAGACGTTACTGGCAAATTGCCGTAAATACTTGGAATTACCACGTTTTTAACCTCGCCTGCGGTGCCTATACCTACAATAATAGCCGAACTGCCTACAATTTTAAACTCAAATCCGTCGGTTGCGTTATAACGCCATTTTGCGTACAAGGTGACGTCTTTTTTAACCGTATCCGTATCGAACTTCCAAGCGTTTTCCAAGGATGATTCCTTAAACCACCCCTCAAACACATAGCCTTCTCTAACGGGAGCGGCAGGTTCTGCAATCGTAGTGTCGTACGGTATGTCCGTAACGGCAGCCACAACCGTACCCCCGTTACTGTTAAACGTTACGGTATAAGTACGGTCTTGCGGTTTTTTAAGCGTAAGCACCAATACCAAAGTTAGCACCAGTGCAGCTACGCAAACCGCCGCGACAACCGATATAATGATAATATTGCGCTTTTTCTTTGTCATTAGATGTTATTAACCTCTTTTTAAACAGTAAAATACTTTGAATTGTATTGCGCAGTATTTGCGCTGAACGGATAAAATTTTATCCGCGTTAATAGACTTTTGCCGAAAAGATTAAATGCCGAAAACAGTCCTTTAACGTATAGTATAATAGCTCTGCAAGAAGAATTAAAGCATATTTGCGGCATTGTACGCCAGCTATACTATAACTTTTAGATTATACCCCACTATATAAAAAATTGTCAAGTAAATATATATTTGACAAAATCTCTCTAAGTGATATAATTACACTGTAAGAGACAGCCAGACGGTTGCGTGGGTGCAAACTCACGAGGAAAGTCCGAGCGCCGCAGAGCAAGAGCGCAGGATAACGTCCTGTGAAGGCGACTTTAAGGAAAGTGCAACAGAAATATACCGCAATGCTTTTAGCGTTGTAAGGGTGGAAATGCAGGGTAAGAGCCTACAAACGTTTTGGTGACAACACGTTCATGTAAACCCCGCTCGGCGCAAGAAATGAGATTAAACGTTTGCTCGACGTCTCGATATATTCGCTTGAACCTTTCGGTAACGACTGGTCTAGAAAGATAACCGTCAAATACAGAACTCGGCTTACAGACTGAACTCTTACAAAATTATCAGGCCGCAAGGGTAACTCCCCTGCGACCTGTTTTTTTACGCATATATTTCCGTTTTTATTTCCTGGAATAAATTTTGTCGTAAAAAATTACTCATAGTTAGTATTTGCTCAATCTTGCAATCGTTTTTTCGGTTTCGTCCCGATATTTTTTCAGCGCGGTATCGTATTCTTCCTGCGGTAAATCAAAAAGCCGAGGTTTTGTTTCGTCGTAGAAATACCGGCATATACGTTTTTGAACGGTCAGCTGCCATTCAATACAACCCATACGCCAACCGCCGCGCAGTATTTGCTTCGCTTGCTTAGACAATACTAACTTGTTGTTTTTACGTAATATCAGTTCTCCGTTTAATAAGTTATTTACGGAATTTATTAATTCTTCGTACGATATTATAGAGTGATCCAACATATCTATCGATGATATCCACCGCTTAACGTCAATTTTACCGCCCATTACGCACAAAACCAATCCGTCGATACCGATATAATTCTTCATAAATCTTCTGCAATTACCTCTCTGTTTGTTCGCTGTTTACAACGGAAGATTCCTCCATGCACGGCAAATAAAAAGTTTGCGTAGGGCCGGCATCGTTCATCAAAACCGCATTGTTACGATATTTAAACGCCAGCACACCCGCAACCCACAAATCGCCGCAGCAACCGCCGAGGTGCATACCCAGCATAAACACTGCCAAAAATTTATACAATGGATCCGCCAACACAAAACACAAAATCAAAAATATAGGCAAAAACACAACGAAAGGCGCAAGCACCGCTATTAACGCCGTTTTACGGTAAACGTAAATCTGCGGCACTCCGCAAAACGCCACAGTTAAAGACAGACCGAAAGTAAGTTTTTGCTTTGTTAGCGCTTTGTACGCCGCGCCGTGTACAAGTTCGTGTAAAATAACGTAAACTATCATTATTGCCGCCAAAACCGCCAAACGTAGTATAGCGTACGATCCGCCGAATATCATATCCGCCAACTCGATAAACGGTACGCCTATTATAAAATACGCTACTACCATACACACGACAACGACAGCCACGGCTATTAAATTCAGTATTATCCCTATTTTGACATTTTTAGCGTCTATAGTTTTAACCAGTTTGTAATTTTGAGGAAGTTCTGCTTCAAAGTTTTTCATAATGTACTCCTTCTATAATTTATTTCAAAATTAAAATGCAGAGATGCGCGCTGATATTATGGCTACCGAAAAAAGAATTTGGCGCAGCATAAACCTACGTTTCGGTTAAAAAATAAATTCTATTTAAATACCCGACGGTTAACCGTAAGCATTAAAATCAATAATATTTTGACAGCGTCACGCAAAGTAATAATAAATAAAACCGTACTCACTTAACTCTGCCGTTATGCTTTATATGCACTTATAGTACCATTGTAGACATTAAAGTACCTACTAAGTTTAAGTCGTTACCCTGTATAATTTGATACTTTATACCGTGTACGGTCAAAATTTCCGTAAGATATTTTTCAAAAGCGGAGCGGTAGCCCGTAAGTTTATTAAACGTCGTACCTTCCGCAACTATCGCAACAGGCAGTGTTTTGTCCTTGCAAGACGCTATTGCAAGAGCAGAGTTTACTATCGCGCCCATTTTTGCCGCGCGGTCGATAAGTTCCTCCGCCACGCCGCAGGCAAATTGCAAATCTTCTTTATTGCGGAACTTACACGGAAATTCTCCCCCGCTAAGCAGAGCGGAAACATCTTTAAGGTCAAACGGAGCAAGCGTAACCTCGTCTTTAAAGACGCCCTCTTGCGCCGCCGCAAAGTAGGCTTCGGCGATAATATCGGCAAGATATTTTCCGCTGGACATTTTTTCAAACAGCTGGCGGTCGGGAACGGCGGTACGCTTAATGCATGCAACGTCAAAATCGCCCGGAATAAATCCGTCAAAATTACCGCATTCGGTATTTATAAGCATTCTTCCGCATTTGACGTCGTTAATCTTTGTAATGTTTTTTACGTCCTCTATGTAGCAGACGTTTGTACCCGTACCGTATATATAGCCCAAATAAGCGGAAAATTTTCCGTCGTTTACCGCCATACCGCCCAAAAGCGTGGCTACGGTATCGTTTAAAATTACTATTTTTCGATCCGTATCGCTATATTGCCTGCAGGCTTGCAGGGTTTCGTACCCCACCCGCGTACCGATAACATCCGGCGCGTTGATTTCCTTACTGAACATTACGACTTCGCCGTCGACGTCCTTGTCCATTGCAACTTGATAAGAAAAACAAAATCCTATATCCTCAGCTTTGCAAAGATGCGCCGATATATTGCGGGCTATTGCATCGTAAAACTGCCGTTTTGTGTATAAAGTACCGTCCGCAGACGGCATGGCGGTTTTGCAGATATCCTCTATATGAGGATTGCCCTGCGCGTCAAAATACCCCACCGCAACGCGGAAATTCGTTCCGCCGGCGTCTATTAAAATACGCTTAACGTCGGGGCGGATTTTGGATCTGTCCACGTCCACCAAATAAGTAGGTATCATGGGAACAGATATGCATTTGCCGCCCAAGCCCTGCTGCATCTTTTCTATAAACAGTTTAATCGACTTGTCCGCGTCCGCCAAAGCGGCGGTTTGCCCGTGATTATGTAAAAATTGCTTTGCTGTCATAATAAATTATCCTTTATAAATTGTTCCGCCGATATTTTTACAATAAGTCCCTGCCCGACAAGCTCCTCTACACGCTTTTCCCTTGACGCATCCTGTTCGCTCGACTTATTATAATAAACATAATAATCGCACTTTGCCAGTTTTGTCGTGTACCGTCCGCCGTTTTGAACGATAGCCTGCACTACCTGATACAGCAACGGTTCGTTGGAAATTTCAAACGTGCGCGACAGACAAAAAGACTTATCCTTATATTTATTATTTTGTTTTTTTACCGTTGCGGCATATTTCCGTATTTTTTCCCAAGCAATCTGCGTCACCCGCTTTTTGGAAACCTGCCCGTTAAGGGACACGGGACGGCTAAGCTCGAAATTACGGTTTGTGCCTATGCGTATTCGGTATTTTTCCAACAACTCCTGCGGACTGCAGCCACTGGCTTCTACCAAATATTTAAGGGTAAGCATTGTTGCGTAAGCGTCCTCTTCGGAGTTATGCTCGGCAAACTCCACGCCGATATCCGCGGCAATCTTATGTAGCGACTTAACTTCTTTTTCCTCCTTAAACAGCTTGTACAGCAGCTGAGAATCAAAAAAATCAAATTCGATACAAGGTAGCTTATACCTTGCGCACGCGGCGTTAAGCATACGCACGTCGGCGTCTACAGCGTGTCCGAATACGCAATATTGTCTGTCCGTTAACATTCCGCTTATAAGTTCGTACGTTTGTTTAAAATCCGGCGAATTATCCAGTAATTTCTTATCCAAATGCAAGTCGATGCCAACATTCAGTCTTGTTCCGTTTAAATTATATTTAGTTTTGGGATTAATCCAGATATTTTGCCTGCTGACTATATTAAATTGTTCGTCGGCAATTACTATGCCTATACTGCATATACTTGACGGCTGAAAGCCGTTAGCCGCCTCGATATCGAAAGCCAAATATTTCATTATAAATATACTTTAACAAAAAATTTACATTTTTGCAATAGTTTAAAACAGATATAATTAACGCGCGTCTAATATCAAACGCACGCTATTTAATAAGGATAATTATACATAGTATTATATGTGCATATATACATAAACCTACCTGTCGTTTTTATCTAAATTACCGTTTAAGTAATCGGCGGGCAGCATTGGCTGCGAAACAACGGGCAAATTAGACTGTCTTTTATTTTTTACTGCAAATTTGATTGCAACAATTAACTGCCATACGCCCACCGCTATTAAAAACACAGCAAAGCACAAACGCAGTATTTTGTTATCGGCTATTCCGGCGCAAAAAGCTCCGCCTACCGCAGCCAACACAGCGGGGACAACTATCCACCAAATATGTTTGGGCTTAATCAGCTTGTTATGTGCATGGAACCCAAGCGCCACACAGCACATAGGCACAAAGCTGACAAGGTTTATTGCCTGTATCGTCTTTTGTTCCAAATCCAAAAACGACAGTAAAGGTACAAGCAGCGTTCCGCCGCCCATACCCATACCGCCGATTATGCCCGACAGAAAACCGAATAATATCAATAAAAATATTTGCATACATCACACCTCTCTATGTAATAAACACAATACGCTGATATTTCCAAACAATAATTTTACAAATTCAACTACCCTCGTTAATGTCTGTGAAACGCTGCGTAAACGGCATTTTAGTAAAAAATTTATAAAATTTGCGCCGACTGCTGCGTTATTACAAAGCATTACCTTTCTTATACTTTTAAAATAATACAAAACTTCAGTCTGCACAAATAATCCGTATCGGTATATTGCGATAGCAAAACTTAATGCACGGCAACATACAGATTTTAAAAACGGAAAATCAAACCGTATAACGGTATTTGTCCGCATAAAAAAACACTAAGCGTACGCAGCCGCCGTAAACTACGGCGTTTAACACGGTATTTAATTTTTTTCGTCTTAAAAAAGCATTTTTATGCCGCCGGCAATAAGCACTACCGCAAAAATGATTTTGGCAACGTTGCTTTTAAGCTTAGACAGCAATAGCGCGCCTAACACTCCGCCCACAACTACGCCCAGCGTAACCCATAATGTAGGCGTCCAATCTACTAAGCCCTTCAGCAGATAAACCGCCGCGCTTACAACCGTCAGCGGCAATATAACCAACAAAGCCGTCGCCTGAGCGTATTTTTGATTGAGTTTTACGGCGGAAAGCAGCAGAGTTACGACAATTACGCCCCCTCCGCCTCCTAAAAATCCGTTGACAAACCCGCTTAAAGCAGAAAATATCACTAATATCCACTTGTTTTTTGTAGATAGGCTCATTTTTTTCTCCAAATTTTACCATTGTTATCTATTTTGATTGATTTTTAATTTAGTTTGTATTAAAATACCGATATATATGTAAAAGTATGTAAACTTATAAGAGGTATCGTATATTATGAGTAAAACGAATGCACAAAGACAACCATTAACGGATCGCAATAAAATGATAATTACGATCGTTGCCATTTGTTTGGTAGCGGTAATTGCAGTATCCGTAACATTGGGTATTTTGTTACGTCCCATACCGGTAACGCCCGATGACGAAAACCCCGGCGATTCCAATTCGTCCAACCTGCCCGTTAAAAACGGCGATTTTGCGTTGGTAGGATCGGACGACACAAACTTCCCCAAATCCGCGCTTAACTGGACCAGATACGGCTATCAGGAAAAATCCGGCAATACGCAGGGATTTGAATCTATCGACACAACCGAAAACGTCGTAATGGGTATTGTAGATACCGACGGCGAAAAGTGGCAGTCGGTACTTGACGATTTGGCGATAGAAGGTATACAAAACGTAGAAAACCCGAATCAGCACCAACTTGGCGCAAACGAAAAACACAGCAACAGCAACGTGTATATGATTGCGTCCAAAAATTCTACAAACGCTATGATTATGAGCGACAGCGTATCCGTATCGTCCACCACGTCTGTAAAAATCGGCGTGTGGTTTAATACCGCGCAATTAAAGTCGGGCAAAGCTACGATTATGGTTCAAAACTCTTCCTCTACGCCCAACGCAAACGAAGAAAACCGTTACGCTTACGAGTTTGATCTTCCGCAAAACAACGAAGGTTGGCAATACAAAGAGTTTTACGTATTTAACCGCAAAACGTCCACGCAATACATACGCGTAAGCATAGGCTTGGGTAACTCCTACACGGGAGCAAATGCCGAAGGCGTACTGTTTGTAGACGATATCAGCTACGAAACCGTTACCGCAAACGACTACCGTCTTAAAGCGGACGACGCGCCCGAAGGAGATACGACGTATAAAATTATCGAAAAGGAAGAGGACACCACCGTTGCTCAAACAGAAGGATTTGTTACGTTAAAAGAGCTTAACGACGAAACAAATACTCCCGCTACGCTTAAATACACGGATTCCGACTCCTACGTTAAAGATGCCGGTTACTCGCCTTTTACAACAAAAGACGACTTCTCCCGCGAAGGATTCGGTATTTATATGCTGTCTAACCACGCAGAAACAAAAGCCCCCGTTGCCTTGGAACTTACAAACACAGTAACCGTTTCGCTTGCAACGGACGACAGCACTCAGGACTACCACCATTTCAGTTTTTGGGTAAGGACCGTATCGCGCAACAACAACGTATTGGCGTTTGCAAACGTACTTGTTCAGCGCCGCGACGCCGAGGGCAGCGAATGGAAAGAAATGTCTAACGGCGACTTTACGGTTAAGACGGAACAAAATATCGACAAAGACACCAACAACGGTTGGAGCAAATACGATATTTACATCAAACCCGGTCAAACGCCAAACCAAATCCGTTTAGTGTTTGCATTGGGCGACGTTGAAGGTTACGAAAACACGCCTTACACTCCCGACGGTGATTTGTATATTACCACCCCGTTCTACGAAACAATTTCCAACAACGCTTACAACAGCGCAAGCAGCGGAACGGCTTCTAAAAAATTCGACCTTACAGGCAATACCGCTACTACAAGCGTATCTAACGGATCGTTTTCCAGCTTGGTAGCAAACACGGATCAACCCTCTAACTGGAAGCCGACGTTTGCAGGCGACAACAATTTGTATCTTGACGGTAAAGGCAACCTTACTCCCGACGGAGTAGATAGAACGCACTCCGCAGTAAAAGACAGCGGCGTTATCACTTGGACGGACGAAAGCTATCCCGACGATGACGAGCGCAAAGTATTAAAAATTGCAACAAACAGCCTTGCCACAAGCTACGGTTACGTATCCGGCGATCTTACTCTTACGGCACGCAACGTTTACGTATTTTCCGTACTGGCTAAATTGGAAGGACAAGCTCAACCCTACTTCTATTTGATTAAGGGCGGCAAAAACCGCGAAGAAGCCGTAGTAGGCAAAGTAGAAAGCGTTTACACCACACCAGTGGACGGAAGCGTATTTAACCAAGCCGACGAAATTTATCAAGACGGAAGCGGAAATCAAATTTGGGCGCGTTATTATATTATATACGTCGCAGGCAACACCGACGAAACGGTACGTCTTGCGCTGTTTAACGGCAGCATCGACGGCAGAGTTACAACCACTAACACCACCGTTTATTACGACAAAGTAACAATGCAAACGCTCGGTTCGTACGCCTTAACGGAAGACGAGGACAACAAAGAGCAGTACAAAGTAGACTTTACGGCAGGCAAAAGCTTTACGGCGTTTAACGAATGCGAAACAGTCGACGACCTTATCAATAAATTAAACGGAAGTAAAGTTGAAGGCGATAAAGAAGAGTGCATTAACAAAGAATTAGTTGTAGTAGAGCCTTCCGCCGAAGAATGGGAAGAAATGAGGAAAGTTCCCGACGAAGACACGGAAGACGAGGACGACAAAGACGATACGACGGACACTAAACGCGACGTTAACCTTGCATTGCTGTTCTCTATCTTATCTAGCGTATTGCTTGTTGCCGTATTACTGATTGTTATCATAATCCGTATATACAAAAAGAAAAAGCAATAAACTATAATTTAGATTAATAAAAAACAGAAAAGTTTCGTCTTTACAGATGAAACTTTTCTTTATCTAACAATATAAACGGCTATTAAAAATAAGGAATTACGATATGAAAAAAAGCAAAATTACAACGCTAGCACTTCTAACGCTTGTTTGCGTAATGCTTTTGTCTTGCTTGCTTATCGGCTGCAATGCAAACGGTAATTTTACGTACGGAACAGGAACGCCGAGTAACGAAACGGGCAATAACGGAGATTATTACTTAGATACGGACAGCAACGCACTGTATCAAAAGACAAACGGCGTTTGGCAAATATTATCAAGCGGCAATTACCGCAACACTCAAATTTTATTGCCCGACACTTTATTTGCCTGCGTAGGTCAGCAAATAGAAATATACTTTACAAATATTTTAATGCTTTTTCAAAACGATGTTTTTATACGCACCGCTACCGATATGCCCGACTGCCGTCAATTACAAGACAAATGGACGGGAACTCCGCAAAAAGCAGGCGTTTACGCATTGGTAATTTCCGTATACGATAAAAACTGGCAATTTATAAGCTCTAAACGTACTAATATTTCGGTAAAAGATTCTTCGGTAACAAAACCTGTTACCGCGTTGGTAATAGGCGACAGCACTATACACTCCGGAGCGGAAACGTTTAAACTGTTGGATTTATCACGCCGTGACGATTTTAAACTAACTTTGCTAGGCACAATGGACAGGGGCGACGGCAACTATTGCGAAGGACGTTCCGGCTGGAGAGCAAGCCACTACACCTCTTGCGCGGAAATCGACGGCGTAAGCAATCCGTTTTATAACCCTAACACCGAAACGTTCGACTTCGATTACTATATGACTACGCAAAAATATGACAAAGCGGACGTTGTATTTATACAACTGGGGATAAACGATATTTTTCACGCAACGGAGGACACTTTGGACGAAGCGGTAAACCTGTTTATTACCAGTATGCAAACTATGGTAAACTCCATACGCTTATACGATAAAAACACAAACGTAGTAATAAATTTAGTTATTCCATGCTGTCAGGACCAAACAAAATTCGGGCAAGTGTACGGAGTAAAAACAGTATGGGAATATATGCGCAATATGTACCGCGCAAACATAGCGTTGATTAACGCTTTCCAAAACTACGACAAAACGTATTTTTCCTTTGCAAACGCCGCGCTGGATTTAAACAAAAACCAACCATACGACGTGCACCCCACGGTTGAAGGATATTATCAAATGGCAACGCAGATGTACTATATGATGAAAAATTTAGTGGGATAGAAAACTAAATTTCCATAACGCTCTAAATATTTATCTTTTTTATATTTAAGAAATGTAATTCAAAACGGACTTCAAAGTGAAGTCCGTTTGATTATATTTTTTACAAGTTTATTAAACGATTAGCTTTATAAAAAAACAATTATTTGCCGTAAAAATAATTTTAAAACAAACACTGTATACTAATTTAGACTGCCGCAAAACGTATTTGCAGACAACGTTTAAACGGTATACGGTATAGCGTTCAGCAAATCATACAGTTTATCGGCAACATGAACGGACGTAAGCCCGTCTGTAGACAGCGTAATGTCCGCGTACTTTGCGTAACACAAACTGCGCAGCTTTATAAGCGCGTCCAGTTCTGCGGTTGTTTTACCGTCAAACAGCGGGCGGACGCCGCCGCCAAGACGCGATTTTACAGTTTGCGCGGCTGCGGTGAGCCACACCGTTTTGCCGCCTTTTATAAGCAATTCAAATCCGTCCAGCAAAGGACTGCCTCCGCCGCAGGAAATTACCGCGTCACCGCATTCGGCAAGGCTTTTTAACGTTTGACTTTCCGCTTGACGAAAAGCCGCTTCGCCTTTTTTTTCAAAAATTCGGGATATGCTTTCGCCTGCGTTAAACTCTATTAAACCGTCGGTATCTATATGCTTACAATGCAATTTATCCGCAAGCAGTTTTCCGACCGACGTTTTGTAACAGCAGGCAAATCCTATTAACACAACTTTCATTATTGCAAACCAGCCAGCTTTACAGCAACGTCTACAGCCTCTAAATAGCTGTTTATCCCTTTGCCGTAACAATATCCTGCGCAAACTTCTTTTAAAACGTCTACTCGGCGGAAATCCTCCCGCGCATAAATATCGCTCATATGCACCTCTATAACGGGCGTTTTTATGCACTCGATACAATCACGCAAAGCGTAACTGTAATGACTGTATGCTCCTGCGTTGAATATTACCGCGCAGCACTCGGTTTGCTGTAAAATATTTACAAGTTCGCCCTCGATATTACTTTGACGGCATACAACGTCCGCGCCGAATTTCTTTGCATAATCCGCAATTTTGCGCTCCAATTCCGCAAGCGTATCTTTACCGTAGTAATCTGCGTTACGCTTGCCTAACATATTCATATTTACTCCGTTTAGCAGTAAGATTTTCATAAATATTATCCTATAATTCAGTTAAACCTTATGCACTAAGCATAATCCTGTTATTTTTATAGCTTTAAGCGTCGTTTCCGCGTACAGCGGAATAAGCCAAATCCAACTTATTTTATGCTTATTAATTAAAACAAAACTGCACCGAACGCAGAAACTCCGCAAAACCGCCGTAATTATCCTGCAATGCAGTATCCGTCCATAACGCAAAACTTTTTGCGCCCTGATGATACAGCATTCTAAGTCCGTCTACGTACGTTATTCCGCGCGCTAACGCCTTATCTTTAAGCCCGCTTGTACCTTTATATGCCGCAGTAAACACAAACTTACAACTGTCGGGCAGAGGCAAGGACTTTTCATAATCACACTCGGGAACAAAGCTCAGCATTCCGTAAGGATTAGATACGTTGCAGGATAAATTAAACTTATTAATTAAAACGTCCGCATGTCTTTTTGTACGGTTGAAAATTTGTATTTTACACCCGTAAGACAACAGCGTTTGCACGCACAGTGCTGCCGCGCCGCCCGCGCCCGCAACGTACAAATGTTTGTTTTCAAAATCCACGCCCATCTCTCTTAACGCCGTTACCATACCGTAACCGTCGGTAGACTGCGGAACAACGTTGCGCCCCACTGTGTTTACAGACAGACAGTCCGCGTTTAATAATTGCGCAACTCTCATTTTATACGGCATAGTAACGTTCAGTCCGTCGTAGCGAGAAATAATATCCAAAAGACGTTCGTCCGTTACGCCGTCCGGCTGTACAAGTAAATCGTAACTGCAATTAACGTTTGCAACCGTAGACAAATATTCCATCAATAAAGGCGACAAACTTTTGCGTATATCGGTACCGCCTATAAGCCCCAGCCTGTATATATTTAAGCCCAAAGCCGTTTCAAATTGCGGAAACGACACGTCAAAAGGCGCTCTGTCCACACTGCCGCCGCCCGAAGCAATACACAACACTACCTCGCACATAGCGATACGGTGATCGTCAAAGCTGCAAAAACGCGGATTTTTTTCTAACACGCCGTTGCTGACGACAATTAAACGGCCGTTTGCGTATTCGGCTTTTTGTCCGCACGCAGCAGCCATATGCAGTACGGCTTTTATGCGGTCGCTTTCCTTATGGCGGAGTTCGCCCACCCCCTCGAATACGTGCGTTCCGCGCATTGTAACGGACAAAGCTGCAAGCAGCGGTACTTCGTCTATGGCGTCGCAAACGTCCGCCGCAGAAGCGTACATAGCGCCGAATCCGTCTTTTTTTACAATAATACTGCCGACAGTCTCCCCAAAACGCGTTTCCTCTTGTATACATTTGATATCGGCTCCCGCCCTTTGCAAAACGCGTACAAAGCCCAACCTGCGTTCGTTTAAAAGCACGTTTGAACACACAAACGGTTTTCCCGTAATAACAGCAGCTGCAACAATATAACTCATAGACGAAACGTCGCACGGGATATCCGTTTTTATCGGCAAAAGTCTGCTTTTAGATACAGTAACGGCTTGTCCGTCCACCTTTATATTTGCGTTAAGCGCAGCTAACATCAATTCGGTATGATTGCGCGTAGAAAGTTTTTCTACGTACGTCGTACTTCCTTCGGCAAACAATCCCGCAATCAAAACCGCACTCTTAACCTGAGCGGAATCAACCGCGGCATAAACCGTACTTCCGTACAAAGGCGTACCGCCCAAACATTTAAACAAGCAATTTTTCGGCTTTGAAAACTTTGCGCCCATCCGTTCTAACGGCTGCAATACGCGGTCCATAGGACGCTTGGACAGCGACGCGTCGCCGATAAACGTTGCGTTTACCCCCAACCCTGCAACAAGTCCGGCAAGCAATCTTGCCGTTGTGCCGCTGTTAGCGCAATTTAGAGTGACGTTATCCTTTACTTCGGCTATCGGCTCAACCGTTACGGTATTGCCGTCAAAACGGATATCTGCGCCCAACGCGCGCAGGCAATCCGCCGTTGTCAGCACGTCGGCAGACAAGGGCATATTGCCTATTACGCTTGTTCCGTCGGCAACGGAGGCAAAAATCAGTGCGCGGTGCGCAATAGATTTATCCCCGCACACCACGCTTGCGTTAAGATTAAATTGTCCGTTTAGCCGCAACATAATAAACTTATTACCTGTTCCAACGATAAAATCGTCTGCCTGAAATCGTTAGGCAGCACAAAGCATATAAGGTTGCCGATATTCTTTTTATCGGCTGTGACGAGTTTTAATATTTCTTTGTTTACCGGCAGGATATCCGTAAGTTTAGCCGCTTCTGCCGACCACTTGGTAAAATACGCTTTACTGCACATACCCAGTTTGTGCGCAAGCAGCGTTTCGTAATACAAACCGTTTGCCACCGCAATACCGTGCGGTAAGTTGCAGCTGAGTTCCATTGCATGTCCCACGGTATGACCGAAATTAAGCGCTCTGCGCGATGACAAATCGTACATATCGACCTGACACAAACTCAGCTTGTAGTCTACGCAAGCGCGTATAACGTCTTCGGTAATTTTTCCGCAATAAACTTTATCGATGTTTGTACACAGCATACGGTATTTGAGCAATTCGCCGCAACCCGACAAGATCTGCCTGTTATCCAAAGTTTGTAAAAATCCTATATCAATAAGCGTATCGGCGTCGAAAAAAGTACCGACTGCATTTTTTACGCCGTCGAGATTAACCGCGGTTTTGCCCCCGACGGCACTGTCTATCTGCGCGATAAGAGTGGTAGGCACATGCGTTAAATTGACGTTACCGCGCTTGTAAATACTGCAAGCAAATCCCGTAACGTCGCCCACGCTGCCGCCGCCTACTGCTACTACGCGCCCGTTACGTCCAAGATTTTTACTCAAAAACCACTTGCACAAGTTTTCCGTTTCGGCAAACGTTTTTGCCTGTTCGCCCCTAGGCAGCAAATACACGTTATCGCCCGCAATGCCGTATAGCCGAGCTACGTATTCGTCTGCAACGATTAGACTGTTTAAACAGTCGCTTAAATTAAATTGTTTGTAAGTTATCATCAAATTTTGCCCTGTTTAATCAGCTGATTAAGTATTACGTACGCTAAAATATTATCTGCAATTACACCAACGTTTGTAACTACGCAAGTGTCGGCGCGTTCGTAATGCGCTTCCGTTTTTTCCAGCGTTGCGCTGTCTACGGTGCATACTCCCTTTACGGTGGGCACGGGTTTTACCGTTAGACTGCACACTATATCGTTACCCGTAGTTATACCGGCTACAATACCGCCGCAATTATTTGTGGCGTATTTTATTTTGCCGTTATCGCAAACCAAATTGTCGCAGCATTCTTTTCCCGTTGCGGACGCGTAATAATCCGCATTACCGAACGATACTCCTTTAACGGACGGTATACCCATAAGATTTGCGGCAATTACCGCGTCCAATCGTTCGGCATACGGCAATGCTTCGCCCAGCCCCATAGGTACACCGCAAACTCCCGCAACAACCAAACCGCCCAAACTGTCGCCGCTTGCGCGCGCCTTATCTATAAGAGAAATCATTAGTTCGGTAGCGTCTTTACACGGACAATGCAGCAAATCAAAGTGCTTTTCCGCCTCGCTGACGCCGAAACTGTAGCCTCTGCCGCTTGTTATGCCCCCTAGCTTATGTACGTAGTGATACGTATATATACCCAGCGTTTCCAAATACTGTTTGCATATTGCGCCCAATACCACGTAACATACGCTGCTGCGCGCAGAGTACAGCTCGTTAAGTTCCCTTGCGGTTTTGCCTGCAAACCTTGCCTGACCGACTAAATCTATATGTCCGCTGCGCAACGCGGTTATATCCGCGCGGTTTTCTTTTTTTGCGTTAGGTATAAAAAACTCCACGTCCCCCAAAACCGTTACCGTATTGCCGAAACCTTTAAACGTTACGGTATCGGGATAAGTTTGCCTCGCGCTCCGTCCGTACCCGCATTTGCGCAATGCAAGCTGATTATTGACGTAACCTACGCTAAAAGTAAAACCCGCAGGCAAACCCTTTATTACTCCGCCGTAACCGTCGCCGTGCGACGTTCCGTAAAATTGATATGTTATCATAATAAATAATATTAATAACGGCCGCACCGCATTTTAGACGGTAGCCGTGCTATTTCCATTCGGGAGGGGTTATGCGGTTTTTCTTAAACCATTCGGTATCTTTAAGCAAAATATCGTTATTGCTGAAATACATAACCGCTTTTCCGTCCGCCCACGTAAACACAACGTTGCCGTTCATCGGCTTTACCGTTCCGTTACTGCTCCAACCTTTGTCGACATAGTTATCTACCTGCGAGGTTACGTACACTTTGTCCGTATACGGGGCAACGCGGTCGATAAAGTCCTGCGTAGGAAATTGATTTTCGTCTATCGAAGTGTACTCGCTTGTGCCGGCACACGTACATACGCACACATATTTAGGCTTAATTGCCGACATAAGCTTAGTTGTAGAGGATGTTTTGCTTCCGTGATGTCCCGCCTTGTATAATACGCATTGAGGCAGAGGTTTTACGTTTCGGTTAGAACCTCCGTTGTAGTAATCGACAAGTTTTTCTTCGCCCGACGCTTCCAAGTCGCCCGTAAACAGATAATGGTTTACCGTACCGTCGCCTGCTTTGTGGTTTATCATACAGCACACCGAATAATTGTTTTCGCCCGCATTAATATTGCCTTTACTGTTTAAATCGTAGTTAAAATAATAGTAATTGTACAGTATTTCCAACTCTACGTCGCCGGACAGTTGATATACGCGCTTTGCGCCGTCCTTTTCGTCAAAGCATTGCGCCGCGGTATAATGCGCCGCTCCTTCATCTATTTCCATATCGCGGTATTTTAAATATTTTCCAAGTACCGTATTTGCGCCGATTGTTTCGCCGCCGTAAGTTTTCTCGCTCAAAGCAAAATCTATTATCGTATCTACTTTAAAATTATCGAATATTCCCTTAGAGCTCGCCGTCGAATAAAATCCCGCAACGTGATCCTCGTGCGCGTGAGTTGCAATAACGTATTCCAGCTTGTTGTCCGTAACGTACTGGTTAATGTATTTCGTTATGGTTTTCGCCGAATCCTGACGGCTGCCTGCGTCTATGAGAATGTCTGTTTCGCCCGCTTTGATATATACGGAGTCGCCTACGTATTTATTGCCCAGTTCCAAAAAGTGAATAGACAAACCTTGCTGTTTGATTACCTCCGCATTGTACGTTTGGCTGTTGACCTCGTTACCGCCGAAATTATTTCCGCCGAAAACACCGTCAAACCAACCGTTAAAATACCCGTACACCGCAACAGCGATTATTGCAATAATCAAAATTACCGTCAGCGCAGCAAAAAACTTGCGCTGCTTTTTATTTTGCGCACGCTTAGCGCTTGTCGCCGCAGCGGAAACAACCCCGGCTATTGCAGAGGAGTTGTCCTTAACGCTTTTGTCCGCATCGTATTTTTTTGCCGCCTTAACAACGCGGTTGACGTTGGTTTTAGTGCTGCTTTTAGATGCGGTTTTCTTGCTTTGCGATGAAGTTTTTTTACCGTCGTTCTTTTTTTCCGCCATATGTATCACCGTAAAATTAATTGATTTTATTCGTCCTGCTTCCACGCATCGGGACAAATTCGATATTTCTTAAACCATTCCGTATCTTTTAATTTAAGATTGTTGTTAGAACACTCTAATCCGATTACTCCGTCCACACAGCTGAATACGATGTTTCCGTTAAAAGACGTAAATCCGTCGTTAACGTACTTATCCTTTGTTTCGTCGTATTTGATAGGACCGAGGGTCGTTACGTAAACTTTATCCGTATACGGCGCAACGCGGTCTATCATTGCCTGAGCGGGAAACGTATTAGATAAATTCTGCGTGTATTCGATATTGCCCGCACAACAGCAAATACATACGTATTGCGGTCTTATTTTGCGCAGCAGCATTTCGCCCGTTGCCGTATAAGATCCGTGATGTCCGCCTTTAAACAGTACCATTTGCGGTAAATCGGGGTTGCATTCAACCAAGGACTGTTCGCCTTTTTGCTCCAAATCGCCTGCAAATAAATAGTGATTTTCGCCCTGCGTTATCATTACGCAAACCGAATAATCGTTAATGTCGCTAGCATAATCTTCATAAAAACGTTGGTAGAGTATTTCCATCTTTATGGATCCGTCCTCGGTCAAATCGTACACTTTCTGCGCGCCGTTTTCGTTGTTTACGCATTCTAATGCCGTGTAGTGGTTTGCACCCGCCTCCACTTCCGCGTCGCGCGCCTTGATATATTCGCCAAGCAAGCTGTCGTTTCCGCTTGCGGTAATCAAATTGGAATTGTATCGCGGAAAATCTATTATAGTTTCGCATTCGTATTCCTGAAAGATTCCGTTGCTTTTCGACAGTCCCATAAAGCCCGAAATATGGTCCTGATGTTCGTGAGTGGCAATAACGTATTCCAACTTGCCGTCGGTGACGTATTGATTTAGATACTTTATTATAGTTTGCGCAGAGTTTTTGCGGCTTCCCGCGTCTATAAGGATATCGGTATCCCCCGCCTTTATGTATACGCAGTCGCCCGTACTGGCGTTGCCCAATTCCAAAAAGTGTACGGACAAATTGCCGTCGGCAACGGGCGTAACGGACGGATCCACCACAACAATGTCCAACTCGCACTCTTTCGTTGCGCCCTTCTCCGTATACGATATTGTAATTTTCTGCGCGCCCGCAACCGTCGGGCTGAAATTGCCGACGCTGTAATTTGTAACTTGTTTGCTTGTGCCGTCGCTGTAATACGCCGTAACCACCATAAAATCGCTGTTTAGCTGTCCGCCCAAAGTTATGTCTGCACCGTTGTATAATGCGCTTACAGACGTCAACGTAACGGTAGGTACAGGCGGCTCGGGGTTAGGTGTCGGCTCCGGGTCGGGGTCAGGCTCGACAGGAGGATTTACAACTTTAACGGCAAATTCGTCCCGAACGCTTATTTTGCCTTCCGTGTAAATTACTGTAACGGTTTTTGTTCCCGTCTCGGCAAAATCGTACAGCACGGC
The DNA here is from genome assembly GCA_910587795.1 of uncultured Christensenellaceae bacterium. GTDB lineage: Bacteria > Bacillota > Clostridia > Christensenellales > CAG-314 > Fimimonas. The sequence goes on from CAJUNH010000006.1 coordinate 81,404, forward strand.
AAAATTGCCGACGGTTTTGCTCGTACCGTCGCTGTAATGCGCCGTAACCGAAATATCCGCCTTATCCGGATAACCGTCCACTGCGACGTCGCCGCCGTTATATACTACGGAGATTTTTTCCAAAACGATTCTCTCGCAAGCGCAGATTGCCGCAATGCAAAGGACAATAACAGCAACAAGACAGATTATACACAGACCTTTTAAATTACAATGTTTGAGTTTTTTCATATTTGCACCTCAACCGCTATTTTGCAAGTATAAGCTGTTTTATATCGTCCATTACTTTGACTGCAGCCTTGTAACCTTCTTCTATACGCTCGTCTATACTGTCCAACGATGTATTTTTGTAAATTTTAAGTTCTGGCTCTATTACCAAATCGCTGTTTATCTGCCCCTTGTACATTGTGGATTTGGTGGTTATGTTCCATGTGGCAATCAGCGTATCCAAAAGTTTTGCGGACTTTGTACCCTGTCCGCGCGTGTGGTTAAGGTCCACCCCTATCACAATGTCCGCGCCCATACGTCGGCAAACGTCGGCGGGCATATTGTTTAGCAAACCTCCGTCTACAAGCAGCATACCGTCCATCGCAACAGGCGTAAACAAAGCAGGCACCGCACAGCTTGCCGCAACCGCCTGCGAAACGTCGCCGCGGTTAAGTATCACCTCGCTGCCGCTTTTGATATCCACCGCTACGCAGGCAAAAGGAATTTTTAAATCGTCGAAAGTTTTGCCCTGCAAAAATCTTTCGGCAAGCCTTTGAATATTTGCGGAATTAGAGCCTACGGCAAATCGTCTGTTTACAAGTTCTTTGCGCGTGACGGTACGCGATTCGGCAATAACGTCGTCAAGATTTGCTTCGGCACAGTAAATTGCCCCAGCAAGACTGCCCGCGCTTGTACCCGTTACATAGTCGAAGCGGATACGGTGTTCGGCAAACGCTTTTAAAACTCCCAAATGAGCAAACCCCCGCGTGCCTCCGCCCGACAAAGCCAAACCTAATTTATAGCGGGATTTAATATACCCGACGTCCGTTTGTTTTTTTCGTAAAAAAGCCATATTTAAAGTATACTATATTATGCCGTTCAAGTCAACAGTCGCAAATAATCTACCGTTACCGTTTTACACTGAAAATATATAAAATTTTAATATAATTATTTGATTAATCTTACGATGATACTGTAAAAAAAAAAACGGAAGGTGCATTACCGTAGTTCCCATAGGGAATTTTAGGTAAGCCGCAGGTGAAAGAGAATTAG
>CAJUNH010000007.1 GCA_910587795.1 uncultured Christensenellaceae bacterium
CCGCCAAGTGGTACCGAAACGAACCCCTAAAACGGGCGTTTCGGTACTGTTTTTATTTCTAAATCAACAAATATAAAGTTAAATCCACAACGTGTGTTTCACATGTTCCAAAGGCATAAACGTTTAGAGATAGTTCTTTCGAATAAAAAATAATACCCTGCGGTTCGTTTACCGCAGGGTTATTTGTATAGTTGTAATATATTTCTATTTTGTCGTTATAGATCTTTATTTCTTTTATCAGGAGAGATATCATCGATTGGGCGTTTTTGTGAACGTTTCTTTGAATAAATTTAATAATATCTTCCTTTGTTACGGTTAGTTGCTCTTTAGCGTTTTCTACCGCAATCTTGCTCAATACGTCCGTTTTCTTTTCTTCTAATTTAATCAGCCGTTCTTTTGTGGAAGCAGTAATTATTCCTTGTTCCATCGCGTTCAAAATATTGTCAATAGCAGATTGTAAACGGGCGTTTTCTTCTTGCAAGATATTCATTATTGAGTTTTCCTTTATGTGCTCTTGTAATCTTTTTAATACCAAGTCCGCCAATGAAGAGACTATTTCGGTTTGACTCAACACGTCTATCGTTTTTTCAATAACGACTTTTTCTAATAATTCTTTTCGCATCCGCGTTTTCTCACACTTACACTTTTTTCTTTTTGCGCAAGTGTAATATCTAATTTTATTCTTGTTTTTAGATATTGCCAATTCTCCAAATACGGTGCTTCCGCAAAGTCCGCATTTAACTTTGTTTCGCAAGAGATACGCCACGTCGGGACTTCGCTTACCGTACTTATTGTCAGTTATCTTTTCGTTGACGGCATTAAATAATTCTTCCGATACAAGTTTTGGATATATATTAGTAAATACTTCGTCATTATGTCGGTATATTCCTATATACTTTTCGTTCCGTAACATATGATGAATGGTATTCTTCGCAAACGGTTTGCCCCTATTAAGTATACCCCGTTCAGTTAATCCGTTAATTATATCCTTAACGTAAACACCCTTAGAGTATTGTTCGAAAATAAATCTTACAACTTCTGCTTTATCATCGTCAACGACTATTTTCTTGTCTTTTACCTTATATCCGTAAAGAACGAATCCGCCCGTATACTGTCCTTTGTGTCTGCTCTCATTCATTCCGCGTTTAACCTTTTGACTTAATTCCGCGCTGTAATATTCCGCTAAACCTACCATTACGTTTTCAAGTATTATTCCGTCAAGGTTTTTGCTCCCGTCAACGTTAGTAGACGTTTTTTGCGTTGCAGATATAAGTATTTTTCCGTTTTTAATTAACCGTTGTTTATTAACCGCAATTTCTATAGAATTACGTCCGAATCTATCTATTGCATAAACAAGTACAATATCCCAAGTTGAACGTTTATCGCTGTCGGCTAACATTCGTTGAAATGCAGGACGGTTGTCGTTAGTACCGGTCATTGCTCTGTCAACGTATTCGTCTACTATGACTATATCGTTTTTCGATGCAAAGTCATAGCATACTCTTAATTGCCCTTCGATGGACTGTTCTGTTTGTCTGTCGCTACTGTAGCGAGCATAGATTACCGCAGTTCGCATTTTACCCTCTCAATTCTTTCATATAATTCTCTTAAACTTTTATTTTGAACGGCAATAAGTTCTATGCCGTTTTTCTTTAACGTTTCGTAATACTTACAAAACTCGGTATATTTTCTTGTAAGGTTGGCATATGACAAGATAATTACATATTCAAACATATGCTTCTTGCAGTCGTCTGCATTGTTGAACTTTACTCTCTTCAGAGCCTAATGCTTTAACTTTTTGCTGTACATAAATTGCTGCTTTCATTGTGTATAACTCATTTTCATTTTTTGTATAAAAACAGTACACCTTTTAATTAAAAAGCGTAACTGACTCTATCCGAACAGTTACCTGTTAAATTTCGGACTTTATCCGTACTTTACCCTAACTTTAACTTACTCAAATCTAACTAACCCTTGTTTTTTTTCGACAACCCCCAATCAGCGGAAAAGACCGTACAGGTCAAAGAAAAAGAAGAATAATCTTAATGTTGTTTTTGCATAATCGTTTCGCTTTGACCGAAACGGCCTTTTCTGCTACCGACAAAGGTCGAAAAAAAGTTCGTATCACACTTAAAAGGGAAAAAGTACGGTTTTAGTTAGGGTAAAGTACGGAAACTGTCCGACAATAGTACGGGTAAAGTCAGTTACGCAATTTACAAAAGACTGCTACAATTAACCCATCAAACGAAAAGGAGGCAGACAGTGGTAGAAGTATTTATTAAAAGCAATTCCGCCAATTTGAGAATATTCATTAACGGCAAACCGAATTTGTCTAATATGACCAAAGAAGAATTAGACTTACTCGCTTGCAGTATGGAATTGCAAATGACAAAATACTACAAAAGAAGACATGACTAAACACTTGACTATTTAGAATATATGTTCTAATATATAGTCACGACAAAACATAAGTTTTGTTACGGTATACGAGTTAACCTACTGTGGCAGCGGAAGCCCTAACCCTGTCATATAGCAGTCGGTTAAATATAAGCTCGGTATGCCGATAGGGAAAAAGGAAATAGATTATATGGATAGGTGTAATCTTATGCCCGTTCAACTGTACTGTCCTAACTGCGGACAAAAACTGTACGGTCTAACGGATTATTCCGGCGGAACTCGAATACACTGCAATAGATGTAACGTAACTGTGTTCAGTAAACGCCACAATAAAAAGGTGAACATACAGGTAATAGACAACAACTGAATATATACGGCAATATTGCGCATCAAGGTCGAACTGAAACAGCGTTCAAATAAATCCTTGTTCAACACGGTATTGTTAGGTGTTCGTAAAACGCACTAAGCGTCAAAGCAAGAAATTAAAACGTCTTGGCGAGCAGAAAATCTCAAAAAATACATTTTGGGAATTACTGCAATCGCCAAGACGTTTTTTTATGCGGTAATTCCAATTAAGGAGTTAACAATGACATTAGAACAAATTAGAACCGACCTCAAAGAAATTAGATACTACCACTCAAGAAAGGATCTGTTAGACAAAGCAATCCAACTTTCGGGCAAATCTGAAATACTCAAAAAGATAGATATATACAACACCGCCATGCAGTCCGCAACGCCCAAACTGCTGGACGTATACTACTCGCTTTACTTCAACAACCATACGCAGGAGTCACTGTCCGACGAATTGGGTTTTACGATTGACTACATATACAAGTTGCATAAGCAACTGTTGAAGTTCCTGCACAAGCAACTGTCGGAGGTGGCGTAATGGAAAAGTATAAATACGTAGACGCTTTCGACCAAATACAGGAAATTACTGTAAGCAAAGAAGTGTTAGATACCGTTCGGGAGTTAGACAAGCAAGACAAGTTAGACGAACGTAGGGAAACCCGTCGCTGTCAATCTCTCGAAGCGTCAATGGAAAACGGTTTTGACCTAATAGACGATACGGCAGATATCGACGTTATAATAGACAAAAAGGAACGTTACAAAGCGTTGTATTCCGCTCTCGCAAAGTTGCCTGCAAAACAGCGGGAACTTATACAAAAAGTTTTTTTTGAAGGTATCTCACAAGCGGAAATTGCAAGACGAGAAGACGTTTCAAGGGTAGCCATTGCCATACGTTTACAAAAAATTTTGGCAAAATTAAGAAAACTTTTAATTTAGGGGCTTAACAAATGCGTTTTTCGTGGCTACTAAGTGGAAGGGTTTTACAAAACAAACGAATTAAGGAGAAAGGATTATGAAAAAGATTTACGAAAAATTTTACCGTATCGAGTGCAATTACGGAAGCAGATACTTTGCGGATATTGAAAAAGCGTCTTTGTATTTTAGGCGCAAACAAAGCAAAGGTTTGAACGTGGAAATGTGGGAGATTACGTTATGCAGTACGCTGGATGGCAAAGTATGTTTTGCCAAGCAAAAACTGTTAGTTGCCACACCGTCAGCATTACGTAAGTGCGATTGAATGTTCACGACGCAATAAAAAAGGAGATTAGATTTTCTCAATACGTTACAGCGGCCGCAAACGTAAAAAGAAAAACAGTCTACGACACAATACATTATAAGCCGTCGTTTAACAGATATATTGCTGCGCCAACGGCAATACGGGCAAAATTCAATTTTAAGGAGATTTAATATGTCGAAAGAAAAAGATAAGACTCAAGAAACTCAAAGGAATTACAGCAAACGCCGTTGGATGTCGCCCAATAAACGCGCCAAGGGTTACGCCGAAGAACGCAAAGCCAAAGTACATAAATTCGGCGACAAAGCCGGTATGGAATTGGACGATTACAACAAGGGACTCCGTTCGGGATACTTGCTCTGCCAAAGCGACCACGCCGGTCAATACCGTTACAAACAAGCGATGGAAGCGTTCGACGACAAGGAATACGCTCGTGAGTTCTCTCAAGAAAAAGGCACCAAACTTAAGAATAAGGATGCAGCTTAATTAAAGGAGGAAAAATAAATGGCTAAAAACGAAAACAAAATCATGGTAGAACGTGAAACGTTCGTATCCAAGGACAAGAGTTATTACTCGTATTTCATTAAAGGAACGATCCGCAACAAGGAAGTTAAGATAGGAATAATCCCGCCCGACAAAGGCGGATACACCGTACTCGACATCGTGTTCGACGACGCGGTGAGCTGCGAGTTGCACGCTGCTCCGTTCGAAATGAAAACGGACAACGGTCAAGTCATCAAGGGTAATACCTATACGGTAAAATCCGTCGATGAGAACGGCGTGGAATACGAGTGTCAAGTAAAGCCTGCCCGTACTTCGGACAAAACGTTGCTCAATATGCTTTTGCGTTAACCTAATAACAATTTAAAGACGCCGCTTTTTTAGGCGGCGTCTTTTTTAATACTTAAAAAGGAGGAAATCTATGACGGTATTAAAAGGAATAGCAAATTTTTGTCTAATAGTCATTACCGCTTTTGCGGTATTGGTATCCATAGCATTCGTGTATTACCACTTCTTTGTGGATGATACGACTACGGGAGTGAACAATATAGATAACCAAGTCGGGTTAGATATACGGGAAATATTGAAGTCCGATGAACTGACCGAAGAAGAAAAGGACGAACTCAAAGACAGGTACTTTTTAGAAGTCAACTACTTTTCTAACGACAAGCATAACGGTATTCAACTGCAAGAACTTAAACTCAATTATTTTACGAGTTACAGATTAACTTCGGCGGACTACCGTTCTACGGGGATGCAATACATAGGCGGCTACAAAGGTTTGCCGTTAGACACGTGGGACGGAAATTCGGAAGTGAAATTCCTTAATCCGTTTGGTAGCAACGACAGGTACTACGGCACAAGCGATACGTCAGTCAAAATTGCAAACGATTACGTAGATAAGAGTTTCAACTATTACGATTACACTTTGGACGTTAATTGGAACGGTGTTACCGACGAGAACGGCAGCATAGCGACTGAACTCACCCGTAAGACGGAGTTCGTAATTAAGATAGACGACCGAGCGTTTGCAATTAAGTTAGATAAATACGTAGATAAGGATGTGGGCGACGTAAGAAACGTATTCGGTATAGGCTGGAAGATAGGCGAAAAGTATAATCGGTATTATTACACCTACGGCAGTTTGTTTCAGTCCTGTATGCAAGCTGTCAAAACGAACAGCGCAGGCTACGGGGACTATTACATAACGGTAGACTTGTCTTCGTTATTCTCAATAAAGGAATACGACAAAGAAACCGGCAAATACAAGACGGATAACGTTACCGACATTATTAAAACTTATTCGGTATTGAAATTCCACTATGACGAAAACGGGGCGAGAAGCAGCAGTCAAAGTATGTTCGGCATTATTGACAATAACTCCAAGTACGACCTTGTAGAGGATAAAATAGACACTTCGTATTGGCAGGAACGTATTACGTACAATCTCGACTGCAACAGTAAATTGAACGGCAAGGATTTATTCATATACCGTTACAGCGACGTATACGGCGGATATTTTGTTTCGCTTTCTATGGACGCTAAAAAGTTGTTTGCCGAAATGCCGAGAACGAAGGTGAAAGTGGAATTTACGTTAGACGCAGGCGGCGAAAGAAATATAGTCGGATTGGATTACAACGCATTGGAAAACGTCGAATTGGACACGTTGACTGTAAAAAGCAAATACGAAATAACTTTTTACTTGTTAGATGATTCGCTAACGGATACCAACTTGCAAACGCTTAAACGCAGCGACTGCGTAATGTTAGACGTAATGGAGAACGCGATTAACGGCGAATACTCGGAGGTAGTTATATGAAATGGTACAGTTACTTAATATGCTGCGTGTTAATTATTGCAGGCGCATTATGCGGATTGCAGCTGTATAAGGAAGTCAAGGCGGAAAGTTACGTTAACGGAAGTATAGACATAAGCAACAAGTTCAGCCAAGAGAGTTTCAGGTACAAGTCCACGAGCGCAGTATTTTACCACGATTTGTACGACGATACAGACGCCTACTCGTTTCAAACGGACTTGCCTAAAACGGAAAACTTCGACGGCGAGAAAAATACTTACAAAGTAATGTTAAACGACTACGTACTTTTCAATGCCGAAGTAAACGCAGGTTCGGTTTATGCCGACGTGTGTATAGACTTTTACGACACGCAGGGGCAAATAGTTAATTCCGCTAACATGTCGGTTTCGGTCAAATTTTTGAGTAACAAAACGCAATTAACGCTTGCTACTATTGGAAACGAAAACGCTCAATTTTTAGAGCAGTATTTCGGGGATAACGGCTTGCGTTTGCAGATTATTGAAATAAAGGAGGAAATTTAATTATGAGTACAACAAAGAAAGTGCTTATTGCAATATTCAGCATAATCATAATTGCAGCGTTTGCCTTTTTAATAACTTGGGGAATTATTAATTTCAACAAAGTTAAAGACGGATTGTCCGGTACGGGACTGTACACAAAGGACGACGTGGATAAAGCGTATAACGACGGATACGATACGGCTCTTAAAAATAAGACGGAGTACGAAGATTTAATTAACAGTTACAAAGATACCATTACGATGCAAACGGACGCCGTTGCGAAACTGAACAGTGAAAAGTCCGTATTGGATAAAAGTCTTAAAGACTGTCAAGAGCAGGTAACTAACTTAACGGAGCAACGGGACGGATTGAAAGTTCAAATAGATTTGTTAAATGCTGAAATAGATAATTTGAACGAAACAATAACGGATAAGGACGGTGAAATTAGCGATATTACCGCCGAAAAGCAAGAACTTATTGAGCAGCATACTCAAACGGTTTCAAGGCTTAATGCGCAGATAACTACGCTAAACGGGCAGATAGAAGATTTGAATAATCAGATACAAATTAATATGTCTTCGGTAAGTCAACTCAATAACAGGATTGCGGAACTGCAAAGGACTATTGCGTTCTATGAGGAATTCGTAGGACAGTTCGAGACGGAAGACCAAGCGCTTGTTACGTTCGAGTTTGCGGGGAGCGTGTACGAAGTAAAGACGGTTAATAAGGGAGATAAAGTAACGGTTTCCAATCCCGACTCTACGGAGTATTTAATATTCAACGGCTGGACGTTGGACGGAGCGCCGTTGGATTTAACTACGTATACGGTTACGAAAAACGTTAGGATAGTTGCCGACGTTACGTATAAATATGTTGTCAGTTTTACGGTAGACGGCAAAACGAAGTCTACGCAGGTGGTTGAAAAAGGCAATTATGCCGAAGCTCCGAGTCCAAATCCGAGAAAGAGCGGTTACACGTTCAAGTATTGGACTCTCGACGGTGAGACCGAAGTACATTTCGATCAGCTGCCCATAATGACTAATACTACGTTCATTGCCAAGTTCAACGAATTACATAAAGTGGACTTTTTGTACGAGAACGGTGAAAAGATAATTAACACGAAAAGCGTCGAACATGGCTCTACGGTTTCATCGCCGAGATTTACGTTGAACGACGGAGAAGTATTAAACGGTTGGAAAATAAACGGTAACTTTGTGGATCTTAGCGGTTACGTTATTAATGTGGATACTACGTTTGTTGCGGACATTACTAAAACGTATAAGGTTCAATTTATTATTAACGGCGACCAAGTATACGACGAACAGCGTATCGAAGCAGGACGCAAGCTAAGCGTTCCGCAAAATCCCGCAAAAGACAACTACAACTTTTGGGGATGGTCATTGAACAAGACAGATATTGTAAACGTTTATGAATACGTTGTAAATGAAGACGTAACATTCTACGGCATATTCGAGCAAGCAAACAACACGGTGCGCGTGTACAACAAACCGTTTATAGATATGCGGCAAAACTGCTTTAAGATAGAAAAAGGGAGTATCGTTCCGTTGTTAGGAGCGGACTGCATCAAGTTCGAACAAGAAGTGTTAAGCGGCAATAAAGTTTTGGATTTTGTTCGAGACGATTGTCTTAAAGGTAGCAATGCTGAACAATTCAAGTGTTTTGCAAAACTTGTAATTTCCGGCAATACCATTGTGTACGAAGAAATACCGAGCGTTGAAAACCTTGTAATTAACGGAGATACGTTTATTGTGCCTATATTTAACGATGCGGACAAATTCGGCACGAGATACATTGTTCGTTACTATGACGTAGACGGTTCGTTGTTGGGTACAGAGAACGTAACATACGGCGGTGCAGCCACAACTCCGTATCCGTTAAGACAAGCAACGGGTAGTTACGATTACTACTATTGGGCGTCTGCGCCAAATTCAAAATGGCAGGCATACTTAGGAAATATTACGCAAGACACAAACTTCTATATGGTTGGACACGTCAAAGGAACGGGCAGCTGGGTGTAGTCTATGATTACGGTAATTTTCGCACCGCCCCGAACGGGCAAGACGGTTTTAATGACGCACATAGCCAACGGGTATGCATTCGATAGAGTTCGTAATACGCAAATGCGTAGGGAAATATTACGCAAACGCGCAAGCGGTTTCATGAGCCTCGATACAATCCCCACGCACTGCGTTTCCGCCAATTACGACATGTCCTTCCATAAGTTTAAGTATAGCGTTAGATACAATAGACGGATTAACCCGTATAGATTGGGGTTTGCCAATCCGTTCGTAGAAACTCACTTTAATATGCCGTATGAAGTTATTTGCATTACCGAAGCGCAGAAGTATTTGAATAGCCGTATGAGTATGTACTTTCCGGATTGGCAGTCACGTTGGTACGAACAGCATGGGCATAACAATTTAGATATTTACTTGGATACGCAACGTCCTATGCTTATAGACGTCAATATACGGGAATTAAGTCAATTCATTGAAGTAGTACGTTTAGACGTTGAATACAACTGTTACGGTCAACCGAGTAGGCTTGTGTGGTTAATACGGAGAATAGATAACAGCGGATTATTAGATAGATATTTGGCAAGCGGCAAGAAGGACGTATCGTGTTACGTCGAAGACGTAATTGTGGCGGACTATAACGTATTCGCCTGTTACGACAGCCAATCCTGCAAGCCCAAGTTTTACGAAGGACACCTAAACTCGGATTTCGATTACAGCGAGGCTGTCCCTGCGGATAATTCATTCGAGGGGTACGTTAGATATCTGCAAGAGAATGACGACGAACTGCCGGACAACTACTACCAAAAGCGCGGTTTGAGCAGAAACGCTCAAGCCGCATAAAGGAGGCAATATGCTTAATTACAACAAAAACAAACTAATTAACACTTGCTTGCATAAGTATTACGAAACATTTAGTCAAACGCTGGATACTGCGGACTTCGTCCCCGACGAGTATAACGACAAAATATCCAAATACATTTTCAAAAATATGAAGAAGGCTTTTAAGCGTATTGACAGGGAAGACAGGAAATACCAACGGCAATTTAATAAAAAACAAAAATCTAAAAAGGGGGTCAAGTAAAAAATGGGATTTTTCAAATTTCAACATAAACGGTTAGCAAAGAAAATGTCAAGAGCTGATCTAATGGACGCCTACTACGACAGCGAAATGGCTTTAAATTCGTTGTCCTATGACGGAAACGTAAAAGAATTAAAAAAGGCAATGAAAGAACACGGAAAGTACGAATACGCAATGCTCTACCAAAACACGCCTAAATTTTTGAATAGGAAACGTAAGCGCAATAAGTAAAGCGTATTTAGAAACCAAAGTATACTTCGACGGCAGTCATTATATTGGTATCCCCAAATACCAAAAGCCGTCGAAGGTTTTGCTTTGGGAATACGTACCAGAATTTGTAGTTGACGATAACTACGATTCGGGAGTGTTTTGGTACGACAACGGCAAGAAAGCGATACCGCTAATTGAACCTTATGCGGAATTACCGCAGGAAGTAAAGTTTGAACCGATACAAGGCGAACAGCAATCTATATGGGATTGCCAAACTGATACTGAAAACAACCTATCCGACGAAACCTACGATGATGAGCCGATTGACGAAGCGGAAACCAAGCGAGAAAAGAAATTGACTCTACGGGACATATTTAACGAATTATACAAGTACGCAGTACACCTGCCTAAAAAGGAACGTAACGAATTTTACCGAGATAATCTGCTGCCGTATTTCGCTGATGAAGAAAGTATGAACGGGTTTATACAGAGCAATATAGACCGCAAGAAACGCAATTTAGTATTACGTCGCGTTCGTATGGTACGCAAAGCGAATCTTGCACAGTTTAACTATTTCTGCACGTTTACTTACTCGGATAATCTTCACGACGAAGCAAGTTTCAAAAAACGGTTAAAGTACGCGTTCGCCAACTTATGTAAACGTAAGGGCTGGAAGTACATAGGCGTGTGGGAACGTTCTCCCGAAAAGCAGCGTCTGCACTTTCATGGGCTGTTTAATATACCCGATGGGCAAATGGCAGGCGAATTATTTGAGAAACGGGATTACAATTTCAGTTTGCATAATATGCGGACTACATACCAAAACACTTATTTCAATGAGCGTTTTGGCAGGAGCGATTTTGAGTACATAGACAATAAAGGACGGTTAGGAGAATCTCTGGCGTACTTAATGAAGTACATAGAGAAAACGGGGGAGAAAATAGTGTACAGTAAAGGGCTTCCGCAGTATTTCATAACGGATATTGCGGAAGATGACGTTGCAACTCGCATCGGCATTGACGAGCGTAAACTATTGTTATTCGACAACTTTGCTTGCTACAAAGACCGACAGTACGTCGGGACGGTAAGCAAAGATACAATAAATAAATTGCCTACGAATAATTGACGTAGGCAATAACTCTAAACAAAAGACGGCGGCGTAAAAAATTGGGTTTTGCGGTAAGCCTGCGCGCAAACCCAATTTAGCCGCCGTTATGCGTTAACTAAATCGATTAAGTTAAGTCAGGTTATTTAGTGGCGTGCGGTTGGCTTCGGCGGAGCGAAGCGACGCCGACTTGTATCAAGCCAAGCGCACGCCACGATGTCAATGTTATATAAACGAAAGAAATTTTGATACAAAGTTATAATATCTAAAAGTTAATAGCATTTGCGCTATTAACAAAATTGTCTATCGCATTCTTATTAAAAGTTTAATTGGAAAATTAATCAGTATTGACTTTGTGTATTTAAGAATATATAATTGAATTGAAACTAAAAGGAGACCGTTATGTATTATAAAGAAAATCGGGATATGAGAATGGCAAGACTACAATAATAAACTCCTTATTATAGGGAGACAGCGTTTTCAAAATTACTTTAACTCCGGTAAATTTATTACATATATATTTTTTTGCGTACAAACCGTCCACTTGGACGGTTTTTTTATTTGGGTTTTATCAGTAAACATTTGAGAGAATAAATCATGAATAAAAGAAAATGCATATTAAATTTAGTCAGACAAAGCAACAAAACTGCGGATAAGAATACTGAAGAATATAAACGTCTGAAAATAGTCGTCTCCGTATTAGAGCGTTATTTTCAAGTTTACGATATGGATAACGGCACGGTTCACTCTCAAGTCTTTGCTATGCTGTATTTGTCGGATAAATACTATACTTACAATCAAATTTGTAAGGCAGTTCATATAGGCAAAAATACACTCGTTAGGTATATTGAAAAATACGAAAAATTGGCGGTAAAGATATTTAATCAGCTAAAATTTTAATTATACAGCATTTTGTACGCCGTGAAGTACCCAATTATTGGGTAGTTCGTTAAATTTAATTTGATGTACAATAAATTTATAATGCGAAAGAAAAAATCTTTATTGGATGAAATAAAAGATAAATACATATATTCACAAGATAAAGCCTGTGAAATGTTTTTGCGTATGGTGTGGGATTACTATGTCAAAAACGACTTGGAAACAGGAGATCAATTAGCGGATATATTCTATGCGTTATATATGAACTCGGAAGAATTGACCTACGATGAAATAGTTTATAGATTCAACATCGGTCTTTCTACTCTGAGTAGATATAGGAAAAGATTTAACAAGTTGGCGAATATACTTTTGCCTAACACATAAGGAGTCTGGATAACCAAACTCCTTATGTGTTACATTTTATTCGCACTGGTCTATAACTACTGTTTTGGTTTTATCGTTAGGGTCATAAAAATAGTAACACTTATAGCCTTCTTCCGCCGTTTCTTGATGACTGAAAACGTAAGGTACGCCGTCGATTATGGGCCACTCGGGTTCTTGAACCCATTTAGGTGGGTGACTTTTATAAGTAAAAATTTCATTTATTCTTTTTTTGCATAAAGATTTATTGGCGATTCCTATATCATTGATTTTACTTATTATAAATTCACAGTCAACATCTCCAACCCATTCGGGGATAATACTGTCGAGTTGCTTACAATATTCTTCATCAGAATTATAGTATTTTATCTTTTCTCTATACCAAAAATAACGTTTCACTATCATAAATAGTGCGACACGGTCCGCAAGTTGCATAATATTAATTGAATTAAGGGCATTATCCGCATTTTGGGGCATAAAGGACTCTTTGTTTCTGCCTATAATAAATTCTTTGTTTCTTCGATATTTATCGTTCTTTAAAATATTTTGAATCGTTGTATTATTCTTATAGATTTCCCAAAATTCAAGGGTATTTATTTTACCTTCGACAAAATCTCTCATAACACTTATTGCTTTTTTAGTACGTTTATTACAAAACATTACCAGCCCCCTAATATATGCTTTAATAATTGCCACCAATTAATATAATTAGGATTTATCCTATTAAAAGGTCCACCATTCGTTTTATAGCCGTAAAGTTTATGGAATGCTATATGGTCAGGATGATGGGATATCTCATAGTAATTTCGGTTATTACCAAATGTACCATATATATGACTAATTTCCCAATCAGTTCCTTTGGGCCTATGCCCTTCGCTATATCCTAAATCTTTCCAAATTTGTTCGCGCTGTTGTTTTCTATCATTTGGAGTCATAAAGCCGTTTTGCGAAGGATTACCAATTTGCTGCTTATAAGAAATGTAGCCCCCGATGCCACCAATTATTCCTCCTGTCACTGTCATAGACAATGCTTCCGAACCTAAATTCATAAAACTATTTACGGCGGCATTAAAACTACCTGTTTGAATCCAAGTATCGGTTGCGGTTATTGCTGCGTATCCTGCCATCCCAGCAAAAGTGATACCAGCACCAACTGTGACAAAAGCTAATGTGGCTGTTGTGGCAGAACCAAATGCTATTCCGTTGATTGCACATCCTATGGCCATAATTCCCGCAGCAGCGCTTCCAGCAGAAATAATTGTTGCCGCAACAAGTGCAACTACAACCAATGCACCAATTAACCAATGCCACCAAGCAGTGCCTTCGGAGTCAACTGCCATAACAGGGTTATTTCCGCAATAAGCGTACAAATTAAGTCCGCCTACGGTTTCGGGATCGAGGTATTCTATGCTGTCTGCGGAGATAAATCTACCGAGTTCGGGGTCGTAGTAACGGGTTTGCAGGTAGTACAAGCCTGTTTCTTCGTCAAAGTAATACGACCTATATCTAAACGAATTTAGCGTTGCTATTCCGTCTAGATTAAGCACTGCGGAATTGTTGCCCCATGCATCGTAGACGTATTCTGCAACAAGAATTAAAGACTTATCTTCTTCCCGCTTGTATATATGTGTTACGTCGCCTTGTACGTTCTTACGGTACAAGTAAGTTTCGTTGTTGTAACTGAATCCTGCAACGCCGTCTACGCCGTATAGGTAGTATATCCAAGTACCGTTACGCTGTTCCGCTACAAGGTTATTGTTGTCGTAAATGAATTTAGAATTAACAGTTCCTGCCGGCGTTACTGCGTGCTTACTTGTACGCATTCCGTTAACGTCGTAGGTATATTCTGCGTAATACTCGTTATTACCGTATCTAAGTAATCTTCTGCCTTGCCAAGATAAGGTTCTATTCCTGTATACAATAGGATTGCCTATTACGTCGTATTGGCAAGACTCTCCATTGAAAGACAGCAGTCGGTCTTTCCAACCGTCTTGGTTATACGAATACTCTTTAACGGATTCTTCCTGTCCAAGCGTATCGCTTAATGTATAAGCGTATTCTGTCTTAGAAAGTAAATTGCCCGCCGTATCGTATTGGTAGGTAAATGTACCGAAGCGTACATTATCTTCCCGTGTAATTCTATTTAGCCCGTCGTATTGGTATCTTGCAACAAGTTTGCCGTTCTCGGTTATTGTTTCAATATTGCCCGCTTTGTCGTAGGTATACTTTGTGTTATCCTTGCGGATACCGTTAATTCCGTACCAAACGGAATTGACTCTGTTTGTTGCGTGATCTCCGTACTTGGCGTAGTAGATATCTTTTACAAGATTATCTCCAAGAGATATCTCTTTGGTTCTGCCCAGCCCGTCATAGGCAAATTTTTGTTCTACGTCGAAGGGTAACTGTACTTTACTGTTACGCTTGTCGGGAGTGTTGTCCGTTTCGTAAGTGTACGTTAACTCTTGCTCGGCAACTTTGTACGTTGTGTGCTCTATATCTCCGTCGGCATTGTAACCGTAGGACTTTTCCAAAGCGTAATCTCCGCTTCTTACTTCGGAAACGATCTTATCTTTGTCTCTTGTGTAAGTAATATTATACCCGTTGCCGTTCTCTGTGTCAATGTTTACCGACTGTAAATTTAGTAAGTCGTCGTAGTTGTTTGTTACGGTTTCGGTTGCGCCGTTGTCGAATACCGTAGTTTGTTGGCGAACGTTACCGTACTTATCTGCCACGGTAGCGGACTCTATTGTTCCGGCTAAAACGGTCTTTGTTTCAAAGTCGCTTACATACTCTGTTTCCGCGTAAGTTACGTCTGCAATTTCCACCTTTTTCGTTCTGCCCCAACCGTCGTATTCGTAGCTGTACGACGTGTCGCCGTTGCTTACTTTCGTAAGCAAGTCGGCGGTGTACTTCATAGTATTTGTACTTTCCTGTCCGTCGGCAGAGCCGCTTATGCTTACCAGATTTCCGTCTTTGTAGCCGAATGCTGTCTTGTTACCCTTGCCGTCGGTATGTACGATTGCTTCGTTATTATGGTCGTAGGTATATTTTACGCTGTCATACTTACCGCTTTCGTCAACGTCGGCAGTTATTACGCCCTTGTCGTCGCGTTTGCTTTCTTGGTAGAATTTGCTTGTAGGGTCGTCAACGTTGTATGTAATCTTTTTGAGTTCGCGACCTTTTTCGTCGAATACAGTTTCTTCAACAACTCCCGCGAAATTGGTGCTACGAACAAGAGAGTTTTGTTTGTTATATTCGAACGTACTTGTAAATTTTCGGTATTGCCTGTCGGTCAAAACTTGTTTTGTAACTCTGTCGTTGTCGTCGTAGTAGTAGTTTGTAACGCATTTGGTTTGACTGTCCTCGTCGGTGAGCTTTCTGCCGTTGCCGTCGAACGTGCTGTACGTCCATTTGCCTTCGCGCAAAGACAAGCAGTCGGTTAGTATTTCGCCCGTATTATAACTGTAATCTACGTACAGTTCTACGTTTACCAACTTTCTCTTTTCATTTCCGACGACAAACGGGAATACGGTAGGAAGTTTGTCGCCTATTTTGTCTTCCGCTTTTATCTCGATAGGTAGGGTTAAAAACTGCCAATCGGTATTAAGCCAATCGAAACTTGCGGCGTATACGTCTGGGTTGCCCGAATCGTAGTTTACTACTGCTCTCAATTCAAACTTGCGGTTTTGCTGATTTGCATCTAAAAAGGATTTATTGCGAATTTCAACGTCGTTTAAAGCATAATCCATTTCGCGGTTGTTTGTTACGTATGCGGAATCGGCATGTGCCCAAGCGGAAAATACGAAGTCTGTTTTATCTCCGAATTTTTCTTTGGGTATTACGTATTTTAATTGGCGTATGCCCGTTGCGTTATTAAGCGTATTACCGGCAGGGTCTATATTTTTTAGTATATTTTCCGTCGTCAAATCTTCTTCTACGGCATAAGACTGTTTGCTGTCGGCGTATTCGAACGAAACGGACTTCGTCGTATCTTCGGGGTCGTCGTAAACGCCCTCGAATACGGTTACGGGTTTGCCGAGTTGGTCGAATATGTACGTTGTGGTTACGCCGTTTTTGTTTGTAACCGACGTTGACGTTTGAGATTTGTATTCTATGGTTGCGACCGTTTGCGTTACGGGGGTCGTTTCCTTTGTAATCATTTCGTCGCTTACAGAGTATATTTCCGTAAATTCGTTGACTTTAACAATTTTACAGTGGTCGTCGTAGAGGAATTCGACGCCGCCGCCATTGTTATCCGTAACGGTTTTGAGTTCGTAATTTGCGCAAGCGGAACCGTCATGCAGATGGTGTTCGCCGTCGTCGCAGTAGGTAAACCTAGCCGTCTCGTTGTTAGGCGCTATTATTTTTGTTAGCAAACCGTTCGAGTCGTATTCAAACGATATTATTTTTTCATCCGCGCCTACAATTTTGTAGAGCAAGCCGCTGTTATTATACTCGAAGGTCGTTTCGCGATTGTCGGTATCTTTAACGGCAACGATTTTGTTTTCTTCGTACAAAATTGCTGTTTGGTTTTCGTAACTGTCGAAAGTGGCGACGAATTGACCGTATTTGTTAAAGCCCATTACGTTGCCGTCGCTCGTAACGTAACTTACGGGCAGTTGCATATAAAGCTGGGCTAGTTGATGCTTTTTGTTGATATACTGTTTATAATACTTTTGCAGGTCGGTTTTGTTTTGTATCGAACGATCGATAAGCATTGTAATTTGCCAGTTGACAAGTTTGCGTTGCTCTTCTTCGACAAAGTCGTTTATTTCTGTTTCGAAGTCGGATATGTTTTGTTGCAGCTTATCCACACGACCGCTAAAATTCTTTTGGAATTGGTAAATGAGCTGCGATATTTTCATTTTATTTTCTTTTTCTTTTAGAAGAGTTTCTCTTTCTTTATATTTCCAAGATTCTGCGTTTTTTTTCTCATCATCCGTCATTCCGTTAGTTAAACTGTCATATTCAGTTGCGCGGTAATACATTACTATTTCGCCAGATAACATAAATTGCATGTTTGAAGCAATTAAATCAATGATAGACTTGGGCTATCCAAGCGTAAGGATAAGTTGTGTAGATGAAGAAGTATGGACAGAAGAAGACAATAATATATTTCGTCAACAAATGGAATTGTATTACGAATATATAGAGAAGAATAACCTAAATTTTATACTTTCGCCGTATGCTATTCCCACATCATATAAGTCCGAATTGCAAGCCGGTACTTGTGGTTCCTTCGGCAACATGCTTTGTTTGGATTGTCATGGCAATTTGTATCTGTGTCAACGTTTCACAGAAATATCGGATTTGAAAGGCAAGCCTAGCCTTACCATAGGAAATATAAAGGAGGGCATAACCCAAGAGGGCTTGCAAGTTATTGAACGGATCAAACAATCAATGGAATTGACCAAGCAAACGCCTATTTGCAAAGAATGTGCAATAGGAAGTGTATGTGAAAGTTGTCCTGCTTTTAATTACGAACATTACGGACGAACATATGGGACAATTAAAACAAATTGTAAAAAAATGCACATAGCTCACGAATTGCTGTTACAGCATTTCAATCGTCAAAAAAATAAGATTAAGACCAGTTGTTTAATTTAAGGAGCGTCAACATGGAAAACATTAAGGAAATAATTGCAATCGCTTCGGCGTGTTTGGGACTGCTTGCGACGGTTACGGGATTTATGATACCGCTTGTTAAAAACGTTAAGGCGAAAAACAAACTGACGGCGTTAAACAAATTGACAACCACTTTGCAGTCGCTTATTGTGGACGCGGAAACGTTTACTAACTTTACCGGCGCGGAAAAGAAAGAGTACGTTATGACCAAAGCCAACCGCTACGCTATGGAAAACAAAATACCCTACGACGAGCAAGCCGTAAGCGACAAGGTGGAAGACTTGGTAGCGTTGAGTAAAGAAGTTAACAAACGCGGAACAGTATCTACTGCAAAGCAAGAAAACGCAACGTCAATAAGAATTTAGTTTATTTGACACCAGTTAAATAATATTACAAAACAAAAAAGGAGGAAACTATGAAACAGAAGTTAGATATGATTCGCATTTACTATAATCCGGACGAAGGAATATGTAGCGGTTGCGGCACGTCGTTAAATCCTGAAAATGAAAGTATAGAAAACGGCGGACAATGTAAAGACTGTGGCGACTCTGACTAAACAGTTCTTATGAAAAGGTAACACGCAAACTAATAGCCGAGAGTTTAGCAAAACTCCCGGCTATCGGTTTATTGTGTGGTATTTAGTTTTACGTATTGTTTTTAGATTGTGTAAGATTTGTCTCCGACGGTTATTGTGTTTGTCGTTTTTAGAGGCTCGCATTTCGCCACTGCCCGAATAATTAAGTGTTGCATATCTTCGCTTGCTTTCGTTAAGTTTACTTCCCGTACTTGTTCGTAATCGCTTATAGCAATAACTTTGCAATTGTGCTGTACAAGGAATGCGCCCAACTGCCAACGTTCCTTGAATTTACCGTTAGAATCTACAATAAAAGATAAGTTATTATCAATTAATTTGTCTTGCAGATGTTTTTTAATTTGTTGATAAAGAGAATCAGCCTTAATAAACATTCGCAGGTTATTTGACACTAAATCCAAACACTTTAAATCAATGTCTGCATTTTTATCTACAAGAGATTTGGCAATTTCTAAAGGGGTGTCCGTTATTTTAAAAATTCTATCAAATACCTTCTCTTTAAACTCACCCAAGTGATTTCCTAATTTATCACCAAGGTTGGATAAGGCTAGTACTTTAATTCCTTGTAGGCTTAATTGATTAATATAACCCAACAAAGCGTTTTGGGTTATCTTGTTCTCATCCATTCTTTCTAAATCATCTAAGACAACGAGGGTAGTATACTTTTTGCTTTTTTTGATTTTATGTGATTTATTGAAAGTTGTGCCATTTAAATTAATTCCAACGCCACTAAAACTGACTGATGCACCAATAAGACTTACTATTGAACTAACAGTATTAAGTATTTTGTCGGATTTGTTGAGTTGCCTATATAACTCCGTATTTAATTCGTCTATTGATGTCTTTCCAAAGAAAGAGGAATACGCGTATCTACATGATTTTGTTTTTCTAAGCACATCCAATGTAGCATAGGTTTTTCCTACTCCCCACTGACCATCAATGAGTATTGCAGTTATATGGTTTGTTTCGTTGAACATTGCCTCGATTGCCGATTGTATTTGGTTTGTTTTCATGCGCATCCCCACACAATATTTTTTATACATTATATCACTAGGGTGATGTTTTGTCATTTATTGTCAGTTATATTTCGGTTCATATTACATCCAACTTGTTCATGGTGTTAGTTTTACGTACCATTGGTGCCGCCAATTCTGGGTGGGCATGGCAATTATGCTCGCCTTTTACATTTACATATTGCTTTTCCTTGTGACTTTCTTTGCGTAAATTCGAGATAGTCTAAATATTCGTCATAGTCTGTAAAGCCGAGCCGTTGCATTTCGGCTTTCACTTTTTTGTATTCATTGCGGATTGTTCCAAAGCGTCTAAATCTTCGCCTAAACTCGTTTCGGCGGGCAATCCGATAATGGGTATAACGGCGGTAACATAGCTTATTTAAACGGATTTAGTTATTTTATATCCTATAAATTAGTCGACATCAAACCTAATATGCAGAAACACGTACTTTTTATCACTTTTTTGATAAAATTCCTTGTAATAAAGTAAAATTAATGTTACAATCAAAAAACAGCCTTTGAAATTATTATTTATATTTATAAATAACAAGTAAAAGCTGTTTTTTGTTTGCCTTTTTACAAGGTTACTAAGTCTGTAAAATGGCAAGGATTATAATATATGTCTAATCAAAAGATAAATTTCTTACGGAGTAGTTATGGATTATTTACAGATAGTAAAGTTAATATTTGCAATACTTACATTTATAATGACGTTATTGCTTGTACACTTTGTCGTATTTGCCATAGTCGGGTTGTTCGCCCGTAAAAAATTTCCCAAAACGGACAAAAAACTTAAATACGGAATAATCATTCCCGCACGTAACGAAGCTGCGGTCGTAGGCAATTTAATTAAAAGCGTTTATAAAAATAAGTATCCGCAAGATAAACTGCACGTTTTTGTAATAGCGCACAACTGTACGGACGACACAGCGGAGATATCCAGAGACTTAGGTGCAACCGTTTACGAGTATAATAATCCTAACGAATGCACAATGGGTTACGCTTTTAGGTATTTATTCGACCGTATCCGCGAGGACTACGGCGTGGAAAATTACGACGGATTTTTTCTGTTTAATGCAGATAACGTGCTTGCCGAAGATTATTTCGATAAAATGAACGACGCGTTTGTCGCCAACGGCGAAAAACAAGTAATAACGTCTTTCCGTAACTCAAAAAACTTCGGTTCCAACGTGATGTCGGCAATGTACGGTATATACTTTGTTCAAGGCTGCCGTTACGAAAGCCGCGGCAGGACGGTTTGCGGATGTTCCACCCGTGTGCAAGGCACGGGTTACGTAATCCCATCCGAGATTGTAAAAGACGGTTGGCAGTACGTTACGCTAACCGAAGACTGGGAGTTTTCCGCAGACCAAATTATACGCAACCGCAAAATAGTTTATTGCGACGAGGCGGTTTTTTATGACGAACAGCCTACGACGGTTCATATTATGCTGCGACAGCGTTTACGTTGGGCAAAAGGACATTTACTGGTATGCTTAACGCGCTACGGAGATTTGTTAAAAGGCATATTTAGTTCTAAAAAGCGCGGCGGAGGCCGGTATAAAGGCTCTTTGTACGATATGTCGATAAATATCCTTCCTATATGCGTAATATCTTTCGTTTTGTTTGCTGCGCAAGTTATATGTTTGGGCTTAACTCCTCTTTTCGGGTTCGGCTCGGCGGAAATTACAAAACTTTGGATAGATTGGGCAATAGGCGTGGGATTTTCTGCCGCAGGATTTTACCTTTTAAATTTACTGGGCGGTATGGTAATTTTGATTGCCGAACACAAGCGTATTAAAAACGTGGGCGCGGGTGTGCTTACAGGAGCATTGCTATTGTGGCCTATATTTATTGCGTTGTCCGTCCCCTTGGAACTTGCCTGCTTGTTTGTAAAGGTGGGTTGGAAAGCAATTCCCCACGACGACACTACGACGTTTGAACAGGTAAACGGTGTTGCCGCAACAGGCGCTGCCGTTGTTACGGATTTAACCGACGGTGATATTGATTTAGGTAGTGACTGCGAGCCTGATATGCCCGACGATAAAGTTGACGGATAATTTTTTTAAGCTTACCTCTGCTAAATTAATTTTGGCAGAGGTTTTATTTATGATAAAAAAATTAAAAATCGACTTATTTTTAGTTTAAGATTTTTGTCTTTGCCTATAACAAATAAATTTATATTAGCTGATTGATTACCTTTGTCGGCGGAATAGTATTGATATTATTCGCAGTATTGGTTCCGCTTTGCAGAATAGTAAAATTAAACGTTATCGAAGCGATAAGAAGCAGTTAAGTTATTTTTACATCGCGGACGAATTTATTTGTAAGGCTACTGACGTTTTTAGACGCGGACAATTATTAAGCTACGGAACAAGCTTAAGCTGTTAAACACGACGTCAGCTTGTACTAAAATAAAAAAAATAATACTTTTGTCGTATAATAAACGGTATTCAACCCCTTGCTTTACGTAAGGGGTTGTTTATTTAATTGACAAATTGTATTTTTAAATGATATTCTAAAACAATGAAAAATTTGCGGTTTCAACAAAACTATGTGTTTATAGCAAAGTTTCCGTTTGATACGGCAAACGGCGGCTTGATTGCCGAGCGTCAACAAGAGATAGAAAACTGCCGTAACGAACACGTTAAGTCCGGAAAGTTTTTTGTATTTAAACTGCTGGAATATGCCGTAAGCAGTATTTACGGATGTAGTTTAGCAGAATGCAATCTTGCAAAAAATTCGGCGGGTAAATGGACAAGCGATAAATTCGAGCTGTCACTTACGCATTGCGGAGATATCGCGGCTGTTGCGTTATCCTCTGCGCCGATAGGCATAGACGTACAGACAGAGGATTTGCCGAGGTTTAACTGCATATTGCGGCGAAGGATACTGACCTCTGCCGAACTTGCAGAAACCGAGCGGCTGACGGAGGAACAGTCGGCGGCGTACGCTAACGCGCTTTGGACGGTTAAGGAAGCTGTGTTTAAGAAGAACGGCGGCAAGGTTTTTATTCCCTCTAAAATCGGCGTAACGGACGAAACTTACGAACAGGTAACGGTTACGGACGGCGATGTTAAATATTATTTGTCCGTTGCGTCTGCGGCGCAGACAAAGACCGAGTACTGTGCTTTAAACGTGCAATGTATTGTAAACAACAACGTTAAATTTTTGCATTGATAAATTTTCAGGCAACAAATTTGCAAATGCAGTATAATTTAGCCGTAAACCGAAAATTATGTGAATCCCAAAAGTTGGACACTTTTGGAGATGCATTTCAAAATAAAACGTCGGCTTGTTTTATTCGTTGACGTTTATGCTTGCTGAAATTACGGCAGGAAAAATTAAGATAAGGTAACTTAGAGGTGTTTTAATGTCTTGTAAAAAGCAAAAAAAGTGGGTGCGCAGACGTCACAGAGCGGTGTTTGCCGTGTTTCGTGGGATATTCGGTATGCACACAAAAATAAGATATAATTTTAAGGCGGTAAAAACAAAGCTGAAACCGCCGTTTTTGCTTATGAGTAATCACGTCACGACGTTCGATCCTATATTTGCGTCGCTGTCGTTTAAGTGTCCTATATACTGGTGCGCTTCGGACGATATATTCAACATACCCGTTGCGTCGGGATTGTTAAGACATTTGGTTGCGCCGATACCTATCAGTAAATCGTCGTTGGATATGCAGGCGATAAGGGACTGTATACGCGTTTTAAAGGAAGGCGGCGCAGTGGGTATATTCCCCGAAGGAAACCGCACTTTGACGGGAAAGCAATGGCATATGACCGAAGCGGTTGCAAAATTTGTAAAGCTGTCGCGTGTTCCGCTGGTACTGTACAATATCGAGGGCGGTTACGGCAGCGATCCGCGTTGGGGCGTTGCCAAGCGCAAGGGAAAAATGCGAGGGTACGTTAAGCGCGTAGTGCAGCCCGACGAGTACGCTAATATGTCTAATGAAGAATTGTTTAAATTGATTTGCGATACGCTTACTGTGTACGACGTGGATTCCGGCGTTAAGTTTGCATCTAAAAAGCGCGCGGAAAATATCGAAAGGGTTTTGTATATGTGCCCGCATTGCGGAAAAATTTCCGCGATTAAATCGCATAAGGCGGAGTTTAAGTGCGGCGCGTGCGGTAAACAATGGCAGTTTGGACAAGACCTGCATATTTACGGAGACGATAGGTTTGGCGAAATTGCAGACTGGTACAACTGGGAAAAGGAACAGCTGCACAGTCTTATTGAAAAAACCGACGGAGCGATATTGCAAGACGACGGTATCGAATTTTTTGAAAGCATACGTTTTAAGCATAAACGTAAGCTGGACGGAAACAGAGTAACGGCAGACGCCGACGGCATAACTGTCAGCACGGAAAAAAACAGTAAAACGTTTTGTTGGCGCGATATAGAAGGTCTTGCCATTGTGCAGCGCGACAGGGTTGATTTTTACTATGACGGCAAAACGTATCAAATACGGGGCGATAAGCGGTTTTGCCCGTTAAAATATTTGGATTTGTATGAAAGAGTTAAATTATGAATACATGGGACTATTCCGTTTGGTCGGCGTTAGTGCAAATCAGCGTTTTGCTTGTTGCGGCGCTTGTCGGCAATTCCATACGCCGTTTGGTGCCGTTTGTGCGCAAATCGCTGCTGCCCAGCTCGGTTGTGGGCGGATTGTTGATTTTGATTTTTAAGTTTATACCTGCGGTTAATAATTTTATCGACGCAGATTTGATGGAAGGAGTTGCGTATCACTGTTTGGCTTTGGGCTTTATTGCAATTGCGCTTAAAAGCAACGTAAACAAAAGCGACGGTACCGGTATTGTGGTAAAAACCGGTGCAGTGGTAGTAGGAACTTATTTAATACAAGGTATCGTAGGCATTGCGATTACTATTTTGCTGTCTCTTGTTATCGGCGGACTGATTCCTGCGGCAGGTCTGCTTCTTCCGCTCGGCTTCGGTCAAGGACCGGGACAAGCTCTTAACTTCGGCAGCACGTATGCTCTTAACGGCTTGTACGAGGGCGCAAGTTTCGGTTTGACGATTGCAACGGTAGGTTTTTTGGTCGCGTGCATTGTGGGCGTTATTTATTTAAATGTCTTAAAGCGTAAAAAACGTCTTACCGATATTGACGAGGGCGAATTCAGCGAAGTTATAGAACAGGCGGACGCTCCTAACGACATTCCGTTATCCGATTCGATTGATAAATTTACTGTACAGGTAGCTATCGTGCTGGGCACGTATCTTTTGACGTTTTTGCTTATGTTCGGCGTTACGGCGATTATCGACACCGGCATAATGGGCAACTTCGGCGAAAACACTTTAAAACCGCTGATTTGGGGCTTTAACTTTTTGTTCGGTACGCTGTTTGCGCTGCTTGTAAAAAAGATGGTGCAGTTACTGCGCAAGCATAACATAATGAAGCGCGATTATATCAATAACTATATGATGAACCGTATATCGGGTTTTGTGTTCGATATGATGATTCTTGCGGGTATATCTGCAATTAATTTCGACGTTATTCAAAAGCTGTGGCTTCCGTTGCTGCTGCTGTGTGTATTCGGCACGGTTGTAACGTTTGTATATTTGGATTTCGTATGCAAACGTCTGTATCCTACATACCGTTATCAGGCAATGGTTTCGCTGTTCGGTATGCTTACGGGTACGGCAAGCACCGGTATGATTTTATTGCGCGAAATCGATCCTAAATTTCAAACGCCCGCCGCAAATAACTTGATTATGCAAAGCGTCCCCGCAATGGCGTTCGGTTTCCCCATGCTGTTGCTGGCAGGTTACGCCGCGGGAGGAATGATTGCCAGTATCGTAACTCTTGCCGCGTGTGTAGGACTGTTTGCCTTAATGAACGTAATAGTATTTGTTAAATTTAAACGCAAAAAAACCGAGGGAGGGAGTAGCGATTTACCCGCCGACGGTCAATAGTTATTTACTATATATTTTAAATTAAAAGCTGCTAAATAAATTGTTTTGGCAGCTATTATTTTACAGGGATTTTATGCATAATGTATTTGCATTATCAGAATATATTTGACAACGTTTTTTTTTAATCGTAAATTTAAATAAAAACGCATTTAAATATTTTTTTAGTATTGTTGACAAGCAAAGTTACAAGTGCTAAAATAATAGCAACCTATCGAGAGTAACGGAGAGACGGACTCTGTGAAGTTACAGCAACCTAAAAGCGTTAGGTGCTAAATTCCGCAAGGGAAACCTTGAAAGATGGGACGG
Organism: uncultured Christensenellaceae bacterium; assembly: GCA_910587795.1. Classification (GTDB taxonomy): domain Bacteria; phylum Bacillota; class Clostridia; order Christensenellales; family CAG-314; genus Fimimonas. The sequence goes on from CAJUNH010000007.1 coordinate 25,962, forward strand.
CGAAAGCGATAATTGCGGTCTTGTCTATGCTCGTATAGACAAGGCTGTTTTTTTGCGTTCGCGCCTTCGGTAGGTTTGAGGATATGCGTTTTTTTGCAATACTGCCTCAAACAAAATATTGAATGGAGGAACAAAACAAATGAAAAACAGCAAACACAGATTTTTTACGTCCGAAAGCGTAACCGAGGGACATCCCGACAAAATGTGCGACCAAATCAGCGACGCTATTTTAGACGCTATTTTAGCTAAGGATCCCTGTGCCCGCGTCGCGTGCGAAACGGTGGTTTGCACCGGTACGGTATTTGTAATGGGGCAGATTACCACAACCGCGGTTGTGGATTACGCGTCTATCGTGAGGGATACCGTTCGCAATATGGGTTATACCCGCGCGAAATACGGCTTTGACGCAGACAGCTGCGGAGTGATAATTTCGTTGGATAAGCAGTCGCCAGATATCGCCATCGGCGTAGACCGTTCTAACGAATACAACACACGCGGAGAAATATTAGATATGTACGGCGCAGGCGACCAAGGAATGATGTTCGGCTACGCTTGTAACGAAACGCCGGAATATATGCCTATGGCTATTATGCTTGCGCACAAAATCAGCCAACGTCTGGCAGACGTACGCAAGTACGGATTAGTGGATTATCTGCGTCCCGACGGCAAGTGTCAGGTAACGGTGGAGTACGACGAAAAGGGTACGCCTTGCCGCGTAGATACTATTGTGTTGTCTACTCAGCACAGCGCCGACGTCGAAACGTCAGTCATAGCGCAAGATATGATAAACTTAGTCATTCGCAAAGTAGTTCCGCTTAATCTGTTGGACGAGGAAACAAAATACTATATAAATCCTACCGGACGGTTTGAAATCGGCGGTCCTGCCGCCGACAGCGGACTGACAGGGCGTAAAATAATAGTTGATACGTACGGCGGATACTGCGCTCACGGCGGCGGAGCGTTTAGCGGAAAGGATCCTACAAAAGTTGACCGTTCGGCAACGTATATGGCAAGGTATATCTGCAAAAATATCGTAGCTGCCGGCTTGGCGGACAAAATTCAGCTGCAAATATCTTACGCTATCGGCAGAAGTAAACCCGTGTCTATAGACGTTAACACATACGGGACGGGTAAAGTTGCCGACAGCGCATTGTCCGCAATTATCGGCGACGAATTCGATTTGCGTCCCCGCGCTATAATAGATAAATTTAATTTACAGCGCCCGATTTATCTGGCTACCGCAAGCTACGGGCATTTCGGCCGCGCAGAATTTCCGTGGGAGCAGTTGGATAAAGCAGACGACCTTAAAAAATATATTAATAATTAACGGGAACGGTTACGAGTGGAACTATCTGTAAAGGGAACAGTTGCAAATATTGTATATCACAATGAGGAAAACGGATATACTGTGTTTAGTTTGGATTGTACCGACGGCAGCGATATTATCTGCGTCGGCAATTTTCCTACGCTTTCGGTAGGGGCGGTTTTAACGCTGCACGGTAAAGTTGCGGTACACAACCGTTACGGCGAGCAACTTGCGGTAGACAGTTACACTATGAGCGACCCAACAAGCCGCGCGGGTATTGTAAAATATTTAAGCAGCGGCTTGATTAAGGGCGTAGGGGAAGTTACTGCTAATAATATCTACGAAAAATTCGGCGAGGATACCTTCGGCGTAATCGAAAACAATCCTATGCTGCTTGTAAAGGTTAAAGGCATATCGCAAAAAAAGGCGATGGATATAGCCAATTCCGTAGCGGAACTTAAAAGTATGCAGCAGCAGATAATGTTTTTGCAAGGTTACGGTTTAACTACGAATTTGGCGGTTAAAATATACAATATATACAAAGACGATACAAAAAACACGGTATTAGATAATCCGTATAAATTAATTGACGACATCGACGGCGTAGGGTTTTTAACTGCGGATAAAATTGCGCAAAGTATGGGCGTGGAGCCGCTTAGCGGATTCCGCGTACGCGCAGCTATAATTTATCAGCTGAGGGAAGCTGCCGATAAGCAAGGCAACACGTATTTGCCGTTGGACGTATTGATGGCTGCCTGCGGCAATATTTTGTCGGTAGATTTAGCCGAACACGGACAGCTTGTGGAAGACACAATAACAAAGCTTGTGTTGGAGCCGACAATTAAAACGTTTGAAATAGACAACGAGCGGTGCGTTTCTTTGATACGTTACTTCAAGCTGGAAAAGTCCGTTGCTTCGCGTTTGGTGGAACTTAACGCCGACGCCAAGCGCATTGCCATAGACGCCGAAACGCTTATTGCCGAGTTTGAACGCGTGCATAATATTCAGTTCCACAAAGGACAGTTGGGAGCGGTAAAATCCGCACTGATAACGGGCGTTACCGTAATTACGGGCGGTCCGGGCACGGGTAAAACTACAATTATCAAGTGTATTGCGGATATCCTTAGCTCTCACGGTTTGCGTATGGAGTTTTGCGCGCCGACGGGCAGGGCGGCAAAACGTATGTCTCAATCTATCGGCAGGGATGCAAAAACTATCCACCGTCTGTTGGGTTACGAGGTTAAAGGCAGCAAGGCGCAATTTAAGTTTAACCGTTTTAATCCTTTGCCCTGCGATGTTATCGTGGTGGACGAAATGTCTATGGTGGACGTATCGGTAATGTACAGCTTGCTTGCCGCGTTGGAAAGCGGCACCCGTTTGGTGCTTGTGGGCGACAAAGATCAGCTGCCCAGCGTTGGGGCGGGCAACGTGCTTGCGGATATTATTCGCAGCGGCGTAGTGGAAATACGGTACCTTTCGCACATATACAGACAGTCTGCCGACAGTTTGATTGTGTCTAACGCGCATTTAATCAACAGCGGCAAAATGCCCGAAATAAACAACCGCAGCACAGACTTTTTCGTAATGCCGTTTACCGAACTAAACCGGGTTGCGGAAACGGTCGTTCAGCTTGTAACAACCAGACTGCCTAAGTTTACCCAATTACCGTCGGGCGATATTCAGGTGCTGGGCGCGTTAAAAAACGGAGTTGCGGGAGTGGACAATTTAAATATCGTTTTGCAAAAGGCTCTTAATCCGCGCGTTTACGGCAAGCAGGAAATTGTTGTCGGTAAAAATATTATACGCGTAGGCGATAGGGTAATGCAGACTGTAAATAACTACGAATTGCCTTTTACGCGTTTTGCCGACGACGGCACGGCAGAGGAAAGTTCGGGCGTATTTAACGGAGATATCGGAATTGTACGTAAAATAGACAAAGCTTCGGGAACAATGGAAGTGTTGTTTGACGATAACCGTCTTGCAACGTACACAAGCGCGGATTTAAGCGATTTGCAGTTGGCTTACGCCATTACAATACACAAAAGTCAGGGCAGCGAATTCCCCGTTGTGGTGGTTCCGCTGGTAAACGGTCCGCCGACGATAATCAACAAAAATTTGCTGTATACGGCAATAACCCGCGCTAAACGCGCAGTGGTGCTTGTCGGCAGTAAAAAAGTGCTGGCAATGATGGTCCACAACAACTACGTTGCGGCGCGCACAACGAATCTGTGCAGATTTTTACAGGAAGAAAACGCAATAAGGCAACGCTATTTCGGCGTTGTAAAAACCGCAGACGACGATGAGTAAACGCGGCTTTTCGGTATTAAAAAACGCGTTGGGACGTATGGTCGTGCCGACTGAGTACACCTGTATTTCTTGCGGACGGGACGTCTTTGACGAATTGGGCTTTTGCACGGAATGTATTAAGGACGTTGTGTTTAACAACGGCAAAATTTGTATGCGCTGCGGCGTAGGCATAGACGGAGAGGAAGACTATTGCGGTAATTGCTCTTTTGATAAAATGTATTTCGACAGATCTTATGCCGTATTCAGTTACGAAGGCGCAATACAGCGCGCCGTACTGGATATTAAGTTTAACAACAAAGGGGATTATACCCGCGTATTGGCAAGGTATCTTGCGTATTATGCGGTAAAACACAAACTGCAATTCGACGCAGTGTGTTTTCCGCCTATGAGCAGACAATCTCTGCGTAAACGCCGTTATAATCAATCTCAGTTGCTTGCAGCGCACTTTTGTGATATAATGAACTGTAAGGTCCGTTATATCGACGCGCTGGTTAAAGTTAAAGAGACCAAACGTCAGGAAACGTTGTCTAAAACGGAGCGTAAAAGAAATTTGACGGGAGCGTTTAAAGTTTCTGCCGATGTAAAAGGCAAAAATGTGCTGATTGTAGACGACGTAAAAACCACGGGCGCTACGCTTAACGAGTGTGCAAAAGTGTTAAAAAAGGCGGGCGCCGCAACCGTTATCGGTTTGACGGTTTCCGCTCGAAAGGAACAAACGGTTTTTGAAGAAGAGCAGGAAGCAAACGTAAAAATAAAGGAGTAGTTTATGAAAGATCCATACGGCAGTTCTAACGCCCGCGCAGTTAAAAAGTTGGATAAAATTGCAAAATTAGTCGAGCGTAAGGAAGCTGATTATATAAATATGACGGACGAACAGCTGTCCGCGCAAACGCAAATTTTAAAGGACAGGTATGCTGCGGGCGAAACTCTCGACCAGCTGCTGCCCGACGCCTACGCCGTCTGCCGCGAAGCAAGCAAACGCGTCTTGAATATGCGGCATTTTCATGTACAGATACTGGGCGGCATTGCGCTTCATCAGGGGCGTATTGCGCAGCTTGCAACGGGCGAAGGTAAAACTTTGATGGAAACTTTACCTGCGTATCTTAACGCAATAGCGGGTAAGGGCGTGCATATTATCACCGTAAACGAATACCTTGCCACCCGCGACGCGGACTGGATGGGTAAAGTTTTCCGTTTTTTGGGCTTGACGGTAGGGGTTACTCTCAACCAAATGACTGCCCGAGAAAAACAGCGGGCATATCTGTGCGATATTACTTACGGCACAAACAGCGAGTTTGGATTTGACTACCTGCGTGATAATATGTCTACAAGCCGCGCCGAATGCGTACAGCGCGGACTGAATTTTATAATAATAGACGAAGTGGACAGCATTTTGATAGACGAAGCGCGTACTCCGCTGATAATCTCCGGACCCAGCGGTAAATCCAGCGAAATGTACGTAGTTGCAAACAGGTTTGCCTGCACTTTGCAAAATTCCACAAACGTAGACAAAGAGGGTAAAACGGAAGATAAGGAAACAGAGCCTAACGGCGACTACGTTGTGGATTACAAGCAAAAGACGGTAAGACTTACCGATAAAGGTATCGGCAAGGCGGAACGATTTTTTAAGGTGGACAATCTGTCCTCTCCGGAAAATACCGAAATCAACCATTATATTAACAATGCTCTGCGCGCACATGCCATTATGCACCGCGACGACGATTACATTGTGGAAAAAGGCGAAGTGTATATTGTCGACTCATTTACGGGGCGCAAAATGGAAGGGCGAAGGTTCAGCAACGGTTTACACCAGGCAATAGAGGCAAAAGAACGCGTGCGCATAAAGCAGGAAGATAAGACGCTTGCTACCATAACTTATCAAAATTATTTCCGTTTGTACCACAAACTGAGCGGTATGACGGGTACGGCAAAAACCGAGGAAAAGGAATTTAATACAGTCTACAATATAGACGTTGTGGCTATTCCCACAAATCTTCCTATGATCCGCGACGATAACCCCGATATGTTTTTTGCTACGCGGCAGTCTAAACTTAACGCGATAGTTAAGGAAATAAAGGAGCGTCACGAATACGGTCAGCCGATTTTGGTAGGCACTGTCACGGTAGAAAAGAGCGAGGAGCTGTCGGCAATGCTTACAAAGGAAAATATTCCGCATAACGTGCTTAACGCTAAGTTTCACCGCCGCGAGGCGGAAATAGTTGCGCAGGCGGGCAGATACGGCGCTGTTACTATCGCCACGAATATGGCGGGTCGCGGAACGGATATTTTGCTTGGCGGAAACCCGGAATTTATGGCAAAGCAGGACATGAAACGTCAGGGCTACGACGACGAACAAATAGAAGCCTCTACAAGCTTTGTTAAGGGGGACGATGAAACCGAACGCCTTAAACAGGTGTATGGCGAACTTGTTGCAAAGCATAAAGAGGACACCGATAAGGAAAAGAAAAAGGTAATAGAAGTAGGCGGACTGTGCGTAATCGGTACGGAACGTCACGATTCCCGCCGTATAGACAATCAGCTGCGCGGACGTGCCGGACGTCAGGGCGACCCCGGATGCAGTATATTTTTTGTGTCTGCCGAGGATGATATGGTTCGTATTTTCGGCGGAGATATGATTCAGCGCGTAATGATGTTTATCAACGTCGACGACGGCAAACCCATAGAATTGCGCGTGGTTTCAAAATATATTGAATCCGCACAAAGACGTATAGAGGGCTTGCATTTTTCCGGACGTAAAAACGTATTGCAGTACGACGACGTAAACAACCAACAGCGTAAAGCTATTTATAAAGAACGCGACCGCATTTTGGATAACGCCACGGTACACGACGATATTTTAGCTATGACGGACGAATATGCCCGTCTTGCGCTTGCCGAAGCGTGTGACAGTAACGAAAACGTTAACGAATGGAATTTTGAAAAAGTCAACAACAAACTGGCTGTTTATTTCGATTTGGAACAGCCTATTTTGCCCGAAGACGAAATTACTTCCGCCCGTCAGGCGTGCGACTTACTTGCGGAAAAATGCCGCGATTATTTAAATGCTCGTTTGGACGAACAGCCGGACGGCGACGAAGTATCGTTTGCCGAGGCGGAGCGTTTTGTTTTGCTGCGTACTATCGATAATATGTGGATGGACCACTTGGACGCTTTGGACGATTTGCGTCAGGGGGTGGGGTTGCAGGCTATCGGTCAGCACGACCCGTTAATGGTATACAAAAAGGAAGCGTTCGATTTGTTTGGTAAACTTAACGAAGGCATTAAGGTCCAAACAATCCGTATGCTTACGTTTGGACGTATACGCAAGGTACTTGCAAGCGCGGGCGGAAGCGACGGACCTATAAATCCCGAACGCACTTTAAACGGACCTTGTCCGTGCGGAAGCGGAAAAAAATATAAAAACTGCTGTTATGCTAAGGAACAGGCGCAAAATCAAACGGAAGAGGTGACTCCCGCTGCGGAGGACAAGCCTTTAACAAAGCAAGAAGAATATGCGTTGAAACGTGCTCAGCGTAAAGCAGAAAAAGGTAAAAAATAATAAACTGTTATGATTCAAATTGACGAACTGAAACAAAATATACGAGAAATGACTTTTAAGCTGCGTGGCGTAGGCGAAAGCTTAAATTTGCCTAAGCTTACGGCGGAGTTAGAGGAACTTAACGCTTTGCAGCATAAAGCCGATTTTTGGAACGACGTTAAAAATGCTCAGCAGGTAAGTCAGCGTGCAAAAAACATCGAGGATAAAATAAGCGGTTACAATAAGCTTAGCAAGCGATTGGACGACGTTACGGATCTTTTGGATATGTGCGGCGACGACGAGGCAATGCTGACGGAAACCGCGGACGAAGTGTCGGCTATTTCGCAAGAAGTAAACGAATTGCACATTGCAACGCTGCTGTCGGGCAAATACGACGTTAATAACGCTATTTTAACTCTCCATGCGGGCGCAGGCGGCACCGAGGCGCAGGACTGGGTGCAAATGCTTTACCGAATGTATACCCGCTATGCCGAGCGCAGAGGCTACAAAATCGACGTGTTGGATTATCTTGACGGAGAAGAGGCGGGGATTAAGTCGGTTACTTTTCAGGTAAACGGCGCAAACGCTTACGGATATTTAAAGGCGGAAAAGGGCGTGCACCGTTTGGTGCGGATTTCGCCTTTCGATTCGGCAAAGCGGCGTCACACAAGCTTTGCTTCGTTGGAGGTTATGCCCGAACTTCCGCAGGATAATGATATCGTAATAGACGATAAGGACTTAAAGATTGACACTTTCCGCAGCAGCGGCGCGGGCGGACAGCATATTAATAAAACGGAGTCCGCAATCCGTATAACGCATATTCCTACGGGCATAGTGGTATCCTGTCAAACGCAGCGCAGCCAAATGCAAAACCGCGATCAGGCAATGGCTATGCTACGCAGTAAATTAGCGGAACTTAAAGAACGCGAACAGATGGAAGAAGCGGCGTCTATTAAGGGCGAGGTAAAAAAGATAGAATGGGGCAGTCAAATCCGCAGTTACGTTTTTTGCCCTTATACTCTTGTAAAAGACCATCGCACCAACTTTGAAAACGCTAATATCGGCGACGTTATGGACGGTAATATTCAGCCGTTTATAGAAGACTATTTGTCTAAGGCATTTTAATATTTTTTTTATTATTTAATTGACAGGCGCACGGAAAGCATTGGCTTTTCCGTGCGTTTTCCGTTATATATTTATTGTAAAATATCAGTCTAAAATATAATCTTGCCGCGCCGTCTTTTGTAACAAATAAATAGCATATTTGTAAACGTTTAAGATTCGGTTGCAATTTTGCCGAAAAAAATGATGTTTTTTAACTTAAAATTAAAAAAAAATAAAAATTTTTAAAACAAGTATTGACATTTGGATATAATTGCGTTACAATATTAGCAGTCAATGAGCAACAGTGCTAACAAACAAAATAATAGATTGCTAAAAACTGATATTTTTAACGCTTTATTAAGATGTTTTAGTATACAAAGGCTGTCCGTTGATAATAATTAATAAAAAAGGAGATAACAATTATGAAAAACTATATTACAACACGCAGAAACAGCGATTTATTCGACGACGCATTCGAAAGCTTTTTCCGTCCTTTTTATATGGAGCAGGAAAGTACGTTTATGAAAACGGATATCAGCCAAACGGACAAGGACTATATTATGGAAGTAGAAATGCCCGGTTTTGACAAAAAAGATATCGAGCTTAAATTTGAAAGCGGCTACGTTACCATTTCCGCCAAAAAGCAAGCGGACGGCGAAACGAAATATATTCGCAGAGAACGCGCGGTATCTTGCTCGCGCAGTTACTATATGGGCGACGTAGACGAAAAACAAATCAAGGCTAAGTACGAGCATGGTGTTTTAACCGTTACGATTCCTAAGGAAAAACCCGAACAGGCTAAGCATTCCATCGTTATCGATTAGCCGCAGTGTACTTGACATGTAGTTTTAGTTAAGCTTTGTGTGCATATAATTAATTATATCGCATCACGAATAAAATTTACAAAAAACAACGCAACGGCTTTTATATGTGATACGAGGTAGTTAAAGCCGAAACAATTCGGTTAAACCCTGTTAATTGCTTAATTCGTACACAAAATTGCATTTAAACAAAATTATTTAATTTTGATACGGTTTAATTAAACACAGTTGAGTTTCGGTCAATCTTATTAATCATCTGGTTAATATAATTTTGACGCTGCTAACTAATAAACGCGATGCAAACCGTATTCAAAAAATTCAGCGCCGATAATTTTGGTAATAAATATTTTATAAGCGGTTGATATGCGCACAAAATCATAATGCCGATAAAAATAAAAAAAGTCTTTCTCTTGCGTATAGAGAAGGATTTTTTTTATTAAACAGAAAAAAACGGATAATTTTATAGTTTAATATTTATGTTTCACTTTATCTAAACTGCATTAAATATACGTTTGCATACTTTTAATGGATTTATTGATTTTTCGGTCTAAGAAGTTTAAATAATCTTTCAAGTCTGCTTAAAGCAACGAAAAGTATACTTTAAAAACGTTACCGAATATTGCAATTTTAGCTGTAACTGTGTACAATAATAGTAAGGTGACAAGCTTAGTAATACAATAATAAATGTTTTAAGGGGCAACTATGAATTCTCTAATTAAAACAACGATCAAAAGACCCGTAGCTATCTGCGTTTTGGTAGTTATCTTGCTGGCTGTCGGTGTGCTGTCGACTTTGGATATGTCGACAAATCTTCTGCCAAATATCAATATGCCTATGGTAGGTATTACTGCTATTTATCCGGGCGCGGGCGCAAGCAGTGTTCAGGCAGACGTAACGGATAAATTGGAAAACGTTCTAAAAACCATTCCCGGCGTTACGGAACTAGACGCTCGATCTTACGATAACGTGTCGGTATGCGTGCTGACTTTTGATTACGGCACGGATATAGACAAAAAAATCGACGACATCGAAGACGTGTTTAAAACCGTAACGTTACCGCAAGGCTGTAACGAACCGACTTTTACAAAAATAGATATGAACGGCACGGCTGCGGCTACTATATCCGTTTACAATAACGAGGGCGATGTGGAACTGCTTGCCGACGACGTAGACGTTCTTGCTACAAAGCTGCGCGCAATCGAGGGCGTAGGTTCGGTAAAGGTTATGGGACGTCCTACAAAGCAGATACAGATAACCTCGCTGCAAGGTTTGGATATAACCGCGCTTGCCGTTGTGCAGGCGTTATCGCAGGAAAATTTAGATTTGCCCCTAGGCACTATTTTACAAAACGGCGCGGTTGTGTCTGTGCGTAACGCCAGCGACGCTACAAGTATGCTGCAGATAATGCAACTGCCCGTAACAATGGATTTGGGTACAGGCGTGTTGGGCAGTTTGTATTCTTTAAAAACAGCGGTAAGCAAATACGCAACTTGTACGTTGGACGAATTTAACGATTATGTTAACAAAGCGCTGGATGCCCGTAGAGTTATAGAAGAAATCGAGGGTAAAACTTCTGCCGAGTTGGAGGAACAGCAGAATAACCTTGCAAGTATCAAGTCGCTTATGGCTCTTGTCAGGCAAAACAGCAGTCAAAGTTTGCGGCTTATGTGGCACACAATAGAAACAAACCTTGTACATAACGAGGAATTTATAAATATGAGCGACGACGACTTGCGCGCTTTGGCGGATAACGGCAATACAGGCTTGTCGTACGACGTGTTAAAGTGGCTGCAGGACGGTGCGAAAGACGGCACGTTAAAAGACGATTGGTTTAAATTGGTCACTTTCCGCGAATGTATGGAAAACGCGGGCGGCGAAAACTTTAACGGCGACGATATAACCTACGATCATTTTGCTAATCTTTTTCAAAACGGGGGCAGCGTAGAGTACGCCGTCGAGGGAAACCCCGCGCAGCTGCAAACCGACGTTTATGAAGGCTTGGATTTGCTGCACTCCGCCTTTGACCACGGGCAATGCGGCGCGGACTGCGACCGAGACGTCTTTACGCACGGCGAAGCGGCAGACGTGTGCGAATTTGCCGATTCCGTAAATACCGTTGCGTATCAGCAGATAATCGACGCTGTAAAGGAGGCGGAGAAAAATCCAAGCGAAGCAACCGACCCGATAATTACCGACGAACTGTTTGCGGCACTGTTTGTAAATTCCGCTCAAGGCGACGAATTTGCGGCGTTAATGTCTCCGCAGGTAATACACGTTATACGTTTGGACAACTTTAATGCCGAAGCCGACGGAAAGGAAAGCATAGTTGCCGTACTTACGGAAGTAAAAAAGGCGCACGTGGATAGCTACGGTAACGCGGTTTACAAAAACGGCAAAACGGTAACGTTTGACGAAGATAACAATGCAGTCGTAATAATAAACGGAAAAAATTATAAAATCAACGGTTTCGGCAGGATTACAGACAGTGACGGAAACCTTGCGGACGAAAACGGTAATTTGCTTACTGTTACCGACGGACAAAAGGAAAGCAATTACTATACGTACGGTAATTACCGCGTGTTCGACGATGCAGAATTGCTGTCGCTTTATAGCCGTTTAAGTTTGGACGAGGATACGTTCGGTATTGCGTTAACCGACGACGTGGCGCGCTTTGTACGTATTACTGAGTTTGAGGAAAACGCATCCACGCTGATTGTCCCCGTCGCTTACGTAGGCAAGGTGCAATCGATTACCGCTTACGACGCATATTCGCTGTATAACGGCAAGCCTGCCGTAACGTTGGAAGTTTACGCCGTTGCCGACGCCAACACAACCGCGGTAGTAAATGCGGTTAAGGCGGCAATGGGGCAAGCAGAGCTAAAAGGCGAAATGAAGCTTTTAGACGACAAGGCGGAGTTTATCAACGACAGTATAATGAACGTACTCACGTCCATAATCATAGGCGGAGTACTGGCAATTTTGGTAATTTATCTGTTTGTGGGTAAAATCCGTTCGTCGCTGGTAGTGTCCATTACTATGCCGTTATCGGTGCTGGCTGCACTTTTGGGATTGTGGGCAATGGGCATATCCTTAAATATGGTTTCGCTGGGCGGTCTTGCCGTTGGAATAGGTATGTTGGTAGATAACAGCATAGTGGTACTTGAAAGCATTACAAAACGCCGCGATAGAGGCGAAAGCGTGTTTGACAGCTGTCTTAACGGCACAAGGGAAGTGGCGGGATCTCTGCTTGCTTCCACGCTTACGAATATATGCGTATTTTTCCCCATTTTGTTTGCGCAGGGTCTTACCAGAGAAATATTTTACGATTTGGTATGGGCGGTATTGTTTTCCATAGTGATGTCGTTAATTGTGGCGGTTACGGTAATCCCGTCGCTGTATCACCTTGTATACGCACATTCGCCCCGTCCGCGTTACCGTAAAGATAAAAACGGCAATAAGGTGCTGACAGGCACGTTTGAGGACGGCGAACCTCGCGGCAAAACCAAACCTCTATATGACGAAAGTGCGGTGACTGCGGATAACGCGAAAAAAGTTTCATCCGTTGAAACCGAGGATAAAACCGTACCTGCGGTTGCTGCCGACTGCGCTCCGAATAAAGAGGGTAAACAAAGAAAAAACAATAAAAAAGTCAAAAAGCCCGTCGACAGAGCGGAGCGCAAACGCAGTATTCTTTACCGTATGGAAAACGGCTACGGCGCGTTGTTAACCAAAGTTTTAAGCAGACGTATACTTGTGTGCGTGCTTGCATTGGTAATTTTCGGCGCAAGCGTAGGGCTTGTGTTTACTACGGGTACGGACTTTTTGCCCAGCGTGGACAAAGGGGTAATAGAGGTTAATTTGCGTTTTAACGGAGCGGCGACGCTGGAAGAAGCGGATAGGGCTACCGCAGCCGCGGCTGCTGCGATAACGGAAGAATATACCGACGGCGAAGACAGCAAGTTGGAGTACGTTTCGTACACGGTAGGCAAGCAGGGTATGCTGCCGCTAAACGTTACGGGCGTAATAAGGATAAAAACGGATTTAAGTAAACTTGATACAAAAAAGACGGTTAACGATATCCGTCAACTGTTAAAAACAAAGAAAATTGCGGCAACCAACATTACCGTTGCGGAAATAGACGGAGTGGTAGCCGAACTTACCGGCGAAATGGCGGGACAGTCGGTAACGCTTTTGGCGGACAATATGGAAAGCCTTGCCGCTGCCGCAAGCGCAATAGCGGAAAGACTGCAAGATGTGGACGGAATAGCTTCGGTTACGGATAACACTCCTCAGGAAAACGACGAAATATCTTTGGTTTTTGACAAGGACGAATGCGCACGCCGCGGCGTAGACTACCAAAACGCAGTTTTGATGCTGCGAGTGGGTATGTCGGGGTATACCGCTGCAACCGTTACGGTAGATAACGAAAGCAGAGCGGTAAACGTGATATTCGACGACATAACGAAGGATACTATCGAACAACTGCTAAACGTGGCGGTAGGGTTCGATGATGACGGCGCGATTAAAATTGCCGATGTACTTAAACGTACGGAGGACGGCGAATTGTATTCGGTAAACAAAGCCGCTGCAAATATCAATAAACTGAACGGAAAATTTGTTACCACAATCGACATAGAAAGTTACAATGTGGATATGGGTACCGTATCGAGCCGTACGGAAAAGGTTGTTAATGAAGTGCTTGCAGATTATCCCGACGTAGTTTATCAGGAAGGCGGTGTGGCGCATTATTTAAGCGACGCAATGGCCGGACTCGTTATTTCGCTTATTGCCGCATTTCTTCTGTTGTACGGTGTAATGGCTTGTCAGTTCGAGTCGCTTATTAAGCCGCTGATAGTAATAGCGTCTATTCCGTTTAGCTTTACGGGCGGTTTTTTGGCTTTGGTAATTAGCGGAACGACGCTCAACGTCGTGTCGTTTGTGGGCATAATAATGCTCATGGGCGTAATAGTAAACGGTGCGATTGTTATGATTGACAAAATCGACCAACTGATTAAAGAAGGAAAAACTCCCATAGAGGCGGTAACAGAGGGCTGTAAATCACGTTTGCGCCCCATATTGATGACGACGCTCACCACAATTCTTGCGCTGATTCCCCTTGCGTTGGGCTTGGGGCGCGGCGGCGAATTAATGCAGCCTATGGGCATAGTAGTTATAGGCGGGCTGCTGTTGGGAACGCTTGTAACGTTAGTGCTGATTCCGTGTTTTTATTGCATTGTAAAACGCGTAAAATTTGCACCAGTCGAAAAGAACGGTCCAAATGGCGGAAGCGGAACGGCGGAATTGCCTGACAATAACGGAACGGATTCGGCGTCCGGTATGTCCGTATCGGCTGACGGCAGCGCGGTTACGACTACGGACGTAAGCGCGGAGGAAACAGTGCAGGACGGACTGCTCTCATAATTGTAAAAAGAATTGCGGCGTTATAAGCCGCAATTTTTTTTTCTTATAAAGTATTGAAATTGTAATAAATATGTTGTATACTAAATAATCGCGACGGATTTTTTGCTTTAAACGTGTTTTAGATACGGATTTGAAAGCATAACCGTACGGAAATGTGCCGATATTTTACGGGTTCTAATTTTCTACGGATATACGTCAGCATTATTAAGAGGTGTATTTATGAACAAAGTGCCAAGTTGGCTTAACGACGCGATTTTTTACGAAATTTATCCGCAGAGCTTTTACGATACAAACGGAGACGGTATCGGCGATATAAACGGTATTATCGCTAAGCTGGATTATATTAAAGATACGGGTTTTAACGCCTTGTGGCTTAATCCGTGTTTTGAGTCTCCGTTTAAGGACGCGGGCTACGACGTTGCAGACTACTACAAGGTTGCCGCGCGTTACGGAAAAAACGATGATTTGTACCGTCTGTTTGACGAAGCGCACAAACGCGGCATCCGCATATTGTTAGACCTTGTGCCCGGACATACGTCTAATGAATGTAAGTGGTTTAAACAAAGCTGTCTGCCCGAAAAAAACGAGTACAGCGACCGCTATATTTGGACCGACTGCGTATGGGAACGTCCTCCGCAATATCCTCTTGTGGCGGGCGACGCCGACCGCGACGGCTGTTATATGTTAAACTTCTTTTTATCTCAGCCCGCGCTGAACTTCGGTTTTAACAAGATAACTCATCCTGCATGGCAGATATCTTACACCGACAAACGCGTTAAAGGAACTTTTGACGAAATGCTTAACGTAATGCGTTTTTGGCTGGATCACGGCTGTGACGGTTTTCGGGTGGATATGGCGGACAGCCTTGTAAAAAACGACGAAGATAAAACGGCGACGGCTTCCCTGTGGCGCAGAGCGCGCGCAATGTTTGACGCCGACTACCCCGAAGCGGTGCTTGTATCCGAGTGGTGTAACGCTCCGCGCTCGATTAATATGGCAGGTTTCCATTGCGACTTTATGTTGGACCATCACGGAAAACTGCTGCATTACGCAACGCGCCAAATGGACGAAAATGGCGTAAACCGCAGTTATTTTTGCAAGACGGCGCACGTTTCGGCAAAAGATATGCTCAGTAAATATATTGCCGAACTGACCGAAACTAAGGACAACGGTTACATAAGCATAATCAGCGGCAATCACGATACTCCCCGCGTAGCATATACTTTAAACGGACAGGAACTCAAACTGTTTTACGTGTTTTTGCTTACAATGCCGGGCGCGCCGTTTGTTTACTACGGCGACGAAATCGGCATGCGTTATCTTCCTCAAATTTCCAAAGAGGGCGGATACCAGCGCACGGGCAGCCGTACGCCTATGCAATGGGACGGTAAGGCGAAAAATTCGGGATTTTCCTCTGCGGATGCGGATAAGCTGTATCTTGACGTCGACCGTTCTAACGACGCGCCCTGCGTAAACGATCAAATTGATTCTGCTTCCTCGCTGTTACATCTCGTTAAGTCGTTAAACGTTCTTCGGCATTCCAATCCCGAGTTGCAAGCTTCGGCGGATTTTGAGGTGCTGCAACTGACGGACGACGGCGTATTGTGCTACAAAAGAGGCGGTAATATTGCAGTTGCCTTTAATCCTACGGACGGGCAGCGCGTATTAAATACGGACGTGGGGGAAGTTCTGCTTCAAGTAAACACGTTTAGCCGTAAAGACGGACATACCGTGCTTGCTCCGCAAACTGCGATAGTGTTTAAACTGTAGTTGATAGTTGTTTTAATAGAATGTAAATTTTATAACGGGAGGTTTTTATGAGTAAACCCATAGTGGCTTTAATATACGACTTTGACAATACTCTGTCTACGCGCGATATGCAGGAATTTACCTTTATCCCCGCGTTGGGTATGAAAGCGGCGGAGTTTTGGGCAAAGACGGACGAACTTGCACATCAAGCGCAGATGGACCATATTTTAGCGTACATGTATCTTATGGCAAGGGAAGCAAAGGATAAAAAAATATCTCTTTCCCGCGAGTCTCTCCGCGAAATGGGCAAAGGCGTGCAGTTTTTTAAAGGCGTACGCGAATGGTTTAAACGCATAAACGCTTACGGCGATAGTTTGGGATTGGAAGTGCGCCATTATATATTGTCTTGCGGACTTAAACCTATGGTGGAAGGCTGCGATATTGCCGACGAGTTTTACAATATTTTTGCGTGCGATTATCTTTACGATGATAACGACGAGCCTTTGTGGCCGAGCATTGCAATCAACTACACAAGCAAAACGCAGTTTTTATACCGTATAAACAAGGGTGTTGAGGATTTGGGCGAGGACGCAAAACTTAATATGTATATGTCCCGCGACGAAAGAGTCGTTCCGTTTGATCAAATGGTGTACATAGGCGACGGACTTACCGACGTACCCAGTATGAAGTTGGTTCGCCAGCGCGGCGGCTACGCAATAGGCGTTTATAAAAAGCCTACCGATTCTACTTACCTTGTCAATCAAAACCGCGTAGACTTTTATCTTAAATGCGATTATACCGACGGCAGCGGAATAGATACCGCAATGAAAGCGATATTCGGTCAAATCGCAGCAAAGTTAAATATCAAAACGCTGTCGGCGGCTTCGTATAAATCCGCAGAAACAAAATAATAAACGTAACGGAGTTTCCTTTGGCTATCACCCTAAAAGCAGAACGTTTTTAGGCGTTGTACGCCGTTGCAGGGAAACTCCGTTTTATTTAAAATTACGAATAATATATAATTGGATAATTAATTTGTTTAACGGAACTCTATCGATTTTAATTACATCGTACTACGCTTTAAAGCGAGTGTTTTGTGTAAGTGTTATTTGTGTACGATATAATTGCAAACTTTTTTCGCCAAAACAAATAAAATACACATAAAATTTTAGTCCGTCCTTAATTATGCCGTTTTATTTTTAGCAAATGCCTCGATTTTCTATTCGTATATCAACGCATGTACCGAGACGGTAATTGCCGTAGGCAAACAATAAATGTCATTATTCTCCACAACTTTACAATATAATATATAATCGAAGTACTATCATTATAAAAAATATTATGGCGAGTTATAAGGGGTGGCGTAATATGTATTGCAAGCGTATACTTATCCTTCAACAAACGGACAAACGTTTTGCCGAGCGTAACAAGGAATTGTGCGGTATGGTTAAGCTTATCAATAATTCTGCCTCGGCAACTTCCGTTACGGTTTTTGTAACAAATGCCGACGTCAAATCATTCGGCGAGTGGTGGCTTTTGTTGGGGTTCGGACGCGAACGCATATCCAAACAGCTAAGCACGTTAAATAACGCAACGTTTACTTTGCCTAGGCAAAATTTGGATAACGTAGGGTGTATGCTTATAAAAGTGGAGGATAAGTGCTACGAAGTTGCGCGGTCATACGTGGGCGACAGTTCGGTGTGCGACGTATTGTTCCGCCAAAAGGAAAATTTAATTTACGAAAAAACGGCTGCCGAACAGGAACAGCAAACCGTATACGAGCAGTTTGTTGCGTCTACCGATAATTTTTATCAGGGAATGGACCTGGACAAAATCAAATCGCGCGCGGACGAACGTTACAAAAGCGTTGCCGATTACAGCGCGGCGTTCGAGCGATACTACGCCGCGGGCAGCCGCAGCGATTATTACGAATCCGTCAAGACCGAAATCTGTAAAGTTTTTGTTCAGTTTCCGCCGTATTACCCTTTGATACATAAATATATGGAATCGTTTTTTGTAAGAATCGACTTTCCGTCTTCGCCTAAGTATTTTGTTTTGGGCGTGTTGCAGGATAAGGGAGTTATACGTTACATATGTTACGGCTTGCCTGCCGAACAAGAGGGTTTCAGCGATAAGGACTTTGTGTATGTGGAAAATTCTCCCGTGGGCTTTTGGATGCTTTTTCAGGACGCGCAAACGGGGCAAATAACCGCTTTAAACGAAACTGTGTAAATAATTAATTAAAAAATCGGCGTAAATAAAGCAAACTAAAATATCAAATATGCCAAAAGTGTTGCTTTTTTTTATTTAATGCATTATAATTAAAGCCTATGTAGTGTATACATTTCGGCAATGCGCCGAAGTTATAGATTCAAGGAGTAGTATAATGTTCAAACACAAATCGACAAAATCAATGATTTTTTTGACGGTAGCTGTAATTATGGTTGTTGCCGTTACGTTAACGGCGTGCAACGGTAATGCGTTTAAACCTGTCGAAATGCCCGCACAAGGCGAAGTTTCCAGTAACGGCGGCAGCGCGGTGCGTTACGGCGAATGGATTTATTATATCAACGGTTACGAGTCCAATTCGTCTGCCGCAAACACATACGAACAAATAGAAACACGCGTCGGCGCGGTTGCCCGCATTAAGGTTGCGGATATCGAAAATCTGTTTGCAGTATACGACGATTCTACTTTTACGTCAAGCAGCGCGCGCACAAAGGAAATTGCAAACCGTTTGAAAGAGGCTGCGCAGATTGTGGTTCCCAACTTCTATTACAGCGCTAACTCCACGTCTCAACAGCTTAACGGTATATTTATTTTCGGCGACAGACTGTATATGCTTACCCCCAACGACGAGTTGACCGCAGGCGGTAACACCCAAACAAACCAGAGCGTACTTACAAGCTTTAAATTGGACGGAAGCGATCCGCAGCGTCATTACGTATTTACAAACAACGCCGCGCAGGTAATGCTGAACGAGATTGACGGTAAAGTGGTTGCAACTTATATTATGGATAAGGAAATCGGCAATATCAACGTTGCCGACGGCAGTAAAATCGTAATGATAGAGGAAACCGCCAGCGCACAGTTCGACTTTGCCGGCAAAGCGGTAGTTTATTTGGATGAGGACGGTTCTGTTTGTTCTCTCAAAGCGGGACAAGCCGAACATAAAGTTTTAGTGGAAAACAAAATCCCCGAAGGCAAAAAGGAATCCACCGTAACATATTCGGTAACTTCCGTTAATAACGGATACGTATACTACACAATGTCGGATAGCACAAACTCCGCTATAGGCAATAAATGCTTGTATTATGCAACCGATTCCGTTAAGGATCAAGTGGCGTTTGCAGGCGAAACGTCGTCGTTCAGTTCCTTCTACGGATACAAGGACACGGTTGTTTATGCCGACTCGTCAACCGTCAGCGGAACTACAATGTACGGTATTTATATCCGTAACAGCGAGGGCGATAAAGTAATAGTCAATCCCGTGCAAAACGATAATTCCATTACGTTTAACCGTATCGAAGGCGATATATTGTACTATACGTCCAATAACATTGCATACAAAGTAGACTTGTCTGCGGAAACGCCCGTTGTGCAAGCGTACGGAGCAAGCCTTGCCGCAGCATCTAACTGGTATATGCCCGATATCGTAGGCGAATACGTAATAACCGTAGCAAGCGGATCGGTAACGGCAGTAAAGTTTGACGCGGAAACAAAAACAAACAGCAGTTCCGTTATCCTTACCATTGTTGCAGATACCGACGAGGACGACAAAGACTAATATAATTAGATATATAAATTCGGCGGGGCTTTAATAAAAGTCCCGCTATTTTTTTGTCAAAAATGCATTGCGTAAATTGACAAAAATAAACCCTTGCACTATACTTGTGAGAGTAAAAGCCGTTATATACGGCAATAGGAGATGACCGATTATGGCAGATAAACAATTTGTAAAGGAAATTGCCGACATTAATACGGATTTTCCTCAATGGTACACCGACGTTGTAATTAAAACGCAGCTTGTAGACTACGGTCCCGTAAAAGGTACTATGGTAATACGCCCGTACGGCTACGCCATTTGGGAAAATATCCAAAAGGAATTGGACGCCCGCTTTAAGGCTACTGGACATCAAAACGCGTATTTCCCGTTGCTTATACCAAAAAGCTTGTTGGATAAGGAAGCGGAACACGTAGAAGGGTTTGCTCCGGAAGTGGCTATGGTTACGGTTGCCGGAGGCGAAACTCTTGCCGAGCCTTGCGTGGTACGTCCTACCAGCGAAACGATTTTCAGCACAATGTTTGCCAAATGGATAAACAGCTACCGCGACTTGCCGTTAAAACTCAACCAGTGGGCAAACGTAATGCGTTGGGAAAAGACAACCCGTCCGTTTCTTAGGACAAGCGAATTTTTGTGGCAGGAAGGACACACTATACATGCCACACGCGAAGAATCGCTGAAAGAAACGCTGGATATGCTGAATTTGTATCACGACTTTGCACGCGACGTTTTGGCAATGCCTACGTTTATCGGTCAAAAGAGCGAAAAGGAAAAATTTGCCGGCGCCGAAGCAACTTACGGTATGGAAGCTATGATGCTGGACGGTAAAAGTTTGCAGGCAGGCACAACTCATCACTTCGGTCAAAAGTTCAGCCGCGCATACGATATTCAGTTTTTGGATAAAGACAGTACCCACAAATACGTGTGGCAGTCCAGTTGGGGAGTGTCTACACGCTTAATCGGCGCAATTATTATGGCGCACGGCGATCAGCGCGGTTTGGTGCTTCCGCCGAAAGTTTCCCCCGTACAGGCAGTGGTAATCCCCGTTGCGGCTCACAAAGCGGGCGTTACGGAAAAAGCCGCCGAAATAGCCGAAAGTTTACGTAGGCAAGGCGTTCGCGTAGAACTTGACGTACGCGATCAGTCGCCGGGCTGGAAGTTTAACGAATGGGAAATGAAGGGCGTTCCCGTACGTATAGAGGTAGGACCGCGGGATATCGAACAAGGCGTTGTTACTTACGCCCGCCGCGATACTTGCCAAAAGGCTGAAATGGCTATAGACGCGGTTGCAAACGGCGTGGCGTCGCTGTTGGACGAAATCCAAACAAATATGTACAATAAGTCGCTGGCTTTCCGCGACGCTCACGTCAAACTCGCCCGTAATATGGAGGAACTGGGCGAAGTTCTGGACAGTAAATGTTTTGCAAAAGTGGTGTGGGATAAAGATCCTGCCTGCGAAGCGATGTTTAAGGAAAAATTCCAAGCGACCGTACGCGTAATGCTGGATGAAAAACCTTTCCAAAACGTTTGCACTTGCTGCGGACATAAGGGCGATAATTTGGTTGTTGCGTTAGTCGCCCGTGCATACTGACAACGTATAACGGTGCGTTTGTTATATATCTGCCGATAATTATTTTACGCATTGTAATTTATTGTTGCCGTGATAGTTTACGACGAAATATTTTCTTTGTAATTTAGCAAAAATCTATCGTTATATCAATATTTTTTATAAGACTGTAACGGTAAAAAAGTTGCTTTAAAATGTTTCTTGTGATAAAATACCTATGATTTGCGAGGATACTTGCAGATAAATATATTTTTGAAGGAGAAAAAACAATGAAGAAGATTTTGATTCTTGCTCTTGCAATCGTTATGGCTCTTTCCGTAATAGCTTTCGTTGCATGCGATCAAGGCGAAACAGTTACCGGCGAAATTCATTACACCAACCACGGAAAAGAGTACGGCGCAAAAGTTGACGTTACCGTTAAAGGCGGCGTTATCACGGCTGTTAAACTTTATACCGACGAGGAAAGCGGATACATTAGAACGTCTCCCGACAACAAAGATTACGGTTGGGAAGGACACGACAGAACAGAAGCTGCTTATGCCGATTTTATCGAGAATCATTTTGTAGGTAAAACCGTGGAAACGGTTAACGCTTATAAAGCTACAATCGATAAGACATCCGGTAAAGCCGAAGTTACAGGCAACACTGTAATTACAGGTTCTACGCAATCCGCAGCACGTGTTATTCTTGCTGTACAAGACGCTCTTAGCAAGTTGGGCAAATAATTATTTGCAACACACTTAATAAAGCAAACAAAAAGTTCACATCTTTCGGTGTGAACTTTTTATTTTGATTTTTGATTCTTATAATAAAAGCTAAGTACTATTGTATAATTTGAGATATAATTTCTTTTCCTTCGATAAAGTCGGTAAATATCTTGCCCAGTTCCTGTCCGCTGACGCCTGTAAATGCGTTTATCATTTGGTCGGGGGCGGCAATGGTGCAAATTGCTCCGTCAAAATAGTTTTGAAGCGCTTTTGTAAATTTGGCTTTGCCCATAACCTCGTACAGCGTTCCAAACAGTAAGCTGCCTTTAACGTAAGTAAACACTACGTATTCGTTATCGTTTTTGTATTCGTTTAACGCTCTAAAGGACGTGTCTACGTTGTCGTAGTAGTGGTTAAGTACGTCTACGTAACTAACGTATGTTTTTGTTACGGCTTTAACGGAGTTTTCGATAGGCATCGCGTCCGTTTCGTCCAAATACATATACGTCAAAAACTCTGCAAGTCCTTCGTCCATCCAGGCGTTTGTTATTTGGTTGTTGCCTACAAGTCCGTAAAACCATTGATGTGCGGTTTCGTGTGCAATCGCTTCGGTATACGCGTTGGATCCGCTTGTTACCATTGCAAGCGCGCCGTATTCCATTCCGCCGTAGCAAAAGTCCGTTTCGCACACGCTGTATACGGAGTAGGGATAACCACCCACGTTTTTATTAAGAAAATCCAACATACCTACCGCGGTTGCCAAGCTTTGCTCGGGATTTGCGTCGTTGTAGTAATAGTAGTTTACTTGCGTATCGCCTACTTGCTGCGATAACTTTTTAAAGTTCTTAGACATTACCAAAGCAAAATCGCGCAGGGCGTTTGCTTTATAGTTGTAGCAGGTAAATCCGTTGTCCTGCGTGGCTTCTTCCAACGCTCCGCTGGAAGCAACAACGTAGTTGGACGGAAGTTTTATCGTTACGTCGTAGTTTGCAACGTCGGTAACGTACGGGTCGCCTATATTATAATACGGCGTGCAATCGTATCCCCCGTTGGACATTACGCATAATACGGGGTACCAGTTGCCGAGGTTTACCGTGTTATCGGTATAACCTAAGCGGTGGCGTATATTTGCAAGCTGTATTTGGTAGGTCATTTCTATCGTCGTTTTGCCGTCGGGGAATAATTCTTCTGCCAAAGGTACGGACAGAATATCCAGATTCTCTCCTTCGATGGTGTACGCAACGGCATTTCCGTTTACTTTTACGGAATCGAAAGCGATATCTCCGTAACTGTCGCCGTTGACGTATGCTTTTGCATGGTAAGTGTTGGGTACTACGGGTGTGGACGCGTTTTCGCGGTAAGCGTTTGCATAAATGTGGAATTTAACCGAAGTAACGGAGTTTTCGCTGCGGTTTGTAATCTCCACCGTTTGCATCGCGGATAAAATATGCGACGTATCGTCGTAAGACGCTGCAATAGTGTATACGTTGGCGTCCTTTGCCGCCTTGTCTATTGGGTTTGCGCCGCACGCCGCCAGTGTGATTACGCCGGTAATTAAACAAAGTGCCAGTAACAAACATATAATTTTTTTCATAAACTATCTCCGCTTAAAAGTATTCGGTTAATTGTATGCGGGGCAAATTCAATAAATACTTGTTTTGTTTAATTTTGATTTTTATAAATTTCTATAATTAAGCAATTAACGGTGGTTAACGAAACCTAATTTGGTTTAATTACACCGTAAAAGGCTTAAAAATAATTTATTTGATTTAACATATTTGTTTTACGATATAATTGCGCAAAAAATAATTTTTTGTGTGTTATATCGGTCGCAGTGAACGTAAATCGGCAATGTGTTTGCGCGCTTAAATTGTTAAGGTTTGTTTCTCTCTTTCTAAACGTATACGGGGAGCAGCATATTACGATGTAAAAGTTAATTCGACGATGTTGTTTCTATTTTAAAGTTTTTATTGTTTAAGCGCAAAGTTGTTTTGCAGACAGAAAAAATTATTTTGCCGTTTTATTTTAATAATTTTGTGATGATTTTTATGACGCAAACAAATCTGTTTATCATATATTGTAAGAACAAATAATTTTTGCAGCAATACATTTGCATAAAAAGCCAAAAATAACAGAATTGTATTATTACTAAGGGGGTTTTCTGTAATCATTTATCAAAAAATTGCCAAAAATAATAAAATAAAGTTTAAAAATTGCTTAAAAATATGTAAAATCAGTTGACGGTATTTAAAAGTATATGGTAGAATAATCACATTATCAACTAAAGAATAGTTAACTCGCCGTATTTGTGCGGCTCCGAAGGTTCTTTGGGTTGTTCGATTAGCACGGAACGTAATAGGTCTTGGTAGTGAGTAACTCGAAATTGCTTATAGGGCGAGTAGTATACTATTTTATAAATAGTGTGGTTGTCCTTGCGCGGTTTCGGGATTTTTTATATATAAAATAATTGCGTACGGGTTTGGGACGAAAACAATAACGGCATTTGCTCCGTTAAGCAAAAAGGTTAATAAGTCGATTGTGCCCTATACAAATAGGATTCAATATAAAAATCATGAAGGAGAAAAAACAATGAAAGTTAGAACAAAAAAAGCGTTAACCGCCGTTCTGGTACTGGTTTTAGCATTGTCTTCCGTTGTTACTGTTTTGGCTGCTTGCGATACAACCGCCACAATGACGATTTCAACAGATACCGCGAACGTTGCGGTAGGTAAGACGATGCCTCTTGTCGTTAAATTCAGTAAGGGTTCGCAAAAACTCGACTGGACTACCAGCGACGCATCGGTTGCTACGGTTTCTAAAGAAGGCGTAGTTACTGGGGTAAAAGTCGGCTCGGCTACTATTACGGCTACCAGCGGTAAATCTTCTGTATCATGTAAGGTTACCGTAGGCGGAATATACACCGACGACGGACAAAGCTATACCAGCAAGAGTTCTATGAAGAACACTCCGTCCAACTGGAACGAAATGGACTATCAAAATAACGACGATACCGTAATTATCAATAACACGATTTCCTCGTTCTTCGGGTACGACTATGCTTTGAAAGATCCTTCCAAGGGCAGAGTTACCGCGGACGGTAAATTGAACGTCGATAATATCGATTTCGAACATCACATCGTAACTTACGAAGCGGCAACTAGGTTGGAAGACGTAACTTCTCTTGTAGACGCAAAGTGGGGTTTGACTGCCGCACAAAAGGCTCAGGGCGGATATGCTTGGAGATTTACTTTGCGCGACGACCTCACTTGGGACGACGGAACTCCCATCAAAGCGGGCGATTTCGTGTACTCTATGAAGGAACAGCTCAACTATTTGCTTCAGCCTTTCCGTGCAAACAACTATTGGACTGCTAACGGAATGAAAGTTCACAACGCCAAGAATTATTATTATCAAGGCAGAACGGTAGACTTGCCTCTGGACGGTCTTACTCTGGATAATCTCGATAAGGGCGCCGACGGAGTTTACACCTACCAAGGTCATTCCATTTATTTAGGATTGCGTACGGGCATCGCTTTATTGGACGGCGATTCTCTCGGCGATTATATTGACGTTTATTCAACTCAAGACGACAACCCGTTTGATATGGAGGCTTGGGCGGTTTTGGAAGGCGCTATGGCCGACAAAACTAACGGTAAAGCGACTGTAACCGATGACACTTTGGCGGCGTTGGCAAAATGCCTTGCTCCGTTCGGAATGCAAGAAGACGCATTGGGCTTTGTGTTTATGACTCAGGCGTTTGCCGCTATGACGTTTGACGAGGTCGGTATCTATGCGGAAGACGATTTGCATTTGGTAGTGGTATTGGACGACCCCGAGAGTTGGCTTAGAGAAGACGGAAAATTATCTTACACGATTTCCAACGCAAGCCTTCCTCTTGTTAAACAAGATTTGTACGAAAGACTTAAAAAAGAACCTGCGCAAGGTTCGGATAAATGGACGACAACATACAATACGTCCGTAGAAACTTCCGCAAGCTGGGGACCCTATAAATTGGCTTCTTTCCAAGTAGACAAACAATTTATACTTGAAAGAAACGTAAACTGGTTCGGTTACGGTATAGAAGAAAACAGAGATCAATACCTTGCAGACCGCTTTGTAGTTGAAGTAATCGCCGAAGAAGAAGCCACAAAATTGGCATTCTGGAAAGGTGAAATAGACGATTTGGAATTCTCCTACTTGGGAGCAACCGCTGCCGAATATCAAAACTCCGACTACGCTATGTTTACACCTGCTTCCAGTGCGACCGCGTACGGAATTCAGTTGTACAGCAATCTTTCCGTTTTGAAAAACAGCGGCAAAAACAACACTATATTGGCAATAAAAGATTTCCGTTGGGCGCTGTCGCTGGCATTTGACAGAAACGCGTTTGTTGAAGACCAATTAGTAGGAATGCAAATAGGTCTCGGCTTGTTGGGACCCGGATACTACTACGATCCCGAAAACTCGCTGTCCTACCGTGAATCCGATGCGGCAAAGTCTGCTTTGCTCCGCACATACGGCTTTACTCTTAACGGTGCCGGAAAGTGGACGGACGGAACAACCGTGTACGCCGATATCGACGCGGCGACCGACGCAATGACAGGTTACAATTTGTCTTTGGCAAAGCAAAAGCTCGCTTCTGCAATTACAGAATTAAAAGATGAAAAATATGCTTACGATCCCTCCAAGAATATCGTTTTAAGACTCGGTAAATTTAGCGATAAAGCGGCGAGAAGAGCGGAACTGTTGCAGTCCTGTATCGACAAGCTTACGGAAGGCTCCGAATTGCAAGGTAAGATAAAGGTAGAAATTATAGAAACCAACTCACAAAAATCCGCTGACGATTTCCGCGACGGTAAATTTGAAATTTACTGTATTGCAGGTATCGGCGGAGCCGTGTTCTACCCCTTTACCTCTATGGATAGCTATCTCGGTTTCGGCGACTTGTCTTACCATGGTTACATGGATACGAAGGCTACGATAACGAAAACTATGCCCGCAGGAAATTACGAAGGCGCAGGTCAAACGTTTACGTTGACTACCAGAGACTGGTTTAACAGTTTGAACGGAAGAATGACGGAAGGCGCTTCTCACAACTGGAGCGAAGGCTACTGCCCCGTTGAAGTGCGTTTGGAAATCCTTGCGATGCTGGAAGAGTACGCATTGAGTCAACATTATACGATTCAGGTTGCTAACGACTACAACGCTTATCTTAATACCGCAAGAAATCATAATATAACTACGACTTATAATACCTTTATGGGTCTTGGCGGAGCTCGCTATACGAGATACGTTTACAACGACGTTGAATGGGCGGAATTCCTCGCTCAACACAACAACGATTTGAGTTCGTTCTACAAAACGTCTCAGGCGGATTAAGTTAATTTAACGTAAAACCATGTCAATTAGCGGGGGCGTATACGTCCCCGCTATCTTGACTGTAAGCAAGGAGAGAAAAACATATGTATATGTTTAAGTATATATTAAAGCGTATCGGGCTGATGTTAATGTGTTTTGCCGTAATAATGCTTGTATGCTTTGTACTTATAAAACTGCTTCCTATCAATATTCAGGGCGCACCGGGCTCAACGAAAGATCAACTGCTGTACGAAATGGAGTCCCGTCACTATATAACTAATTTGCAGTACAACGCAGACGGTCACATCGTAGGATACGATAAAGTTCCTATAATGGAGCAGTTGTGGTCGTACGTCGTACGTGTTTTTAAGTACGGCGATTTCGGCGTGGGAATGACTATGCCCGCTTATCGTAACAGACCCGTATTGGAAGCGTTTATGACCAGACTGCCCCCGACTATCCTCATCAATATTTACAGCACTATAATAGGCGTTCCCATAGGTCTCGGTTTGGGAATTTTGGCGGCGCTCAAAAAGAACAAATGGCAGGACCACGTTATTTCTACAGGCGTAGTCGTGCTTATTTCCGTGCCGTCGATAGTATATGCTCTTGTTATTATGTACGTGTTCTGCTTTAAATTAGGTTGGTTTCCTTTGCGTATGGAGCCGGGATACGATTATTTCAGTTGGAAAATGTTTAAGAGCATGCTGCCGGCAGTGTTTTCGCTGTGTTTGGGAAGTATAGCGGGCTATGCGCGTTTTACCCGCGCCGAACTTACCGAAGTGCTTACAAGCGAGTTTATGCTGCTTGCGCGCACCAAAGGACTTACCCGCGGACAGGCGACGTTACGTCACGCTTTGCGTAACGCTATGGTGCCGATTTTCCCGTCCATTTTGTCCGAGTTTATTGCAGTCTTGTCCGGATCGCTCATCATAGAGCAGATGTTTTCCATTCCCGGAGTCGGAGCGTTGTACTTGACTTCTATTAACGCGCAGGACTACGACTTCTTTATGTTCCTGTCGGGATTTTACTGCTTGGTAGGATTAGCGGCGGGTATTATTACGGATATATCCTACGGGATAATCGATCCGCGTATTAGAATGGGGGCGAGATAGTATGGACAACAAACAATTTGAAAAATACAGCGCTATTCCGGCGGAAAAGTTTGCTATGGTCGGCGGCGAAAGAACTTCGCACGACGAAAAATTTGTAACGAAACCTCGCAGCTACGCTTACGACGCTTTTATGCGCTTTTGCAAAAATAAAGGTTCGGTAGTGGCGGCGATTGTAATAGCGCTTTTGATTCTGTTTGCAATTATTGCTCCGTGGTGCACTTCTTACACCGTAAAATATTACGACAACATATATTTGGGAACGCTGCCTAAGTCTAAATTGTTTGCAAATACAAACTTTTGGGACGGCTGTTCTTACGTAAAAGAAAATAAACTTAATTTTTCGTACTATTACTGGATGGGTGAAGAATTAAGCAATGCAAAAGAAGGAAACGGCGGACATTACGCGATTAAAAATCAAAAGTACGACGTGTTGGAAGACGGGTTTTACGGTTACAGATTGGATTCCTATCACATGTGGGGCTGTAAATATATGCAAATCGACCGCGAGCGTTATGAGAATATACAAAAGTATCAGGACGAAACAAACCGTCAGGTATTGTATCCGACGCTCAGAACCTCTGCCCGTCCCGACCATATCAACTTTAAAAAAGACGCCAATTACTATTATCAAACCAAGGTGGTAAACGGTAAACTTAATCCCGTACTGGATGCTGAAGGTAACGTTATCCCCGCATATTGGAGTGAAACTGCCGAAAATTTGAACGACGGATACCATTCGCTGAGAATAGAAGGACAGGACGGAATAGTACGTGACGGCGAAACGTATTATTACGTTTATGCTTCTCCCGTATCGGGCGGCGATGTGGAAGTTAGATTAAACTATTACGAATATTACAGATACTATCACAGTTACGAACTGAAAGACGGTATCGACGAACCGATGTTTTTGTTCGGCGCAACTTACGAAGGTAAAGACGTATTTGTTAATTTGGCAAGCGGCGCTAGATTTTCGTTTATATTTGCTATTTGTATAGCCGCCGTCAATATGTTTATAGGAGCTATTTACGGCGCAATCGCGGGTTACTACGGCGGAGCCGTAGACATAGTAATGGAGCGTGTTACGGATATATTGTCTGCGGTGCCCATTATGATTGTAATAACGCTGCTTAAATACCATATGGCGGAAACAAGCCAGATATTGATATTGTTTTTGGCGTTTATAGTAACCGGATGGATCGGTATGGCAAGCAGTACCCGTATGCAGTTTTACCGCTTTAAAAATCAGGAATACGTTTTGGCGGCAAGAACGTTGGGCGCAAGGGACAGACGTATTATATGGAAACATATTTTCCCTAACTCGCTGGGAACATTGGTAACAAGCTGTGCGCTTATAATACCCGGTATGATATTTTCCGAAACAAGCTTAACTTATTTAGGTATTATCGATTTGCAGTCGGGAAATATTACAAGCGTAGGTACGTTAATTGCGTTGGGACAGCCCAAGCTGATGGACTATCCGCACATTGCGATATTCCCGTCTGTATTTTTGGCGCTGTTGATGCTAAGCTTTAACTTATTCGGCAACGGTTTGCGCGATGCGTTTAACCCGTCGCTGCGCGGTACGGAGGGATAAGATATGGAAAAGAAACTTGAAGTAAATAACTTAGTAATATCTTTCCGTACGGACGGCGGTAAGGTGCAGGCGGTGCGCGATATCAGTTTTGACCTTTATAAGGGCGAAACGTTGGCAATCGTAGGCGAGTCGGGCAGCGGAAAGTCCGTTACAAACCGCGCTATTATAGGCATACTTGCAGGCAATGCTATTGTGGAAGGCGGCGAAATAATTTACGACGGACAGGATTTGCTTAAAATAAGCGAAGAGGAATTCCATAAAATTCGCGGTGATAAAATCGCAATGATTTTCCAGGACCCAATGTCCAGTTTAAACCCCATTATGAAAGTGGGCAAACAGCTTACCGAAGCTATGCTTTTAAAAAGCTCGGCGTCAAGACGTAACGCCCGCAAAAACTTTAACGGAAAGTTAAAGGTTTTAAATGCGGTAATGGACGAAATTGCGGCAGACAATAAGGAAAAAATAGCGCATAATAACGAGCAGTGCAAGATCTTTGACAGCTTTTGTTTGTCAGGTACCAAACTGGAAAGCGCATATAACGTAATTTACCGTCACACGGTGGAATTAAAGTTGGATATAGAAAACACGTTGTTTTTAGCTTCTAAAAACCAACCTCTCGACGAAAAGAAAATTTTAAATAGCGTATTAAAGCATATCGAGGGCACGTATCACCCCGACATCGTAGTTAAGGACGAGCGTTTGCAAAATAACTTAAACGTCTTAATTGCAAACGCGCAAAACGCTGCGGACAAAAAGCATTTTACGCAATCGTCAGTCGACGCTTTAACGGATATAGTTGATATTTTGGATAAAGCGGCGCAGCGTCAAAAACCCAACTATTTTACGTTAGGGTATTATATGATGCGCAACCCCGAAGCAAACGTCGACGATATGCCTATCGAGGAATTAACGGCTATGACTCGTAAGTATTTGGACGACGAGTTTATGCTGAGATTTATCGACGAAGGACGTCAGGCTCTCGACTACAACCATAGCAAAAAAATTATCCTTAAAAGGGCATTGCTGGAAAAAACCGACAGCGCTTTGGACTTTTTCCGTCAGGAAGAAATCGATAAGAAAACCGCTTACGAAATTGCAAAAGATTTGTCTTTGCAAGTGGAAACGGCGATTGACGATTTAAGCGTTGTTAAAAATCCCATAGAATATACGTTCCATTCCAGTTTGCGCGACGTGCTTAACAAGTATTTTGCAGGTTTAGCCAAAAACCCGAAGGAGCAAGCCCGCTTTGACAGACAGCAGGCAAAATATAACGATCTTGTCGCTAAAAACAAAACTCCGGATTGGAAGGTTGTTCCCGCGGCGTTGGTGGATTTGGAACTTGCAAAGAAAAATATTCGTTCGGTTCTGCATAAGCTGCGCGCAACTTACCGCAATGCTATAGAAAACGCCGATAAATTTGACAGCAAGACGGAAATGGTGGCTTTGATAGACTATCTTAAAGAACAGGCTTCGGCGGTAGTGTACAAAGTTACTAAAAAAATGGCAAAAGCCAATGCACTCAAATTGTTGGAAGAGGTAGGTATTCCCGAACCGGCAATAAGGTACAATCAGTATCCGTTTGAGTTTTCGGGCGGTATGCGCCAACGTGTAGTTATAGCTATCGCGCTTGCGGCAAACCCCGATATCCTTATTTGCGACGAACCTACAACCGCGTTAGACGTAACTATTCAAAGCCAGATTTTGGAGTTGATTAACCGTATTAAGGCGGAACGCCATTTATCGGTAATATTTATTACGCACGACTTGGGCGTAGTTGCAAATATGGCGGACAGAATCGCCGTTATGTACGCAGGCAAAATAGTGGAATACGGCACGGCGGAAGACGTATTTTACAAGCCTTGTCATCCGTATACGTGGGCGTTGCTGTCCTCTATGCCGGACCTTGACACAAAGGAAAAGCTGGAAGCGATCCCCGGAACTCCGCCTAATATGATATTTCCGCCCAAAGGCGACGCTTTTGCCGCGCGTAACAAGTACGCTATGGAAATAGACTTCGAGGAAGAACCGCCTATGTTCCAAATAAGCGATACGCACTTTGCGGCAACTTGGCTGCTGCATCCCAATGCACCCAAGGTTACCCCGCCTAAAATTGTTACGGACCGTATAGAAAGAATGTCTAAGGAGGTAAAGTAATATGGCAGACGAAAAGCAGGTTTTGCTGTCTGTTCAGCACCTTCAGCAGTTTTTTAAGATGGGCAGACAACAATTAAAAGCCGTAAACGATATCAGCTTTGATATTTACAAAGGCGAAGTGTTCGGTTTGGTAGGCGAAAGCGGTTGCGGAAAAACCACAACCGGACGTTCGATAATCCGTCTATACGATATTACGGGCGGTTCGGTGTACTTTGAAGGTCAGCGTATTTGCGCAGGTTTTAATAATTATAAAGAAAATATTAAAGCTGCTAAGGCAAAAGCGAACAAAGAAATTAAAGAGCTTAAACAACAGCCCGAAAGTCCCGATCGTGAACAGAAAATTGCCAAAATCAACGAAGATTTGAACAATTTAATTGTCGAGCAGACGGCTTTGATTAGAAGCGCAAAATACGATCATAAAAACTGCAATAAGCTGTACGCACAGCACCAAATGCAGCTTGTTCGCAATAAGTACGAACCGTTACTTGTTGCGGCGGGCACCGAGGAAGAGCGTAAAGAGCTGGAAATTCAGCAGAAGGAAGAATTACGTCTTGCATCCAAAGACCGCATCATGAACAAGATGCAGATGATTTTCCAGGACCCGATTGCGTCGTTAAATCCGCGTATGACGGTACGGGAAATAATTGCCGAAGGTTTGATAATACGCGGTATTCGCGATAAAAAGGAAATCGAGGAAAAGGTTTATAAGGTTTTGGATCTCGTGGGGCTTGTTCCCGAACATGCGGGACGTTATCCGCACGAGTTCAGCGGCGGACAGCGTCAGCGTATAGGCATCGCCCGCGCAATTATTTTGCAGCCGGATTTGATTATCGCCGACGAACCGATTTCCGCATTAGACGTTTCCATTCAGGCTCAGGTAATCAATTTGCTTAACGAACTGCGCGAACGTCTGGGCTTGACGATTTTGTTTATCGCCCACGACTTATCCGTTGTTAAGTATTTTTCCGACCGTATTGCAGTTATGTATTTCGGTAAAATTGTGGAATTGACCACGAGCGACGAGCTGTTTAAGCATCCGCTGCATCCGTATACAAAATCGTTGCTGTCCGCCATACCTCTGCCCGATCCGCGTTTTGAAAAACAACGCAAACGTATATCGTACAATCCTATTGCCGAGCACGATTACAGTCAGCAGCAGCCTTATATGCAGGAAGTTGCCCCCGGACATTTTATTTACTGTAACGATGCGGAATTGGAAAAGTATAAGCAGGAAATTGCGGAAATAGACGCACAGTCGGCAAAAAAGGAAACGGTGGCGGCAAAAGCAACCGAAAAACCGACCTCTAAGCCGTCTAAAACCACTAAAAAGACTGCCGAAAAAACGTCGGCGAAAACCGCCAAAAAGACAAAGAAGGATTGATCGTTTTGATGAAAAAAATTTTAAAATACCTAATCCCTTTTTTGCTGTGCGTTATAGCGGTAGTTTCTATTTTAGCGGGAAAAGGATCGTTTGTCAAAAGCGGCGCGCGTCTTATGAGTGATTTATGCGATGCGTTTTTTGTACCCGGAATTATAATGACGTGTCTCGGCTTATTGATTTTTTGTACAAACGGCGGAGCGTTCGATATGCTGGCGTTCGGAATGCTTAAATTTTTTGATTTATTTAAGAGCGATCTTACAAAAGTTAAATACCGCACGTTTTACGATTACCGTCAAGCGCAAAAAGAAAAGAAACGCTCGTTTTGGTCGTTTATAATAGTGGGGTTGGTGTTCTTAGCCGTATCGGTAGTATTTTTTATCTTATATAAGCAATACTGATTGCGTGTCGGCTGCTCTTTTGTGTGTGCGTTGAAGTGTTTTGTACCCGGCGGCGCAGTGCATAAGATTGAAAAAATATTTTTAATTAAACAGGCTTGTTCGGGCAGTGCAAGATAATTGTGCCGTTTGGACTATGCGTAAAAAATCTACGTCGGTTTACGGCGTAGATTTTTGCTGCAAAAAGAATACCGTTATTTCGGCTGTCAAAATAAGCGGACGGATGAAACGGACTTCCATCGCAGCGTAAGGATTAAATTTGTGTACGTGTGTAAAATTTTTTAATAGTATCAATTGTCCTTAAAAAATAAAAATTAGTAAGTCTTTGCTGCAATAAATTTTTTGCATTTGTAAATTCCGCTTTTATGTAAAAACTAAGGTTGGACGCAAAGAAATTGACTTTTGGCGGCTCTGTTCATTTTGCGCGCGTTTGTTATTTATTTTTTAAAAAAGTTTGCAATACTTATAGGTCGTCAAATCCTAAATTTTTGCTGCGGAAAAACGCCAAAAACGATATTCCAAAAGAAATAAAAAAATAATAATATTTTATTTTTTCCCTATTGAAATTCCTTGACACCGTCTTGACTGGTGTGTTAAACTAATTAAGCTGCGAATTTAAGGGGCTAATGCTTTAAGGTTACAGAAGCAACTGATAACTTATTGTCTACCCGGTAATCCCAAGAGGGTTACGGCCGAACAAATTTAAGCGGTATCAAGCGTTAAGTGACGTAAAAATCAAACTGACGCGGGGTATTTTGTGGCAAACGGTGTTTGCCAAATTAAAAGCCGCAGCACGAAACACACGGATGTGTTGTCGTCAAAAAGCAGGTTCGGTAAAATAAAACAAAAAGGAGTAACAAATATGGCAAATCAAAAAATTAGAATCAAACTTAAATCTTACGATCACAGCTTAGTGGACTTAGCTTGCGAAAAAATCGTAGAGGCTGCACAAAAGATGGGTAGCAAAGTTTCCGGACCTATTCCCCTTCCTACCGAAAGAGAAATAGTTACGGTACTTAGAGCTACGCATAAATATAAGGACGCGCGCGAACAGTTTGAATTGCGCACATATAAGCGTTTGATCGACATCTACAGCCCCAACGCAAAAACAATCGACAGTCTTACTAAATTGGACTTGCCCGCAGGCATTGACGTTAAGATTAAGCTGTAATTAACAATCGAATATATATGGAGGTGAACTTTATCTATGAATAAAGCAATCATTGGTAAAAAGTTAGGAATGACGCAAGTATTCCTTGCGGACGGAACTATGGTGCCCGTTACCGTAATTCAAGCCGGACCTTGCACTGTAACGCAAGTTAAAACTGCCGAACGCGACGGTTATCAAGCCGTTCAGCTCGGGTTTGACGAAGTGCCCGAACGTAAGCTTAACAAACCGGAGCTCGGTCATTTAAAGAATGCGGGCGTAACGGTTAAGCATTTGCACGAGTTCAAACTCGAAGGCGCACAGCTCGAAGTAGGCGCAAAGGTAAACTGCGATACGTTTGCCGCAGGCGAATATGTAGATATTACAGGCACAAGCAAAGGTCACGGTTTTTCGGGCGTTATCAAACGTTGGAATCAACACAGACTTAAAGAAACTCACGGCGTGGGTCCCGTACATAGAGAAGTAGGTTCTATGGGACCGATAAGCAGTCCCTCGCGCGTTATGCCCGGTAAAAATCTTCCCGGTCACTACGGCGTAGAACAGGTAACTGTTTTAAACCTCTCTGTAGTAAAAGTCGACAAAGAGTTGGGCGTTATCCTTGTAAAAGGCGCTGTTCCCGGAGCTAAGAACAGCATCGTTTACATCCGCAACGCCGTTAAAAAATAAGGTGAAAGGAGTATACGACAATGAAATATAAAGTTTTAAATACTAAAGCTGCCGAAGTTGGTCAAATGGAATTGAACGACGGCGTGTTCGGTTGCGAATACAACGAAGCTCTTATTCACCAAGCAGTAGTCGCTTATCAGGCTAACCAAAGACAAGGTACAAAATCCACACTGACGCGTACCGAAGTACGCGGCGGCGGAATAAAGCCGTGGCGTCAAAAGGGCACGGGCCGCGCAAGACAAGGTTCTATCCGTGCTCCGCAATGGATTAAGGGCGGTGTTGTTTTTGCCCCAAAGCCGAGAGATTTCTCTAAAAAGATAAACAAAAAGATGAAGGCGCAGGCGTTCCGCAGCGCAATCAGCTATAAGGTAGCAAACAACGAACTGATTATCGTTGACGAAATCAAACTTGACGCACCCAAGACAAAGCTTATGGCAGAAGTGCTGGCAAACCTTAAGTGCGATAAAAGAACTTTGGTAATCGTGTCGGGCGACAGCACGGACGTAGTTAGAGCTTCTAACAACATCGAAAAGCTTACCGTTACGGACGCCGCTCTCGCCAACGTGTATCAACTTGTTTCCAGCGTTGCGGTAATTGCAACCAAGGACGCAATCAAGCAAATTGAGGAGGCATATTCGCTATGAATTCCTACGATATTATAAGACGTCCCGTTTTGACGGAAAAAAGCTACGCAGGTATACCCGCAAAAATTTACACGTTTGAGGTCGCAAAGAGCGCAAACAAAGTGGAAATTAAAAAGGCGGTCGAAGAAATTTTCGGCGTTAAGGTGGACAGCGTAACAACAGCAGTAATCAAAGGCAAATTGAAGAGACAAGGCAGAACGCAAGGTCATACTCCCGACTGGAAAAAAGCGACCGTTCGCTTAACAGCCGACAGTAAGGCAATCGAGTTCTTCGAGAGCTTGTCTTAATAACGGAGGAATAGAACAATGGCTATTAAAAAGTATAAACCTACTTCTCCCGCGCGTCGTTTCATGTCTGTTTCGACGTATGAGGAGATTACGACGACAACTCCGGAAAAAAGCCTGTTGGCTACCAACAAAAAAACCGGAGGCCGCAATTCAACCGGTAGAATAACGGTAAGACACATCGGCGGCGGCAACCGTATTAAGTACAGAATAATCGACTTTAAGCGCGATAAGGCTGTTCCCGCTAAGGTTGCTACAATCGAATACGACCCTAACCGTACGGCTAATATCGCTTTGCTGCATTATGCGGACGGCGAAAAACGTTACATACTTGCTCCCGCGGGACTTAACGTAGGCGATACCGTAGTTGCTTCTCCCGATGCGGACATCAAGGTAGGCAACAACCTTCCCTTGGAAAATATTCCCGTAGGTACAATCGTACACAATATCGAAATGAACCCCGGCAAGGGCGGACAAATCGCAAGAAGCGCGGGAATTTTCGCTCAGCTTATGGCTAAGGAAGGCAAGTACGCCACAATCCGTATGCCAAGCGGCGAAATGAGATTGATTTTGTTAAAGTGCCGTGCAACGGTTGGACAAGTCGGTAATCTCGATCACGAAATCGTATCTTTGGGTAAAGCGGGCAAAAAACGTCATATGGGCGTTAGACCTACCGTACGCGGCAGCGTAATGAACCCCTGCGACCACCCCCACGGCGGCGGCGAAGGCAAGTCTCCGGTGGGCCGTCCCGGACCCGTAACTCCTTGGGGCAAACCTGCTTTGGGATACAAGACAAGAAAGAAGAAAAAGGCTTCCAGCAAATTTATTGTGAAGCGTGTTAACTAATCGGAGGAACAACAATGAGCAGATCGATTAAAAAAGGACCCTATGTCCAGCCCGTATTGCTTAAACGCATTAGGGAAATGAACGAAAAGGGCGAAAAAAAGGTTTTAAAAACATGGTCAAGAAGTTCTACGATCTTCCCCGATTTTGTAGGACATACGATTGCTGTACACGACGGCAAAAAGCACGTTCCCGTATATATCACCGAGGAAATGGTCGGTTTGAAGTTGGGCGAATTTGCTCCCACGAGAACGTTTAAAGGTCACGCAGGCAGTAAAACCAGCGGCGGTAGATAGGAGGAATAAGGAATGGCTACAAGAAGTAAAGCAAAAGCCCTTGTGCGCGCCGAAAATAAGGACAGACGCCCCAAGG
Organism: uncultured Christensenellaceae bacterium; assembly: GCA_910587795.1. Taxonomy (GTDB): domain Bacteria; phylum Bacillota; class Clostridia; order Christensenellales; family CAG-314; genus Fimimonas. The sequence continues at coordinate 64,240 of CAJUNH010000007.1, forward strand.
CAATAGCAAAATACATTCGCATTTCTCCGTCTAAGGTACAAGTCGTTTTGGATCTTATCCGCGGACAGAGCTATAAAGATGCAGTCGCTATTTTAAAAACAACGCCAAAAGCGGCGGCGGAACCCGTCTTGAAATGTATGAATTCCGCTGCGGCTAACGCAGAGGTAAATCTTGGTATGAACAAAGATGCTCTTTACGTTGCAGAGTGTTTCGCCGATCAAGGTCCTACGCTTAAACGTATGCAACCGGTTTCTCGCGGCAGAGGATACCGTATCTTAAAGAGGACAAGTCACATCACTGTGATTTTGGACGAGAGAGCGTAAAGGGAGGAGAGAATTTTATGGGACAGAAAGTTAATCCGCACGGATTGAGAGTCGGCGTTATTCAGGACTGGAATGCTAAGTGGATTGCAGACAAAAAGGATTACGCCAAGTTTATAAAGGAAGACGACAAAATCCGCTCTTTCCTTAAAAAGAAGTATTTTCAATCGGGTATCAGCAAGATTGTTATCGAACGCAGCGAAGGCAAAGTTATCGTAGATATCCACACCGGTCGTCCCGGAGTGCTTATCGGTAAAGCCGGCGCAGGCGCAGAGGAAATCAAGGCGGAAGTTCAAAAAATTATCGGCGATAAAGCGTTGGTGTTAAACATTATCGAAGTAAAACGCCCCGATATGGACGCTCAGTTGGTTGCAGAGGCAATTGCCGCTCAGCTTGAAAAGCGCGTTTCCTTCCGCAGAGCTATGCGTCAATGTATGGGCAGAGCTACGCGTTCGGGCGCTAAGGGAATCAAAACTATGGTTTCCGGACGTCTTGACGGAGCGGAAATCGCCCGCTGTGAACAGTATCACGAGGGCAGCATTCCTCTTCACACGCTTAGGGCGGATATCGACTACGGTTTCGCGCAAGCGTTAACCACGTTCGGTATTATCGGCGTTAAGGTTTGGATTTACAGAGGCGAAATACTTCCTAAGCGTAAAAAGACCGTTAAAAAGGAGGTAAACGAATAATGTTAATCCCCAAAAGAGTTAAACATCGCCGTCAGTTCCGTGGCAGAATGAAAGGTACTGCTCACAGAGGAAATAAAGTTTATTACGGCGAATACGGTTTGCAAGCGGCCACTTGCGGTTGGATTACTTCCAATCAAATCGAGGCGGCGCGTGTTGCAATGACCCGTTTTATAAAGCGCGGCGGTAAAGTTTGGGTAAATATTTTCCCCGACAAACCCGTTTCCAAAAAGCCTATAGGTATCCGTATGGGTTCCGGTAAAGGCGCGCCCGAATATTGGGTGGCAGTAATCAAACCCGGCAGAGTAATGTTTGAAATGGCAGGTGTTTCCGAAGACATCGCACGCGAAGCATTGCGTCTTGCCAGTCACAAGTTGCCCGTTAAGTGCAAGTTTGTGAAGAAAGTAGACGAGGTGAATGCAGATGAAAGCAAGTAATGTTCGTGAACTTAATAATGAAGAATTGGCAGCAAAGCTTGTCGATTTGAAAAAAGAGTTGTTTAACTTGCGTTTGTCTCACGCAACCGGACAACTGAGCAATCCTCTTGCCTTAAACAACGTCAAAAAGGATATCGCAAGAATCAAGACTGTTCTCCGTGAAAGAGAGAACAATGCAAAGGCGTAACGGAGGTAAAGGACAATGGAAAGAAATAGCAGAAAAGAAAGAGTCGGCATTGTTGTTTCGGACAAAATGGACAAAACAATAGTTGTCGCAATAGTAAATAAGTATAAACACCCTCTGTACAAAAAGACGGTGTCTACCACAAAAAAATATAAAGTACACGACGAAAACAACGAATGCGGCGTAGGCGATACGGTAAGAATCGCAGAAACGCGCAAGCTGTCTAAGGACAAGAACTGGCGTCTGTTGGAAATCGTCGAAAAGGCTAAGTAGGAGGACGGTGCAATGATTCAACCACAAACAAGACTTAAAGCCGCCGACAATAGCGGTGCAAAAGAACTTATGTGCATTAGAGTCCTTGGCGGTTCGTTCCGTAAGTTCGGCAATATAGGCGACGTAATCGTTGCAAGCGTTAAAAGCGCAAACCCCGGCGGAGTCGTTAAAAAGGGCGACGTAGTTAAGGCGGTAATCGTGCGCAGCGCTTACGGCATTAACCGTAAAGACGGTACTCATATCCGTTTTGACGACAATGCGGCGGTTATAATCGACGCGCAAAAGCAACCCAAAGGCACACGTATTTTTGGGCCGGTAGCAAGAGAGCTTCGTGAAAAAGATTACATGAAGATCGTATCTTTGGCTCCGGAAGTGCTGTAGAAGGAGGACACGTAAATGGCAAGTATGAATGTTAGGTCCGGTGATACCGTCGAAATTATTGTCGGGGGAGTAGAAGACTTCGGCAAAAGAGGCAAAGTCATCGTAGCCGATCCCAAAACGGGAAGAGTAATCGTTGAGGGGCTCAACATGGTTACAAAACACAAGAAACCACGTTCAGCACAGGAGCAAGGCGGTAAGGTGGAACGCCCCCGCGCAATCGACGTAAGTAACGTTATGCTCGTTTGTCCTAAATGCGGTAAAGCTACTCGCGTAGCTCACGTCCTCGGCGATCACGGAAAATTTGTAAGAGCATGCAAAAAGTGCGGAGCAAAGATCGACGTTAAGGAAGAAAAGAAGCAAGTTAAAAAGCAAACCAAGACCGCGGCTAAAACCGCGAGTAAGAAAAGCAAGGCCGTTAAGCCTGCTGCCGAAGAATAATTAAAGGAGGAACAACATGGCTGCAAAAAAACAACCCGCCGCAAACGTAGGCAACGGATCGGTTGAATGTAGATTGAAGCAACTGTACAAAGAAACAGTGGTTCCTCAACTCATTAAAGAATTCGGTTATAAAAATATTAACGAAGTACCCCGTTTGGAAAAGATCGTATTAAACTCCGGTCTCGGCGACGTTAAAGATAATTCCAAATCTTTCCAACTGGCGGTAGAAGAACTTAAAAGCATCTCCGGACAAAAGCCTTTGGTAACAAAAAGCAAATTGTCTGTTGCAAACTTCAAAGTAAGACAAGGTATGGCGGTAGGCGCAAAGGTAACGTTGCGCGGTGAGCGTATGTATGCGTTTATGGACAAGCTTGTAAGTATTGCTCTGCCCCGCGTACGCGACTTCCGCGGAGTAAATACTAACCTTGACGGCCGCGGAAACTATACGCTCGGTATCAAGGAACAACTGATTTTCCCGGAAATAGTTTACGACCAAGTGGAAAAGACAAGAGGCTTCGACGTAACGTTTGTTACTACGGCAAAGACTGACGCCGAAGGAAAAGCTTTGCTCAAATATTTGGGCATGCCTTTCAAGGCGTAGTTGGAGGTGTAAAATGGCAAAAAAATCAATGATAAACAAACAACAAAGAACACCCAAGTATTCCACTCGCGGATACACGCGTTGTTCTATCTGCGGACGTCCGCACTCTGTACTTAGAAAATACGGAATCTGCAGAATTTGCTTTAGAGAAAAAGCGTACAAGGGCGAAATCCCCGGCGTTAAAAAAGCAAGTTGGTAAGAAGGAGGTAAAATACAATGGTTGTTACAGATCCTATTGCTGATATGTTGACTCGTATCAGAAATGCTATCACTGCAAGACACGCCGACGTAGAAATCCCCGCTTCTAGAATGAAAAAAGCGATTTTAGACATTTTGGTTGGCGAAGGATATATCGCTGGATACGAGGTAATCGAGCAGGAATTGCAAAATTCTTTAAAAGTTACCTTGAAGTACGGTTACAAAGGCGAAAGAGTCATTACTGGTTTAAAACGTATATCCAAACCCGGTTTGAGAGTTTACGCTAAGAGCGACGAACTCCCCAAAGTACTTAACGGTTTGGGAATCGCAATTGTGTCCACTAGCAAGGGCATTATGACGGATAAGCAAGCTCGCAGTCAAAATTTGGGCGGCGAAGTAATTGCTTTTGTGTGGTAAGGAGGGGTTATAGATGTCACGTATTGGTAAAAAACCTATCGCTATCCCCGCCGGCGTAACCGTCACATGCGAGAATAGCGTTGTGACCGTAAAAGGCGCAAAAGGCACGTTGGTTCGCGAATTAGACCCCGCAATCACCTGCAAAATCGAAGGTGCGGAAATTGTTATGGTTTGCCCTGAAAATGCAAACGGCGACGTACAGGCTAAGCACGGTTTGTACAGAGCGCTTGTTGCAAATATGGTTAAGGGCGTTCACGACGGATTTACGCGCAATCTTATCATCAACGGCGTAGGTTATAAAGCCGCCGTACAAGGAGATAAGTTGGTGCTGAATATCGGTTACTCGCACCCTGTAGAAGTTGTCGCTCCCAAGGGAATCAAGTTTGAATGTCCTACGCAAACGGAAATAGTCGTTTCCGGTTTCGACAAAGAACTTGTCGGTCAAACCGCGGCAAACATTAAGGCTAAACGTCCCGTCGAACCCTATCACGCTTACGGAGTCCGTTATAAGGAAGAAACCGTAATCTTGAAGGAAGGCAAGAAGGCAGGCAAGTAAGGAGTGTAGATTATGATAAAAAAGTTAAACAAAAATGCTGACAGACGCATTCGTCATGCCAGAGTTAGAAAAAAGGTATTCGGCACAAGCGTTAAACCTCGTCTTTGCGTATATCGTTCGACAAACTACATCTACGCTCAATTAATAGACGACGTCAACGGCAAGACGCTTGCCGCGTCCAGTAGCTTGGCTTTGGCTAAACAGGTAGAGGGTAAAACCAAGACCGAAGCAGCTAAACTTGTTGGTCAGGACGTAGCCGCAAAAGCGTTGAAATTGGGATATACCGAAGCTGTGTTCGATCGCGGCGGATATATCTATACAGGCAGAGTTGCTGCTTTGGCAGCCGGCGCAAGAGAAGCCGGATTGAAATTTTAAGGGGAGGTTATAAGCAATGGAAAACGTAGAAAATGTAGAAGTTGTTGCGACAGAAGCTGTCGAACAAGCCGCTCCTCAACAAACTCAAGAACATCAAAGACGTTATAACCGTGACGGTGATCGTCCCGAAAGACGCGACGGACGTCCCGGAAGAGGTCCTAGACGCAATAACCGCGACAGAGACCGCGAAGACGACGGACTTATTAAAAAGCTGGTTGCCGTAAACCGCGTAACAAAAGTTGTTAAGGGCGGACGTACGATGAGATTTTCCGCTTTGTGCGTTGTCGGCGACGGTAAAGGCATGGTAGGTATCGGTATGGCTAAGGCTGCCGAAGTACCTCAAGCCATAGAAAAGGCTAATTTAAGAGCTAAAAAGGCAATGGTTAAAATTGCTTTGGTAGATACGACGATTCCGCACGAAACAATCGGTAAATTCGGCAGAGGTAAAGTTTTGCTTATGCCCGCTCAGCCCGGTACCGGCGTTATCGCAGGCGGTCCCGTACGTAACGTGTTGGAAGCTGTCGGTATCAAAGATATCCGTACTAAGTCTTACGGCTCCAACAACCCCATCAACTGTGTAAAGGCAACTTTTGACGGTTTGACGAATCTTCGTACGCGCGAACATATTGCCGAACTTCGCGGCAAGTCGCCCGACGAAATTTAGGAGGTAAGTTATGGCAGAAACAAAAAATGAAGTTGTGGTGGAAGTTGTAGGCGAAAAGCCCGCAAAGAAATCCCCCGCAAAATCGACAACGGTCAAAAAAGCTCCCGCTAAAACTGCTGCGGCAAAGAAGGAAGCAGTAACGGAAGTTGCCGCTACCGAAGCGGCTGCGGAAAAACCCGTTGCGGCAAAGCCCGCTAAAAAGGCGGCTAAGGCTAAAGCTCCTCTTTATATTAACGGCAGATACGTAGTGGAAAAGCAACTGCCCGTAAAACCTGTAAAAGGTGCAAAACCGTACGCAGTAGCTAAAAAACAAATCAAGGTTACTTTAATTAAGAGTACCGCAGGTTGCTTAAAAAATCAACAGGCAACGGTAAAAGCGTTGGGTCTTACCAAAATCCGTTCTACGAACGTATTGCCCGATAACGACGCTATCCGCGGAATGATTTTTAAAGTAAAGCACCTTGTAGCAGTAGAAGAAGTTAAGTAGGAGGCTAATATGAGAATACATACAATTCAACCTGCTGTCGGCGCTACAACCGCCGAAAAGCGTTTAGGTAGAGGTATTGGAAGCGGCCTCGGCAAAACAAGCGGCAAGGGACATAAAGGTCAATGGGCGCGCAGCGGCGGCGGTGTACGCCCCGGCTTTGAAGGCGGACAAACCCCCCTTGTAAGACGTCTTCCCAAACGTGGTTTCAACAACAAATTTGCAGTTAACTACGATATAGTTAACGTAGAAGTCCTCAACGTGTTCGACGAAGGAACGGTAGTAACGCCCGAATTGCTTGCCGAAAGACGCATTGTCAACGGTAAAAACAACGGCGGAGTTAAAGTCCTCGGTAACGGACATCTTACAAAAAAACTTACTGTTAAAGCAGATAAGTTTTCCGCTTCCGCAAAAGCAGCAATCGAAGCGGCAGGCGGTGTTGCAGAGGAAATTAAGTAATGTTTGAAACCATAAGAAATGCCTTTAAGATAAAGGACGTACGCAAAAAAATACTAATGACAATCTTGTTTGTAATTATTTTTAGACTAGGTTGTTATATCACGATTCCCGGGCTTAGCACTATCGATTTTGGCGGCGATATGGATATTTTTGGAATTTTAAACTCCATTACCGGTAGCGCGTTAAGTCAAGGTACAATCTTTTCTCTCGGCATTTCGCCGTATATCAACGCGTCGATTATCGTGCAGTTGTTAACGGTAGCGATTCCCGCTCTCGAAAGAATGTCTAAGGACGGCGAAGAGGGAAAGAAAAAAATCGACAGAATTACCCGTTGGGTTACGCTTGCGCTTGCAATTGTAAGCGCGGTGGGCGTGTTCCTAACGCTTTCTAGCCAATTCAAAGATTACGTTAATCCCAGTTGGTTGGGCGGACAATGGTCGGGTTTCTTTGAAACACCCGGCGGCAAATGGATAATGGGTATTTATATCGTGGTAATGCTTGTCGGCGGAAGCATGCTGTGCATGTGGATTGGCGAACGCATTACCGAATACGGTATTTCTAATGGTATTTCCTTACTGATTTTCGTCGGTATTATTTCGACGGCGGCTCAACAGCTGGTTAATGCCTTTAAGGGCGGCAGCTGGGCAGAAGCGCTTATCTTTATTGCGGAATTGATTTTGGTGTTTGGATTTATCGTATGGGTAGACGGCGCCGAAAGAAAAATCAAAGTACAGTATGCAAAACAAGTTAAGGGCAACAAAATGTACGGCGGACAGTCCACTTTTATTCCCATTAAAGTTAACGCGTCCGGCGTTATGCCTTTGATTTTTGCTTACGCAATCATGAGTTTCCCCTCATTGCTTATCAAAACATTTTGGGACGGGACCGATTTTGCAAAGTTTTTTGAGAATTGGTTTACTGCTTCTACGAATCATGTAGGAGGAACGATAATTTACAACGTAGTTTTGGCTGCATTGATATTTGTATTTGCCTATTTCTATTCGCAAATTCAATTCAATCCCGTCGAAATATCTCGTAACATTCAAAACAACGGCGGCTTTGTAACGGGTATACGTCCGGGCAGAGAAACAGCCGAATACTTGCAAAAGGTAGTATCGCGTATCACATTGTGGGGTGCAGTATTCCTTGCAATTATTGCTTTTGTTCCCTCTATCTTGTTTTCTATCCCCGGTTGGGCTGGTATGGACATGGTAACGGGACTGGTATCGAGTTTCAGCACCACAGGTATGTTAATCTGCGTATCGGTAGCGTTGGAATTCAACAAGGCGCTGGAAAATCAAATTTTAATGCGTCATTATAAAGGACTGTTAGGTTCTAATTCAAAAGGATTTTTGAAATAGTATGAAAATAATATTGTTAGGCGCGCCCGGCAGCGGCAAAGGCACTATGGCGCAAAAGCTTACAAGCGATTTGAAAATCCCGCAAATCTCCACAGGGGATATCTTCCGTAAAAACTTAAAGGAAGAAACCCCTTTGGGTTTGCAAGTAAAAGACATTATGGCCAGAGGCGAGCTTGTTCCCGACGAAATCACTATAGAAATCGTTAAAAACAGGCTGGCTGAGGCTGATTGCGCAAACGGTTACATATTGGACGGGTTTCCCCGCTCCATAGTGCAAGCCGAAGCGTTGGACAAGTTTCAGCAAATAGATTGCGCAATAAACCTTGACGTAGACAAGGAAGCTATCGTCAAACGTTTGTCGGGGCGCCGTTTCTGCCCCGATTGTAACGGTACGTTCCACATCTCGTCGTTGACGGACGCGGCTGTTTGCCCCGCATGCGGCGGCAAGCTGGTAATCCGCGCCGACGACAGTGAAGAGACGGTACGCGAAAGATTGCACGTTTACGACGTAAACACTTTTCCGCTGATAGAGTATTACACAAAGCAGGGCAAAGTTCTTACAGTCGACGGCAACGGTTCCATTGACGAAGTTTACAACAGAATATTGGCAGTATTAAACAAATGATCCTTATAAAGTCTAATTCGCAAATAGCGGAAATGCGCAAGGCAAATCAGATTGTTCGCGATACTTTAAAATTATTGCAAGACCACACAAAGGCTGGCGTGTCCACCTGGGAACTTAACCGTTTGGCTCACGAATACATCGTATCGCAGCACGCAGTACCGAGTTTTTTAAACTATAACGGTTTTCCCGCAAGCATATGCGTATCAATCGATTGCGAAGTGGTTCACGGCATTCCGTCAAAACGTAAAGTTTTGGAAGAAGGTCAAATTGTCAGCTACGATTGCGGAGCTATACTTAACGGATGGCACGGCGACGCCGCGCGTACGGTAGCCGTGGGGATAATTTCTCCCGAGTGTCAGCAGTTGATTGACGTTACCGAACAGTGCTTTTTTAAAGGCGTAAACGCCATTGTGGCGGGCGAAACCCGTCTGGGCGATTTGGGACACGTAATTCAGTCTTATGCCGAAAGTTACGGCTACGGGGTGGTACGCGATCTTGTCGGTCACGGTATAGGACGCCAAATGCACGAAGACCCCGAAGTGCCGAATTTCGGTAAAGAGGGACACGGAATGCGGCTGTCTGCAGGTATGACGATCGCCGTGGAACCCATGATAACAATGGGTACGGAAAAAGTTGACTGGGGCAGCGACGGTTGGACTGTAAAAACCCGCGATCATAAGCCTGCGGCGCACTACGAAAATACCATTGCCATTACGGATAACGGCATTGAGATACTCAGTTTGTAGGTGATTATGAACGAAATCGACATAAAAATCGGCAGCGTGGTTATGTCAACGCAGGGCAGAGATAAAGGTATGTATTTTGTGGTTGCAGATATCGACCGCAAACGTGGATACTTGTATTTAGCCGACGGCGGTATGCGCAAACTAAACGCTCCCAAAAAGAAAAATCTTAAGCACGTATCAAACAGCGGCGTAACGTTGGACGTAATTGCCGCAAAGCTTACGGAAAGTAAAAAGGTGTTTGACAGCGAAATAAAAAGTGCGTTGAGACAATTCAATCAGCAAAGTAATTAGATAGGAGAATTTAAATGTCAAAAGACGATGTAATCGAAGTTGAAGGCGTAGTTGTCGAAGCGCTTAGAAATGCAGAATTTCGCGTTAGACTTACAAATAACCATGAAATAACCGCTTATGTTTCGGGCAAGCTTCGTATCCATTCTATAAGGATTTTGCCCGGCGACGCAGTAAAGCTGGAAATGAGTCCGTACGATCTTACAAAAGGTAGGATAGTATGGAGGACAAAAGGCGTTCAATAATAATTCATCAATTAAAAGTACGGCACAAACCGTATCAAGGAGGAAGAAATGAAAGTTAGACCATCTGTTAAGCCTATGTGCGACAAATGTAAAGTTATCAAGCGTAACGGGAAAGTTATGGTAATTTGTTCCAAATATCCCAAACACAAGCAAAGACAAGGTTAATTGCCTTGGCAGGTTGCTCTCTTTGCGGGAGTTAACTCAGGATACAATCACGTTTTAGTTTAAGCGACATCATTCCACTTAGGCTCGCAAAGCTTTGCGTGTATATATAAATCACTGTAAAATTAAAATTTAGTTAAGGAGAAAAACAAATGGCTCGTATTTCCGGTGTAGATTTACCCAGAGAAAAACGTATAGAAATCGGCTTAACCTACATTTACGGAATTGGACGTACGACGGCAAAAAACATTCTTGCCGAAACAGGCGTCAACCCCGATACCCGCGTTAAGGACTTGACCGAAGACGACGTATCGAAGATCCGTGATTGTATAGAAAAGAATCTCCACGTAGAAGGCGACCTTCGCCGTGAAGTTTCGTTAAATATTAAAAGACAAATAGAAATCGGCTCCTACCGTGGAATCCGTCACCGTAAGGGACTGCCCGTACGCGGACAATCTACTAAACAAAACGCGCGCACACGTAAGGGACCCAAACGTACCGTATCGCGCGGTAAAAAAGCTAAGTAGGAGGACTGAATAATGGCAGGAAAGAAAGTTGTCAAAAAAAGACGCGACATAAGAAAAGTTGACAAAGGACAAGTACATATTCACGCTTCCTTCAACAACACGATTGTAACATTTACAGATATGAACGGTAACGCCTTGTCCGCGTGCAGTTCGGGAGCTTTGGGCTTCCGCGGATCGCGTAAGAGCACCGCTTTTGCTGCTCAGCAAGCGTGCGAAGTAGCCGCTAAAGCCGCTAAGGAATACGGAGTCCGTTCTGTCGAAGTATACGTAAAAGGTCCCGGTCAAGGACGCGAATCCGCAATCCGCGCATTGCAGACTGCTGAAATCGAAGTAACCTTAATCCGCGACGTATCGCCTATCGCTCACAACGGATGCCGTCCGCCCAAGCGCAGAAGAGTTTAGTTATAAAGGAGAATACATATGGCTAGAAATACAAGTGCAGATTGCCGTCAATGCAGACGCGAAAAATGCAAATTGTTCCTTAAAGGCGATAGATGCTATACCGACAAGTGCGCTTTTACAAAGCGCGGCAAGATTCCCGGAGTGCATGCAGATTCCCGCAAGAAGGTAACAGAATACGGACTTCAGCTTCGTGAAAAGCAAAAGACCAAGAGAATTTACGGTTTACAGGAAAAACAATTCCATAAGTACTACGAAGAGGCGGAACGTCTTAAAGGCGTAACCGGCGCAAATATGCTGATACTTTTGGAAGAAAGACTTGACAACGTGGTGTACCGTATGGGTATAGGCGTATCCCGTTCTCAGGCAAGACAGTTTGTTAACCACGGACTTATCACCGTCAACGGAAAGCGCGTAACGATCCCCAGCTACGAAATCAAAGTTGGCGATGTTATCTCCATCAAGGAAAGTAAAAAAGAACAACCTCTGTTTGTAGAACTTAAACAATCCAAAAAACCCGCTAACCTTCCTAAATGGTTGGATTTTGATCCTGCCGAACTTACTGGTAAGGTTTTGGCAAAACCCACAAGAGAAGATATCGACATGAGCATTCAAGAGCACATGATCGTAGAGTTGTACTCCAAATAGCAGTACCTCTTAGCGAGTTTTATCCCATACTGCAAATTTAGCTGCAGTTTAAATTTAATAATATAAAAGGAGATTGTTGTCCAATGATGGAAATAGAAAAACCGGTAATGACAGTTGAAGAAAGCGGTCAAAACGCCAGTGTTATCAAGATTGTAGCGGAACCATTGGAAAGGGGCTACGGCATCACCTTAGGTAATGCATTACGTAGAGTGTTGCTTGCGGCTTTGCCCGGAGTTGCCGTTGTAGGCTTGAGAATAGACGGTATTCAGCACGAATTTTCAACTATTCCCGGCGTTAAGGAAGACGTAACGGACATTATACTGAACATCAAGCGTTTAGCTTTGAAGTCGGATAATGAAGACAATGATTTCAGGAAGACAATAACAATTAGCAAGGTAGGTCCTTGCGAAGTGCACGCAGGCGATATCTTGACGGACGCCGAGGTGGAAGTGCTTAACCCCGATTTGTATATATGCACTTTGGAAAACGGCGCTACGCTTAATTGTGAGTTGTTTGTCGCTCGCGGATGCGGATATTTTTCGATTGAAAAGAACAAGGAACGTAACAGAGAGTTAAAAATTAATTATCCTATCGGTTACATACCTATCGATTCGCTGTTTGGACCCGTTAAAAAGGCAAGTTACAACGTTGAGAGCGCCCGCGTAGGTCAGGACATAACGCGCGATAAGCTGACGTTGGAAGTGGAAACAAACGGCGCGTTCAGCGGCAGAGAAATCGTTTCCTTAGCGGCTAAAATCATCGAAGATCATATTAAGATGTTTGTCGATTTGTCGGAAAGTTTCAATAAGGATATTTTAATTCCCCGCGAAAGCGACAACCATAAGCGCGTGTTGGAAATGAATATAGACGATATGGATTTGTCCGTACGTTCGTACAACTGCTTAAAGCGCGCAGGTATCCAAACCGTTGAAGATCTTACAAGCAAGACGGAAGACGATATGCTGAAGGTTCGCAACCTCGGCAGAAAGTCGTTAGACGAAGTAATTGCTAAATTGGAAAGTTACGGTCTGTCTTTGAAAAATAAGGATGAATAGGAGAATAGCAAAATGGCATCACATAGAAAATTAGGAAAAGCAACAGATTTGAGACTGGCTCTTTTAAAGAATCAGGTATCTCAGCTTTTGTGGAACGGCAAATTGGAAACAACCGAAGCCCGCGCTAAGGAAGTGCAAAAACTTGCCGAAAAGTACATCACGCTTGCTGTTAACACCTATAAGGACACCGTGGAAGTAGAAAAAGTCAAAATTGTAAACGGTAATGCAACAACCGTTAAAGTGACAAACGACGGTGCAAGCAAGCTTGCTGCAAGACGTACGCTTATGTCCAATTTGGCAGATTTGAAAGAGACGCGTCAACCCAAGGAAAGCAAAACCGAGTACAAACTTCGTACAAAGGTTGTTAGACATCCCCTTATCGAAAAGATGTTTAACGATTATGCGCCCAAGTTTGACGCAAAAGCTCAGCAAACAGGTCAACGCGGCGGATACACGGCGGTTTACAAAATGAACCAACGTCGCGGCGACGGTGCGGAAATGGCATTAATTGTCGTACTGTAATTATTAATAAAATATCTAATACCGAAAATAAAAATCTGCATAGTATAATGCGGGTTTTTATTTTTTGTATTTTGCGCTTAACGAAATAATCTTACATTGTATTGTAATAATATTTAAATTTTAATTTACACAATGTTGACACGGGGGGGGGTATAAGTAGTATAATTTAAAAATACCAATAAAGTTTAGAATAAAAGGAAATATTGTTATGAAACGTAAATTAATGTTAGTACTTTCGGTTGTATTAACCGTTTGTTTGTGCCTTACTCTTACGGCGTGCATAATAATGCCTGACGAAAACGATAAAGGGCAAAAATTGGATTCGCCTACTGATATTACGATACAAAACGTTACCGAAAATTCCGTATTTATTTTTGACGTACTTTACGGAGAAGATGGCGGCGGCGATACGGAGATCAGTATCGACGGAACGGCTTGGGTTGATTTTAATAATCGCGACGGATATACTTTTGATGGTCTTACACCCAACACGGAGTATACCGTTTATGCTCGCCAAAAAGGTTATGGAGATTATGAAGCAAGCGCTGCTTTTACTAAGAAAGTTACCACTTTGCGCAGCATTACAAGCCGCATTCCCGAAAACGTTACGGCAGTAATTTACCACGGAGAGGTAACGTTAAACGGCGTAACCGACGAAATGGAAATAAGTTACGATAACGGCGCGACATATACGTCAAACAAGACCTTTACGTATGCCGATAAAGGAGAAAAACTCGTATTTGTACGCTATAAAGAAACTTCCGATAATCTTGCGGGCGCCGATTTAAAAATAAAAGTCGTATATAACGATTTTGCAGGCGGTTCCGGTATCGAAGCCGATCCGTACTTAATCGAAAATTTCGAACAGCTTATGGCAATAAACGATATCGAGGTCCCCGCCGTTTACAAACTAAATGAGGATATACGTTTCCCCGAAAATCCCGTAACGGATATAATTGTTTTTTCGGGTAAGTTTGACGGTAATAATAAAAAATTTATTGCGCCGCGCTTCGATTATTCTGCAAACGGCCATTATAACGCATACGGCGGTATTTTCCATACAAACGGCAGAGAAACCGAGATATGTAATTTAACGGTTGAAAACGCCGAAATAACTACTCATGCGTCTAATTTTGTACACGGACTTTTGATTAACAGCGCAAAAGAAATATCCAACTGCAAAATAAGCGGAAAAATGATTGTGTCTATAATGGATTCCCGCACGTATCAAGTGGGAGGACTGTGCGGACAAATTAATGACGATAACAGCAAAATTATCGGTTGCAGCGTAAATGTAACGGTAGAAACGGTCGGTACGGAAGACAGCCCTACAGGCTTGACAATAGGCGGACTTGTCGGCAAAATAAGCGGTAACTGTACCATTGAAAATAGCAATGCTAATATTACCTCGCTGCTTGGCAGTCTTAAGTTTTATAAAGCCTATGCCGGCGGACTGGTAGGCTCGGTAGAAGAAGCCGACTTGGTGACGATATCTAAGTCGTGGGCAGAAACAAACTTAAATATTCTTGCGATTAGTTGTTTTAGCGGAGGAATCGTCGGTCTGGCTCCAAACACCGATATAACTAATTGCTATGCAAAAGGAAATATTGTTGCAAGCGGCAGAAATATCAGTTCCGCGTCCCAATGTGTTGCGGGCGGTATTGCCGCGGGCGTAATCGGCAACGGCGAATTTACCGGCAGCATAACAAACTGCTATTCCGCCGTTAATTTTACGTTGGACAAAACGCAGTCTAATATTGTTGCTGCGGGCATAATTTGCAACGCGATAGGAACGGCCGATAAAAAAATAGAAAATTGTCTATACGTAGGAAAAATAACCACTAACGGTTTTAGCACCAATGCCGTATATACTTACGCTATTGCGTTTAATACGTCGGGGTAT
>CAJUNH010000008.1 GCA_910587795.1 uncultured Christensenellaceae bacterium
TCGACGGTACCTCTCACTTCGCTGTCGGTCTCTTCCATAAAATTAACGGCGGTAAAGTTTATGACCTTACCATCGATTCCTCTATTAAATTTACTATGAAAACAAATATTAATGGGAGCGGATATATTTATATGGGCAGTCTTGCTGCTGTCGCAAATAGCGCTACCGTTGTAAACGTAAGTTCCTCTGTAAGTATTAGTCTTTCTCAAACAGGTACCGCAAAAGTTACTATGGCTAATATAGGCGGTATGTGTGGTTCTTTTAACAGTAGTAAAATATATAAAAGCTCTTGGAACGGTACAATTTATTATAGGTCTTCCGGTTCTCAGATTACAGCAAACATGAATACAGGACCGATGGTTGCGGGGTTTTTTGGTTATGCAAGTACTGTTGTTATCGATCAATGTTATGTTAGCGGTACTGTGTCGGCAGAACATAACGGAGCAAGATTGGGAGGTTTGATAGGTCAGCCTTCTTGTAGCGGAAACGGTACGTTTACGGTATCTAACGTTGTGATAAACGTTGCTGTTAAAATGTTGGGTACTAATGTATATGTTTCCGATTTAGGTATTTTTATGGGGGAAGATCCGCATCAACAGATGCAGGAAAACCCTTCAAGTACCTATAACTATAAATTTTCTAAAATATATATAGTCGGTAATTCCAAAGTATATCAAGGTACGGCAGACAAAACAGGTATTTATGCAATATACGGTACTGAAAATAACGGTACTGTAGCTGATCGTCAAAAAACAACAAGCGGTGTGTATTTGCCCATAGCGTCAAGTATTCCGGTTTACCCGACAAATCAACAAACAGCTGCTGTCGATACAAAATCGGGTTCTACCGCCAATGTGGTTACCGAAGCTAACAAAAATTCCGCTATTACTAATAACTTCTCTGTCTCGTCCTCGGGAACGGTTACGAGTAAGTTATCAGGCACGGGAAATATATCCTACGTAATCGGCAGAGGAGCAAGCTGGGGCGGATCCGGTTCCGCGCCCAAAACGTACACCGTAAAATCCACGGCGCAAACAATTACGGCGGGCGTTGCTACGGTTCCCACGCGTACGGGTTACACCTTTAAAGGTTGGTCCTTAACGGGTCCCACGGGCGGCACCCCCACAACGGGCAAGTACGTTATCCCCGCAAACCAAAAGGGCAACATCAACGTTTACGCCGTTTGGGAAACGAAAGACTTTTCGGGTACCGCTCCCGCCGGCGTAACGGTAGTGTACGGCAGCGACGCAACTTTGTCGGCGGCTGCTTTAACGCACGCTGCGGGCACAACCAGTACCGAATACGGTGTTACTATCACGTATCAATGGAAAACTTCTACCGGAAGCAACATCAGCGGCGCAACCGGCAGTACGTACAAAATTACAAAACCCGGCTACACTGCGGGCACAAACTATCAGGTAACTGTTACGGCTACGCCTAAGGACGGCATTACGCCCGCAAGGACGCACACGTACACCGTGTCGTTAAAGGTCAACCGTCAGGGAGTTGCCGTGCCCGTCGCTAAAACAGGGCTTATATATAACGGCAGCGTCCAAACCGGCGTAAGCACCACAAACACGCTTATAACGTTAGGCGGAGCCACAACAGGTACGGCGGCAGGCTCGTACAACGCTACGGCGGCGTTACCCAACGGAAACTACTGTTGGGGTTCTAACGGCGGCACCGATACCGCGCAAAAGACTATCACCTGGACGATAGCCAAGGCTTCCGTTGCCGTTCCGTCCGTTACGGGCACGTCTTTTGTGTACAACGCTGCGGCACAAAGCCCGACGCCTTCGGCGATAGAAACTGCTTTAGTAACCCTTACAAACACCGCGCAAACGGACGTTGGAAGCTATACTACGACGTTTGCTCTTAAAGATACCAGAAACTACAAATGGGCTGTCGCGCAAAGCGGCAAAGGCGAAAGCGACGCTTACGTATTTAATTGGGCTATCACAAAAGCGGATATCACCTTAACCGCGCCCACGTACGACGCAACCCTTGTAGGCGGCGGCAGCGACGGCAAAACGTACATCGGTATGACGGTTGCCGACCTTGTTATCAACCAAAGCAGCGGTTCTCACGTACGCAAGGACAGTACCTCTAACGTTGTAGGTACATGGAGTTGGGTACCCGCTACAACTACGAAAATTACCGAAAGCACAACCTTTAAAGCTAAGTTTACGCCTACCGACACCAAAAACTACAATGCGGCGGAAATAGACGTAACCGTAACCGCAACGCAGCTTTACGTTAACGTTAAGGAAATTTTAATAAAGTTCTATAACGGCGCTACGGAAATAGACTTAGGTTCTCTTAATATGGCGTTGGCAAGCGACCGCGTTATTGCGCGCAGTATAACCAATACCGAAACCGCCCTTGCAAGCGCAACCGTAAAATTCCCCGTTGACTACAACGGAAGCTTTAACCTTGCCCTTCTTAGCAGCACGCAGGACGGCGATAAGGTAAACGGCGTAACAATCGACTGGCAGCGTCCCACGGGTTATACGATGTCGTTCTATTCCTCATCTAACGGAACAGGCAAAATTACCAGTACCACATTAACAGGTATAACGGCAGACCGTAACGTATACATCGGCTACGACGCAAACGACGTCGACTACACGATTGTAACGGTATTGCAGGACTTAAAAACGCAGGCGGACGGTTCGCACACCGAACAAACCCCGTGGGTAAGCCGCATTATCGAGTTGTTGGACGATCCTGACGATTCCAGTTTGCAAACCGCAATCGACGCGGGACTTTTAAGAGTACAAAAATTTAAGGCGGCGGCAGGTTCCCGCGTAAGCCACGCTGCGGAAAATATCGAAGGATTTAAGCGTGTAAGCGCATTGACGGTGGAAGGCGACAACGACGCAAGCCACGTATACAAGACCGACAACACAAGCAAGCTTGTACTCGGTTCCGGTCATACCGTGCTTATTACGTACTATCAGCGCAACAGCTACACCGTACACTGGGAATACCGCGGAGGCGTAACCACACATCCGAGCGATCCCGATAAAACAATAAACGACTCGCTTGATATGTCTTATCAATACGGCGAAGCGTTTGTAAACGTTGCGGATCCTACGTTCCCCAGCTCCGGTTACAACTTCGGCGGATGGTATGCAGACTATCAGCTTAGCACCGTTGCTCAAATCCCCGCAACAATGCCGGCGGAAAACGTCAATCTCTATGCGCGTTTGGTTGCGCAAGTGTACGACCTTAAATACGATTACAACTTGTCTACGCTGCTTGTATCCTTAGGCTTTACAGGCGCGGCGACGGTATTAAATCCGTATTCCGCAACGCTTAACCCCTCTATGGCGAACGTTGCAGACAACGGTCCTTCGTCGTTTACGATAGACCAAGTAATTTCCAGCGGCGTACTGCGTTTGGGCACGCCTGCAATGGACGGCTTTAAGTTTGTAGGTTGGGCGTACTACGACGAAGAAAACGACGCTCAGCACAGAAACCCCATTATAATAAAAGGTATATCCGCAGCGGACGCTACAAGCGAAATCATTGCCAAAAACCACGGCTGCACACTGTACGCTATGTGGGAAAGCGAGCGTATGGCAGTAACTATCGACCTTAACGGCGGTAACCGTTTAAGCGGTACCAGCGCAGTACGTAACGGAACGCTGCAGGTTATCGACGAAAGATTTGCAGATCCTACTTCCGGCAAGTATTTGCGTCCCACGCGCAGCGGTTACGAATTTGTAGGCTGGACGCTTGACGACGGCACTCCGCTTAACGCAGGTATGCGTTGGGACTGGAAAGCCAACGGCTCCATTATAAGAGCGCAATGGAAAGCGGTGCCTATCACAATCGAAATGACGGAATCCGCATATAACAGCGGACACTGGGAGTCGGCAACCTTTGTAGCCAACGGCGACGGCGCCGACGGAGAGGAACACGATTTTGAATACTCTTTGGAAGAAGGACTTATATTTAGAGGCAACACCTTAGTAATCAACATCGTACCTTACGACGGATACGAAGTCGACCGTATTACTGTGGGCGGTTCTACGTACATTAACGGTTCTACAATGACCGTAGGTACTTACCGCGACAATAAAATTATTGTAGACGTGCGTTTTGTAGCACGCGTTTACACCGTTACGTACAACTGGGACGGCGGCAGCTACGTAGGCAGCACTGCTTACCAACGTACGTTTACCGTTGCCGACGTTGAAGACGATACTTACAATCCCTTTAAACTTATCGGCGGCGACCTTGTAAAACGTACCGGTTACATCTTTGACGGTTGGACTACCGCCTCCGGAGATTCTGTAGGTCAGGCAGACCAGCAGATAAGCGAAATCGACGCATTCTATCAATTTAACGGACGTAACGTAACGCTTACGGCTAACTGGCGTGCTGCACCCGTTACAATGATCTACAACAACAACTTTACATCCACCGGCAGCGACGGTATGGGCGTAGAGGAATACGAGGAAAACAGACCTACCGTAATTTACACGGGCGCAACCTTTGACTTGTGGCAGCCCGACTCGCAGCCGTTTGTACCTGCAAACCGCGAGCTTATCGGTTGGTCTACCGAACCTAACGGCGAAATCGCGTATGCGGTAAGCTACCGCTTTGTTGCCAACGGCGAACAAAGTAAGTTCGAACCTCAACCCGTAAGCTACACCGTACGCGCAACCGAGGACAACACAAACACGCTGTATGCAATTTGGCGTGTAACCAACGTTCAGTACGTTGCATACGAAGCTTTAAACAACAACACAACGTTTAGCACCGATCCGAGCTACACGGGCGTAACCTTAAACGCATATCCGCGTTACGCTTACCAAAAAGAAGACGGACTTACCTTGCAATTTAAGTGGTACAAGGTAGACCCGAGCTGGGGCGTATGGACGCAGGCGGACATCGACGCAATTACCAACGAGGACCAACGCAACCAAGCTTCGGCTAACCTCGGCTTGCACAAGATTCCGTCCAACGCAACTCCCGTTAGAACGAGCGAAGTACTTACAAACGTTGCGGCTGCCGATCAGGTAGATACGCTTAATATCCGTAACGTTGCCGATGCAGGATTGTACATCTGCGCATTGACGGCAAAAGGTAGTTATTTCTCCGCAGACGGCGGTTTGAAATCGTCTACCGTTACGATGTACGGCGAATTTAACATTGTAATTAACAAGCAGGACTTAAAGGGAATTACGTTTAAATCTCCCGAACAGCCTTCGGCTTACACAAGCGAAGCTCAAAGCATATTTGTCGAAATGCCGACAGAATGGACGTTCGACGCGGTTAAGGGCGCAGTAAGACTGCCCGACGGAAGCTACCTCAAAGTTGTATACAACTACTTTGACGCAGCAGACGACAGCGAAAACCCCGTTGCAACACCCGACGCCGTAGTAAACGTAGGCGACTATTCGGTAGTAGCTACATTCTCCTTTATCGACGACAAGGGCAACTACAACCTGCCCGAAGATATGAGCGCGTCGTACAGCATTACTCCGCGCCAAATCAACAGTGTAACGTATAAACTGCAAACCAACATCAACGGTACATGGACCGACGTATCTACGTTTGTTAATAACGTATACTCGCGTAATCAATTCCGTGTTGTTGCGTCCTCTGCCGACGTTATGACGGCGGACAGACAAAACGTAGAATTTGTTATTTACTATGACGGCGACCAGCTTACCGATCACCGCAACGGACCCACAAACGTAGGCGATTACTCTGCTTACGCTGCGGAACTTGCAGGCACGGCGGCAGGCAACTACGTTCTGTCCAGCAACGTTGCAACGCAAAACTTTAACATTATACGTGCAACGCACGACTTAGGCATAACGCTTAACAATTCTACCGTTAAGTACAACGGCGACAAAGATACTGCCGGTACTATTCAAACGTTGCCCGATATCGTAATTACGGAAGGCGGCAAGCCCGTAACCGTAATAAAAGATACGGACGCTGCAAACATAGATTATATCCAACTTGCAGACGGCAGTATGCTTATGCTTACGTACACCGTTACACGTAACGACGTAAGTTCGTTTAACGAAGATTTAACCGGTCAGCGCGGAGCAATCCACGCAGGTAACTACACCGTAACGGTACAGTTTACCGAAGTTAACGCAGGCGACGAAATTAACTTTAACCCCGTAGACGACAAAACGGCTACTTTGGTTATCGAAAAGATACCGTACAGCGGCGCTAACGGAGTAGCGGGACTGTCCGACGAGGAACTTAACCGCTATGTAGACAACGACGGTTCTACGCCTAACCTTAACGGTTTCGGCGATAACCACAGCGTAGCGTTTAACCCCGACGCGTCTGTTGTTTACAAACCCGTATTAAATTTGGACAGCACCAAGTTTAGAGTGACGTACACGTACGAGGTTTACGACGAAAGCGTACGCGCATTTAAGGCAATGGATAAGGAAGCTGCGGACAAGGGACTTTCTGCGGCAGGCTTGTACCGCGTATCGGCGGCTATCGTGTATATCGATCCGCAATACGTAAACGACTACGAAGAACTCGGCGGAAAGGTAGTGGAATTGCGTATCACTCCGGGTGTATTGAAGGAAATCAAGGCGGAATACAACGCTCTTCCCAGCGAAAATTACACTTACGGCGACGCGTTTAACTTCTACTATTACAGCAGCGGCGAATATCGCTTAAAGATTATGGCGATTTACGTTGGTTTTGAAAGCACGCCTGCAGTATTGGAAAACCGCAGCGTACAGTTCCTTGACGAAAACGGCGATGCGTTTACCGTATTTAACCGTGCTTCCCGTAAGGAAGACGGTAGTAAGATTACCGAAACGACGGATGACTATACTATTGTAGCGTCTGTTTACGGAATGACCACACCCTTTACGGTACCCGTTAAACAAGCGCATTTGGATAGCAAAGACATCAACTTTGACGATAACAATATCCGTTTTGTAAGCACAGGCTTCGAATATACTACAAACTTTGACGGTCAAGGTCACATCCCCGGTCTTGCGGGCGCAGACAGCAACTACAACTTTGTAGGCGTTATCGAAGGCGACTTAAAGAAGGGCGACGTAGAACCGGTTTACAAGTATACAACAGGCGCTTCGGGCGGATCTAAGTTGGATATGCCCGCGGAAGGCTTTATTGATTACGGCACAACTTATCTAGAAGTAACGTTTAACAATAACAATACCAACTATGCGCCTATCCCCGATACGACGGTATTGTCTACAAAGGTTATAATCAAGCAGCGCATTTTGCAAGCCGACGATATTTTGTGGCAGTACAGCACAAAGAGCTTTAACGATGCTACCGCAAACGATATAGTAACGTTGGAATCCAACGAAACGCTGCCTTACCGCGGAGAGGACGGTTACAACGTACGCGCGGTATACCGTAACCTTAAACAGAACAATCAAACCGCAGACGATTACTACCTGACGGTAGGACAAATCGGCGACAGCTCGCAGAGCACAATCAACATTAACAACGCTAAGTCTTACGACGTTGCAATTAAAGCTTTGCTGCCCAGCGGCGAAAGCACGGCTACTCACGAAAGCCGTAACTATGCGCTTGCAGACAGCAGTATGAAAGTTGCCGTAGTGGTAAGCCCCAAAGTTGTAAATATCAATTGGGTGCTTAACGACAATGCGGCTGACAAATCTTTGACGTTTAACGGCAAAGACCAGCTTAACGGCAGCACGGCTAACGTTAAAGCGACGTTTGTAAAGAATGCGGACGGCGAAACAGCCGCAACTAACGCAACGATCAGCGTTGTGACAGACAGCAGCGATTACGCAGTACTTAAAAACGTAGGTATGTATATGCTGCACGCCGACTTAGGCGACAGTAACTACACGGCAAGCAATGACGACTTCTCGGTGGCAATCGACAAGTACGTTGTTACGACGGATAACACAAGCGATATCGCTTGGGCATACGGCGAAGACAACATAGCAATCACGGCGGACAATCATACGGTGGTTTACTTCGGTAAAGACTTAGACGCCAACTTGTCCTTTACGGATTTGGAAAACACAAAAGTAACCGTTAAGGTCGGTCAAAACGGCAATGTTGTACGCAACGCAGGCAGTTACATTTTAAGTGCAATTGAAGTACTTGCAAACTACGACTTGTCTAAGTTAAGCCAGGCGTTTGAAATTGAAAAATGCCCTGTAACCGTTAACTGGACGAACAAGGACGCAGAACGCGTTTACAACGGTACAAATTATACCGTACTTGCTACGGCAGACCCCGTCGGCGACGATATCGGCAGGACGATTATCGAATTGTCCGGTAACGACGAAACAAACGCCAACAAGACGGAAACCGACAAGTATACTGCAACGGCAAAACTCAGCAGCGAATTTTCCGTAAACTATCAGTTGGTGAACGGTACCGCTAACGTGGAATCCGTATCCATAGACTGGCGTATCGAAAAGAAGACCGTTAGACTGATTTGGGATATTGCAAGACTTGTTTATGCCGAGGGCAATTCGTTAACCGACTGGTCCGTAAGGGCTGACGGCACCGACGTAGTGGAAGGCGATACGCCTGTTGTTACGACTGTTATTTACGATAAGGATAACGTTAACCCCATTGCAAACAATGCGTTTACGGTAGCGGGTACGTACACCGTACGTATCACGGCTGTATCCGACGACAACTACGTTGTTGCGGCGGACGACTTAACAAAGACCGTGACGGTTGCAAAGGCGCGTCCCGTAATCGACAGCGTAGTTTACAACGAGTACGACGCTATCAACTCTACGTATCAAGGAAACAACGGCTTGCGCGACGACAAGTTGACTTACAACAGTAACGGCGTGGCAGGTAAGCTTACCTTTACGGGCGGCGGCGAAAACGTTGACCTTTCTAAGGCTCAAAACGGCCGTTATATCCCCTGTACGTTTACTCCCGACGATTTGGCTAACTACGAAGTTGTATCTTACAACGACTTGGTTATCGACGTGCTGCAAGACAGAATTACACACGTAGCAAACGTTAAGGACAGCCTAACATACAGCGTAAATCAAACGATAACCGCTATGGCGTTTAAGATTTACTTTGTATATGCAAGCTACTACGTAGACGGTACTAACAGTCAGGAATACGGACGCAGAGACGTTATCAATATGAACGAGTACACGAAGTACGGCGTAGTATTTATGCTTAACCGCACTATCGAAAACGCTCCTCGCGTACAACTTACAAACACTCAGGGTCACACCTTTGAAATGGCAGACCTTAACGACTCCACATCCAACACTCTTTTGGTAGATATTATTACAAACGACTATACCGGATCGGTAGAAATCATTCTTGTATCTGCCTTGCCCGAAGCGTTGCATATTGCAAACGAGGAAGAGCTGTTGGCTCGCAGATACTTTGTAGGCTCCACGTTCGATAAGAATTGGGTACAGTTTACAGCCGATTACAAAGATACCGAGAGCGGAAGCGTATCCAGTGATTTGATTACGTGCGATACTGTTCAGCTGCTTAACGTAGGCGAACAAGTAATTAAGTTTACTTACGTAGTAGGTTCTCAAATTGTTACAGCTTCTATTAAGATTATAGTAGAAGACAAAATTGTTGTAACTCCTAAGTTTGAAGACTCTACGTACAGATGGACGGAAGACGGACTTGATGTGCACGAAATTATTAAAGAAGTCGTACGCACAAACAAAGGCGAAGATTTGCCCGAAGGTATCAGCATTGCAGTAACAATGCAAGACGGTACGCCCGTTGCGTTGGTATTGGCAGACGGTGAAGATTCCCGCGAATTTAAGCTTTTGATTAAGTTTACCGTAGACGAAACAATGTATTATCCCATCGAAGACCTGCAAGGTACGATTACGTTAGTAAGAATTGCCGCAGATATCGACAACGCTACTCTTAAAGGACCTTGGGGCGACGGCGAACCGTTAAGCAAGACCGATCTGTTCTATACTGGCAGCGCTCTTGACGAAGCGGCTTACGGCTTACGCGCTCCCAGCACCATAAGCGACGCGTTGGGTACGTACGAAGTTTCCGCGGCAACATATAAGATTCGTTACAGCGAAGGCGGTTTGCTGAGCGAAAGCGTTACGGAAATCCGTATCGTAGGTATATACGAAATCGTTGCAACGTTTAAGATTACGTCTGCAGACGGCAAAGTAACGTTCTCCATTACGCGCAGTTATACGATCGAATTGAAAAAGGCTGCAAACGAAATTACCGAATTTACAATCGGTAACTGGATTGAAGGCGAAGAAGCAAAATCTCCCCTTGCAACCTCTAAATTCGGCGAAATTATCTTTGCTTACGAAGGTATAAACGGCACCGATTACTACAGAAGCAGCGTTGCGCCTACAAAGGCGGGTAATTACCGTGTAATTGCGTATGTTGACGGAACAACAAACTACGACGGCGTTGACGAAATGTTTGTAGAGTTTACCGTTACTCAACCGCAAATAAGCGCGAAGGACGACGAAGGAAACGAAATTGCAACCATTACGGGCTCCGACGGCAAAGGCGTAACGCCCGGCTACAGCTTAAAAGTAGACGTTATTGCCGACACCAGCGCTTTGGGAACAAACTTGCGTAAGCAAATTGTAATGGGCGGTTACGATATCAGCATTGTTGACGCTACCGGTAACGTTGTAGAAAACCCCGGCGAATACACGGTTAAACTGTTGTTGACGGCGGAACAACTTGCAGCTAAAAACCTTAAGATTTATACCGTTGACGAATACGGCACAGCTACCGAAATTACCAACGGCAAGATAGAAGGCGATTATATGGTATTTACGACAAGCGACTTTAACGGCGAGTTTATACTCTCTGCTCGCGATGTGGCTGCTGACCAGCAAATGGCTTGGATCATCGGTTTGTCGGTAGGCGGACTTGTTGTAGTCATAGCGATTGTAGCATTAATAGTAGTTGTTGTTAAAAAGAAAAAGGAGAACGACTAGACAATGTTATTGAGGTTGCTTTTAACGAATGCAGGATTTATAGCGGGTGCTGTAATAGAGGGCGTTTTAGCGGTAGTAGCATTGATTTTGATCATATTGGTAGCAAAATACGGCTTACCTAATTTTGAGAAAAGAGAGCCCAAACCCAAAAGGGAAAAACCGCAACCTGTCACGTACGCTTTGACGTACGCGGCGGGCGGCGGCACCGGCGAATCTCCCGCAGTGGAAGAATACGTCAAGGGTGCTAAAATCACCCTAAAATCAAATATGTTCGTCACTCCAAACGGCAAAATATTTGCCGGTTGGAACGACGGTACCAAAAAGTATTTGGCAGGCACAAAATTTTCTATGCCCGCACAATCGGTAACGCTTACCGCGCAATGGGTTGTTCCTCAGGAACAAAAGCAGGACGAACCTACTACATACGTACTTAAATATGTTGCGGGCGAAGGCTCGGGCGAAGCTCCTACTCAGGAACGTTACGAAAAAGGCGTAAAAGTAATTTTAAAAACCAATATGTTTGTTACCCCTACGGGTAAACAGTTTGACGGTTGGAGCGACGGTGCGGTAAAGTACGACGCTAAGTCTACATTTACAATGCCCGCACAATCGGTAACGCTTACGGCGCAGTGGGCTTCGATAGAAGAACCTAAAAAGGAAGAACCTGCTACATATATACTTAGATATGCCGCGGGCGAAGGCTCGGGCGAGGCTCCCACGGAAGAACGTTACGAACAAGGCGTAAAAGTAATTTTAAAGACAAATATGTTTGTTACTCCCACGGGTAAACAGTTTGACGGTTGGAGCGACGGTGCTGTAAAGTACGACGCTAAGTCCACATTTACAATGCCCGCACAATCGGTAACGCTTACTGCGCAATGGCTTTCTACCGTGGAAGAGATAAAGGAACAGCCTGTTAAACAGCAAGCGGCGGAACCCGTAGCTATCGACGTTAAGTTGGACGGACAGCAAGCCGACCAGCAAATCGACGGAGGTACTACTGCCGACGGAAGACCCATAGTAGTTAACGTTTATAACTCTAAGGAAAAAGTTGTGGAAAAGGAAGTCCATACCGAAGTGGAAACAAACGAGGGTTTGGAATTTGCCGACTATACGATTTTGGAACTGTACGGCTTGCTTTCGGATGAACAAAAGAGATATTTCGATACTCTTAAAGACGCCGCAATGGCTAAGCCGCAAGCTAAGTTGGCAGTAGGCCGCAGCTTTATGAATATTAAAATAGGCAAGCGTTCTATTCTTAAATTGCGTATACGCAGACTTATCACTGTAGGCGAATATTCGTTGGAAAACGATATTTTGCGTGATTTCCGTAAGGCAAGCGACAACAAAGAGGGCAATGCCAAAATTAAGGTACGTCCCACTTTGGTAGCCGTTACCGACGACGCAACTTTGACAACCGCGCTTAATATGATAGACCTTGTCTACAAACAAGTGTTGGAAAGCTGATTATTTGGATATAGCTTAATTAATTTTACTAAGCAGCAAGATTTAACGACTGTAACGGCGTTAAATCTTGTTTTGCTTTTTTAGTTTAGCAATCAACTATATTCGTTTTTAATTACTTTATATCATATTTAAAAGTTATTGTTTTGTGTAAACGCAATTTGCAGACGATATATTAAATGTAAAAAACGCATTAAAAAACAATGCGCGTTTTATCAAAATCTTTAATCGATTACGGTAACACAGCAATAAGGATATTGTATTTTTAATTAATAATATTTAAAAAAGTCTAACCTTTTTAATAAAAATAAAAAAAGCCGCCAATAATGATGTTTGCTGATAAAAGCAAATGCTTTTAAAGCTTATCGTAATAGGTGACTTTTTGTTGTAAATTTAAGATATAAGATGTAATGTAAAAAAACGGTTATATGTTTACCATTTGTTAAAAACTTTTTCCGCAAAACCGAGTTTGTTGCTGATTTTAAGTTCTCTTCCGTCGTCTAAAATAACGCTTCCGCTGAACTTACCGAACACTTGATGCTGTTTTGACGCAATAATACCTATGTCGGTGATGTCCTTTCGGTCGACGATCGGTTCAAAAGTTAATTTAAGCCGTCCCTCGTTGTCCTCAATCGTCCATACGGACATAAAGTCGTCGCGCAATTTACCGTCGGTTGGAATGTTAAACTTAACCTTGTCCAACTTATGGGCAATCCCGTCTATAAACAGCATATTTTCCGTAGCGGCGGCAGTGTCGCCGAAGCCGTAACCTAAATTAAACCCGAAAGTCCTGCCGTCGTCCAAACGCGTTTGCAAACTGCTCCAATACCATGTGTTTTTGTACGTCCATATTCCGCGTCCCCAGTCCAAAGTGCCTAGGCTTGCGCTGCAGTCAAAATCGTATCTTTCGCCTTTTACAATACAGTAACCCTCAGCGCGCATACAGTTTATTTTTGTATTGTAATAAAATGCGTGCGGTTTGTTAAAAGGTATTGCTATTGTCATTTGGTCTTGCGGAAAGTCCGTCAGTACAAAACTGCACTTAAAGTCGCTTTTATCCCAAAAGTTTTTAAAATTACAATTAAGCACTCTGCGGTCGTTTTCTTTTATAAATGAAATTTTAACGCGTTTGCTGTCGTAACGTATGTCTCCGCATTCGGGGCAGGAGGGCAACTTTAATTTGCCGAAACTGAAAAATTTAATTTCACTTGTTGTTTTAAAGCAGGGTTGTTCAAAATCCAAATAGCTTGCCGAAATAAGAGACATATAACTGTTGTCGGCAACGGTCAGCGCAACTGCGCGTTTGCCGTCGGTAATAATGTAGTAATCCCATTCTTTAATTTTCCACTTGTGTCCTTTTATTTGGCTGCGTTCGTATCTGCGCAGCGTTTTAGTGGAATAACCTGCCTGAGCCAGTTTGCCGTTGTGTAACAGTTTTCCTTCGGTAAGTTTTTGTTGCATACTTTATATCTCCTTCTAACAATAGTATCACACTAATAAAGGACATTCAAGATATTGTATTTCACTATTGTTCGTGTTAGTTTAAGAGAATAATAAAACAGTATTAAATGTAATCAAAATTTATTCTGTAAAGATAATACTTCAAAGTACTCTCACTGACAATTTTCTTCGATGCTTTTTACCCGTTCCTTTTATTCGGTGCATATTGCGTACTTGACAATAACGCACATATGTGATAGCATAATACAAAATGGCATACTATGTGCAATTTGGTTTATAAGGAGATTTTTTATATGAAAATACGCCCCTATAATAAAAAGGATTTCCGCTATATACAGGATATCTGTATGGCAACTTCTGATTTTGCCGACGACGACAGTCCCGTAAACCGCGCATATCTTTGCACGCTATACTGCGACTATTATTTGGATAATCAAGACGAGTTTTGTTTTGTTGCCGCAGACGATGACGATATACCCGTAGGTTATATTTTGTGTTCTGCCGATTGCGACGACTATCTTGTTAAAATGGACGAATTGTATTTGCCCGTAGTGCGTAAAGTAAATAGCGGCGAATTTTTTAAGTTTAACGCTAGGAACAAAGTTACTCAGCGTTACATTCGCCAAGGTTATACTGCGCATTTGCATATCGAAATTTTGGAGGAATACCGACATCAGGGTTTAGGAACACAGCTTATGGAAACGCTGTGTGATAAGCTTAAACAAAACAACGTCGAAGGCGTGCATTCGGTATGCGGGATTAAAAATTCCGCCGCAAAATCGTTTTTCGTAAAATTAGGTTTTGAAGATATAGACTATATTTCCGGCGCGGTTGTGTACGGTAAAAAGTTTTTTGAAGAGTAAATCTTATTATGGATTTCGGTAAAATTTTTACGGAAAAGGAAGCGCAGGCGCTTAACGCGCTTACCCTTGCCTACGTGGGCGACGCCGTGCAAAGCCTCTACGTACGTCACAAACTGGCGATGCTGCGCGACTTTAAAGCGGGCGAATTGCACAAGATGGCGTCGGGTTGGGTAAATGCTCACCAACAGGCAAAATTGGTTTGTAATCTGTTTGACGGGCTTACGCAGGACGAACAGGCAATTTATTTAAGGGGACGCAACAGCAAAGCGCATCATAAAGCTAAAAATCAAAGCGGCGCAGACTACCGCAAAGCCACAGGATTAGAGGCGGTTTTGGGATACTTGTACCTTACGGGCAATACTGCGCGCATATGCGAACTTCTCGGGGATATTTATGAAGATTGAAGGAAGAAACAGCGTTACGGAAGCGTTACGTTCCGATACGCTTACAGTCAACAGTTTAATGGCGGAAAAAGGCTCGTCAAGCAGCATAATCGCACTTGCGCGCGAACAAGGCGTAAAAATTTCCTATGTGGACAAATCGGTATTGGATAAGGAAAGCGTTGCGGGTAAACATCAGGGTTTTATTGCCGACGTTACCGATTATCTGTATTGCAGCGTAGAGGATATCCTGTCCGCAAGCGAACAGCCCTTTGTAGTTGTGCTGGACGGCATTAACGATCCTCACAATTTCGGCAGTATCATTCGCAGCTGCGAGTGCGCCGGCGTTACGGGTATTATCATAGGCAAAAACCGTCAGGTGGCGGTAACGGATACGGTGTCCAGATGTTCTGCGGGTGCTGTTTCGCATGTCAAAATTGCCCGCGTTACAAACGTAAACACGGCTATAAAACAGTTGCAGTCGGCAAACGTTTGGGTGTATGCCTTAGATATGGACGGCGAAGAAATTTCAAAAGTCAACCTTAAAGGGTCGGTTGCGCTGGTTGTAGGCGGCGAAGGCGACGGAATATCTAAGCTGACAAGAGAGCTGTGCGACGGCGTAGTATCGCTTAAACTTAACGGAAAAATCAACTCGCTTAACGCCTCGGTTGCTTGCGGCGTTGCCGTGTACGAGGTTGTTAGACAAAGAGGTTAAATGGAAAATTATATTAAACAGGCAAAGCAGGGCGACGAGCGGGCGATAGAAAAAATTGTTTCGCAGTATAAAGGGCTTGTCCGTTCGTATGCAAATAAGTTTTTTTTGGTAGGCGGCGATAAGGACGACTTGCTTCAAGAGGGAATGATAGGCTTGTTTTGTGCTATAACAAACTATGACGAAAGCAAAGGCAGTTTTCCTTCATTTGTACAGCTGTGCGTATCCCGTCAGATATACGACGCCGTGCGCGCCGATGCGGGAGTAAAAAACAAGCCGCTGCTTAATCACGCCGACATAGAGGAGGCTTTAAATTTAACCGACGGAGTTACTCCCTTGGAAAGCTTGATAGAAAAGGAATACTTTGCAAAAATTTACAACATAATGGAAACAAAACTGAGTCCTTTGGAAAAATCTGTAATAACGCTGTTTGCAAACGGGTTTAGTTACGAAGACATAATGACAAAAACAGACAAAAGTTACAAGGCAATAGACGGCGCTATGCAGCGCGCCCGTAAAAAACTGCAAACGTATATGGATTAATTTAGGCTTGCTAATGCAATCTAATACGGTAAAGCGGAATAAATAATTTACAGCTGTTAAGGAGCAATATGGAATACATCGCGTTATATCGCAAATACCGTCCGCAGACTTTTGACGACGTTATAGGGCAGGATCACATAATAAATACGTTAAGAAACCAAATTGTAAAAGATAAGGTATCTCACGCGTATTTATTTTGCGGCACCCGCGGAACGGGCAAAACCAGTACGGCAAAGATTTTTGCACGGGCGGTAAACTGTCCTAACGCAAAGGAACATAACGGCAATCCTTGCGGAGAGTGTTTTGTCTGTAAGGAAAAGGGCGCGGCAAATCTGGATATTATCGAAATGGACGCGGCAAGTAACAACGGCGTGGATTATGCTCGCGACATTCGCGAAAAAGTTCAGTATCCGCCCGTAAACGGCAAATACAAGGTTTATATCATCGACGAGGTTCATATGCTGTCGGTAGGCGCGTTTAATGCGTTGCTAAAAACTTTGGAAGAGCCTCCGGCTCACGCAATGTTTATACTGTGTACTACCGAGGTGCATAAAATACCTACGACCATACTTTCGCGTTGCATGCGTTTCGATTTCCGTTTGGTGCCTACCTCTACATTAATTCGGCTCGTATCCTCTATTTACGATAAAGAAGGTAAAAAGTACGAAAAAGAAGCCGTTTCCGCAATAGCGCAGGCGGGCGAGGGCAGTGTGCGCGACTGCGTGTCTATTGCCGACAGATGTCTGTCCGTTACAAACGGCAAACTTACTTACAACGACGTTTTGCAAGTATTGGGCGTGTCGTCTAAAACGGCTGTGGCTAATCTTGCGGCGGCGGTACTGGCTAACCAAACGGCGAATATCTTGACTGAAATAGACAAAATCGTTGCCGACGGCAAAGACGTTGCGCGGTTATCCAAAGATCTGTCGCTGTATTTTAGAGATTTGCTTACTGTAAAACTTTGCAATAATGCAAAAGATATGCTGTCTTTGCCTGCCGACGTATACGACGGTCTTTTAAAGACGGTGCAAAACGTATCGGTAAATAAGCTTTTGTATGCAATAGATAAGCTTGTCGGTTTGGAAAACGGCTTGCGTTATGCGCTTTCGCCTTTGATGTTGTTTGAAGCAACGGCATTAAAGATTGCGTCTAGTACGGGCGATGTGGATTTGGACGGGTTGGAAAAAAGATTGACCCGTTTGGAACGCCTGCCCCACAATATTTCAGCGGAAAACCAAAGCGTATACGTTGTGGATAAGCGTAATGCAAAGTCGGTTTGGCGCGGAGTTAAGTTGGCTCTGGACGGATATAACGACGCTTTGCTTTCAGGAGTTTGGAAAGAGGTGTCCGTCGATTTTGATGCGGACGGCAATCTTTTAGTTACGTGTTCTAACGGCGGATATATGCTGATAGAAATGCAATATAGGAAAAAGCTGCTTGCGGAAATTGCGAAGTTTTGCGACAATAACGTTATTTTTCAAAAGACGGCGGCCGTAACGGACAGCGAATTAGACAAACAGCTTAAAGGTTTGGCAAACGAAGTTCAATTTGAAACAAAAAACAATACAAGGAGATAGTTATTATGGGAAACAAGTACGGATATAACGGCGCGGGCGGCGGTTTTGGCGGCGGCAGCAATATGCAAAATCTTATGAAGCAAGCGCAGCAAATGCAGCAAAAACTTGCCGAGGCTCAAGCTCAGTTGGAGGAGCTGGAAGTAACAGGTTCGGCAAGCGGCGACATGGTTCAGGTAACAGTCAACGGAAAGAAGAACGTTTTGTCCGTTAAGATAAAGCCCGAAGCGTGCGATCCGGACGACGTGGAAATGTTGGAAGATCTTGTTATGGCTGGTATTCAGGACGCATACGCTAAGGCTCAGGCGGAAGAAGACCGTATTATGGCACCCTTTGCCGCAATGAAAGGACTGCTATAATATGCCTAATTATATCGAACCTATCGAAAAGCTTATCAGGCAGTTTACAAAATTGCCGGGAGTGGGTTCCAAAACGGCTCAACGGTACGCTTTAACGGTTTTGTCTATGACGGCGGAGGAAGCGCATACTTTTGCCGAATCTGTCGTGGAAGCTAAGGAACGCGTAAACGTATGCTCGGTGTGCGGAAACTATACCGATACCGACCCTTGTCATATTTGCAATACGCGCGATAATTCCGTTATATGCGTAGTGCAGGAAGCTAAGGACGTGTTGGCGATAGAACGGCTGGGCGAATACAAAGGTGTTTACCACGTTTTGGGCGGGGTATTAAATCCGCTTAAAGGGATAGGCCGCGACGACTTACGTATGGCGGAACTGTTTAAACGTTTAACGGGCGACGTAAAAGAAGTGATTTTGGCAACCGATACGTCTGCCGAGGGAGAGGCTACCGCAACGTATGTCGCGCGCTTTGTTAAGCAGTACGGAATAAAGGTAACGCGCCTTGCGCAGGGAATCTCTATCGGCAGCGAATTGCAATATGCCGACGAGGTTACTCTTTCCCGTGCGTTTTGCAACCGTAAGGAGATTTAAACTATGCGTTTGGATAAGTTTCTTAAAGTTTCGCGGATATTAAAACGCCGTACGGTTGCGCAGGAAGCGTGCGACGGCGGAAAGGTAGACGTCAACGGAAGGGCGGCAAAGCCCGGCTGTCAGCTTAAAGTCGGCGATTTGGTATGCGTGCATTTTGCAACAGGCAGTTTGACGTTTAGGGTAAAGATGTTAAAGGAAACCGTCAAAAAGGACGAAGCCGCCGAAATGTACGAGGTAGTAAATTCTTTATGAGACAATATAAATTCAGCGCGGTGATTGTCGCTGGCGGTTCGTCGCAGCGATACGGAGAAAAAAATAAATTAACGGAAGAATTTTTTGACAAAAGCGTTTTAATGCACAGCATAGACGCTTTTGTCGGCTTAGCGGACGAAATAATTGTCGTTGGAGATTACGAAATCAACGGAGTTAAATGCGTCAAAGGCGGAGATACGCGTTTTATGTCGGTTAAAAACGGACTTGCCGCCGTATCTGCCGATACCGATATAGTTGCCGTCCACGACGGCGCGCGCCCGTTTGTCAGCCGAAACCTTGTAAAAAAATTATTTGCGTATGCGGCGGAAAACGGTCGCAGCGCAGTACCTTACGTAAAATCGGTTGACGCGGCGTGGTCGTTTTCGGGCGAACGTAAACCTTTGTACGATAAAGGCGTAATCTGCGTGCAAACGCCTCAGTGTTTTAATTATAAAATGCTTGTTTCCGCATTAAATTCCGCAAAGCAAACCGATTATCCCGACGAAAGCTCTTTGTTTTACGAAAAATACGGCGGAGTGGAATTTTACCAAGGGGAAATAACTAACCGAAAAATTACGTATTGCGGCGACTGTCCCGAATATAAAGTGGGCGCAGGTTTCGACGTACACGCGTTCGGCAGCGGCGACGGAGTGATTTTAGGGGGCGTACATATTCCGTTTAATAAAAAACTTGCAGGACATTCCGACGCGGACGTTTTGGCTCACGCCGTGTGCGATGCAGTCCTGTCCGCTTCTAATAATAAGGATATAGGACATCAGTTTCCGGATACCGACGATGCGTATAAAGGCGCAGACAGTTTGGAATTGCTGCGTAAATGCGTAGACATTGCAAAAAACAGCGGTTACGAGGTTTTTAACGTTTCGGCTGTTGTGATATGTCAAGCGCCGAAAATAGCCCCTTTTATCGACCGAATGTCGGCTAAACTTTCCGACGTTTTAGGTATTGCCAACAGCTGTGTAAATTTAAGCGCAACCACAACGGAAAAATTAGGCGCACTGGGTAACGGCGACGGTATTGCTGTTCAGGCGCAGGCGCTGCTTAAACGCATTTAAAAAAATAACGCTATGGTTTAGTCTTGTTTTAACATCGATTTGCATTATAAGAACGGCGAAGTTATAGATTTAATAAAATATAGATAATAAACAGGACAGCTAAAAATAGTAATTATTTTATCTGTCTACAACTATTTTTAAATCTACGCAAAAACCGATAGAAAAATATCCGTATACTTATAAGCGGCAAGTATCACTTTCGGTGTAACGTAAATATATTGCAAAATAAAGTAAAAAAGCAAATAATATAATTCAATTGCGCAATCTCGTTTTAAAGCGTATCCGTAAGCTATATGGCTTTTAGGATACGCTTTTGTAATAAAAGCAAATAGTATAATAATAATCGCATAATAAACAATTAACAGGTATAACGGAACACGACAAGTTTTAATTACATAGTAAAACTGCGGACTGCGTTTAATTTTGATTTACACTGTGGTTTTACGAAATGATTAAGTTTTTTCCGTGTTATTTTGCGTACCTTTCCAACATTTTTTTTAAAGTTTCCAAATGTAATTGTTCGTCTAATATTATCCGTTGAATTATTGCTTCTATTTGTTCGTTTTTTAAAGTATACAGCATTTTTTGATAATCGCAGATGGCGTTCATTTCGCCTTGAATGTCGTCCATTAACATTTTCTGCGGAGTTGTGGACTGCGACACGGTGGATGTATTGTAAAAAGCCTGCGTATTAGGGTACTGTACGTATTTGGGGCTTACTCCCAGTTTCAACATCGATTCGCCCAGTATATCTATATGCTTCATTTCGGCAAGGGCAATGCTCATAAGTAGCTGAGCGTCTTCGGCATCGTAATTAGACAGATAAAAGTGGTGGTACGTGTACTGTAAAGTCGCTGTCAGTTCGCCGCGGAGCGTAGCGTAGGCAAAAGAAATTATATTTCCGCTGCGGACGTCTTTTGTTAGGGACTCGACGCTGGGGTAAGGTAAATCGCAGATTAACGGTTTCATAGTTG
This sequence comes from uncultured Christensenellaceae bacterium, assembly GCA_910587795.1. Classification (GTDB taxonomy): domain Bacteria; phylum Bacillota; class Clostridia; order Christensenellales; family CAG-314; genus Fimimonas. The sequence continues at coordinate 21,188 of CAJUNH010000008.1, forward strand.
CTCCTTATGTTTTGTTTCAGTGTATGCAATTATCGGCATTTAAGGTTACGGAATAAAACCGTAATACTTTAATCTTTTAAAAACTGATTTTCAAAAAGCGCAGGTTAAAAATTACTCGGTTATGGAAGGACTCTTATAAGCAACTGAAAAAGTTGCTTTTTGCATTAGTCAGTAGGTAAAAAACATTTATAAATAAAACACAAATAAGCAAAGGCAGTGGCGATAATTAGAGTTTTTTCATAATTTGAAGTATGAAAACATTATCCGTTACCATAATTTGCAAGAATGAAGAACAAAATCTTATCCGCATTCTGCCTAAGTTAAATTTTGCAAACGAAATTGTAGTCGTAGATACGGGCTCGGCTGACGGATCGGTAAAAGCCGCTTTACAGTATACCGATAAAGTATATTATTACCGTTGGCAAAACGACTTTGCCAAAGCACGCAATTATGCAATAAGTAAGGCAAAGTGCGATTACGTAATGTGGTTAGACTGCGACGACGACTTGCCGGAAAACACCGTTACCGCCGTAAAAGCGTGGCTTGCCGACGGTAAAATGAATCAGGATTTTGTGTATTTAAAGTACCGTATGGGTGCCGATTCGCAGTTTTGGTTTTGGCGCGAGCGCATAATCCGCAACACGGATAAATGCCGTTTTAAAGGGTTTATACACGAGGCTGTCGTTCCGTTTGGATCGACGTACCGTTTGGATTGCGACGTTATTCATACTTCGGCTGCCGACCATTCTTCGCGCAATTTGGATATCTACTGTGCGGCAATATCAAATAAGCGGCGTTTTTCTGTTCGCGATAAATATTATTATGCGCGCACTTTGATAGAAAACGGCTTAGACGAGCAGGCAATCCCCATATTGCATAAAGTAAGCCGCAGCAGTAAGGCTTACGTGGCGGATAGGGTAAGCTGTACCAAATTACTTGCCAGACAATATTTAAAAATTCAAGATTACCGCGCGGTTTTAAAGTATTTGTCATATAGCGTAACATTGCTTCCTCCGGACGCCGAAATATGCTGTTTGTTCGGCGACGCGTATTATTTGCGTAAAAACTATTTATATGCGGCTTACTGGTACGAACTCGCGTTAAATTGCCGCGTCAGTTTGGGTTTTGTCAACGATTATTTTAAAAGCTTGTATCCGTATATTCAGTTGTCGGTGTGTTATTTTAGACAAGGCGATTTTAAACGCGCTAAGTTATTCCATAAGCTTGCCAAAAATTGCAGTCCGGATAATCCCGTTGTACAAAGCAACGATAAGTGGTTTTAGAGTTATCGGCGTTAAAGTATGCAGGATATGCCGTAAGTCGGTTTGTTAAATTTTTTACTAAAAAACTGCTGTATCAATCGGTGATTACAGTAGAATATCATTGCTTTTTGTATTGCGTTGGTTAAAAGCAAAAACGCGATTTCTTTCCGTTTTGACATAAATTTGCAGCCCCAACTATAAATTTTAGTTGGGGTTGTCCTAAATATTTTGCAATGCCTTTTTGCTTGACATTGTAATGCGCAAAATTTATAATTGTATTATCCAAATTTTGGCTTTAAGCCGATAAAAGAATTATATAAGGAGCGCATTTAAGATGAACAAAAAGAGCATCAAAGACGTAGACGTAAGAGGTAAAAGATGTTTGGTACGCGTAGACTTTAACGTACCTATGAAGGACGGCGTTATTACGGACGAAAACCGTATAAACGGTGCGTTGCCGACCATTAAATACCTTATGGAAAACGGCGCAAAAGTTATTTTGTGTTCCCACTTGGGCAAACCTCACAATATATTTACACCTAACTTTAAACTGAATAAAAAGGAAAAGGCGGCGTTAGAAGCCTTGCCCGAAGCGGAACGTGATTCCGCCAAGGCGGAAATGATTGCCAAAGCTTTAAAGGGCGACGCTAAAAAGTTTAGTCTTAAACCCGTTGCGGACAGACTTAATCAACTTTTGGACGGTAAGGTAACGTTTGCTGCCGATATCGTAGGCGAAGACGCTCAGGCAAAAGTAGCAGCTTTAAAGGACGGCGAAGCAGTATTGTTGGAAAATACCCGTTTCGACGCGGGAGAAGAAAGCCGCAGCGAGGAGTTTTGCAAACGTCTTGCAGCTTTTGCCGACGTATATGTAAACGACGCTTTCGGTACCGCTCACCGTTCGCACGCAAGCACGGCTGCAATTGTAGAATACGGCTTTGTTAAAACCGCAGTTTGCGGATTCCTTATCGAAAAGGAATTGTCCGTTATGGCAGACGCTTTGGAAAACCCCGTACGTCCTTTTGTTGCAATTTTGGGCGGAGCAAAAGTGTCGGATAAACTTAACGTTATCAACAATCTTTTGGAAAAATGCGATACTTTGATTATAGGCGGCGGAATGGCTTACACGTTCCTTAAAGCGCAGGGATACGAAATAGGCAAGTCTCTTCTCGACGGAGAAAAACTTGACTATTGCCGCGAAATGCTTGCAAAAGCAAAAGCTGCCGGCAAGACGATTTATCTGCCCGTAGACTGCGTAACCATTGCCGATTTCCCCAACCCCATCGACGCTGAGGTTGACACGCGGGTCGTTGATATCACCGCAATTCCCGCCGACCGCGAAGGCGCGGATATCGGTCCCAAAACGCGCGAATTGTACGCATCCGTTATTAAGTCGGCGCATACGGTTGTCTGGAACGGACCTATGGGAATATTTGAAAATCCCACTTTGGCGGCAGGTACAAACGCGGTTGCAAAAGCAATGGCGGAAAGTGACGCAACAACGATTATCGGCGGCGGCGACTCGGCGGCGGCGGTTGCTCAGCTCGGTTATGCCGACAAGATGAGCCACGTAAGTACAGGCGGCGGCGCAAGCTTAGAGCTGTTTGAAGGCAAGGTTCTTCCCGGTATTGCCTGCCTTAACGAAAAATAATTAAAACGTGCGTATAGCCACGCGGAAGATTATTCTCCGCGTGGCTGCCGTATGCGACGTATTATACCGTGTACGGCAGTGTTTAATACAATACAAAGTACAAGGAGTTTTGTTATGAAAAACAAAATAATTGCAGGTAACTGGAAAATGAACAATAACCGCGTTCAGGCGGAACAACTTATAACCGAACTTATCCCTCTTGTAAAAGATACGAAAAATACCGTAATTATCTGCGTACCGTTTACGGATTTATGCAAGGCTGTAAAACTTACTAAGGGTACAAATATCCGCGTCGGCGCGCAAAATTGTCACTGGAAGGAAAGCGGCGCGTACACCGGCGAAATTGCTCCGTCTATGCTTACGGAACTGGGCGTAGAATACGTAGTAATCGGTCACAGCGAACGCCGCAGCTATTTCGGCGAAACGGACGAAACCGTTTTGATGCGTACAAAGGCGGCGCTTGCGGCGGGCTTAAAGCCTATTGTTTGTATAGGCGAAACTTTGGACGAACGTAACGGCGGCAAAATGGAAGAAGTTCTTCGCCGTCAGGTTTTGGAAGGATTTAAGGATATCACCGAGGACGAACTTAAAAATATTATCGTCGCTTACGAACCGGTTTGGGCTATCGGTACGGGCGTAACCGCCACCGACGAGCAGGCAAACGACGCAATAGCTTACGTTCGCAGCGTATTTGCAAGTAAGTACGGCAATCAGGCGGCAGACGCGCTGTATATACAATACGGCGGCAGTATGAACGATAAAAACGCCGCAGGTTTGCTTAATATGTCTCAAATCGACGGCGGTCTTATAGGCGGAGCAAGTCTTGTCGCAAGCAAGTTTGCCGCGGTAGTAAACGCCAGAAAATAAACTGTCAAGCCTGTGTAAATTTGCTTATAGAATTTGGATAAATGTGTTTCGGCGCGGCGCAAACAATACGGCAGACGGATATAATACGTTTTTGTCATTAAAAATATTGGCGAATATTAATGTAAATATATTAAATTTTAATATTTGATAAATACGTTTTCGAGTATTGTGCTGCGTGCGTAGATAAATACGGTTTTATTTCAAAATAAATTGTAAAAGGAGATTTTTCTCATTTATGGATAAAAAGATAACGGCTTTAATCATTATGGACGGTTACGGACTTTCCAATCAGGAGGAGGGCAATGCAATAGGAGTAAACTGCTCGCCGTACGTACATTATTTAATGACGCATTACCCTACGACAACGTTAGACGCAAGCGGTCTGGCGGTGGGTTTGCCCGAAGGTCAAATGGGCAACAGCGAAGTAGGACATTTAAATATCGGGGCGGGCAGAGTGATTTATCAGGAGCTTACCCGCATAACCAAGTCTATCGAGGACGGTGATTTTTTTGCAAATCCCGCGTTTTTAACCGCTATCGAGGCGGCAAAAAAGAACGGCGGTAAGCTGCACGCTATGGGTTTGTGTTCTAACGGCGGCGTTCACTCTCACATTAAGCACTTGTTTGCATTAATCGAACTTGCAAAGCGCGAAGGACTGGACGATATATACGTTCACTGTTATATGGACGGCCGCGACGTGTCGCCTACAAGCGGTTATACGTTTATCCAACAGTTGCAGGAAAAAATGGACGAATTGCAATTCGGTAAAATTGCAACGGTTTGCGGAAGATACTACGCAATGGACAGAGATAACCGTTGGGACCGTGTGGAAAAAGCGTATAATATGCTGACTCTTGGAGTGGGCGAGCGTACTGCGACTGACCCTGCCGAAGAACTTAAACGCAGCTATAACGACGGTATTACCGACGAATTTGTTGTTCCTACGGTAATAACCGACAATCAGGGAAAGCCTGTTGCCACAATCGATAACGGCGATTCGGTAATATTCTTTAATTTCCGTCCCGACCGTGCCCGCGAAATGACTCGTGCGTTTACGCAAAGCGGTTTTGACGGATTCAGTCTTAAAGGCAAAGCGCGTAAAGTTCACTGGGTTTGTATGACGCAGTACGACGAAAAATTTACGGGAATAGATATTGCATACCGTCCGGAAACTTACCGTAATACGCTTGGCGAATATCTTGCAAGTCAAGGTAAAACTCAGCTGCGCATTGCGGAAACGGAAAAATACGCGCACGTAACGTTTTTCTTTAACGGCGGTGTGGAAGCTCCCAACGAAAACGAAACCCGCGTCTTAATTGCCTCTCCCAAGGTTGCCACTTACGATATGCAGCCGGAAATGAGCGCGGAAGAAGTTTGCACAAGGGCGATTGCGGAAATCGAAAGCGGCAAATACGACGTTATGATACTTAACTATGCAAACTGCGATATGGTCGGTCATACGGGAGTTATCGACGCAACTAAAAAAGCCGTGGCAAAGGTGGACGACTGTGTCCGCCGTGTTGTGGAGTGCGTTTTGCAGCACGAGGGACGGCTGTTTGTAACTGCCGATCACGGCAACGCGGAAAAAATGATTTCTCCCGACGGAACGCCTTTTACCGCGCATACAACTAACAGGGTGCCGTTTATTTTGGTGGACGAACAACTGCGCAACAACGCTATTATGGTGGCGGGTGCATTGTGCGATATAGCTCCAACAATGCTTTATACTATGGGTATGGAAATTCCCGAAGAAATGACGGGACAAGTGCTGATTTACAAAAAGTAAAAATCTGTTTAAAGGGTAACTTGATTTTATTCGGGTTGCCTTTTTTATTTTTGCGCAGGTTATTAACCTAAAAATTCTTGCTGAATCGTTATAAAAAGATTAAAAGTTTACAAAGCGCAAAAAGTGCGTACTATTTACTTAAAATAAGTTGCAAAAAGGTAAATGTTGTGCTATACTACATTAGCAAATAGATTAGGTGGGGTATTTTGCCCATATCTAGGAGGTTCACTAAAGTGTTGAATTTATTGGCTTTTGCTGTTAACGTTACAGCGCTGGTAACTGGAATAAAAATCGCTCTTGTTGCGTTGGCTCTTATTTCTGCGGTGTTTATTATCGTTATTGTAATGAAGCAATCTGGCAACTCGGACGGAATGGAAGCAATGACGGGCAGTTCAAAATCCGCAGACGAATCGGAAACTTACTACAACAGAAACGCAGGTTCGCGTAAGGAAAGGATTTTGAAGATTTTAACGTACGTTGCGGCAGGCGTTTTGGCTGTTGCAAGTATCGTTGCAATCATTCTTCAAACGTTTATTTCTTAACATTTTCAAGTTATCGGGGCGATTGTTTCAGCAGTCGCTCTTTTTTAATGCAAACGTATTCGGTTATCGGTTTTTTAACTAAAAATATTGTATTTAACGGCAAATTGAATGTCTGCAGGTTGGGCTGAAATTTTACTGAGCGTATTATTAACCCCTTGCCGTATTAAAAAAATCGGTATAATACAACGGCTTATAATCACACTAACAATAAGGAAAATATGAATATTAACGAAAAAATTTTACAATTAGCGCGGGATTTGGACGGTAAATATTTTACCGCAAAGCAGCTGCGCGGGATATTGCAAGTTAAATCTACCGCCGAAAGACAGATTGTGGCGCAGGCTTTGGAAGATTTGCAAAATTCTAACGAAATAGTATTTGACCAACGCAACCGCCGTTACCGTATTGTTGACGGACGGGATTTCGGCACGGCTGTATTCGAGTGCAACGCGCGCGGATTCGGTTTTTTAATCCGCGAAGACGGCGGCGACTTGTTTGTGCCTGCGTCCAAAAGTAACGGGGCTTTTCATTTGGATACGGTACTTTACCGCCGTGTGGAGGATACTGCGGACGAGGCGGAAATAGTTAAGGTTATAAAGCGCGGAATGACGCAAATTGTCGGTACGTACGACAAAAGCAATAACGCGCGGTTTGTTATTCCCGACGACAGACGTTTTAACAAAGACGTATATATTCAACCCAAAAGAGATTTAAACGCCAAAAACGGTCAAAAAGTAGTCGTGCGTATTACATTGTATCCAAACGACCGTCACGCTAAGCCCGAGGGGGAAATCGTGCAGGTTTTGGGTTTTGAAGGGGAAAAGAACGTCGATATGCTGTCGGTTGCCGCGGCATACGGACTCAGCCGTAATTTTGACGAAAAAGTAAACGCTTATGCGGACAAAATCCCGCAAAAGCTTACGGAAAGCGATTATGCAGATCGCCGCGATTTGCGCAGCGAAAAAATATTTACTATCGACGGCGAGGACGCAAAGGATTTGGACGACGCGGTGTCCGTACGTCAAAATACGGACGGTACGTTTAATCTTAAAGTTCACATTGCCGACGTATCGCATTACGTCAAACCGTCGGGCGATATCGACAAAGAGGCTTTTGCGCGAGGCACCAGCGTTTATTTGCCTCAAATGGTATTTCCCATGCTGCCGCCCCAACTGTCCAACGGCATATGTTCCCTTTATCAGCATGTCGACCGTTTGGCAGTTACGTGCGAAATGACTATAGACGTGAAAGGTAAGGTAACGGAAAGTGACGTTTATTTGTCCGTTATCAACAGCTGCCACAGACTTACTTATACCGACGTGCAGGCAATTTTCGACGGAAATAAACAAACTGCCGAACGGTACGCAGATATTACGGACGATCTGTTTGTTATGAAACGACTTGCCGAGATTTTGCAGGATAAGCGCAATAAACGCGGCAATATCGAATTTGCGTCAAAAGAAGTAAATTTCGAATACGATGACGACGGAAACGTAGTGGACGTGGTTCCTCAGGAAAACGGTTTTTCGCATCAGCTGATAGAGGAATTTATGATTGTGGCTAACGAAACGGTCGCAGAATACGCCTCGGTTTGCTGTTATCCGTTTGTATATAGGGTGCACGATAAACCCGACGAGGAAAAACTGGCGGTACTTACGGCTTTGATGACGGGGTTGGGTATCAACGTTAAACGTTCTCGGCAAATCCACAATTCCGTATTGCAGGACGCCTTGATTCAGGCAAGTAAAACCCCGTACTTCCATTTGATAAACGACGTTATGCTGCGTACTATGCAAAAAGCAAAGTACAGCGACGTAAATACGGGGCACTTCGGTTTGGCAAGCAAGTGTTATTGTCATTTTACGTCTCCCATACGTCGTTATCCCGATTTGGTTGTGCATAGAATATTAAAAACGGCGGTATCAGGAAAAATGACGGATAAAGCGTTGCGCGCTTATGCCGATATGGCGTTTGACGCGGCAAAGCAATCTAACATCCGCGAAAAAATCGCCGACGAAGCGGAACGCAAAGCGGACGACGTAAAAAAATGCGCTTATGCTCAAACGGTAATAGGGCAGTCTTTTTCAGCGCGTATTTCGGGTGTTACCGAAAGGGGCATTTATGCGGAGTTGGATAACACTGTAGAGGGATTTATCCCCGTTGCAAATTTGGGCGAAAGGTTTTCTTATAATCCGCAGCTGTTTTGCTTGTATAACGACGCCGTACGTTATAGTTTGGGCGACAAAATAGAAATAGTCGTTGCGGGAGTCAATAAGGAAGCCTGCAAAATCGATTTTGAGCTTGCGTAGAAAATTATTATTTTTAGTAATTTTTTTAAATTGCTGCAGCGTTGTTGACTTAAAGTTTACGTTTGGCGTATAATATATATGCTGACAAGTTGTAGGTTTTAACTTTAAGGCGGTATACTAATGATTGAAAAACTGGTCGATTGGGGCGGTATCATATTTGCGGCAATAGGTATTATCTGTTTGTTTATGGAGGCTTTTACCACGTTTAAGCGGGATAGGAATCCTAAACTTACAATAGTAGGGATGATATTTTTAGCCGTCTCCGTTATGGGATTTGTGGTAACGGAACTTATCCTGCGCGATAAAAACGTGCCGATTTTCTTGACGGTTGTGTGGATTGTCTTTTTGTGGGTATATATTATTTGTAATTTTGTGTCCGCAATGCTTGTATCCCGCAAAAACAAAACGGTCAAACGCACGCGGCAGCCTGTTAAGCAAATGGACAATGACAACGCGGACGTAAGCAATACGCAAAGCACTGCCGTAAACGACGATGATAATACCGACGGCGCAACTGATTTGAATTGAATTATGAAAGTTATAGCTAACAACAAAAAAGCGTTCCATAATTATTTTGTAGTAGAAACTTTGGAATGCGGAATAAATCTTATAGGGTGCGAGGTTAAGAGTTTGCGTAAGGGCGAAGTCAACCTCGCCGATTCATACTGTCGCGTAGAAAACGGCAATCTGGTAATGCTTGGCTGCCATATTAAAAATTACGATAAAGGCAGTTATTCTAATTTGGATTCGCGCAGAGACCGCCGCTTGCTTGCGCACAAGCGGGAAATTATGCGAATGCTTGGCAAGGTAAAGGAAAAAGGTTATTCTATCGTTCCATTAAAAATGTATTTTAAGGACAGTCTTGTTAAGGTGGAAGTAGGTCTTGTACGCGGTAAGCAAAACTACGATAAAAAGGATACTATTTTGCAGCGTGACGCCGACCGTGCGCAGCAGCGCGCCATAAAGGAATACGCCGACCGACGTTAACGGACGTAAAGCTAAAAAATATGCGGATAAGAGCACGCTGAAAAAAGTTTTTTGATTTTTATATAAATTTTTTAAAATGAGCAAAGAAAATTATTGCAACTTAGATAATCTCGACTTTTCCCGAGTGTCGGTAATAGGCTGTCCGGGCAGCGGTAAAACTACGTTTACAAAAAGTCTTGGGGCTGTCCTGAACCGTACTGTTATTCATTTGGACAAATTGCTGTGGGGCGCAAACTGGCAAATGCTTTCCTATAACGAACGCAAGACTATTCACGACGGTATTATCTCTGCGGATAATTGGTTAATCGACGGTATGTGGAAAAGCCATTTGACCGATCGTTTAAACCGCGCAACGCTAGTGATATTTTTGGATTACAAACGCCGAATAAGCTTTTGGCGTGCGGTTAAACGTCGGGTAAAATACAGCGGATGCCAGCGCGAAGATATTGCCGACGGCTGTCTGGAAAAACTCGATAGTTATTTTTTGCATTATATATTGTCTTTCCGCCGAAAGGTACGTCCTGTAATTTTAAACGAATTTTCTCTCCGTCAAAATCTTACCGTAGTTACGCTTAAAAATCCAAAACAAACGGAAAGGTTTTTGCAGTATATTAAAGATCGATATAAAAGTCCTGCCGATATTAAAATGCACTCCCAAAGTTGATTGTTTCGTGTTCGGCTTTTGGAGTGCATTTTATATTTAAGGTAAGCTTTTTTTTATAAGCAGACATAAATAATTTTTCAATTTTCTTTAAGCTATCTTGTTATATTATTTTACAATTTGCGCCCTGTGTGATATAATTAGCGCATATAATGTATTATTATGTACATTTAATAATTTTACAAGGAGATTGTTCGCATTTATGAAAACATTCAAAGGTGGTTTCCATGTGCCGGACAACAAAGACCTGACGGCGAGCGAATCCATTAAGGAGATGCCCATCGTCACGGATTACTTTGTTTCGTTGTCTCAGCATATCGGTAAACCGGCGGAACTTGTAGTAAATGTCGGTGATACGGTCAAGGAAGGACAGTTAATAGCCAAGGCTTCGTCCTTTGTATCGGCAAATATCCATTCGCCCGTTTGCGGCGAAGTCGTCGACGTTACTAAACGAAAAAATGCTCAGGGCAACGTTGTGGATTACGTCCATATTCGTTCCAACGGCAAGCAGGACGTCGATCTGTTGCCTAAGCTAGACAATCCCACGCGCGAGCAGATTGTCCAACGCGTAGGCGACGCGGGTATCGTAGGTATGGGCGGCGCGGGTTTCCCCACGGCTGTTAAAATTCAGCCCAAGGACCCTGTGGACAGCCTTATTATTAACGGAGCGGAGTGCGAGCCGTACCTCAACTGCGATAACCGTTTGATGATAGAGCGCGTAGAAGGTTTTCTTGCAGGCGTAAAGCTGCTTGCTAAGGCTATCGGCGTGCAAAACGTCTACATAGGTTTAGAAGCAAACAAGATGGAAGCGTATGATACGCTGCTTGCTCAGGAGGGAGTTATCAACGATAAAACCCCTAAGCAAGAGGGCGATATCGTAGTAGTGCTTCTTAAAAAGAAATACCCTCAGGGTGCGGAAAAGACGTTGATTAAAGCGTGCGTAAACCGCGAAGTTCCTGTTGGAGGACTTCCCTCTGCAGTAGGCTGTATTGTTTGCAACGTCGCTTCGGCATATGCAGTATACGATGCAGTAGTAAACGGAAAAACGCTGTACAAGCGTTTGATGACGGTATCCGGCAGGGGTATCGCTACTCCCAAAAATATCGAAGTGCGCGTAGGCACTCCGTTAACTGCCATTGTGGATTTTTGCGGCGGTTTAAAGGACGATACCGTCAAATTAGTATCCGGCGGACCTATGATGGGATTTTCGTTGGCAGGTTTGGATGTATGTACGACAAAAACCGACAGCGGATTTTTAGCGCTGACGGATAAGGAAGCAAGCACTGTATTGCCTACTCCCTGTATTAACTGCGGACGTTGTGCAAGCGTTTGCCCGATGAAGCTTATGCCTATGTATATCGATTTTTACGCAACCTGCGGCGATTACGATTCCGCGGTTAAAGTCGGCGGCGCGATGAATTGTTTCGAATGCGGCACCTGCGCATACGTATGTCCGGCTAAACGTCCTATCGTACAAAGCGTAAGGCTTACAAAATCTAAGATGAAGGAGAAGAAGTAATATGTCTAATTATGTGTATTCTAGTTCTCCGCATGTCAAATCGCCGCGCACAACGCGCAGCATAATGATTGACGTTTGTATTGCGCTGCTTCCCGCGTGCATAGCAGGCTGTATACTTTTGGGGCTTGCCGAAGCAAAACTCGGTTGGCTGTCCTTTATGGTAATTGCGCTTGCTTGTATTTCGGCAGTGGCTGCGGAGTTTATATATCTGCTGTGCTGTAAAAAGAAGTTTATGGACATCTTGCGTCAATTCGACTTTACGTCGCTTGTAACAGGTATGCTTGTAGGTATGAATATGTACGCCACATCTAAATGGTATGCCGTTATCCTTGCAAGCGTATTCGCAATAGTAGTCGTAAAGATGTTGTTTGGAGGCACGGGCAAAAACATAGTCAACCCCGCTATAGCAGGACGTATATTTGCGTTTATTGCTTTCGGCGCAGCTTTCGGCGGTTCGATGGGCTTTGACAAAAAAGTTTTGTCGACCGTATCGTTTAAGTTTATTCAAACAGGCGCAACTCCGCTTCAAGCTATGTTTAACGGAAGCGAAAACAGTCTTACAAATTTAGACTTGTTCCTCGGTACGGGCGTGCCGGGCTGCATAGGCGAAATCTGTAAACTTGCCCTTATAATCGGCGGTATCTATTTGGTTGTACGCGGAGTAATTAATTTCCGCTGGCCGTTGGTGTACATAGCCGTTACGGGCGTTGTTTCGGTGCTTATCTTCTGGGTTGACAGCTGTATCGTAAACGATAAGTTTGTTGCGCAGCTTATGAGTTCTAAGTTTGTCCCCGCGCTGGAAACGTTTCTTCCCTCGATTTTATCAGGCGGTTTGATTTTGGGCGCTATCTTCATGGCAACGGACTACGTTACTACTCCCAACACAAAACTCGGCAATTATATTTACTTTGTATTGCTGGGAATTTTAACGGCGGTATTGCGTAAGGCAGTCAAGGGCGAAGCGGTATCTTTTGCGATTATGCTTATGAACTTACTAGTTCCCTTGTTTGATTTGTATATCCGCCGTAGACCTTTCGGTTACGTTAAACCCGTAAAAGAAAAAAAAGTAAAGGAGGCTGAGTAAAATGGCGAAAGAAGTTAAAAACGCTGTTGAAACGGAAGCAACGGTCTCCGCTACAAAGAGTATGAAGCGCGGTACCGTAATTCAAGCGGTTAAGGCGATTGCTGTGCTTGTATGTATCTGCCTAGTGTGCGGTGCTCTGTTGGCGCTTTGCCACGACGTGTTCTACATTTCGGACGATTTACGTTTTAGCCGTTCTATGGCAAAAATTTATCCCGAGCTAGATACTAGCAAGGTGGAAAAACGCGATTTAGTTACAGATTTTAAAACAAACGCAACTTACGGCGAAGTTAAAAGCGTCGTAACCGACGGCAAAGTTTACATTATCGAAGCTTTGGGCGTAGGCGGATATGCAAGCGGTACCGTAACACTGTACGTTGTAGTAGGTATTGCCGACGCTAAAATCGTCAGTTGGGCTGTTAAGGAAAACGTCGGTCAAAGCTATATCGACCGTATTCCTTCAAAAGCAGGCACAACTTGGTACGTAGGCAAAGACGTTTCCAACGCTTTGGATTTGGAAATGACCGGTGCAACTGTACTTGCAACCTCTACGGCTATAAGTAACGCCGTTAATATGGCTGCATTCTATTGCCGCAGCGCTTTGGGCGTAGGTAAAAACCCCGAAGCGGACGCTCAAAAGGCAATACTCGCTTTGCTCGGCGACGATTACTCTTCTTATACTTTTGCGTCTGCAAACGTATTAGGCGATTCGAGTAAGGTGGACGAAGAAACAACCGTTAAATCGCTGTTGGACAACGGCAGTGACGAAATAACTTTCGTTATGTACGCAGACGGCGATAAGGGCGCAGTTAAAGCTTACGTTTACGGCGAAGACGCTGATACGCAGAAAATTATCGTATTTGCGGGAGACCAAGTAAAACTGTCCGCTAACCTTACCGAAAGCGACGAGCTTGTAACAAAGGTTACAGAGTTTAACGGCAAATTCCATGCCATCAAGTCGGGTAATTACAACGGTTACGCTTACATTTCCAACGTAGACGGCGAGGGTGCCGTGTATACGGTGGCAGGTATCAAATCGGCGGTTACTCCTAAGACTTACGTACTAAAGGTTACTATTGCAACGGACGGCGGAAAAGGCAAAGTTACCGCTATCGAAATAGAAACCGACGGATTTGTGCCGGGCGATCCTTCGAAGGATGCCGCAAATAAACTGGCAACGTCTTTGGTTGGCGTAACTTTGGACGATATTCAAACTAAGTACGACAGTGATAAACAAAGCGGCGCAACACAGTCTGCTAACCTTATCCGTATTGCGGTAGAAGCGGCTTTGCGCGATTACGACGCAAACCTTGCGTCTAATAACTAGGGAGGCGGAACAAATGTTTAAAGATAAATTAAAAAACATAGCTCTTGACGGAACCGTCCGTCAAAATCCCACTTTCCGTTTGGTATTGGGTACTTGCCCGACGCTAGCTTTAACGTCGATGGCGTTGGACAGTCTTGTAATGGGTATTGCGGTAACGTTTGTATTGATTTGCAGTAACGTAATCATTTCGCTGCTTCGCAATATCATTCCCGACAGAGTTCGTATTCCTTGCTTTATCGTAATAATAGCAACTTTCGTTACTATTGTTTGTATGTTTATGGAAGCGGTCTTGCCTGCATTATACGAAAGTATAGGTATGTTCCTATCGCTGATAGTGGTTAACTGTATTATCCTCGGCAGAGCGGAAAGCTATGCTTCTCACAACCCCGTAGGTTATTCCGCGCTCGACGGTTTGTTTATGGGCTTAGGATTTACCGTATCCATTACTTTAATGGGTATCGTGCGCGAAATTTTGGGTAAAGGTTCGTTGTTCGGCGCAGAACTGTGGAGTTTCAAAATAGGCTTCTTTGCTTCGTCGGCGGGCGCGTTCCTTACATACGGCTTGTTTATTGCAATTTTTAACGTTTGCTATAACGCCGTAGACCGCAAGTTAAAGCATAAACACGCAGTTAAGGAAACTGACGCTCACGCAGAGGCTGTTGCCGAGGCGCAAGCGGAAGCTGCTGTTACTGCAAAGGAGGCAGAGTAATATGGACGTATTCGGTATAATCGTTGCGGCTCTGTTCGCAAATAACTTTGTATTATCGCAATTTTTGGGAATCTGCCCGTTTTTGGGTGTTTCCAAAAAAACAAATTCAGCGTTGGGAATGGGGCTTGCCGTTACGGCGGTTATGGTTATAACCTGTGTCGTAACGTATCCCATTTACGTATTTGTGCTTATGCCTTTGGGAATCGAATACCTTAATATAATCGTATTTATTTTGGTAATCGCGTCTTTAGTGCAGATTTTGGAAATGGTACTCAAAAAGTTCAGCCCCGGTTTGTATTCCTCTTTGGGAATTTATCTTCCCCTTGTAACCACAAACTGCGCAATATTAGGTATTGCTAAGGTTGTTACGGCAACGGCGGTGGATATGGATTCGGCTCACTTTGTGTTTAAAAACGTTATTTTCGGCAAGTTTGTACAATTCGGTATGCAGATGTCGTTGGGCGAGGCGGTGTTCTCGGGTTTGTTTTACGGCTTAGGGTTTACCCTTGCAATCGTATTGCTTTCCGGTCTCCGTCAAAAGGTAGATAAGCTTAATATTGCAAAACCTCTGCGCGGATTTCCCATCACAATGATTACGGCTTGCTTTATGGCAATGGCGTTCTACATTTTCAGCCTTATGGCATAAGGGAGGTTTACCATGTATTTACTTTTAGCGGATAAATTCGGTCAACCCATACAATGGGCGACTTTCGGTATTGCAATCGCCGTAATGGTGGGCGTGGCTCTTGTTATGGCGGGACTGATAATCCTTATTTCCCGCTTTTGTCAGGTTAAGGAAGACCCCCGTATCAAGGAAGTGGAAAAGCATCTTGCGGGCGCAAATTGCGGCGCTTGCGGACATCCCGGCTGCGCGGGCTTTGCCAAGGCTCTTGTAGAAGGCAAAGCAAGTTTAAACTCCTGCGGACAAACGGATAAGGAAAAACAAATAGAAATATCCAACATTTTGGGTATTGCATTCGACGGTGCGGCAGAGCCTACCATTGCGGTAGTGGCTTGCTGCGGCGGCAGTCAGTGCGAAGATAAATTTGCCTACCAGGGCTACGGCACTTGCGTTAGCCAAAATATGCTTGCAGGCGGACGTAAGGCTTGCGACGTAGGCTGTATGGGCAGCGGAAGCTGTGTAGACGCTTGCCCGTATATGGCAATAGAGTGCTACGAAGGTTACGCGCACGTCGACCCCGATCTGTGCCGTTCCTGCGGATTGTGTATACAAACTTGTCCTAAACGCTTAATTAAACGTGTGCCTAAGTCGGCAAAGGTGTATGTGGCTTGCTCTACCGAGTGCCGCGGTAAGGACGTTATGACTAAATGTAAAGCGGGTTGTATTGCCTGCGGTAAGTGCGAACGTAACTGTCCCAGCGGAGCAATTCATCTTGTAAACAACGTGCCTATTATCGATTACAGCAAATGTACTCATTGCGGTAAATGCTTAGAGGGATGTCCGCGTCACTGTATTAAGTACGTTCATCCCGAGGACGCCGTTTCCGCTCCCGAAGCGGCTGCGGAAGCAAAAACAGAACAAAAATAGCCGACAACTTAGTTGGACGGCATATAGCCCGCTGTGCGTTTTGTACGGCGGGCTTATATTTTTTTGTAACAATAAACGCAGGGATTTATATAAATCTCTGCGTTTTTATATTGTATTATTCAAATTATCAAAAATTAAACTTGAGTTTAATCCTGCGTCGGTTATTAAAAGTATGCTTAAATAAATTTTTTCAATTTAGTATTATCAAAATATCTGGGAATTCCGTATTCGTATTCCAGCTGTACTTCGCCCTCTACAAGCGGAAGAACGTAATCGCAAAATTCGGGTAATATGTGCGCGCCGTCCTGCGAAATATATTCGCTCGGTACGCTTTTAACCGAATTTGCAGCTTGACGTAAAGGAATATCGCTGCAAACCGTTTTTCCGTCTGCAAACGTAATTGCAGCCATAACTCCGCTTTTGTCCCGTAACGCCAGTTCTACGGCGTGTTTTCCGCATAGCATTGCGTCTTGCTGGTCGCGCAGCGATAGTATATGCGCGGCAGCGCGTTGGGGCAAACTAAGGTCTATCGCGCGCGTACTTATGCCTAGTTTTAACGATACAAGACTGCAAAGCTTATTAGCAGCTCCGCCTAACTGAACGTGGTTAAAACTGTCTAATTTTTCGTCTGCTCCAATATAGCCGTTTGCGTTTTTTACGCCTTCGGCAACGGCTACCAAACAATGTCCTTTTTTTCTGTAAACTTGTTCGCTTTGGGTAAGAAACTTGTCAACGTCAAATTCCCGTTCGGGCAAAAATATTAAGTCAGGTCCTCGTTCTGCCTTGCAAGCTACGGAGCATGCCGCAGTCAGCCAGCCCGTATCTCTGCCCATAATTTCGCATACGGTTATACGTCCTTTTTCGTAGACTGCGGTATCTAGGGCAATTTCTTCTATTGTGGTGGCTATATATTTGCTTGCGGAGCCGTATCCGGGGCAGTAGTGCGTACCGACTAAATCGTTGTCTACGGTTTTAGGTACTCCTATAACGTTGCACGGATAGTGCGTTTTCGCAAGGTACTCGGCAATTTTATTGCAGGTGTCCATAGAATCGTTTCCGCCGTTGTACGCCAGACATACGATATTGTGCCGCTGCAAAATTTCCAAAATATTAGAGTATATTTCGGCGTTATCGCAAGGGTTGGGCAGTTTGTATCTGCATGAACCGAATGCCGAAGCGGGGGTTTTTGCAAGCAAATCCAACTGACTGTCCGTCAAAGACGATACATCGAAAAAGTCTTCTTTTAATATTCCGTTCATACCGAAATGCGCGCACAAAACTTTATCAAACGCTTTGCTTTGTATTGCCTGCCTTATTACGCCTACCGCGCTTGCGTTAATCACCGCGGTAGTCCCTCCCGATTGTGCCAGTAATAAATTTCCTTTTTTCATATATTGTGCCTCGTCAGTTAATTAATACGTCATCGCCAAATTCCTTGTTGACTGTACTGTAAACAATAATTAAATGCGTTTAGCTCTTGCTGACAACCGATACCGCTATCGAAATACGCTGTAAATAAGATTGTTTGACATATTTACATGCGTATACCGTATAGCGCGTTGTTTTACTTTTTAATTTTTTAAATACCTACATATTTAATATACAATAAAATTGACAATAATACAAGCAAGTTTAATTGACTTTCGTATACTAAAAAACTTTTTAAAGGTTTACGGCATTGTTTGCAATTTTTACAAAATATGATAAAATATGCGTATAAGAGGAATTTTTCGTACAGGAGTAAATAAATGTACAAATTTTTTGCATATCTCAACCGAATGAAGTATATAAATCGTTGGGGACTTATGCACTCGGCATTAAACGAAAACATAATGGAGCACAGTCAGCAAGTAGCGGTTGTTGCGCACGCTTTGGCAACCATATCTAACGTATATTATAACGGCGGTTTAGACGTTAACAGTATCGCGGTTAAAGCGCTTTTTCACGAAACCAGCGAGGTTTTAACGGGCGATTTGCCTACGCCGATAAAGTACTTTAATCCGGAAATACGCGACGCGTATAAAAAGCTGGAAAGTTATTCCAACAACAAACTTTTGACGCATCTTCCAAGCGAACTTTCAGCCGAATACGCTAAGATTATAAACGATACCGACGAAACGGAACACAGATTTGTAAAATACGCCGACAAAATCTGCGCGTATATCAAATGCATAGACGAAGTTAAGATGAGCAATACCGAGTTTTATAAAGCGGAAAAGACAATTTATAAGGAATTGCGTGATTACCGCTGCCCCGAAGTGGACTTCTTTATGGATAATTTTATCGAAGCGTATAAGCTTAGTTTGGACGATTTGGACAATGATTGAATTCAATCGGGTAGAGCTGCATTACCATTACGATGAATTTGCCGTGCTTAAAGATTTAACATTTACGTTAAACGACGGCATAAATACTATACTTTGCGACACGCAAAGCGGCAAGTCTTCCGTATGTAAACTGCTTACCAAACAGTTTAAACCCACAAAAGGACAAATTTTGCTGGACGGACAAGATATATGCGGTATCACAAATAAAGCGTTGGGCATACTTTATTTACCGGCACGGCCTGTATTTTTTGAAAACTGTTCGGTAAAGTATAATACAGTGTATCCGTTAAAAGTGCGTAAGGCAAACAAAGCGGAACGCGAAAAACGTTTTAAAGAAATATCGAAACTTGTAGATTTACCGCCCGCCGATACTAAGATAAAAAAGCTTTCCGCCAAGGAACGCAGTCGCGTCGCCGTAGCTCGTGGGCTTTGCGTTGAGCGTAAAATTGTACTGCTGGACGATTTTTGCGAAAGTAAGGAAGAAATATTTACCGTTAAAAATTTATTCGGCAACGCGCTTACCGTAGTTTTAACGTCTAAGCCCGAACTTGCCTGCGGCAATACGATAGTGTTGGACGGAGGTAATACCGTTTATTGCGGAACGGCGGAAAAAGCTGCGGAAACGGTAAATAATTTAAGTTGGATTAGTGATATATTAAGGAGTGAATAATGGCTAATAAAGATTTTTTTGACGAGGAATACGATAAGCTGGAGTCTACCGATAAACAAAAGGCAAGCGACGAGCAATTTAGGCAGTGGTCGTCGGCGCAGCCACCTCACAGCGAAAAAGCCAACAACCGCAAACCGCTTTATATTTCGCTTATATGTTTGGGGTTGGTATTATGTATTGTATTGGGCTGGTTGCTGTGTACGATTTTTACAGATATTTCGGGCGGCGGAACAGAGGAAAAAATATTGGGCGAAGTACTGTCCGTGTTGGATAACGAATACTACCGCAAAGTGGACGATACCGCCATGTGGAACGGAATAGAGGACGCAGGTACGGCATTATTGCAAACAGCGGGCGATCAGTTTAGCCGACTTATGTCTCCGGCAACGTACTATATGTACAACAATCCCCAAAGCGACGTCGGCGGCAATTCGGGCGGAGTATTCGGTATGTCTTTCCAGATTGCGGAAGGTATCGGTTTATATGTTTCGGCAATTACCGTCAACAGCAATGCTTACGGCGCTTTGCAGGCGGGCGATTTAGTTGTAAAGCTTACCGATATCAACAGCGGCTACGGCGTAACCGTAAACGGCGTAACGTATACGCAAATTGTTACTAGCGACGTTTCGTCCAAACTGATGCAGCAGCTGCTTGCAGGCATAGATTCCGCAACTTTTAGTGTGTTGCGCAGCGGCGATATAGAAAGTTTTAGCATCAAACGCGGCGAAATCGACTATCCAAACCATGTATATCCGTACGAATTTGTGGAGTTTTATTTTAACGACAATTTAACCAACATATCAACCGAACCGATAGGCGGTGCGGCAACGTGTACGAAGGACGAGCGTTTGCTTTCTAAACTTGCGGAATTGCCCGATACGGGATATATACGTATAGATCAGTTTATGAATACCGCAAAAAGCGACGGCAGCTCGGCGGACGCCGTAAGCGAGTTTACCGCAGTTATGAATATATTTAGACAAAGCGGACTGAAACACCTGATTTTGGACTTGAAGGGCAACCCGGGCGGCAGAGTGGATTTTGTAAGCAAAATTGCAGGTATGCTTATTACCGACAGTAAGCTGAGTTCCGTTCAGCAATCGGGAGTAACAAACCGCAACGGCGAAACGCTTATTACGTATTTGCAGATACGTAACGGTGCAACTCAAAAATATTATGCGCCCGCGCATTACGAATACTATTTCGGCGAGGCTTCAAGCAAGCCTAGCATAGTAGTGTGGACGGACGAAAACTCGGCAAGCGCAAGCGAATTGCTTACGGGCGCGTTGCGCGATTACGGTACGGCGGTGCAAATGGGTACCACAACATACGGTAAGGGCATCGCGCAAACAGTAAAAGAGTTGGATTATCAGGGTACGTTTGTTATGAACGGACAAACCATAACCGAGCGTTGGGCAGTTTATTATACCGTAGCTCAGTATTTTTCTCCTGTAAACAATATCAATATCCACGGCACAGGTTACACTCCCGAAGATCCCTACAACGGTTTGGACACTTACGAAAAACTGTGGAACGCAACAATAAACTATTTTAAAACGCCCGCAGGTTCGGGCGGGGGAACGCTTGCAAATAAATAATTCCGGTGTTTTGTAATTAATGATAAAAAACGCTGCTGTGAAAAATTAAATTTTTACAGGAGCGTTTTTCTAATATCGTTTCTTTAAGGTTAAAATTTACAAAGTGAATAAATACTTTTTATTTTATGTATTGTAATACGTTCTTTTATGTTATTTAACGTACCAGTTGTCGTAAAACCAGTACAGTTTGTGTTTAATTTCGGCGTCGGCAATGTTGTCTATGGGTTTAAAAAACTCGCGGCTGTCGCTTGACGGGGTGTCGAATTTATATCCTTCGTCGTTGGTTTCGGGCTGTTTTTCGTTCTTTTTAAACAGATTGCTTGCCATATTCATTACCGCAGGATTAGTTATCATTTGTAATATCGCGCCGGTTTTGTCCTCTTGCGAACTGTCTTTATCGGATAGCTTGCTTACCGATTCCAGTATGCTTTTTGTATCCTCGTTCATAAACTGCGAAATATTGTCTAACGGCGAGGCGTTTGGCTTTTGCTGCTGTTTGTTTCCGCCGCTAAGAAGCTGCCACGCAAGTAACGCCAAGGCGATTGTCGACAAATTCATTATTAGCCTGCCTCCAAAAATTAGTAATCATTACATTATATGCTGACATATAATTTATAGTAACCGCAATCGACAAAATTAACGTTTGTTGAATTAAATGTTTATTTGTCCTGTTGCTACAAACATTTTTTAAGGAGAGTGTAAATTATATGCCCAACAATCAAGATCCGCGCAACATTTTTATTAATCAACGTCAGCAGTACACCGAACCGAAAACGGAGAACGAACCTCCGCGTTATGAGGAGGTAAAAAGCAAGCAAACAGCCTCAAACGGTCAGGACGACTATAACGTCAAAGTAGAGGAAATGAAGCGGCTTGCCGCTAAATACGAGCGCGAAGGCGAAGGTCAGCTTGTAAAAGACATAGTTGCAAACGTAATCGACCAAAAGGCGCGGGGCAAACTGTCTAACGATCAGCTTATTGCTTTTGCCAAACGCGTAAGTCCGCTGCTTAACGCAGAACAGCGCACCCGCTTAAACGGACTGTTGGAAGAATTGTTAAAATTGTAGTAAAGCAAAAAAAGGCGTTTTAAACGCCTTTTTTTGCTATTGCTTCTATTGAGTTAAGCAAGCTGTAACATTCGTTTTTGGTCGTCACACAGCTTACCGACGTGCGTACAATGCCTTGCTCGGTGGTATTCAGCCACTTGTGCATAAGCGGTGCGCACTGCAATCCTCCGCGGGTTACTATGTCGTACTTCTGAGCTAATTCGTCCGCAACCGCGCCGCTGTCTAACTTGCGGACGTTAAAAGACGTAATTCCGCTGTAATTGGGTTTTGAGTAAACCGTAACGCCCTCGATATTTTTCAGTCCTTCCAGTATTATATTTTGCGTTTCGAGTATGTTTTGTCTGTTCTGCTTCCAGTTTTCCAACCAGTAATCTATGCCTGCGCTCATTCCTATAATAGCGGGGCAAGGCAGCGTGCCCGATTCCAGACTGTCCGGTACTGTTGACGGTTGGTAATATAAATGGCTTTCCGTGCCCGTCCCTCCAAACGTTATTGGGCGGGGGACGGCGTTTTCGTTAAATATCAATGCGCCGACTCCCTGTACGGCGTGCAGCCCTTTGTGCGCGCCTATTGCAACTAAGTCTACGTTGCACCTTTTCATATCTAACGGGACGTAACCTACGCTTTGCGCGCAATCGACAAGCAAAATAATATTGTGTCGTTTTGCAAATAAACCGATTTCCGCAATACTTTGCATTTGTCCCGTTACGTTGGACGAGTGCGATACGCACAGCATATACGTATCTTTGCGCACGTATTTGGATAATTCATCAACGGTTATTTCGCCGTTTTCGTTCGGCTCTGCAACGGAAACTTCCGCATAACCTTTGCGTTCCAGCTGCATTACGGGACGCAATACGGAATTGTGTTCGGTTGCGGTTAATATAATGTGCCCTTTGCGCGCATTACCCAGTATTGCAAGGTTAAGCGCGGCGGTGCAGCCGGCCGTAAATACTACGTGGTTGTCGCTGTCGTTATTGTATAAAAGAGACAGCTTTCGACGGGTGTCGTATATCTTTTGCTGTAATTCCAGCGAATGTTTGCTTCCGCCTCTGTTTGGGTTAAAAGGGTATTTTGTAATACACTCGGTAACTGCGTCTATAACGGTTTGCGGTTTATAGTTTGTAGTTGCGGCATTGTCTAAATAAATCATGTTCTCCTCGCGTAACTATTTTTAAAATATTTAAGTAATATATTCTACGAGGTTTTTTTATTGCTATGCCTCATACGTTGCCATAAAGCGGGGGAAATTTGTATTGTAACGCGTAGCTGCCGTTCAAATAAGCAAATAATTAAAGCTAAAAAGCAAGTTTTAATTGCTTGTTTACATTCTGTTGCAGTATCGAACATATATATAGTACGATACCGCAGCGTAATAATGCAAATATTCAAGCTGACTGTTTGTTTGCGGAAAGCGGTTTAAAGTTTTGCACGGCTTACATAGGAGGATATATTTATGGAATACGTAATAGTTGTTTATCGTTCGCGCAACGTGTCGATGCAGGCGTATAATTATTTGCTAAGTAAGGGCATTACCTGTGCGCTTGTTTCTACGCCTAGGGCGGCTAACGTCGGCTGCGGACTGTCCGTTAAACTTTCAAAGCAATCTTTGCCTGCCGTACGAAGCGTACTTATGCAGGGCGAAACCTTCGTTGGATTTTTTGTCGCCCGCACAACTTATAACGGCGTTACTTTGTCGCGTTTAATTTAAATAAAGTATTGAAAAAAAGTTGTAAATATTGTATACTGAAATACAGATAACTTACAAAGGATACTTTATGACTACAACGCAACAAATTTTAGATCAGTTGGCAGAGGATTTTCCTAATGCTGCAAGCGAATTGCACTTTAATTCTCCGTACGAATTGTTAGTCGCCGTTATATTGTCAGCGCAGTGTACCGATAAACGCGTCAATCAAATTACCCCCGCTTTATTTAATGCGGCGCCCGCTCCTAAGGACATGGCGGATTTGCCAATCGAACAAATCGAGCAGTTAATCCGTTCCTGCGGATTTTATCATAGCAAAGCCGCGTATTTAAAAGATATGTCTAGGGACTTGGTGGAAAGATTCGGCGGACAAGTGCCGTCGGATCTTAAAGCTTTACAAAGTCTAAAAGGCGTTGGTCGCAAAACGGCAAACGTGGTGTATGCGGTTGCTTTCGGCGGACAAGCTATTGCCGTGGATACGCACGTTTTTCGCGTATCCAACAGGTTGGGTATAACAAACGCCTCAAACGTTTTGGATACGGAAAAACAGTTGATGCAGGCAATTCCTGCCGATAAATGGGCGGACAGTCATCACTATATATTGCTGCACGGCAGATACGTTTGTAAGTCGCAGCGTCCGTTGTGCGGAGGCTGTTCCGTTAGACAGTATTGCAAATACTATAAGGATCATAACAATGAGTGAATTGTTTTTTCACGAAATAAACCGTTGCTTAAACTGCGCTAAGCCTTTGTGCGTAAAAGGCTGTCCCTTAGGTAACGATTATTCTAAAATAATAAAGTATATCAAGGAAAATAATTATAAGCAGGCGGTAGCTCAAATAGGGCATCCTTTCGGCGAAATTTGCGGATACGTTTGTCCGCACGGAAACGCCTGTCAGGGCGGCTGCGTGTTGGCAGGACAGGGCAGCCCGATAATGACGGGACTTATCGAGCGAGAGCTTTTTTTCAAGTATCCGTATGTAATCGAGCGCAAAGATACCGTTTTGCAAGGCAAAAACTATGCCGTTATAGGCGGCGGAATAAGCGGACTTACTTTTGCTTGCAAAGCATACGAAAACGGCGCTGATATTACCGTGTTTGAGTGCGACGAATTGTTGTCCACTATTAAATTGATACCCGATTTCCGTTTGCCCAAGCAAGCCGTATTAAGGGCGGAGCAGGCGTTTTTAGGCAAGATAAACATTGTCCGCGATAAAGTGGACGGAAAAACATTAAAATCGCTTCAAGAACGGTTTAACGCCGTCTACGTAAGTACGGGGGCGGCTGCCGACTTTAATTTAGGCATAGACGGACAAGCTTTTGCCGTTAATTATCGAGATTGCTTAATGGGCAATTTTACTCACGGAACGGTCGCTATCGTAGGGGGAGGCAACAGTGCGTTAGACTGCGCAAGGTATGCCAAATCCGTCGGTTGCAGGGCGATAGTGGTCTACCGCAGAAGTCAGGCGGATATGCCCGCTTTTGCAACGGAAGTGCAAGCCGCCGTACGCGAAGGCGTGGAGTTTATGTTTAATACCGCGCCGATAAGTTTACAAAAAGCCGACGGGCATTTATGTTTGACCCTTGCCGAAACGGTAAACGAAGGACGGGGAAAACTGGTAATTACCGACGAAACGCAAACTTTAAATTGTAACAGCGTAATTGCCGCAATAGGCAGTAAATTCGACAGCAGTATTTTATCCGCGGAAAAAAAGGCGGATACTTATTTGCAGTACGGAAACGTATATATAGGCGGCGACGCTAAGCAAGGTAAACTTGCAGTCGACGCCGTTAAGGACGGTATGGAAGCCGTAAGATTAATAACGGAAAAAGAGAGGAAAATATGTTTATAGATAAAGTCAAAATTTATATCAAGGCAGGCAGCGGCGGCGACGGCTCGGCAAGCCTGCATACCGAAAAATACGTGCCTAACGGCGGACCCGACGGCGGCGACGGCGGTAAGGGCGGCGACGTTGTTTTTGTTGCCAGCACAAGCGAAAATACACTAAACGCATTCCATTATCAAAAACATTTCCGCGCAGGCAACGGCGAAAACGGCGGTCGGCAGAGGTCTTACGGCAAAAGCGGAAAGGATATTGTAGTTACAGTTCCCGTAGGCACCGTAGTAAAAAGCACAGACGGCAATATAATTGCGGATATGTTCAGCGACGGGCAGCGCGAGGTTATTTTAACTGGAGGTAAAGGCGGACGGGGTAATTACCACTTTAAAACCAGCCGCAGACAATCCCCGTCGTTTGCCGAACTGGGACAGAAATGCGATGAATACGAAGTAACTCTGGAACTTAAAACTATTGCGGACGTAGGGCTTGTAGGCTTTCCCAACGTAGGCAAAAGCACTTTGCTTTCGGTTGTTTCGTCGGCAAAACCAAAAATTGCAAATTATCATTTTACCACGTTATCGCCCAATCTCGGCGTAGTGTCCTATCATGACGAAAGTTTTGTGATTGCGGATATTCCCGGATTAATCGAGGGCGCAAGCGAGGGGCTGGGCTTAGGACACAGTTTTTTACGGCACATAGAACGTACGCGCCTGTTAGTGCACGTATTGGATATATCCGGCAGCGAAAACCGAGACCCGTTAGAAGATTTTCAGCTTATAAATAACGAAATTTACAGTTACGACGCCGCTTTAAAACAACTGCCTATGGTAGTTGTGGCTAATAAAATGGACATGCCCGGCGCAGAGGAAAATCTTGCGCGTTTTAAAGCAAAGTACGGAAGCAGGTACAAAATAATTCCTATGACAACTATAATTCACGAGGGCGTTGACGAATTTATTATGACGGTTGCAAACGGACTTAAAGACGCGCCGAAAATCAAGCCTATTGAGTTTGCCCCGTATAAATTACAGAGCGAAGAAAACGACAGTTTTGAAATCGTCAAGCTTGACGCCGACGTTTACGAAGTTGTAGGCGGACTTGTGGATATGCTTTCGCGCAAAGTGGATTTAGACGATTACGACAGTTTCCGCTATTTTCAGCGCGTTATTAAAGAACGCGGAGTGGAAAACGCGTTGCGCAAAGCGGGCGCTCACAACGGCAGTACAGTAATAATGGGCGAAATAGAATTCGACTTAGTCGACTGATTACGTATAGGCATATTTGCAGTACTTACGGCATTTACGAAATAAATGTCTTTAAACGGTTTTAAAGGAGAATTATGATTACGACAAAACAGCGCAGTAAGCTTAAAGGCTTGGCAAATACTTTGCGCCCTTTGGTAACTGTGGGCAAAGAGGAACTGACGGAAAACGTCATTAAGGAAATAGAAATTGCTTTGTATCATCACGAACTTGTAAAAGTGGCGGCTTTGCAAAGCTGCGAAGTTCCTGCAAAAGTTATGTGTCAAGAGGTATGCGCCGCGCTCGGCTGCGAAGCGGTGCAATGCGTGGGCAACAGATTTGTGGTGTACAAGCGCAGCGATAAGGAAAATATCGAACATATAGAGTTTTGACATAAAAAGCGGAAGCAGTATGAAAAACAAAGAATGTATGGCAATGATACTTGCCGGCGGTCAAGGCAGCAGATTAGGCGTGCTGACGCATACGCTTGCAAAGACCGCAGTTCAGTTTGGCGGAAAATACCGTATTATCGATTCCCCCCCCTCTTACAAATTGCGCTCTTTCCGGTATAGATACGGTAGGGGTTCTTACTCAGTATAAGCCGATGTAACTTGACGCCTATGCTTTGGTCGCATATAATGCAAAATGCGTTAGCTTGCAATTTCAGTTGGATTAAAAGCAGTAAGCCATATATAAAACTATACAAAAAATTGTTGCGTTTGTAATTTGTTTTTGCGTCAGTCGATTAGGAGATATACTTGAAAATTTTGGTTTTTGCCGATATCCACGGAAGTGTTGCAGCAATGGAAACTGCAGTGGAAATATGCGCCCGCTGTAAGCCCGATAAAACGGTGATTTGCGGAGACTTGTTCGGCGGTTGGACAAATCAATCTGCGGAAATTATCCGTTTGACCGATAAAATAGACTCTGCGTTGTATTTGGTTAAAGGTAACAACGACCGACCGCACGATATTGCTCTGCTTCCGTACGGAATGGACGATTATGCCGTAATGTATCACTTTGGGCGTACGTTGTTTTTTACGCACGGCGATAAGTATAATAAATACCGTATTCCGCCCGTGTTAAAACGGGGCGACGCGCTGATATACGGACACACGCATTGTTCGCTGCTTCAATACTATGACGGTTTGCACGTTTTAAACGTAGGCTCGGTTGCCCGTCCCCGCGACGGTCTTCCGTGTTATATGCTTTTGGACGACGGCGGTGCAACAGTATATCGGTTAAACGGCACGGTAGTATTAAATTTGCCGTGGTCTTTTACGAGCTGACGTTAGTAGCGGTTTGTATTGTTCAAAACGGTTTAACGGTATTAAAAAACAAATAATCGATAACTAAAAACCGCAGCTTGACTTAGCAAGCTGCGGTTTTGTGTTAAATATCCGCAAAAAATTCGTCGTAGGAAATTTCAAAAAATTTTACCAAAGCAATAATGTAATTTGCTTTCGGCTCGTTAACGTTTCTTTCCCAGTAGTCGATAGCCTTTTGACTTACGCCTATTATTTTTGCTAATTGCGTTTGAGATAATTCTCTTTCCAGTCTCAACTCTTTTATTTTGTCGCCTAACCTTATCATAATAACATTATAGAAGATATCTTCTTGTACAATATTGTTGATTACAATGGCAGAGGTAAGCGTATGGAGTGTATTAAATTGGAAAAAATCGACAGGGATTCGGTAGTTAAAAACCTTTTGACTGTGGCACATTCAATTAGTTCGAGCAAAAGGAGATCGTACATATCCGGATGGGCGTTTATTTTTTCCGCAGACTCGCCTACGTCAAAAACGGTAACGGAAGGAATAGCGTATTTTAATATTTTAAGAGGTGAAATATCAAATCAAAATATAGAAAGAGATACCGTCGGCTGTTTGGATAGGATAATTAAAATTTTAAATAAATATATTTAGTAATCGAAAAAAGGCAAAAAACTTTATATAAACAAATTTATAAATCCAATTCAATGCTTTAATTTGTTTGTAAAAGGGTGCGCAAGTCGTTTAAATTAGTATATTTTTGTTTGTAATAGTTTCGATTTGGTTTAACTTAGTTAATAAAACCGCAACGTGACCGTATGAAATGCACCCCAAAAGTATTTAACTTTTGGGGTGCATTTAAAATCCGCTGCGGTTATTTTGTTTTTAATTATCCCTGTTTTTTGTTATTTCTTGCCCATATACGCATACGTTCGGAGTGGTCGAGTATCGCTTTACGTAAACGTATAGACGAAGGAGTTACTTCCACCAATTCGTCGTCGCTGATAAATTCCAAACACTGTTCAAGGCTAAGCTCCGTAGGCGGGGTAAGTTTTAGAGCCTCGTCGCTTCCGCTTGCGCGGTTGTTTGTCAGGTGCTTTGTCTTGCAGACGTTTACCGTAATATCGTCCTCGCGGCTGTTTTCGCCTACGACCATTCCTGAGTATACGGGCAAACCTACGCCTACAAACAAACGGCACCTTTCTTGCGCGTTAAACAATCCGTAAGCGGTAGTGGTTCCGTCCTCAAACGCCACTAAACTTCCGCGGCTGCGCTCGGCAACTTCCCCTTTGTAAGGTTCGTAGCTGTCCAAAACGCTGCTCATTACGCCGAATCCCTTGGTGTCTGTCAACAGTTCGCTGCGGTAGCCGAACAAAGCGCGGCTTGGTATTTTAAATTCCAGTTTGGTTCCGCCTTGATTATCGGGCGCCATATTGATAAGTTCTGCTTTGCGTGAGCCTAATTTGTTCATCACGCTGCCTACGTACGCGTCGGGCACTTCAACGACAAGATATTCGATAGGTTCGCATTTAACGCCGTTAATTTCTTTAAAAATTACTCTCGGGCGCGACACCTGAAATTCGTATCCTTCGCGCCGCATTTCTTCGATAAGTATGGATAAATGCAGTTCTCCTCTGCCGTACACTTTAAAGCAATCGGCAGATTCCGTTTCCTCTACGCGCATAGATACGTTGGTTTCCACTTCCTTAAACAGCCGCGCGCGTATGTGTCGGCTGGTTACAAATTTACCTTCTTTGCCGGCAAAGGGGCTGTTATTTACCATAAACAGCATAGATACCGTCGGTTCGTCTATGTTAACGAAAGGCAGCGGTTCCACGCAGTCCACATCGCAAATCGTATCGCCGATATTCATATCGGTAACTCCGTTAATAGCTACGATGTCGCCCATTTGTCCCTGTTCGCATTCGGCGCGCTTAAGTCCTTCAAACTGATATAAACGCGTAACTTTTGCGGTGTTAAACTTATTGTCTTTGTGGCATACGATAACCTGCTGTCCGTTGCGGATAGCGCCGCGGTTTACTTTTCCTATACCTATACGGCCGACGTATTCGTCGTAGTCGATATTGCAAATAAGCAGCTGCAATCCGTTGTCTATTTCTCCTTTCGGCGCGGGTATCACTTTTAAAATCGCGTCGAGCAGCGGCGCCATATTGTCGCTTGTTTTAGATAAACTGTCGGTCGCCCAACCTTGTTTTGCCGAGGCGTAAATAGTGGTAAAGTCAAACTGATCGTCGCTTGCGTTCAATTCCAAAAACAGCTCCATTATTTGTTCCTGCAGCTCGCGTTCGCTGAATTCGCCTTTATCTACTTTATTTACGACAACAAGAACTTTTTTACCTAACCCCAGCGCCTTTTTTAGTACGTACCGTGTTTGCGGCATACAACCTTCTATGGCGTCTACAAGCAGCAGTACGCCGTCAACCATAGACAATATGCGCTCCACCTCTCCGCCGAAGTCGGCGTGTCCGGGTGTGTCTATAATATTTATTTTAACTCCTTTGTAGTGTACTGCCGTGTTTTTTGCAAGTATTGTAATTCCTCGTTCGCGCTCGATGTCGTTGTTATCCATAACGCGCTCGGCAACCACTTCGTTGGCGCGGAACACGCCGTTTTGTTTAAGCAGTTGGTCGACAAGCGTTGTTTTTCCGTGGTCAACGTGGGCAATTATGGCAATATTTCTAACGTCAGTTCTTTGCATATGTTCTCCTTATCGCGCAAAGCGGCATGTAAATTATCGATAAAATAACCTTAAAATTATACAACCAAACGCATACAATAGTCAAACGCTTGATAAATATTGACAAAATAAATATTAGCGTCGGGCATAACACTCTTTCCGTTTTCTCTACATATACTAACACATAATCACATCAAGGAGCATAACGGTATGTGTGGTATATTTGGAATGATAGGCAGCGGCGCAGTAGATAAAACTTTGTCAGCATTAAAAAGGTTGGAATACCGCGGGTACGATTCGGCAGGTATAGCTGTTAAAAACGGAGGATGTATTAATATCTACAAGCAAGCGGGCATGGTCGGGCAGCTGCGTAAATCGGTGCCTGCAGATATTGTAGGCGAATCGGTAATAGGTCACACCCGTTGGGCTACCCACGGAGAGGTAAGCCAAGCTAACGCCCATCCGTTTATTTCTCAGCACAAACAGTTCGCCGTTGTACATAACGGTATTATCGAAAATCATCTTTCGCTAAAATACCGTCTGCAATCATGCGGAGCGGAATTTACTTCGCAAACCGACAGCGAAGTTGTTGCGCATTTGTTGGAGGCAAATTTCAGCGGCGATACTCTTGCGGCGGTTACGTCGACGGCAAAACAATTAGAGGGTTCTTTTGCCGTTGTCGTAACAACGGCGCATAACGGCAATTTATACGCAATAAAACGCAAAAGTCCGCTTGTGGTCGGCGTAAGCGGTAACGAAGTGTATTTTTGTTCGGATATACGCTGTTTATCGCAGTACGCTGTAAAAGTGGCTCAAATGCCGGACGATACCGTTGCCGTATCCGCTCCGTCGGGCAGCGTGGCTTTTTACGACTTTGACGGCAATCCCGTGTCGGTTAAGTTTTTTACCGTAGACGCCGCGGAGGACTTTGCCGACTTTGACGGCGACTATATGTTAAAGGAAATTTTGGAAATTCCCGAAAAAATCCGTCAGGCAAAAAAAGGTTATTTTGCCGACGGCGGACTTAATTTAACGGCTAAAGTCGTCCACAGAATAAAACGTATTTATCTAATAGGCTGCGGAACGGCATACAACAGCGGACTGGAAGCCGCGGCTTTGGCAAGAGAAATGTTGAATATCGACGTACTGCCCGTTATTGCAAGCGAGTTTATTTACGACCGCTATCCGGTGGACAACACAACTTTGGCATTTTTAATAAGTCAAAGCGGAGAAACCGCCGATACGATCCGCGCGGCGGAAAGAGTTGCAGAAACGGGCGGATTTACGTATGCGGTAACAAATACGTCTACGTCTACGTTAAGATACGCCTGCAATAAGTTCAAAAACATTTGCGCCGACGGCGAATTTGCCGTTGCCAGCACAAAAGCTTACAACTGTCAGCTTATTACGCTAACGCTGCTTTTGGCAGACATAGCGTATTTAAAAGGCTCTATCGACGAAAACGTACACAATAAAATTATAGATTCCGTTGATTCGCTGTCGGCGGCAATCGAATCGACCCTTGCCGACAGTTATCAAATCGCCCGTTTAGCGGATGAAATTAAGGACAGCTCCGCCGTATTCTTTTTGGGACGTACACGGGATTATCCAACCGCCGCCGAAGGGTCTTTAAAACTTAAAGAAATAAGTTATATACATAGCGAAGCTTACCCCGCGGGAGAGCTTAAACACGGTACTTTGGCATTGATGGAAAAAGGCGTAACGGTAGTTGCGATAGCAACGGACAGCGCGCTTATAGACAAAATGTCCTCCTCCATTGCCGAGGTGGTAACGCGCGGAGCAAGGGTTATATGCGTTTCTCCTTACGGTTTTTCAAACGCAACGGTGGTAAAAATTCCCGTAGTCAACAGGTTTATGTTCGGGGCGCTGTCGGTAGTGCCGCTGCAGCTGTTGGCATACTATGTCGCAAAGCGTTTGAACCGTAACGTAGATAAACCCCGTAATCTTGCAAAATCCGTTACCGTAGAGTAAGTTGCCGCAACGGCGTATAAGTTTAACTCTGTTGCCGCATTAATAATTGCAAAAAAACATTGCTTGTGCTAAAATAAACTAAATTAGTACTTAGGATAATTCAGTATGAACAAGTTTAGTTACGGCAATCAAGTTTGTCGGTATTTCGATAAACTGTATATTAAACGCGAATACAGCCAGTTTAAGCGTTACGACCGTTTAATCCGTCTGTTTAAAAAACAGTTTAACAGCAGTTATTGTCATTTGGCTTCCGCTTCCGGCCGTGTAGAGGTTGTAGGCAACCACACCGACCATAACGGAGGCAAAGTTATAGGCTGCGCCGTAAATCTCGATATCGCGGCGGCGTTTAAACCGAACGATTCCAATACTGTACGCATAGTCAGCGAAGGATACAGCATAATAAAGTACGACGTTACAAAGTCTCCCGAATTAAGAGGCGCGGTAGGGCTTGCCGAGGGCGTAACGTCGTATTTAAAGCAGGAGGGTTATTCCGTCGGCGGGTTTGATATGTTTACGCATTCCACCGTTCCCGGCGGTGCGGGCGTATCGTCGTCGGCCGCGTTGGAAATGCTGATTGCCGTAATCGTAAGTTACGGTTTTAATAACGGCGCTATTCCGCAAGACGTTATGGTACGAGCCGGACAGTATGCCGAAAAAGTTTATCTAAACAAACCATGCGGACTGCTCGATCAGGGCGCGTCCGTTGCGGGCGGTATGGTTAAATTCGATTTTAAAAACGGATTTGCGTACGAACAGCTTGCTGTAAACGGCGCCGATATTAAATTTGCTTTGGTCGATACGGGCAAAAGCCACGCGGGTTTATCCGCATTGTACGCGTCTATTCCAAACGAGATGCGCGCTGTTGCGGAATTATTCGGCAAGCAACGCTTAGCGGACGTTGCCGCTAACGAGGTTTTTAACGCGGAGCAGACCGTACGCGAAAAACTCGGGGACCGTCCGTTTTTAAGAGCAAAGCACTATTTTGAGGAAAACACCCGCGTCGAAGATATGTCTGCTGCATTGCGTGACGGAATTGCAGACGCGGTAATTAAACTTATAAACGAATCGGGCGACAGCAGTATGCGCCAACTTCAAAACTGCGCCGTTGACGAAAACGATACGGCTATTGCCGACGCCGTCGCTTTTGCCCGCAGTTTGGGTAACGTGGGCGCGCGGGTACACGGCGGCGGATTTGCAGGAACAATACTGTGCGTAATGCGGTCGGCGGATTTTCCGTTTGTATGCAGTGCGCTGATTGAACGCTACGGCAAATCCCGCGTATTTCCTATGACTATCCGTCCGTCGGGCGCAGCCGTTTTGTAATTAACCGTATAAAGATTTGAATTTTTATTAAAACGGGAACGTTTAAAATGTTACGCTCAAAGTTTAAATTTGGGCTGAAACATTATAAACGCTCCCGTTAATTGATTTTTTATCTTTTAGTTTAAATTTTTATTTTGTATATAAAATCATTTTTCGCCGAAAAAAGCAACGGCTATTGCTCCGGGACCTACGTGAGTACCGATAGTGCTGCCTATCATATAAGAGGGAATATTATCTGTTTTTCCTTTCCACAAATGTTCGCTGTCGTTAAGATATTTTTTTAAATATTCGTCGTTTAAACCCGAGTATGCCAAAGCATACGGCATAGAAAAGTTTATGCCGCAGCGGTTGACTAACTGATTTAACAGGTTGTTGCCTTTTTTAGAGCCGATAGCCTTGCCTATTAATTTTACTTCCCCTTTAACAACGGATATTACGGGTTTTATAGAAAGCATTTCGCCTGCAAATGCCGTAACGGAAGAAATTCTGCCCCCTTTGCGGAGATATTTTAAAGTGTCCAAAACGGCTAATAGTTCTATTTTTGTTTTCTTTTCGTCCAGTTCGGCTGTAATTTGCTTTGCGCTAAGTTTACCTTCGTTTACAAGCTGTATTGCGTACTTGCACAGTATGCGTTCGCCTATACATACGTTTAGGCTGTCTACAACGTAAACTCTGTCTGCAAATTTTTTAGCTGCGGAAACCGCGCTGTTATATGTGCCGGACAGCTTAGATGATAGTGTGATTACGATAACTTCGTCGCCGTTTTGAGTAAGTTCGCTAAATTTTTCCGTAAATCTATATTTATTAACTTGGCTTGTTTTTGGTATTTCGTTGCATTCTATCAATTTTTCAAAAAATTCTCTGTGCGACAGGTTTACCCCGTCAAGATATTCCTCGTCGCCGAATTGTATTTGCAGCGGGATAAAATCGATCCCCAGTTCTTTTGCTTCTTCCAAATCTATATCCGCAGCGGAATCCGTTAATATTTTAATCATTGTTTACTCCTTATTTTCGCAAATATTTTTAAGATTGTTGCAGATAGCGGTAAGCGACGAGTACAGTTTCAGCCTTGTGTCTCCGTCTATTCCGTAGCTTGCAATATCCATAATTTCGTCTATCTTATCGGCAATTTTTTTTCCGTATTTCCGTCCTTTATCCGTAAGCTTATAGGGGTTTCTGTATTTTTGGTCGCTGTTTCTTTCTATAACGACCAGTCCCGATTCTTCAAGCTGTTTAAGCGTTCTGGAAATAGCCGCCTTGTCCTCTTCGCATAATTCTTCAAGCTGTTTTGCGCTTAAACCGTTTTCTTCGTTGTATAGGTAGTGCAAGCACTGTACTTGATTCCCCTTTAAGCCAAACTCTAACATTTCCGTGTTTTTTATTTTTAATATATATCTGTTTATGTTAATTATCAAAGATGTAAATAACTCGTATCTTTCGCGCATTTTCAGTCTCCTTTATTAAGCCATAGTATATCTGATTTTTGTTGACGCGTCAACAATTTATACTGATAAAACGGTCTTTTTCGTTGTTTTTACATTAAATATTGTATTTAATAAACAAAAAGTTTAGAGTTTGTAAAAAAAGTTTAGTAAAATTAATTAAAACGTTTGACAATACTTATCGTAAGGTATATACTCACACTGTTGCCTGTGGGCAAGCAGAACTTATGTGTATGTCAGCCGTACGGCGAATTAATACGTCAATCAAAACAAAAGGATTTTTGCGGACTACGGTATTATTTCGCGTAACGTACAATCAAAACGTTTTGCAATGCGATAACGTCGAAACGTTTATGCGTTTTGTCGGCGTATAGCGTTTTGTGCTGACTAGCTTCGTCTAACCTTATAGGTTTAGGATTGTATGGCTAGCCGTAGTGCTAGCGTCGTGAAATGCGGCGTTACGGTGTATATATAAGGTTGTTTTGTTTGTCTGTGGGTATTTTTTTGTTTAAATACGTTTTACTGCTGCGGAAAAATATATTAAAGGTCGCGTATACGGGCTTTATATAAATTTTTTGCATTCAAAAAAAAATTTATTTGCGAAATTTGTCGCATAAGGAGTTACCATGGTAGAAATCGGGCGAAAAATAAAGCAATACAGGCTGCAGTTGGATTTAACTCAGGAGGAACTTGCGCAGCGTACGGAATTAACAAAGGGGTATATATCTCAGTTGGAAAACGATCTTTGTTCGCCGTCTATTGCAACGTTACAGGATATTTTAAATATTTTGGGCGTTTCCTTGCAGGAGTTTTTTACCGAACCCAAAGAGGAAAAAATCGTTTATACCGCCGCGGATTATTTCGAATCTAAAAACGGCGACGGAAGCAACACGTGGCTGATTCCCAATTCGCAGACAAAAGAAATGGAACCGATAATTTTGACGCTGCCGGCAAACGGAAGCTGCGAGGAACGGCTGCCGTTTGAGGGGGAGGAATTCGGTTATGTACTGGCAGGCAGTGTGGAAATTGTAACCCAAGGCGGAAATTTTAAATTAAGCGTCGGCGATTCGTTTTCCGTCGACGGTAAAAAACAGCACAAAATCGTAAACAGCGGTAAGGCGGAAGCAAAAGTGCTCTGGGTAACAACCCCGTCTAACTTTTAATTTCTTATCGAAGGAGAAATACAATGAACGATAGCATTATTATAGAGTTAAAAAACGTAAACAAATCGTATAGCGATAAACCCGTAGTAAAAAACGTCTCTTTGTCAATTCGCAAAGGAGAGTTCGTTACATTGCTTGGACCGTCGGGCTGCGGCAAGACTACAACTTTGCGTATGCTTGCCGGGTTTGAACAGCCTACAAGCGGGCAGGTATTGTTTAACGGACAGGACATCACCGATTTGCCTCCGCATAAGCGCAATATAAATACTGTTTTTCAAAAGTACGCGCTGTTTCCTCATCTTAACGTTTTTGGAAATATTGCATACGGATTAAAACTTAAACTTGTCCCAAACGGCGATCCGTACCTAGATAAACGCGGCAATACCGTCCAAAAAATGCGTCATTTAACAAAAGCGGAAATAACGGAAAAAGTTAACAATGCGCTTAAAATGGTAGACTTGGAAGATTACGGACACCGTTCCGTCAACTCTCTTTCGGGCGGACAGCAGCAGCGCGTTGCAATTGCCCGCGCTTTGGTAAACGAACCGCAGGTTTTACTGCTGGACGAACCTTTGGGGGCGTTGGATCTAAAAATGCGCAAGGATATGCAGCTGGAACTTATGCAAATGCATAAAACGCTGGGTATTACGTTCGTGTACGTAACTCACGATCAGGAAGAAGCGCTTACTATGTCGGATAATATCGTGGTAATGAAAGACGGCGTAATTCAGCAAATAGGTACTCCCACTAAAATTTACGACGAGCCGGCAAACGCCTTTGTGGCGGACTTTATAGGCGAGTCCAACATTCTGTCTGGCACTATGGTCAAGGATTTTTGCGTTGATATTTCGGGTCATAAATACGAATGCGTTGATAAAGGCTTTAAGCGTAACGAACCGATTGACGTAATTATCCGTCCCGAGGACATAAAGATCGTGGAAACGGACAGCAAAAAATGCCTTGTCGAGGCGGAAGTTATTACCTGCGTATTTAAAGGCGACCACTATCAAGTAACCGCTTTAACGTACGGCGACGAGCGTAACGAAATGATTATACACGATAACGTAGAGGTAAATTCGGGGGATAAAATCGGGCTGTACATCAAACCGTTTGATTTTCACATTATGCACAAATCCCGTATTATCAACACTTTGGAAGGCGAAATCTACGCCGAAAACGTAGTGGAGTTCTGCGACGGGCGTTTTGACTGCGTAACGTCGCTGCCTGCGGGTACGCGCGTTAAAGTAACGGTAGACTTTGACGATGTGGAACTTACCGACGACGAGCAGGACGGTACAATCGGCGCTACGATTATTTCCTCTATTTATAAAGGCAGTTACTGGCAGTACATCGTACGTACCGACAACTATTACGATTTTTTTGTAGATAACGATTACGAGTGGACTTTAAACGACCGCGTAGGCATAAAGATTGCTCCCGAAAAAATTATTATAGAGGAGATTGCCGACGAAAACAAAACAGAGGAGGAAGGCAATGACTAGGCGTAAATTCCGTTTTTCCCGCAAGGCGTTTGCCTACCCTTATATGCTGTTTATGCTGTTATTTGTGGTAGTGCCCCTTGTTATAGTATTAATAAATGCGTTTTTGGGCGACGACGGCAAATTGACTTTTGAAAACTTTGCCGAGTTTTTCAGCGACGCGGGCGGCGGATTAACCGTACTGGGTAATTCGCTTATAATCGGTTTGGTAACAACTTTGATTTGTCTTGCAATAGGCTATCCCTGCGCGTATTTGCTGGCAAAGTACCATGCAAGCAACAAAGTTTTGGTATTATTGTTTATCCTTCCTATGTGGGTAAATTTTCTTATCCGCACGTTGTCTACAAAAGCTATTTTTATGGCTTTGGACGTAAAACTCGGTATGGGCACGGTGTTGTTCGGTATGGTGTATAATTATCTGCCGTATATGATTTTGCCTTTGCATACAACTTTAGTATCCGTAGACCACAGTTATATCGAGGCGGCGGAAGATTTGGGCGCCGACCGTTTTACCGTACTGTTAAAGACCGTACTGCCGTTGTCAGTGCCGGGTATTATAAGCGGTATAACAATGACGTTTATCCCCGCTATATCCACGTTTGCCATTTCGGAAATATTGTCCAGCAGTAAAATATTTTTGTTCGGCGACGCTATCAATATGCATTTCAGCAAAGCCACAAACAGTTTCGGCGTAGGCAGCGTAATGAGTTTGGTTATGCTGTTGCTTGTAATTGTCGCTAACGTGTTAGTTAGCCTTACCGATAAAGAGGAGGTCAAAAGCGTACTATGAAAGAAAAATTCAGGCGTATTTGCGCCGACGGCTACCTCGGGCTTGTGTTGGCGCTGCTGTACCTGCCTATATTTTTGATTATTATTTTCAGCTTTTCTGGCACAAGTAATTTCAGCTTTAAAAACGGTTTTAATTTCGACAGCTACAAATCGCTTTTTGCAGGCAGCGATCAGGCGGAAAATTTGCTGTCGGCGTTAAAGTATACTGCAATCCTTGCAATATCGGCAAGCGTAATATCTACTATACTTGGAACGTTTGCAACTATCGGAATTTACTACTTGGGCAGAAAGCTTAAAAAGATAACTTTAACCGTCAATCAGCTTCCTATGATCAACAGCGAAGTAGTAATGGCAGTATCTTTAATGGTATTTTTTGCGGCTTTCAGTTTTATATTTCCGCAGGGAATGACGAGATTGATTATCAGTCACGTTGCGTTTTGTACTCCGTATGTGGTTTTGTCTATATTGCCCAGACTGCAAAAAATGGATCCTAATATGTACGAGGCGGCGTTGGATTTGGGTTCAAGTCCGTTATCGGCAATATTTAAAGTGGTTATTCCTTTCCTTATGCCGGGGATAATGTCGGGTTTTGCTATGGCGTTTACTTTGTCGTTGGACGACTTTATTATAACTCAGTTTAATAAGGGCGATACGGGCATAGAAACACTTTCCACTTATATTTACGAAGACGCCCGCGTAAAAAGTTTGGAGCCGTTTTGGTTTGCGGTGTTTAGTATATTCTTCGTAGTGATGCTGACGTTTCTACTGGCAGTCAATATCAAAAAGAACGGTAAAAAGGAGGCAAAACAATGAAAAGAATTTTTGCGGCAGTGCTTTTTACGGTTTTATTGATATCGGGCTCGGTAACGTTTGCCGCGTGCGATAACAAAACTTCGCAAGTGGATAAGCTGGTAGTGTACAACTCCGCCGACTATATCTACGATACGAATTTGACGGATTTTAAAGAATATTATAAAGAAATTACCGGCAGGGAAATCGACGTTACTTACGTTACGTTCGACACAAACGAAACGATGCTTACCCGCATAACCAAAGGCGACAGCAACGTAGACGTGGTGTGTCCCAGCGAATATGCAATTCAAAAGTTACTGGAAGGCGGTCATTTGGTAAAGTTGGATTACTTTAACGAAAGTAATTATACCGCCGATATGCGCAGTTACGGAGGATATGTTCACAATAGCGATAAAATCGATCAAAATATTATCGCTAAGATAGACGAGGCGTTCAGTAACGTAAAAGTAGCGGGGGAAGAAACTCCTCAAAAAATGACGGAATACTTTGTGCCGTATATGTACGGAACGCTGGGTATTTTGTATAATAAGTACGCCTTTGCCGAAATGGGCATATACGATTACGATACAATCAACAAGGCAAACTGGGGTATACTGTTTAACGACGACGGCGAGGGCAACAAGCTTTCCGATAATCTTACGGGCAATATTTTGATGAAGGACAGTATCCGCGACAGTTATGCAATAACGTTGTTTTATATGCAGCAAAGCGGCAAATTCGGCGACCTCGTTTCGCCTGACGGAACGCGCTATCAAAATATGTCTCCTGCCGAACTTATCAACGTAAGCGAAGACGAAGTTTTGGATATCTGTAAACAAGTGCTTGTGGAACAAAAGCAGGAGCTGTTTGGGTACGAGGTGGACTTCGGTAAGGACGACCTTTTAAAAGGTAACGCCACAGTAGACCTTGCTTGGAGCGGCGACGCTATGTATGCCGTGGAGGAAAGCTGGAACGACTACCTTTGCCCCGAATGTATTAAAAAATCGGGTAAAGATCAGGGCAGCGGCAACAACGCTGAAATTATTTGCTCGGTATGCGGCGGCGAATGCGGTGACTACGAGCTGTCGTACTACGTACCTCACACCTCGGGCAATATTTGGTTTGACGGCTGGGTAATCCCCGATACGTACGATAAATCCCATACCGATGCGATAAAGCTGTTTATTAACTTTCTTAACACTCCGTATGCCGCGGCAAGCAACCTTGTGGAGATAGGCTATTCGGCGGCGGTAAATCCCGACGTTATACGTAACGACGCAGACGCAAGAGCGGTGCTTGCGGAAGCGTATGCCGTAAACGACGACAGTTGGGAACGACTTGACGAAGACGGAAACCCGTTAGAAGAATTTGATTTTGACAGTTGGGAGGAATTCGAGGAATATTTCTTTGATTACCGTAACGAGATCGATAACAGCAACTGGCGCTATCCGTTTTTAGTAAACGGTAACGAAACAGAATACGACCGCAGCTTGAACACTTTGGGAGTAATGCGCGATTTCGGCGAAAATAATAAAAAAGTTATTACAATGTGGAACGGAGCGCGTTCTACAGGGGTTTCGGCTCTGCCGCTGTTAGGTTGGACTGTTTTGGCTGTCGCCGTTGCAGTAGGTATCGTAGCCTTGTGCGAATTTATTAAACGCCGCAAAAATTCAACGGTCAAAATTGCAAGACCCAAAGCGGAAAACACCGAAGTTTAAATTAGTTTGTTTTAAAGCCTTGCCTTTGCGGCAGGGCTTTTTGCGTAAATTATTTACTGTTACACTAAAATTTTATAGTACTATTGTTTAAGTAATCAAATAAATCGATTAAAAAAGAAAATTTATCCCAAAAAAGCCGGTAAAAAACATTTGTCGATTTGCAGAGTTTTGCGTTAGGACGCTGTTTGTTATTAAGCTTATAACTTATAAGTTACAACGTTTAAAAGTTAACGGTATATGTTAAGCAAATTTTGTATTGTGTAATTGCTTATTTTGTGGTACAATAACCGTAAAGAATGCAAACAATAGAGTTTGTGTTAAAATGTTTGTTAGTACAAATAACGCAGTTGCAGTCAAGCGGTTAAATAATATTTTGCTTAATATTTTTAACTGTTCGGCTGCATAGGAGAATAATAATGGAAGATAAAAAATTTGCCGTTTTAATAGACGGCGATAATACAAGCAGTAAGGACATAGATACTATTATAAACGAGGTGGCAAAAGAGGGCATTATTACATATAAGCGTATGTACGGCGATTTAACTAAGCCGAATCTTGCTTCATGGAAAAACGTTTTGTTAAAGTATTCTATCACTCCGGTTCAGCAATATGCCTACACAACCGGCAAAAACGCTACCGATACGGCAATGATTATAGACGCAATGGATATTTTGTATACAGGCAAAGTAGACGGATTTTGCCTTGTTTCGTCCGATAGCGATTTTACCCGTTTGGCGGTACGTCTGCGCGAGGCGGGAATGTTGGTTATAGGTATGGGCAAGCAGCAAACCCCCGAACCGTTTGTAAAGGCGTGCAGCATGTTTAAATTTACAGACCTTATTTCGGCAAGTAAGGCTAAGGCGGAACAATTATCTGCAACCGTAGAACATGCAGACAGTAAGGAATCGGCAAAGACGCCTTTGGAGGA
Organism: uncultured Christensenellaceae bacterium; assembly: GCA_910587795.1. GTDB lineage: Bacteria > Bacillota > Clostridia > Christensenellales > CAG-314 > Fimimonas. The sequence continues at coordinate 63,503 of CAJUNH010000008.1, forward strand.
TATACAAAAGTCCGTCGATACGCTGATTGACGAAAACGGCGACGACGACGGTTGGATTTTGGCAAGTACCGTAGGAACGTATATTCTTAATAAGTACAGTGATTTTGACAGCCGTAACTACGGGTTTAAAAAGATGATAGACTTGCTTAAAAGCTTAAGCTACGGTACAAGACTGTCTGCGGATAAAAGCACGTATTTTATTACAAAACGTACAACAGACACGTTAAGCGGTTATACCGATTTAGTACAACAGCCCGTAAAAAAGCAGCAGACAAAAAACACTAAATATCAAAAGAAAATCGCTGCCAAAAAGTAATGTAAATATAAACGCGGTTAAGTTTATATTTTTTGCCTTGTCGTTTTTGACGGATATGTGCGGAAAATTTAAAAATAGACGGCAAAAAAGTATTTATAATCTTTGACATTTTTACAATATTGTGTTAATCTATATAAGCGTTAAGCGACAATGTAGAAGAATAAATTATTTTACCTACGGTTGCTTAATATGCTGGTGTGGCTCAGTCGGTAGAGCAATTGATTCGTAATCAATAGGTCGGGAGTTCGATTCTCTTCACCAGCACCAAGCCTTTCGCTAAAACGGAGGGCTTTTTTTTTCGATTACGAATCAATTGCTCGGTTTGTTAAAACGTCGGTAATGTTATCGTTAAAATCGTAATACTGCACTTCGTTTCGTGGCGTTCGCCTTCGGCTCGGCTGAGCAATAGGTCGGGAGTTCGCTTAATCGAGCGTAAGCGACATCACGAAGCCGAAAGGCGGAGTATTCTCTTCACCAGCACCAAGCCTTTCGCTAAAACGGAGGGCTTTTTTTTTCGATTACGAATCAATTG
>CAJUNH010000009.1 GCA_910587795.1 uncultured Christensenellaceae bacterium
ATTCCGCTCTTTCCGAAAATACCAATATATCGTTCATTTTTCTCTCCGCTAAATTGAAATTTATCGCTCGAATTTAGAAATAAACAATTCTATATTTTTATCTTGCAAAAGCTCGTAATTTTCTTCTATCGTTTCAATCGGCATATCCCACCATTTAAGTTTTAGTAGCCGTTCAATCGTGTTGTCGTCAAATCGTCTTTTAACCACTCTTGCAGGATTACCTACCGCTATGGAATACGGTGGAATATTTTTTGCTACAACGGTATTTGCGCCTATGATACAGCCATCGCCTACATTAACGCCGGGCATAATAGTAACATTTTGCCCAATCCAAACGTCGTTGCCTATAACCGTATCGCCTTTATGCGGCACAATATTGTTGGGTATCGTGGGTTGATTTTCGATAAAAATGCCGAAAGGAAACGCCGAAATGCCGTTCATAGGGTGATTTGCGCCGTTCATAATAAATTCAACGCCCTTTGCAATGCTGCAAAATTTTCCGATAATGAGTCTATCGCCTAAATGCGGATAAAAATGTGTAACGTGGTTTTCGAAATCTTCTCCTCCCGAACAAAAATCGTCATAATAGGTATAATCACCGACGATAATATTTGGGCTTGTTATTATATTTTTTATATAGCAAAGCGACGGAACTTTTGGTTGAGGGTGTATTTCATCTTTGTTTTTGAATAGTAATTTCATTTGAAGGCACTCCGCTAAATTACTGTTTATCGTACAATCATTATATCACGAAAAATGGAAGAACACAACCGATTGAATTTTGCGGGAAATATAAAACATATCTATATCTCACTTGGCTACAAGTAGCCTCGTTTGTCCACGCAATATAAATATCAAAAAAGGCGTGGCTCCACGCCACGCTTTAATCTCTACAACCTGCGGCTTACCGAATACTCCCTATGGAACTGCGATAAAAGCCGCCCTTTTTTTGACGTATTTGTTTTAAGCGTTGCAATTAAGATAAATATGCAATATCTCCGCCGCAGCTTTCGCATACGTATGCGCTTTTTTGCGCACAAGCGGGACAGCACCTACGGCGGCACTTGGTGCATACACAGTAATCGTTATTATCTATTTGATTGTTGCAGCTGTAACAGTTCATTGTTTATCACCTCATAATAATTGTTGACAACTTTGCAAAACAAAATAATTAAATTTATAAATTAATACATCAACTTTAAAATATCGTCTTGCGCCTATTTGTTAATTGCACAAGTAACGTAAAAATTCACTGTTTTTTGCGTTGTTTTATTACATTTTTTTTTAATAAAGTAATAGGTTAAATGTAAATAAAACATTATTGCAGTCATTTGTTGCAAAAGCAGTTGCAGTATGATAAACTGTTTATATCTTTTAAGGACGGTGTAGGCATATGGCAGTGGATCAACGAAAAATCAGCCAGGCAAACGTTGTGTTTAGTACGCTTTGCACGGCGTTAGACAATAAAAAGTGGACGTATAACCGCGACAACGAAAATTTAATTGTGCGTACAAGCGCAGTCGGCAACGACTTATCTATGAAGCTCTTTATAAAGGTAGACGCCGAACGCGAATTGATGTATTTAAAATCGCCCATGCCTTTTAAAGTATGTCAGGAAAAAATAAACGATGTGGAAACGGCTTTGTCTATAGCCAACTGGTCTATATTAAACGGATGTTTTGAAATGGATCGTCACGACGGATATTGCGGCTTTAAATTGGTAGTAGTTTTTATGGAAAGCCTAATTAGCGAAAGCGTTTGTAAGTATCTTATAAATATGTCGTGCAATATGGTGGATAAGTATAACGATAAACTGTATGCCGTAGCGCAAGGCAGGATGAGTATCGAAGAATTTGAAAAATTTGCTAAGGACGAATAATTATGGCAAAAAAGGTTTCGCAGAATTTAAAAGAATATAACAAAAAAATAAAAAAGAAAATCAAGGGACTAAGTCCGGCTAAAATTATTATACTTATACTGTTATCTATCGGCACCGTATTGTCGTATGTTTTTTACGGTCAAATATTCGGTGAGGATACGATATTTACCGCCGACTATCAAAACGAGTTTTTTAACGCGCTAATGGGATTAGTGCCGAAGATAATCCGCAGTTTACAAATTATAACCATAACCGAAGTCGTAGCAACGATAGTACTGTTTGTCGTATCGCACTCGTTTGTAAAAACGCAGCGCGGGCTTACAGTCGCCCGTTTGGCGTGCAGTCTTATAAGGTGCATTGTGGCAATTGTACTTGTCATCACCGTGCTTGCGGTGTGGGGCGTAGATACTACTGCGCTTATTACCGGCGCGGGAGTAATAACGTTGGTTGTCGGTTTGGGCATGCAAAGCTTGATAGGCGACGTAGTGGCAGGATTGTTTATTATTTTTGAAAACGAGTTTAACGTCGGCGATATTATAACGGTAGACGGCTTCCGCGGGGAAGTAGTAAGTATCGGTATACGCACCACAAAACTTAAAGCTGTTGGCAACGTAAAGGTTATTAACAACAGCGATATCCGCGGAGTGCTTAATCAAACAATCGAACCGTCGGTCGCTAAAACTTTAATTGCAATAGAATACGGCGAATCTCTTGAACGTGTCGAACAGGTTATAGACAAAAATCTTAAAAAGATTGTAATCAACGGCGTCTTGGAAGAAGGTCTATGCTACGACGGCGTCAGCGAACTGGGGGCGTCGGGCGTAACGCTGCAATTTACCGCTAAGTGCAACGAGGCGGATATATTCGCCGTGCAGCGCGCAATGAACAAGGAACTTAAATTGATGTTTGACGAACACGGTATTAATATCCCGTTTGACCAGTTGGACGTGCATATTATACCGGAAAAGAAAACGCCGACAAAAAAATCGGCGTCAACGTCAAAAAAGTCAACGGAAAAAAATACGGAAGCAAAAACAACGGCAAACAAAAAGCAGCGTTAATTTTTTAAAGCAAAAGTTTTACTGCGGTTTTTATATATTACATCGGGCAAATGTTATTGTAATGTATATTAATCCTATTGTAAATTGTTGTGCTATTATGCCGATAAAATTCAATAAAGTTATTTTTAGTTTTATACCGCAGCATAAGCAGTTGCTGCGGTATATTTTATTGTTTTATACTTTCGTAATATACGGCGTTTTTTATGTAACGTTTTATTTACTATTAACAAGCGAATAAGAAATTTTTATTTTTCTGTATTCTTATTTTAAGTAAATAGTGCAATAAATAAAGTTTGCTGTGCCTATAAGTTATTAATAAATAAGTATATTTAGGCTGCAACGGCATTACACGCGCAAAAAGAAAAGCAGAGCGCGCCAATAGACAGCATAAGGGTGCAGGTATAGTTTGTAAGTATGGTAGAGAAGTTAATATATTAGGCAGTTGAGATATTTTTGGAATAACGGTAAGGCGAGGGCGCGCGGAATGTGCGCCCTCGCTTTGCAAATTACGGATTTTTGTCTGTTAAGTACCTAAAAAAAGTTCAAAGTTTTGTGGACAGTATTCTATTTAGATGCGGTGGTTGGCAGATATTAGCGTATGCTAATCTCCGTTTATTGTTGTTTCGGCAAGTTAGATATGTCGTGTTTTGCAACAAAATTACCTGGTGAGAACAATGTAATTTGTTTGTGAAAACAAGGATAAACAATCGGCAAGAAGATTATGTAAAAAAATATGCGGAGAAAAAGCGTAGATACGAATTGTTTTTGCAGCAGTGGGCGGAATTAGGAGAAAGGTATAACGAGGTTGCAAACAGTACCGCAAAAATATATAAACAAATATATGAAGATGAGATAGAACTGTTTTTCGGCGACGAACTGGTGCGTTGGGAATATATGCGCAGTGCGGAGGAATTAAAAGCGATACGCGAATATACGGCAAATAACAGCATTGCAATAAACGGATATTTAAGAGGAAAAAATATTAGACGTGCAGATAAGGAGAATATACAAAAACAGATTTCTTTAATAAGTTCGGCAATAGCGGACTTTAACTTAGAAAGGAATATATTAGTATACCGTATAGAGGATGAAGAAATTAATAATGGCGAAAGGTTTATATTAAAAGGCTTTACAAGTACGAGTATCAACAGACGAATACTGGCAATAAACTATGACGATTGCGTACAGTACCAAATAGAGGTGCCGTCAGGCAAAGGACGCGGAGCATATATAAGTAACCAGTCGAAATACAAAAACGAATACGAGTTTTTATTGCAGAGGGATACGAAAGTAAAAGTAATCCGCAAACAATCTAACGGCGAGTTTACGATGGTAAGGCTGAGAGTTGTGGATTGATTGACAAAACCGCCGAGTAATAATATATGGGCGATGTGCTTTGGTCCTGTCTTTTATTATTAAGTACATATTTGCAAGTTTCTTTGTCTAAAAACATAGTTTATTTGTTTGAGGCGGTTTTGTCTAAAACGCACAAATTTATATCCTTTAATATTGATGTAATTAGATGCTCCGCTTACGGTACTGCAACATCAAAATTGTGCCTTCGCTTAGATGGGTCTATAATCGGTATACAAATCCGTCTGTTAATGCTTTAAGTCACGCGCGGTTAAACGCAATGTTACTAACTAGCACAGCAAACGTTAGCCTGTATATTTCTGTTCGGCTTGCTAAATTTAACGTATTTGCTTAATGCGGCATATTTTTAAAACAATTAGCAAAACTGCGGTAAAAACTTACCGTATATCTTTGCTGTTGTCTTTTTACGATAAAGAAAATTATCTATGTTTACTGTATAAATCAGTAAACGGCGGCTAACCGTTTTTTAAGTATAATAAAATACGAACAATAATTAACGACAATTAACTGCAAATAATTGTTGCTAAAAACTTGTTATTACATCGTATCACGTTGATAATAAAATATTGCGATCGGTATAAGTTGTTTTCAATATAATAAATATCTTAATATAACGGTTAAAGATTTTAAGCTGCAAAAAAGTCCGCAGAACTTAATCTACGGACAAACTTAGCAGTGCAGCAGTGCTTTAATACAAAGACTATTCTGTTTTTTCGGGAGCAAACTTTCCCTTTTTAAGAAAATAAAACGGTAAAATTATTAAAGTTCCAATTACTAACCCGATTATTAAAGCGACGTTATGACACAGTGTACCCCAACCTAACCCCACAACGTAAGTTACCAAAATACCGTATATTACGGAAACTATAAGAGTAGGCATTTTAATCTGTTTAAAGCTTTTAATGTCAAAGAATATTGCCGCGAGAGAAAATCCCATCAAACCGAAAATACCGCCTGACGCGCCTAAGCTTACGTTGTTACTTATTTCGGCGGCTTGTTTGGGGAATAGCGCGGCATAAAGCGGGTCGGTTGTATAGCTTTCTATAAATCCCGTAATGAAAAATACAATTAACATCATCCACCAACCGAAACGTTTTTCCGCATAATTACCTATAAAATAAAATCCTACAAGATTAGCCGTCAGGTGCAACAAGCCGCCGTGTAAAAACATCATAGTTAAATGTGCATACAAAATTTACGAACTTTTTGTCGCCAAATAGATTATCTTTTTACATTTGCCGATTATAATACTTGTTTCAAAAAAGTAAGAAAACCCTTGAATGATACTTGCGCAAAATATGATTTACACTATAAAACTGCACGAAATAAGGTATTTGCCCATATAGATTTAATTATGTTGGACGAAAAAGAATTAATAAATACAATGAATCAGCCATTAAACGAAACTACGGATAAAATGTTTAAGAATATTAAGAAGATATTAAACACAATTTGGTTTTCATACAGCGGACATAATTTGTGTTATAGATTAAAAGGAGATAACGATTATAAAAATATAGCGAAAACGCTTTGTAAAAAATATGGCAGCACAAAATTCATAGATTAATCACTTTGGCACTGTGGCGGGTGCTTGTATATAACAAGTGGCGTCGCTTACGCTCCGCCAACAAGCACCCGCCCTTGCATCTATGCCTTCGCCGAACGGCGAAACTCACTCAACTAAATAGGTTTAACCAAACCCCGACGGCTAAAATTGGGTTCGCGCGCAGGCTTACCGCGAAACCCAATTATCTTTCGCCGTCGGGGTGTTTTGTATATTAAAAGATTTTTGTAAAAACTTTTAGATTTTAGGTTAGCAAAACTACCCTTTTTGAAGGGATAGTTACTGTAAGGCAAAAACAAGGTTTTAGCCCGGTTGTACATTATTTGAAATAATTACAACTTTTTGTGGGCCACTTACCTTGTTTTTGAAGGGATAGTTAGTAGAGAGCAAACTATTGCAGGTAATTAGCAATAGTTACTGCTTTGTTTGCTAACGGTTAGGCAACCGTTAGCAATTAGTAAGCACGGGGTTAGTTTTATTACTTTACCAAAGGTGTTAACCTGTTGGACGTAAAGACAATTACGTCTTTTGTTAGGGTAAAGTACGGGTTAGTTAGGAAACTAACAGGGAACTGTACGGATACAGTCAGTTATGGAAATTTGCTCAATGTGCTATGCTCTACAAGACGAACGGAGATAAAAGGGAAATGCTAAAAACAAATCTAAAAGTAGAAACACAAAACGAGCCTTGTATATTCAATTTGACGGAGAGCGAGCAAAGAGTATTCTTTGAAACGCTGTTTGAACGAATACTAAAATTATGCAATAAGGGGGAATAAGAAATATGGCTTACGAAAAAGCAAAGATATATTTTGACGGCGGTCATTATATTGCCATACCCAAAGAAAACTTTTGCCGTAAGGCAAAAGGCGTTAAAAAGGGTAACACACAAATAGAACAAAACAGTCCAAAGCAAGTATTTGAACAGGCTTTTGAAGAAAGCAGGGAACTGCACAAGAAAGAACGTAAAGAGTATATACAGGAAGTTATGAAAGGCTGTTTTGCTAACTCACAGGAAACAACGAACTTTGTAAATAAGGAATTGGAGCGTAAGCGAATTAACAGTAACAAGCGGAAAACAAGGCTGTATAGAAAAGTATATTTGCAAGAATGGAATTATTTTGTAACTATTACTTTCAATGACAAGTTACTTAATGAAAATACTTTTAGGATTAAGTTAAGAAATACGTTAAAGCATTTAGTAGGTAGAAAGAAATGGAAATACATCGGCGTATTCGAGCGTTCGCCCAATCAAAGATTACACTTTCACGGTATATTCTATATACCCCAAATGGTAGGCGACCTAATTGAAACCAAAGACTACTCTACCAAAACAAAGCGTATGCAGGTAACTAACCAGAATACACATTTTCTAAAACAATTCGGCAGGAACGACTTTCAGGCACTGGGCAGGCGTGAAGAAGTTATATTCTCTGTTAGATACTTAATGAAGTACATAGAAAAGTCTAACGAGAAACTAATATACGGAGGTAAGTTGCCTACCTACTTTGTAGCGGACATAGACGACGAAGATATTGTATGCCCCATAGGTAACGGAGATAAGAAAGCGTTGCTGTTTGACGATTTCACTCTATGGGACGATTGGTGTTTGGTAGGCAAAGTAAACAGTGAAAATATATCTAAAATGCCAAAAGCAAATTAGACAAAAAGCAAGTCTTTTGTCTTTCGCCTTGCGGGGATCGTAAACGGAAACGTACTTTTTTGCAAGGGTAAAGTGCATTGACTTCGTCAACCCTTGCAAAAACGGCAACGAAGTTGCGTTTGTAGGGGTATTGAAATAAATGTCGAATACGGAGCCAACCATTAGGCAAAATGCGTTTCCGTTTATTCGCCCCTTGTCGAAAGACAAAAAATTCAATAAGTAAAGGAGAAACAAAAAACAATGAAAACAGCAGTAATTTATGCAAGGTATAGTTCGGACAGCCAAACAGAGCAAAGTATTGAGGGACAATTAAGGGTTTGTAACGAATATGCAAAGTCCAATGACATTGTTATACTCGATACCTACATAGACAGGGCTATGACAGGTACTAACGATAACCGTCCCGACTTCCAGCGTATGTTAAAAGACAGTTGTCAACGCGAGTGGGATTTTATACTCGTCTATAAATTCGATAGATTTTCTCGTAACAAGTACGAAACAGCCATACATAAAAAGACGTTGAAAGATAACGGCGTTAAAGTAATTTCCGCTATGGAGTATATACCCGACAGCCCAGAAGCAATAATCTTGGAAAGTATGTTAGAGGGCTACGCCGAATACTATTCCGCAGAGTTGAGCCAAAAGGTAAAACGCGGAATGAACGAAACAAGACAAAAAGGTAACTTTACAGGCGGTTACGTATTGTACGGGTATAAAGTAGAAAACCACAAAGTAAAGATTGACGAAGAAAAAGCGGAAATAATTAAATATATCTTTGAACAGTACGCTATGGGCGTATACGTAAAAGATATTATTAAGGCTTTGACGAATAGGGGTATACTTAACAGGGGTAAACCGTTTGCAAGAAATACCATATACAACATTTTGAAAAACGAAAAGTATGCAGGTATTTACCGACACGGAGATGAAGTATTTGAAAATATCTACCCCAAGATAGTACCGCAAGATATTTACGAAATTGTCCGTAAAAAGATAAATACCAATAAATACGGAAAACGCAGCACGGAAGTTGTATACCTGTTAAGGAACAAAATGAAATGCGGTTATTGCGGAAGTCCAATAAGTGCAGAGTGCGGAACAGCAAAGAACGGAGATGTAAAGAGATACTATAAATGTTTAGGCAGAAAGCATCAAAACGGCTGTGTAAAAACGCAAATGAGAAAAGAAGTTTTAGAAAAGTACGTATTAGACAACATAATTGAAAAGTTAAGTAATAAAGAGATAAAGGAACAGTTGGTAACAAAATTGCTTGAATTGCAGGACAGTTACGTAAAAGCAAATTCCGCTTTGAATAAACTTGTTAAAGAGCAACGGCAAACGGAGAACAGTATAAAGAATATTATGACCGCTATTGAGAACGGCGGAACAAGTAATACGGCGATGAAACGATTAAGAGAGTTAGAAACGTTAAGCGAAGAATTAGAAAGGAATATACGGATTGAGAAAGCGAAGTCGGCTTTCAAATTAAGTAAACAGGAGATAACGGAGTATTACAAAATTGCATTAGAGCAGGAACCGCAAATGCTAATAAATTATTTAGTTAAAGAAATAATACTGTTTGACGATAAAATGACAATAATCTATAATACACCCAAAACTATGAACCTTGACAACAGTCAGGGTTTTTCTTTTTATTCAAAGAACGTACAGTTTCCAATATACATACAAAACAAGATACTGCCGAGAATGATAGATTTTGAATTAGAAATGCAAGTATAAAAGCGTAGACTATTTATTCCACAGTGCTATTGACACGAACCTTGCTTGGGGTGTGTGAATAGGCAAATAGGGGCGAAACCTTGCACCCCACCTAACAAAGGGCGTTAGGTGGGTTTTGGTTTGCCGTAGGCTCGTCCAGCCTAACACACCCCAATTCGTGTCAATAGCCTTTTGCGGCATAAACCGTCTACTTATTAGACGAATAAGGAATACGGCTATAAACGCAAATACGGGCGTTAAATACAATAAGAAAACCCGAAAAAGAGCAAAGAAAAAACCTAAACCGAGATGTTCGATTTAGGTTTCATTTGGCGGAGAGAACAGGATTTGAACCTGCGGAGGCTGTTAACCTCGCACGCTTTCCAAGCGTGTGCCTTAAACCGCTCGACCATCTCTCCATATTGTTCGGCAAAGTTTATATTTACTTGCGCTTACATAGGATAGCAAATTTTTGACAAATAGTCAATAATATTCGTTAAAGTTTTTCAGTTAACCTCTTTGCATACGCCCTTAACTATATTAAACAGTTTGTAATCGTTTTTTATCATTGTTTTGTCCGCTTCCGTTGCGGTTGTAAGCAGTATTTGCAAGTCGTCGTCAAAGTTAAGCAGTCTTTTCTGTCTGTCTGCGTCCAATTCGCTTAACACGTCGTCTAAAATCAATACGGGGCATTCCCCTATAATCTCCTTAAAAATATTAAGTTCGGCAAGTTTAAGCGACAGCGCGGTAGTGCGCAGCTGCCCCTGACTGCCGAAATTTCTAACGTCCACGTCGCCGATTTTTAAGGAAATATCGTCTCTTTGGCAGCCTGATGTGGTGTATCGCAGCTGAAAGTCTTTGTCGATGTTATTTTCCAGTTGTTCGGCATAGTTTGCGGTAAGTTCCGTAACCGTTTCTCCCGATATCTGCGTTATATATTCCAAATTAAGCGTTTCCCTGCCGTCCGTAAGCGCGTTATGGCACTGTTTTGCGTACGGTTTAAGTTTTGCGCAAAACGCTCTTCGTTTATATATAATTTTCGCTCCTTCTTCGGCAAGCTGTCTGTCCCAGACAAAAAGCATTTCCTTCGCTTCCTCGATACTGCCCGCCTGTTTAAGCAGATTGTTGCGCTGCGCAATAGCTTTGTTAAACCGCGACAAACTGTAAAAATAATTTTTGTCCATTTGGCATAAATCTATATCCAAAAAGCGTCTGCGCTCTGCGGGCGACTGCGTAATAATTTTTATTTCGTTGGGCGAAAAATAAATGCAGTTTAAGTATCCCATAAGTTCGCCCATTTTTGTAATGGGTACGCTGTTTACGGAAATCTGTTTTTTGCCGGCATTGCGTAAGGCAACGTATATTTCTCCGTCGCCGTAACGGCAGGTATACTTTATTTTAACGTAGGCGTAGTCTTTGCCCCAGCATATCATATCCTTGTCGCGGTCGGTACGGGGGCTTTTGCCGATAGAACACAAATAAACGCTTTCTACCAAATTGGTTTTGCCCTGCGCGTTGTCTCCGCTGAATATATTAAGTTTAGAGCAGGGCTTTACCGTTTGGCGCGCAAGATTACGCAAGTTACAAACGGTTATTTCGTTTACTTTCATAGCGTTCCTTTTAAAATAAAAAGCGGTTTAAACAGATTTATGTTTATTAATCAGTATACCACATATTGCAAAAATTTACAACAGACTGAGCTTATGTGCACTAATATTTATAATAGGTAAACATAAACAAAACGATTGTTTGACGGTTAATGCGCAATAAGTTCTAAGCCGACCTTTTGTTAAAGTTTTGCCGCACGGTTTAAACAAGCAGAAAGTTATAAAAATAACCGCCGTTTTAATTTACGGCACGTTTTTAAAGTTTAAACAATGTAATGGGTTTTAGCTTTTTTTATAAAATACTTTTTGTGGGTAACGCGAAAATTCGGCGCATAAGCGCATTTTGCGTTAATCGTGGACATATACGCCCCAAAGCGGTTTTGCCGATACAGCGGAATATACGCCGTTAAGCGATATTTTATTTAAAAAATTTAACTTAAAAGGTGTACAAACGATACAAGGTATGATATAATGCAATTGTAATACGGTTGCTCAATCGGCGTATATTTTTATGCGGTTGGTAAGGTGTATTTTTCAGACAAAAATATGTAAAAATTTAAAAAAAAGGAGTGCGAAATGGCGAAAAATAACGTGGGCTATTCGGAAGAGCAAATACAGGTTTTGGAAGGCTTGGAACCTGTACGTAAGCGTCCGGGTATGTATATCGGTTCTACCGACGTTAAGGGGCTGCATCACCTGGCGGTAGAAATTGTCGACAACTCTATAGACGAGGCGCTGGCAGGGTATTGCAGCAACATCGACGTAATCATTAACGAAGACGGCAGTTTAACCGTACAGGACGACGGTCGCGGCATACCTTGCGGCATACATAAAAAGGAAGGCATTTCCGCAGTGGAACTGTGTCTTACAAAATTGCACGCCGGCGGTAAATTCGGCGGCGGCGGATACAAAATAAGCGGCGGTTTGCACGGAGTAGGTATGTCCTGCGTAAACGCGTTATCCTCTTGGCTTATCGTAGAAGTAGATCAGGACGGCAAACACCATTACCAAAAGTATCACAGGGGCGTTCCCGAAGACAGGCTTGCCGTAGTAAGCGACGCCGACCGTACCGGTACAAAAATAACTTTTATGCCGGACGACGAGATTTTTGAAACGGTAGAATGGGAATACGAGCGTTTAAAAAACAGACTTCGCGAAGTGGCGTACTTAAATAAAGGTATCACAATCAACCTTATGGATAACCGCGACAGCCGTAAACGTAACGAAACTTTTTGTTATGAGGGCGGACTGGCGGAGTTTGTGGAAAATTACAATCGTGCCAAAAACACAATCTTTTCCCAAACAATGTATATAGATAAGTCGGTAAAGGAAGGTGAAATCGAAGTGGCGCTGCAATTTAACGACAGTTACACCGAGGTTGTTCATGCCTATGCCAACAACATTAATACCGAAGAAGGCGGTGCTCATCTGGACGGCTTTAAAGCCGCGCTTACAAAGGCGATAAACGACTACGGTCATAAATACAATTTGCTTAAAGATGCGGAAAAACTGTCCGGCGAGGACGTGCGTGAAGGTTTGGTTGCGGTAATTTCCGTTAAGTTGGAAAATCCTCAGTTTGAGGGACAAACCAAAACTAAGCTGGGCAACAGCGAGATGCGTACCGCGGTATCCCGCGTAGTGGGGGACGAACTCGCTACGTTTTTGGAAGAAAACCCCAAAGAAGCGCGCGAATTGGTGCTTAAATCCGTTACCGCTCAAAGGGCGCGCGACGCTGCCCGCCGTGCGCGCGAGTTAACGCGTAAAGGTGTGTTGGAAAGCGCTTCTCTGCCCGGCAAACTTAGCGATTGCTCCGATAAAGACCCCAAACACTGCGAAATTTACATCGTAGAGGGCGACTCTGCAGGCGGTACGGCAAAGCAGGGACGCGACAGACGTTTTCAGGCAATATTGCCGCTGCGCGGTAAAATCTTAAACGTCGAAAAAGCCCGCTTGTCCCGAGCTTTGGAAAACGAGGAAATCAAATCTATGATTACCGCTTTCGGCTGCGGTATATCCGACGACTTTGACGAAAGCAAGTTAAGATACGACCGCATTATCTGTATGACAGATGCCGACGTAGACGGCAGTCACATAAGAATTTTGCTTATTACGTTCTTTTTCCGCTTTATGCGTCCGTTAATCGAAAACGGTCACGTATACATAGCTCAGCCGCCCCTTTACAAAATTACCAAAAACAAGCAGGAATATTACGCGTTTGACGACGACGAAAGAGACAGAAAGCTGGCTCAACTCGGTTCCAAGGGCGTGGAAGTATCCCGTTATAAAGGTCTGGGCGAAATGAACGCCGAACAGCTGTGGACTACGACAATGAATCCCGAAACCCGCACAATGCTGCGCGTTACGATGGAGGACGCTTACGAAGCGGACGAAATCGTTTCGCTGCTTATGGGCGACCAACCCGAACTTCGCAGAGAATTTATTGTCGAAAACGCAAAACTTGTAGAAGACCTTGATGTCTAGGAGGTAAATGACAATGGCTAAACAACAAGATACTCACAATCTCGATTACGTACAGGCATTGGATCAAACCAACGTTAAAGTAATCAAAATGGAAGAGGAAATGAAAAAGTCGTTTATCGCCTACGCTATGGCGGTAAACGTATCCCGCGCAATCCCCGACGTACGCGACGGTTTAAAACCCGTACATAGACGTATCTTATACGCAATGGGCGAGTTAAACTTGTTTAACGACAAGCCTTACCGTAAATGCGCGCGTATTGTCGGCGACGTTTTGGGTAAGTACCATCCCCACGGCGACTCTGCCGTTTACGAAGCGTTGGTACGTTTAGCGCAGGACTTTTCTATCCGCTGTCCGCTTGTGGACGGACAAGGTAACTTCGGCAGCGTAGACGGAGACCCTCCGGCGGCGCAACGTTATACCGAAGCAAGACTTAGTAAAATCGCTTACGAAATGTTAAGGGAAATCGACAAAAACACCGTCGACTTCTATCCCAACTTCGATAACACTTTAATGCAGCCGACGGTATTGCCCAGCCGTTTTCCCAATTTGTTGGTAAACGGCGCCGACGGTATTGCCGTAGGTATGGCTACAAACATCCCTCCCCACAACTTAGGAGAGGTTATCGACGGCGCAATTGCGGTACTTAATAATCCCGATATCACCGTAGAAGAACTGATGAAAATTATTCCCGCACCGGACTTCCCCACGGGCGGTATCATGATGGGGCGCGTCGGCGTACGCAATGCGTACAAAACGGGTAAAGGCAGTATTTTAGTACGTGCTAAAACGGATATCGAGGAGCATAACGGACGTCAGCGCATTATAGTTACGGAATTGCCGTATCAAGTAAACAAGGCAAAGCTTATAGAAAATATTGCAGGGCTTGTAAAGGACAAACGCGTAGAGGGTATTTCCGATATTCGCGACGAAAGCGACCGTAAAGGTATGCGCATTGTGTTTGAACTTAAACGCGACGCAAACGCGCAAGTGGTATTAAACACGCTGTACAAACATACGCAGCTGCAAGTATCCGACGGTATAACGCTGCTTGCGCTTGCCGACGGCGAACCTAAGATTATGTCTCTTAAAGAGATTCTGTCTTACTATATCGAACATCAGCGCAGCGTTATTACGCGCCGCACCAAATTCGATTTGGAAAAGGCGGAAGACAGGTACCACATTATCGAAGGCTTGGTAATAGCTCTGGACAATATCGATCGAGTTATTGCAATTATCAAAAGCAGTGCGGATAAGCAAACTGCCGCCGCCGCTTTGATGAGTGAGTTTAATCTGAGCGAACGCCAAACCAACGCGATTTTGGAAATGAGACTGTCCCGTCTTACTCAGCTGGAAGTAGAAAGTTTGCGCAAAGAACTTGCCGAGCTTGATGCGCTGATTAAGGACTTAAAGGATATTTTGGCAAAACCCGCGCGTATAAACGATATTATAGTTGCGGAAATGAGCGAAATCCGCGATAAATACGGCGATGCGCGCAAGACGGAAATTTGCACGGACTACTCCGAAATAGATATAGGCGACCTTATCGAAAAGGAGGACGTCGTAATTTCTATGACGCACTTAGGTTACGTCAAGCGTTTGCCCGTAACCGAATACCGCACGCAAAAGCGCGGCGGCAAGGGCGTTACCGCGCATAAACCGCGCGAAGAAGACTTTGTCGAGAATATGTTTATTACAAACACTCACGACGATTTGCTGTTCTTTACAAACCGCGGAAAGGTATACTGCATAAAGGGATACGAAGTGCCCGAAGCGGAACGTACCGCAAGGGGCAGAGCTATTGTAAATATTTTGCAGCTGGATAACGGCGAAAAGGTGACGGCGGTTATCCCCCGCAAGGAAGATTCTCGAGGCAACCTTATTATGGCAACGCGTCAGGGGCTTATCAAAAAGACAAACCTTACGGAATTCGAGTCTATCCGCAAAACGGGTAAGATTGCAATATCGTTGGTGGACGACGACGAGCTTATAGGCGTAGATATGACTACGGGTTACGACGAAATCTTGATGGCAAGCCACGAAGGCAAGTGCATACGTTTTGCCGAGGAAGAAGTCCGTCCTATGGGACGCGAAGCGCAGGGCGTAAGATCAATCAAACTGGAAAAAGACGATTATGTCGTCGATATGGCTATTGCCCGCAACGGACTGGAAGTGCTTACGATATCCGAAAAAGGTTTCGGTAAACGCAGTGATTTAATCGATTATCGTTTGCAGTCGCGTGCAGGTAAGGGCATTAAAGCGGGTGTATTCAACAATAAAACGGGCAAACTGGTCAATCTTAAATTGATCGACCCCGAAAACGACGTAATGCTTATTGCGGATAACGGCATAGTAATCCGTATACGCGCAAAGGATATTTCCAAAATCGGCAGAGACACTATGGGCGTAAGAGTTATGAAGTTTAAGGGCGACGCGCAGGTAGTGTGCGTAAGCGAAAGTCCCGTATCGGACGAACTGGACGCTGACGAAGGCGAAAGCGAATAGTTTGCAGGCAATAAAGTATTATTAATAATTATGGCGGCATGATTTGAATTATATATTCAAACTATGCTGCCATTTATTAACATATGTTTTTGTTGTATTTTGCCGTTCGGCGCATGTTAAGGCTAAACGCAAAAAAATATTAGAATTATTTGCCGAAGCGGGGGCTGTAAACGTTTGCTAAATTACCTTAATTAATGTTATAGTAAATATACTTTAAAATACTAAAACGGCAAAGATTGTTTGATTGCGTCATTTGACATTGTTATGTTACGTGACCTGCAACGCAGACGGAATACGCGATATTTAAAAGCTTAGGTATAAGCGGTTATGCTTTGCGGCTTACCGCGCAAAAGGAGATTGTTTTGAAAGATTACAAAAGTATAATTGCAAGTAAGATAGACGCTCCTCTCGAAAAAGAAGAGATCGTTTCGCTTATAAGCGAAACTGCCGACGATAATTTCGGCGATTACGCATTTCCGTGTTTTAAATTAGCTAAGGTTATGCGTATGAGTCCCGCTGCGATTGCTCAGCAGCTGGCAAGTCAAATAAAAACAGATGACGTAATAGTTAAAGCAGAGGCGGTAAACGGCTATCTTAACTTTTTTATAAACAGGCGGGAGTTTATTAACGACGCCGTTTACGGCGTGTTAAGTCAAGGCGCAGATTACGGTAACGATACGCTGGGCAGCGGCAAAACGGTATGTATAGATTACAGTTCTGTCAATATCTGCAAGTCCTTCCATATTGGACATTTGTCTACGACGGCAATCGGCAGCAGTCTTTACAAAATTTTTACCGCGTTGGGATACGATGTGGTTGGTATAAACCATTTGGGCGACTACGGCACTCAGTTCGGCAAAATGATAGTTGCATATAAGCTGTGGGGCGATTACGAAACCGTCAAGCGCAACGGCGTTGCGGAATTACAGCGTTTGTACGTAAAATTTCATCAGGAGGAAGTTAATCACCCCGAACTTACGGATCAGGCTCGCGAATGGTTTGTAAAAGTAGAACAAAACGACGCGGAAGCAAAAAAACTGTTTGATATGTTTAAGGAAATTACCTTAAACGACGTTATGGAAATATACGATAGATTAAACGTTAAGTTCGACAGTTGGAACGGCGAAAGTTTTTATATGGATAAAATGGACGGACCGCTTCAAATGCTGCGCGATAAAGGTTTGATAACCGAAAGTCAGGGCGCGCAAGTAGTGGACTTAAAAGACTACGATATGCCTCCGTTTTTGCTTATTAAGTCGGACGGCAGCAGTTTGTACGCCACCCGCGATTTAGCCGCCGCCGTTTGGCGCAAAAACGAATACGACTTCGATAAATGTCTGTATGTCGTAGCGTATCAGCAAAATCTGCACTTTAAGCAATTATTTAAAGTTTTAGAACTTGCAAATTTGCCTTGGGCAAAGGATATGATTCACGTTGCGTACGGTATGGTAAGCTTAGAGGACGGCGCAATGTCCACGCGCAAGGGCAACGTTGTGCTGCTGCGCGACGTTATTAATAAGGCCGTGTCTAAGTCGTTGGAAACGATAATTGCCAAAAACCCTAATTTGGAAAATAAGGAAAAAGTCGCCGAACAGGTGGGCGTAGGCGCAGTGTTGTTTTCGGCGCTCGAAAACAGTAAAATAAAGGATATTACTTTTACTTTCGACCGCGTATTAAACTTTGACGGCGAAACCGCTCCGTATATACAATATACTACGGCAAGGTGCAATTCCATTTTGGAAAAAGCCGGCATGTCGCGCCTTGCAAAGATTGCGCCCGATATGCGTGCGTTGGACAATGCGGAAACGCTAACGCTGTGTAAGCTGTTGGCAAGCTTTCCGCAAGCGGTTAAGGACGCCGCAGATAAGTACGAACCCAGTATAATTTCGGGTTTACTCATAGATATTGCACAGGCTTTTAACAGATTTTATATTGCTCACCGTGTGCTTAGCGATAACCTAAGCGAACAAAACGCCCGCTTGTCGGTGGTTGAAGCAACCGGTATAACGCTTAAAAAGGGCTTGGCGTTGTTGGGTATAGAATCTCCCGATAAGATGTGATTTCAACGTGCGGCAATTTATAAGCTTACTTGCTTTATTATTGGCAGGCAGGAAAAAATTTGTCAACGTAAAAACCGTTTCGTTTGTAAAAAGCGGCGTATGCCGCAACTGAATGCAATGCGTACTATTTCGCTGCGATAAATACTCGGCGTATGTATAGACGGTATGATTTCGTCAATAATATCTTATATGCCGCTGTTACGTTTATCTGTAAAACCGCGGCCGAAACGTCTTTTAAGTATTTAATATTGTATCTTATACGTGCAAACTTGTAATGATATTTACAAGACTAACGGGTATAAATATAAAGACAAAGAGGAAAAATGAACGTATTTGATTGGATATTTATAGCCGCGCTGGCGGCAGGGTTGGTGCTGGGATTAATAAAGGGGTTTTTAAAACCGTTATTATCCGTCATAGGCATTGTCGTCATTGCCTTTGGCACGTCTTTGCTGTCGCCAGTCGTTGCAGGTTGGACTTTAAACGCGGAAATGAGCGACAGCATTCGCTCGCTTGTGTCGGTTTTAATAACGGTTGTACTGCTTACCGTTATATGGGGCGTAGTGTCCTTTATTATACGTAAAATTTTTACGCGTACGTCGGCGTTGGGCGTAGTAAACCGCCTTATAGGCGCAACGTTGGGTATAGCGATAGTATATCTTGCGTTTGCCGTTATCATCGCTTGGATTACAGGCCCTATGGGAGATATAGCTGGCATTAGGGAAAAATTCGGCGCGGACGTGTCCGCAAGTTGGATTGCGCAGCACCTTTACGCAAAAAATCCTTTCGGTATGCTCGTAGTAGACAAAATGGCGGAAAAGCTATTGGAAATTTTGCAAAATTCTACGGAATCGCCCGACGCCGTAACCGGTATACTGATGTTTTTGTCAAGTAAAAAATAAATACGATTTTACAATAAAATTTGCTAAATTCTGCTTGACTTAGTTAAGTTAAGCGTGATAGTATGGTTGTATCAAAATTAAATAAAGGAGGTGAGTACTGTGATTAAGAAGCGTAATATGATGTTAAATAATTTAAATTGCTGCGGAAGCTGCCGTACTCGCCTATTTTCGACTTGTCTTAAATAGACTGTATTTATCACGCGCTCCCGCAACTGCTGCGGGAGTTTTTTATTGCAAAAAACAAACCGTAACGTTGCAGAAAAATCAACTGACAGTTTAGTGGTTTTTATTTGTTTTAAACAACAAGTTGATTGTGTTTTGTTTGTTTACGCGTTGTACTCGTTTGTATGCAGCGGGTATCTGTAAACAAATTAAGAATTTTAATATAAGGAAACACCGAATGAAACATTTATTGAAATTTATAAAACCGTATACGGCTGAGATTTTGCTCTTGATGTTTTTGTTTGCCGTCAGGTCGCTGTCTACGTTGTTTATGCCGTACGTAATGAGTAATATTGTAGAAGTAGGCATACGTAACGGCGATATGCAATATGTGGTTTCGCAGGGAATAATTATTCTTGCTTTGGCGGTAGGAGCTTTTGCTTGCGCATTAATAACAAACAGAGTAAGCAGTAATTTTTCTTCAAAAATAGCCGTTAATATGCGTAAGGACGTATTTAACAAAGTAAACGAACTGACCTTCGAACAGTTTGCCGAAATAGGTACGGGCAGTTTGCTTACCCGCACGACAGACGATATCGGCTGGATGGAGGAAACGATATCTCAGGTGCCGTACGTGTTTATTTCCTGTCCCATTTTGTTTATCGGCGGTATCGTAATGTCTTTTAAGGGCGACTGGGTTTTGCCGTTGATTTTGCTTGGAGTGTCCGTTGTAGTACTATTAATTACCAGTGCAATTTGCGGTACGTTGGAAAAACACTGGCAGCGCGGCGACGAGTACACCGATGTGCAAAACAGAGTAATCCGCGAAAGACTGTCGGGCATACGCGTTGTACGCGCGTTCGATAAGGAAGCCCACGAACATAAGCGCGCGGTAAAGGCAACAAGCGAAATGTGCAACAGTTTTGTTAAAGCCAACACCGTCAGCGGTATTGTAAGCCCGATAGCATCATTGTTTTTAAACGGAGCGACCGTAGCTATTATATATGTGGGCGCAGTACGTTTGCAAGCGGTGCAAACCCTTAAAGCAGGTAATATACTTGCAACAATCCAGTACATAGCCCTAATTGCCAACGCAGTACTTATGCTGTCCTGGACGATATCTTTTATTCCGCACATAAAAGTCAGCTTAAAACGTATATCGGCAATACTCGATTCGCCTACGTGTCAGGAATCGTCCAGCGGCGAGGAATTGACGGGCGACGTAAAATTCTGCAACGTGGACTTTGCTTATTCCAACGCGTCTAACAATGCGCTAAGCAATATTTCCGTCGATATAAACAACGGCGATATCGTAGGCATTATAGGCGGAACGGGGAGCGGAAAAAGTACTTTGGTCAAATTGCTGTTGGATTTTTATTCCGTCAGCGGCGGACAAAGATTGCTCGGCGGAAAGGACTACGCCGATATGTCGCCTGCAACGGTAAGGGATAACGTAGCCGTTGCGTTGCAGAAAAGTATGATTTTTGAAGGAACTGTTCGGGAAAACGTCAAAATGGGCAACCGCGATGCCACAGACGAACAGGTCAATCAGGTTTTGGAAATAGCTCAAATGACGGAGTTTATACAAAGCCACGAGGAAGGTTTGGATTACAAACTTACGCAAGCGGGCAACAATATCTCCGGCGGGCAAAAACAGCGCATCAACATTGCCCGCACAATACTTAAACCTGCGTCCGTTTACATATTCGACGACAGTTTTTCCGCTTTGGACTATCTTACCGAGGCTAATCTGCGTAAAAAGCTTAACAAGTACTTGCAGGGAAAAACGCAAATTATAATCACCCAACGGGCGGCTACCGCTATGCGCTGCGACAAGGTTTACGTGTTGGACTGCGGCAAGGTGGTTGGAGAGGGATCTCACAAAGAATTGCTTTTAACTTGCAAAACTTATAAGGAAATTTACGACAGTCAAATGGGAGGTGATACGGTTGAGTAAAACATCCTCCAAAAAGGTAAAGGATTACTCCGCTTGGAAAACAATAAAGCGGCTTGTAAAAGATTTAAAACCTATTGCTTGGGCTATTGCAATTAGCGGTATAGTTTGCATTTGTTCGGTAGTGCTAAGCAGTATTGCGCCGGAAATAGTCAGTATAATGACGAACATAATATACGACTACGGCGAAACGGGCGTAGCGATAGATATGCTTCGTATGGGCAAGCTGGCAATATATTTGGCGTTGGCGTACGGCGGGGCGGCGTTGCTTTCTATGGTAATGACGGTGCTTATGACTAATATCGCTTCGCGCTTTTATACGAAAGGCTTGCGTATCCGCATAAGCGATAAAATTCAGCGTTTGCCGGTAAGTTTTGTGGACGGTACTCCCAACGGAGAAATTCTGTCCCGAATGATGAACGACGTTTCCAATATGTCTACAACGGTGTACGTTATTATCGAAACGCTGATGAACGGCGTCGTACAGATAATTATTATTACAACGTTAATGTATCTTACTAACTGGATTTTGGCAACTGCAGTTGTGGTTCTGGTTCCGCTGTCCATTGCGCTGTCGGCGTTTATATCTTCTAAAAGCGAAAAAAGCTGGCACGATTTCCGTAAGGTAAACGGTAATTTATATGCCTTTATCGAGGAAGATTACAGCGGCTTCGATACGGTCAAAGCTTTTAACTTAGAGGACCGTCAACGCGCTATTTGCGACGAAATATCCGTTAAATACCGTGCAAAGGTAAAGCGCGCGTATTATCTGTCGGGGCTTGTGCAGCCCATAATTACTCTTACGAACAATATCGCATACGTGGCGGTGTGTATTGCGGGCGGTATCCTTGCCGTCAACAAAACCGTAAGCGTAGGGGACGTAATTAAAATTATATTGTTTGCAAAAATGTTTGCGGGACCTTTGGAAAGTATTGCTAACGGAATGGGCTCTATACAGCATACGCTTGCATGCGCAAACCGCGTGTATCAGCTTTTGGACCGCGAGGAAATGTCCAAAGCGGAAACCGACGACGTGCCTTCGGGCGCGGGCGAAGTGGTGTTTAGCCGCGTATGTTTTGCTTACGACAAAGATAAACCGCTTATTAAAAATTTAAATTTAAATGTAAAAGCAGGACAAAAAGTTGCGCTTGTAGGTCCTACCGGCGGAGGCAAAACCACGATAGTAAATTTGCTTATGCGTTTTTACGACATAGACGGCGGTACGATTACAATCGACGGCGTGGATACGTCCTTAATGGATAGGGCAAAACTGCGCGAACAGTTCGGTATGGTGCTGCAAGATACCTGGCTGTTTAACGGTACTGTGTACGACAACATAGCGTACGGTAAGGAAAACGCAACTATGGAAGAAGTTGTCGAGGCGGCAAAAAAAGCGCATGCCGACTATTTTATCGAAACGCTGCCTAACGGTTACAATACCGTAATAAACGAAGAAAGTACTAATATCAGCAGCGGTCAAAAACAGTTGCTTACAATAGCGCGCAGTTATTTGGCAAACAGAAAAATGCTTATTTTAGACGAAGCTACAAGCAATGTCGATACCCGTACGGAAATACTTATTCAGCGCGCTATGGACGAATTGCTTAAAGGACGTACAAGTTTTGTAATAGCACACCGCTTGTCTACAATAGTAAACGCCGATATTATACTTGTCATAAATAACGGCGAAGTTGTCGAACAAGGCACCCACGCGGAACTGATGGCTAAAAACGGATTTTATACTAAAATTTATAACAGTCAGTACGAACTGTTAAAGTAGCGTAATATTTATAAAACGGCTTACTGAATAAAAAAATAAAATGCACCCCAAAAGTTAAACGCTTTTGGAGGTGCATTTTTTATGGCAAGAAAAAAATTAATACAAAGTACTCGCCCGTATTCAAGTTGTCTGTTATACAGGATATGCGTGAACACGGACTTGGATATAATGAAACTGCTCGTAAGTATTGGAGCGGACAGCCGTCAAGCAGATATATTCATAGTGTTAGACTATGGAAGCACACTTTTTCGCTTTACGTTTTTTTACTTAAACTCTACATCCAGCCTTTATTGTTCGCTTTGTATTCCGCAACCATTTTGTCTGCGTCGGCAAGCATAGGCGCAATTTCCTCGGGCTTGTGCAATGTGGCGCCGCAGGTAAACTGATGTCCGCCTCCGCCGTACTTTTCCGCAAGTTTGTTTATTTCCATAAAGCGGCTGCGCAGTCTTACGCGTATTGTTCCGTCCGGCATATCTATAAACGCCAGTTGGGATATGCAGCCTTTTATTCCTTTTAAAAAGCTTATCGCTTCGCAAGCCTGTTCGCTTGTCAGTTTAAACTTGCGCTGCATAGCATTGTCTACGTATAAGTGTACAACGCCGTGTTCGGTAACTTCCATTTTTTT
This sequence comes from uncultured Christensenellaceae bacterium, assembly GCA_910587795.1. GTDB lineage: Bacteria > Bacillota > Clostridia > Christensenellales > CAG-314 > Fimimonas. Next base: position 23,334 of record CAJUNH010000009.1, read on the forward strand.
ATAAACGTAAGCCTGAAATTTAAGAAAGTCAAAGTCCTCTAAATAGAGGTGCGAATATAATGTTTCGGTATCTACGCCTTGGTCCAGCATAAGCCCTGCCAGCCGCATAGTTTCGCCTGTTGTGGCTTCGTAGCGGAAGCGTCCGCTGTCCGTTACCATTCCGCAAAAAATGTACGTTGCGGCAAGCGTATCTATTTTTAATTCGTCGGCAAAAACGCTGTAAAAGTAAGCAATCATTTCGCATGCGGAAGAACGTCTGTCCTCTATCCAGCATAGGTTTCCGTAGGGCTTAATGTCGATGTGGTGGTCTATTTTAATAATTTCCTTTGCATAGGTATAGTAGTCGTTAGACATACGGTCTGCCGTTGCGGTATCGATTACTATAAGCAAAGAGTCCTTGTACAGTTCCGGAGCGATAGGTTCTTCTTCCGGACCGAAAAAAGACAAGTATTCGCTGCCGTCTTTGGTTTGCAAGTAAACTTCCTTTTCGGGAAAGGTAAGTTTGATAATGCGCGCAAATCCGCGGGTCGAGCCGATTGCGTCTCCGTCGGGACGGACGTGACGCGTAATAATAATACGTCCGTACTGTTTAATCTTGTCTAAAATCTGTCGCATAATTGTAAGTTGTTCTGTCATAATATATTTCCTCTTGTTTTATTTAACAAATTTTTAAGCTTGCAAATTATCCAAATCTTCAAGCATTTTCATTGCGGTGTCCAAACTGTCCACAGTTGCGCCGCTTGCTTTGGCATGTCCTCCTCCGCCGTATTTTGTGGCGACGGGGTTGATATTGTAAGTTTTACTGCGCAATTCGCACAAAACGCCTTTGTCCGTTTCGGTAAAGTTTACCCAGGTATCTACTCCGCGTATATCGCTCATTACTCCCACCATACCGCGCGATACGGTAAATTCGTCCGCGCCGCACTCGTCAAGTTCGTCTTTTGCAGTAATGATGTACCCGACGTTATTTTTTGTAAACTTAATCTTTTGTACGTATTTGGCGCGCAGCAAAATCATCTCAAAGTCGTCCGCATACAAATCGGCGTAAATTTCGTTCGTATCGAAATCCTGTTCGCGCAGTATCGACGCTAAGCGGAAAGTACGCGCGTTCGTAGCGTCGTAGCGGAAACGTCCGCTGTCCGTTACCATACCCGTAAATAACGACTTTGCCGCTAAGCGGTTGAATTTCAATCCCGTTTGATATGCAAAATCGGTAATAAGTCCGCAGCAGCTTTCGTAAGACGTATCCACAATGTCTACGTCGGCAATTTTTTCGCAAAAGATGTGGTGATCGAATCGCAAAGTTGCTTTTGCGCGCATATAACGATCGTCGGAAATCATTGTGCGTACCGACGTATCGAGTATAATAGCCAAAGCGCCGTTATAAATCTCGTCGGCAACGTTATCGGGAGTCCAACCTTCCATAAAGGCGTAGCGTTTAGTTTCGTCCCCTACGATGTATACCGTTTTGTCGGGAAAGTTGTGCCGAATAAGCTCGCGCATTCCTACCTGACTGCCTATTGCGTCGCCGTCGGGGTTGCCGTGGCGGTGTATTATTACAGTATCGTATTGTTGAATAAGTTTCAGTGCTTCGTTAAACATATTTACCTCTTGCGTTTAATTTGTATGTTCAGTTGTTTGTTTCGGCGTGTTGCCGAGCTTGTATTAGTGAAAAATCACAGCCGCAGTAGTGTTGGCGGTATAATCCGTACAAGTTGCTAAGTCTAATGCTTTCGCCGTAACCGTTACGCTTTTTAAAATCGGCATACAGCCATTTTAAACAGTCGCTTTGCAAAGACTTTCCTATTTCGTTAAGCAAGACGCTGTTTTTGTACGGTGATACGGAAAGCGTGGTGCCGAACAAATCAAAGCCGTTGTCCTGTGCGTACCGTGCCGTATCGGCAAGCCGCAGTTTAAAACATTCGGTACACCGTGCGCCCCCTTCAGGCTGCGTTTCCAAACCTTTTGCAATACTGTAGTACCGTTGAGCGTCTATCGGGCGAACTGCAAGTTTAAGCGGTGTAATTGGCTGAGTTGCAAACTCCACTTTGTTTACTATATCCGTCAGTTTAGCCAATTCTCCTAACCGTTTTTCCCATTCCGCCCTGTCTGTTATATTATCGTTAGCGTAATAAAGCGTTACGTCATAATAGGGCAGCACCTGCGTTAAACAGTATGCGGAGCAGGGCGCACAGCAAGCGTGCAGCAGTAGTTTCTGCGGAAAATTTAAATCTGCTTTATCGGTGTTTTTTTTAAATAAAACGTCGTAATTGATATTCATACCGATTATTTTTTGACACGTATGCGCAGCGGTATTTGCAGTTTGTCGGCAAGCTTTTGACATTCGGCAACGTCCGTTTGTCCTATGCTGTCCACAACGGAAAACACAACGTTTCCTCCGCGCTGTTTGCAAAGTTTGGCAAATTCTATAAGTTCGTCAAACGCTTTTTCTCCGTAACGGCTATGGCAGTGCTGTTGGTATTTTGCGGCGGTACATTCGTTTAACGAAACGTTTATTACGTCGCAGCTTGTAACAATCACGTCGGTAACGTCGCCGTTATGTATAAGGTTTGCCTGACCGTTGGTATTGATACGCGTAGTTTTGTCTATGCAGTGCAGATAACTTGCCACTTCGTCCAGAGTTTCCAAATTATACGTCGGTTCGCCGTATCCGCAAAAAACGATTTCGTTATCGTAATCGTCCAAGTTTTGAGGAAGCTGCGCTATAACGTCCTCAACCGTCGGTTCTTCGTCAATCCATAAAACAGTGCCGTCCATATCTTTATGATCGCGGCGTATGCAAAAGTCGCAGCTGTTACTGCAGCGGTTTGTAAGATTAATATATATTTTGTTGTTAAGTATGTAAACGTAATTGTTCATCTTTTTATCCTCGTAAACAGGCGCAGCGTATTGTCCCGTATCTGCCGTTCGGTTTCCTCAACGGCTTTGCCGTATACCTGCGCGATTTTGGCAACGATTAGCGGAATATTGTAGGGCGTGTTAACCGTCCCGCGCAGCGGCACGGGAGCCATATACGGACTGTCCGTTTCGCTTAAAATGCGGTCAAAAGGTACGGATAATAATACGTCTTCCTTTTTTGCGTTTTTAAAAGTTATTGCTCCGCCGAATGCGAAATAATGTCCGTATCTCGCGGCTTGTTTTGCAAATTCCGCGCTGCCCGAATAGCAGTGCCACAAAACGCCGTTGTTTAAATATCTTTTTTGAGCGGTCAAAATATCCCATGCGTCGCCGTATGCGTCGCGTATGTGCAGAGTTATAGGCAGACCCAATTTGTCGGCAATTTCTATTTGTTCGGCAAATACGTCCCGCTGTGTTGCGCGTTCGCTTAGGTCATAGTAGTAATCCAACCCGATTTCGCCCACCGCAACAACCTTGTCGTTTTGCGCAAGTTGAGCCATTAAATCGCGGAAACCGTCATCAAACTCACTGCTGTCGTGCGGGTGCATGCCTATCGTTGCGTATACGTCGCGGTAAGCGTTTGCAAGGTTTACGCCGTCTTTCATAGAAGCAAGATTGCAGCTGTTGTTGATTACGAATTCTATGCCGTGCCGTTTAAATCCTCGTATTATTTCGTCTGATTTATCGCGCAGTTTTTCGTCGTCTAGGTGTAAATGAGAGTCTATCATACTAGCGTACTGCCTTACCGCTGTCCACGTCGGACTCGGGTGTTACAAATACAACCTTGCCGTCGGCGTCGGCGCACAGTATCATACCGTTGCTTTCCACTCCGCGGATTTTGGCGGGTTTAAGATTTTTAACCAAAACAACGGTTTTGCCTATCATATACTCGGGCGAGTAGTGTTGGGCAATACCGCTTACCACCTGACGTACTTCGCCTCCTACCTGTAATTTAAATACAAGCAGCTTATCGCTTTTTGCAACTTTTTCGCAGCTGAGAACTTTTGCCGTTACCAGTTTAACTTTTGCAAAGTCGGTTATTTCTATCTGTTCGTCGGCAGAGGTATTATTTTTTTGCTCGTCGGAGGCTTGTTTTGCGGCGATTTCGTCAAGAAGCTTTAATTCCTTTTCGACGTCTATGCGGTTAAACAGATTTTCGCCTTTTGTAACTTTTGTCCCCGCTTTTGTTCCGCCGAATTTTACAACGCCGTCAAAATTGTCGGGAGATTTTATGCCTAGTTTATCAAAAATAACGTTTGACGTACGGGTTATAAACGGTTTAAGCAGCGTGGCGGCAAAACGGATACATTCCGTCAAAACGTACATTACCGTTGCCAAACGTTCTTTGTCGCCTTGTTTGTTTAACGTCCAAGGGGTTGTTTCATCTATATACTTGTTTGCGCGCTGTACAATCTTAAATATATCCGTCAGCGCGTCGGGCGCAGACAATGCCTCCATATCCGCGCGCACCTTTTCCAAAGCGGATTCGCACAGTAAAATTATTTCTTTGTCCAAATCGATGTATGCGTTAGGCGCGGGAACAGTGCCGTCAAAGTACTGCGTAACCATTGCGGCAGTGCGGCTGACAAGATTGCCCAAATCGTTTACCAAGTCGGCGTTAGTGCGCACAAGCAAAGCTTCGTTTGTGTAATTTCCGTCGCTGCCGAAGGGGATTTCGCGCAATAAAAAGTATCGTATGGGGTCGACGCCGTAGCGATCCACCAAAAAGAACGGGTCTACAACGTTGCCCTTGCTTTTGCTCATTTTGTCGTCGCCGAACAGTAACCAACCGTGTCCGTAAACTTTTTTAGGCAGAGGTAAATCCAAAGCCATTAGTATAGCCGGCCAAATAATTGTATGGAAACGTACAATTTCCTTGCCTACCATGTGCAGATCCGCAGGCCAGTATTTGTCAAAATTTTTGCAGTCGGGCTGTAAATATCCCAATGCGGTAATATAGTTTGTCAATGCGTCTATCCACACGTATGCTACGTGCTTTTGATCGAACGGCAGTTTTACGCCCCAGTCGAAGGTAGTGCGCGATATGCACAAGTCTTTAAGCCCCGGTTTAATAAAATTGTTTATCATCTCGTTCATACGCGATTTGGGACTGATAAACTCGGGATTTTCTTCGTAAAATTTAATAAGTCTGTCCTGATACTTAGACAAACGGAAAAAGTAGCTTTCTTCTTTTTGTTTTGTAACTTCCCGTCCGCAGTCGGGACATTTGCCGTCTTTAAGTTGGTTTTCCGTCCAGTATGCTTCGCAGGGAGTGCAGTAAAGCCCTTCGTATTGCGACTTGTATATGTCTCCGCTTGCAAGCAGTTTTTCGTACACTTTTTGCACCGTTAATTCGTGATAGCCGTCGGTAGTACGGATAAACTTGTCGTAACTTATGTCTAACGTTTTCCATAACGCTACTATTTGGTCGTACAGCCTGTCCACAAACTGTTTGGGCGTAACCCCCGCTTTTTCGGCGCGCTGCTGTACCTTTTGACCGTGTTCGTCGGTGCCCGTAAGATAAAACACATCGTAGCCGTCCATACGTTTAAAGCGAGCAATAGCGTCGCATATAACCGTTGTATAGCAATGTCCTAAGTGAAAATTTCCGCTGGAATAATATATCGGCGTAGTTATGTAATAAGGTTTTTTTGCCATATTGTCCTCCTTAGCCATTTTCGGCGCTTGCAATTACAGCGGAATCATACCGCTAAATTACTGCAAACTCCGTTACTATTATGGCTTTGCGCTGCTAACATAACAGCGTATAATAACGTTAATCTTTATTTTAACATTTTATAGCTGTTTTGTAAACAACTTGCAGGCTTTGCCGCAAAAAGAAAAGCCGAATAAGAGTTTATAAAATTTCAATACTAATACAAATGTATCCGCAGGCGGACCCGACGGAAAATATTAAAAACAGTTTGTTATTCGGCAGGCTTAAAACCGTAATTCGTATTGTAACTGAAAAAAATATAAATATTCGATTTTAACCTTAAAGCACTCGCAAAAATCGATAAATCTAAAAAAAAAACAAAAAAAAGCCGTTACGTTTGCGATACTTAAAAAACAGCTCAATATAAACAGAATACCTTTTATAATACAAAAAAGTATTTTGCGTAATTATTAGCAAATATTTTAAATAAATTATTGTATGAATATCGTTTGGACTATTATTACAGTATCGGCAATAGTTGCGCTGACGTATATAAACCCGCAAAGCGTGCTTACCGTTTGTTTGGACAGCAGTTCGCAGGCGTTAAAAACGGCGCTTGAGCTTACCGCGGTATATTGTTTATGGCTGGGATTGTTTAAAGTGGCGGAGGAATGCCGTTTAGTGGAAAAGCTATCCAAACTTCTTAAACCGTTAAACAAAAAACTATACGGAAATATTTCTGCCGCGGCGGCAAACTACGTATCGCTTAATCTTGCCTCTAATATGCTGGGCATAGGCAATGCCGCAACGCCGTCGGCAATTTCCGCTATCAAGGAAATGGAACACGATACTGTATTATCCCGTGCGGGCGCAATGCTGTTTGTTGTAAACGCCACCAGCGTGCAGCTTGTGCCCACAACCGTTATCGGCTTGCGCGCGTCTATGGGTTCGGCAAGCCCCGCCGATATATTGCTGCCTAATCTTCTGTCCACTTTTATCACTTCGGTTGTAGGTATCGCGCTTGTATTTGTTGCTTACGGAAAACCGAAAGAAAAGCAGCTGATATAAAGGAGTTTTTTTGAACTACATCGTCCCCGTATTGTTAATAGCCGTACTTGTTTACGGTCTTATAAAAAAAGTAAACGTTTACGACAGTTTTGTACTGGGAGCAAAACAGTCGTTTGATTTATCCTTGTCTGTTTTTCCTTACCTTGCAGCAATGTTTATTATGGTAAACTGTTTGCACGAAAGCGGATTGGATACTCATATTATCCGTTTTATTTATCCGCCGTTTCAGTTGGTGGGCGTACCTTGCGAGGTAGTGCAATTAATGCTGCTGCGGCCGTTTAGCGGAAGCGGAAGTTTGGCGCTGTTAACCGACGTGTACAGCCAGTACGGAGTAGACAGTTACGTCGGGCGGTGCGCGTCGGTAATAATGGGTAGCAGCGAAACGGTCTTTTACGTTGCAAGCGTTTACTTTGCAGGTACAAAGGTTAAACGTACGGGGATGGCTATTCCCATAGCGTTATTCTGCAATTTGCTGGGAGGGGTTGCCGCTTGTCTGCTGTGCAGGATAATGTAGAAAATTTTATGCCGTTATGTTTTTGCGCGTTTTAAATCAAACACTCAAAATATTATTAAGGATTAATAATTATGCATTAAATTAAGTTTAACGAAATCCGTTCGGTTTCGTTACATCGTATAACGCTTATGGGCGACTATTTTGTGTAAGCGTTATTTGTGTACGCAAACCAACTTTACAAAAGCTATCATAAATCGCCACAAAATAGCAAAAGCCTTTGTATTAGACGTAGTAACCTATTTGTACTGTACGGTTAGTCCGCGCTAAATTTATTTTGTTAGCAAAAAGTAAAAATATCACACCGTTTAAAACTTTTGCACAAACCTTACAGTATTTATTACCGTATGTCTAATCACGGGAGGACTGTATGAAACGCAAGTTATCCGCCAAAACTGTTTTGTTATATATAATCTACGTTGCGCTGTGCGTTGCCTCCGGAGGTGCGTTTGACGGCTCAATATCTTTTGGATTGTTTGTAGGCGCACTGTATTCGGCAAACCCCATTGTTGCAGCAGTAATATATCTTGCCTCGTCCGTTGCGTACGGGCTGGACAGTTTGCTTCAAGCGTCGGTACGCGCGGGAGTTATACTGATTTGTTGGCTGATACACCGCATTGTCCGCCGCAAGATAGGTAAACTTCAACTGCTGCTTTATACAGTGCTTGCCAACGTGTTTTATTGCGCATACGGCTTTACCTCGTACTTTGACTTATTCGATAAAATAATTTGTGCGGCGCTGGGAATTGCTTTTTGTTTTGTGTGTATTTATGTGTTCCGTGCGGTTTTTGTGCGCGGACTTGCGTACCGTCCGGCTTTGGACGAAATGATTTGTATCGCCTTATTTACCGTTGTTGCAGGGTATTGTGTTTCTCAACAGGTTTTTTGGGGTTTAAATTTGATTTATCTTATAGCTCCGTATGCCGTATTGTTTTGCTCTGTATGTTTCGGCGCAAAAACAACCTTAATAGCCGCAATGCTTTTGGGTTTGGGAAATTTATTTGCAACGGGAGATTACGGTTGTTTTGTATATCTTTCGTGCGCCGCGCTTGCGGTAATTACATGCAACAGAGTAAGCCGTTATTTGTCGGCGATTGTGGCGGTTGCGGCAGATACGCTTTTTACATATTTTTTGCAGCTGCACGGCGAAGTCGGTTTTATGTCTCTAAGTCTAAGTTTTGCCGCAGCGCTTATTTTTTCTGTTATTCCAACGTCAGTATATAATTATGTGCGCGATTACAGCTGCGGCGCCGCCGATAAATATCTTCCCACGTCGGTTGCCAAACGCGTCGGCGATAACGTTTCGCGGAGACTGTATCGTCTAAGCGATATTTTTCTGTCCATGAAAAACGCCTTTTTTGCAATGTCGGCGGGGCGTATCAGCAACGAACAGGCTCAAAACGCCATTGTAAAACAGTGCAGCGAAACGGTGTGCTGCGATTGCGATCAGCGTACGCGCTGTTGGCGGCAGGATATAACTCAAACCGAACAAAGCCTGCTTAAACTGTCGGCTTGCGCGGTTAAACGCGGTTCGTGTTCTATATTGGACGTTCCGCAAACTCTGTCCGTAAAATGCGACAGAGTGTCGGCTATGCTTTCGCGCGTTAATAACGAGGCGCAAGCCTACCGCGAGTATTGCGAACGTATCGAACAGGTGGACGGGGGAAAACAGCTTGTTGCCGAACAAATGGGCGGCGTGTCCAAATTGCTTATGCAAATTGCCGCCGACTGTAAAAATAAACCCGTCTGCCCCAAAGACCGCGAAACCGAACTGGTTGAAAGACTTGTATTCCACAACGTAATGTGCGTAGGCGCAAGCATAGTGGAACAGCGTAATAAATTAACCGTAGTAGTTACCGTGTCGAAAAAGGATATAGACAATAACGTTATCGAAAAGGTCTGTTCGGGCGTAGTTAAGCAGAATATGTCGGTGGATAACGTGGAGCAGACGGACAGCGTATCTTGGTACAACGTGTATCTGTCCGTAAAACCGCGGTTTGACGTAAGCTTCGGCGTAAGTTCCGTTTTTAAAGAAGGAAATGAAATTTCCGGCGATACGCACACTGTAATAACCACCGATAACGGCAAGTGCATTGTAGCGCTGTGCGACGGCATGGGCGCGGGCGAAGCGGCGGAAAAAATGTCCGCTACGTCCATCAGTCTTGTGGAAAGTTTTTATCGCGCGGGGTTCGACAGCGACGTTATACTCTCTTGCGTAAACAATATGCTAACCTCTGCCGGCAACGAAGTGTTTTGCGCCGTAGATATTGCGGTGTTGGACGTATACGACGGTTTGACGGACTTTATAAAACTGGGCGCGCCCGTGGGATTGGTCAAAAGCGATAATAAAGTGGAAATCGTTTCGGGCAGCAGTTTGCCGTTGGGCGTTTTGGAGGAAATGACTCCGTCCGTCACCAAAAAGGCGCTGTCTAAGGGGGACGTACTGGTATTGCTAAGCGACGGCGTAACCGATTGTTTTACCGACGCCAACGAGCTTGCTTCGGCGTTTGCCAACGTGTCTCTTAACGTTCCTCAAAGCATTGCGGAAGAAATTTTGGCTAAGGCGCTTAAAGCGGACGGCGGCAAAGCCCGCGACGATATGACGGTAATAGTGGCAAAACTTTCGTAAAGCGCATACATTAGGGTATGCAACAGTTTTATTTGGAAGATACCGTAACAGTAGGAGACAATGTAACGATAGAACCGTACGCCGTAATAAAGGGCAGCACCGTGCTGCACGACGGTTGCGTAGTAGGCAGTTTTTGTTACTTAAATAATGCGGAAATAGGACGTAATTCGGTAATTACGGCTTCGTATATATGCGACAGTACGGTAGGAAACAACTGTACCGTAGGACCGTATGCAAGGCTGAGAAGCAACGCCGTAGTGCAGGATAACTGCAAAGTGGGAAATTTTGTGGAACTGAAAAACAGCGTTTTGGGCGGCGGCAGTAAGGCGAGTCATCTTGCGTATGTGGGCGACGCCGACGTTGGCAAAGAAGTAAACGTCGGCTGCGGAGTAATTTTTGTAAACTACGACGGACAGCATAAGTATCGCTCGTCCGTCGGCGACGGCTGTTTTATAGGCTGCAACAGCAATATTATCGCTCCTGTTTCGGTAGGCAAAGGCTGTTACGTTGCTTGTAATACCACCGTTACGGAAGACGTCTGCGACGATGCTTTCGTAATAGGCAGAAGTAAAATGACCGTAAAAGAACAGCGCGCAAAAAAGTATATAGTAAAAAATAAAGAGTAATTCTATATTATAAACCGTGCGGAAATTTTATCAGTCTAAAAGAAAAAAAAACGATACTTCAAAGCAATACAAAAAAATTAAAATAAAAGCGCGCTCCGAAACAGAAGTGCGCTTTGTAATTTAGGTGCTAAAACAATAATATTGAAGACATATTAATACGAACGTTAAAAAGAGATTGAATCGTTCGGCAAAAAGTTTAAGCAGGCATACAAGCCGAGTGTTATTTGTTAATTTCCTCTAACATCTTTGCAAATTTTCTGTTGTTCCTACCGCTGTGAAGTCGGGACTTAAACGTTTCTTTTTGTTCGCCGCCGTGTTTGCGAAGAGCATAGTATTTATCTACGATTTCGTCCTCGCGTGCATGCAGATTTTGTTTATGTGCTTTTTCGTCCAGTACAAGGCTTGCAATATCGTCCGCAACTTGCTGCGCGCCGTTTGCATTTTTGTCAAAAAACTTCAGCGAAGTATCAAATTGACGCAGAAGTGCGGGGTTTAAAATCAGTTCTTCCACTTTGCGTTTTATTTTTGAAGGAGATTTAATATAGTAGCCGCAGCGGTGTTTTTTTACAAATAAGTCGCAAGTTTTCCTTTCGATAGGCGTTGCGCAAAAGTCTACGATTACGGGTGTTTTCATCATTACGCTGTCTAGTATCGCATTTGGTCCGCCTTTGGTTATAAATAAATCGCACGCGGCGTACAGCTCGGGGGCGTTGTCTACAAATCCGTATGTTATTAACGTAATGTTAGGTTTCGCCGTTTCTTTAAATCTGTCCAGTTTTGTTTTGATTTGTTCGTCTTTGCCCGTAAGCATGCATACGGTAAGCGGCAAGTTTGATTTTAACAGTTTTTTGCATATCTTTGCCGCCTTTGCCTGCGCGTACACTCCGTCGCTTATTGCAACTGCAAGTTTGTCTGCGGGTATATTAAATTTTTTGCGGTAAAACTCCTTGGATTCGGTTGCCTGCGCCACTTGTTTACGCGTCGGGTAAAAGGCTTCTTTAACCGTACCGCTTTTAAATCCCAGCTTGTACGCTTCTGCCGTGGCAAGAGGATTGTTAGTATAGATCATATCTCCTTTAACATGCCACCAACCGTGTACGTTGTTGTCGGGGCAATACGATACGACTTTTACGTTAGGGTTGTGTTTTTGCTTGTATTTAACTGCGCAGTAGTGTGTAAAAAAGTGCGTGCATATTATTACGTCGGGTTTTTTTTTGTCGTACTCCTCAACGAGAGCGTTTACCTGTTTTTTAAATGCGGTATTGTAAACGATTTCCAACGTGTTGTGCGGTCCTAATAAAAACATAGAAAAAATCTGCAAATAGCCGAAACCGCGTATAGACGAGTACATCTTTACGTTTTTAACAAGATAGTTTTCGTATTTAATCAGGCTTTTATTTCCGCTGTCGCGCAGTATATGGCACGCGCTTATATCAAATACTTCGCCGTATTTATTTTTAAGCGCCTCGTATATTGCTTGCGCGGCAACTATATGTCCCATACCGGCTTCAACCAACGTAACCAGTATTGAGGGCTTTTTATCGTTGTTCATATTTCTCCTTGCCGTTAAAATATCCGTTATGTATTTTCGGCAAATTATAAATTTTTGATTTCGTCTTTTGCAGCTGTATAACTACAGCGCGTATTAGCTTACGCGGAGTGCCGTTTTAAATTTTTCGTTTACATAGCATAAAGCTATTTGTTTTGTCAAAGAAATTGGGCGTATTTTTTCGGCTTTATGCCGAGATTACTGCGTTTACTAACAGACGCTTTCCTATTGTAAAATAAAATTCAAATAAACGCAACACTTAATTTAAACATTCTATTGTTTTTTTTGTGTCGGTATGGTATATTGTATATATCTATGTCCGTTAAAACGTGTAATTTTACTTGCCTGCCGTATACGTTGGTTTCGGTTTGGAAAGGCAGACTTTTGCAAGGTTAAACAAACACGCGCAGCTTGCATATCGTTTGTATTTGCAGTTTGCCGTGCGGAGCGTAAAACATAACGTAATAAAACGGGGAGTGTACTAAAAGTTTAATTATGGTTTGTCTATGTAAGCGGATTTTCTGTAAAAGATTTTCAGCACGTTGGATTAGCTTTATTTAAGCAAAGTCGGGTTAAATAGAACAAACGGTATATCTGTAAATAGTGTTGCCGATATAACCGTAAATTATAATTTTAAATATATACGGCACGTTTTTGTAAATAAAGAAAACGTAAACGGCATATTTGCGACGTATATTCAAATTAATTTCGCCTAAAAATATGCAAATGCGGATTTAGAATAAACCGTTGCGTTACAAACGATAAATAAAAAATCGCGAGGAAACCTATGGATAATAATAAGTTAAAGGTATTAGACGGAATGGACGCTTACCTTCCGTACGTAGACGGGGTGGTAAACTGTATGCACAATTACTGTATGCATTCTTATCAAAAAGTCGACCTTACCGCTATTGCCCCCAGATATCAAAAAGATTACGTAGAAACGGTTCCCTATACCGTTAAGCGCTGCAAAAGCATTAAGCTCAACGCATTAAAAGTACAATACTGTCAAGCCACGCGGGATAAAAAATTTACCAAAGAAATTTTGTCTAAACGGTACGATATCGTGCACGTTCATTCGCCGTTTAATATGGCAAAGTTTATGGTTAAAATCGCAAAAAAACAGGGAATTCCCGCCGTTGCGACGTTCCACACCAACATGCGCCCGATAGTCCGCCAGCAGGTAAAATCCAAATGGCTTACCGAATTGTTGGTTAAACACATAGGTAAAATATACAATAAGTACGACGAAGTTTTTGTGTGTTCGCCTTTGGTTGCCGAGCAGTGCCGTTCGTTTGGATATAAGGGCAAAATATCGTACCTTCCGTTTGGAACAGATCTGCCTCGCTGCGACAACAAAGAGGAACTTGCCGAGCGTGCTAACGCAAAGTTTAATATCGGCGCGGACGAGCTGGTCTTTTTATACGTTGGACGAATCGAAAAGCTAAAACGTATCGATATGATACTGGACAGTCTTAAAATTTTAAAGGATAAAGGCATTAAATTTCGCTTTATCGCAAGCGGAAAAGGCACCGATTACGATAGAATCGTTAAATATAAGCAAAAATCGGGTTTTACCGACGACGAGGTCGATTTCGCCGGCTTTTTGCCGCGCGAAGATTTGCCGCTGTTAAACGCGCGCGCAGACTTATTGCTGTTCCCTTCGCTGTACGACAACTTTGCTCTTGTAAAGGTAGAAGCGGCTGCATACGGCACACCGGGAGTGTTTATAGAAGGCTCATGCACGGGGTACGGCGTTACCGACGGCGTAAACGGCTTTTTGTCAAAGGATACCGTAAAGGATTTTGCCGATAAAATCGAACAAGCCGTTTCGGACAGGAACTTTCTTAAAGAAGTAGGGCGCAATGCTTCCCGCGATTTATATGTGTCCTGGGAAGAATGCACCAATCAATATATTCAACGCTTGAAGGAAATTGTAGAGAGGTATAACAATGGAAATAAGAAGTAGAGCGCCGCTGCGTATAGGCGTGGCGGGGGGCGGTACGGATCTTCCCAGTTACTACAAGGAGTACGGCGGTGCGGTATTTAACGCTACGATAGGTATGTACGCGTACTGTACCATCGTGCCTACCGACGACGACCGTATCGTTATTATTGCGCACGACAACAACAACTCTTACGACGGACCGAGCGTTTCGCGATTCGATATTGAGGACGAAAATTTAATACTGCACAAGGGTGTCTACAACCGTATAGTACGCGATTATAACGGAGGAAAACCCTTGTCTTTTATAATGAGTACCAGTAACGACGCGCCGGTCGGATCGGGACTCGGGACAAGCTCTACAATGGTTGTGGCTATTTTGGAAGCGTTTGATAAGTGGTTGGGGCTGGGGCTGGACAGTTACGAAAAAGCTTACCTTGCTTACGATATCGAACGGCACGACCTTAAACTTTCTGGCGGAAAGCAGGACCAGTACTCTGCGGTTTTCGGCGGATTTAATATGATGGAATTTAAACCTTCGGGCGAAACGATAGTTAATCCTCTGCGCGTGTCCGGTTCCGCAATCAACGAATTGGAGTGTTCGCTGGTGCTGTATTACAGCGGAAAGAGCCGCAGCTCCGCACAAATTATAAACGAACAGATAAAAAACGCTCAAAACAAAAACAAATCGACGTTAGAAGCAATGCACGAGTTAAAGCAGTCTGCCGAGGACATAAAGGACAGCATACTTGTCGGCGACATCAGCCGCTTTGCGGAAATTTTGCGGCGTTCTTGGGAAAATAAAAAGAAAACGTCCGCCATTGTATCTAACAAGGAGTTGGAAAACACCATAAATTATGCAATGAGCAACGGCGCCGAAGCGGTCAAAGTATCGGGCGCAGGCGGCGGCGGATTTTTGATGTTGTATTGCAATCCTTTTAACCGTCAAAAGCTTATAGACGCTTTAAATATGCTTAACGGCAAGGTTTACCCTGTAAAATTTTCTAAAACGGGAGCGGAAAGTTGGATAGTCAACAAAAAAATAAACTGACGGCCGTCGTGCTTGCCGGCGGCAAAGGCACAAGGCTTAGCGCGGTTACAAACGATATTATTCCAAAGCCGATGGTGCAGCTGTGCGGAAAACCCGTTTTGGAACATATCGTGGACCGTCTTAGGGAAAACGGTATAACCGAAATTTACTTTATGTTGGGGCACTTGCACGAAAAGATAGAGGAGTATTTCGGTAACGGCAGCAAATTCGGCGTAAATATCAGCTATGTGGTGGAAAGCGAACCGCTAGGCTCGGCAGGTGCGCTGTACTACTTAAAAGATAAAATAAAAGGCGATTTTTTGGTTTGCTCCGGCGATACCGTATTCGATATAAACATAAGCAGAATGTTTAACTACCACAAAAGTAAAAACGCACTGCTTACGCTGTATACTCACCCTAATCTGCATCCGTACGACAGTGATTTGGTTGTGGCGGATAAAGACGGTAAAGTTTCGGCTATCGACCGCAAAGGTAACAAACGCGTTAATTTTTATCGCAACAACGTCAACGCGGGCTTTGTAATTGCGCACAGTTCGGCTTTGAAGTATTTCAGTACTGTCGGAAAGGTCAATTTTGAGCACCAGTTTGTTTCTCATTTTATTCCGCAAGGGCGCGTATACGCTTATTGCGGCAGCGAATATATCAAAGACGTCGGCACACCCGAAAGGCTGGACGGTGCAAGGATAGATATCGAAAGCGGCAAAGTTAAAAGTCTTAACTTGTCTAATAAACAGCGCGCGATATTTTTGGACAGGGACGGCACGATTAATAAATACAAGGGGTTTATTACGTCCGCCGCAGAAATAGAACTTTTAGACGGCGTTGTAGAAGCGGTAAAGCTTATAAACGACAGCAGATATCTGGCTGTTGTAATATCAAATCAACCGGTAATTGCGCGGGGCGAAGCTACGTTTGACGACGTGGAGGAAACTTTTTGCAAAATAGATACGCTTTTGGGTAATAACGGAGCATATCTGGACGGCGTGTTTTATTGTCCGCATCATCCGCACGGCGGCTACGAAGGCGAAATTGCGGAGCTAAAAATAAAGTGCGACTGCCGTAAACCTAACGTCGGACTAATAAAAGCCGCCGCCGAAAGGTTTAATTTGGACGTTGAAAAATGCTTTTTTGTCGGCGACAGCAACGTTGACGTGCTAACCGCTTATAACGCTGGCATACCGTGCGTAAAATTAGACTGCGGCGTTGCGGAACAGGACTGCGACGTAAAACCCAAGTACAGAGCGCCATCGCTGCTTAAAGCAGTACAAATAATACTAAAAGAGGATTACAAATGAAACAAACCACGTTAAAACATTTAGACGAATTTTTCGGCAGATATACGCAAACGGAGTACTTGCGCGGAGCAATCGAACAGGCTGTGCAATGCATAGTAAACTTACCTCAGGCAAATAAAGTGCTTGTGTGCGGTAACGGCGGCAGCGCAGCCGACGCCGAGCATATTTCGGGCGAAATGCTTAAAGGTTTTTTGCTTAAACGCCCGGTAAAGCAGGATCTCCGTCAAAAACTTGCGCAGGCATACGCCGACGGCGAATTTATTGCGGACAATCTTCAAGAGGGCATAAAATGTATACCGCTAACTTCGCTGACGTCGGCAAGCACAGCTTTTTTAAACGATTGCAACGATAAGCTTCTGTACGCGCAGTCGGTAAACGCGTTGGCAGTACAAGGCGATATTCTTATAGCAATCTCCACAAGCGGAAATTCGGCAAACGTAGTGTATGCGGCAAAGCTTGCAAAGGTACTGGGCGTAAAAGTTATTGCCTTGACGGGCGCAAAGGGAGGAAAGCTTAAAGATATTGCCGACGTTTTAATAAACGTGCCCAGCGACGAAACCTACCGCATACAGGAATATCATCTGCCCGTATACCATTTAATTTGTATGTGTGCGGAAAGCGAATTATTTGATTTCTAACGGTTTTACCTGTCGGTTAGAAAAAACAGCGGCGCGCGTCAAAACAGCGGCTATTTTTATACAAAATAAATAAGGATTAACGGCGCCTTTTTTTGTTAAAAAAGGCGTTTTTTTACTGTATAAATCAGTGGAAATGTATCAGCGTATAAACGTACTTAAACGTTTTTTCGGGTACGGAAAACGGCAAATCAGTTATAAAAAAGTACGCTTTGCCGGATTGTATAATAATATATGAACTTAAATAACGGCGATTTACAACCAATTACGGTTAATCGCTCGCTATTAAATAGTATCACTATGAAAATATAGATTTGGAAAAAATATTATTCGTGTACGATATAATCTCGTACACGAGCTATACCAATCGCAATATTGTCTTATCCACGTGATACGATGTAATAGCAGTTAGTTGTAGTTAAACGTCGTTAATAGTTGTTCGTATGCTATAATAAAATACAAACAACAATTAACGGCGTTTAACAATTATTAACTACTGCTAACAACTATTATACAAAACATAACGTTAGCAGTAGTATATTGTTATATATGTTGCTCGTGTGTGTTATCTAATGAATTAAATCGAAAAAAAACACAAAAAAAGAACTGGTTTTTTGTGATACTTTTGAGCTTTTTTCATGCAAAATTATTGAGTTATAATTTGTTTTTTTACGTTTTTTTTTGACAAATAATATATGTTTTTTATAAAAATATGACGTACTTTTCGGCATAAAAACGACAAAAATTTTACGTTTTTATAGTGTTTTTGTATGTTGTTTTACGTTGGTTTTTGCGTGTAAATTCATCATATTCGTAAAGCTTTATTGGGCTATTTTCAGTAAAAAAAATGTAGCAAAAAACGATAAAAATACATATAACATATATATGTCATACAGCGGTATAACGCACAAAATAAGTGGATTTTACGCTAAAAAGTATGCTATTTGTATAGCAAAAAACGCATTTATATTATTTTAATATAAAACAAGAGTCTTTTTTGCCTAAAAATGAATAAATTTATTAGAAATTTACTTGAATTTTAGGCTAATATTGATGTATAATTGAGGTAATGATGCGAAAATACGGTAAAAATGCAATTTTGTAAAACGCCTATTTGCATAAAGGGGAGTATATGTCGAAAAAAAGCGATTTAAAACGTGCTGTTACGGAAAGCGAAAGGGAACTGAGCGAATTGGAACGCAAATGTGCCAGATCGCAGACGGCGTTGCTACAATCGATTCTTAACTGTACAAAACCCGACGAACAGGACGCGCAGTATTTCCGCGTTTATACGTCATTGATTGAAGCAGAACGCGAAAATTTGCGAAAGTTGAAGGAAGAACTTAAGAATTTGTAACAAAAATATGCGCAGCGGTAGATTTTTTCAGTACAATTTTTAGAGTAAGTCCTGTATTGATAAATCCTGCGACCCTGTTTCGGTTGCGGGATTTTTATTAAATCGGCAAACGCAAAAACGGCTGCCGTTTAAAAGCAGACTGCGTTTTTGCAATTAATTTAAAAAAATAAAAACGATACGCAAGGCGGCTTGTCTTGCGCAAATTTAAGGAAAATTCTTTATGGGTTAAACGCATATGTAACGGTTTGCGTTTAGACGTCATTACGGAGGTCCTATGAACAGAAAAAAAATCAGCTATAAATTTAAGATTTTTGCCGTATTGCTTGCGTTAATTGTTGCTGCGTCGGCTTTGGCGGCATGCAGCGTTTTGTCGAGCAATGCGGGGGACACACAGGATTCGATGTCGGCAAATAACGGAAGTAATGCGGGCATTACGGAAATAGCGGGGGAAACTACGGAGCTTGCCGACCCAACGCTGACTTTCAGCCATGCTAACGGCACTTACGACGGCGAAGTTCACGACGGATTCGTAAGCGTAAGCGGAGCGCCGAGCACGGTATTCGAACTTAAAGTTACAGGCGCTTTTACCGACGGAACCGATATGGGCGGCGAAGGCATAACCTGCGGCTCGGGAACGGACTTTTCCGTAACAAACGCAGGTAACTACACCGTGTATATTAAAATTGCAAGCGGTCAGCCGTACGACTGGACGAATAAGTCTAACGTGGACGGCGAGGGTTACAAGACGGCAGGAACTTTTACAATCAAGCAGGCAACGCTGGACAGAACGAACACAACGTTTATGTTTGCAGAAGACGCGCTTTGGGAAGACGCAGGATTTAATTACGGCGAATGGTCGCCTGCCGACGGCGCGCTGTCTATGACTTATAAGCCGAATCTGCGGGACTTTGCAGGCAGCCTTTACTATTTTGCACCGTTTTTTAACGATGTCGATATGAGCAAGGTCGGCGTAGAAATCGGTTTTTACAGCGTATTGTCTTTAACGGGGCGTACCCCTATCGAGGGCGCGTTGCAGGCGGGTACCGTTCACGTTAAGGGCGAAAGTCTGTACGGTATCGACGGAGACAATACGTACCGCAACTTTGTATTGGCAACAGGTTTCGGCACTATGTTTAAAGACAGCTTTACGGTAAACAAGGTTAATTTAACTCCCGTTCAGCTTTACGATACAAATTTTACAGAAAATATTTTTAAAGATTTTAAACCTCTTATAGACAGAAACAAACAAATCGTAACTGCAACCTATTTAAGCGAAGATTATCCTATATCTAAGTTTTTTGAAAATGAGGATTGGGCAGGACTCGGCAGCGGCGAATATATATCGATTACCGTAGACGGTACGGAAGTTACGGGCGACTATATTCTGCGTAACGTAAAACGCAGTGCAAGCGGAGCGGTGGAGCCGTATCAAATAAAGTTCAGCGTAAAAGATAAGGCGAACTATGCGTGGAGTTACGGCGACGACGTAACGTATGCTTTAACAATCAAACCGCATACAATGGGCACGCCGTTTATAGTTTGGCAGGATCAGGAATATACCGGCAATAAAATCAGTTTTAAGGATAGCTACACATTAAAGCGGTACAACTATTCAACGGGCGAATACGGCGTATTCGGCGACGACGAAGTAAGTCTTATAGTGGACGATACGCGTTATGCCGACGCGGTATTTAAAAAAGACGAGGACGGAAAACCGACAAACGTCGTGGATTACTACCCGGATATCGTCAACGGCGGCTCGTACCGAGTCTACGTTACGGGGCTTGCCGGCAAAGACGCGGATAACTACACTTTGCCAGAATTGGTGTTCGGCGACGAGGATCCGGATTTGGCGCAGGAAAATATCACCAGCAAAATCGGTCTTAAAGCCGTTTGCCGCGTAACAAAAAAAGCATTGCAAATCCCTTCCGGTACTATTGTGGGCGGCAGCGCAAGCGTAACGTTTGACGGCGAGCGCATAATCATTGACGTATATGACGTTTTAGAACAAATGGGTCTGGTAAAAAAGGACGATAACGGCAAAATTACGTCGGTATTTATTGCAAGCATTTTTGCCGACGGTCAGCTTTTGGACGTATCTACGGCATTTTTGGGCAGGTACGAAGGCGACGGCAGCACTCCCGAACGCGTAATATTTTTAACGTCGCGCGCAGGACGTTTTACCGCAAAATTAACGTTTACTTCTAACGCACAGACAAACTACCGTTGGGAAGGTACCGATAACGCAACTGTCGAATGGACTGATTTTGCTGTCGTTAACCGCGCCGAAGTTAAAGCGCCAGTACTTGGCGGATACGTTTACCGTACGGACACATTGCCGTCCAACGCGGATAATCCTACGGAAATTAAAACCGCGTTAGAGCAATTTATACAAAACAACGGATTGGGTAAATTTTTGGAAATAGTCGGTTTCGGCAAAGCAGGGCAGACTTCCGTCGACAGCGTTATCGCCGATCCGTCGCAATACGCCGATCCGCGCGCTTTCGACTGTTTGGGCGGAAAGTACGTACAAGGCGAATATTTTGCTGTTATACGTTTGATTTACGGCATAAACAGCAGTTACTTTGCTGCGGGCGACGCGCACTTTACGGATTTGGGCAACGGATATGCTACGGTAAGCTATTCCGTACGAGACAATCTGCTTAACGTCGGCTTTACGGTAAACGGATATACTTACGGGCAAAATCCTGAGTTTGACAGCGTATTTACGCTCAACGACCCCGATAACCTTACGTCGGGCGCACCCGTTTATACTATTTACACATCATATAACGGCGGAGTGTTGGGCGGCGAATTAGCCGAGGGAACTCTGCCTACGGACGCGGGTACTTACTATGTAAAAATGCGTGTCGGTCTTAAAGACGGCGATCAATGGACGAATTCCGATCCTACGTTATTGGTAGTTGCGCCCCGCGCCGTAACGCTAAGCTGGACGGTAGACGGAGGCACGGTTGTAGGCGGCAGTGCAAGCGTAAAGTATAACGGAAACGCACATACGGTTTCCGCTTCCGTTACCAATGCGCTTAGCGGAGATACCGTAACGGTTACGTTGGATAAAACAAGCTTTATAAATGCCGGCGAATATGCCGTCAACGTAACGTTGAGTAATCCCAACTATACATTAGATGGCGGGGCAAACGTAAGCTTTACGCTGACTGTTACGCCTGTTGAAATAACGGTTAGTGCAAACGATTATATCCTTACGTTCGGCACGTCTTTTGATATTAGTAAACTTACGAAAGAAATTGCAGGCAGCTTTATTAATGCAAGCGACGAAAGCAATATTGCACTGTATATTTATCAAAACGGAGTGCGCGTAGAAAATTTAACCTCTTTGCCAAAGGGTTTTTACGAGATTGTTCCCGTTTGGAAAGATAACCTAAATGTCGTAAGCACTTCGGGCGGAAGCTATGTTACAGAATTGGATAATTACCGCTTTACGATGGTAATCGGGCGTCTTAGCGTACAAGCGCAGCAGTTGATTGTGACGTTTAACGACGGCGTGTGCGAAGGTCAGTACGGCGAAGATCACGCGCAAAACCTGCGTAACTGGATTGCATCTATAAGGGACGAAAACAACCAAACCGTTTCTGCGGACGTGTTGGCGTTTGCGTTGGAGGGAGTGGCGGATATGTCTGCAGCCCCCGCAAGCGATACGGCGTATTCCGTTATAGTGTCTTTAAGCAGCGAATACAACGGCAGCTATACGTTGGTGGTAACGGGCGGAACTGCGCAGGACGACGGCAGTTATTTTGTTGCAAATAAATACAAAATAAGTTTTAATCAGGTTACGATAAATGTACACGACTTGTTAAACCACCAGTTTAACACTGTTATAAGAGGTAACTTTGCGGACTTTTTTGACATAATCGAAGGTACTATCGGTATAAGCGATTTGGACAGTATCGGCATAATTGCAATATCCAAAACGATGAAGAACAGCAGGTACAGCATAGCCGACCCCGGTAAGATCGAAGTCGGCGAGGATCACGTTTTGGGCTTGCGTTTTAAGCTTAAAAGCGGCGGGACGTATTTCCCCAGTTCCCCTAACTATATAGAAGCACGTTATGTGACGGTAAGCGATAACAAATTGTCTTATTCGTTTACGCGCGGTAATTACCGTTTTACGGTTAATGCGGGCAGATTAAAAGTTATTGCAGCAACGCTTAATATAACTTTTACCGACGGTGAAATCAATTACGGACAGCTTGTGCAGATGTACGCCGCAAAGGCAAGCAATATCAATCCTATCGACACCCCCGAGGAATACAGAAAGTGTTTGGAATACAAACTGTTTACTTTGGCGGAAATTGCACGCGGCGATAACGGACTTTTGTGCGGCGATAACGGTTCGGCAGTCGATAACCCCGCCGTGCGCAGAATAGTAACGTTTAAGTTTATAAACAAGCAAACCAAGGAGGAATACGAATGGGCGGAAGATTTGGTTTTACCCGCAGGCGAATACGAAATCCGCGCCGTTCAAGGAACGTATCCAAACTTTGTTATTCCTACTGATAATCCTACGGGTACGCTGGTTGTAAAACCTTTGGAATTACACTGCACGGTGAGCAGCAGCGTTGCAAGCGTTGTATACGGCAGCGGTTTAACGTCTAATCCGTTTACTTTTACTTATGTACCGCAGGGAGATGACGACGTCGAGCCCGCCGATATAACCGCCCTTATAACGGGCTGCATTGTGGACAAAGCGGGCAATAAGTACACGTGGGATCAAGTCTTTTTGCAAAACGCAGGCGATTATACGGTAGGATTTGTCTGCGAAAACACAAATTATATCGTCGTTTGCGATAATACGGTAAACTTTACAATACAAAAACGCGCAATAACGGTTACTCCCTCGCAGGTGGGTAAGCACGTCTACGGTAATGTGCTAGACAATAGCGAACTCAATTATGACGTTACAAGCGTCAGTGGTGACGTATTTGTCAACGGCGACAGTTTTGAATTTACTTTGGCGATATATAACGGCGTTACGGATATAACCGCAACCCTTAACACGGCAAACGTAAAAGGCAGCTACACAATCGGCGTAACGTTTACGGCGCAAGGAGATACAAACGCGGACAACTACGATATTACCGTTGCGGATAACGTTAAATTTGCCGTCGTCCCCAGACCTATTACCGTAACTGCCGACGATATCACACACTCGTACGGCACCGAACTTGCCGACGGCGAGCTGACAAGTAAAATTACAACATCGCTGGGCGAAGGAATGGACGCAATTGTAAACGGCGACGAAAACAGGCTTAATATTTCACTTGCCGTATACATGCAAGACGGTACGACGCCTGCGGATAATATTGCGGCTTTGTCGGTGGGCGAATACGTTATAAAAGTAAATTATACGGGAAACGATAACTACGACGTTACGGTTGCAGACGCTAAGTTCATTGTAGATCAACTTACGGTCCGTATAAGATACGGTTACGATTTAACAAGTATTTACGGCGACAGCATAGACGTAAGTAAATTGTATACAATAGAGGGTTTGCTTGCAGCGGACGTAGGTAAGGAAGTTGTTACGGTAACTCTAAACGGCGCGGTAACGACGTTAAACAGCACTTCTTCAGTGGGAACGTACAGACTGAAAGTTACAGTCAGTCCTAATTACGATGTGGAATACGTCGGTTGGACAAACGAGGAAGACTGCAGTGCCGACTACGTTATATCTCAGCGTTCCGTAACGATTAAAGCAAACGACGTAACTAACCACGTATACGGTAACGCGCTGGGCGCAAACGCATTCGGTTACGAAGTTCAGGACGGAACGGTAGTCAACAACGACGTCTTAAACGCCTCTTTCGATGTCTATACTAATGACGGCAGTAATAAAATTACCGACAGCATTGCATCTCAGTCGATAGGCGAATATGTAATAAAAGTAACTGTAAACAACGCTAATTACAACGTTACAACTGCAAACGGAACTTTTACAGTAGTAAAACGTGCAATAACAATTACTGCAAATAACGTAACCGACCACGTTTACGGTGACAGCTTTACGGGCACGTTAGGTTATACCGTTACAAGCGGACAGCAAATTGTAAACGGAGACGAAGCAAAGCTTAATATTATTCTGGGCATTTACGAAACGGCAGAGTCCTCTGCCGAGGCCGTGGCGGCAAAACTGGGCGTAGGCGCGTACGTAGTAAAGGTTAGCGCGGCAAACGCCAACTACGATATTTCGCTTGTAAACGGCACGTTTACCGTTAAACAACGCGACATCACGGTTGCGTCCAACAGCGTTACGGGCTATGTTTACGGCAGTGCCGCTCCCGCTTTGGGATATACCGTCGTAAACGGAACGGTAGTAAACGGCGATAAACTTAACTTAACGGTAAACGTATACAACGGCGGCAATATTGTTGCAAATGCGGACATATTCAAGTTAAATGCAGGCACGTATGCAATAAAGGTTGCAAAAGGCAGCAACCCCAATTACAATATCACCGTTGACGAAACGAATGACAGCCAAAAATTTGCCGTTGCAAACGCGGATATAACTATAACAAACAAAGGCACCGACCAAAGCTGGAAGAACGCAGTAGAAACTTACACGGGCGCAGCGTTTAGCATTGCAAACGTAAACGATTACGTTACTGTCACAACGGTAAACGCCCAAAACGTAACGATAACTTATAAAGTAGACGGAGGAACGGCTGTAAGCGTATTGCCTTCCTTTACCGACGCAGGCAAGCGCAGTATTACGGTTACCGTCTCTGCGGATAACCATAATCCTCAAACTATAGCGCTTACGCACGAAATAAAACAGGCGATTTTAACGCTTAAAGCGGACGATAAGTCCGTAACATACGGCGATAACCTAAGCGATATAACGTTTAGCGTAAGTCTAAGCGGAACAACCGCATTGACGGAACAGACAAAACAAAAATATTTAACTGCTGCAAACGCGCAGGTAAACTTTGACGTAAACGGATACAGTTCCGTAACGGCTGCCGGTACAACGTTTAATATTGTCAACGGCTACACGGGGGACGGCAATGTTAAAGTTGCCGTAAGCAGCGGCGTTTTAACGGTGGAAAAACGTACGGTTAACGTATCGTATACGGAAGGTTTGTTTAGCACATACGGCGACGTTTTGGAAGAAAACGTACTTAATACGCTTTACACGGTAAGCGGACTTGTCAACGGCGACTCGGTAACGGTTACGGCAAAAACCATCAAAAACGGTTCTGCTTACAATCTTACCGATGCAAACGCGCCCGCAGGCGACTACGTTGTTACTGTTACGGCAAGCGGCAACTATC
The DNA here is from genome assembly GCA_910587795.1 of uncultured Christensenellaceae bacterium. GTDB lineage: Bacteria > Bacillota > Clostridia > Christensenellales > CAG-314 > Fimimonas. The sequence continues at coordinate 48,885 of CAJUNH010000009.1, forward strand.
AAATTGAATTTGACGGAAACAAACAAACGGGTGCGTACACGGTAAAGCAATTAACAATATCCGTAACGTCTAACGAAAGCGCCGAGTTTGTTCCCGACGATTCGGTATTAAGCGGAGCATACGGACAAAACGTATTTGCGCAGTTAACCTTTGTTACGGGCGTTAGCGGACTGACTGTCAGTCAAAGCGATTACGGCGTAATTTACGATTTGCACGGCACGGCAGAGGAAACCGACGTATCTCCCAACAGAGCGGGCAGGTACACGGTTAAGGTGTCGCTTAAAGCGGACGGCAACTACGTGCTGGACAACGGCGGATATACGGCAGAGCTGCAGTACGAAATTACTAAATATAAAATTAATTCGTCCTCCGTTAACTGGACTAAAAAGTCCGTGTCTCTTGCCGACGGAGAAGAGGACGGAATAAACGTTTTAAGGTATTACAATAACGCAATAATGTATGTGGACAGCTTTACGCGCAAGCTTACAAATAACAGCGCAAGCGAAAATATATCTTCAAGCGATTATTACTTTGACGAAAACGGACAGTTGTGCATTAACGTAAAATCGGTAAACAACAATTACTTGTATTCCGTAACGTTTGCTATTAAGGACGACGCGGCAGTCAACTTCGAATTTGTCGACGCAGACGTTAACGGAACAGTAAGGAGAGACTTTACCGTAAACAGCAACACTATTACGACGGCGGTATTGCAGCAAGGCTGGCAGTATACCGACGAGCGTCCTCAAATAAAGTTTACGATACTTGTGGGCGAAGATAAGAAAGAATATACCGTAAAAGATACCGACTTATTGGAATACAGATTTGCAGTTGTAAAACCAGATAGATACGAAAGAGCTTTACAGTTGATAAAAGACAAAACCGCAAACGGTTCGGTTGATCTCGATTTAACGGAAATAGCCGATTTGTACGACGAAGATACATTCTTACCGCTGTCGTCTTACGGCACGTTCGACGTTGGTATATTTATTGTTTGCATAAGTTACAGCGGAGCAATCACCGACGGCGAAGGACACGAGGAATTGATGGCGATACGCGGCTGCGACGTGTTTGAAGTATCCAAAAAGCAGCTTAAAGCGCCTACGGTAGACTCCGAGCTTGTGTACAACGGTACGGCGCAAACTCCCACGATTAACTACGTTGTAAACGGACTGGATTTGTCTAAGCTTGTAACAACTTCGGTTACTCCGCAAATAAACGTATGTCAAGCCGCATATACAGTTAAGTTTACCATTATAGATACCGATCATTACGTATGGGAAACGGCTGTTTTGCCCGATACGGAAACGGAAAAGAGTTTAACGTGGATAATTACTTCCGATACCGCCGATAACAGCGCAAATAAATACTTTACGCTTACGGAAATAAGTTCGGTTACTTACGGTACGGCTGTAACGCTGCCGACGTTGACGGCGATATCCGGTTACGAAGGTACGTTTACGTGGTACTTTGCCGCTAAGGGCAGTTTGACGGACGCAACACAGGTAAGCGATACGGATTGGTCCGCTGTAAAGCCCAAAAATGCCGGCGACTATTTTGTAAAGGTTGTATTAAGCGACAGCTCCGGTTACGGCAATTTCAGCGACAAAGTGTCCTACGGCAATTTGACAGTTAATAAGGCGCAGTTAACGTTGACTCCGTCCGGAAGCCTTATTTACGGGCAAGCGTTCGGTAACGATAAGTGCGAATATACGCTCGACGGATTTAAGTATAACGACAACCAGCAAAACATAACCGTTACGGGTACTATTTTTTACAGCGTTGTAGGTCAAGCGGACGTAACGAAATTGCCTTGCAATAAAGATAATTATGCGTTAAGCGCGGTAATCAATCTTACTGCGGATAACTATACGATAATCCTTGCGGCAGGATACGGTAATACTTTTGCAGTAACTCCGTTGGCTGTAAACGTCACAATAGGCAACGCCGCAAGCGAATACGGTGCGGCAGTAGATTTAAGCAAGGTTGCAGTTACAACCGACAACGCGCTTGCAACAAGCGAAGTTGCGCCTAATATCAGTTTTGCTAAGGGTACGCTTACAACAACGGCTTCGGCAGACAGCGATACGGGTATTTACTCTATCCAAACGACATATGTCAATGATAATTTTGATATTACCTATACTTTCGGCAGCTACGAAATAACTCAACGCATTGTAAACGTCGCTTTGAACAAAAACGCTTACAGTTATGTTTACGGTTCGGCAGAAGGCGCGTCGATAACAAACGTTACGGGTAGCGACGGAGCGGACATAACAAGTTTTATTGCAGATAAGCTGACTTTAAGCGTAGTTTACAGCGGAAAAGCAAACAATAACACAACTGTTACGGACGACGTACATTATCCTAAACTTGCAGGCGGCTACACCGTTACTGTAACTGCGGCGGCAAAGGGCGCGTACAATTTGGATAACTTTAAGTTTAACGTACCTACCGTTAACTATGAAGTTACGAAATTTACGGTAAACGTCGGTAACATCACCGCGCAGCCCACTATATATACGGGCGGACCGCGTACTCCCGAAATTACGGACGTAAATACGTATGCTTACGGTCAAACGGAGATTTATACCGTAAATTACAATTTGACCGATTTGGTTGCCGCGGGCGAACATAACCTGACGTTGGAGTTTACCGAAGAACACGGCTGCAACTACGAATGGGACGTACCCGTTACGGCTGCGACGGCGACAATTACTTTTGTAATACAGGAAGCGTCGGTATTTGCAATTCCCGAAGGCGAACTTACTTACGGCAATAATTTTGAAAACGCCCAGTTCAGCGTTAAGTACGTGGATAGCAACGGTAACGCCATAAGCGGCGTAAACGGAACGGTAACATACGTTTTGGTTGGTTACGATAACGTAACGAGCGACACGGTAAACTCGTCGCTGCGTTTGACGGTAGGAAGTTACGGACTTACCCTTGCCGTTGACGCTCAGGGCTTTGTCCAAGGCGTAAGTTTAAATAACTATAAAATTTCTTTAAAGTACGATCAAGGCTCCGTTGTAAACGGTACGCTTAACGTAGTGCGCCGTAAGCTTATTCTTCAAGCGGCAGATTCTCAATCGGTATACGGACAGGACGTAATTGCAAATCAAACCTACACTTTGGCAGCGGACGGCGGTTCGGCAAACGACAGCGGACTTGCTTACGACGACGTTTTAGCGGACGTAGTAAAAAATTACCTTGCTACTGTAAACGCAGTTAAGGGCGATTCCGTAGGCGATAACTATATTGTTTCCGCCTCTGCAAGCAGTGACAATTACGTAATTACGGTAAAAGAAGGTACTCACAAAATAACGCAGCTGCACGTTAATGCCAACGTATCCGCCCAGAACGGTGTGTATAAGGACGCAAACAAGCCCGTTGTGATAAGCATAAACGGTATTGCGGTAACGTTGCCCGACATATACGATTTCCCCGCAGATTTTGCAAATCAGTTTATCGTAAAGATTACGGGCACGGCAAACGACGGCACCCGCTTTAACGAACAAGGCAGTCTGTTAACCTTAAACAAACCCGTTTCGGCAGGTAAGTATACCGTTGAAATTATAGGTATTACCGACGGCAACTTTAAGTTTGTCGGAGGAGACGAAGTGTCCGCTGAATTTACGGTAGATAAGGCAAACGTAACGCTTACGCCGTACGGCACGTTAACGTACGGACAAGAATTCAATCAAGGCGTATTCGGTTACAGGATTGAAGGCTTTAAGGACGGCGACGACGACAGCGCAGTAAGCGGTCAGCTTAGCAGCACAAGCTATCTGCTTAAAGACAATAAATTAAATGCCGACCGTCTTAACGCAAACGATAAAGGTTACGATTTGACCGTTGCGGTAAATGCCGACGGTTATGCAGACGGCTTAACGGCGTATAACTACAATATTACGGTTGCAGACGGCTTGCTTAAAGTGGCAAAGCGTACAATCACAATTAAACCGACTGATATAAACGCCGTTTACTCGCAGCCCGTTGCGGAATCTACCGATTTTGACGTAATAGGTCAGGGTTTTGCTTTTGACGACGACAAGTCTGTAATTAATTACCGCGCAACGGTAAAAGCAACGCAAAACAGCACTGTAGGTAAATACGATATTGTAATAGACGACTCGACAAGCGCGGACAATTACGAAGTAATCTTCCAAAAAGGCGTATACAACGTTGCTAAGGCAAAGGTTGCGGTAACAATTCATGCGCTGATTGTTCACTACGGCGATACCGTTCCCTCTCTTGTGGAAATAGTAAATGTAGAAGTGGTGGATAAAGAACAGTTGAATCTGGGAGTTTCCGATGCGGAAATTAACTCGCTTAAATTTATAATCAGTTATTCGGGTACGCCTAACGGCTCCGCTTCATCGCTTCCTTCATCTACAAGAGTACCGGAATACGCAGGCAGATATATAGCGCACATTGACGGCGTAGAAAATAACGGAAACTTTGAAGTCGATTACAGTAACGGCTTATACACGACTGTTGCGGATATTTTACGCAAGGAAGTGGACTCGTCTAAGATTACGGCAAAGAGCGAAGCGTATACGGGCAAGGAAATAAGAAATCCCGTTATAATCGACGAAACTTACAATATAAACGGATATCAAATTTATACCGCAAGTCATACGGGTCATTTTATTACCGTAGGCACTTACTCTGTAACTCTTACTTTGGTAGATACCGACAATTACTGCTGGTTAAATAACCTTAACTCTACGGCGGAAGTCAGGTTTGAAATTACCAAAGCGGACAACTATTTGGTGGACGAAACGGGTTCGGCAGGGGGAACAAATCCTCCCAAAGTGCAAATAAGCGATTGGACGTTCGGCGACGAAGCCAGTCGTCCGCAGGCGCATGTTGCGGGCGGTTCTTCGGCTAATATAGTGTTTGAGTACGCAACTTCGCAGTACGGATCGTACACAACCGAAGCGCCCAAAAACGCCGGTACTTACTGGGTGCGCGCAACTATGGCGGCTAACGATAACTATAACGCTTTTGTAAGCGAAGCTGTGTCGTTTACTATTGCAAAGCGCGTGGTTGTTTCGCCTACGTTTAGCAAAACAAGCGAAGAAAACACTTATACCGGCGCGTTAATCTATGCGCAGCTTAATAACTACGACGGCATACTGATGCGTTTGGACTACAACGGTATGAACCGTATTAACAACGACGGCACGGCAATTTTGTCGGCATTGGACGCAGGCGTATATACGGCTGTAATAACGCTTGCCGACGTAAACAACTACGTATGGGCGGACGGCGTTCAGCTTACAAACAATGCGGTAACGTTCAGTTGGGAAATTAAACCTCAGGTAGTGGCTAAGCCCACGCAAGGCAACCAAAAACTGTACGCAGGCGGAAACGTCGAATTTATTCCGGAAGGATTTAACAGCGGAATAATGGAAATCGAGGGCAACGTACATTCCGGAAGCGGTTCGGGTACGGCGGTAATATCGCTTAAAGATACTAAAAACTACGTATGGGAAGACGGCACTACGGGATACGTTACGGTTACTTATAACGTAGGAATCAACGTTGTATTTATTGCAGTTATAGGCGTTGCCGCAGGATTAAGCGTAGGTCTTGCCGTTATGGCGGTTATCCTTACTATCGTTCACCGCCGTAAAAGACGTAACGAACAAGAGGCGATGGACGCAAGATCCCGCGCCGACGGTTGGAATAATTAGGAGAAATAAATGAACAAAATATTTAACAATTTATGTCAGCGGATTCTCGACAGCACACAAATTGTCTGGATTGCGGTAGTATGCGTATTACTTGTTGCGCTTATAGCCACAAACGTGCTTTTAATACTGTATTTCCGCAGAAACCGCGAACGCAAGCTTTGTACCCATCAGTTGCAGGGCAGGCGCGAAGAATTGCTAAAACAATTACAAATTTTAATTGACGGCGGCGTAATCGTTGAGGATAAAGACGAAGACGAGGACGAGGAGGCAATGTTGGTTGTCGACTCGCCCGCCGACGACAAAGAGGACGCGGCGGAAGAAAGCAAACCTTTTATATTGGAAATGTCGGCGGATAACGGCGACGAAACTTTGGATACTGACGTGTTGGCGGCGGCGTCTTTAAGCGCCGCATCGCGTCAGCGCCTTAATATTGCGGGCGCGGAATGCGACAGCAAACTTTACTACGTGCGTTATACTTTCAGTTTCGAGGCGCGGCTGCGTAATTCCAGCGAAGAAGTAAAACAACGCTATTTGGAACTTGTCAACGACATAGCGCAGTACAAAGTAAAAATGCAGTACAGCTACAACCAAATTCGAGTGTATAGGGCGCATACCACCCTTGCATTGATTATTTTTTCCGGTAAGCACCTGTGCGTGGCATACGCTTTAAATCCTGCGGATTACGCCGACACTAAATACCGCGGTATAGATAAATCGTCAAAAAAACGCTTTGCCAAAACCCCGATGCTGCTTAAAATCACATCGCCGCGTAAGTTGCAGTATGCTAAATATTTGATGCTGCAGCTTGCCGACGCCAACGCTATAGGTATGGTGGAAAATCCCGCCGAAATTACGGCGGACTTAACCGCTCAAACTATCACCGAGCTTTATGACGAGGGTAAATTGCGTATATTGCTGCTTGGCGAAGCGCCGCAAACTGCGTCGTCTAACGACGAGGAGATAACGGACGACTTGGCGGATAAAACCGAACTGAACGAGGAGTCCGCCGAAGTAAACGACGGTTACGATCGTAGTTTCGTTGCGCGTATCGTTCAGGCGGACGACAGTGTAAAAGACAGGTATTCCGCTCTTAAAAATCATATTTTACGGCATATAAAGGTGTATAATAAACTCAGTTGGAAGCGCGAAGCGTTTTACGATTGCAAGGGTAATTGCATTGCGACGTTTGCAATCCGCGGGAAAACACTGCGTATGTTTTTGGCGGAAGACCCCGTAAAATTCGACGGCACAAAGTACAAGGTAGAAAGCATTGCCGACAAATACCCCGACGCAAAGCTGCCTACGATGTACCGTGTGCGTACGCAGCACGACGTAAAACTTGCTAAGGAAATGGTAAATATAGTTTTCGGCGCAAAGGGTATTGCCGATAACCCCGACTATAAAGAAACGGACTTCCGCCCCGCATATAAGACGACGGAAAGTTTAATTAAAAAGGGATATATCCGCGAAACGGAACAGAAAAATGTAATTAAATAAAAACATATAGACTTAATTGTCTTTTTGTGCTACCATATATAATGCAAACATATAGCATAGAATACTTTTAGGAGATTTATCCCCGTGGAAGATTTAAAAAACAAACAGAAAATTTTAATTGCCGACGACAGCGAAATGAACCGCTCGATTTTAACGGATATGTTAGGCGAGGAATTTGACATAATAGAAGCGGCGGACGGAATAGAGGCTGTGGAGCAAATAGAAAAGTACGACGATGAAATCAGCTTGGTACTTCTGGATATCGTTATGCCCCGTTTAGACGGTTTCGGCGTGCTGGCAAAGATGAATGAACGTCAATGGATACAGGATATTCCCGTAATTATTATTTCATCCGAAAACGCGTCTGCTTTTGTGGAACGCGGCTACGAGCTGGGCGCAACGGACTACATTCAGCGCCCGTTCGATACGTTGGTTGTCCGCCGCCGTTCGCTTAATACCATAATGCTGTACGCTAAGCAAAAAGCATTAAAGGGAATGATTGAAAATCAAATATACAAGCGCGAAAAGGAACAGTCTTTAATGATCGATATCCTCAGCCATATCGTAGAGTTCCGTAACGGCGAAAGCGGCAAGCACGTTGTAAATATCCGTACTATTACGGACTTGATTTTAAAAGCGCTGGTGGGTATTACCGACCAATATCATTTGTCTTCTGCCGACATCGATATAATAACCCTTGCTTCTTCGCTGCACGATATAGGCAAGATTGCAATAGACGAAAAAATTCTTAATAAGCCCGGCAGATTTACCGACGAGGAGTTTGCCGTAATGAAAACGCATACCACTAAGGGCGCGGATATGTTGGAAGCGCTGCCAAACGTCAAGACGGAACCTCTTTTAAGGCGTGCGTACGAAATTGCCCGTTGGCACCACGAGCGGTGGAACGGACGGGGATATCCCGACGGACTGGAAGGCGAACAAATTCCTATTTCGGCGCAGGTTGTAGCGCTTGCCGACGTATACGACGCTTTAACAAGCGAACGCTGCTACAAAAAGGCGTTTACTCACGAACAAGCCGTGCAAATGATTTTAAACGGCGAATGCGGAGTTTTCAATCCCGTTATACTGGACGTTCTGCGCGCGGTAGAACCTACATTAAAGGAACAGTTGGGCAGTGTAAGCGAATTTCATAAGCAGGACGATCTCGGCAAGTTTTCGCAAGAGGTTATGTCTAATAAGGAATTGTCCGCTTCCCGCAGAACTTTGGATTTGCTGGATCGCGAACGTCAAAAGTATCAGTTTATTACGTCGCTTTCTAAGGAGTATTTGTTTGAAATTAACGCCGACCCCGTTGCGGTACGCTTCTTTGACGAAAGCGTACACCATTTGGGAGTAAAGCAGTACATATTAAATCCGCTGGAAGATAAGGAATTGCAAAATTGCCTCAGCACAAAATCCTTGCGCGATTTGACGCAGCTGCTGCGTAATGCCACCAGGGAAAACCCCATTATCGATTACGAAACGGACGTTGTTATGGACAACAGTGCGCACAGATGTAAGATTAAGATAATGAAGCAGTATTCTCTTGAGGAGGAAAGCTACGTTTACAGCGGAGCGGTAGGCAAATTAGAGGATATTACCGCCGACTTCAACCGCAGGGCGGAATTGGAACGCGCGGCAACGCACGACCCGCTAACGGGGGTTCTTAATAAATCTCATAGCCGTAAACTTATAGAATACTATCTTACAAACCACAAAAAAATCAACTATGTTTTTGCGTTTGTCGATTTGGATAAGTTTAAACTTGTAAACGATACGTACGGACACCAAAAGGGCGATCAGGTATTGATTAAGGTTGCGGAAGGATTAAAATCTACGGTTCCCGCGGGCGGACTCAGCGCGCGTATCGGCGGCGACGAGTTTATCGCTTTTTGGAAAGATCAAGGATTTGCCAAAACTCAGGCGATTGCAAAAAATATTTTTGATACGATAAACGCGTCTTTTGACGACGATATAGGGTCTGTCAGCGTAGGTATATCCCTTACGTCTGCCGTAGGAAGGAATTACGACGATTTGGCAAAATGCGCGGATACCGCACTGTATACGGTAAAACGTAACGGTAAAAAGCAGTTTGTGTTCTATAACGACAGTATGAAAGATGTTTTTAAACCGAAATAACCGATAATATAAATTATAAAAAATCATCTCCGCTTTTTGGCGCGTATGGAAAATTAATATTAATCTTTGTAAATGTCGAATTACTTTTAAATTGTAATTCGACTTTTACATTGCAAAAAAAAACACAACCTTATTCGGTATTCGAATAAGGTTGTGTATGGCGCGCCGTAAGGAGCTCGAATCCCTAACCTTCGGTTCCGTAGACCGACGCTCTATCCAATTGAGCTAACAGCGCAAATTATTGCTGCAATAGCTTTTTTTGCTTATTGCTAACCTATTATACCGCAAGCAAAATCAAAAGTCAACAAAAATATGCAATTTTGCCTGCAACCGTTATTTAATAAATTTAAAAACGTAATGCGTGTGTTTTGCGTATACAACAGCAAATACAACAATACCAAAAGCCTTATATTTCTATTAAACAAAATTTAATTACCGTTGGCTTATTGCAACAGCGTTATTACGTATACGCTAGCATATAATGCCGTTATTAAATTGTGTACAAATTAAAAGTCCACTGTGCTTGCCGAATTGTTATCTTATTTTGTTTGAATACAGCGTTTTATTAAGACGTTAATTTGTTTTGTGCAAATAACAGCGTTTTACGTCCGCAGTACTTACCCCCCCCTACCCAAGTAAAAACATAAATATTGACTAAGGAAGAAGAAATATGGTATAATAACGAGCACAAG
>CAJUNH010000010.1 GCA_910587795.1 uncultured Christensenellaceae bacterium
AACTTGCGTCCTTTTTGTATTTTTCGCGTTAGTAGCATAACGTCCGTGTTGCATGCTCGTATGTTTTTTATGCTTTAAAAATTTAATAAAATCGGTAAATTTAACTGCTCGACAAATCAATATAATATGGTATTATTTTATTATAATATATATTATATATTTATATACAATACGTCATTGTAAATCAACGCGTATTATTGCCGTTTTAATCGGTTTTATTAAATTTGTAATATTATATTTTTTTCGCAGACTTATTTACAAGCGTAAACAGCAGCAGTGTAAAGGCGATAAATCAAGATAATTGCTATGTATTTTATTTTAAAATCGATATCATTATATCGATTAATATCATATACTTTATGTGAGTAACATAAGCTTGTAATTATAATTTTGCGGCAGTGCTTAAAAACGAAACGGCGTTCGCTTTAAAACAATTTGCCGTTAAACTGTTGACAAATCCGTTTAATTATATATAATCAAGGTTGCTTAGATAGCGGTAAAATTGACGTTTGCATCGGTTTTTTTGCAAAATTTAACTCGTTATTTTAAGAAAACAGATCAAAAATAAAATTTATTGGAGGCTTTATGTATTCAAAAACAACACGTATTATCGTTGCGTTTATCAGCGCGATTTTCACGCTGGTGCTTGTGGGAGGAGGTATAGGTCCGTTCTTATGCTTTGCCGAAACCGACGCCACAACGTACGCAGAAACAGTAGAAACAAATGAAGTTCCTTCATCTACTTATTATTATGATAATTTAAGGGACGAAAAAGGCGCAGAGTATACTTTGGCTAAAAAGTTTTACAACGCTTTGGGCGAAATGCACCGAAACGGAGATTTTAAAGACGGAGTAGTAGATTATTCGCTTAATAAAATCTTGACGTCCGATCAAATTAAAGAATGGGTAGTGGACGGTAATTTGACCATTCCCAAGGCTTTTTCGGCGGCTCGCGATTCGTATTATCTTGACCATCCCGAACTATTTTACATTGACGTTTATAAGCTTACCATAAGCGCAGGACGCGTCAACGGCGTATATTCCGCATATATCGATTGCGGCAGAGAAGCAAATTGCTACATTGATAACGGATTTTCGAGCGCAACGCAGGTAGAAACCGCAATAAACGCGTTTAATTCCGCTGTTAATACAGTGGTCGAGTATGCCCGTGAATATGCTGCAAAGGATACTTACGGCACGGCGGAAGAAGTTTTACTTGCAGTCGGCGCAAACGAATATCTTGCCGAAAATATTTCTTACGATAAAGAATCGTATCTTATACACGAAGAAAGCAACGATACCGAAAAAGAGGCTCCTTATACGCACAACGCATACGGCGGATTAGTAGTTAACAAATGCGTTTGCAGCGGATACTCTATGGCATTTAAAGCGGTATTGGATAAACTTAACATCCCGTGCGTAATCGTAAACGGCGTAAGCAACACAAAAGCAAGCGACGGAACGGCAATAGCGCAAGGCGAAGCCCACAGCTGGAACTACGTTTGGTATCATGATATTGCCGAGGACGGCGCAGCTGCAGTTGCCGAAACAACCGAACAAGGCTCTTGGTATGCGTTCGACGTTACCTGGAACAGCACCGGACTGAGCAAGAACGGATACGTTAATATGGACGCGTTTTCAACCGGCAGAAGACACACTCCCGATCCTGTCATTTCTTCTTCGGGTTATTCTATGCCTTATCCCGAGCTTTCTTCAAAAAGCTACGGAGATACAACTTTGACCGACGGATTTATGCATTCGTTTGTTTATTCGGCGGAAGCAGGAGGTACTGACGACTACGGCAACCCCCTTATGACCTTTACCGAAAGAATAAGTTATAACGGCAAAGGCGCTATAGGTCTTTTAGACGACGGCCTTCACATGTTGCAGCGCTTTTACTACAGACCTACAGGACAAGAAGAGTATATTTGGTCCGCTTGGTTCGATATCGGAACGCTTCAAAAGAATGCATATAACATGACCGTCGAAGATGAAAACGGCGAAACAAGGATGGAGGCATTCTATCAAGCCCTGTATATTCAGTATGCCGTTGTGGACGTAGATGCCGACCTTAATTACAATCCAGACGGCGATAGCAGCGTCGCGCTAGATTTTAATTTCTATTACAGTAAAGATTTTAATTTCCAGACAGAAAACGGAAACGGTGAATATACGAACCACATGATATTCCTATCCGAAATTTACACAAATAAAACTTTCGGTACGTACACAGCACCTCCGTATGTTTCAAAGACTAATCCCAATCATAACGGAGTAGTTCAAATTAACGACGGTATGGCGAAACCGGGCACCAGTATTATGGCGGACGAAAAAGCGTTTACTTTTAGAGTTACGTATAACGAACCCATGCATATTCTGGACGAAAGCAAACCCATAGGAATCGATTATGTCTGCGCTTTCGAAAGTGCAAGAGAATTTGCGGGTTTTGTACCCGTCAACAGCAAGGGCGACTATGTAGAGCTGACTGACGACGGATATACGTTGGTGTTTAAGTTTAAGCCCAGTCTTATGTATGCGCATAACGAACTTATATATTCGTTCTATTTCTCTAACGTCGGTTCGTCCAAAATGGTGGCAACGCCTAACGGAGAACGTATGTCCAACAAACTTCCCAATCCCGCAGCATTCCACTTTGGAAGAGCGTATCTTGCGTGCAGTATGATTTTGGGCGGCGGAAGACTTTGGATAGACTGCTGTGCCCGTCCTACTTTGGTAAGCAATTCCGACCTTTCCGCAATGGACTTTAAGGACGAACAAGGTAATTCTACTTTTACGGAAAACGCAAGAAGCCAAATGATGCTTGTTGTAGAAAACGTAAACGAAAAGACCGAAAATGATATGTTGGATACTATTACCAACAGTAATGATTTCAACGTAGACAAAAGCGATATCAAATCCAGCGAAACTTACGATATCAAATTGCAAATGTGCGGTAAATATCCGACTATTGCCGACGGAAGTTACGTAAAAATCGCACTTGGATTCCCCGAAGGATACGGACCGGAAGACGAGGGCGTGACGTTTAAAATTTATCACCGTAAGCACATACAGGGCGACGAGTATATTATAGAGGAAGTCCCCTGTGTAGTAACGCAGCTCGGTATAGTTGCTACAGTTTCAAGCTTTTCTCCTTATATGGTTGCGGCGGTTAGCGCCGATAAGGTTTCCGCCAGCAAGACTATTTTGGCAAACATAGAGGGTAAAGGCGGCGTACTTTCCAAAGAGGACGGCAAAGTTCGTTCTTTGAACAAGGGCGAAAGCTACACGTACACGATTAAGCCGAACGAAGGTTATCAAGTTTACAAGGTAACTTTAAACGGCAACGACGTTACGTCGAAAGTTAATGCCGACGGCAAACTTAAACTTTCGTACGAGGAACTTATAAACAACAACGATTTGGAAATTCAGTATATTTCCAACGAAGCGGCAGCCCGCTATGCGGAAAAAGACGTTGAAATCGTAGATCCCATTTTGATGGTGGTTTCTACCGACGGTAAAGCGGGCGTTGCGCTTAAAGGAGATCAGCTGCCTATCAATAAACTCGTTCCTACTGTAAATAACGGTACGGGCAGCAGTACTGTTTGGATTGTTATAGGCGTAATTATCGCATTGATTGTCGTAGCCGTTGTTTTAACAGTGCTATTGCTTAGACGTAAAAAAAATAACGGATAACATTTAAATAATTTAGTTGTTTTTTCGGCTGAGTTCGGTTTTGTACCGAACTCAGCCTTTTTAGTTGTACAATATTTATTTCGTTACAAAATTATCAATGTACTTTTTAAACTTTTGTATAAAAATTTTTACGCTTTGTAAAACTGCGCCTAAAATATTACTTTTTACGTTAAATTTATTTTTCTGCTTAATAAAAGATAGTTTATATATTTTACGACGGGAGAACGTACTACTCGTTTTTTAGGGTGCTAAGCGGTAAAACAGCGTCATACGTTTACTAACATATCGATGGGTTTGATTAATAACGGCTTTATACTGAACGTCGCAGAAGAAGCGCGGCCGCCGAAGAAAATGATGGGTATTGCGTGAATGAAAGACGAACTTCGCCGTCCGCTTATGCTGGTAGTTAAGAAGCAGGCTGTCATAAAATAATTTTGATAAACGAAACGTATTAGGGCAAATGCTGTTTACTTGTAATGATTATAAAAATTTTAGAAAAAAATTAAACGGGGGTTGCAAATAAAAAAATCTGTGCTATAATTTGTACTGTAAAATTCCCTTTGCATTGCGGAAAACTATGCCGATACGCAAAGATAATAATGTACAAAGGAGGCGGATTATGCCATTGATGTTGGCTGCGGTAGATTACGTACCGTTTTTAATAGCTGCGGCAATAGTGCTGGCGGTAATTGCCTTAGCGGTTGTAATTGCTGTTGCTGCCGTTAAGCGCGCGGATAAAGTTAAAAAAACAAAGAGGGAAATTCAATCTGAATTTTTAAAGAAGGCGCAGACCGACGATACGGAATTTGCAAAATCCTTAAAGCAGGAAAAACCCGTGTTTACTAAAACTGCAGAAGAGAAACCGACGCTTATAACGCAATCTCAAACCGAAAAAGTCTGCTTGGATAAGGTAATCTCTAAAACGGAAATAATGCAGCAGCCGTTAGGCTGCGCGCAAAGTTCGCTTAAACCCCGATTTATTTCGGTTAAATACAGCAGAAGTTTTACGGCAAAGCTTATGCAAGCGGACAATGCCGTAAAGCAGTATTACAGCGACCTGAAAAATTGTCTGCTAAGCTACAAAGGGGTAAAAAGCCGTGTATGCTGGCGTTGGGAAACTTTCCGTTACGGTCGTAAACCGCTTGTAAAAATATGCTTGCGAGGTAAAACGCTGTCGCTTGCTTTTGCGTTAAATACGCAGAATTATGCTGACGGAAAATACGCTGTGGAGGATATTTCTCACATTGCCGCATATGCGGAAACGCCTTGTTTGTACCGTATTAAAAACGCCCGCCGCGCGCTTTACGCACAGCGGCTTATTGCTGACGTCATGGAAAGCTGTAACGTGCAAGTCAATCAAAAATTTTTGTCTGCGGACTATGTGCGCAGTTTACCGTACAAGTCGATTGAGGCATTGCTTGCTTTAAAGCTGGTTAAGGAACTTACCGCAGAAGAAGCGCCCGACGGAGAAAAATTTAATTTTACATTACGCAAAAGAGTATCGGCAAGCGAAGCGGACGGTTTGCTGCGCGACGACGTTGCAGCAGCTTTGGTTAGACGTTTGGGCGGAGCTGCGGATAAAAGCTGTGCGGCTATTGTCAATATAGACACGTTATCGCAGACGTTTGACGAAGGCGACGTAGTAACACTGGACGACATTAAGCACCGTGTAAAAGGATTTAACGCAAAAGTTACTTATTTAAAAGTACTTGCCCGCGGAGTACTGGATAAACGTTTGATTATCTATGCCGACAGTTTTAGTCCGCAGGCAGTAAAAATGATAGTCTTAACAGGCGGCGAAGCGATAAAAAAATAAAAAATGCATTGATTAAAGACCTGCCTATTCGGTAATTGCTGCCGATTGGGTTGGGTCTTTTTTATTGTCTTTCGTATATTAAACTGCTGAAAATATTATAAATTTATAGTTTTGCAAGGCGTATGCGTACAGAACGCTTAAACGTTTATCGGTTTGTTAAAAAATAAAACTTAATACTATACGGTGCGGAGTCTGTTATCGAAAAAAGTTAAAGTATTTTACTGATATTTACTTACCGCAGTGTTAAATATGTGGCACAAAACAAGGTTATGCAACATACAATATCAAGAAAAGGTTACAGCGTGAAAACTTACTTTAAAGTAATTGGCTGCGGCGCGCCGATAGTGTATTTACACGGTTGGGGGTGTGACGGCAGTATATTTAAATCCGTTGCCGAACGGCTGCCCGATTACAGCAATTATCTGTTGGATTTTGCGGGTTTCGGCAACAGCGGTGCGCCGCCCGCAAACGGATTTACGGTGTTTGATTATGCCGATTTATTAGCGGAGTTTTTAGAAAAAAATTCGCTGAAAAACGCAGTGATAGCGGCGCATAGTTTCGGCTGTCGGGTGGCAATGGTTGTTGCCGCTACGCGTCCGTATTTGGTAAACCGTCTTTTGCTGTTTGCCCCTGCCGGGGTACGCCGTCCTTCCTTTATAAGATGGTGCAAAGTGCGCGCGTATAAGATGGGCAAGCGGTTTAAAATTGTCAAAAAAAATGCGGGAAGCGCCGATTATCAAGCTACGCCGCCGCATCTTAAAAGTACGTTTATTAAGGTTGTCAATCAAGATTTATCCGCCTATGCCCGTAAAATCGCCTGTAAGACGTTGATAATCGCGGCAAAACAAGACTCTGCCGTGCCGTATTCCGCCGCCAAGCGCGTGTCTAAACTGATTAAGCAAAGCGAATTTGTCACTGTTGACGGGGACCATTTTGCATTGTTTTATGCGCCGTCCGCCTTTGCCCGAATTATAAAACTATTTGCGGAGGAGTAATGCCGTATTTAATAATCGAACCGTTTTTGCTGTGGTTTTTGTCATACGACTGTTTTAGACGTTTGCAAAACGCCGACTACCGTCCCGCAAGGGGATATTTCCGTCTGCTGTACAGTCCGTATTTTATTGCGCTTGCGCTGCTGCAAGTGCTTTCCGTTTTGGTGCAAATATACGCTTTGCCGCGTTACGTAACGGATATTTGCTGCGCTGTTATCGGCGTTGTGTTTGCGTGTATTCCGCACAAGGTACGCTTTAAATTTACTAAACGCGTAATTCGTATGCTGTGCGTTCAGCTTGCGCTGCTTATCGGTATAAGCTTTGCGTCTATAATTACTTATGCGGTTGCCGCATTGCCTTTTATAACCCTTGTAAGCCTTGTATTTTGTTTGCCGACAGATTTTGCCGTTGCGCGTTATTATATCCGCAAGGCTCGGCATAAGCTGGAAAACAGCAACGTGACGGTAATTGCCGTTACAGGCAGTTACGGCAAAACGTCCGTAAAAGATATGTTATGTTCGCTGCTGGACGATTCCGCTTGCGCTTCGGGCAGCTGTAATACTCCTTTGGGTATTGCGGCATACATAAACAAAACGGACTTTTATTACGTCAAGTATTTGGTGTTGGAGTTCGGCGCGCGTAAGCGCGGAGATATAGCCGAGCTGTGCAGGCTGTATAAACCGAAATACGGCATTATAACGGGCGTTTGCGCACAGCATTTGTCTACGTTTAAATCGCTGGAAAACGTCATAGCGGCAAAGCGGGAGCTTGCGGAGTACTTGCCTGAAAACGGCGTGTGCGTATTGAATTATGCGGACGAAATTGCCGCGGGGTTTGTAAACGCAGGCAAGTGCTGCAAACAGTTAAGCAATGTTGACGTTAGCGTACAAACAAATAAAATTACCGTCGACGGCACAGAATTGAGCGTATCTTACCGTAAGACGGTAAAAAGCGTGCGTCTTCCGCAAATAACGGCATATACCGCGGATACTTTTTTGATGTGCTTAAAAATGTGCTTAACCTTGGGGCAAAGCTTTACCAAAACGTTGCAGCGCGCCGTTAACGTCCGCCAAACTCCGCACCGAATGGAAATTGCAAAGGCACAAAACTGCTATATTATCGACGACGGCTACAACGGAAATATCGTCGGCGTAACAAGTATGGCAAAAACGCTTAATTTGTTTGATAGGCACAAGACGGTTATTACGCAAGGCTTAGTGGAGTGCGGAAACAAGCGCAAGGAACTTAATGTACAATGCGGACGAATATTAGGCGAGGCGTGCGACGTTGCAATAGTACTGGGGGCTAACGCTAAGTTTTTGGAAGAGGGACTAAAACAAACGGACTGCACGGTTTTTAGGGTTAAAAGTCTTAAACAAGCGGTAGCGCAGGCGCAAGGGTATTTAAACGGTCCGGATAAAAGCATATTGCTTTTTCAAAACGATTTGCCCGATAATCTTTAACTTGCAGCAGCGGTATTAAAATAGGCTAAAATTTATACCGAATATTGCCTTTTATTTAAAAATTTCTCTTGTCGGCATACGTCGGGTTGGGCGCAAAGCATAATAAGTAAGATAAGCAAGTATAAAAATATACGGTAATCATATACGGAGCTAAAAACGGCAAACACGTTTTCCGTATTAATATATAAATATCGAGGATCAAGTATGAAAAATGTAGTAATTATATACGGGGCTAAAAGCTGTGAGCACGACATTTCTATTATTACTGCGTGTCTTGCGCGCGGGTACTTTGCAAACCATTGCGTATACGGAGTGTATTTGGACAAAGACAACGTTGCATATCTTATCCCCAACGATTATACTCCTGCAGCGCACGTTAAAGAAATCTTTAAAAACAAAGTTGTGTTTTTAACGGGCGAGCGTGCTTTGGGCATTATGCGCCGTAACCGCATTTGTAAAAAAATCAATATCGACGTCGCGGTCAACTGCTGTCACGGAGCGCACGGCGAGGACGGAACGGCTGCGGCAATTTGCGGACTGCTTAACGTGCCGTTTGTCGGTTCGGACATTACCTCCAGCGCAATAGCCATGGATAAAATTTTGACAAAGCGGGTGTTGCAGTCGCTGGATATGCCCGTTGTAAACGGCTTTGAAGCTGACGTGCAAACGGCGGAACAATTAGAGGAATTAAGCAAAGGATATAAATATCCGCTTATAGTAAAGCCTAATACTTTGGGTTCCAGTATAGGCGTAGAGCTGTGCCGTAATTTAGACGAATTGACCGAAGGCGTTTACAGGGCGTTAAAATACGACGGCCGCGTGCTTGTAGAGGAAGCGCTTACAGACTTTACCGAACTTAACTGCGCGGCAATGCGTACGGATAATGCGGCGGTGGTAAGCCGTGTAGACGTACCCGTTACCGCTAACGACTTGCTTACGTTTGAAGATAAATACATCGAGTCGTCTGCCGAATCGGCAGAAAATAACGTCAATAAAATCAGCCGATTAGTATCCGAACAAGTGCAGGCGTTAACCCGCAGTATTTACGAAAAACTGGGATACGGCGGAGTAATACGAGTAGACTATTTGTACGACAACGTAACAGATAAGCTTTATGTAAACGAAATAAACAGTATCCCCGGGTCGCTTGCGTACGGACTGTTTAGCGATAGGTATGCAATATCGCAATACGGAGATATGCTGATTAAGCAGGCGGAGGAGGATTATGCAAAAACCGCTATGTTAACTACTACTTTTAACTCCTCCGTATTAAGCGGAGGTACGGGGGCAAAACGCCGTAAAAGATAAAATCAGCGTAATAGGCAATATAAAAGGAACGTTTTTAAACAAGGCGTTCCTTTTTTTGTTTATGTAAAATGGATGTTAGACTAATTAACTTCCGTTTGCGTGTTTGCGGTTTCGTCTGCTGCGTCCGCAGTTGTCTTCTCTGTTTCTAAGTCGTCGTTTTCCGTATTGTCAGTTGCTTCTGTGTGTTCGTTTGTAAAAACGCTGTCGTTTTGGACTGTATCGCTTTTATTTTCTTCCAAAATCGGCGTATTAGCTACGGATAGTACGTAGGACTCTGCGTTAAGCGATATTACTATAAACGCTATTATTGTAAGCGACAGTCCTACAAACAAACCCATAAGCGAATTAACGGCGATTGCCGCGATAGTAAAAATTATCGATATTAAAAATATAATTGCGTTTGTAAGCATGTATAAAGCAATGTTTTTAATGTTTAAAACAACGCCTAATTTAACTTTTTTAAATCCGTGCAGCAAATACGCTTCTATAAGCGCCAATGCGCCAATAAGCAAAAGAATTATAAGTAACGATATGTAAATACTTGCCTGCCAAAGCGTAAATACAAATAAGCATAGCACTACAAAAGCAGTGGACAGCAATCCGTCTATAAAGTAAGCCAACACATACTTCCATACGGAACGTTTGGCAATGTCGCGTCGTATAAGCAGCTTTATAATTGCCAGCCCCGCAAAAAAGCCCAAAATCCAAAAGGTAAAAAATACGGCTATATTTGCGGCTATGCGCGATGTAAAGGTTGTTACAAGCAAGGTGATTTCCTGCGTAAAAGTATCGAAATCCGTACCCAGCAAGGCTTGCAGGGTGCTGCTTAACACGCCGTTTAGCCACTCTGCGGAAAATAAAGTCTGTATTGCCGAGGCGGGATTGTTTTCCCAGTCTAGCGCGGTAATTTGCAGCCATATACCGTCCAGCAGATTTTTAAAGTCTAAGTTAATATTATCTGCCAGGCTTTTTATCCCCTCCGTAAGCGCGGAAGCCGCAGTAACAGTATCTGCTGCCGCCACGGATAAACCCAGCATTATCCCCAAAAACATTGTTCCCAGCGGAGTAAAAAAGTGGCGCAAACTTTTAAAATAATTTTTTAATCCTTGCTTAATCATACGGATTGTCCTCTTTTGTTAAATAAGCGACGTGTTTTTTATACGCTTTTAAAAAATAAGTTTAATGATATGTGCGTATTGCCGAGTGATTTTTAAAACAGTAGGGCAGGCGCGTTATTTTCACATCGGTATTTTTTACGTTGCTAATTCGATCGTTTTGTTTGATGTATAATATTATAATTTAGCAATTATAACACATTTTGATATCAAAATCAATATTTTGTATTTTAATATTTAGGGCAATCAATTGCTTGTTCGACCTTTCAGGACAGCACAGTTAAAATACAAAAATAAAAATCCAAAACGATAAATAATTGCAAATAAATATAAAAAAATCAATCTGCGGAGAAATTTATAACGCTGCATGCAAAAATGTTGTACACAAAAAAGTCACACAAAAAAAAATAAACCCGAACAGGGGGTGTTCGGATTTATTAGCAGTTGGTGACCCTAATGGGAGTCGAACCCATGTTATCGGCGTGAGAGGCCAACGTCCTAGGCCACTAGACTATAGGGCCACGTCGATTTGCTTTATTACTTTATCATATGTTATCAATCTTTGCAACTATTTTAAACAACTTTGCAAATAAACTGCTTAAAAAATAACATTATCGCCGTACGCGCGCCATATTATAAGGTATGAAAGCGACATTTAAAAACGTAGCGGCGGCGCTATCGGTATTGGCGGTTATAATGGTAGGATTAATTACGGTAGACGGTTTGGCTGTTGCCAACGTGTCGGCAGGCACGGCATTGCGCGTGTACGTGGTGGATTTAAACAACAATCCCGTCCACAATGCGCAGGTTACGGTAAACGGCGCAACGTTTTATACCGATAACAAAGGTTTGTCCCCCGCAATAGATATTAAAAATCTTTCAAACTGTTACGATTCCGCAATTACGGAATGGGGCACGGTAAGCGTAACCGTTAAATGCGACGGATATGTGCCTTCGCTGGTGTTTAACGCCGTGGTGTATAACGCCCAAACACGCAAACTAACTGTTAAAGCGTATCCGCGCGACGACAGCGATTTGCCTTATACTATTTTTGTGGAAAGTCCTCCCGACAGTTACGTTAAGGGACTGCTAAACGTAAAATAGCGTTATATAGACAACCGTTAAATTTCTGCCGTTAAACCGTATCGTAACACAATAATTATTTAAAATAAGATTTGTTGCGGTTTAATAATTTATAAGCGGTGCAAACAAACGATTGTTTTTTTTATTAGGCGTCTAACTCTTGCGGCGCGCCGCATAAAAGCGCAATCGGCTATACGGTTGTGCTTTATTTTGCACGCAATTTGTTAGTATCGGCGCAGGGTAATTTTATCTGCGCCTGCACAAACCGCCAGTGCGGCTTATAAAAGTCATTATAACTTAATGGATTATATTTTAGACTATTTTAAAGGTTACTTTTAACGCTATATTAATTCTATATTAGTATTAAAAAAATAGATAAATAATTTTGTCTTTGAACGCTACACAATAATTGTAAAATATGGTAAACTTAACTATTGTATAGTGGACTTTTATGTACATTGGCATTTTTAAGTTAAACGATAACAATATATAGGGATAATTGATTGTTTAAAAGACAAAATGCAATTAATACGCAGCGGCAAAGACGGGCGATGCCGTCTGTTCGGAAAAATTCACTTTTATTGTGCGCATAAAAAAAACTATATCTTTTAACGGTTTTGTTTTTGTAAATCGCACGCGGATTACCGCTGTTTTGTCAATAGATCTGCGTAAACGGTTAATTCGATTGCGGTAAAACTTACGTTAATAGCATAATTTACATAAAAAGTATATACTTAAAGAAGAAGGAAGGGAAATATTATGAGTATTAAACTTAACTACAATAATATGATGAGTTCCGTGCTCGGCAGTCAAGGAATTACGGACGGAGAAATAGAATCGCTTAAACCCGCCTTATTAAAGGCTCACGCAACGGTAGAGCAATCCCGCGGTAAAGGGATGCAAGGCTGGATGGACAGTCCGTACAATCAGGAAGAACTTATCGAGCGCATAAACGGCGTTGCCAAAAACGTCCGCAGTAAGTGCGACGCGTTTGTAGTATTGGGTATAGGCGGCTCTGCTTTGGGCGCTACGGCGCTGTTCGGGGCGTTAAAACATTTGTATTACAACGAATTGCCCCGCGAAAAGCGCAATGCTCCGCGTTTTTACGTAATAGACAATGCCGATCCTGAACGTATGAATGCGCTGTTGGATATAATCGATGTCGATAACGCCGTGTTTAACGTAATTACAAAGTCCGGCGCAACCGGCGAAACAATGAGCCAATATTTAATCGTAATGGATCTTCTAACTAAAAAACTGGGCGACAGGGCAAACGAGCGTATTATAGCTACCACAAGCAGCAATAAGGGCAACCTAATAAAGCTTGCGCAAAAGCAAAACTTTACTACGTTTTACATAGACGACGGCGTGGGCGGACGTTTTAGCGTGCTAAGTCCCGTAGGTTTATTGCCCGCGGCGGTAATAGGCATAGACGTTGCCGAATTGCTGCGCGGCGCAAGAGATATGGACGAACGCTGCAAAAACAACGATATCGCGGTAAACCCCGCGCTTGCGATTGCGGCTTTACAGCATATATCGATGAATAAGGGCAAAAACATCGGAGTTATGATGCCGTATGCCGACAGTCTTAAATATTTTGCCGACTGGTACGCTCAGCTTTGGGCGGAAAGTTTGGGCAAGGAACACGACAACGACGGCAAAACGGTAAATGCAGGTCAAACTCCCGTTAAGGCTTTGGGCGTAACCGATCAGCACAGTCAGGTGCAGCTGTACAACGAAGGACCGTACGACAAAGTAATTACGTTTTTGGAAGTGGAAAACTTTAAAAACGATTATACGATCCCCGACGGCTGCGAAGATTACGCCGACGTAAACTTTTTGTGCGGACACACTTTGGGCGAATTGATGAATAACGAGCTGTTTGCAACGCGTTACAATCTTACCCGCCGCGGACGTATGAATTATACGGTAAGCATGGATAAGGTAAACGAATATAATATAGGCGCGCTTATATACCTGCTTCAAATGCAAACGGCATATGCGGGAGCGCTGCTTAATATCAACGCTTACGATCAACCGGGTGTAGAAGGGGGCAAAAATGCCACCTATGCATTGTTTGGACGCAAGGGCTACGAGGATAAGGCAAGGGAAATGGCTCACGCTCCCAAGGACAGCAAAAAGTATATCGTTTAGCCGTTACAGTAATAGTTAAGGAGAAAATAAACATATGTTATCTAAATCGCCCGCAAAGGGAATGCGAGATTTTTTGCCTAAGGAATTTGCTCTTAGACAGCAGGTTCTGGCAATAATTCAGCAAACATACGAAAGCTACGGTTTTAGCCGTATCGAAACGCCCGTAGTGGAAAACATAGATTTGTTGACCTCTAAACAGGGCGGCGATAACGAGAAATTGATTTTTAAAATTTTAAAGCGTGGCGAAAAACTTCAAAACGCCGCCGAGGACGCTTTATGCGACCTTGGGCTTAGGTACGACTTGACCGTGCCTCTTGCGCGCTTTTACGCAAACAACGTAGGGCAGCTGCCTTCGGTGTTTAAAGCAATGCAGATGGACAGCGTTTACCGCGCCGACCGTCCGCAAAGAGGACGTTACCGTCAATTCGTTCAGTGCGACATAGATATAATCGGCGAACCTGCAAACATTGCGGAAACCGAGTTGATTACGGCAACGGCAAACGCGCTTGCAAATTTAGGCTTTAACGGACTTACCGTACGCTTGTCGGATAGACGGCTGTTAAACGCCGTTGCGGACAAATGCGGATTTGACGAAAAACAAAAGCCGTCGGTATTTATTGCTTTGGATAAGTTGGATAAAATAGGCGTTACGGGAGTTATGCAGGAAGTGGAGGAAATTGCTCCGGGACTTGCCGTGCCGTTTATCGATATGATAAACCGCATAACTTCTTCGCGCAATCCTTTTGCCGCCTGCGTTGCGGAACTGGGCGAATATCTGCCCGATACCGTACGCCGAAACATAGAGGAAATACTCGGCGTTACCGGTCAAACAGTCAAAAACGGCAAAGTTGTGTTTGACGTAACTTTGGTCCGCGGTATGGGATATTACACGGGCACTATCTACGAAGTTACAGTGGACGGGCTTGCCAGCGCAATAGCAGGGGGCGGACGCTACGACAAGATGATAGGAAAAATCATCGGCAGCGACGTGCCCGCATGCGGCTTTTCCATCGGGTTTGAACGTATCGCGCTGCTTTTGCAGGAGCGCGGAGCTTCGGCAAGCAAAAACTGCGGCATAGCAGTGGTGATAGATAAAAATACAGACGTTAAAACGCGCGTAGAAGTTATGCAGGTTTGCGCGCAATTACGCAAAAAACAAAACGTAAGCGTATTTACGAAAATTAAAAATTTCGGTTATCAGCTAAAACAGTTAAGGGAGACGGGGTACGCCGTTTACGAATATAAAAACGGCGCGTTGACTCCTATCGAATAATATGTCAAAAGAACAGCAAAAAAAGACAAATAAAAATAAACGAATTAAACTGCCCGCCAGTTTGGCGGAGGTGGGGCATTTTACGCCCACCAAGGACGAAGGACTTACGTTGGATCAGGTTGCTTTGCGCCGCGAGCAGGGGTTTGTCAATGCGGATAAAACACGTCACGGCAAAAGCATTGCCGGTATCGTGCTAAGCAACGTATTTACGTTTTTCAATTTGGTTTATATTGTCATTGCAGTAATACTGTGTATATCGGGTCTTGCAATGCAATGTACGTTTTTGCCGGTGGTTATAGCAAATACGGCAATAGCGATAGTGCAGGAAATAAAATCTAAGCTTACGCTAGATAAGCTTAACTTAATTACAGAACCGCAAATAAAGGTAATGCGCAACAGCGAAGTCACGGAAATATCCGTAAGCGAATTGGTGTTGGACGACGTTGTGTTTTTAAGCGGAGGCGAACAGATTTCCGCCGACAGCATTGTTACCGAAGGCTACGCAGAGGTAAACGAAGCAATCTTAACGGGCGAAAGCGACGCCGTAGTAAAACGTCAGGGCGATCCGCTTTACGCAGGCAGTTATGTCGTTTCGGGCAACTGTACCGCTACGGTAACGGCTGTGGGTAAATACAACTATATTTCCAGCCTTACGGGTAAAGCTAAGCAGTATCAAAAACCGCGTTCGCAGGTATTAAGAGCTTTAAAGAGCATACTTATATTTATTGCTATAATTATATTGCCTATGACGGTTTGTCTGTATATGGTAAACTTCGAGGCGATTCCGTCAAACTCGTGGGATAAGTTTAACTTATTTAACCTGGACGAGGGCGCGCGTACTGCGCTAAACAGAACGGCGGGGTCTATTATATCTATGATACCCGCAGGACCGTTTTTGCTTACCAGTATCGCGCTTGCGGCGTCATTTTTAAGGCTTGCCCGTAACAAGACTATGGTTCAGGAACTGTACTGTATCGAAATGCTTGCGCGCGTTGATACGCTGTGTCTGGACAAAACGGGTACGATCACCGACGGTACAATGCAGGTTATCGAAAGCATAGACTTACGTCCTTCGGGCGCGTCGTATACGATACGCGAAATCGTATCCAGTATGAACGTAGCGTTAAAGTCGGACAATATGACGAGCAAAGCCCTGAAAAAGTTTTTCGGTTCGCCGAAGAAACCTACTTTGGACGCGGTGGCTTCTATTCCGTTTTCTTCCGAACGAAAGCTTTCGGCAGTGTCGTTTAGGGGCGCGGGCACATATATTTTGGGCGCTCCGGAGTTTGTGCTTAAAACGTCTAACGAAAGGGTAAACGCACTGACGGAGAAGTATGCAAGTCAGGGCTTGCGCGTATTGCTGCTTGCCCACAGCACAACTACGATTTACGACAGTTCCAATTTGCCTTCGGTGCGCAGACCGGTTGCCGTAATAGTAATAGAGGATCATATCCGTCCCGATGCGTACGATACAATCGACTGGTTTATGCAAAACGACGTTGCGGTAAAAGTAATATCGGGCGATAATCCCGTTGCGGTATCCAACATCGCTTTGCGCGTGGGTATTAAAGACGCGGATAAATATATAAGTTTGGAAGGTTTAACCGAGGATCAGGTAATTGCCGCCGCGGAGGAATATACCGTGTTCGGCAGAGTTTCTCCCGACCAAAAAGCCATGTTGGTAAAGGCTCTGCGCGCAAACAAGCATACTGTTGCTATGACGGGCGACGGCGTAAACGATATTCTTGCAATGAAGGAAAGCGACTGCTCTATTTCTATTGCGGGCGGAAGTTCGGCTGCAAGACAGGTATCCCACCTTGTGCTTATGGACGACAGTTTTGCAAATCTGCCTAAGGTTGTTGCGGAAGGACGGCGGGTAGTAAACAATATTCAAAGCGCGTCAAGTATGTACTTTATGAAAACGATTTACGTAATCGTTATCAATCTTATGCTGATACTTATGCATTTTGCTTTCGGCAAGGCAATGCTGTCGCCTCTTACAAATTTGCAGGTTACGCTTATGGACTGGGTTGTGGTTGCGGCGCCTACAACTTTGCTTGCGTTACAGCCCAACGAAAAGCGCATAAAGGGAGCGTTTTTTACCAACGTGCTTAAAAACTGCTTGCCTTCGTCCCTTACGTTTATAGTTACAACGGTTACGCTGTACGCATTGCACAGTATAGATTTGACTTTGGTTCCGTTTGCACAGCTCGGCACTCTCGTTACGCTGACGTACACCTTCGGCGGACTGTTTGCGCTGTACTACGCCTGTCAGCCCTTTAATAAATGGAAGTACGCAATGTTTATCGGTATTTGGGCGGTAGTTATTACGTGTATAGCATTGCCGTGGAGCAGAAATTTGCTTACTTACGTAACTTTGGGACGCGAACAATTACTGCTTATGCTTGTAATGGTTTTAGCCACTCCGTTCGTTATGTTTGCGTTCCACCGCATATTTAACATCAAACGTAAAAAGCATACTCTTAAAGCTGCCAAAATCAATTTAAAATAGGTAATATTCGGCATTATCTGCGTTTTGATTTTTATGCCGAATTCAGTAAACGCAACGGCAAAACGCATACGCTATATCCTTGCGCTAAGCGGTCGTTTTATCGTATTGACTTTCGGCAAAACAGTCTGTCTTTGCAGGAAGTAATATAAAACGCCGCCGCAGCATTTGTATTTTTATGCAGGGCTTTGCGTCTTGCTTATACAGTAACAGTCACGGTTAAAACAAAAATGCTAATTCAACTTAAATCCGCCTGCTTTAAGTACGGCGACGCAACCGTTTTTAATAACGTCAATCTCGATGTAAACGAGGGCGACAATATAGGCGTAGTGGGCGCAAACGGCGCAGGCAAAAGCACTCTTTTGTCCTGTATTTTCGGCGAATTGGAATTGTTTAGCGGACAAATTTACCGCCGCAACGGATTGACGGTAGGTTACTTAAAACAAAACTGCGATTTTTCCTCCGCCAACACTTTGTTCGACGAAATGATGACGGTTTTTGCCCGTCAAACCGCACTGATAGAGCAAATAAACGGTACGGCAACAGAGATGTCGGTTGCAGATACGGATAGCGCCGAATATAAAGCTCTTGCAGACAAATACCACCGTCTAACGGTAGAGGCGGACGTGACCGAAGCGTACAATGCCGAGGTAAAAGTCAAAACCGTGCTAAACGGTATGGGTTTAAGCGAATTTGCCGACAGGGTTGTTTCTACTCTCAGCGGAGGAGAAAAGACCAAAGCCGCATTGTGCAAAATGTTATTGGAATGTCCCGAAGTTATGATTTTGGACGAGCCTACAAACCATTTGGATTATAAAACGCTGGATTGGTTGGAAAGTTTTTTGACGGACAGCAAGTCTACGTTGATAGCGGTATCGCACGACAGATTTTTTTTGGACAAGCTGTGTACGTCCGTTTGGGACGTACAGCACGGCGAAATTTACGCTTACAAAGGCAATTATACCAAATACCGCGTTTTAAAAGCGGAGCGGATGGAAAATATCCGCCGCGAATACGAAAAGCAGCAAAAGGAAATTGCAAAGCTTACCGATTATATAGCCCGCAATAAGGTACGCGCCTCAACCGCCGATATGGCAAAATCGCGGGAAAAAACTTTGGAAAAAATGGAGATTATCTCCATGCCGAAACGGGACGAACAGCCGCCTAGGTTTAAATTCGAATATTCTACCGAGCCTAGCGAGTTTCCGCTTATCATCAAAAACTTAACGCTGGGGTACGACGGAAAACAGCTGTTAAACGACGTCAATCTGGAAGTCAAGCGCGGTATGCGCACTGCGCTTTTGGGGCTTAACGGGTGCGGAAAGTCTACTCTTATAAAACGTATTGCGGCGCAAAATCCGTACGATTCGGGCAAAATAATTTTCGGCAAAAACGTTCGCACAGGCTACTACGATCAGGAAAATATAAACTTGGACGGACGGCTGCGCGTGTTGGATCAGCTGTGGTTTGACAATACGCGTATGAGTCAAACCGAGGTGCGCAGTTTGCTTGCTTCGGTAACGTTGGGCGCGGACGACGTGTATAAGCTTGTCGCCGATTTATCGGGCGGCGAACGCGCTAAGTTAGGCTTGGCAATGATTATGGCAAAGGACTGCAACCTGCTGCTGTTGGACGAGCCTACAAACCATTTGGATTTGCCCAGCCGCGAAGCGTTGGAGGACGCGCTTAAAAACTACCGCGGAACGCTGCTGTTTGTCAGCCACGACAGGTATTTCGTTAACTCCATAGCAACGCAAATCGCCGTAATCGAGCAGGGCGCAATCTCCTGCTGCGACGGCAATTACGACAGCTACCTGCAAATACATAAGCCGACGGTAAAATCGCAAATTGACGCTCCTCAGCCCGTCAAAACGCAAACGTATCGAAATGCAAAGCAGCGTGCCGAGCAAACCAACCGTGCAAAGCGCATTAAGGAGCTGGAAAAAAACATAACGGAACTGGAAGCGGAAATAGCGGAACTTAACGATAAAATGTCCCTTGCGGAATACGTTGCCGACTACACGAAGCTTGCACCCTTAACCGAGCGTCTTGCGCAGGCGGAAACGGAGTTGGAACAATCGATAGACGAATGGACGCGTCTTGCGGAGGATGTATGAAAGTAGCGCTTATCAGCGGCGGATCGCGCGGTATAGGAGCGGCGGCGGCGGAAAAATTTGCGCGCAGCGGCTACTCGGTTATAATTAACTACAACAACAGCGAACAACAGGCTAATGCTTTGCAGTCACGGCTTTTAATCGAGGGCTGCGACGTGCATTTGTTTCGCGCGGACGTATCGCGCGTAGCCGAGGTCGAGGCTATGTTCGATTATGTCGGCAAGTATTTTAAGCATTTGGACGTGTTGGTAAATAACGCAGGCATTGCCCAAACGCGGCAGCTGCAGGACGTAACCGAAGCGGACTACGACGGTATAATGTCGGTAAACGCCAAAGGCGCGTTTTTTTGCTGCAAGTACGCCTTGCCGTATTTAACCAAATGTAACGGAACGATTCTTAACGTGGTTTCCGTCTGGGGAATACGCGGCGCAAGCTGCGAAAGCGTATATTCTATGAGTAAGCATGCCTTGCTCGGTTTAACTCGAAGTTTGGCGCTGGAACTTGCGGAAACGGTCTCCGTAAACGCTCTATGTCCTCCTTTGGTTTTGACGGATATGACTGCAAATTATTCGCAGACGGAAATTGCGGACTTTTGTCGGGAAACGGGTACGCGTGTATATACGTCAAATCAGGTTGCGGACGCCGTTTACAGCCTTGCTACAAGCGGTCAAAACGGCGTAATTGCGGATTTAACGTAGACGAAATTGTTTTGTTTTTATGCGTCGGTAAATTTATTTTTGCGTTTTGATATTAAATATAAAGCGGTTTGTGCGCGGTTAAAAAACGTGTGATGAAAAACGCAGTGTTTAAAGGAGATTGAAATTATGCTGTCTGTAATTAACTTTGCGCCGCTTGCGCCGTATGTAATCAGTCTTATAGCGGCAGGCGCGGTGTTGGCAGTAATTACCGTTTGGCTTATATTTTGTACCGTAATTGCAAATAACTTGCTTAAAAAGGCAACGACGCCCATTGCGCATACGTTGGAGGAAGTGCGTAAAATGCAGGCGGAAACGGAGCATACAGATATAGACGCATACGAAAATATATGGCTGCGTACTCCGTTTGAAATAGACGGCTTGCACGGCAAACTTCGCGGAGAGGTAATAGATAACCCCGCAGATAACGGAAACCGGCGCAAAGTGGCGATTATTGTCCACGGTCACACTATGAACCGTATCAATTCGGTAAAATACGCCGCGGTATTTTATAGTTTGGGTTTCAGCGCTGTGATATACGATCACTGTTATTTCGGTCAAAGCGACGGAAAATTCTGCACGTTGGGGTACTACGAACGGCACGACCTGTCGGCGGTAATAGATTTTACAAAGCGGCGTTTTGGAAATGATTCGGTAATTGCTTTGCACGGCGAAAGTATGGGCGCGGTAACGGCGCTTACCGTTTTGGGGCTGCGAAACGACGTGGATATGGTAATTGCGGACTGCCCGTTCAGCGACACGTTTAAATATTACTGCGAGCTGTTTACTCATCATACAAAACTGCCGTCTTTTCCTGTTGTGGAAATCGGAGGAAGTATAGCAAAGCGAAAGTACGGCTACGATTTTCAAAAGTGCAGTCCGATAGCGGACGTTGCGCAAACGGACGTGCCCGTATGCTTTATACACGGACTTGCGGACGACTACATATATCCTCACCACAGTCAAGATATGTACAAAGTGTGTCAAAATCCGCTCAGCGAACTGCACCTTGTGCCCAATGCGCGCCATGCGTGCAGTCACCTTACGGATAGAGCGGCTTATGCGCAAATTGTGGGCGGCTTTGTTAATAAAATAATGGAAAATAAAATAAAGGAGTAAATATTATGGTAAAAATTTCTCAAATAAAATACGTGCGTCCCGACAAAGACGAGGTGTTGGCTCGGCTTGCGGATTTTAAAGCGCGTTTTACGTCGGCAAAAAATATAGACGAATTTTATGCGGTGCACGACGAATACAAAGCCTACGACGAGCAATTAGGTACAAATGTCCGTATTGCGTTTATCCGTTTTACGCAGGATACCCGCGACGAGTTTTACACTGCGGAGCAGGATTATTTAGACGAAGTCAGTCCGGAAATTTCGGTTGCGGCGGCGGAAATTGCAAAGTGCTATCTCGATACCCCCTTCCGCAAACAACTGGAACAGCGTTTTCCCAAGGTAATGTTTGTAAATTTGCAAATGGCGGTAGACGCTAACGACCCGCGCATTGTTGCGGAAAAAGTGGAGGAAAACAAGCTTACAACCGCTTATACAAAGTTGATGAGCAACATCGTTATCGACTTTAACGGCGAAAAACTGCCCATGAGCGGAATATCGAAATATTTTACCTCGGCAGACCGCGAACTTAGAAAGGCGGCGTACTTTAAGTTTGCGCAGGCAATAGAAGACAATAAAGAACAGCTTGACGAAATCTACGATAAGCTTGTTAAAGTACGTACCGCAATGGGGCGTAAAATGGGCTTTGAAAACTTTTCTAAGTTGGGATATCTTAAAATGCAGCGTAACTGCTACACAAAGGAAGATATCGCTAAATTCCGCTCAAACGTCTTAAAGTATTTGGTACCGCTTGCCGTAAAAATCCGCAAAAAGGTAGATAAAGATTTGGGCATAGATAAGGAATACATGTACGATAACAACGTATTTACCCGCGACGAACCCAAGCCTATCGGCAACCCCGAATATATGTTTAAAGCTGCGTCAAAAATGTATAACGAAATGTCCGCAGAAACAGGTAAACTGTTTGACGATATGGTGGAAGCGGAGTGCTTTGACGTAATGTCCCGCGAGGGCAAGTGGGGCGGCGGATACTGCGAAGGTCTGCCTGCGATTAAATTACCGTTTATTTTGTCTAACTGGAACGGTACCGCGGGCGACGTAGACGTTTTGACTCACGAATTCGGTCACGCTTTGGAGTTTTATAAGTCGTTCTTTATCGAAAGCGAATTTTTGTCCAGTATATCTATGGAAACGGCGGAAGTGCACAGTATGTCTATGGAATTTCTGGCGTATCCCTGGATAGACTTGTTTTTCGGCGACAAGACGGAAGAATACAAATTCAACCATATCGGCGGCGCGGTAACTTTTATTCCGTACGGAACGATAGTGGACTACTTCCAGCAAACGTGCTACGATAACCCCGATATGACTCCTGCCGAGCGTATTGCTTTTTACAATAAAATCGAACGCGAATTTTTGCCTTGGACCAGCACGGAAGGTATACCCGCAGTACAGGACGGACGCCGTTGGCAGCGTCAGGCGCACATTTTTGAAAGTCCGTTTTACTATATCGACTACTGTTTGGCGCAATTTACCGCATTGCAGTTTTTAGCTATGAGTCAGCAGGATTACAAAGCGGCGTTCGATAAATATATCGAGTTTTTAAACTACGGCGGCACCAAAACTTTTACGGAGCTTTTAAATGCCTGCGGACTTAAATCTCCGTTCGAAGAGGAAAGCTTTAAGTTGGTAACGGCAAGCGTGGAAAAAATTCTTAAACTATAAAAATTAATATTTTATTAAAAAAACCTTCTTTGCAAATCAGCAATGAAGGTTTTTTTCTTTATTGGTAAGTCAAACAAAAAGCTGTCAACAACGGAGTATAGTTTAAAACAAACTGCGTTTGCAGTAGGGCTAGTGCAAGCGCATTTTATTGTTTGACGTTTTTTTATTTCAAAAATTTAATTGGATTTTTTTAATTTGCGTTATCCAACATACGGGGCATAATAGGTTTTATGGGACGGCGGTCAAGCTCTTTCCGTATAATTTCTTCTATGGCTTTTGCGCGGTCTGTTTCGTCCATTTTGTTAAGTTCGGTAATTTTGCTCATTATTTTGGGACTGCGCGTTACAAACACATAATCTGCCTGACACTCCGCTTTTATATTTGCCGTCAATTCGTTTACAAACGCATCGTAATCGCTTTTGGCGTTAAAATCTTTTGTTTGCAATGCTATCACGCAAACGCGTTTGTATATCACGCATTCGCTCTTTACAACTTTTTCGCAAGACTGCGCAATGCTGTTTGCTTTTTCTTCCGCCGTTTCGGCATAAGCTGCGGCTGCCGCGCTTGATATGATAATTATTGCAAGCAGCAGCGCCGCTAATAATATTTTTTTCATTTTATCTCCTTATTTGTAAATGTGCGGATAATTGATTTATCGCTTTACGTTATTTTTGGCAACAGTCGCCGCAAGCCTTATTGCGTTTTTGCTTGCATTAAAGCGCTTTTATATTGACCGTTCGTGTACTTAGAGTGTGCAAAACGTTATATTTTATGCATCGTCAAAAAAACCGCGCATAGGGCATTAATTGCATATTTTCGCAAAACGGTATTGTTATACTACTGGTAATTGTATCAACGTAATGTACTATGTCTTACATAATATATTAAAATGTAACTTTTTTGCTTGATTAAGGAGGAAAAACAGCTTTATGGATAAGGTTTTACCGATAATAATAATTTGCAGCGTTGGTATTGCGCTGGCATTGACGTATATAGGTTTTGTTGTTGTGCGCGCGTGTTTTTTTAAAAACAAACGCCCCAAACGCCGCAACGAGTTTGAAATCGAGGAGGATTCCCTTACCATACGTTTGGGCAGGCGCAAGCGGTAAAAGCGGTATTTTGAAGTATAAAAAATACCGTCAATATATTGAAAATTTTGCTGCGGTGTGGTAAAATATACTTACATCTTAATAGGAGATTTTTTAAAATGATGACGAAAGAACAAATTGCAAAAATGATAGATCATACGTTGCTTAAACCCGCAAAGGACAGCGAAATTACAGCGTTGTGCGCCGAGGCGAAGCAATACGGCTTTGCGTCCGTCTGCGTTAATCCCTGCCACATCAAACTTGCCGCAAAGGAACTTAACGGCAGCAGCGTTAAAGTATGCACGGTAGTAGGTTTCCCCTTAGGCGATAACACAACGGCAACAAAGGTGTTTGAAACGAAAAACGCTATCAAATCGGGCGCGACGGAAATCGATATGGTTATCAATCAGTCATGGGCTAAGTCCAACGCTTGGAAAAAAATAGAAAAGGAAGTTGCCGCAGTCAAAAAGGCGTGCGGAGATATTTTGCTTAAAGTAATTTTGGAAACGTGCAACCTTACCGATAAGCAAATCCGTTCGGCATGCGAGGCATGCGTAAATGCCGGCGCGCAGTTTGTTAAAACCAGCACCGGTTTCGGCAAAGGCGGCGCAACGGCAGAAGCGGTAAGCATTATGGCGGATATGGTGCACCCTCACGGATTAAAAGTTAAAGCCAGCGGCGGTGTACACAACTACGAAGAAGCTTGCGCTATGGCTCATAACGGCGCCGATCGTATCGGTGCAAGCTGCGGCGTGGCAATTTGCAAAAAGGACTGATTCTATTAATAAATAAACTAATAAGCAGGTCTTTTGTCTGTCTTTGAACAGCGGCAGACAAACAAAGACCGCACAAAAAGTGCTGCTGTCATATAATTTGTCCGCAGACAAACAAATAGCCCGCTATCTTCGCAATCGAAGTATAGCGGGCTATATTTGTTTTCGGGTTAGGACTGTAAATAAAATTTAATTATCCCAACGTTTCGACGCTGCAGCCGTTGCGCTTATAATAATCTATCATTTCGGGGATTTTCTTTTTGTCGTAGCTTGTAATACAGTTTGATAGAACGTGAACCTTAAAACCGTTTTTTGCCATATTATAGCAGGTCGATTTAACACAGGCAGCGGCATCCGCACCTGCAATATAAAACTCTTTAATACCGTTTTCGCTTATAAACGAGGCAAACGCTTCGCTTGTCAATGCGTTTCCTTTGCTCTTTACAAATATATTTTTAGATACTATTTTCATTTCGGGTACTAATTCTGCCCCGCGAGTGTCCGGCTTAAATGTTCGAGTGCCTGCCGATAAGTTGTTGTGTTTGATATATACGATATGAATATTGTTATCGGCAGCCCAATCGATAGCGGCATTGATATTGCCGATTACTTCTTTATAGTTTTTTGTAATATCGTTTTGAATGTCAATTACAACCAGTGCTTTATCTGTCATATAAGTTTACCTCGTCAAATTACTGTTTTTAGTAGTTTATAATTATATGTGCAACAATAATTAACTGCATTTAACGACCGCTAACGAAATTTAACTACCATTAACCGTTATTAATAGCCTGCTATTAAATCGTATTTTTAATGAGTAGTGTATTAGGTGGAAAGCGCGTTTGCGTACAATATAATATTGTAACCGTAATAAAAAAGCAAGGACAGCTTTATTATCCTTGCTTTAATCCATATAAAACACAATGCAAATGTGTTCCTTTGGTGCGAGATGTGAGACTTGAACTCACACGGTCTCCCACACGCCCCTTAAACGTGCGCGTCTGCCCATTCCGCCAATCTCGCATATTGCCTAACTATAATAATTGATTAGGCTGCTTTTGTCAATTATTTTTATATAATTTGCAGTTTTTTTTGTAAAATTATCTCTTAAAAACTACTTCGGGCTGTTCTCTGTAGGGTTGTCAGTCTAGCAGCGTATCGTTAATTTTACTGTAAACGGAGGGTGCTTTTTCCTGCCAGCTGCGTTCAAGATACTTGGCAATGCTCCTTGTCATAACGTTTAGTTTAACTTCCAAAGTTGTTTTTGTTGGCTCTACAATTTTAAGCACAACGTCGTAGCTGCCGTCGGGACATTTTGTATACGTGGCTACGTAATCCTGATTACGGCGGTATTCTATGCGTCGGGTTTTTATATCGTCGGCAATAAGGCGGCGTACGCTGGACGGTATGCGTGTATAAAACTCTTTTAAACAAACGCGCCCTTCAACGGTTAAGTCGTACAATTCCTTGCCACCTCCCATAGGAGTGCTTTTATATACAAATCCGTTTTGAACGACGTCGTACAGCGCCTGCAAGCAGTTTGTATAATCTATCCAGTTGTTTTTGTAGCAGCACAAGTCCAAAACGGTGGCTTCTGTTAAGGCGGTTTCCATCTTGTCCAACACAAACAACATTATTAACTTGTTCATTGTGCTGTCCTGCGTAATGCCCGCTTGCATAGCTGCCTCCCTTATGGTAAATTATGTAGTGCGCTTACAGTCACTATTTGTCATTATACACCAAAAGGCAACATTAAACAACAGTTTTGAATGTTTTTGGTAAAAATACTTTTAAAACGTTTAAAGATATGATATAATACCGACATAAATAAATTATCGGTTTTTAATTGCATAATATGTTCTTGCAATACAGCAAATTATCGGCAATACAGGCTGTTTTTACATAGTTTATTGCAGTTGTAATAATCGGTAGGGGAAATTTATGAACACCAACGAGCTGGCATTTTTTACAAGTAGCGTCAATAGGTTGATAGAGGGGCAGTTAATATTGGTCGACAAACACATTGCAACCGTCTTAAAAAGTGTTGCAAAGTCGCCCACGCTTTGCCGCGCATTGACTAATACTCTTAAAAATATGTCGTACGCCACCGAGTTTTCCCGTGCGCGCGTTACCTGGACGAGCGCGGACGGTATAAAGGAAAGCAGGCTTAAACTGCCCGTAGACCGCAACCGACAGTTTGCGTTTGTGGTATGTTTGCTAACCGAGGTGGACTGCGGCAAGCGCAACATATTGGATTTTTTGCGCGAATATTATAATGCAGGCACAAACGAACTGAGTTATGCGCGTTTTGCAAGCGAGGTGTTAAAGCCTTTTAAAGCTGCGGGAGAAAATCTGCTTAGAGAAATAGATCCCGACAGCTTAAACGCTGAGTTTGTTTCTCAGGCGCAGCAGTATTTTTCGGCAGAAAATATGTATGTAGAAAC
This sequence comes from uncultured Christensenellaceae bacterium, assembly GCA_910587795.1. GTDB lineage: Bacteria > Bacillota > Clostridia > Christensenellales > CAG-314 > Fimimonas. The sequence goes on from CAJUNH010000010.1 coordinate 27,322, forward strand.
AAACACTCTTGCCGATATTTTTACTTTAATGGAAGAAGTGCGCTTAACGCTTATCGACCAACATCTAAGCGAAGAAACCGTTGCGGAAATAGCAACCGTAAGCGAGGCTCTTGTTAATTCTCTGTACCTTAAAAACCCCATAATAGCGCGGGTTTGTTACATTGCGTACAAAAACACCGTAAAACAATTTGACGTTGTGTCTACTAAACTGGAACAAATAGTTATATTGTTTAATAGAGTGAATTTTAAATAATGAAAGAAAAAAAGACAGGCTTTTTTAAATCCATAAAGCAACGCGACCCTGCCGCACGCAGTAATTTGCAGATATTACTGTTTTATCCCGGAGTAAAGGCGGTAATTAGGTATAGAATTGCGAATTTTTTTTACAGAATAAAATTTAAATTTATTGCGCGGTGGATATCGTATTCGGCGCGGTTTTGGACGGGGATAGAAATCCACCCATCGGCGCAAATAGGCAAAAACCTGTTTATCGACCACGGTATGGGCGTTGTGATAGGCGAAACCGCCAAAATAGGAGATAATTGCACGATTTATCAGGGCGCAACGCTCGGCGGTACAGGTAAGGAACGCGGCAAACGTCACCCGACGTTAAAGGATAACGTAACCGTCGGCGCGGGCGCAAAGGTACTGGGGAATATTACGATAGGAAACAACGTTAAAATAGGTGCAAATTCCGTAGTGCTTACCGACGTTCCCGACGATTGCACCGTGGTGGGCGTAGGGCGTATTATTCCGCGCGGACAAAACGGCAAATGCGGCTGTTTGTCGTGCGACGGCAAAACTTGCTGTCCGTCCGTCGGTGAAGGAAAAGATACTTCAGCTTAAATTACGCTTTAAATGTTATAATAATATTGTTTGTGTACGACATAATTAAAAACCGTTAATTAACTCATTAACATAAAAATTACAGCGAGGACGTTATGAAAATTAAAATCTGTGCCGACAGCACTTGCGATTTGTCTGTCGAACTTATACAAAAATACAACGTAGGAATAATGCCTTTGCACGTTGCCTTGGGAAACGACGACCGTTTGGACGGCGTAACAATTCAACCGCAGGATATTTACGATTATTACGCAAAGTGTAAAAAGCTTCCCCGAAGCGGAGCGCGCAGCGCGGAAGAATACAAAGAGTTTTTTGAAGGATTTTTAAACGAAGGTTACGACGCCGTGGTGCATTACGATATTTCTGCGGATATGTCGGGATCGTTTGATAACGCGACCGTAGCCGCTTCGCAGCTTAAAAACGTTTATGTGGTGGACAGCCGCAATTTGTCTACAGGTACGGGTTTGTTGGTTTTAGACGGGTGCGATATGGCATTGCAGGGTATGTCCGCAGAAAAGATTGCCGAGCGGAGCTATAAACGGGCGTCGGCGGTAAAGGCGTCGTTTATCATAGACAAGCTGGAATTTTTGTATAAAGGCGGACGTTGCAGTTCGCTTGCATATTTGGGCGCAAATCTGCTGCAAATCAACCCCGTAATCGAAGTTACGGACGGGCGAATGGGTATTGCCGCCAAACCTATGGGACGGTATCTCCGCTGTATAGAAAAATATGCCGGCTGGGTGCGCGAAAATTGCACTTCGCCGGACAAAACGCGCTGTTTTGTCACGCACACCAAAATGGACGGCGGTTTGACGGAAAAAGTGATGCAAACGGTAAAAAGCTGGGGCATATTCGACGAAGTACTGGAAACGACTGCCGGCTGCACGGTAACCACTCACTGCGGCAGTAATACGATAGGCATTTTGTTTATTAACGACGCGCAAAGTAAATTAAGTTAAACAGCGTATTTTAAGTAAAAAGTATTTTAGCCCGTAATAATTAATATATAAGAATATAATCCGCAAACGGCGCGTATCTTACGCTGATTGCGGTTTTTTATTGTAAGATATAGGCGGCGCCTTTATCAAATATCCGTGTATAATTTTGTGCGGTTTTGTTTACAATCTAAGCATTATGCATGATCTTTTAAAAGTATTGTTATTTTCGTCGTTATCGTACGTTACGCTGTTTGTTATCGCCAAGCTTTTGGGCAAAAAACAGATTGCGGAGCTGGACTTTATCGATTACGTTACCGGTATATCCATCGGTTCTATCGCCGCCGAAATGGCAACGGAAACAACTACTCCGTTTTATTATTACCTTATATCTATGGTTATATTTTTCGTCTTTGACTTAATCGTTACGCTGCTTGGGCGCAAAGCAAACTTTTTTAAACGGTTTTTGCGCGGCGTGCCGCTGGTGCTTATCGACCGAGGCGAAGTGGATTTTGAAAGTCTTAAAAAAAGCAAAATAGACTTTTACGACTTAGTTTCGCTTGCGCGCGAGCAAAACTATTTCGACCTTGAAGATATCGAGTACGCCATTTTTGAAACAAACGGACAGCTTAGCATTTTGCCTAAGGATAACGCCCGTCCTTTAAAGCGCGAAGACTTTAACGCAATCCCCGAAGAGGAAGCGTCTATCCCTAATTACGTGGTGGTGGACGGACAAATAAGCGGATATGCTTTGAGCGAACTCAAACAGGACAAGAAATGGCTTAAAGCCAAATTGCAGGAAGAGGACGCGGAACTTAATAAAATTTTGTACGCAATATACGACGAACAAACCGATAAACTGACCGTAAAGTTAAAAAAATAATTTGATCGTATTAGAAGTCCATTTCGGTATGTCTGCCATAAATGACAATGAATTGCGGCAAACAAATTCGATATGTCATATAAACGGTACAGAGGTATAAAAAAAACGTTTTTAAATTTAATATCGATATTTTTCTTGCGCATTGCGTAAAAGTAAAATAAATATTAAACGCGTGCAAAGAAAAACGATAAAAAGCGCAAAACAGATAAGTTTTATGTGTTTCTGCGTTTTTTGCCGTTTCCGTGCGCTAAAATATAGTTATATGTTACAAAGCTTACTCATAAAATACAATAAGTAAAACGGTAAAATAACCGTAAATTACTGCCTTAAAGTATTTGTCACACAATTACTAAAATTTCGACATTTTTGTAAAAAGTTTTTTATCGTAACTTATGATATATTGTAAAGGAGTTGTGCATGAAAAAAACAATAGCGGCAATAGCCGTTTCGCTTTGCTGCGTAATGGTTGCGGCTTTTATCGGCGGAATATCGTCCGCATATGCGGAAGGGCGTAAAGTACCCGTTTACTGTGTAGACAGAAGCGACAATTACGTGGCGATAAGCTTTGACGCCGCCTGGGGCGCGGATAAAACGCGTCAAATTATGGACGTATGCGAAAGCTACAACGTTAAAGCGACGTTTTTTTTAGTGGGTTTTTGGATAGACAAGTACCCCGAAATGGTTGCGGAAATTTCTTCGCGCGGGTTTGAAATAGGCACCCACAGCGAAACGCACCCTCAAATGAGCAAACTGGACGAAAAAAAGATCAACAGCGAACTTACATCGTCTTGCCGCAAAATAGCGGATATTACGGGAAAACCCGTGCAGCTGTTCCGTCCGCCGTTCGGCGATTACAACAATAGACTGTTAAACGTTGCCGACGAACTGGGCTTGTATACAATCCAGTGGAGCGTAGACAGCTTAGACTGGAAGGGTTTGTCCGCCGTGCAGATTGCCGAACGCGTTCAAAAGGCGCAAAGCGGCGATATAATTTTGTGCCACAACAACAGCGACCATATCGTAGAGGCGTTACCGCTGATATTCGAGGCGTTGCAGCTTAAAAAACTTAAATTTTGTACCATTGGCGAGCTGATTTATACGGATAATTATTATATAGACGGCACCGGTAAGCAGATAAGCAAGTCAAACGGTAATAACGCATAACGCTGATAAGATTAAAATAAATCTACACAAGCTTTAAAAAAACTTAGGAAGGTAAAGTATATGAACACGATTATGACAAACAACACAATTACTTTAAGCGGTAAAGTAGTAAGTCAACCCGTATTTTCGCACGAAGTGTTCGGCGAAAAGTTTTACGAGGTTTCCCTGTCTGTAAAACGTCTAAGCGGTATGGAAGACGTTCTGCCTATTTCCGTATCCGAGCATTTGCTGGGCGAGTATCTTGCCGAGGGTAACGACGTAACAATAAAGGGACAGTTTCGCAGCTATAACAAAATTATAGGCGACCGCAGTAAGCTGATGCTTACGGTGTTTGCGCGGGACGTTATGCCTTTTGACGAGGACTTAAACCCTAATATGATGGAATTGACGGGCTATATTTGCAAGCAGCCCATATACCGTACAACGCCTTTTAACAGAGAAATCTGCGATTTGCTTATTGCCGTCAACCGTCAGTACAACAAAAGCGATTATATCCCCTGCATTGTGTGGGGACGCAATGCGCGTTTTGCCGGCAATCTGTCTGTGGGCGAACATATCAGCGTAGTAGGGCGCGTACAGTCGCGTAATTATCAAAAGCGTTTGGACGACGATACCGTCGTCACACGCACGGCGTACGAAGTATCGGTCAGTAAAATCACCGTATTAAAAGAATCCGCAGCTGCCGATAACTAAAATTCGGCGTCTTGTTTTCAATAATAAATTACGTCAATCGGTTTAAATCAAATATAATTATGTTCAGTAAATAAAACGGTTGTTACTTTCGTACGGTAAATTTTGACGCTTTTAAAAGCTGCGTAAAGCCGCAGGCACGTACAACACACTGTAATAAGGAAAAAACAATTTTAGTGTAACGTATTTTAAAGTATATAAGTAATAAAAACTCCCGCAGTCTGTGCGGGAGTTTTTGTATTTGTATAAGTAAATTTCGTGCCCGAACTGTTTTTATTTCGGCGGCGGTGCCGCCGTATGCCGTTAAAATCAGTTTTTGTTGGCGCGTATTTTCTTTTTACGTTTAAAATATACCGTAATTAAAATTACCGCAAGCACGATAGCAAAGGCAAGCAGACTTATACCCACAATGGAATTAGTCGTCATATCGTGTACGCCGATAAGTCTGTTTGCTTCTATATAACCGAAGTCGCATTTTCCGTTCGTATGCTGTACCATAACGAAGGCAACGCCGTTTTCGGCAGAAATAAGATCTACTTTATCTCCGGAATACAATTTAAGTACGTTGCCGTCTGCGTCCGCAACCGTTTCCCCCTCTTCTAAGTCTGGGGTGGCGTAAAGACTTACGGCATTAAACAAACTGGAATTAATTTTGCGCAGCCCTTCTGTTTCGAGTTCGGTATCTGTTTCGTCGCGGACAATGTGAAATTTGCCTACCGATTCTTTCTTTACAAAACCCGTTTTTCCTTCGTCGAAGGAAATGTAGTACCAAATTTGCTCGCCCTCTTTAAATTCCTGCAATACTTTAACAGGTTTCATATTCTCGGCGGTTTGCGTAAACTGTGTTTGGCTTGCCGAGCTTATGGGCAGGTCGTATATATACACGCTGTTTAGCGACGTAAACTTTGTTTCGTAACTGTAACCTTCCTCGCCCACGCGGTTGTCTATCACGGTGATTTTAGGGTCGGTTTCGGGAGTGGCGTTATCCGCAGATTTTTTAACCCAACCGAATTTATCTCCCGTCATTACATAGTAATAGTGGCTGTTTACGTCGTTATCGTAACCTAAAATGATGTATTCCGTAGCGTTGGTAATTATTTCCTCAATACTGTTTTTTGCGTTTGTTTTGTATACGATATTAGTGGGATATCCGTTGGAGCGCGCTAACGTATAATCGGTAAAAGCGGTGGGGACGGTGTAATTTACAATATCGCTGCCGATTGTATAAGTTACGCCGTAGCCGTTTTCTCCTTTTGTATACATATCTATTTTATTGATGCCGTCGTTTAAAATAAATAACGTTTCGCCGTGCAGAGCAACGTCTGCAATCGTTTTATTACTCGTATCGTCGATTAACGTTTCCAATGCGTTGCCTTGCAGCGGTTGGTTGTTTGTCCAGTATCCCATTGTAATGTCGTTAACGTATTTTATACTGTGGTCGGTAAAAAACGCAACGTTATTTTTGTAGGTAATCAACCCTTTGGGTTCGTTATTAAAAGACAACGTTTGCTCCAAAAACGCCGCGTTATTTGTATCGTAGCCGCCGCACACGTAGTCCGTTCCGTCTTGATGTGCGTAGTATACCACGCCGTTTAACGCAACGCAGCCCTTTGTATTTGTAAGTATACCCTGAGTTGTGGGCAGGTAGTTGTTTTCTCCGCGTACGCGCAGCAAACGGTCTGTCAGAGCATAGTAGGTTTCCGCTTGGTTAAATATGCCTTTAACAAAGCCTTTTACGGTTTTGTCAAAAACATAGGAAGCTTTAACGGAAGGCTCTTTGTCCTCTGTTACGTTCAGCACTGCAACGGTCGCGCCCATTGCCGCGTACAGCTCGGTATCGTTATCGCTGAATAATCCCGTTATAACTCCGTCCCACTCGTACGTGCGTGTTAAAGAGGGTATGTTGCCGCCGATATCAAAGTACAGCAAAGCGGTTTTGCCGTCCTCTATATTGTCCGCAACGTACAGTCTGTCGCCCATTACCGTAATGGCGGTGGGGTTAATAAAGTGTATCGAATCAGGCGTATTCGGGGCGTCTGCGGCGTACGCTTCTGCCGTCGGTAAAAAGCAGGCGAAGAGTACTGCCGTAATCAAAACAATTATTAATATAAAGATAGGTTGCCGCCTTAGGCAAGATATTTTTTTCATAAGTTCCTCTTTGTACGGTTGCATATTGGTCATGTGCAGCCGAATTTAAAGCTTTTGTGTTGTGCCTGCGCAGTAAAGCGCATATTTATTTACATTATATTACAATATGCGTTTTTTTTCAACTTTTTTCGCGTTATTTGTTTGCGTTACAGTCAGCCGATTAGATCGTTTTTGCTTTATTAGTATCTTCCATTTTGTTATAAAATACAAGTTTTGTGCAAGATGTATAACATTAGTATTCGTTACTATTCGATTGGCAGTAAAATCTGCCCTTTTATATTATAAAAAATAAAAAATTTAAAAAAAATTGGGCAAAAAAATTAAAAACTGACAAACAGTTGTCATATTTACTGTGATATAATTTTTTCATAAAATCGAACAAAAGTTCTATAATACGTTCGGTTTGAAATAGAAAAAGGGAGGTGAACGCATGAGTCACGAATTGACAATGCTGCGCGGTTACAAACGTATGCGTAAGCTTTATAATATTTATGCAAAGGAGGCTCGCGTAAGAGCGGTAAAGTCGCATACCGATTTAACCGCGCAAGGAGGAACGATGGGGCAAATAGAAGGGATATGCGCGATATTGCGTTTGCGTGACGCATGCAGTCTTTTTTGTAAAGCCGTTGCAGACGGACTGACGGTTATAGATAACGAATTCCGCAAGCTGCTTACGCACGCATATATTTTACGCATTCCCGCCGATGTTTTGGTTTTGCGCTACGGAATTAGCCGTTCCGCGCTGTACCGTAAGTTACAGCAAGCGCGCAGGCAGTTTAAGCGCGCGCTGATAAACTTAGGCTTTGACGAATACTGGTTGGCAAATAACTACGCCGACTATTTTATTGCAAACCGCAATTCTTAGCGATTGTGCTCAACCGACATGCGGATTGAAAAACGTTTTTATAAAAGATTAAAAAACTATTAAGCAACGCTGTATTCTTTTTATTTAACGATAAGAAAAAGGCGCGGCGACGCAGCGCTTTTTAAATGTCGGTGTCAAACACTTCGGCTTTGCCTTTATTGCCCGGCAAAAAAAGCGCAAGAGTAAGTCCTCCCGCAAGCAGTACTACAAATACTATAAGCAGTATTTCGCTTGCAGGCGCTTTATTATTGTTTTTCTCGTCGTCGGTAGGTGTTTTGTCCGTCGGCTCCGTCGGTTTTATTACCGGTTGGGACGGTTCTAGCGGCGTGGGGTGCAGGCTTATAGAAGGTTTGGATACGTTGCTTACCTCTACGTAGCCGAACTTACCCCCGCAGCACACGTAGTACCAGCTTTTGCCGTAATGGGTAAGTTTGCCGTAGTAGCTGAGTTTTTGGGTTGTGGTTGCAACAATGACGTTTTCCGCCGAGGGTGTGGGCAGTAATTTTAAAGGGGCGGAATCCGCCGTGACGTACAGCTGCTCGGTTGGGTAAAGAGGACTTATGGGCGCAACCTCCGTAGGAGTTACTTCTATTTTGCGCACATACCCCAGTATGGACGGAAACCCCGCTTTGTTTTGCATAACTTCCACCATATATACGCGGTCTAATTCCTGTAAAATTTCCACGTAGTAGGATTTTTCCAGTATAAACATTGTCTTTTCGCAATTTTCGTCGGCAAATAAATTTACGGAGTCTTTTACGATACGCGCCCAGCCGTACACCGTGTCCGCATAAGCGAAGGACGGAAAAACAAACGCGTTAAGCATAACGCAGACAAAAATTAACAATACTGCAAATTTCTTTTTCATATACGCCTCTCTCCTTGGCATTATACAATTCGGTAAGCTACTAATTTTGCCTATTTATGTAAAGTGGGGGCGGGTAAGGACGAAAGCCGCGCGGGTTATTGTTTCCGCGCGGTTCGCTGTAAAACAAAGTTATCGCAAATGCGCATAGGTATGAAGATTGAAGATAACGCAAAAAAAAGTTTGCCCGAAACCGACGGATAAGGAAAACAGCGGTATTTCGGCGTTTTATTTTTGCGGCGGATTGCGCGTAGTTCGTATTTTAATCAGGAGATGAAAATGGAAAATAAAATCATTAATATAAGCGGACAAAATCGAAATATTTTGCAGAGGGTTAAGGCAATCGAAAAAGAGCAGACGCGCCGCAAAAACAGTCCGCTTGCGCGGTACAACAAAGGTAAAGTACATGCAAAGCAAATGGAGTTTCACCGATGTATGCGCCGCAACCGCTGGGTATTCGGCGGAAACCGCAGCGGTAAAACGGAGTGCGGAGCGGTGGAAACTGTTTGGCTTGCGCGGGGAATACATCCATTTAGAGCTAACAAGGCGGTGTCTTGCTGGGTGGTATCGGTTTCGCAGCAGGTGCAAAGGGAAGTTGCACAGCAAAAAGTGCTGTATTATCTGGATCCGGCTTGGATAGAGGATGTTGTGATGATTACGGGCAGTAAAGGCAGTCCCGCGCACGGAGTAATAGACTATATTTTAGTAAAAAACGTATTCGGCGGCACGTCGAAAATAGCCTTTAAAAGCTGCGAGGCGGGGCGGGATAAATTTCAGGGGGCGAGTTTGGATTTCGTGTGGTTCGACGAGGAACCTCCGCACGACGTATACGAGGAGTGTAAAATGCGTATTCTCGACCGCCGCGGGCATATTTTCGGCACAATGACGCCGCTTAAAGGGTTAACTTGGGTATACGACGAAATTTATCTTAACGCGCACAACAGCAAAGAGGTTTGGTACGAGTTTATGGAATGGGCGGACAACCCGTATCTTTCGGCGGAAGAAATTGCCGAAATAAGCGCAAGCTTGTCTGCCGATATGCTGGAAAGCCGCCGCTACGGTAAGTTTACGGGTAATACGGGGCTTGTTTACGGCGAATTTAGCGAGCTTAACGTAATAGAACCGCGCGAATTACCCGCCGAGTGGCAGGACACTCTGTCCATCGATCCGGGGTTAAACAATCCGCTGAGCTGTCACTGGTATTGTCAAGATTACGACGGCAACGTCTACGTAGTGGCGGAGCATTACGAGGCAAACCGCAGCGTGGATTACCACGCCCAGCGCATAAAGGAAATCTGCCGTAAACTTAACTGGAAGCGCAACCGCGACGGAAGCATAAACGCCTTGTGCGACAGCGCGGCAAATCAGCGCACGCTTGCAAGCGAAAAGAGCGTTGCCGAGCTGTTTTGCGAACAGGGTATTGCTGTAAACACAAAAGTAAACAAAAGCGTGTATTTTGGAATTAACAAAGTAAAAGCCTTGATAAAACCCCTTGTCGGTTTGCCTAAACTGTACGTGTTCAGCAACTGCGTAAATATGATAAGGGAATTTAAAAGCTATTTTTGGGGTAACGACGATAATCCCGTAAAACGGGACGACCACGCTATGGACGAACTGAGGTATTACGTATGCGCAATGCAGAAAAAAATGCGCGCGGAAGAAAAAAGCCGAGTAGCGCGCGATAAGGAGCGGCTTTACCGACGGCTTAGACGGGGGCGCGTATGAAGCGGGACGTTAAGGAATTGCTGATAAAAATTCTGCTGAAAAAAGCAAAGGGATACCTTGCTAAGGAAAAAACCGACGAATACGTAGTTGCCGACGGCGAAAAGAAACTGGTGCGCAGTAAAGTCGTCACAAAACGCAGTCCGCCCGACGTTGCCGCGTGCAAAGCGTTGTTGGAACTTAACGACGCCGATTTGTCCGTTGCCGATATGACCGATGAGGAATTAGAGCGGGAACGCCGCCGTTTGATAGGACTTTTATGCGATAACGGCGACGGCGTTTAATAAGACATTTTAAATTTAAAAAATATAGGAGGAAAACGTATGCTTAACAACATAAATACAAAAGTCAAGTGCGACTGTTACAACTGTAAAAACGATGCGGCAGCGTCGTTTGCATTAAAGGGCAGGGCGTCGCGGTGTAACCTGTGCGCCGAATGTATAAACGCTTTGGGCGAGGATATTTTAAGCCGAACCGCTCCCAAAAGCCCCAAAAACACTATAAAGCGATTGGAAGAAAGCCGCCGCAAAGATAGAAATCAGGAGGAAAGATGAAGGCAAAAAATAATAATGTTAATTTTGCCGAGGACGTTGTAGCCGAGGTTAAGGCGGATTTTGCAAACCGCCAAAAAATGCGCCGACCCTACGAGCTTGCTTGGCAGTTAAATATGAATTTCGTAATGGGCAACCAGTATTGCGTAGCTTCTGCGCAAGGCGCAATCGAGCAGGAGGAAAAATATTATTTTTGGCAGGAGAAGCAGGTTTTTAATCATATTGCACCCATTGTGGAAACGCGTCTTGCACGTTTAAACCGAGTCCGTCCTCGCCCTATAGTGCGCCCGTTTACAAATAGCGACGCCGACGTAAACGCCGCCAAACTTACGTCTAAAATACTCCGCTACGTCACTGATAAAACGCAGCTTTCGCAGGCGATAGGCAGGGCGACGAATTGGAGCGAAGTATGCGGAACGGCGTTTTACAAGGTCAGCTGGGACAGTCAGGCGGGCGACGTAGGACTGTCCGTTTGTTCGCCGTTTGAAATTTATCCCGACTCTAACGTTACGGAAACGTTGGACGACTGTACGTCGGTAATCCACGCAAAGGTTTATCCTGCGGAAGCTATCCGCGATATTTGGGGTATAGACGTTGCGGGTACGTCGGTTAAAGTGTTCGGCTTGGACGGAAACGCAACAATCGGCGGATTGGGTTACAGCAGCGCAACGGTGTCCGTTACGCAGGAGGAAAAACAAAATCAGGCGTTGGTAATCGAACGTTATACCAAGCCGACAAGGGATTTGCCTTTCGGCAGGTTGGAAATCGTAGCGGGCGACAAGCTTGTATATTTCGGCGATATGCCGTATGTTTTGGGCGACGACGGACTTCGCGCCTATCCGTTTATAAGGCAGACCTCTCACGAACAGGCAGGTTGTTTTTGGGGTACAAGCATAGTGGAACGCGTTATACCTATTCAGCGCGCTTACAATGCTGTCAAAAACCGCAAACACGAATTTTTAAACCGCTTGTCTATGGGAGTTTTGACGGTGGAAAACGGCAGTGTGGATACCGACAGTTTGGAAGAGGAAGGACTTTCGCCGGGTAAAATACTCGTCTACCGTCAAGGGGCGGAAAAACCCGCTTTGATGGATAACGGCAGGATACCCGCCGACTTTGCCGACGAGGAAGATAAGCTTTTAAGCGAATTCGTCTCGGTTTCGGGCGTAAGCGAATTTGCCCGAAACAGCCATACTCCCCAAACCGTCACAAGCGGAGTGGCGTTACAGTTGATTGCCGAACAGGACGACATACGCGTTGCGTGCAGTATAGACAGCATAAGGGAAGCAATACGCAAAATATCCAAAATGTTTTTAAGACTTTACAAACAGTTTGTGTCCTCGCAAAAGCTGATACGCATTGCCGACGACTCGGGCAAGGCGGAAGTATTTTACTTTACGTCGGGCGACGTAAGCGGCGACGATATCGTTTTTGAAACGGAAAACGAGTTTACCGATACTCCCGCAACCCGACGTACGATGTTGTTCGATTTACTAAACGCCGGCATTTTAACGGATAAAGAGGGAAAGCTTTCGCAGTCGTCCAAGGCAAAAATTCTTACTATTATGGGCTTTGGAAACTGGGATAACGCGCAAGACGTATCGCAGCTCCACATTGCCCGCGCCGAAACGGAAAATTTGGATATTAACCGCGCGGAGGTTTTGCAGATAGACGACCATTTGCTGCACGCGGAGGAACACACCCGATACGTTTTGTCGTGCGCGGATAAGCTGGATATCTCCGTGCGCGATAAAATCGTCGCCCATATACAAAAACATAAACAATACTTTAAGGAGAACGGTTAACAATTATGGAATACGGAAAATTCAGCTCTGCCGAGGAACTTCTCCGCGGCTACGAGGAACTGGAAAAAAGTTTTACGCGCAAGTGTCAGCAGCTTGCGGATTTGCAAAAACAAGCGGAAGTAAATAGTAAAAACGACGGTACAAGCGCGCAGACGCCACCGTCGGCAGCCGAGGACGGAAACGCCGCTGCAGAGGAAAATATCGGCGCAGTCCCCGCAGAGGTAAATGCCCCTGCCGCCGATAGTGTTTCCGCGCCTCAACCCTTGCCGCGCTTAATTAACGGCGGCGGCAACGTATCTATGGCATTGCCTTCGCGCCCCAAAACCATAAAGGAAGCGTCGGTAATGGCAAAACAATTATTTAACGAATAAAGGAGAAAACAAACATGGTAACACTCAGCAGCGCAGACAAAGCGCTAAAAACACTCTATCTCGGCGTAGTCGCCGAGCAGCTTAACACAGCGGTAAACCCGTTGTTTGCAAAATTCAGCCAAACCGCCGCCGACGTGTGGGGCAAGGAAATCCGCAAACTTGCGCCTTTTGGAGTAAACGGCGGTATAGGCGCGGGCAGCGAGGACGGCGAACTGCCTAAATCCGCCGCAAATAACTACGCGCAATTTGTGCTTACGTTAAAAAACCTTTACGGCACAATAGAGATAAGCGACAAAGCCGTGCGCGCAAGCGAAAACAACGTCGGCGCGTTTGTAAATTTGCTGGAAGCGGAAATGGAAGGACTGCTTAAAGCGTCCAAATTCAACTTCGGGCGTATGCTGTTCGGCGACGGCAGCGGTGTGTTGGCAACCGCCTCGTCCAACAGCGGCAACGTTATTAGCGTAGACGAAGTACGCAACCTTATGGAAGGTATGGTAGTGGACGTTTTAAGCGGCGCAACGGGCAATGTAATCGCGTCCGCGCGCCGTATAACCGAAGTGGACCGCGCAGCAAAAAAGATTACGCTTAACGGCGCGGCTATTGCGGCGGGCGCGGTATCTCTTGGCGATAAGCTTACCGTGCAAGGCAGTTACAATAAGGAACTGACGGGTCTCGGCGCAATATTCGGCAATTCCGCAACGCTGTACGGATTGTCCCGTTCGGCTAACAAGTGGCTTAACCCGTACAAAAAAACGTCGGCAAGCTTAAACGACGTTACAATTCAAACGGTAATAGACAATTTGGAAGAAACGGCAGGTTCTTCCGCAGATTTTATCGTTTGCAGCAGCGGCGTCAAGCGCGCTTATCAGGAGTATCTTGTAACCAACCGCACAAACGTAGACGTTATGAATCTTACCGGCGGTTATAAAGCTATAAGCTACAACGGTATACCTATTGTAAGCGACCGTTTTTGCCCAAGCGGTACTATGTACGTACTTAATACGGCGGACTTCCATTTGCATCAGCTGTGCGACTGGCGTTGGTTGGAAGGGGACGACGGCAAGGTAATAAAACAAGTGGCAAACAAACCCGTGTATACTGCAACGTTGGTTAAGTATGCGGATATGCTGTGCGACCGTCCCGCGGGACAGGGCGTAATAACGGGTATTACCGAAGCCTGAGTTTAATAATGTAAAAATCTAATTTCGGCGCGTAACGAATGTTTGTCTGCTGTTCGGTTTTTAAATACTGCACGGACAACAAATCGATATTGCGCGCCGATACGGTACCCGAAAATCGCAGCCGAATAAGTGTATATTGCGCGGTTGCGGTTCGGCGTACCGTTTACGGATAAAAAACCGTTCGACTAGGTACAAGGAGCAAAACCAATGGAACATTTAATACCGATAACAGACGATCTGTACGACGTTGCCGCGCGGCTTAAATCCGTAAACGGCAATTACAGATTGTATTATAACGCAAAAAGCTGTAAGTACGAGGTTTACAATGCAGACGTGCAAGGGATCTCTCTTGCCTTTGCCGTGCCGTACGACGAATTGGACTGCCGTACCGTAGAGTACGCGCGATACACTTCGGTTGCCCGCGCTAAACAGCTTTTTGCGGAAATAGAACGTCATAATAAAAATTTGACGGACTATTAACCTAAAAAAATCGTTTTTTCACATTTTAGTTTGCATAAAAATTTATGCAGACGCGGCTTTTTAGAGCGCCGCAAAATTTTTAACGCGGCGATAATTTTGCCAGGCAAGTCGGCCGTTGTTTTATTGTCGGCGGCAGTTAACGTTTAACTTAAAATTTACAGGAGGTTTAATGACAATTTTAGAAGTAGTGGAAACCGTCGATACCATTTTAAATATCGGTATTGCGGAAAGTGTTTCGCCCGAAGAGGATAAAATCGCCAAATATCAGCAGGACGGCGACGCAGCGTCTATCGTAAGCTGCTGCAATTACGTTTTGGAAGAATTGTACCGCGATAAATTTGCCGACTGTCATACCACGGTTGTGGAGGCAAAGGAAGGCAAAATAGACGTGTCGCGCCTGAAAATATTGCGTATTTTGGCATTGCGCGACGCCGAGGGTAACAAAGTGCGTTTTATGCAAGGGGAAGGGTGTCTGTACGCGCCGTATAACGGCAAGTTTAACCTTACTTACGCCCGCGCGCCTGCCGAGGTTGATTTGCTTAGCGATTTGCCTGCTAATCCCCGAATGACGTTCCGTATATTTATTTACGGAGTCATTACGGAGTATCTACGCCGCAGGGGCGATTTCAATCAATCTTTAAGCTGGGACGAAAAATACCGTAACGCGCTGTCGGCTGCGGCAACCGCTCCGCAAAAAACAATGCCTGTGCGGAGGTGGATATGAAAGGGCACAATCCTACACGCTTAATATACCGTGAAGATTTTAAACTGAATATAAACAGGGCGGAAGCGATGCAGTGCAACGGCATAAAAGCTTTAAACGGGCGTTTGCAATCCTTGCATGCATTTAAGCCGCTGTCGGTGATACGCAATTTTACGCATTTTGCCAATACAACCGCGCAAGGCTTATTTCTTTGTACTCCCGTTACGATGTGTCTGTATAACGGCGGCGGCGATCCCGTAATGGTTCACCGCGCTGCAAAACAAATCAAAGATTTAAGCTCCGCCGTATACCGCGATGCTTTATACGTCTGTTACGACGCGGCGGGCTTTTGGAAAATAACCGCCGACAATGCCCAAGTTATGGATAGGGGCAGTTTTACGGATGTTACCTCCGCCAACGAACGCGTTGTTCTTTTGGAAAAAAACGGCGTGCGTTTGTGGATTTCTTCGGCAGGCGGCGATAATCTGTACGTAGACGAAGACAATATGATTTATGCGGATTTACCTACGCCGTGTCAGGCTGTAAAAGCGGCAGGTCGTAACGTTATATATGCGTTGGGCGACGTCTGTTACAAAATTGTGCTGTCGTATGATTTCGGCAAAGTATCGATAACCCCCGTTGCATATAACTTAGGCACGGTGTACCGCGATACCGCATTGTTACTTAACGACAGCCTGATTTTTGCGTCAAGCAGCGGTTTTTACCGTATCAAAAACGGCAGAACCGAAAAAATATTTCAAAATATCGGCACAAAAGCTTTGGATTTTGCAAACTGTAAAGCGCGCATTGCAGAGGGGTATTATATACTGGTTGCGCCTTGCGGCAGCGTTCGCAAAGCGTATGCGTTCGACGTAGATAAGCAAACTTGCATTGCGGTCTTGGACGGCAACAATGCCGACGTGTATTACTGGCGCGGAAAATTGTACGGCATAGGCGGCGATATGTATTTTAACGGCGTTGCGGACGAGTATGCTAACGCCGTATTTGTCCGCAGCGGGTTGGACTTCGGCTGCGACTGCATAAAACATCTGCGTAGGGTTACGCTTACTTCTAAAAGCGATATTGTTTTGTCCGTCTATAACGGTAAACATACCGTAACTAAGTTTATTAGGGGAAACGTCAATCCGCAGGTTATTCCCCTTATGTGCTGCGGACGGATTTTTGATATAAAGATAGAATCGGCAAATTGCGCTATGGACGTAAGCGATTTTTCGATTGAGGCGGAAATTTACAAGGAGGAGAGGTGATGGCGATTTCACAGGACAGATATCAGCAGCTTGCGGCGGAGTTTGCTCCCGTAAAAACGCAAGTGGAAGCGGTGGACAGAAAATACAGCTTGGATTATAACGAGCCGCTTTTGGATATGCCCCAAAGTTTGGATTTGCCGCGGCTGGAATTTACGCCTAAAACCGAACGTGAGCTTAGGGAAGAAGCGGATTTGCAGGTAAAACCGCGTTATTTGGAACGGCTGCTTGCGCTGAATAAAAGTTATAGCGCCGACGTTAATAAAACGGAACGCGCGCTGCTTAACGCTGAGGAATCCGCCCGTAAAGCGCTTGCAAAACTTGCGGCGGATTTTAATACCGACGCCGAAACGATCCGCAGTAAGCTTATAGACGCGGGACTGCTGTATTCGTCTGCGCTAAGCAGAATTACCGAACAGCGCCGAACGCAGTATCAGGCGGACGTGGATAACGCCAACGCAAGCGCCGATGCGGAACGCAACGTAATAACCAAACAGCGCGAAGTTTTGGATCTAAACTATAATAATTCCGTCGCGGAGTTGGAAGAAGAACGCAATGCGCGTGCGCAGACGGCGTATAACAGCCTGAAAACAAAGGACGATGCGGAAAAAATCCGCACGGAAAAATACAATAACGGGTTAGAGGAAAAAGAACAAAAATATCTTTACTCACGCGCCCGCGCTTACGAATACGCCCGTCAGGCGGAATACGACAGAGCGTTTGAAGCGCGCCGACTGCGTAACGAAATAGGCGCGGCAGGATACGAAGAGGCAATCATCACGGAAAAATACGGCATTTTAACGAGATACGTTTCCGCTTTGGGTAACAGGGAAGAGGCTCTTGCCGTAGTGCAGGGGGATAACTTTTGCCGACTGCATTTAAAGGAATATTATAATACGCTGATAGATTACATAAACAGAAATCTCAATTAAAAAAACTGCGCGTGCTGTTTGCCGAAACAAAACGTTTTTCAGTTACAGCCGACGCGTTTCAAAAAAAAATTGCGGAATACGTACCAAACTGCGTGTTCCGCTTTTTTATTTCGGCGGTTAATGTTTAAAATGCGTTCGGTTGGCGGCAGAACGTAAAAGTTAAGGCTGCCTGCCTCATAATTAAAATTATATTTTATCGTATTCTATTATTGCCGAACTCTAATTTCACTGTGCAATCAGCTTATTTAAAATGCTTGTAAAATAGTTAAATATAGTGTATACTTATTTTATATCATTATAAGGGGGATTTTTGCCGTGAGGTTTCAAAGCAGGTCTGCGTTGGCGTACATGTTTAGAAATTTCGGTAGGTTGGTATACGTTGCGCTGCCCGTAGCCGTACTTATGGCGTTTTTTATAAATCCGTCCGGCGAGGCGGAGTTTTTCCGCGCGCTTGCAAATAACGAACTGACCGACGAAAATCTCTTTTTCCTGTTTAGCCGCGCTGTTACCGTTATGCGTTTCGGTAAGTTTTGGTGGGTGGTTCTGCTTGCTTTTTTATTGCTGTGCTTTACGGTAAGTATGCTTATAGTAAAAATAAACCGTCACATGCACATAGGCGAAATGTCCGCCGTACCTCTAAGACGTTCCTTTGCTTTTATGCCTGCCGTTATGCTTACTATTGTTTGTATTATTGCAGGATACGAAATTACGATGCTGCTGTCTGCCGGTATAGTGTATGTTTTAAAGAGTGTAAGTAACCCCGTTGCAGTTGGCGCAGTGGGTTTGTCGGTTAACTTTATATTGCATTTTTTGATTGCTTGGGTATTTATGCTGTTAGTATTGGCGTTACCTATTAAATACAGCGAGCATTACCGTCTTAACGTTGCATTTGCCCATTCCGTCCGCGTTATGAGCAAACAAACCAAAGCGGTAATTATTTCCTGCGTTGTATATACTTTGGGCAGATACGCTGTTGCGGCGGCAGGGTATTTTCTTTCCCCGTACCATATAGACGTAGTGTTGTACGCGTTGGTATATTTGATGTTAATAATGTATTTGCCGTGTTTTGCATACAAGGTATACTACGATTTTGTCGGCGGCGAACGCCGTGACATTAGGCGGATAATGTTCGATTAGGAGGCTTGTTTTATGATAAAATCTCTTAGCATTGCTTCCTTTAACTGGAAGGTTCTGTTTAAATCGTTATTTTGCCAAGTTTTGGTGCTTGTGCTGATTCTCGCGTTTGTAGTAACCGTTTTCGGCGGTTTGGCTACCGATATTTTAAACGTCGTTACGGCAAGCGGCATTGCGGACTTTATTCAGCAAACAGTATCGGCAATTATCGACGGTACGTTTGACAGCTCCGTTTTTACGCAAAATTTAAACGGACTTATTTCCAATATACAACAGAATATAGGCTCTATCCGTCACCCTTGGGGCGGTATGACGTTGTCGTACATTTTAGTGTTTGTCACAATGCTTGTGTATCGGCTGTTTGTTGCGTATACCGATGTTACGGTTGCATGCCAAATAGAGGAGTTTATGACGTCTAACGCCGAACGCCCGTTTTTGTGGTTTTTATTAAAAAAACAGGGGCGTACGTGGGGATTTATCTGCTTGCAGCTTGTGCTTACGCTGCCGCTGGATATTATTTTATTGACAGGTTCGATAGGGCTGTATCTGCTGTTTTTGGTGGCGTTTAGGTGGTGGACTATTATCCCCGCAATGATAATACTCGTCCTGCTGTACGCCGCACGGCAAACTATGTTTGCTTTTTGCCTGCCCTCGGTCGTCTGCGAGGAAACGTCTGTAAGGCAGGCGTTTAAAAAGGGATTATCTCAAATAGCGTTTAGATTTTGGCACGTATTTTGGAAAACGCTGATAATTATGTGCTTAATGCTGGTAATATCCCTTGTAGGCGTGATGTTTGTAGGTAACGGCTGGGCTTTGACGGCAGTTGTTACCGTACCTAATTTTATACTGTTTTTTGTGCTTAAATGCGTTAATTTTGTGGAATACTTTGAATCGAACAACCGTCCTTATTTCCACAAGCGAATTGCTATCGACGGCATGGAAAGGTATAATAAAAAGCGCAAAATCAAGTAGAAGGAAAAGGTCGGCGGGTATATTCCGTCTTGTATTTGCGCGTAAATTTATAAAATTTTTAACAGAATAATTTAAACAACAGCCGCATCGTCGTATTTGCGGTTTTGTTTCCGTATAAAAGAGGATATATGAAAGAAAAGACAGATAACAAAGAAAAAAAACAGTATTCGCAGCGTAAAACGGGCGAAAACGGAGCGGTAAAGGCTTTGCCGAACGATAGGGCTAAACAAACCGGCAAAACGGGAACGCCTCGCGGCGGTAAAAAACAAAACGTTTTGGCGGAAGTTACAAGCGGTTTTGCTCCAAAGCTTACCGATACCAAGCATTATACCAACAATCCCAAACAGCGCAAAAAACCTCAAAGCGCGGTAAAAGCTTCTTTTGACGACCACTACCGTCCGCACGGTAAACTTAAAGTAATGTTTCTCGGCGGAGTGGGGGAAATCGGCAAAAATATGACCGTGTTTGAGTACGGCGGCAGCATAGTGATATTGGACGCGGGCATGACTTTCCCCAACGCAGATATGCCCGGCGTAGACGTGGTAATACCCGATATGGGCTATTTGGTGGAAAACCGTTCTAAAATAAAAGGTTTGCTGCTTACCCACGGACACGAGGACCATATCGGCGCGGTGCCGTATCTTGTGGCAAAACTGGGCGGTAAAGTGGATATCTACGGCACAAAACTTACCCTTGCTTTGGTAGAAAACAAACTGTTGGAACACAGTGTGCTCGACAAAGTAAATATGGTTGCCGTTTCCTCTAAAAGCATAGTGTCGCTGGGCGATTTTTCCGCCGAGTTTATACACGTATCGCACTCGGTTGCGGGTTCGGTTGCCATATGCTTGCGTACGCCTTTGGGCACGGTACTGCACACAGGCGACTTTAAAATCGATTACACCCCCTTAGGCAACGAAATTATGAACCTTAACCGCATTGCGGAAATCGGCAAACAGGGCGTTTTGCTGCTGATGAGCGAAAGCACAAACGTGGAAAAGCCCGGTTATACCATGAGCGAATCGGTAGTGCAGGAAACTATCAACAAGGTTTTTCAGGACGCAAAAGGACGGCGTATAATTATTGCGACGTTTGCCTCCAACATCGACCGATTGGGTATGATAATAGAACTTGCCGCATTGTACAAGCGTAAAATTGCCGTGTCGGGCAGGAGTATGATTAAATATATCGAAACTGCCAAGCGCGTAGGAATGCTGCATGTAGACAACAAAATTTTTGTAGATATAGACAAAATCGGCGACGTGGAAGACGGCAAGTTGGTGATACTTTCCACCGGCAGTCAGGGCGAGCCGATGTCGGCGCTTACGCGTATGGCGGACGGTGAGTTTAACAAAGTGCAGATAGGTTCCAACGATACGATCGTAATATCCGCAACGCCTATCCCGGGTAACGAAAGGGACGTGTATAACGTAATAAACAAGCTGTACCGTTTGGGCGCGGTCGTGGTGTATTCGGCGCTGTCGTCGGTGCACGTATCGGGTCACGCCTGTCAGGAGGAATTAAAACTCATTTACACTTTGGTCAAGCCTAAGTATTTTATCCCCGTGCACGGCGAGTACAGACATTTAAAACAGCACTCTATGTTGGTGGAAAAACTGGGTCACAAACGAGTAAATATAATTGTTCCCGATTTGGGCGACTGCGTAGAAATAGACAATAACTTCTTCAAAATTACCGGACAGGTTTCCAGCGGCAGCATAATGGTAGACGGTTTGGGCGTAGGCGACGTGGGCAATATGGTACTGCGCGACCGCTTAACCCTTGCCGAGGACGGAATTTTGGTCTGCGTTGCGGGCATAAGCAAGCAAACCGGTAAGTTGGTTACCGATATCGAAATCGTCAGCCGAGGCTGTTTCTTCGGCGGCGACGGCGCAGGGGATAATCCCGCAGGAGAAATCAAACGTCAGGTTGCGGCGGAACTTAATAAGTCGTTGGAAGGCAAGTATACTATTGCCGCGCTTAAAACTTCAATCCAAAGAACGGTCAAACATTATTTCCGCATTACCTATAAACGTAATCCCGTAGTATTGCCGCTTATTTTGGAAATCTAATTTTATTAAAAAAACGCAAACGCAATATTTAATTTATGTTTTGTGTATTTTAACTTAAACGTAAGCTGAATAATTGCGTTCTGTATATTAACGGACAGGATTGACGGCAGACGGTATACTAAATCGATAACTGTAATATTTAAGTACTCAATATTTTTAGACAGTTGTATTTTTTTATGGTAAACGGCAGTGCCGAACATTAATTTTAAAACCGATGAAAACGTTAGCGGAACTGAAACAATTTGCGCGCGAGCGCTATATACCCGTAATGTTGGACGATACGCGGGAACTTCTTTACAATACCGTTTGCCGCGCTAAGCCTGAGCGAATTTTGGAAATAGGTACTGCCATAGGTTACAGCGGTATAGTTATGCTGTCGGCTTGCGGCGCAACTCTTAACACGATAGAGTTTGACGAAGCTTCTGCAAATGCGGCGCGCGCTAATTTCGCAGAATTCGGTTACGCCGACAGAGTAACTCTGTTTGTGGGCGACGCGCGGGAAATTATAAGCTATTTAACCGGTACTTACGACTTTATATTTTTGGACGGACCAAAGGGACAATACAAAGTTTTTTTGCCGTACCTTACCGATTTGTTGGACGTAGGCGGTACTCTTGTGTGCGATAACGTGCTGTATAAGGGCTTAGTTGAGCACGTGCCGTCCAATCCCCGTCACAAGCATATAACTGCGGCGCGCAATATGCGGGCGTTTTTGGACGAAATCACAACCTCTCCGCGTTATAAAACGGTACTGCACAGGGTGGGTGACGGCGTTACCGTTTCGCAGAAAATCCGCTGATTTCTGCCGTGTCGTTTTAACGCTTATTTTTAAATTTTCGCTGACGGAATTTTTTTGCCGCTATCCGCAGAATTGTTTATACTATACGCGATTAAACCTAAATGCCGAGCGGCAGCGGTTGTGATAAAGAAAAAACGGCGTCGCGGCAGTCTTTCTAAATAATTGCTGATTTTATATTTTTTATTGTTTATTTGTCAAAAGGACATGTTTTATTGCCGTTTTTGTAAAAAAATAGACTACTATGTTACACATAATATCCTAAACGGAGCAGAAAATGCAAAAAATCGAATTGTTAGCCCCTGCGGGCAATATGGAAAAGTTAATAACCGCAATACATTTCGGCGCAGACGCGGTTTATCTTGCCGGCAAGCGTTACGGTTTGCGCGCCTATGCGGATAATTTCGGCGAGGAGCAAATTGCGCAGGCGGTGGAATACGCGCACGCCCGTAACGTCAAGGTTTACGTTACTTTAAATATATTTGCAAAAAATGCGGATTTTACAGATTTAGGGGATTATTTGCGCGTGTTGGAAAAAGCGGGCGCGGACGCGGTGTTGGTAAGCGATTTGGGTGTTTTGGGGTATGTCCGTTCGTTAAGCAGTTTGCCTGTGCATATTTCCACGCAAGCCAATACTACAAATAAATACGCCGTTCGTATGTGGAAGACGCTGGGGGCAGACAGGGTGGTTTTATCCCGCGAAACGTCACTTAGCGATATCAGCGAAATTACGCGTTTTTGCCCCGACGTGGAAATCGAGGCATTCGTGCACGGAGCGATGTGCATAAGCTATTCCGGCAGATGTCTAATGTCCAACTACCTTGCTCACCGCGACGCCAACCGCGGCGAATGCGTTCAGGCGTGCCGTTGGCAGTGGAGCGTAAGAGAGGTCAGCCGCAGCGACGAAATGCCCGTGGAGGAGGACGAACGCGGAACGTACATATTTAACAGTAAGGATATGAATATGCTTGCGTATCTTCCCGCCGTTTTGGATGCGGGCGTTACCAGTCTTAAAGTGGAAGGACGTATGAAATCTGCTTTTTACGTTGCCACGGTTGTATCCGCTTACCGCAGGGCGCTTAACGCAATACGGCACGGAGTGTTTACGGACGAACTTGCAGCCGAACTTACCGCCGAGCTCAACAAAGCTTCCCACCGCGAATATACAACGGGCTTTTATTTTGACGAGGAACAAACCCGTCAATACTATCCGTCCGGTAAGGCTACGGAAGAGTACAAGTTTATTGCGGTAGTAAAGCGCGTCAACGCAAACGGCACCGTAACGGTGGAACAGCGCAATAAATTTGCTGTCGGCGATACTTTGGAAACTCTGTCGGCAGGCGCGGATACAAACAAGACGTTTACGGTAAGTGCCTGCACGGACGAACACGGCGAACATGTCGACGTGTGCAACCGCGTAAAGCAGACGGTCACGATAAACTGCCCGTACAATCTGCAGACGGGCGATATTTTGCGAAGATACGAAGGCGATAAACGCGAATAAAAAACCTTCCCGATTATAATGCGTACCTCAAAAGCCTAACGCTGATGCAGGTATGCATTATTTTTTTACGTAACGGAAAAGTTTTTTATAAAATATACGTGTTAAAATCAAACGCTTCGTTCAGTTAAATATTACAGTAAAAAGCAGGTTTAAGCATGCGTATTTGCACAAATTTTTTCCGCTTCCTTTATTGCTCCCAGCGCAAATACGTCTAGTGAACTCGCCTGATGAATCAGCGTTAAGCTTTCGCCGTTACAGGCAAACGTCACTTCGTGTCTGCCCATATTGTCGCCTAGGCGCAGAGAATGCGTTTCCACCGAGCGGAAACCGCCTAAATTATTTGCAATCATTGCCGCCAAATCTTTTGCGGTGCCGCTGGGGGCGTCTTTTTTACCTTTGCGGTGGGTTTCCGTAAGGGCGCAGTCCCAGTTCAGTTCGCGGCTGACTGTTTGGCACAATTTGTACAGCATAGCTACGCCTTCTGCAAAGTTGGACTTTTGTATAACGGTAACTTCTTTGGATAAATCGTCCAGTAACGTAAGCTGTCCGCCGTTTAAACCCGTCGCTCCGCTTATAAGAGGACAGTTGTGTTCTCGGCAAAATTGTACAACGTCGTTTACCGCTTCGGCTGTGGCAAAGTTTACAGCGGCGTCCACGCGCGCTAAGGCGTTCTGTTCGTAATTTTTATCTATTTGCCAAACATTGTGGTTTCTTTTCTGCGCCAGTTCAACCGCTTTACTGCCGACGCGTCCTTTTGCGCCGAATACGGCAATATTCATAACTTCGATTTCTCCTGTATTATATTTCAAATTTAAAAGGGCGATTTGTCTGTTGTGCGGGCTATATTCCTAACGCGCCGTCTATAGTATCGCGCGTTTGTCGGTTTGCGGGCGTTAGCGGCAGTCTTACGGAATAAGTTGTAAAAACGCCCGCTTTGTACAGCATATATTTTATTGCAATCGGGTTGACTTCCGATGCGGCAAGCCTTGCAAGTTTTTTAAATTCCGTTTTTTCTTCGGCCGTTCCGCAGTCTAAAACCTGCCTTGTATGCTTAGGCGCGTAATTGCCTGCAACGGATACGGCTCCGCTTGCTCCGCAATCCAAATATTCGTCCAGCATTTCGTCGCTGCCGCATAAAACGTCGGCATACGGACGTACTTTTTTTGCAAAATCTACGTTATTGCAACTGTCTTTTATATAACGTACTCCGTGGCTGTAAGCAAGTTCGGCAATCGCTTCTATATCTAAACCGTAACCCGCGCGGGAAGGAATATTGTACAGCATAACGGGCAAACCGCTTGCCTTGATAATCTCCTCTATGTGGCAGATATACCCTTTAACGGTGCATTTGCAAAAGGGCGGAGGGGCTATAAGCAGCATATCCGCACCGAGTTTTGCGTAGTGTTCCGCTTCTTTTGCCGCAGCCGCCGTAGATGCCTGCTCTATGCCTGCAATCAACGGCAGCGGACAAACTTGTCTTGTAACGTTAAGTAAATCCGTTTTTTCGTCGGCGTTTAGCAGCTGTGCCTCGGCAGTAGTGCCTAAGGCAAGCAGACCGTCCGCGTAAGGCTGTACGCGCTCGATCAATTTAATATAACTGTCCGTATCTATCCTGTTTTGTCCGTCAAACGGCGTAGGCAGTGCGCAGATAAAAGTTTTAGGCATTAATTTCCTTATCCCTTTTTATAACTTCTTCCAAAATCTCATAAGCATTATATGCAGCTCCCCGCAAAAGATTGTCCGCTACAACAAACATATTTATCGCTTTGTTATTTGTCGGGTCGGTATAAATTCTTCCTACGCCGACGTATTTTGTGTTGCGTAAAGTGGTGGGCATTGGGTACACGCCTTCGCCGTCCATTAATAAAACGTTGGGGGCGTTTAAAAGCAAATTCCGTACGGCGTTTACGTCCGTACGGTTGCGGAACTGTACGTTGACAAACGCTCCGTGACATACCGAAACGGGTACTCGGCAGCAAAAGCTGTTTACTTTAAGGTGCGGCATGCGCAGTATTTTACGGCTTTCGTTTATCATTTTCAGCTCTTCCGCAGTAATCCCTTTGTCGCTCTGTTTGCCTATGCAGGGGATAAGGTTGTCGTAAAGGGGATGGGCAAAACATTTAAGTCTTCCGTATGTGGCGCGGTTGTTTAGGTCGCACATTCCCTCTTTGCCCGCTCCGCTTGCCGATTGATACGTAGAAACGGTAATTTTAACGGGTTCCAGTTTGGCAAGCGCGTTTACTGCCAAAACTACTTGTATAGTAGTGCAGTTTGGGTTGGCAATTATTTTGCTGTTTGCTATCGTATCGCCGTTTATGCAAGGCACAACCAACGGCACGTCTTTTTTAAGACGGAAAAATGAGCTGTTATCTATACAAGTAACCCCCGTTTGCGCCAGCATAGGTACGTACCGTTTTGCAATTTCTTCGTTAGCCATAAACGCCGCGTAGTCGATTTTCCCGTACGTTATGCGTTCGCAGCTTTCAACAGTAACTCTTCGGTTTAATACTTCTATTTTGCTTCCTACGGAATTATTGCCGAACAGTCGCACGGCAACGTCGGGATGTTTGTCGTTGACAATGTCCACAAGACGTCCGCCTACAAGACCGCTTGCTCCTACAATCGCCAAAGTTTTCATTTTCTCTCCTTGTTGTATATGGTATGGAGCGCAATGTCTAAAAATGTCAAAATATAGCCTATAACGCAAACAATTTGCCTGTCTTAAAATAATCTGTATAAAATAATGCGGTAAATAGTGCGAAATTGATATTCTACAATAGGTTTGTTAATTGACAAGCCTATTTTATTTTTAATCAA
>CAJUNH010000011.1 GCA_910587795.1 uncultured Christensenellaceae bacterium
GGTTCTGTATGTAAGTAAAGGCGGTTTTGCCGTAATATTGTTTTTCTAATCCGCAAGCTTCGGTATAAAAGGTGTTTTTCCATTTTTCGATTACTCTGTTATCCCACTCTGTATTCAGATAACTTAAATGAATTTTATTCATCTCGGGTAAACACGATTCAATATCGTGAAGCGTACTGTCGGGAACGGTAACTTCGCCGCCGAACGGCAAATGAGAGTTTTGGACGCTTAAAAAATTTATATCGCGCTCTCTGTTACGGTAGGTACCCAAGTCACTTTCGGAGCCCAGATATCCGTCGTTGTATAAGCCTAATCTATAAGCCTTTTCGTCGGGCGATATCGAAATATCTTCAACTTTGTCGTCAGATACGTTAATATAATTGTATATCATTTCAGGCGTCCGCACCAACACGGGTATTTCGGAAGCGACGGTTAAAAAAGCGTTTATAATCGGTGTTATATGCTCCGGATTTGCCGCCGCACTCGTATGCATTTCGCCCCAGGGACCTATAAGTCCCGTTTCAATAGCAGTGACTGTATTTACATAACGGTTGAGCACAGAACAAACACTCTCGATATGCTCCAGCATTACTTCGAGAGACGGCTCCTTATCGGCACTGCCGTTATAACCGGGATCGTAAGCAAACCTCACGATCGCATTTTTGTCGTTTTCTTTAAGAAAATAAAGCAATGCGTCCAACCCTTCCAGCGCATCATCGGTGAGCGGCTTGTCGGCCGCGTTATTTACCTTCGCCGAAAACGCGCTTATATCGCAACGCAAATGATATAGTTGCGTTTGAGAATTTATTATTCCCTTATTGTACGTCGCTCCGTTTTCGTTGATTTTGACATATACGGGACGGTAAAATCCCTGGTCGGGATTAGATATTTCTTCCGTGCTTTCCTCGTAATTCAAATCCTGAACGTGCTTTTCGCCTGAGTCGATTTTATCGCATGAGGCAAAAAGCGCGGCAATGATAAAAACCGATAAAATTATCGCTGTTAATCTTACTTTCATATATAAAATCCTTATGTTTTTTACAAATGTAAGGTAATTGTATCATATCGTAAATAATAAAACAAGCGGTTGACAATGAGGAAATTTATGTATTATGTGCGTATTACCAGTTAAAAACATTGGCAGTAATACCTGTTCCAAAACTTGTTTGTTGTAAAATGTTTAAACGTCTGTAATGGTATTGTTGTAATCCGTAATACTGCACTTCGTTTCGTGGCGTTCGCCCTCGCAATGCTCGGCTGAGCAATAGGTCGTGAGTTCGCTTAATCGAGCGTAAGCGGCATCACGAAGCCGAAAGGCGGAGTATTCTCTTCACCGGCGCAAGCCTTTTGCTAATGCGGTGGGTTTTTTACTTATCGTTTACAAATTTAATAGCTTATTTGGCAAAAGTATTGTATAATCTAGCTAATATTAATTTAGGTAAAAATTTATGAAACGCTGTTTACAAACACTTCTGGTATCGTTTATATTTTTAATAGTAACGTCGTTCGTGGGATACGTTGCGCAGTATATTTCTTTGACGTTTTGGTGGACGTTCGGCATAGCAAGCGGCATTCTTGTTGTCGGCGCGCTGCTAGCCGTAATTTTACGTAAAAATCGTTTATACAAGTATTTTACAATTTTTATCAATGCGGTGTCTATGGGTTTTTATTTGCGCAGTTGGTATATTAACCGTGGGTTTAACAATCCTCTGTGGTTGATGTTATGCGTTGCAATGCTGGCCACGGCATATTTATTTGTAATTATGCTTGTATCAGCTATTCCGCGTTTACAAAAATTCCGCTTTTGGTTTACGACGGGTTTTATATTGCTGTCTATTACCGGATATTTATTGTTGGTTTTTCTTACTGCTACAACTTGGGTGTCCACCTTGGGTTATTTCGGTTTGATTCAGTTGGGTTTTGCCCTCAGTTTGTCCGCAAAGGAAAATGAACGGCTTACAGCTTGGCAGCTTTCGTCCTATTCGGTTGCATTGTGCGCAATCATCATTGCAATAATCGCTTTGGGCGGCGACGGCTTGGGCGACTTGTTTGACGGGCTTGGCAGCGGCGTCGATATAGGCGGAAAAAAAGATAAAAAAGGCTTGGGCGATTTAAACGGAAAAACAAAATAATTAATTTAGCATATGTTACATACGGCTGTCGTTTTAATTTTTTCCGTGCGGTCGTTTGCCGTAAATTAATACAATAATACTGACTTTTATTTTTTTAATCTATTTCAAAAAACGTAAACAAAATAAATATTCATAATAAAAACGGCACGGATTTAACCCCGTGCCGTTTAAGTTTCAGTAAAAATTATTTAATTTCGTCTACAGCTTCGCTTTCGGTTGCTTCAACTTTTTTTGTCGCAGCTTTTTTAGTTGCGGTTTTCTTAGCGGTAGTAGCGGCAGTGCCGTCTTTTGAAGCAGCTGTCTTTTTCGTTGTCGCCTTTTCCTCTTTGGGTGCCTTAGGAGCAGCAGCCTTCTTTGTAGTTTTCTTAGCGGGAGCGGGGGCTTTTGCGGCTTCCTTAGCCTTTTTAGCCTCGTTTCTTTGCGCCTTGATAGCTGCGGCTTCTTCTGCCTTTTTAGCTGCGGCTGCCTTTTGCTCTGCTTGCTTCAACGTCTTAGCGTCAACCTTAACAACGATTACGCCTCTTTCAAGCTGAGACAAGGTTTTGGAAATTTGCGCCTTTTTGCGGTTAGCGGCGTTTTTGTGGATAACGTGCTTAATTGCTGCGTTATCGATTTTAGAACTTGCAACAGGCAATAATTGTTTTGCAAGTGCAATGTCGCCGTTGCTGATAGCGGCGTTAAACTTTTTAATAGCCGTTTGCATTTGCGAACGGATCATTTGATTTTGAAGCTTTTTTGTTGCTGTAACAGAAACTCTTTTTTCTGCGGATTTAATATTTGGCATTAGTATCTCCTTAATTCACAATATACCATTTTTATGCTTATTAATATTACCACACTTTATATATTTGTGCAACAGTTTTAAGCAATTTAACGCAAAAGTTTTTTATCCCGTCAAATTATTGTTTAAAACAAATCTGCGATTTTAACATTTTGCGGAAATTTCCATCGTAAAATAGTAGGGCGTATAAATATTATTAGAGGTGGCGTTGTGTTGACAATAGGTATATTAGACGACGGGATAGGCGTTTTCAGTACGTACGACAAATTAAAACAGGCGGTATGCGCAAACTTTATTATACAGTTGTTAGACGACAGTTTCCCTCTAAGCCGAGCGTCCGCGTCGGCATTGTTTAATATCGGCAAAAAGGCAATCGACAATTTAACGGATATGGGCTGCGACGTTATAGTCCTTTCGTCCGCGGCGCTTTCGTCGTTGTACAAGCGTTTTACCTCGGTTTCTTCCGTTCCGTTATACAGCTGCGACGCGCCCGTTATGCACGCCTGTACTTATACCGCGTCCAACGTGTTGGTCTGCTGCGACGGCAGCTATTGTCGCCGACATTCTTTGCCTAACGTAATGTATTGCGTAATGGATAACTTTTCTCAAATTGCCGAAACCGCGCAGGAACAGCAGATAGTAGACTATATCGAACAATCTGTTTCGTGTTACGTCGGGCAGTTCGACTGCGTGGCTCTTGCGGGCAGCAGTATGAATACTTATAAGGGCTGTTTTCGCCGCGTTTGTCCCAATGTGCGTATATTCGACAGCTTGGACGGCGTTGCCCGCAGAATCCGCAAAAAGTATAAACGTACGTCTGCCGACGACGGGTTCTGCCGAGTGATAAACGGTAAAGGCGATGATATAAGCGAAAAATACCGTGCTTTTTTTGAATAAATAAGTAAATAAATTTTCAATACCTATTGAAATTCGGTTTTGGATAGTATATAATATTTTATGATGGTTTTAGTAATCGGCGGTTTAAACCGATTAAATTAATATCTAACCAATATAAAATAGGAGTATTTACAATGGCAGTTTACGCAAAAGACATTAGAAACATTGCTCTTATCGGGCACAGCGGCGAAGGAAAAACTACGCTTGCCGAAGCAATTTTGTTTAACGCAGGAGCAATCGACCGTCAAGGTAAGGTCGACGACGGCAACTCTGTAATGGACTTCGACGCCGAGGAAACGTCGCGCCATATATCAATAAGCCTGTCCGTGGCTAATTGCACCTACAAAGGCACTAAGCTTAATATTATAGACGTTCCCGGTTATTTTGACTTCGAGTGCGAAATGCTGGAAGCTTTGTCCGTTGCCGACAGTGCGATTATCGTAACCAGCGCAACCGGCTCGATGTCGGTAGGTACGGAAAAAGCGTTGGAATATTGTGCGGAGCATAAAATACCTTCGTTAGTGTTTGTTAGCGGTATCGACAAGGAAAACGCCAATTATTCTGCCACGGTAGAATCGATTAAAGCTAAATTTGCCAAGGCAGTATCTATAATCGTCCCCGAACTTAACGGTCACAAAATGGTGGGTTACGTGGACGTGGTTTCGGGAACGTATCTTAATTTTAACAATAAAGGCGAAACGGCAATACCTGCGTCTTTGCAGGGCGAATACGACGCCGCACGCGCTTCGCTGATAGAAATTGCCGCCGAAAGCGACGACGGCTTGATGATGAAATTCTTTGACGGAGAAGAACTGACCCAGGAGGAAATTACCCGCGGTTTCGCCGCAGGCGTTTTAGGCGGAACGGCAATTCCCGTGCTTGCCGGTTCCGGTCTTACAAATAAGGGCGTAATCAACCTTATGGACACAATCGTAGGCTCTTTGCCCAGTCCTGCAATAAGGGCAACAAAGGATGTAAACGGCAAGGTTATCCCCGCCGACGAAAAAGCCCCCGTTGTGCTGCGCGTGTTTAAGACTATTGCCGACCCGTTTGTAGGCAGACTGTCTTTGTTTAAGGTTATAAGCGGTACGCTTAAAAGCGGTATGACTTTAAAGAACGTCACAAGCGACGCTACGGAAAAAATAAGCGCCGTATACTTTATGAAAGGTAAAAAGCAGGAAACTGCCGATTGCGCTTGCGCCGGCGATTTGGCGGCGTTGGCAAAACTTTCGGCAACCTCTACGGGCGACGTGCTTTGCGAAGGCGCAGAGGTCAAGCTTGTTACTGTGGAATTGCCCCGTCCCGTATATTCGCGCGCGGTATATGCCGCAAAGAAAGGCGACGAAGACAAGGTTTTCGGTGGTCTGTCCAAACTTAAAGACGAAGATATTGCATTTACGGTAACAAAAGATCCCGATACCGGCGAAATGCTTTTGCAAGGTTTGGGCGAAACCCAACTCGACGTTATTTGCAAAAAACTTAAATCAAAGTTTAACTGCGAAGCGCTGCTGCAAGATCCGCGTATTCCCTACCGCGAAACTATCCGTAAACAAGCCGAAGGCGAAGGCAAACACAAAAAGCAGTCGGGCGGCGCAGGACAATACGGTCACTGTAAAGTACGCTTCGAGCCGGGAGCCGCGGACGGCGTATTCGAGTTTGTCGACGCAGTAGTAGGCGGCACCGTTCCCCGTCAATTTATTCCTTCGGTCGAAAAGGGTCTGCGCGCTGCAATTAACGAGGGCGTTCTTGCAGGATACCCGATGGTCAACCTTAAATGTACGTTATTCGACGGATCTACGCACCCCGTCGACGGAAAGGATATTGCATTCCAGCTTGCCGCAAAAATAGCTTATAAAGAAGGCTGCTTAAAGGCTGGTCCGGTGTTGTTAGAACCTGTCTACGAACTTAAAATTACAATCCCCGCCGATTATTTGGGCGACGTAATGGGCGATATGAACAAACGCCGCGGCCGTATAATGGGTACCGAGGGCTTAGGCGGCAAACAAGTTGTAACAGCCGAAGCTCCCTTGGGCGAAATTTTGAAATACGCAACCGATTTAAGGAGTATGACTCAAGGCCGCGGCAAGTACGAAATGAAATTTGCCCGTTACGAAGAAGTTCCTCCTGCGTCCGTTGCAAAGATAGTGGAAGAGGCAAAGAAGCTTCGCGCCGAAGAATAATATCTTTAATAGATAAATATCCCGTAAGGAAATATCTTTGCGGGCTATTTGTATATTGCCAAGCAATTAAGTTGCCGATAAATCGTTTATTTTTTTAAATATTTAACAAAATTTTTAAAAATTTATATATCGTAAATAAAGCAGAAGAGGAGGGGGTGTGCATTAGATTTACGGCGGTTTTCGAATGTTACTAATTATTATTTGACAAAATATTAAAAAAACAAAGGAGGATAAATATGACAAAATTGAACAAAAAAGCGGCTTTGGTTAGCTTTATAGTGTGCGCAGTGTTGCTTGTGCTGTGCTGCGTAGGCGGCAACGTAAGTGCGTCTGCCGCGCAAATTGGCGCGGAAAAAGCGGCAAGCAGTAAATTTGCCGGCGGTTCGGGGACGGCTTCCGACCCGTACCTGATTTCCAACGAAACTCAATTACTGGCTATTAATAACAATCTCACGGCTCATTATCGCTTAACAAACGATATTACTTTGAGCAACTACGAGTGGATACCTATCGGCGGTTATTATAACGGCAGCGAAAGTGACGTATTTAACGGTACGCTTGACGGCAGCGGGTACTCGATTTCTAATCTTCAAAGATATTCGGACATAACCGTAAAAAACGACCGCATATATTTCGGTATGTTCAGTCGCATAGGCAGCAGCGGCGTCGTCAAAAATCTTACAATGAGTAACTGCAAAATAAGCATGGCAGGTCCTAACGTTAACAACTCAAAGCTCCGTGTATTTGTAGGGGCTGTTGCTGGTTCGGTAAGAGGTATTATAAGCAGCGTATCGGTTTACGGTACGGTAAATTACGATATTCAAGCTAACGGGATGTCTTACGTAGGTTCGGTTGCGGGCGCAGCTTACGCGGCAAGGGTAACAAACTGTACAAACTACGCAGTAATTACCAGCGGACGCTATTCCGGCGGAGCGGGCGGAATAGCAGGCCACAGCGCGTATACTACTTTTAACAGCTGTGCAAATTACGGTGAAATAATTGCAAAATGTACGTCCTGGGGCGGCTCGGCAGCAGCCGGCGGAATCGTAGGCGAATTGTACCAAAATAACGTGCAAAATTGGTGGGATTACTTTGTTTCCTGTTACAGCTCGGAGTCATTATTAAGTACGAAGGATTTTGGTGGGGGACCTACTCGCAAAAAATATACCGGACAGCATTATGCCGCGCCTTCTCCTTACGAATATTATTAATTTCTTGTCTCGGAGGAAAAATACTTATGCTAAAAGCGTTGCGTTACGATTTCTATAAAATATTAAAATCCAAGGCATTGCTCGGCGTTTTTGTTGCGTCCGTTTGCTTGTCTTTTTTGGACGCGCTTTTGGTAGGGTTTTATTACGGTGAAACATGTGTTTGTCGAAGTTTGAGTGTACCTATGTTGGTTCAGTATTTGCCTTTGGTTTTCACGGTGCCGTTTGCGTGTAAGGATTTTTCCTCTAAGTTTATTAAGAACGTTTTTCCCGAGTATTCTCTAAAAGACAAGATTTGTTACGTATTGTCTAAAATAGTGTATATTTTCGCCGTTAACCTTATATGGTACGTAGTGTTTTTCCTGTCGTACTGTGCGTTTGTTTCTGTGCGTTGCCACGTGCAAAACGTGCCCTTTGTATTTGAATATATACGTTACGACGGAACTGTTGCTGTTTCCGCGTCGCAAGGAATATTCCAGTATTTCTGTGTCATTATTAATGCATTTGCCGTGGAAATGGTTTTGCTGTTTTTGAGTGTTTTAATGAAAAAGGAGTACTTTATATTGGTAGCTTTTATTCTCTATTATTTTCTGTCGCCGAGTATGTACGACGCATTTAATGAAGCGATTGGAATTGATGAGTTTGACGCCAGTTTTCAACGTATTCAATGGTTTACTGTGTTTGGGATGCAATATAAGATCAGAGACTTGCCTCCCGGTAACGAGAATACTGTTTCTGCACTGTACACACGAAGTTTTCTAATTTCATTTGGGTACTCGGCTTTGTTCGGTTTTTTGAGTTGTTTGGTAGTTGCAAAAAAAGGGACGTTTAAAGCGAAGAAGACTATAAAGAAGGTTACGAGCGGCTAAGCAAAGCTCCGCGCCGAATAAATAAAACCTTAAAAAGGTATAAAGCAGAAGAGGAAGAACTATGCTAAAAGCGTTGCGTTACGATTTCTATAAAATATTCAAATCCAAGGCATTGCTCGGCGTTTTTGTCGCGTCTATATGTTTGTCTTTTTTGGACTCGTTTTTGGTCGGGTTTGATTACGGTGAAACATGTGTTTGCCGAAGTTTGAGTGTACCTATGTTGGTTCAGTATTTGCCTTTGGTTTTCACGGTGCCGTTTGCGTGTAAGGATTTTTCCTCTAAGTTTATTAAGAACGTTTTTCCCGAGTATTCTCTAAAAGACAAGATTTGTTACGTATTGTCTAAAATAGTGTATATTTTCGCCGTTAACCTTATATGGTACGTAGTGTTTTTCCTGTCGTACTGTGCGTTTGTTTCTGTGCGTTGCCACGTGCAAAACGTGCCCTTTGTATTTGAATATATACGTTACGACGGAACTGTTGCTGTTTCCGCGTCGCAAGGAATATTCCAGTATTTCTGTGTCATTATTAATGCATTTGCCGTGGAAATGGTTTTGCTGTTTTTGAGTGTTTTAATGAAAAAGGAGTACTTTATATTGGTAGCTTTTATTCTCTATTATTTTCTGTCGCCGAGTATGTACGACGCATTTAATGAAGCGATTGGAATTGATGAGTTTGACGCCAGTTTTCAACGTATTCAATGGTTTACTGTGTTTGGGATGCAATATAAGATCAGAGACTTGCCTCCCGGTAACGAGAATACTGTTTCTGCACTGTACACACGAAGTTTTCTAATTTCATTTGGGTACTCGGCTTTGTTCGGTTTTTTGAGTTGTTTGGTAGTTGCAAAAAAAGGGACGTTTAAAGCGAAGAAGACTATAAAGAAGGTTACGAGCGGCTAAGCAAAGCTCCGCGCCGAATAAATAAAACCTTAAAAAGGTATAAAGCAGAAGAGGAAGAACTATGCTAAAAGCGTTGCGTTACGATTTCTATAAAATATTCAAATCCAAGGCATTGCTCGGCGTTTTTGTCGCGTCTATATGTTTGTCTGTTTTTGACGCGCTTTGGGTCGGGTTGCATTATGCTTCCACATTCTTTTGCGAATATTTGAGTCGTCCTAATGTGGTTCAGTATTTGCCTTTGGTTTTCGCAGTGCCGTTTGCGTGTAAGGATTTTTCCTCTAAGTTTAACAAGAACGTTTTTTCCGAGTATTCTCTAAAAGACAAGATTTGTTACGTATTGTCTAAAATAGTGTATATCTTCGCCGTTAACCTTATATGGTACATATTATTTTTCCTGTCATACTATGCGTTTGTATCTTTGCGTTGCCACGTGCAAAACGTTCCCTTTGTGTTTGAATATATAATGGATGACGGAACGCTTTTTATGTCCGCGTCGGGAGGAATATTCTCTTATTTCTGCGTCATTATTAATGCGTTTGCTCTGGAAATGGTTTTGCTGTTTTTAAGCGTTTTAATGAAAAAGGAATACTTTATACTGGTAGTTTTTATACTCTATTATTTCTTGGCGCCGGTTATTTACGGCATAATCGAAAAAGTGATTGGACCGATGGACATCCGTTTTCACGAGTTTGAATGGTTTACCGTGTTTGGGGTGCAAATTAACCTCAGGGGTTTATGGACTGCCGACGAGAAGATAATGATGGGAGTATACACACAATGTTTTCTTGTTTCATTGGGGTACTCGGTTTTGTTCGGTTTTTTGAGTTGTTTGGCAGTTTCTGCAAAAAAAGACGTTTAAAGCGAAGCGGACTATATATAAAGGAGTTAAATATGAGTAGTGTAGTTACAATTAAAAATTTGCAGAAAAAGTACGGCAAAAAAACCGTTTTGGACGGTATAGACTTGACGTTTCAAAAGGGCGAAATATACGGTCTTATCGGCAATAACGGCGCAGGCAAAACTACAATGTTAAGAATTATCTGCGGGCTTACACGCGCCACGGGAGGAGAAGTAACGGTGCTTAGCGAGGAACTAACCTCAAAGGTACGCATAGGTTTGCTTATCGAACGTCCCGCGTTGTTTTACGATATGACGGCGTTTCAAAACTTGCAGGCTAAGGCTTGTGCCTTGGGCATTAAGCATACAAAAGAGGAACTTGACGCGCTTTTGCAGCTTGTGGGTTTGCATGATACCGGCAAAAAGGACGTTTTAAAGTTTTCGCAGGGCATGAAGCAGCGCCTAGGTATCGCCATGGCTATGATAGGCAACCCGGATTTGCTTGTTTTGGACGAACCGATTAACGGACTGGATCCTCAGGGTGTTTTGGACGTGCGAAACATTCTCGAACGTATACATAAGGAACGCAATATAACAATAATTATTTCCAGCCATATATTAGACGAACTTGCAAAAATAGCAACGCGCTTTTGCATACTAAACCACGGCAAAATTGTAATCGACTGCACTAAGGAGCAATTTGTTAAAGACTGCGGAGATATGGATATAAACGAGTATTATTTGCAGCTTATCAACAAAACTTGATAACATAAAATAATTAATTTGGTAAATAGTGTTAAGTAAATCTTAGCGTCGCGGTAAAAGAAATGCACTGCAAAAGTTGTTTACTTTTTGTACAGCTTTTGCAGTGCATTTTATTATTATATTTAGCGGACTGATATTATGTAGTTTATTTTACCGCTTTAACCTTTGTAATTCCGTAATAAGTAAACATTTCTATCGCCTCGGGCGTAATCAGTTCTCCGCCGAATAAAATCGGTACGGCAGGCGGACAGCTGACGGTAGGGCAGGCAAGCACGCGTCCTTCCGCTTCTTTTACGTCGATAGTTTCTGCGGGGGCAAGCAGCGCTTCCTTCATAGACATTACTGCCTTATGCTCTACGGCAAACGTCGGCTTTTGCTGTTTCTTTTTTATTGGTATTGCGTTTAACGCGTTTTGCAGAGCGTTTAAATCTTCGTAACCCGTTTCGCCCGAAACCATCAGCACGATATAATCGCGGTCGTAATATTCCGGCATAATCTTAGCTGAAATCAGCAATTTTGCAAGTTTGTTGCCGTCGTATCCGTTTTCACGGGCGTCTATCGTAAGTTTAAGCGGTTCGTCTGTTTTTGCAAATATCCAGCCTTTTTGTTCCAGCTTGCGCTTATTGTACGTAAGCCGCGAAGCCGCTCCGCGGATATTGTCGCCGTAGCCGTTAAAAAGCATACCGTTTAATTTGTCCAGCGATTGTAACGTTATGTAGCTTGGACTTGTCGATCCGAACATACCCATAGCGTCTTTTGCGTGCTCTGCAAAATATTCGGGCGCTTTTTTGCCTATATGCAAATATGCAGCGCCTGTTACTGCGGGCAAAGTTTTGTGCGCCGAGTCGCAGCACATATCCGCGCCGTTATCTATTGGGTGTCGGTTGTTGTCAAGCCACTTTAAATAAGCCCCGTGTGCATTATCTGCAAGCAGTAAACTTTTGTGTTTGTGCGCAACTTTGGCAAGCCCCGCAATATCGGCTATATTGCCTAAGTAGTCGGGCGAAGTAATGTAAACTGCCGCAGGCGGATACGGCAAAGAGGATAATGCCGAGTCCAACTCTTTTGGCGAAATAATGCAGCTGCATAAACCGTTTGACGTTCCGCTGTCTAGCCAAGCCGCGTCTATGTTTAATAAAGCCGCTGTAAGTACAAATGCTTTGTGAGCGTTGCGCGTTGCAACTATAAGCGGTTTTTGTCCTTTGGATAAGGCATAGTTGGCGGCAAGATACAGCATTGCGCGTATACACTGCGACGAGCCTTCTGTAGAATAAAGCGTTTTCTGCGTTCCGAACAATTCTGCCGCGTTGCGTTCGCTTTCGGCAATTATGCCTTTTGCTTCGTACAAACTGTCCGCGCCTGAAATTTCCGTTATGTCTAAATGTTCGCACCCGATAACGTTTTTACCTTTATGTCCGGGCATGTGGAACCGAGCGTAATTTTGTTCGTTGTATTTTGCAACAAAGTCGCAAATAGGTGTTTTACTTTTCATAATTTTCCTTGTCGTCGGCTTCGGCGACTTTAACTGCAATAGCGCACTCTATGCGCTTTTTAAACAATTCGCAGCCGCTTTTGTATACGCCGTTTATATCTCCCGAAGCATGGTAGGCGTTTGCGGCGCACGCGCCCGAGCAGTACAGTTTTGCCCAGCAGTCGGCACATTCCGCCTTGGAATACACGTTGCATTTACGGAATTGTTCGCGCAAATCGTTGTTGGTTACGCCGTTGTAGATATCCCCGAGTTTAAATTTCTCTTCGCCTACAAACTGATGGCAGGGATATAAATCTCCCCAAGGAGTTACCGCCATATACTCCGTTCCGCTTCCGCAGCCCGATACGCGCTTGTAAACGCAAGGTCCGCCCGTTAAGTCTATCATATAGTGATAAAACGTAAAAGGACGTCCTTCTTTTCGGCGTTTGATCATAAGCTCGGCAAGTTCTTCGTATTGCTGTTTTACTGTATTTATATCTTCGTCCGTCAAGCGCGCCTCGTCCGCTTCGCCGCAAACGACAGGTTCTAAGCTCAGTTCGTTAAAGCCCAAATCCAGCATTGTTTGGATATCTTTCATAAAGTCGGGGTTGGCGTGCGTAAACGTTCCGCGCATATAGTAGTTTTTGCCGCCGCGCGCTTTTGCCAGTTTTTGAAATTTAGGCACAATCTTATCCCAACTTCCGTTGCCTGCGTAGTCGACGCGTAAGCGGTCGTGTATCTCTTTGCGTCCGTCTAGGCTGAGTACGACGTTGCTCATTTCCTTATTGCAAAAATCTATCACGTCGTCGTCTATCAAAACGCCGTTTGTGGTAAGGGTAAAGCGGAAATTTTTATTATATTTGCCTTCGACCGAACGGGCATATTTTACTAAGTCTTTTACTGCTTGCCAGTTCATCAACGGCTCTCCGCCGAAAAAGTCTACTTCCAGATTTTTACGCGTTCCGGAGTTGGCAATCAAAAAGTCCAACGCTTGTTTGCCTACTTCAAAACTCATAACCGCTCTTTCTCCGTGATACTTGCCCTGACTTGCAAAACAGTAGGAGCAGTTTAAGTTGCAGGTATGCGCAACGTGCAGACACAGCGCTTTAATAACGTTGCCGCTTTTTTGTTTAAATGCGGTTGCGATAGGGGCAAAAGTGTCCGCAGAAAACAACTTGCCTTGTTCTTTAAGTTCTTTTACGTCGGCGATACAATCAAAAATTTCGTTTTTATCTAAATTGTATTTTGCGGAAAGTTCGTCGGCTATTTCTTGTTCCGTGCAATGCCCGAATAAATCTATAACGTCGTAGCATACGTCGTCTACGGAGTGTACGGAGCCCGAAAAAGTATCCAAAACAATATTGTAACCGTTCAGTTTGTATTTATGTATCATAGCTTTAAATGTAAAATTTAGCGCAGCCGTTAAACGGCGGCATAAAAGCAGCATAAACAGCGTATCGGCGTAATGCAGAATAGCAGCGGCTTTAAGCGAAGCATATTGTAGTCATTACACGTTGTATGTGCTATTGGATACGGCATTTTATGCCGTGTGTCTAACAGCAAAATACCGCCATTTTTTGGCGGCATTAAGTGATTTTTAATTTATTATTTATTCTCTGTGTTTTCGCACTTTTGGTTTGCTACTCCGCAGCTTGTTTTGCAAGCGGATTGGCAAGACGTTTGACATTCGCCGCAGCCGCCGTTTTTAGCGCTTTCGCACAAATTATGGGTTTCGATAGTCTTTATTCTTTTCATTCGAGTTTCCTCCTAACTAACTTAAAATGTTGTATTGCCGTAAGTATACCATTATTTATAATGATTGTCAATTAAAGTTTTGTTTGTTGCGCTTAATATTTGCCGCTATTTTTCCCTTTTATTTGACACGTCTGTATTATTTGTAGTATTATTTACATACGACAAAGATCGGTATTACGGATTTTATCCTTATTGACGGAAAAAACATCTTTTATCAATTTGATATTGAAAACCGCAAAACGTTGTAATAATACCGCAATATTTCGTAAACCGTATGCGGCTTAATTAAAAGCGTACGGTTGTTATAAGCATATTTAATGCAGAGGAACTATTATGGAATTACTCGATTTGTACGACGTTAACCGTAAACCTTTGGGTATTACTATGGAGCGCGGCGGAGTACAGCCCAAAGGCACGTTCCGTTTGGTTGTACACGTGTGCATATTTTCTGCCGACGGAAGAATGCTTTGCCAAAGGCGAGTATCCGGCAAGCGTGCGTTTCCAAATATGTGGGATATATCTTGCGGCGGTTGCGTAGACAGCGGCGAAACGTCTTTGCAGGGCGCTGTGCGCGAAGTAAAGGAGGAATTGGGACTTACTTTGCCTGCGGATATTTTACCCTCGCTTACGGTGCATTTCAATTACGGCTTTGACGACGTGTACTGCATAACGGCGGACGTTGACGAACGCAGCCTTGATTTGCAAGCGGAGGAAGTTGCCGAAGTGCGGTGGCTTACGGCTGAACAAATTCACAAAATGCTCAAAGACGGAAGCTTTGTTCCGTACGACCACGCCTATATAGATTACTTGTTTTTCTGCCGAAATCACCGCGGACTTACCGATAGCGAAACCCCGTTGGCTGGCGATGTAAAATTGTGATTTTACCGCATTATTGTGTTTTTACGGAAATTTAGGAGATAATTTACAATGAAAAGAATCAGTCGCTGCGGAGCGGATTGTCTGCTTTGCGAATACTGCGGCAAAACGTGCAAAGGCTGTAATCAGTGCGGCGGAATAGTTTTTCATACCGACGGAAAGCCTTGCGCCATATACAAATGCGTTACGGATAATTCGCTTGCAGATTGTCACGCCTGTGACAAAAAAGTTTGCGGTATTTGGCGTGCTGCGCGCGACCCGTCCTATACCGACGAGCAATTTGAAAGATCCGTGCAAAACCGCATCCGTGTTTTGGAAGCAAAAAATAACGGCAATTATATCGTAACGCCGCGGCTTATAATTATGCCGCTTAAAGTAACTGATGCGTTCGACGCGTTTAAGTGGTGCGGCGACCCGAACGTAACAGAGTTTATGAATTATACAACATACACCTCTGTTAACGACGTTGCCGAATGGATTGCGCAAAGCGGCTATAAATGTTTCGGCGTTTTTATTAAGCAAAATTTTCAGCTTATCGGCAGCTGCGACGTGCATATAAACAAAAATGGCGACTATGAATTAGGGTATAACTTTGCAAAAGATTACTGGGGCTTTGGCTATGCTACCGAAGCAAGCAAAGCAATGCTATCGTACAGAGTGGCGCAAGGCGTAACGGACTTTGTCTGCGAACACGCTCAGGATAATTTTCGCTCCGGTAACGTAATACGCAAGTGCGGTTTTGTAAATCCCGCGGAAAGTTCCTATACGTCGTTTGACGGAACAAGGACGTTTAAGTCGTTTAAGTATACGCTGCATATTAATAAGCACGAAATGAGCGTTGACGGACAGTGGTTTGACAAAATAGCGGAAGGACGTAAAACCGTGGAACTGCGTTTAAACGACGACAGACGGCGCTGCATACAGACGAACGATTACATAGTCTTAAACAATACCGACGAAACGGCAGATTTGCGCAAGTGCGTCGTTCAGGTAACGGCGCTTCATACGTTTGCCGACTTTGCGCAGTTATATAAGAATTTGGATATGTCCAAATGCGGATATTCGGTTGACGAATATCCAAACCCCGACGATATGCTTGCGTATTACCCGCATGAAAGGCAAGCCGAACACGGCGTCGTAGGTATAGAATTTAAACTGTTATGTACGCTGTAAGGTCTGCGTTGCTTTAACTGCCGTCTTGACAAATTTTAAACGTACTGTTATTATTATATCAACAATAAAATAAGTTTGCCCTGCTTTGTACGATAAGTTTTACATTTGCGTCAACTACGTTTCGTAAAAGGGAATTGCGTCCTGCGCTTAATATGTTGGGTTTACTAAGGCTCTTTTACAGAGTCAATGAGTTTTGGCAATTTGCCGACTCCGCGTAAAAAACAGAAAACGTTAGGCAGATTACCCACCTGTTAATTTCAGGTTGAACCACAGTAAAACACGGCTATGGCGGGGCTTTTTTGTACAAATGAAAAAAATTAAGAAAACTATATTATTTATAACTGCGATAATTTTTGTATTGGCGTTAAGCGGCTGTAAGGCTCCGCTTGCCGAATTGCAAATTCCTGCAAACGGGTTGGCGCCTCCTCAAGTAAATCAAGGAGGTCGTACGCGCACGGTTTATGTCAGCGGCGCGGTGGAAAACGACGGCTATATAGAAATTCCGCAGATTTGCGATTACAAAACTTTATATGCTGTTGCGGAAGCATTGCCGTGCGCAAATTTACCGTACGACGTAAATATGTTTCTTCCGTTAAAGCTAAACGTTTACATTGCAGACTATTATGAGGAAGGGATTAGATATTACAGTCACAACGTCAACAGTCTGTCTGTACAGCTCCGTTTGCCTGTCGACGGAGCGGACGACGGCATTATAAATAAGCTTGCCGACTACATTGCGGTTAACGGTAAAATTACTAACCGTATTCAGTTGAAAGCCGCGCTGTTAAACGATTACGCAGAGAATTATTACAAGTTTTTTATAGACGAAAAAGATTATGCGCAGGATAGTTAACTTCCGTGCGCCGCTGTTTTGCGCAATCGGTTTGGTTTTGGGGATATTAAGTTTTTACGAATTTTTATTTGGAAATTTTTGGTTTGGAATAGTTGGCGTTGCAATAATAGTTTGTATAGCATTGTTTTTGTTTTTATCTAAAAGTAAAGTTTGGTTAGGTGTGATAGCTGTGCTTTTGTTTTTTATTTTGGGCTGCGGCTTGTCACAGCTTAATTACGCTTTTTTAAACCGAAACGAGGCAAATTGCTCGGTTGTTACCGTTACGGGCAGAGTATGCGATTTGGGTCGCAACGGCGGCGGAAGCAACGTTGTTTATTTAGAAAACTG
Source organism: uncultured Christensenellaceae bacterium (assembly GCA_910587795.1). GTDB lineage: Bacteria > Bacillota > Clostridia > Christensenellales > CAG-314 > Fimimonas. The sequence continues at coordinate 17,026 of CAJUNH010000011.1, forward strand.
TATTGATAATAACGGCGTAAAGTATTACGGACGCATTCAAACTTATATATTTGTCGACGACGTAAACGTAGGCGAAATACTGACTGTATGCGGTACGCTTAACTCGGTATATCCCGTAAAGAGTAAAGTGGACGGATTTTATTTGCGTAACAAAATCCGTTACCGTTTGGATACGGAAAGTATACTCAGCCGCACAGACGGATGTCTTTCGCCGGATGAAACCGTGCGCAAATACATTTACGATATTACCGCCGAATATATGCCTAATAACGGCGGAGTATTGTATGCGTTGTTGACTGGCGACCGCAACGCATTATCCGATGATAAGGAAAACGCGTTTAAGTCGGCGGGGATAATACACACTCTGGCTGTAAGCGGTTTGCATGTGGGCTTTGTTACCGCTATGTTTTGCGGTTTGTTAAAGAGATTTAAATTGCGCCCTGTTGCCGAGTGCGCTATATTGCTTGTTCCGTTAATTTTTTATGCGTATTTTTGCAATTTTACTCCGTCTGTAATAAGGGCGATAATTATGACGGCATGCAGTTATCTTGCCAAAGCGTTTTACGGCAGATACGATATGTTAAATTCTTTGTCGTGGGCTGTAATTATTATTTTGCTTTTTGCTCCTTTTAATTTATTCGACGTCGGGTTTCAGTTGTCGGTGTTATCCGTATTCGGCATAGCCACGCTACACGCGGCGTTTAACCGAGCCATATCCAAACGTATAAATTCACGGATATTCAAACGCTTGTTAAGTTCTGTTGCGGTTTCATTTTCCTGTTCCGTCGCTACGTTTTTTGCGATGCAGTTTTATTTCGGCTATGCGCCTGTTGTGGGCGTTTTGCTTAATATAGTAATAATTCCTTTCGTAACCTTAGCGTTTGTGTTGGGTTGGTTTGGACTTATACCTTGGATTTTCCGTTATATTCTTATTGCCGCAGACTGGATTTTGGAAACCGTATCGGCTGCTGCCGAGCTGGCAAGCGGTTTGTCTTTCGCTACGGCGGCGATTCCCGTTTTGTCTCTGGCGATTGCAGTTGTCGCCGTTTGGTTGTTTATTGCTGGCGGATACGTAAATTTGCGCAAGGTCGGCAGGATTGCCGCTCATTCCCTATGTGCGGCAGCGCTTGCCTTATGTGTTTGTATGTCCTTTGTTCAATCAGCTCCAAAATCTCAGGCATACGTATCGTACGGTTACGGTTCGCCCGTTTGTGCGGTAACGTCCGCAAACGGTCAAGCCGCTATTATCGGCGATTTTTCCGACAAGACGTCTTATATGCAGTCTGCAAAATATCTTGGAAAATATAAAGTAACAAGCTGCGTACTGTATTTAACAGACTGTAATAAGGCGCAGACTGAATTGTTGACCGACGCGCTTACTTTATTGCCGATAAAAAAAGTGTATAAAATGGACGCTTCTTTTAGCGGCGCTGTGGAGGAATTGCTTAAAGAATATAATATTCAGCTTGTAACTATGTTGCCGAATTCCACCGTAGGCGAAGATATAAAAATAACGTCCGTATATAACGGGTCGCTTGCGGCGGCGCTTGTCGATGCCGACGGTTTGACGTTGGCGGTATTGTACGGAAACAAAAATAATGTTTTAGACTTTCTGTCGTTGGATATAGCTTCGCATATATACGTAACGGATACGGCGTATAAAGAGTTCGCCGATAAAGGCTTGGTTACTTTAAGCCGATATCAGCTGCCGTTTGCCTATAATTACGGCGCAAATAAGTACGGAACCTTTACAATTAGTAAAAAAGGTGATAAAATAAACATTAAGTTTAGATGAGGTGCGGCAAATTTGATTAGATTTCTCGATATGCGCGAAAAGTTAAAAGACAAAGACTATCCCTGTCTTTGTTTGTTCGGCAACGACGGTTGGGTACGGCATAAAGCAGTGTCTAACGTTTGCGAAGCGTATAACGTGCCTAACGACGGATTTAGCATAGACGTTTTGGAATCGCCGGTTTTCGACGATATTAAATTGGCGTGCGCTACTCCCGCATTGTTTTGCGATAAAAAAATAGTGGTGTGCGAAAATTTTGTTTTGCCCCAGGGCGCAAAAGCGCAAACAGTAAAAAAAGATATTTCCGCTCTAATCAGCCGTTGCGACGGAAGTTATTGCTTGGTGTTCGTTACCGATACCGATAAAGGCTTTGATTTTGACGGTATGGAAAAAGTCAACTGTAACCGTCTTGACAAAGACAGTATATGTAAATGGATTATAAGTTACGGAAAACGTCAACAAGTAACAATAGAGCGGTTGGCTGCGGAAAAACTGGCGCAGTACTGTTTAAACGATATGTCGCGCGTGGCGATAGAAACGCAGAAGCTTATCGATTACGGCGAGGTAACTGTTTCCAGCGTGGAGGATCTTGTCCATAAGGACGCGGAACACGTGGTGTACGATTTATCGCAGGTTATCGTCCGTAAAAACGCAGAGCGTGCGCTGGAACTGTACCGCGGACTTATCGTCAGCGGAGAGGAACCCCGCGCGTTATTCGGTTTACTGTATAACTTTTACCGCAGGGCGTATTATGTCAAAACGGCCGCGTATTCGGCGGAGGAACTTGCGGGTTTATTGGGCGTTAAAACTGGCGCAGTGGAATTTGCAAAAGATACGGCGGCGCGCTATAAGCCCATGCAGCTTAAAAAAGCGTTGGAATTGTTCGAAACGGCGGACAGTAAATTAAAAGCCTTTTTGGACGAAAACGAAGTAATGAATATGTTGATAATGCAGCTTATCGCATTGTAAAGCGAGATATAATTTGATGTTGTCGCTGTCGGCGTAATATATACGCATAAAAGCAATATTGAGTTTGACATTGTGCGGAATCTTGCAGGGAAAAATGTTCGGTAATGTTTTAAAATAGGATAATTGATTATCGGCGTTAAAACGGAGGAATTAAATTGTTCGGTAAATTACGTAAAAATTTTAATCTGGCAAACATTTTAGTAAAAGTGTTTTTTGTCTTGGCGGTAGTGTTTAGCACTTGGCAAACGTCGCTAGGCACGTTATACTATGCCTTTGTCGGCAATCTGGCAAGCGGCATTATGGACGGGTTCAGCGGCGCGGCAAAGCTGATTATTGCACTGATTACGTCGGCGGTACTAGGCGTAATTTTAATGCTGGTTACTCCGTTGATAACAAATTTATTTTTAAACGTCAGCAAAATATATAACGTGCCGCGCGCCGAATATTGTTTGATTGTAAACTTTTTTTGCACGGTGGGTTTCTTTTTAAACGGACTGTTCAATTTAATCAACCTTATTACGCCTGTTTTTATGGTGTGGGGAGGCGTAATCTTTCCGTTTATTATAACGTTATGCTGTTTTGTTTCTTTTTACGTTACAACGTCAAAATTGTATTTTAACGACGTAACCAAGGCTCACTACTTTAAATGTCTGCTTATAGCGGCGTTGGTTGTATTGGTTTTGGAGGTACTATGAAAAAAGTTTTATTATTAGTAGTAACTCTGTTTGTTGTTTTATCCTGCGGATTTAGCGGCGCGGCGTATGCGGAGGAAAATACTTCGTCTGCCGATTACAAAAAAACCGTTGCATATAATTTCGTGCAGGAATTTTGCGAAAAATTTCCTAACCGCAAAGCGGGTATTACGGCAAATTTCCCCGCGGAGGATAGCGTGCAGCATTATTTAAAACAACAGCTGCTTACCGCTACTAACGGCGCTGCAAACGTAGAATATAAATCGTTTCCTTTAAGCGATGCGGCTAACGCTTTTAATATAGAGGCGCGTTTAAACAAACAAGGCGCGGACAAACAAATTATAATAGGCGCGCATTACGATAGCGACGGACAAGGCGCAAACGACAACGCAAGCGGAGTGGCGGCATTGCTGATTGCGGCGCAAACGTTATCCCGAAACGTAACCGCTTTGCCGTGTAACGTTGTGTTCGTATTGTTCGATGCGGAAGAAAACGGTCTTTTGGGTTCGTATAAATATGTAAACGAAATGACTCAAACGGAAAAGGACAATACTCTTGCCGTTATAAATATAGATTGTATAGCTAACGGCGACAATCTGTACGTGTGGTGCGAAAATAAGCATACGGATTTAGCCGATCTTATAGTTTCTAAAAGCGACAAACTGACGGAAAAACCGTACGCAAAAGGCACGTTTAATTTAAATAACGGCATAGGCTACGGATATGTCGAAATCCCTCAAAATTCCGACCATACTCCGTTTAGAATGGCGGGAATTCCCATTGCGTTGTTTTTTTCAGGTACGTATTCCGCCGACCCGTGGAATTACGCGGAAAGCGAAAATCCTTTAAAAAACACTATGAATTCGGCAACCGATACGTTTGAAAATTTAGACAAAAACAACGGCGCGGAGTTTGTTGCAAAAATCGAAGCGACGGCAAACGCTATATCCCAAACGGTTTTAGACGTCAGCTTTTTGACTGTTGCGGAAAATCAACGCAGTCAAATGATTAATTACAACGTTTTCGGTCGTTCTCTGTGGGCAAGGATAATTTGTTTCGGCTTGCTGGTTGGAGCTGTGCTAGTTGCATTGTTTTATAGCCGTAAACTGGAAAAGCGCTCGATACTCGGCACTGCGGAAATTAAAAACGACAAAATATTTACCACGCCCGATGCCAACGATATTTTTGCGTTTGACGGTAAAAAATCGGCAGATACAACGCCGTCTGCAGATGATATATTTACTTTTGACGGCAAAGACAAAAAATAATTAAACTATGAAAAAGAAATTAAATCCTTTAAAACCCTTAATATTTTGGACGGTTTATTTGTGCGTAATCGCTGTAACGGTAGTTATCGACCAGTTAAGCAAACATTTTGTGGAAATTGCCGTAGCCGAACACGGCCGCATTCGCGTAATAGGAGACTGGCTTACGCTGACTTGGACGTTAAACGACGGTGCGACGGGCGGTATTATGCAAAATCTGCCGTGGCGTAACGTGTTGTTTTTTGTAATGACGCTGATAGGTCTGCCTGTGTTCGGTTATATGCTGTGGCGCAGCCGCACACGCAGCGCGTGGGGGCAAGTTGCGTTTGCATTTATGATAGGTGGAACAATCGGTAACGCTATAGACCGTATGTTTTTGGTAAAGGAAGGCGGCAAATTTTTTAGCGGCGCCGTCCGCGATTTCGTTCAGGTGCAGAACTTTTTCGGCATATTTAATATGGCGGACAGTTTTCTTGTAGCGGGCGTTATTTTGGCTTTGCTTGCGGTCGTTGTATTCGACTATGACGGTTTGGTTGCTGCTATTATCGACGAGCGCGGCAGTAAAACCGTAAGCGCGGAAAAGATAAAAAGCGATAATAACCTAATTGTTAATGCCGACGTGCCTAAGACGGACAGCAATGCAAAAGAAAGCGTTGCGGAAGATAAAGCAACCGTGCGGCATACAAGCGGCTCTGCGGAGAAAACAGATGAGGACTCTTAACATCGCGTGCGAAACCGAATACCGCAGACTTGACGCTTTTATTGCGGAAAACAGCGGTCTTACGCGCAGTCATGCGCAGCGTTTAATAGAACAGGGTGCGGTTGCGATAGACGGTAATATTGTATTAAAGTCTTCTTCTGCGGTAAAGCAGGACAGCCTTGTATCGGTGGCGCTGCCCGACGAAATCGCATTGAACGTACCCGCGCAGGATATCCCGTTGGACATAGTGTATCAGGACGCCGATCTTGCGGTTATAAACAAACAACAGGGGCTTACCGTACATCCTGCAAACGGCATAAATACCGATACGCTGGTAAATGCCTTATTGTACCGTATAAAGGATTTATCCGGTATAAACGGCGTACTGCGTCCGGGAATTGTACATAGACTGGATAAGGACACAAGCGGTTTGCTTGTCGTTGCCAAAAACGATACGGCGCATGTGGAATTGCAGCGCCAAATACAGTGCAAACAATGCCGCAGAATTTATCTTGCGTTGCTCGAAGGCGTAGTTAAGCAGGATACGGGTATAATAAATAAGCCCATAGGGCGCAGCCGCACCGATCGCAAAAAAATGGATATTGCCGCGGACGGACGTTACGCCGAAACGCATTACGAAGTTGCGGAACGTTTTGCAAATTATACTCTTGTGCGCTTCGAGCTTAAAACGGGACGTACCCATCAAATCCGCGTGCATGCCGCAAAATGTATGCTTCACCCCGTGGTTGGGGATAAAACTTACGGCTTTAAAAATTGCCGATTTAATTTGGACGGTCAGCTTCTGCACGCGCAAACTTTGCAATTTACCCATCCGTCAACGGGTGCGGAGATGAGTTTTACTGCGCCGCTGCCCGATTATTTCGAGCGTATTTTGCGTGTATTACGAAACAAATCGTGAGGTTATATGAAAAATCTGTTAACTTTAATGGATCTAAATAAAAAGGATATAAACAACATTTTTGAAGTTGCGGCTCAAATGCGCCGTATAGTGCAAAACAATTATAAAAAAGGACCTCAGTTAATCGGTAGCGTAGTAGGCGGAGTGTGGGATTCTCCGTGTGTTTCCTCTACGGCTTTTAATTTGGCGGCGACATACTTGTCCGGTTCGGTCTGTCCCGTATTCGGCGCAGAGGATAAATTGGAACAATGTCGGCTTTTTGATAATATGGGCGTAAACGCGGTGGTAGTATCTGCCGATAACGACCGTTTAATAAATTCTTTTGCCTCTCAAAGCAGGTGCGGAGTAATAAACGGCGGGTCGGCTATGTACGACCCGATTGCAGTGCTTGCCGACCTTATGGCGTTAAACGGCCGACTGGACGGTCTGCAAAATTTAACAGTCCTTGCCGTCGGCAATAAGGACTCAAACCGTATAGACGAACTTAGTTATTGTTTGCAGCAGTACGGCTCTACTATGGTGTGGTTTCTTCCGCGCGAAGATTACGCAACAGCGCACAAAGGTATCGTGTTGGATAAGGCGGAAGCCGCGTTCAGCGGCGTCGATGCGGTTATAGATATAGGTCTTACTCCGTTTTCCAATCCTGCAAGTTACTACGGCTCTGCGGGAGGAATACCCGAAGCCTTAATGGATAAAGCGCGTATTCATTGTCCTCTGCTGGGCTGCCGTACGATAGCCGACGGTATAGGCGTTAAGGATTACCAAAATAATATCGTAAACACGCGCGACTGCTGCTATGTGTCGATAGCAATGGCGGTACTGTATCTAATGCACCGTAATTGATTTTGTCGATCTGTAAGTTTGTATTGATTTTTGTCTTATCAAATTTCTTTTATATTTTATAATGCTAAAATTAATGCCGAGTTTTACTGTAAACTCGGCATTAATAATTGTACTTTGCAATAAGTGTTTAAAATCGATTTTCTTAATTTTTCAGTTCCGCAAGGCGGCGGTTGGGGTTGACGAGCACCGTTTGATATGCGGGATAAATTACATATCCCGGCGGAGACTTGGGCGGTTTTTTTACGTTTGATTTTAACGTGTAATCTACAGGTATTTTGGTTCCGCCGCTGGCTTGCGAGTAAAACGCGCAAATTTCCGCCGCTTTTATTATTGTATCGATGGGGATTTCCGTCTCTTTATCGTTTACAATCAACACGTGGGAAGAATGTATCTTTTGCGTATGCAGCCATAGATCGTTAGGTTTGGACATTTTAAACGTCACCTGATTGTTTTGCATGTTGTTTTTGCCTACGTACACGGTGTAACCGTCAATTTCGTAGCGCAGCGGTTTTACCGCCGTATCTTGTTTGGTTTTCTTTCCCGTTTGTTTTTCGCGTATCAAACCGAGCGCCGTCAATTCCTCTTTTATCTGTTCCAAATCGTCTGTTTCGTTACAATAGCGCATGCTGTTTTTTATGGTCAGTAAGTAGTCCAAAAGCCGTTGATTTTCCTCTACTAATTTGCCGTTATGCTCGGCGGACGATTTAAGTTTGCGGTATTTTTTGTAATACGATTGGGCGTTTTGTTGCGGACTTAAATTTTTGTCCATGGGAATTGTAACGTCGCAATTTTCGTAATAACTGTAACATGCAAACGAATCGCATCCTTCTTTTATCTGCCATAGGTTGGATAGTATAAGGTCTCCGTACTGTTTGTAAGTTTCGCGGCTTTCCGCTTCCAAAACGCTTTGGCGCTGTATGGCAAGTTTTTTTTCAGTGCGCGATGCGGCGTTTTTTATTACGGTAGACACAGACTTTGCGCGGGATGCAAAGCGCTGCGCTTTATCCGTAAGATAGTAGTAGCTGTCGTGCGCCTCGTTTAATGTGCTGTAAAACTGCTTTTCGCCTTTGACGGAAACATAATCAAACGGGCAAACGTCAACGGGCGTGCCGTCGCGCAGTACAACGTTCGGGCGCGGGTTTTCTATGCCTTTTTTGTAGCGCGTAATTCCGTCAATTACCTTTGCGTTATTAATAACGGTATGGTCGTTTTCGTCTAAACCCGATAATATTTCGTTGACGGTGGACTGCGAAACTCCCAGCATAATCTCGGGTAAATTTTTCCGCAAAGGCAAGGTTGTGCCGCTTAAATACGCGGAAATTTTGTCCGTATCGAACGGCGGTATTTTATCCTGAGGCAAAAAGAAACTGTATTTTGCTCCGCTCATTATAATACGTTTGCTGTCCAAATCCTGAGGCAAGTGCTTAATACTGTCTAAAATAACGTAATCATCGTCCGTCAGGATTATATTCGACGTTTTGCCCGTCAGTTCGAATATAAGCCGCATTTGTTTTTTGTAGCCTAAGTCGTCGCTTACGGACAAAGTAAACTCCGCAACGCGCTCGTACGGCATTTGATTGATTTTTGTAATCGCTGCGTTCGTTATATGTTTGCGCAGCAGCATACAAAACGACGGCGCGGTTTTGGGATTGTCAAAGCCCGCTTGCGTAAGATGTATTCTGTTTACTCCGGCGTTTGCGGATATCAGCAGCTTAAACGTCTGCTTGTTAAATACAAACAGTACTATTTCGTCTTTTTCAGGCTGATAGATTTTTGTAATTTTTCCGCCCGTCAATGTAGAAGCGAGTTCTTTTATTAATACGGATAGGCTCAGTGCGTCGTATGCCATAGTTTCTTTGTCCTTAAACTTAATAATTATTTTAAAGCTATAAATCTTACTTATAGCCTTTGTTTGATTATTTGTAACGTAAGAGATTAATTTGCTGCAACCGTGCAAACCGGAAACCGGCAGCGGTGTAACAGTAAGCGTCAAATAATTCGATATAAAAATGTTTCCGCTTTTAGTCTTTTTAAATTATATAACGGCACGCATAATAAAGGCTAACGGCTTTTAACTGCAATCGGCTGCTGCAATTATATCATTAGCAAATTGTACTGTCAACATTCGCATTGTTTATATAACAGGATACAAAATATGCCCTATAAAAAACGATTGCTAATTTTGTGTGCTTGTGCTATAATAAATACCGATTATGCCTTGGTTTATAAATGCTATAAATCACAGTAGAAACATTACCTTTGGAGGATAGCAATGAAATATACGCAAAAGAGAGAAGTTAACACTTTAACCGTCGCATTTAAAATGGATTTAACCGAATGGGCTGTTTTTGACCGCAGAGCATACGATCAAAATAAAGGCAAGTACAACATACCCGGTTTTCGTAAAGGACACGTTCCCAAAAACGTATTGGAGCAGAGATACGGCAAGGGGCTTTTCTTTGAAGATGCGCTTTACTTAGCCGCACAAGAATATTATACCGAATTTTTGGATAAAAATAAAAAGGTGATACCTGTTTCCCGTCCGTCTATCGACGATAAGTCTATTAAAATGGACGACAAAGGCGTAACTTTCGATATAATAGTAACCGTCCGTCCGGAAGTGGTTTTGGGACAGTATAAAGGTTTGACTTTGGAAAAGACAAAAGTTCAAAAAGTTAAACCTGCGGACATTGATGCAGAGCTGTCTAAGGTTCAGGAGCGCAACGCCCGCTTTATCGACGTTACCGACCGCGCGGTAGAAGACGGCGATCAGGTTAATCTCGATTACAGCGGTAAGACGGACGGAGTTGCATTCGACGGCGGCACGGCAGCAAAGCAAACTTTGGTAATCGGTTCGCATAGCTTTATCGAGGGCTTTGAGGAACAGCTTGTAGGTATGTCTATCGGCGAAACAAAGGATATCAACGTAACTTTCCCTACGGAATATCATTCGGCGGAACTTGCGGGCAAACCCGCAGTATTTACCGTTACTATTAACGGTATTACCAAAAAGGAACTGCCTGCGTTAGACGACGAATTTGCAAAAGACGTAAGCGAATTTTCCACTTTAAAAGAGTACAAGGACGATATTAAAAAGAATATTGCCGACCGCTATCAAAAGGACGCGGATAACAAGGACGAAAGCAATCTTGTAGAAGCGGTTGTCAATAACGCTACAATCGACGTACCCGACGTTATGATTGAGGAACAAATCGACCAGTACATCGAAGACTTTAAATATCAGCTTTCCTATCAGGGACTTAATATAGAAAATTATTTTAAGTACACCGAAACGACTATGGAAAAGCTGCGCGAAACATACCGTGAGCGCGCTGAAAAGGCGGTTCGTACACGTCTGGTATTTGAGGAAATCGTAGGGGCGGAAAAAATCAAAGCAAGCGAAAAGGCGGTTGACAAAAAGATTAAGGAATACGCCGAGCGTGTAAATCAACCGTACGAAGCGATAAAAGGACAGCTTCGCGAAGAAGATATGGATTACTTTAAAAATCAAGTAATTACCGAAGCGCTGATTGCCTTGTTAAAGAAAGAAAATACTTTGGCATAAAACGTTTACAACGTCGGGTAAAATATAATATTTGCCCGACGTATATTTTAGGAGGTAAAATGACGTTAGTACCTATGGTTGTCGACCGCACCGAAAGCGGCGAAAGAAGTTTTGATATATATTCGCGCTTGTTGGAAGACCGCGTAATATTTTTGTCCGGACCTATAAACGGTGACGTTGCAAATTTGGTTGTGGCGCAGTTGATATATCTTGAATCTAAGGATCCCACAAAAGATATTTCTTTGTATATCAACAGTCCGGGCGGCGAAGTAACGGCGGGGCTTGCAATTTACGATACGATGAATTATATCCGCTGCGACGTATCTACGATTTGTATAGGTATGGCGGCGTCTATGGGCGCGTTTTTGCTGTCCAGCGGAACTAAGGGAAAACGCTACGCTTTGCCTAACAGCGAAATAATGATTCATCAAGTATTAGGCGGCGCTTCCGGACAGGCAAGCGACGTAGAAATACACACAAAGCATTTGATTGAAACAAAACAAAAGCTAAACGGTATTTTAGCCGAAAATACAGGAAAGCCTTATGAAGTTGTAGAACGCGATACCGACCGCGATAACTTCTTATCGGCTGAACAAGCTTTGGAATACGGAATCGTAGACCAAGTATTCTACACCCGAAAGTAAATTTATTAAATTAGCTCAAGGAGTAAAAATGCAAACTTGTTCTTTTTGCGGAAAAAGCGAAAACAGCGTAAAAAAATTATTAGCGGGTCCGTCCGGAGTATGTATCTGCGACGAATGCGTAGAAACGTGTATGTCCATTTTGGACTACGAAACGGACGAACTTGAAAACGGCGATAAGCTGGATATAAAACTGCTTAAACCAATGGAAATCAAGGCGGAATTGGATAAATACGTAGTAGGTCAGGACGAGGCGAAACGCGCGCTGTCCGTTGCGGTGTATAACCACTACAAACGTATTTTAAGTTCCAAGGATAACGACAGCGACGGCGTAGAGTTGGAAAAAAGCAATATTTTAATGCTGGGTCCTACGGGCTGCGGCAAAACTTTGCTTGCAAAAACTCTTGCTAAAATTTTGGACGTTCCCTTTGCCGTTGCCGACGCTACAACGTTGACGGAGGCTGGATACGTCGGCGACGACGTGGAAAATATTCTGCTTAAATTAATACAGGCTGCCGATTATAATATCGAAAAGGCGGAAAAAGGTATTATTTATATAGACGAAATTGATAAAATTGCCAAAAAGGCGGAAAACGTCTCTATTACCCGCGACGTATCGGGCGAGGGAGTGCAGCAGGCTCTGCTTAAAATTATAGAAAGCACCGTGGCAAACGTTCCCCCTCAGGGCGGACGTAAACATCCGCAGGCGGATACTATCCCTATCGATACGACAAACATTCTGTTTATTTGCGGCGGCGCGTTTGTCGGTTTGGAAAAGATTGTGGAAAAACGCCGTCAAGGAGCGGGACTGGGCTTTGGAAACCAAATTAAGAGCGTAGAGGAAATAGATCACGCCCGTCTTGTAAAAGACTTGCAGCCGCAGGACTTTATCAAGTACGGATTGATTCCCGAATTTGTAGGCAGGCTGCCTATTACCGTTGGATTGTCTCCGTTAAACGAGGACGCGTTAATCAAAATCCTTACCGAGCCAAAAAACGCTTTGGTCAAACAGTATGTCAAGCTGTTTAAAATGGACGACGTGGATTTGGAATTCGACGTTGACGCTATCGAGGCTATTGCCAAAAAGTCCATAGCGTTAAAAACGGGCGCGCGCGGCTTGCGTTCGGTATTGGAAGGCGTAATGCAGGGATGCATGTACGAAATACCGTCGCAAGGCAACGTGTCTAAGGTACGTATAACCAAACAGTGCGTTGAAGCGGACAAATCCCCTAAAATATCCCGACGCGCAAGCTAAACGTATTTTATGTTTTTTAGGCGCGGAATTTAGGCTATAAATATTAGCTTGTTCATACAAGTTTAAGTTACGTACGGTTTAATACAGATAAATAAACAAAAATAATACAAACTAACGATAAAACATTTACAAAGAGGTACACATTGACACAATACGATAATTTGCCAGTATTGGCTATGAGGGGAAATTTCTTTTTTCCTAATATTCGCGCAAAAGTGGAAGTGGCTAGGGACGTATCCCGTAACGCTATTAAATTCGCTTTGGATAACGGCGGCAAGTTTTTTATGGTCAGTCAATTAGACGGCGTTAAAAGTATGCCGAATTCTGCCGACGACTTGTACAAGGTCGGCGTTATTGCGGAAATAGCTTCGGTAGAAAGCGCAACCAGCGAAGCGACGGTAGTCGTTACGCGTACTTTGGAAGCGGCAAAGATTGTTAATCTAACCATGAGCGATAAAATTATTTTTGCAAGCGTCCAAACTATGGATTTTACCTGCCAAAACAATACCGAAACCCGCGCTTGGTTTGAAGAAACAATCAAGTATATCTCCAAACTTGCCGAAATCGACAAAAACGTAAAAAAAGCCGAACTTAAAAATTGTGCCGCGGTAAAGGACGTGGATTATCTTCCTTTTACAAATCTTGTCGCAAACGAGATTGTTACCCGTCTGCCGTACAGACAGGCGATTTTGGAAGAAACCTCTATCGAAAAACGCATGGAATTAATCTGCGTTTATATAGAGGGCGAACTGGAAATCGCCAAGGTGGAAAAACGTATTGCCAACCGCGTTAAGGATCAGGTTCAAGACGGACAGAAGGAGTACTACCTTCGCGAACAAATGAAGGCAATTTCAGTTGAGCTTGGCGACGATGCAAACGAAAAGCAGGATTATTTGGACAGAATAAAAAAGAGCGGTATGCCCGAGGATGTTGCAAACAAAGCCAACAAGGAGCTGTCGCGGCTTTCTAAAATGTCGCCTACTTCTCCCGACGCTTCGGTTATACGTAATTATTTGGACTGGCTGTGCGACGTTCCTTGGACAAAGGAGTCTGCCGACAATAAGGACCTTGTACGTGCAAGACAAATACTTGACGAGGATCACTACGGACTGGAAAAAATAAAAGACAGAATAGTGGAATACCTTGCCGTAATGCAGCTTACGGGCAAACTAAACGGACCGATACTGTGTTTTGTAGGTCCTCCGGGAGTAGGTAAAACGTCTATCGTAAAAAGCATTGCCCGCGCTTTGGACCGTAAGTATTTGCGCGTCAGTTTGGGCGGCGTACGCGACGAGGCGGAAATCCGCGGACATCGCCGTACGTACGTGGGTGCAATTCCCGGTAAAATTATCTATATGATGAAGCAGGCGGGCTGTATTAACCCTGTGCTGCTGCTGGACGAAATAGATAAAATGGGCAAGGATAACCGCGGCGATCCCGCAAGCGCGATGTTGGAAGTGTTGGATCCGGAACAAAACTTCAGCTTTACCGACCACTTTATGGAAGTGCCGTACGATTTGTCTAAGGTGCTGTTTGTGTGTACTGCAAACGCAACGGACGACATTCCCGAACCGTTGTTGGACCGTATGGAAGTAATAGAACTTTCCGGCTATACCGAGTTGGAAAAAGTAGAAATCGCCAACAAATTTTTGCTTAAAAAGAATATGGCTCTGCACGGTATCCCCGACGGAGCTATAGAGATAGATAACGACGCCTATACAAAAATAGTGGAGCGTTATACAAGCGAATCGGGCGTGCGTAATTTGGAAAGACAAATTGCAGCAATCTGCCGCAAAGTGGCTTTAAAGTTGGTATCCTCCAACGTAAAAAAAGTTACCGTAACGGCGGATAATCTCAGGGAATATCTAGGCGCGGAGCGCAACCGTGACGAAATGGAGATTATTCCCGATACCGTAGGCTCGGCGCGCGGTCTTGCCTGGACGCGTGTCGGCGGCGTAACGCTTAACGTGGACGCCACACTGTTTCAGGGTAAGGGCGAAGTGCAGCTGACGGGTAAGTTGGGCGACGTAATGAAAGAATCGGCGCGTACGGCTATATCTCTTGTAAAGAGTTTGGCGGACGATTACGGCATAGACAAAACTGTATTTGAAAAAACAGATATCCATATTCACGTTCCCGAGGGGGCAATCCCCAAGGACGGACCGTCCGCAGGCGTAACAATGGCAACCGTCGTTATGTCGGCGTTCAGCGGACGTCCGGTTTCGGGCAAAGTGGCAATGACGGGCGAAATAACTCTGCGCGGCAAAGTATTGCCCATAGGCGGACTTAGGGAAAAGGCTCTTGCCGCATACCGTATAGGTATCCGCAAGGTAATAATACCTAAGGATAACGAGCGCGACTTAGAGGATATCCCTAAGGAAGTACGCGACAATATAGAGTTTGTGCTTGCCGATGATATTTCTACCGTGTATTCTAACGCGTTAGTATAGATTATTTTAACAAGCATTACCGTAAAACAAAGGAAAAATATTATGATTATAAAAAAAGCCGTTTATGTTAAGGGGGCGGCAAAGTACGAGCAATGTATAGTATCCGATTTGCCGCAGATAGCAGTGGCGG
Source organism: uncultured Christensenellaceae bacterium (assembly GCA_910587795.1). Lineage (GTDB taxonomy): Bacteria > Bacillota > Clostridia > Christensenellales > CAG-314 > Fimimonas. Next base: position 32,247 of record CAJUNH010000011.1, read on the forward strand.
GCAAGTCCAACGTAGGCAAGAGCAGTTTTATAAACTACCTTGTCAACGACGGCAAACTTGCGCGTACGTCTAAGCTTCCCGGACGTACGCGGCTTATCAATTATTTTTTAATTAACGAAGGCTGTGCCGACGAACTGCTGCTTGCGGATTTGCCGGGATACGGTTTTGCAAAGGTAAGCGACGCGGAAAAAATAAAATGGGCGGACTTATTGGAAAAGTATCTCGCCCGCGAAAAACAGCTTAAACACGTTTTCTTTTTAGTTGATATCCGCCACGATCCTACCGCGGACGACGTTACAATGTATAACTACTTGTTTAAAAATAACGTGCCGTATACAATCGTAGCGACAAAAGCGGATAAAATATCCAAAAGCCAAATAAAAAACCGCCTGCGCAGTATCGCAAATTATTTAAAAGTGGGCGAAGGTAACTTAATAGCGGTATCTTCTACTAATAAAACAGGTAAGGAAGCGGTACTGGACCGCATAGAAAAGGTACTGGCGGCAGCTGCGTTTAAACAGACTGACGAATAAATCAGTTTTTAAACCGCCGTCTTTTGCAATTAGAATTGTCCAATTTAATCGGCAATTCTTTTTGTCGTTTTAAGGCAAAAATTTGCAGTAATAAAGTACGTTAAATAATAACGACGTTACGGAAAACAAACGGAATTATTGTAAAACATTATATAAAATAAGGCAAAAGTACGTTGCAAAATAAAGTTTTTCGACGGTTTAGAAAACGTCGTTTAAAATTTACTGAAAAAGTAATTGACAATTTTGCAGTGGGGGGGGGTAGAATAGTTTATATGTTTTAAGTGCATTTTAACGTTTTTTTAATTGAGTTTTAAACATATAAATTATTTTTTTTTTAACCGTAAAGGAGATTGATATATGAACGTAATTGAAATAGACGGACTGCATAAATCGTTCGGCGACGTTCACGCCGTAAACGACTTGTCTTTTAAAGTAAAGCAAGGCGAATTATTTGCGTTTTTGGGCGTAAACGGCGCGGGCAAAAGCACTACGATATCAATGATGTGCGGCACGCTTATTCCGGATAACGGCTCTATACATATTTGCGGACTGGACGCGTTAAAACAAATCCGCGAAATTACCTCCAATATCGGCGTGGTGTTTCAAAACTCGGTTTTGGACGGCGTTTTGTCCGTAAAGGACAACCTTATGTCCCGCGCAAGCCTGTACGGCATAACGGGCAAAGCGGCAAAAGACAGAATTAAAGAACTTGCCGAAATGCTGGATTTCAACGATTTGCTTAACCGTTCCGTAGGCAAATTATCGGGCGGTCAGCGCCGCAGAGTGGACGTTGCGCGCGCGTTGCTGCACAGTCCGCAAATACTTATTTTGGACGAACCTACAACGGGACTGGATCCGCAAACCCGAAAAAAACTTTGGAACGTAGTAAGTATGCTGCGTAAACGGCAAAATATGACGGTGTTTTTGACTACGCACTACATGGAGGAAACCGCCGACGCCGATTACGTGGTAATTTTGGACTGCGGTAAAATCGTTGCGGAAGGCACTCCTTTGGAACTTAAAAATAAATATACGGGCGATTTTATAACGGTTTACGGCGCGGAGGAAAGCAAAGTAAAAGTGCTAAAACTGCCTTACGAACAAATCCGCGACGCATACAGGATATCCGTTAAAAATACCGAACAGGCGCGTGACTTGATTATTGCAAATCCGCAGCTTTTTGTTGATTTTGAAATTAGCAAAGGCAAAATGGACGACGTGTTTTTGGCAGTTACGGGTAAAAGGTTGGAAGGAGGGGAATTATAATGCAAACGATGTTTTCTTTAACTAAACGCAATATAAAAATGTTTTTTAAAGATAAGGCAATGTTTTTTTCTTCTCTGCTTGTGCCGTTGATTTTGCTTGTATTGTATACCACGTTTCTTGCAAACGTATATCTTGACAGTTTTAAATCGTCCATACCCGAAGGGTTTACCGCAGACGGTAAAATAATAAACGGACTTGTGGCAAGCCAGCTGTTTTCTTCTCTGCTTGCCGTTTGCTGCGTAACGGTGGCGTTTTGTTCCAATATAATAATGGTGCAGGATAAATATTTGGGCGTGCGCAAGGATTTGCTTGTATCGCCCGTCAAAAAATCCGTTTTGGCGCTGTCGTATTATTTAGCGTCCTTGACGGTTACGCTTATTATCAACTTTACGGCGCTTGCGGCAAGCTTAGTCTATGTCGCCGCTGCGGGCTGGTATATGTCTTTCGGCGACGTTATGCTTATAATTTTAGACGTCTTTTTGTTTACAATGTTCGGCACCGCGCTGTCCTCTATTATAAATGCGTTTTTAAAAACTCAGGGGCAGATTTCCGCCGTAAGCACAATAGTATCCGCATGTTACGGCTTTATTTGCGGCGCGTATATGCCTATATCGCAATTCGGCGGCGGCTTGCAAAAAGTACTGTGCTTTTTCCCAAGCACGTACAGTACCTCTTTGATAAAAAACCACGCAATGCGCGGAGTATTTGAACAAATGGCAAAAGAGGGCTTTCCCGTCGAAGTAGCGGACGGTATCAAAAAAAGCGTCGATTGCAGTTTTGACTTTTTCGGTACGGATGTGTCGGTTACTGCAATGCTGCTTGTGGTAGTTGTAACGGTACTTGCGCTTGTCGGCGCGTACGTATTAATTTGCGCGTTTAAACGCGATGCGTCGGGTAAAACCAAGAGTAAACCCAAACGCCAACCTTCCGTAAAATAAAGGCGCTGTACAATAAACAAACAGGACTGCGGTAAATTCCGCAGTCCTATTCTAATATTATATTTTTTTTAATGTTGTTACAGGGCAACTTCGCCGTCAGTGCATATTACTTTTTCTGCGGGAACGTTTTGGAGCCAATAACCACCTTTTTTAATTGCCTTCCACTGTGCAACTGTTCCGTTAAAGTTGATGTTGGCTAGAGAATTGCAACCGTTGAACGCCCGATAGCCTATACTGGTAACGCTATTTCCTATTGTTACGCTTGTAAGGCTGCTGCAACCGCGGAACGCCTCATCGCCTATACTAGTAACGCTGTCCGGGATCGTTACGCTTGTAAGGCTGCTGCAACCGTCGAACGCAAAAACGCCTATACTAGTAACGCTGTTTGGGATTGTTACGCTTGTAAGGCTGCTGCAACCGTAGAACGCAGAAACGCCTATACTGGTAACGCTGTCGGGGATTGTTACGCTTGTAAGGCTGTTGCAACCGTCGAACGCAGAAGAGCCTATACTAGTGACGCTGTCTGGAATTGTTACGTTTGTAATATTAGTACTGTAAAAAGCATAAGACGGAATAGCCGTTACGGTATTAGGTATTATCAATTCACCTGTTATTTCCTTACCGTCAATTACCAACGTTTTATTGCTTGTACCGTAGTACATTAAATTGTCAAGTCCATCTATTTTGCACCAATCGTCTATTGTTCCTAAATAGTTGATGTTGGCTAGAGAATTGCAACCGTTGAACGCCTCATCGCCTATACTGGTAACGCTGTCGGGGATTGTTACGCTTGTAAGGCTGCTGCAAAAGTAGAACGCCTCATCGCCTATACTAATAACGCTGTTTGGGATTGTTACGCTTGTAATATTAGTACAATAATAGAAAGCAAAAGACGGAATAGACGTTACGGTATTAGGTATTACCAATTCCGTTACTGCCTGTCCGTTTAGACTGAACGTTTTATTGCTTGTACCGTAGTACATTAAACTGTAAAGTCCATTTATTTTGCACCAATCGTCTATTGTTCCTAAATAGTTGATGTTGGCTAGAGAATTGCAACCGTTGAACGCCTCATCGCCTATACTGGTAACGCTGTCGGGGATTGTTACGCTTGTAAGGCTGCTGCAAAAGTAGAACGCCTCATCGCCTATACTAATAACGCTGTTTGGGATTGTTACGCTTGTAATATTAGTACAATAATAGAAAGCAAAAGACGGAATAGACGTTACGGTATTAGGTATTACCAATTCCGTTACTGCCTGTCCGTTTAGACTGAACGTTTTATTGCTTGTACCGTAGTACATTAAACTGTAAAGTCCATTTATTTTGCACCAATCGTCTATTGTTCCTAAATAGTTGATGTTGGCAAGAGAATTGCAACCGTTGAACGCCCGATAGCCTATACTGGTAACGCTATTTCCTATTGTTACGCTTGTAAGGCTGCTGCAACTGCCGAACGCATAAGAGCCTATACTTGTGACAGGTTTTCCTTCATACGTTGACGGTATTACGATATCCGTATCGGTTGCGGTACCTATACCCGTAACGCTACATGTAATTTCGTCATTATTGACTTGATAATTTAATCCCGCTGTACCTGCTAATACCTTTTCCCATTGTGCGGTAAAAGTAGCGGAAGTAACGTCAAAAATCCACACAGTAGTAGAAGTAACGATGTTTTCATTATATATCCAACCTGCAAAAGCATATCCGTCCTTTGTTGGCTCAGGCAAAGCGCCGATTGTTTTATCGTAAGTAACGGTAATCGTTTGTTGAGTGTTATTTTCGGTTGCTCCGTCGTAGTCGAGATTTACGGTATATTGCTTTGCGGTATAAACGGCATTAACGGTAATATTGCCTGTTGTAAGCGAATAACTTTCCCAAACGCCCGTATATCCCGTTTTGCAAGGGACGTCGGGTTCGGTTATGTTTTTGTTTTCGACGGTATAAGTCAGGGTATCGACTACCCCGTTATCTGCTTTAAAAATGACGGCATAGGTAACAGGCGTATATACGGCATTAACCGTAACGTTACCCGTTGTCAGTGTATATTGTTCCCATATGCCCGTATAACCTATTTTATCGGGTACCGCGGGTTCGGTTATATTTTTGTTTTCTACGGTATAAGTCTTAACGGCAACGGTTTTGCCGTCCGTCTTAAACGTAACGGTAAATTCGTCGATACTCCATTTTGCGGTCAGTTCCGCCGATTCGTCGTCGTAAACCCAAACTGTATTGGAAGTAACCAAAGTGCTGCCGTAGTACCAGCCCGCAAAGTTATATTCCATCTTTTCGGGCGTAGGCAAATTGCTTATCGTTTGGTTGTAGGTAACGGTTATATTGTGCTGAGCATTTCCGCTTGTTGCTCCGTCGTAATCGAGATTTACGGTATATTGCTTTGCGGTATAAACGGCATTAACGGTAATATTGCCTGTTGTAAGCGAATAGCTTTCCCAAACGCCCGTATATCCTGTTTTGGTGGGTACGGCAGGTTCGGTTATATTTGTATCTTGCGCCGTATAAGTTTGAGTATCGACTGTTTCTCCGTCCGCTTTGAAAGTTACCGTATAAGTTTCGGGTTGCGGATCGGGATTGTCTTGCTTTTTTTCTTGCACCGTAATCTTGCAGGTAGCAGTTAAATTATTGTACTTTACTGTAACAGTGCAATCTCCCTTTGTTAAGTTTCCAATCAAGGTGTACTCTGTTACGGTACTTGTGTTGCCGTCTTTATCCGTATACGTTACCGTAAGATAGTGTTTTAAACTATCCAACGTATCCCCTTCGTATACGGTGTGAGTGTTATCGAAAGATACGGCAAGTTTACTTTTGTCGCTGTTATCGGGAACAACGCAGGCGGACAAACTTACCGTTGCAATACATAGCGTTAATACAAGTATTGCAAATAGAAGCAATTTGAGTTTCCTGTTCATACAGTATTCTCCTTTCTAAATAATTTTTGCAATAAAAAAGTGCCGTAACCTTGCGGAACGGCACTGTAGAACATACGTTTCGCTAGGTTACCACACCAACTAAATAAGCCGACAAACTTATTGTAATGCGAATGAACGTACAATCCTACCAAGGGATTTATACGTTTGTCGGCGGTGCAGTATTCAGTTGATGTGGTAGCCTAATTTTAGCAAAGGTGCGTGTAAAAGTCAAGATAAAAGTCAATAAAAAATACGGTAGGTAAAATAATAAAAAACGTTTTTATAGTTTGACGTACAGTCCCATGCGCTGTCTGTAAATGCTCGGCTTAGTAGTTAAAACGCGTATTGTTACCGGCATATTAATATTTGAATAAGTATTTGAAGTTTAAAATCTTATATCAAAAACTTGTATTTTTTTGCAAAAATATGGTAAAATACTATCGGTCGTATCTTTAATAAGAGCGATACTACATATTTTTTATATCTTTTTACCGAATAAAAAAGATATTCGTACCGCATTTGCGGACGAAATTGAGGTTTTTATGGTAAATTATAGCAGCAAGGCGTTTAAGGTTGCGCGTTACGCCATTATGTTGGCGATAATTTTTATCGCAACGCTACTCGACAGAGTCATAACTTTGGGTTTGCCCATTGCGGGAGCAACAGTGGAATTAATTGTTACTTTTGCTTTGTGTTTTTTATTTAATTCGTGGATAGACGGATTAATTGCAAGCGTTTTTATGGGGCTGTCGTCTTTTATTTTGGCGTTTCCGTTTGCCAAAGTCGCGTCGCAAAATCCGCTTATATCTATCGTTCCGCGGCTTTTTGTAAGCATATTTGCTTTTTGCGTGTATAGACTTATTTTACTGTTGACAAACAAACTTAACAATAAAATTCTTGCGCAGACTATTGCAATGGTGCCCGCAACCTTTGTGGGACTGATTACAAATACAATACTTTATATGGGCGCGCTTACGTTGTTTACCGACGCTTACGGATCGCTTGTACTGGCTTTGCAGGCGGTAGTTATACTCAACGTTTTGCCGGAGTATCTTGTTGCGCTGTTGGGCGTTGCACCGTTAGTGTTGGGCGTACGCAGGGGCTTAAAGCTGGGACGGGACGGAAACAACTGGAAACGGCTTGACGGTGGTAAGCCTGCGGAAATTAACGGCGCGCCGCAAAACGAAACCGAGCAATCTGTTGATACCGACGGGGAAAATAAAGGATAATTATGATTTTAACGGTAGATATTGGCAATACTAATATTAAAATAGGACTGTTCGAACAAACAGGCGTATTAAGCAAATCTTTTAAAATGTCCACGGACGTAAAGCGTACAAGCGACGAATACGTAGCGTTGCTTTTACAGCTTTTAAATCATTCCAAAATAGACGAAAAGTCTATAACCGGCGCAATCGTGTCGTCGGTTATTCCCCAACTGGACTATACTTTTACCAACGTTATTACGTACGTTTTCGGCGTTAAGCCGTTGGTTGTCGGCGTAGGCGTCAAAACGGGTCTTGCAATACGCTACGACTTTCCGCGCGAGCTCGGCAGCGACCGTATCATAACTTGCGTAGCGGCGGAAAAGCAATACGGCGCGCCGTTTATTTTGGTTGATTTCGGTACGGCAACCACCTTTAACGTTGTAAACGAACGCAGGGAATTTATAGGCGGAGCTATATCTTTGGGACTTAAATCCACAATCGAAAGCTTGGCTGAGTGTACCGCAAAACTGCCTAACGTGGAATTGGAAACGCCTAAAAAAGTTGTGGCTCAGTCGACGGGAAAAGCCATTCAAAGCGGAGTTATTTACGGAGCGGCAGGGCAGGTTAAATATATGATTGACCAAATCAAGCGCGAAACAGGGCTTAATAACGCAAAGGTTATCGCAACGGGCGGGCTGTCGAACATAATCTATAACGTCGAACCGCTGTTTGATTACATCGACCGCGAGCTGTCCCTTAAAGGCTTGTTTGAAATTTACAGGCAAAACAATTAGCGCGTTTAAGCATATATGCAAATGCGCAGCGGACTGAGTTTTATTTTACCGTGCCGTTTAGTAAAAGAGCGCGCTTTAATATAACAGGCTTTTAAATACGGCGTTAGCGGATTGATAAAACACAAAATTAACATATTGCAGCACGGCATAAAGGATTACGGCGGTAAATATAAATTATCACCTTACGGGCGGTAAGCGGTTTATCGCCGTTTTTGTTGTAAAATTACCGTTCAGCCGTTGACAACCGCGCCGAAATGTTTTACAATTATAGCAAAACAAATGTTCTATTTTAAAAAGAAATAAAGGGAACGGCAATTAAATGGATTTTAAACTTCACTCCAAATACAAACCTTGCGGCGATCAGCCTAAGGCAATAGAACAGCTTACGCAGGGCATACGCGACGGGTTGCAGACGCAGGTGCTGCGCGGCGTAACGGGCAGCGGTAAAACGTTTACGATGGCTAACGTTATTGCCAACATAAACCGTCCGGCGTTGGTAATTTGTCACAACAAAACATTGGCGGCGCAGCTTTGTAACGAGTTCCGCGAGTTTTTTCCCGAAAACAGAGTGGAGTTTTTTGTAAGTTATTACGATTATTATATGCCCGAAAGTTACATTCCCGCACGCGATTTGTATATCGAAAAGGAAATAGACACCAACGAGGAAATCGACCGTCTGCGTAACAGCGCAACGTGCAGTTTGTTCGAGCGCAGGGACACTATAGTAGTTGCCAGCGTTTCCTGTATCTACGGTTTGGGCGCGCCCGACGAATATTTTAAACTGAGTTTGTCGTTACGTCCGGGAGACTCCGTTTCGCGCGAGGATATTGTCCGCAAGCTTATATCTATTCAGTACGAACGTAACGATATGGATTTTCATCGGGGTACTTTTCGCGTAAGGGGCGATATCGTAGAGATTTTTCCCGCGTCGTATAGCGAACATGCCGTACGCGTAGAGTTTTGGGGCGACGAAGTGGAAAAGATAAGCGAGATAGACGCATTAACGGGCAATACGGTTGCAAACTTACTGCACGTTATGATATATCCGGCAACGCAGTACGTTGTAGAGGGCGTTACCATGGAAAAAGCCATAGGGCAGATTAAAGCGGATATGGAAAACGAAGTAGCATACTTCAACGACGTAAACAAGCTTGTGGAAGCGCAGCGGCTTAAACAGCGCGTTTCGTACGATATCGAAATGATGCAGGAAATGGGCTATTGCAGCGGCATCGAAAACTATTCCCGCTATTTTGACGGGCGCGCCGTAGGACAGCCTCCGTATACGCTTATGGATTACTTTCCCGACGACTTTGTTACGTTTATAGACGAAAGCCATATGACCATTCCGCAGATACGCGGTATGTACAACGGCGACAGAGCGCGCAAAGTCAATCTTGTAGGATACGGTTTCCGTATGCAGAGCGCTTTTGATAACCGTCCGCTTACGTTTGATGAATTCGACGGCAAACTCGGTCAGCTGGTGTGCGTATCGGCAACTCCTGCCGAATACGAACTGCACCGCGCCGATAACGTAGTGGAACAGCTTATACGTCCTACGGGTCTGCTCGACCCTAAGGTTGACGTGCGCAAAGTAGACGGTCAAATCGACGATTTATTGGGCGAAATTCATAAAGTCGTACACGAGGAACACGGCAGGGTTTTGGTAACGACGCTTACCAAACGTATGGCGGAAAGTCTTACGGAATTTTTGGCAAAACATAACGTTAGAGTAAAATATATGCATTCGGAAATAGATACGTTGGAGCGCGTGGAAATCGTAAGCGGTTTAAAACGCGGCGAGTTCGACGTGCTTGTAGGCATCAACCTTCTGCGCGAAGGTTTGGATATGCCTCAGGTCAGGCTGGTTGCGATACTGGACGCCGATAAGGAAGGTTTTCTTCGCAGCGATACCGCGCTTATTCAAACCATAGGCCGCGCCGCCCGTAATGCGGACGGGCGTGTTATAATGTACGCCGACGTAATTACCGACAGTATGCAGCGCGCTATAAGCGAAACTAACCGCAGACGGCAAATCCAAAACGAATATAACGTACGGCACGGTATTACGCCTAAAACAATCGAGCATATGGTCGATAATACGTTGGAAATAACTCAAAAGGGCGCGGCGCGTATGACCGCTAAGGATTTGGAACGCGAAATCGAAAACGCAACTGCGCGTATGAAAACCGCTGCAAACCAACTGGATTTTGAAAAAGCTATTCAGCTGCGCGAAGAAGTTGTAAAACTTACTAAGCAGTTGGAAAAGGAACGCCGTAAAAAACGCGGATAAAACGGCTTGTATACGAAGATAGACTATACTTGCGCCGGTTTGCAGTAAGAAATATAAATTATTATTTAGGTATAATATGAAAGATATAATAATAAAAAATGCAAAAGAAAACAATTTAAAAAGCGTAAGCCTAACAATCCCCCGCGATAAACTAGTGGTATTTACGGGACTGTCCGGCAGCGGTAAATCGTCGCTTGCGTTCGATACTATTTTTGCCGAAGGTCAGCGCAGATACGTAGAAAGTCTGTCGGCATACGCAAGGCAGTTTTTGGGGCAAATGGACAAGCCCGACGTGGAAAGTATCGACGGACTGTCTCCCGCAATTTCTATCGACCAAAAGACTACGTCATCCAATCCGCGTTCTACAGTAGGTACCGTAACGGAAATTTACGATTATTTGCGTTTGCTGTATGCGCGTATCGGCGTGCCGTATTGTCCGCACTGCGGGCTGGAAATTACAAAAACAGGCGTGGACCAAATTTGCGATAGGGTAATGACGTTTCCCGAGGGAACCAAACTGCAAATTCTCGCCCCGATAGTGCGCGGACGCAAAGGCGAATTTGTTAAGCAGTTAGAACAGCTTAAACGTCAGGGTTTTATCCGCGTTATCGTAGACGGCAATATGTATACGCTAGACGAAGAGATTAAACTGGAAAAAAATATTAAGCATACAATATGCGTTGTCGTCGACAGACTGGTCGTCAAAGCGGAAATGAGCACCCGCCTTACCGACAGCGTGGAAACGGCTTTAAAACTTGCCGACGGCTTGGTAGTAATATCTGCCGACGGGGCGGAAACAACCTATTCCAATAAATTTGCCTGTCCGGAATGCGGCTTTACCATAGAGGAATTGGAACCCAGATCGTTTTCGTTTAACAGTCCGTTCGGCGCTTGTACGGAGTGTTTGGGACTGGGCTTTAAGCAGGAGTTTGACGAAAAATTGATTTTGCCGGACGACTCCAAATCATTGCACGGCGGCGCGATACGTCTGCTGGGTTTTAATCTGGGCGCCGCAAGCTGGATGCGTATGTATATGGACGCGCTGTCGGAAAAGTACGGTTTTTCCTGCGACGTTCCCGTAAGAGATTTGTCGCAGTCGGCATATGATACAATTATGTACGGTAACGGCGGCGAAAAAGTAACGTGTACTTTGGACGACGGACGGACTTTTTCCGCCACGTGGGAAGGTCTTATTCCTATGATGACCCGCCGTCATAACGAATGCAAGAGCGACTGGACCCGCAGCGAGTACGAAAAATTCATGGTAGACAAACCTTGTCCTAAATGTCACGGCAAGCGTTTAAAAGAGGAAATCCTTTCGGTAAAAGTGGGCGGACTTAATATTTACGAAGTAGGCGAACTGTCTATCGTCAAAGCGTTGGACTTTTTTGAAAATTTGCGCTTGGACGACACCCGCGCAAAAATTGCGTATATGGTGCTTAAAGAAATTAAAGCGCGTCTTAAATTCTTGGTAGACGTGGGATTGGGCTATCTAACGCTTAACCGAAGTTCGGGCACGCTATCGGGCGGCGAGGCGCAGCGCATAAGGCTGGCTACCCAAATAGGCAGCGGACTTACGGGCGTATTGTATATTTTGGACGAGCCCAGCATAGGTTTGCACCAACGCGACAACAATAAATTGATTGCTACGTTGACCCGACTTAGGGATATAGGCAATACTTTAATAGTTGTCGAACACGACGAGGATACTATACGCGCCGCCGATTTTGTCGTGGACGTAGGACCGGAAGCGGGCGTGCACGGCGGCGAAATAGTTTGCGCTGGAACGGTAGAGGATATAAAAAACTGTCCCGATTCCATTACGGGCAAATATCTTTCGGGCGAATATTCTATACCGGTACCTGCGGAGCGCAGAAAGGGCAGCGGCAATATGCTGACGGTTAAAGGCGCGCGCAAAAACAACCTTAAAAATATAAACGTTACGTTTCCCTTGGGTGCGCTGACGGTGGTTACGGGCGTATCGGGCAGCGGTAAAAGCAGTCTTGTAAACGAGGTGCTTCTGCCGTATTTGGAGGAACGTCTTAACCGCGCAAAGCCTGTAACCGTTCAGTGCGATTCTATCGGCGGTTTGGAAAATCTCGATAAAGTAATCTCCATAGACCAAAGCGCAATAGGGCGCACTCCGCGCAGTAATCCCGCAACGTATACGGGCGTGTTTACAATGATACGCGATTTGTTTGCTTCAACCATAGACGCTAAGGAACGCGGCTATACGTCCGGCAGATTCAGTTTTAACGTCAAAGGCGGACGATGCGAGCATTGCGACGGCGACGGTATTTTGCGCATAGCGATGAACTTTTTGCCCGACGTATACGTACCTTGCGAAGTATGCCGCGGCGCACGTTACAACCGCGAAACGTTGGCGGTAAAGTATAAGGGTAAGTCTATTGCGGACGTGTTGGATATGACGGTGGAGGAAGCCGTAACGTTTTTTGAAAACGTACAGTCTATAAAAAACAAAATCCAAACGCTGTACGACGTCGGTTTGGGATACGTTAAGCTGGGGCAGCCCGCAACCACCCTCTCGGGCGGCGAAGCTCAGCGCGTTAAACTTGCTACCGAACTGTCCAAGCGGTCTACTGGCAAAACGCTTTATATTTTGGACGAGCCTACAACAGGTTTGCACACGCACGACGTGGCAAAGCTTATCACCATCTTGCAGCGTTTAGTGGCAGGCGGTAACACGGTAATAGTAATAGAGCATAACCTCGATGTAATAAAGGTTGCCGACTATATTGTGGATTTGGGTCCGGAAGGGGGCGATCAGGGCGGTACTGTGGTTACTTGCGGCACTCCCGAGCACGTTGCCGATACTCCCGAGAGTTATACCGGACAATTTTTAAAACCTATTTTAGAAGCTAAAAACTCGTAAGGATTTAATTGAACTATTTTGTTTGGATTGATAATACTCAAAAAAGTCTTTTTCGGTACTCATACCAAAAAGACTTTTTGCTTAAATGCAGCGTTTACATAAAAATGCGGTAATAAAGCCGTTTATGTTTAATCGATAGCCGAAATCGCAATGATGACAGTTAAAAAAATATTGTCGTTTTTACGTACAAATTTAAACTTAAAATTTAGGGTCACGTTTTATCAACTTGATTTTTATTGCGGTTAATATAGGTTAGTCTTTTTTTTTCGGCAGTGGATTTTATGCTGTAATTTAAAGTAACTGCCGTTTACATTAGGCGTATCGAAGGTTAAATAATCTTTTATTGCGTATTGCGGCATTTTCTGTTCGGCTATATGTAAAACCGTTCGGTGTAATCACTTGTTGGAAAATCGATTGTAAAAAAAGACAAAATAGTGTAAAATGTTTTTATACGAATTAGTAGGTGAAAAATGTCTAAACAAAAACTATTGCTTATCGACGGAAACAGCATACTTAACCGCGCGTACTTTGCTATGCCTATGTTTAACGATTCGTTAGGACGAAACGTAAACGCGGTGTTCGGCTTTGTTAATATTTTGCTTAAAGCGTTGGACGATTACTCTCCCGACAAGCTTATTGTCGCGTTCGACCTGCGCGGTAAAAATTTCCGTAAGGATATTTATCCCGAATATAAAGCCAACCGTACGGGTATGCCGGACGAACTTGCCGCGCAAATGCCAATTCTGCACGAACTGCTTGCTTTAATGAAAGTGACGGTAGCGGAAAAGGGCGGCGTGGAAGCGGACGATATTATAGGTACCGTTTCGTCGGCGTTTGACGGCGACAGTTACATCGTATCGGGCGATAGAGATATGTTTCAGCTTGTTTCTAACAAGGTGACGGTACTGTATACAAAGCGCGGAGTGACGGAAGTAGAGGTAATAACTCCCGATACGCTGCGCGAAAAATACGGTCTTACGCCCGAACAGGTTATCGAGTATAAATCTTTGCGCGGAGATACCAGCGACAATATCCCCGGCGTAAAAGGCGTAGGCGAAAAAACCGCAATGCAGCTGTTGGAAAAATACGGCGATTTGGACACGCTGTACGACAATATCGACAAAGAAAAAGGCGCGCTGAAAGAAAAACTTATTGCCAACAAGGATTTAGCATATATAAGCAGGACTTTGGCTACCATAGTTAAAGATGCCGACGTTGAGTTCGATTTAGATTCTTGCGGATTGTACGAGCTTAATGCCGACGTCCACCAAATGCTTACAAAATTGCAATTCCGTTCGGTAATCACCCGTTTGGATTTCAGCAGGGAAGCCGAACAAGCGCATAAAGTGGCAACCGAAGTTGTGCATATTTCTACTTTAAAGGAATTGGACGACGTAGTCGGTATAATGGAAAAATCCCAATACTTTGCTTTTTATATGACCGACAGCTGCGTAATGCTTTCAAACGACGAAACAAAAACGTACGTCGCGGCTCCGTCTAATAATTTTTTGGACGAGCTTACTGTTCAAAATACCTTCGAACGTTTGGGCGGTTTGCTTTCGTCCTCTACCCCTAAGGCAGTGTACGACTGTAAAACGCTCCGTCATAATTTGGATAAACTTGACGTTCGGTTAAACAACGCGGTGTACGACGTGTGTTTGCTGCAATATTTGGTAGAAACGCGCGCTTACAAGGACGTTACTTCTTTGTGCGAAATGAACGGTTTTGTAAACGAGTGCGCGGGTATTTATTCGCTTGCGGCAAAGCTTGCGGCAAAAGCGGACGAACTGGGCATGCACGACCTTTACTATAATATAGAGCTGCCGCTTGCGGATTTGCTGTACCGTATGGAGCGGGAGGGCGTTAAAATCGACGAGGAGCTTCTAAACAAAATGTCTAAGGAAATGCGCGTTCGGTTGGACGCGATATCCAAAGAAATCCACAGCCTTGCAGACGAAGATTTTAATATCAACAGCCCTATGCAGCTGTCGCGTATTTTGTTTGAAAAACTCAATCTTCCTCACGGTAAAAAAACGCACAGAGAATACTATACCACAAACAACGAGGTGTTGGAAAAGTTAATCGATAAGCACCCGATAATAAATAAGATACTGGAACACAGAAAACTTGCAAAACTGCTAAACACCTACGTCGACGGACTTAAACCCATGCTTAAACACGGTACGGTGCATACGACCTATAATCAAGCGCTTACTACAACCGGACGGCTTTCCAGCAGCGACCCTAATTTGCAAAACATACCTATCCGTAACGAACTGGGTAAGGAAATCCGTAAATTGTTTGTGTCTAAGTACGGCGTATTTGTGGGCGCGGATTATTCGCAGATAGAATTGCGTTTGCTTGCGGCGTTTGCGGCGGACGATAATTTGCTGGACAGTTTTAAAAACGGCGAAGACATACACGCGCGCGTTGCAAGCGAGCTTATTGGGATACCTCGGCAAATGGTAAACGCCGATATGCGCCGTATGGCAAAAGCGGTCAATTTTGGCATTATCTACGGCATAAGCGATTACGGCTTGGCTCAAAACATACGTCTAAGCGTAAAAAAAGCGCACGATTTTATTCAGTTGTATTTTGACCGTTTTCCAAAAATCAAGGCATATTTGGACGGTTGTATTTCTTTTGCCAAAGATAACGGTTACGCCGTAACTTTGTCGGGCAGGCGCAGATATATACCCGAATTAAAATCCTCAAACTACAATTTGCGGGGCTTTGGCGAACGCGTGGCAATGAATATGCCTTTGCAGGGCAGCGCGGCGGATATTATGAAAATGGCGATGCTAAACGTAGATAAGGCTATTGCCGCAGAGGGGCTTCGCAGTAAAATCGTTTTGCAAATCCATGACGAGTTGATTGTGGACTGTTATCCCGACGAAGCGGAACGCGTAAAAGAGATAGTTGCTCAACAAATGGAACATACCGTAAATCTTGCGTGTCCTTTAACCGTAGAAGTGGGCGAAGGAGCAAATCTGTATGACGAGTAAAGTGATAGCCGTAACGGGCGGTATAGGCAGCGGCAAAAGCGAAACGGTGCGTTATTTGCGTACACTGGGATATAACGCGCTGGACTGCGACGTACTTGCCCGCGAAGTTTCGCTGCGTCCCGAAACGGCGGAAAAAGTAGTCAAACTGTTGGGGGACGGTTTTGTCGCAGGCGGACGGCTTGACAGAAAAAAAATACGCGGCAAGGTATTTGCCGACGAGGCTTTGCTTAGTCAATACAATAAAATATTTTTTGACGGTGTAAAAACGCTGCTTGACGAGCGGCTTTCGGTTTTAAAGGAAAACTTCAAACCAAACGATAGCGGCAAAAACATAATATTTGTGGAAATTTCTGTTTTTGATGCGTTTGATTATCCGTGGGACGGCGTGTGGTTGGTGGAATCGAACTTGCAGACTAGGCTGAACAGAGCGCAAAAACGCGACGGAGTTTCGCTTGAATCGTTAAACGATATTGTAAAAAGACAAAATATTTGCGATAATTATACCGTAAAATTTACCAACGACGGAGATTTGCAATCGCTGTATGCCCAAATAGATTTGGCATTGATTAATTTTATGTCTATATAGATATAGTTTATTTTAAGCTTTGTCCCCTTAAATATTTGACATAAAATAACAAAAAGCATAAAATATAAAAGTTGTATAAATTGCCGCATATAGCTGGCAATTTTTATTGCAAAACTACAATTAAATCGAGGCTTAGTAATAAATGTTTAACAGTTTATTAATAATTGCAATCGCTCTTATTTTGGGATTGCTGTCCACACGCTTGATGAAAGTGCTGGGCTTGCCGAACGTAACGGGTTATCTTATTATAGGTCTTATTATAGGACCTCACGCTTTGGGACAATTTTTGCCCGGCGCTGCCGAATCGTTTGAAGGACTTAAAATTGTAAGCACCGTAGCGCTGGGATTTATCGGATTTTCGATAGGCGTGGAATTTAAGTTTTCCCATATCAAGGAAATCGGCAAAAGCGCGGTGACTATTACGCTTTTTCAGGCTATTTCGGCAACTTTTTGCGTAGACGCAGTGCTTATTTTAATAGGACTTATACCCGCTGTGGGTATGCCTGTCCACGAAGCTATAATTATGGGCGCGATAGCAACGGCAACGGCGCCTGCCGCAACTTTGATGGTTGTACGTCAGTATAAGGCAAAAGGCGTTGTGACGGGAACGCTGCTTCCCGTTGTGGCATTGGACGATGCAGTCGGTCTTATCGTATTTGCAATATCCAACTCAATTGCATTGTCTTTGGCAAGCGGAGCTGCGGTTACGGCTTTGGATATAGTAGTTTGGCCGTTGGTGGAAATTATTTGTTCACTGGCAATAGGTATAGGTATCGGCGCATTGCTTTCGCTGGTTCCCAGATTTTTCAAATCGCGCGATAACCGTACGATAGCGTCTATTGTCTGCGTTTTCCTTTGCTTGGGTATTTGCGAATTGTTTTCCGTAATGAAGGAAAAGGCGTGGATTCCGTTCGGTTTGTCGGATTTATTGGTATGTATGATGGCGGGCGCAACCTTTGTTAATATGCGTAAGGAAGCTCCTCAGATTATGGAAGGTACCGACCGTTGGACTCCTGTTGTTTTAATGCTGTTCTTTATTCTGTCCGGAGCCGAACTGGACGTTATGATGTTTTCTAACCCGATGGTACTTGTTTGCATATTGCTTTACATCGTGGCGCGTTGCTGCGGAAAGTATTTTGGCACGATGGCGGGCGCGGCAATTACAAAGAGCGACAAAACCGTCCGCAAGTATTTGGGTATTACGTTGTTCCCGCAGGCAGGCGTTGCAATCGGTATGGCAACAATGTGTAATAACGAATTTACAAAAATAGGTATGGCTGATATCGGTGCTAAAATCGTTACCATTACAATGTGCGCCGTTATGATTTACGAGCTTGTCGGTCCCGTTCTTACCAAATGGGCGCTTACCAAAGCGGGCGAAATCGATCCCGCAAATCTCCGTCAATCCCGTCGCAGCAAAAAGAAGCTTGCTGCCGACGCGGCAAACGGTATGTACGGCACGGCGGCTCCCGCAGACGGCGTAGATCAAACCTCTGCGGCTGATACTCCCGCTGCGAACGAGGCGCCCGTAAACGAAGGCAAGAAAGATTAATCAGTCGGCTGTATTAAAAGGCAAATTATAATGAAAACAAAATCAACTATGTACGAACTTATGCGTCAAAGCGAACTTATGGACGACGACGGTATGAATATCGAAGAAGCCGAACGCCGCGACGAGCGCAGTTCGGCGGAGAAGTTTAAGGAAAGATATAAGGAGTTTTATACCGATATCAAGACCGATATTAGCGAAGACTGGTAATTTGTGTGATAGAATATATGTTGAGATAAGATCTCAACTGTACCTAATAACGGTTAAAACAGCCGCGATTACAATCGGTATTGTCATTCGGCAGATTTAGGCGTAAAACTTATACTAAGGTAATTTAAATACAGCGGATGACGTAAGCGGTTTTTACTGTGAGGCATCCGCTTTTTTGTAACCAAAAAACGGCTGGGAATAAATCTTAGCCGTTTTTTAGTATTGATTTATATGTTTTAACAGATACCGTTATTGCAGTAAAAACTGTTAAAATTTTGTATCGTCAAACGGATTTTCGCTGTAACCCGTTTTGTAACCGGGGTTAGAGTCGGGGCGTAACGCGTTGGGGTAGTGTATGTCGCTTTTAATGTCCGTGGTTACTTTTTGCAGAGCCCTTGCTATACCGTACGGATTGGAAACGTCCCATAGCACGCCGGAATTTACCGAAGAATTAATGTAAATATCTCCTACTTTAAATATTTTATCTATAAATCCTACTTTGACGTTGACCGAGTCTATCTCGGTGTAGTTGATAAATTTAAAATCGATACCTATCACGCCCGAACGTATAATAATGCGCTTATCTGTAATTGCGTATTCTAAATTTTTTACTTCTCTAAACGCCCTCACTGTATTGCCTATCCACATCCATACGGGCATTAAATGCAGCAGGAAGAAAGGAATTATAAACCCCAATATTCCAAGCGGTATTGATTCTTGCGATATTCCTATGGAAATACCTACAATAAACGCACCGTCGAAAATCAGCCAAATTATTGCAATGGGAAGCATTCTCATCATTGCGGCAAGCACGTACGATTTTGCGTTGGGCTTTCCCTTCCATAGTACTTTTTCTCCGTCGTATAAAACGTCTTCCACGCTGTTTTTCTGCATTGCGTTTTCATAAAAATATTTTTCGTCTATTTGCATTTTAACAACCTCGTTATAATATATTACATAAAGTTTTAACGATAACTGCGCTAACGCTTAAACAATTAATAATTTATTGCATACGGTTAAACGTTAATTTAAACCTCGTTAATTAATACTTACGCCGTACCTCGCTTCGCAAAACCGATTATGCAATAGATGTCGGTAATGTTTGTGCTTAATAAATAATTTTACGATTAAATAATAATACTTTAATCTTACGCTGTCAAACTTATATTCACAAAAACTTTTTTTTGAATTTTTTACAATACATAAATAATACTTTTGTAAGTTTTACAAATGAATTTTAAAAAGCGTTTGCGCGTTTTAATTTGACAGTAAAGTATATAAGAAAATCAATTAACTATATATTTAAATATACAACAAAATTAAACAATTCTTTGCAAATTTGCTTGACATAGTTTTGTCAATGTAGTAAGATAAATAGGCTGTACCGAGAGGGACAGCGAAGAAGCTTGACAACA
>CAJUNH010000012.1 GCA_910587795.1 uncultured Christensenellaceae bacterium
TATTAGTAATAGCGGAATTTTTGTTAGCTTCGGTAACCACCGCAGCTGTTGAACCTTTCTTATTAATTGACGAGTTAGAGTCCTGAGATTGAGAAAAACTTGGAGAACCTGCGGTAACGCCGCTTGATACAGGACAGTTAATATTATTTAAAGTTACAGTATTGCTCTGCCAAAAAAGAGCCATAACACCGCTAGCTGCGGCAGGTACTTTGTTAGCGTAAACTTTTCCGCCTAGGATATATATATTGGATATTGTTGAACGGGAAGCATTCCATGATTCATATGCGTATCCAAATATCATTCCCATACCGGGAGCACCGTCAGAGTCTGTACAACGAACATTAACGTTAAGAACAATGTCAGTAATATTAATTGTTGTATTTGCACCATGCCATGGAGATCCAATTATACCGCCGATATCACCGCCGTGATTAACAATTTCCACATTACCTGTTACCGAACATTGATTGATAGTAAGACAAGCACTATTAGTACCGCTGTTACGACCAACCATTCCGCCAACAGAAGAATCGTTATAGCTATTCCATGTAGATGCTGCACTGGTTTTAAAATATAAGTTACCGTTATAATTACACTTTATTATTGAAGTTGTTCCTTTGTATGTTTCTCCCACCATACCACCGACAGAACACAGCATACGGCTATCGGTTGCACTGTGAGTAGTACTGGAACTTACATTAGAGGTTATACCTATCAACGTAGCATTTGACGTTCTGGCAGCAACTGTTCCAATATACGCATAGACATTAGCCTTTGTAGCCATAGTCAATTTAAGAGTACTTTCAAGAGATAAATCGTAAACCTTACCGCCATTGATATAATGAAACAAACCAACTGCGTTATGATTGGTATCACATATCCAAGATTGGTAAGCGACAGTGCCGTTAGAGATAGAGTGCTTGTTGCCGTAAAGAGTACCCTGGAAGCCGGTAGAGTGTCTGCCCACTGCGTTGATAAAAAAGTTGATAACTTACTCGTAACCGTTCCCGAGGACGAGACAGAGAAGTTATTAGTAATAGCGGAATTTTTGTTAGCTTCGGTAACCACCGCAGCTGTTGAACCTTTTCTTTGCGCAGAGCTTGATTCATTAAACCAAACAGGATATACCGTTGTACCCGAAGCAACAGGCAAACTAATATTACTGATTTTTGAAAAGTCACTGAAATTCGAAGCCGTTGTTGTGAAATAATACGTCGGCGTTGTTGAATTACAGTACGTCGCTCCGCCAACAACATATATATTAGATATTACAGAACCGTTTGTGGCATTTAAGTTTTGTGAATGAAACCAACCGCAAATTAAGCCAATATCAGGCGAATTACAAGCCCCTGTGTATTTTACATTAACATTTAAAGTAATATTTGTAATTTTTATTACAAAACTGTTTGTATCATATACGTGCCCTACAATACCTCCAACATTCGGTCCGCCGGACTCCTCAGTAACATTGCCATTTACAGAACATTGATCAATTGTTATATTACTGTTTAATTCTCCAAGTATTCCGCCAATTATATGAGCATTATCATTTGCCGTAATAGCTGTACTAGCTCCCTTGAAATGCAAATTACCTCTATATAAACATTTAATTATCGAACCACCTCTTTCTACATATCCAACAAGACCCCCGATTTTACAAAAAACATTGTTTGTTCCCGTTTGACGACAATCAAAAGAGACGTTGGATTCAACATTTACTATAGTAGAATTATATGCAACAGCCGCCAAACCGCCGACATGAACATAGACATTGGCATTAATATTTGTTTTCATAGTAAATTTAATGGAACTGTCAATAGAGAGGTCGAAGACCTTACCGCCGTTAATTTTATGGAAGAGACCGACAGCGAAGTGAGAGGTACCGTCGATCCAAGATTGGTAAGCGACAGTGCCGTTAGAGATAGAGTGCTTGTTGCCGTAAAGAGTACCCTGGAAGCCGGTAGAGTGTCTGCCCACTGCGTTGATAGTATTACCGCCGAGGTTGATATCAGCCCCGAGCACCCAAACCTTAGCCGTACCTGTATAGCCGGCTGTCTGGTTAGTAATTACGTTAGCGAAAAAGACCCACTGCTCCTTAGTAGATATTACGTAAGGGTTTGCAGCTGATCCGTGTGCCGATCCACTGTTTACCGAAGCCATACAGTACCCTAATTAGCAAGGTTTTGGCGGCGTTATGATATGTAATACTTCGCAAAGACGTACTCACAGTACACCCGGTACAGTTTCGCACGTCTTTCCTCGTCTTACGTACGCATACCGTCCGCCAAAACTACTACGTACCGAAGGAGTGCAGTTTGTGCGGGATAGACGTTATTGCGGAGTGAGTCGTACTTGAAGTACGCCGAACGACAGAATACGGCCAGACTGTGCAAAATGCGCTTATTCGGCTTGCGGAATTAGGGTACCGTATGGCTAACAGCTGTAGGCGCCGCCGTTGCCCCCGTATTAGTATACCAATACTGGGATCCGTGCGTCAGTTTACCAAACGACGTTGCGGCTGTTATTGCGGCGGACGCGTCGGCATTATATTTTGAGAAAATTAACGCTGTTTACATCAAACAAAAAACTCTCCTGTACGTTTACAAGAGAGTTGATTTTATTTTTCAGCATTTAAACCAACCGCACCGCTATTCGCCGTCGGCGGTATCGTCGGAGTTGTCCGCTTGGACGTCGGCGCAGTTTTTGCAAGAAGAACAAGACGGATAAACGGCTTCTATGCCGAGTTCGGCAAGAGTGTACTCTTTAAGCTCAGTATTATCGGGCGCGGTTTCTACCCTGCATACAACGGTTTGACGGAGCATATCGACAGAAACAACGGTGCCGCTGCCGTTGGGAGTTGAGATTGCGGAGTTGAGCTTAGGCATAAATTTGAGGGTATCGGCGTAATAGTCGTCTTCGTACTTTAAGCAGCACATAAGTCTGCCGCACAGACCGCTAATTTTAGTGGGGTTTAGCGACAAGCCCTGATGTTTTGCCATTTTGATAGACACGCGGGCAAAGTCGGCAAGGAAACCGTTACAGCAGCAAACCCTGCCGCAAGGACCCAAACCGCCTTTGAGTTTGCATTCGTCGCGGATACCTATTTGGCGCAGTTCGATACGCATATGATAATGCAAAGCAAGGTCTTTTACCAAGTCGCGGAAATCGATACGGCTATCCGATGTGAAAAAGAACACCACTTTGGAGCCTTCAAAGGCAAACTCCGCGTCGACAATCTTCATATCCAGACCGCGTTTATCGGCAAACTGCTGAGCCTGACGGATTGCAGGCAGGCGGCGTTCGCACAAAGATGCGTACGTTTCGGTATCATTATCGGTAGCTTTACGCGCAACCGTTTTAAGCTCGCCTTTTATATCGGCATCGGCAACGTCGGTGTTGGCAACGGTTACGAAAGTATATTCCAACCCGCGGGACGTTTCGACCACCGCGCCGTCGCCCACGGCGAACTGCGTGCCGTTAGGGTCGAAAAAGTAGGTTTTACCTTTTTGTTTAAATTTTACTCCTATTATCGTAGGCATAAGGGTTTACGTTCCTTTAAAGTAGTTTATTTTTTTACAGAGATTTACAGTTAAATTATTCTTCGCGGTTTAAGTATCTCAGCTGCAATATATCCACAAGCAGGCAGTCTGCCGTCACGTTAAAGTTTGCGGAGTTATCCAGCTGTTTTTTTGCCATAGCCAGGCGCTCGATACAGTCCTGAGCGGCGGACAATGTGTAATTGCCGCAAATTACGTCAATGCTTTGACTAAGCAGCGGCAGACGGCAAAGCGCAGGCGCAAGGCGGTAAACGATACTTTCTCTAAGCAGCAAAGTGTAAAACTGCAAAAAATCGGTAAAGTTATCCTTAGCGGCAATAATGCGCGAAGCAAAAGTCAGCGCGTTTTTAGTGGACGTCATATTTTGCGCGGTATCCAGAGCCAAGTTATAAGCGGAAAGCACTTGCGGATTCGATATCAAACGCTCCGCCGCGTTTACGCTGCCGCCGCTTACCGCCGACACCATTTGGCAGGCAACAGGGGCGTAGCCTTTATTTAGCAGGCTTTGATACACTCCGTCCAAAGAGGATTTGCTTTGTTTTAGCACCTGACAGCGGCTGCGCACGGTGAGGAGCAGATTTTCCGCATCGGTAACGGCAATAAATATATAAACGCCGTTTGAAGGTTCTTCCAAAGTTTTAAGCAGTTTATTTTGCCAAATCTCGCAGCCGACGCCGCTTACGCTATCGGCGGCGTTTATCAAAAACACGCGGTTTTTGCTGTTATCGACGGGGCGTTTATACGTTTCGTCCACCAAATAAGCCACGTCTGCAACGGTGATGCGGTTTTTGACGGTATCGGCAGGAATAGATATTACGTCCTGATGGTTTTTATGAATAACTTTGGCGCAAGATTCGCAGCTGCCGCACGCCGTATTAGCAGCGCACATCACAACCTGCGCGCACTGGGCAAGCAGCTGCGGCAGGTAGGGGCGTTCGCCCACCACGATATACGCGTGAGCCGCCGAGTGAGTTTTAAAAGCTTGGACAAGGCGTCCGCCTACGTTTGCGTCTAGCACGGAAACACACCCCTTTTGACAAGCGCGCTGCGGATTAGGGTTTGAGTTTGTTCCTTAGTGCCGCTTGCGTCGATAACTTCGAACTTAGAAGGGTCTTGCGCAATAAGCGACTTATAGCCTTGATAAACCTTAGTGTGGAAGCTGAAATCGACGGATTCCAGACGGTCGGTTTTATCGGCGCCGCCTTTACGCATAAAAGCCTGTTCCGGCGAAAGATCCAAAAAGACTGTAAAGTCCGGCATATAGTCGCCGACGGCAATTTTATTAAGAGCGACGATTTGGTCAAGCCCCAAACCTCGCGCTATGCCTTGATATACGTACGAGGAGTGTACGTAGCGGTCGCAAAAAACAACCTTGCCTTGGCTGAGCGCGGGTTTTACGATATCGTGCAAGTGCTGTATACGCGCGGACGCGTACAAAAACGCCTCGCACAAGTCGTCCATTGCGCTGTTGTTGGCGTCTAAGATTATGCGGCGTATTTGCTCGGCGATATCGCTTCCGCCCGGCTCGCGCGTAAATACGACGTCAAAACCGCTTTGCAGACAGTATTCCTTTAAAGCGCGCGTTTGATACGTTTTGCCTACGCCGTCGCAGCCTTCGATTGTGATAAAATTACGCATATTACACCGCCTTGATAACCTTATGCGATAATATCGCCGCAATATTTAAGCGGAAACATAGTATCACATGGTAAAAATAATACTGGGATACATTTTAGCACAGGTTGACGTAAATTACAAGCGGTTGCGTTTAGTTATCGTATTTACATTAAGCTATTAAAGTGCGGGCAGTAAAATTATCAAATATGCGTTGACAAAACGCCGCGGCAAAAGTATACTTACATATATAACACAGAGGTAAAGCATGTTAGACAAAAAATCGACCGCGGTACTCGCCCTATTGTTGGACAAAACGGAAAACGCCTACAAGGTGTTGACTAAAAGCCAAATTTTGGCGGAGCTGCCGAAAAAATTGAATATCGACGCGCAGACGTTTGCCAACATAGTAACGTTTTTAACGGAAAACGAATACGTTAGCGTAAAATATCAGGACAAGGAAGAAATTTGCATTGCCACCACTATAAAAGCGCAAAGTTACCTTGACGGCGAAAAAGATTTGCAGCAGAAAGCCAAAATCAGCAATTATCAGGTTACGTTTTTATTTGTCGGCGTTTTTTTAGCGGCATTTTTGGGATCGCTCATTGCGGGATTGATAGGAAAACTGTTTTAAGCAGACAGCGCAAACAAACCGCGGCGAACCTGGACACAATATCATAAATAAAGGAATAAATATATGTTAAATAAAAAAGAAGTTGCAGTTATGCGCGCGGTTTACGACGTGTGCAAACGCAAAAACGACAGTTGTATTATAACGGACGAATTTATTATACAATCCGCGCCGGAAAAATTTAAACTTAACCCCACGCAAGTGGACACTATTTTGCATCAGTTGGAATACGACGGATATTTTGAATGCACCAAAAGCGACCGCGACGGAAAGACCGTAAACGTTATTACTCTTAAACCTAAAGGAAAAGCGTTTGAGCGGGAACTGGTACAGCGCAGGCGCAACCTGATAAATACTATGACAATGCGCATTGTGTTTGCCGCAATGGGCGCGGTAGTCGCGTTGGTTGTAAACAAGATTTTAAGCGGACTGTAAAAATCAGTCCGTTTTTTGTTTTAAAATTTTGAAGGAAAACGCTGCCGCGGTTTTAATATTAACGATTAATACGACTAAAAAATATTTTTATAAAAGCGTTAAAAAAACGTCATCGTAAAAAGCGGAACTCACGTTAAAAGAGTTCCGCTTTTTTGTAAAAAAATCATTGCCGTGCGCTTTGTTCTTCCACCGCCAAATTGAACTTTGTGGTTATGCCGAGCTTGTCCAGGCGTTTAAACCGATAAACCGCGTCTGCCGAGGGCAAATACAGATAATCGTTATTAAAAGACAAAGTATAAAACGCGCCCGCCTTAAAAAACAAGTCGTTTCCGCCGAACGTTGCGGTTATGCCGCTAGCATTAAAAGTAATTGAGGCGCCGCCCATATCCTCATATTTATCTTTTATAAGTTTTTCGGCGCGAAAGCTTGCCTGCAACACGTAATCAGGGGCGTTGATTTCCTCCTGCACGCATTTTCGCTGCCATTCGTACCAGTCGGTGACTTTATCGAATTTACCGCCGACAAGCTGTCCTAACGGGTTCTGTTGCACAGAAAAGCCGCATTTGGCGCAGCTTAATTCGTTGCCTCTGCCCGTCATTGCAAACTCCGCGCCGCAATCGGGACATTTATACAGTATGCCTTCCAAACCTTCTGCCAAATCGGGCACGTCTATTAATATTTTATTTTGCAGTTGGTATTCGTAATCATCGTAAGCAAGGTTTGTTACAATGCGGTTGTGGATTTCCTCAACCGAAAGAGTTGCGATTTCCTCCTTTGTGACGGCAAGACGGGCGTCTACGCGGATAGGAACAAAACGTCTGCCGTTAGCCCAACGGGGTTTATGCAAATAGCTGCCGTCGAAGCGAACGGTTACAAGCGGGTATTTAAGCATTTTTATAAGCTTTGCAATATTGGGCTTTATAATATTAGGCGTACCGACCACCGACAGTTTTGCTTCGGGATAGATTGCTACGATACGGTTGTTATCCAAAACGTACTTGATATCTCTTATTAACGACGTATCGACAGAAAACTGCTTTTTGGGCAAAACTCCGAGTTTATATATAAGCTTAGGCCATTTGACGATTTGGGTTTGGGACGTAATAAAGTTAATGCAATTGGGATACGCTTCCATAATTAGACCGCCGACGTCGGCAAACCCGCTGTGATTTGCAACTACCACGTAAGGAGGTTTGATATGCTTTAAAGCGTTATCGCTAACAAGCTTTGCCTGACGTTTAAAGTAACGTTTGCCGAACAAACCCACCGCCAAACGAATAAGTCCCTTACGGGCAAGTACCGGATGTTTATGCCGTTGCCGCTTTTGTTTTGCTAACACTGTTTTATCCCTCGTATAAAGTATAGACTTTGTTCCGTTTTATAATCAAAGACACAAAAAAACTCCCACTATATGCGGGAGCTGCGGTTTATTTGCCGCTTACTTGATTTGCTATCCACCGAATATCGTCGCTGGACATGCGTCCGTTGTTTTCCGCCCAAAGTTTTACGTACTCGTCCGTTTTCATAAATTCCAGCAGATCTTTTAGCTCTACTTCTTTGTCGCACAGCTGCTTTATTTGCGCTTTTAGCATTTCGGCGCGTTGATTTAACGCCGTCATTTGCGTGAGAGTTGCCAACAGCATGCATGCCAGCAGCAAAACTATCATTATCGCCGCCACTGTCAGTATTGCTAATTTTTTGTTGCGAAACACGTGACCCATTATCTTCCTCCTGCGACACAGATGTAAAGAGATTATACAACGCCGAGGAAACCTTGTCAAGCAAAGTTTTACAAGTAGCAACGCATATTATGCACCCGAGAGCCAACCCTAAAAACACAAAAATACGGAACTGTCCGTTGTTGACGGCAAGATTTACCGCACAAACCGCATAAATGCCGAACGCGCCGAAAATGCAGTCAAAAATTACCGTTGCCAATTTATTACGCAACAGCCCCATACTGAATACATAAACGGCGCACAGCGCAAGCCCGAGTACGGAAAATACCGCAAAGACGTACAGCTGTTCGATACCTTCGCCCAACATTAACGGAACAGTCCCTTTACGTTTATGCCGTTTTGACGGAAAGAAAGCGAGCTTAGCGATGCATAGTCTATTACCACAACGCCTTGATCTTTGTCTAGGCGCGTAATATTAAGTCCGCCGCCTTTAACTATCAGCATATTAGACGCAAGCTTGAACTGCGCTTCGCGTTCGGTAACCTCGACAACCTGTTTTACGCCTTTGACGGTTAGCGAGTTATGTTCGCACACAATTGAATACGGTTGAATAGATTTGTTGTCTGCCATAATAAAAATCCCCTTGCATAAATTATGCAAAGGGATCGATTTTAATGCTTTTTTACTGATTATTACACAGACGCTGCGATATGTTCTTAATAATGTGATTATACAAAAAATCACTTTTTACCAATCTTATATATTAAAAAAACACCGACGATTGTAAGCATAAGGCAATATGAACATTACGGCTGTTATATTTAACAATACCAAAATATAAATTCCGCACGGCGGACTTATTTTGCCGTAAGTTCGTAACCGTCTTTCGTATCCTTGACGTTGTAGCCCATCTTCAAAATTTCATTGCGCAGACGGTCGCTTTCCGCCCAGTTTTTCTCACGGCGGGCGGCAAGGCGCAATTCCGCCGCAGCGCGAACGTCGTCCGGAATTTGAATTTGCCGTGTTTGCGGAGCAATTAACTTATCGAAGTTAAGCGCAAACACTTTATCGAACTGTAACGCCAGTTTATAGATATCCGCCGATTTAGGCTCCTTAACCATAGTCCACAATACGCCGAGAGCAAGCGGCACGTTGAGGTCGTCCGTTATTGCCTGCTCGAATTTTTGCTTATAACCGTCCAATACCGTTTGCTCGGTATGTTGAGGGCTGTTTTTATGTGCCAGAAGCTGCGCGCAAAGTTTGCCGTATGCGGACTTTGCCGAGTCCATAATATCCCAAGTAAAGTTTAGCTTTTGGCGGTACTGAACGTTAAGATACAAATATCTAAGTTCCATAGGGGTATATCCGCGCGCGGTAACGTCCGCAACAGTATAATCGTTGCCGAGAGACTTACTCATTTTGCCGCCGTCGATCAGCATAAATTCGCAGTGCATCCAATAGTTTACCGCCTTATGTCCCAACCAGCACTCGGCTTGCGCAATTTCGTTTTCGTGATGGATAGGAATATGATCCACTCCGCCCGTATGTATATCAAACGTTTCGCCGAGATATTTTTTGCTCATTGCGGTACATTCGATATGCCAACCGGGAAATCCTTTGCCCCAAGGGCTATCCCATTGCTGCAAATGGTTAGGCGCGGCTTTTTTCCACAAAGCAAAGTCGATGGGATGCCGTTTAAAACTGTTTACCTCTACCCTTGCGCCGTGACGTTGATCTTGAAGCTTAACTCCCGACAATTTTCCGTAGCCTGCAAATTTTTCCACCGAAAAATATATTCCGTCGTCCGTTTGATAAGCATAGCCGCTATCGAGCAACGCCTGCACTACGGCAATCATTTCCGCAATGTTGTCCGTTGCTTTGGGCATAAGCGTGGGACGCTTAATATTCAGCGCGTCCACGTCGTTTAAAAATCTATCGGTAATAGCCGATGCTATTTCCAACGGAGTTTTGCCCGTTTCGGTTGCCGACTTATTCATTTTGTCTTCGCCGTCGTCGCCGTCGCTTACAAGATGCCCCACGTCCGTTATGTTCATTACCGACTTGACGCGATAGCCGCAGTATTCCAAAATGCGGCGCAGTTCGTCCATAAAAACGTATGCGCGCAAATTTCCTATATGCGCAGGCTTATATACGGTAGGACCGCAGGAATACATCCCTGCCTGCCCCGCCTTTAAAGGCGCAAAATCTTCCTTTTTGCGCGTAAGCGTGTTGTATATTTTAAGCTGAATCATTTTTACTTTACCTTTAATAAAATCTAAGCAATATTTTAATTCTTATTATACAAGCTTTACAAGACGTAACCGATTAAATATTGCTGCATAAACGCAAAAAAACGATAGCGTATTAGACTACCATTTGTTTTTAGCGTGTTCACAAAAGGCAATAAACGGAGGCACATACAAACGCTGTCCGTCGTCTAATACCACGTATCCGCACCACAAGCCGAACCTTTGGTGACAGCTGTTGTTTACTATCAGCGCTTTGGTTTGGGTAAAGTTATCGTAAAGCATTTCCACGTCAAACACAAAACGTTTGTCGTCCGATTCGTAACGGTACTCGTCGCCGATTTTCATTTCCTCCACGTTGCCCAGCTTATAAGCTTTGTTATCGTAAAAGAACATATTTTCGGTTGCGGCGGCGGTATTTCCGAACCCCCAGCCTATATTAAATCCGAAATGCTTACCGTCCACGACCGTTCCGCCGTTGCCCCACGCCCAGTTATGTTTATACGGCCACACGCCTCTGCCCCAGTCTAACAGACCGAAACCGTTGCGGATTTCGTAAGCCATATCGCCGATACGGCACTTGCCGTTAACAATAAAACAATTTTCCTTATAGTTTAAATACCACTGTTTATCCTTGTCAAAAGGCGTAGCAATAACCATTTTATCTTTGTTTGCGGAACAGTTTGTAAGCAAAACGTCTATTTCCGCTTTAAGTCCGCTTTTACTTACATACGTAAACGACAGACGTCGGTTTTTATCGGTTGTTTCAAACTGGCACAGCAAACGTTTGGAAAAATACTGCAGCGTATTAGGTTCTTCGGGGTTTACGGACATCTTATTTTTAAAGACGTTGCGAAACATTATCTGTTTGCCTATACTGCGCCGTTTTTCGTTGTCGAGGTCGATTATCGCAGCCGATATAGACGACGCATACGACACATGTCCCATGGTTAATTGCAAAACGATATGCCCGAAGTGGATTTGATAAAAATCCCACTCCTTTAAACGACGCGCGTCTTTTATTTGTTTACGGTCGTACAAATAATACATATGCCTGCCCCATCCCGGGTTGGCAATATTGCCGGACTTTGTTAATAATTTTTGTCTTGAAGTCAATTCGTTCATATAAATTAAGCGTCCGTAAAATATCAGTTCTTTTTGTTACCGAACAAGACGACAAGGCGCAGCAGTAATTCCAAAATTTCTACGTACAAATATACTAAAGTGGTAACGAGAGAAAAAGCAAAGTTCCATTCGTACTTTTTATCCGCACCCGACTGCACCAAATAATCTATGTTTTGCAAATCCCAAGTAAGCATTATTGCAGCCCAAATAACGCATATTGCAGATATTGCTGTTTGAATCCACCATATCGTAGTGCTTTCGTAGCTAAACAGACCTACGGCAGTAAGCAGCCACATTATAAGTTCCACAACGATAATGCTGAAAAACACAACCATACATCCGCGAATAAATTTGCTGCTTATGCGCACCTCCAAAAGCTTGTTTACAGCAAGGGAAATAAGAAACACTATAGCCGTGCCGATTAGCGCCGCAATCGAAATTCCTGGCACTGCCAAAATATCCACAAACAGTGCAAAACAACCTAACAGTCCGCCTTGAAGCACGGAATATATTATCCCTAAAACCTTGACGGTAGAAGGAACAAAAGCAATAATAAAAGACATTATTAAAAGCGGAACTGCGCACACGACAGTAGCTATGCCTACCCACAGCAAAGTTCCTTCCAAGTCCGCTTTCATCATTGTAAACACGGCAAGTTCGGCAACTATAGCCGTAATAATAGTAATAAAGGCAAACAGCGCCGCTTTGCCGTATACGCCCTTGTAAGTTGCGGGTTGTATTTCCGCGCCCATATCGCCTTGTTGAGATTTTGTCACCCAACGTCTTACCGACGGATTACCCATTCTCATAGTATTTGTCCTCCTTATGTATGCTTATAATAAAACAGCATATTGAATCTATCCTTAATTATTACCAAACTTTGCTAAACCGTAAAACATAATATGTTTATATAATGCGACTTTAACTATTGTATTGTATGTTTTATTTTACACACACGAGCAACATATATGCAATATACCACTGCTAACGCGATGTGTTGTATAACAGCAGTTAGCAGTAGTTAATAGTTGTTAAGAGTCGTTAATTATTATTTGTATGCTATTATATCATACAATAAAAATAATTGCAACACTATCGTTTATCAGCAGAATAATTAAACCGATAAAATTTCAGCGGCGTTATACACACTTATACGAACAGTAAAATTTGATGCAATGCGGTTAAGTATTGCATTATTTGCACAAATTAAAAACAACAACGATTGCGCCGAGCGAACACATGCAGACAATTATTTAAACGCTTGTAAATATTTGCCGAAAATGGTATACTTGTAATTATGAAAAAACTAAGCTTTATAATAATACTGATATTAATACTGACATCGGCGGTTTTGTGTTTTAGCGCTTGCATAGAAACTCCCGACAATAAGCCTGACGATACCGACCCCGATCTCACTCCGAATCCCGCTCCTACGCCCGACCCAAAACCCGATACTAAGCCCGACCCAAAACCCGATACTAAGCCCGAAGAAGAAAAATACACAAAAGTAATTATCCTATCGGGACAATCTAATATGGTAGGCTTTTCCAACAGAAATCTGCTGATAAACAAGATTGACGCGGTACGGGCGCAAAAGTTAACAAAGGGTTTTGCTAACGTAAAACTTTTGGGAGAAACGGGCAACGGCGCAACAAAATACGATAACATTTCTATGGAAAGTTTTATTAACGTAACGCTGGGCGGAGGCGGAACGATGTCCTACTACGAGGATTCGTTCGGTCCGGAGGTAGGCTTGGCAGAAACGTTATCCGCAGCCTTCCCCGACGAAAACGTTTACATTATTAAATGCGCGTTCGGCGGAAGCAGTCTGTTCGAAACGTGGCAAAGTCCGTCTATGGCGGAACACGAAAGCTACTGCTACAAACTGCTTACCGACTTGATAGACGCGGGATTAAACGCTTTGAAGGACGCTAACCTAAACCCCAAAATCGCGGCGTTTTGCTGGATGCAGGGCGAGAGCGACGCGGACAGCGACGAACACTATACAAGATATTTGGTAAATTTAAGAAACTTTGTTACCGACTTACGCACAGCATACGACAAAGACAGCTTAAACGGCAAAATGAATTTTGTAGACGCGTATATTCACGATTACTTTAAACACTACGCCAACGTCAACAAACAAAAAGCCCGCTTTGCCGAAATAGGCGATAACAACTACTTGATAGACACTATGAAACCCGATTTGGTAATACAGGGAATAAACGGACTGACCGCAAAGCAGGAACCGTCCGTGGGAATGGGCGAAACGATAGACCCGCTGCACTACGACAGCACAAGTATGCTGATGCTGGGAAATATGTACGCAGACCAGATCTGCAAAATTTTAAAGCATAACGGCGCAAACTGACAAGAGTTTTTGCGGCTGTGCAAAATAAATACGCTAAAATATGCAATCCGCTTAATTACGGACTGCATATTTTTACGTACGCCGATAAGCGACAAAAAACAGCCGATTACAATATCTGCTTACCGTAATAACGTTTTTTTAAATTTTTTCGGTAAAAATATACGGCTAAAAACGCACGGACCATAAAATGTTAAGCCGCTGAATTTTAAAAGCCGGACTTTATTGCTAAAACAAAAAGCTCTCGAACGGATTATTCGAGAGCTTTTTAATAAGCATAATTTAAGTAAGCCAAATTAAAGCTTATTTTATTCTGTTTTTGATAGTTTCGCACATTGCGGCAATATCTCCCGATACCCCGTCGAATCGATAATCGCAGATTTCGTTATCGAATATGCCGTGATTTCGCACAAGCATTTGCTCTACCGGCGCAGGCAAATTACCGCGCATTCTATTCTTAAAACGCTCCTTTATAGTATCGATATCAGTCTTGACAAGTATTTTGACAGCCCCGTCGGGCAAAAGATTGATATGTTCTTTTTGCGATATTACATAAATTATATTTTCCCCAGACAGCGCGTCTTTCAATTTTGCCTTAAATAACAAAACCGCATCGCTCTCCGCCTTAGCCATTCTAAGATAATCCTTACCCGTAATTATCTCCGCGCCTATTGTGTTTTTGATTTGCTCGGCAAGAGTAGATTTGCCGCTGCAATTTTCTCCTATAATTCCTATTACCATTTTCAACTCCTGGTTTAGTCGGATTTATCACTGTATTGTCTTGATTTTTATTGGTTCGTTAATATTATTTCCGCAATGCTATTATTTAACAAAAATTTGATAAGCTGCTAATTTATAAACAATAAAAATCAAACCGAAACATTGCAATCTCGCGGTATATAATATACACCTTTAACCGTCACGGTCGCAGCCGTCGGTTAAATACACCGCTCTGTTATAATAAGCGCACCAACAAACATAAAAATCCGTTGTTCTTTTGCAATACGGACAGCTTTTGCATTTATATCGATTATCCATCGCACAACTCCTTTTACGTTAAAAATATATTAACAAATCAACATAAATAAGTCAATATACTAGTCGCATCTTAACAATTTAACCGTTACGGCAAAGGAAAAAGCGCGCCTTAACACCGCGCTTTTTCGATTATCCGTCTACAGCTTTACTACAACTTTATATGAGAAATACGGTAAAGCGCTAAATTTTTAGGCACTTATGTTTTGTCTTAT
This sequence comes from uncultured Christensenellaceae bacterium, assembly GCA_910587795.1. Classification (GTDB taxonomy): domain Bacteria; phylum Bacillota; class Clostridia; order Christensenellales; family CAG-314; genus Fimimonas. Next base: position 14,906 of record CAJUNH010000012.1, read on the forward strand.
AAAGTATAAATTTCAAACTACTACATAATCGTTAGTTTCTTCTTATCGCTTCTATGGGTTTTTGCCTCGAAAGTTTTACAATGGGTATTATCGAGGCAATAACGGCTACTGCCAAACTCAAACCGCAGATTATGCCGAATTGACGCAGAGTATAACTTGCAAGCGTAATGCTTATATTCATAATATTTTTTAAAAAACTATTTATAAATATACAGCAAACCGCGGTTAAAACATTACTGAGCACAATGTTTATAAGCGCTATAAATATGCTTTCGGTTAAAAACATTTTAAGCACGCCCGCGCCGCTGGAACCCAAAGCGCGTAAAATACCTATTTCCGTGTGCTTATTGTTGATACTGGTAGCAATATAGTTTGCCATCATCGATATGGCAAACACCGCGAATATCGCGCTTGCAATCAAAAACAGCATACTCATTTTATCCAAAAAGTCTTTGTTGACGTCTATTATTTTAATGACGTTATTGGAACACGAAAAAGTTATGCCCTCGCTGCGGGTAACAAGCTTTACAACGGCGTTGATTTTATTTACGTCTTGCGTGGACGGAGCAATCAAATCCGCATAACCGCCTTGCAGCGTATTAACGCCCAAGTTGCTCAGTCCGCTGAGCGTAAGCACAAACGACGTTTTTGCGCCCGCCGCAACCGCTTTGCCCGTTGTGTAAAAGCCTACGATTTTGTATTCGTTGTTTTCCAACGGCACGCTTAACAATTCGCCGCTATTGTTCGGGTCGTACTGAGTGGTATCGTATTTCGTAACCTTAGTAGTCCGTATTATATCGTTTGAATCTGTGCGGCAAACCTCGTTAATCAGCTCTATCGCCGATTTTAACGCGGCGATTTTTTCCTCGCCTGTGGTTTTGGACGTTTTTATTTCGTTTAGATATCCGTCCAATTTATCGATATATCCCTGATAACGGTCACTGCCCTGATTGATACTGTTATTGACCAAACGTTTAAACCTGTCTATGCCGAATCCGCCGTCCAACGCCTCGGCGTAAATGCGCTCGAAGGCATATACGTTAAGCAAAATTTCATTGCTTTCCAAATCGTTTTTATCGCCTTCAAAATAGTAGACGGCATTTTCAAATTTATTTAAATCGTCAAAAGAATAAAACTCGGCAAATTTTTCGTTAGGTTCAAAGTCGAATTTATACGTGTTGTCTATAGCCTTAAAAGCCGGCAGGTTTTTGGCTTCCACATAATAGTTATCCGCAAATCCGTGCTTTACAAACGCATACATTTGCAGACTGTTTAGAATATAGTTTTCGTATTCGGTTATTAATGTTTTTTCGGCATTTGCATAGTTTTCGATAAGCGAATCGTATTTGGAATCTATTTCGCCCGCGTCTACTATACCTACTATTTTATAAAGCTTGCCGTTAATCGTCAGCGTTAGATAATCGCCTTCGCGCACCAAATCTTCTATCTTAATATTTTGAAAATTATTTGCGCTTATTACAAACGAATTATTTTTGCTTACATAGCCCCAGTTAATTATACACTGAGCGTAATACTTGGATATTGCCAACTCGTCGTAAGCGTTCGGCATACGTCCGCACAGCATAGTCAAACCGTAGTCGTTAAATTCGTCCTGCACCATTTCGACAAAACCGTTAAAAAACGCGCTTACATAGTACTGACTTATAAAAGCAATACGGCTGATTTCAGTCGGTTTCATGGAACCTGTCTTAAACACGCCCTTAAACTTTAAGCCCGTTTCTGCATTTACGTCGTCCACAAGCTGCTGACTGAAATTGATAGAATTGTCTTTATCTCCTATTGCGGCAGACAGCACCAACGAAGGTACGTTGGAGTTTTTAAGCGTGTTTGCCGTTAATCTGCCTTGATCGTAAATTGCCATCGTGTCAAACAGACCGAAAACCGAAAACGCAATGGCGCACAGCAAAATTGTTACAACTAACCGCAGCGGTTTTATTCTTAGACTGTTAATGCCGAGCTTTAAGTTATTGACGATACCCAGCCTGCCCTTTATAAACTTACAGTCGCCGTCGGCATACTTTTTACACACAACTTCCGTAGGTTTTTCTACGGAAAAAGCCTGTCCGTCCACTACCTGAACGTCTTTGCTGTTTTCTATTCCGCCAATTAAAGTTTTAACGTCGGCAGCAGAGAGTTTTGCTCCGCGGCGGACGTACACTTTGTCGTTATTAATACGTACGTCTTCTTTCTGTTTTGCCGCGTCGCGCAGAATCTGGTAGTCCTTTTCGATACTGCCGTCTTTCATCTGTATTATTCTGTCCGCATAATCGTTGGCAAGCTCTAAGTTGTGCGAAACGATTATAACCAACCGCTCGCGGGACAGCTCTTTTAGCAAATCCATAACTTGTATGCCCGACTGCGTATCCAAAGCGCCCGTCGGTTCGTCGGTTAAAATAACCTGAGGCTTTTTTACAAGGGCGCGCGCAATAGCTACGCGCTGTTTTTGCCCTCCCGACAGTTCGGCGGGGCGACGGTTGTTTAGACCTTCCAAGTCTACTCTTTTAAGCAAAGCGTTTATAGACTTAACGTCTCTTTTACGCTGACCTTGCAGTTCCATAGCTAAGCTGATGTTTTTTTCTACGGTCATTTCGTCCAAAAGGTTGTATTCCTGAAACACAAATCCTATAAAAGAATTACGGTAACTGTCAAAGTCCTTTTGTTTAAACGAGTCGAAACTCTTGCCTTTAACTATCAGCTTGCCCGAATCGAAATTGTCTAAACCGCCGATAACGTTTAACATTGTGGTTTTGCCCGATCCCGATTTACCGGTGATAAAGACCATACCCTTTTCTTCAAAGCACAGACTGACGCCGTTTAATGCGACTACGTCTTTGCCTTTTGTTCTGTATATTTTGGTAACGTTTTGCAGTTCTAACATATCAGTTTATCCTTTATGCGAAAAGTTCCTCTTAATGCGAATTTTCTCCGCACAATATTCTTATGCGGAGAAACTTCATCATTTTGTGCTGTAATAATAACTACTAAAAGTTTTAATCGTCTGCAATTTATTTATACCCGGCGATACGTCGATTTAATGTTTACGCTTTAATTTTTGATTAGGCAGCCTTATCGGCGCCGAAATAATTTTTGTACGACCGTCACGCCATAGAAAATACTGACGTAATTCCCAACGTGTTAGAGGCTGCGCCGTAAACACAAAAAATTTAAACGTTACGCCTTAGGTTCGTATTGATTGCACCAACCGTTTGTTGTAAGGTTAGACGCACCCCAACCGTTAGGAGTACTGGACGTCATACCCGCCCAGAAGAATCCCTTGGTTAAATCGTCCAAACTGCTGGTTATGGCAGTATGCGTGCAATTATTAATGTTTAAGTTTGTAAAAGTGCTAATCCACGTTTCGTAGTCCGTTTCCATTTTTGACGACCAACCGAAATAACCCAAAGATTTGTTGGAGCATATTCTCCAATCGCCTAAAACATGGCTGTCGTTAAAGGTGATGGACGTACCGTCTACCTGACCGACAAACGCGCCTACAATATTTTCCGCGTTAAGATTGGGAATATAATCGTTTCTGGGGTTGTAAGTACTGTTATGCACTTCGTTCCACTTAACTTGATCGTAGCCCAACTTAATGTCTTTTACAGAGCAACTGTTATATACGATTACGTCGCTGCCCTGCGTTCTGCCCACTATACCGCCGACAAACGTTTTATCTGCATAATCGTGAGAAGACATAGCGTAAAGCTCCACGTTTTCCGCTTTTAAATTATTACGCTTTACACCGTCGTTTACGGCGTGGTCCATACCTATAATCGTACCGGCGTAGATTTTATAACCTCTTAAATTGATTACTGCGTTTTTAACAGTTATGTTTTCCAAATCCGATTCGCCGCCGTTGCTTCCGTCGCATTCCATTCTGCCGGCAACAACGCCGAAATAAATGGGGTTAAGACAGTTGCCGCCCATATCGATTCTTTCGTAACCGTCACGGGTGATATTCGCGGTAACGTTTTCAAAATTTACGTCGTGCACGTAAGCGTCTACCAAATAGCCGAAAAATCCTACGTGCAAACCGTGCGTGTGGCTTAAGTTTGCTTCTTCGATAGATTCGTTTGTCAGTTTGAAGTTGGAAATCGTAAATCCGTTGCCGTCAAACTCGCTGCAGAAAGGCAACGCATCCGAACCGAACGTTGTTGCAATACTCTTCCATACCGCTCCGTTGCAATCGATATCGTTTTGCAAAACGTATATGATGTTTAATCTGTACGATTTGGGCAGGTTGCTTGTATCGCTGTTAAGCGTGCAAAGTTCTTCGTAATTAGAAATCCTTACAACTTTTTTGTTCATCGTTATTTTAGCGGTAAAAGTTTTAGCGTTGTAATTTTCGCTTTCCTTTACGTTTACAACTATATACAGGCTGTCGCCGACGTTCATCAAAGTGTTTTCGATTGTTTCGTAGTCGTCGTTTACCGTTCCGTCGGGGTTAAGCTGAGTGTAATAAGCAATATCTTTGCTTGCGATGGCAACGTTGCTGTCTATAACGCCTAAAACATACTGATTACCGTCAAATTCGTAATAGTAACCGTCGTCGTCTTGCTGCAAAACAAGATCTTGATCCAAATCTACTTCGTCGTTATTTTCCAAACGTTTATTTGCGCCGAAAGTAACAAACGGGTCTGCCTTGGTAATTGTAAGTTTAGCGGTTAAATCGTCTATTGCAACGTCCTGCGCGCCGCTGAATACGGCTTTAACGGTATATTCGCCGGCGTTTTTAGCTTCCGTAACCTTAGTTTCGCCGAGATAGTATTCGTACGCAACCGTCACTCCCTCGGGCAAAGTTCCCGCTATTTCCAACGTCTTAGCCGAACCGTCGTAAACAACCGTCTTACCCGTAAGCGTAATGCCTGCCATATTGTGGCTTATCGTAAGCTTTGCAGTCATAGACTCTACCGGATTATAAATTTTTTCGTCGACGGTAAACACCGCTTTTACGGTATACACGCCTGCGTCTTTGGCTTCCTCAACCTTAGTTTCGCCGAGGTAATATTCGTACGCAACCGTCACTCCATCGGGCAATGTTCCGGTAATTTCCAAAGTTTTAACTTTTCCGTCGTAAACAAAAGATTTATCCGTAAAGCTTATGCCGCTCATATCGCAATCCTTAGGACCTTTACAAGCTGCAAGTCCTAAAACGCCGGCAATTAATATTACGGATAAAACCAGTAATGCAATCTTTTTTCCTTTCATTTCTTCCTCCTAAAAATCCTTTCAATTTGCTTTATAAGTAACTAATTCGTCAACTTCTCTTATAATAATTAAATCCTCGTTCCAGTTGGAATTCCAGTCGAATCTGCTTTTGTACAGCGGCATTACGTCGCGCCATTCGTGAATATTGCCCATATTTTTGCCGTAAGTTACCAAACGTCCGCCGACAAATTCCGACCACTCGATATATTCCAGATATTCCTCGCTTACGTCAAAGGAGAACTGAGTATCTATATACTTGTACACATAGTATGCGGGTTTTTTTACCGACATATCTTTAACTATTAAGCCAAAGTAGGCGCTTTCGCCCGTACTGTCGATAAGTCTGTAATAATTAAGCGCCTTAACGCAAGACAGCTGCGAACACTTGTAATAAGCGTATGCAACTCCCGCCGCCTGCTGACGTTTGGATTTTTCAAACATACCCGAATCGTCAGCGCTGCTGGAAGAAACGCCGCCCTCGGTAACGTATACGCTGCGAACCGTACCGTTGCACAGTTTTACAGGCTGTTCCAAATAAAGCTGCATAAGTTCCAAATTAGACCAGCTTATATTGCTGGTAGTCAACGCGCCTGTCATTCCGGAGTTTTTGTCGCCCGCCCAAAAGCCCGGGTTAGATAAAGCTACACCGTACGGGTGCGCGGCAATACCCCAGTTGTAGTTGCCTTCCTGTAAGGTTTTTACGGAAAGAAGATCCAAAATGTTTTTAGGCGCATAGTATCCGTATCCTTCCGTTTGATTCCATCTGTTTGTAATGGATACCAAAACTTCCGTCCCCGCGTAATATTTTTTTAACGCTTGGTTTGCAATACGAAGCATTCTTTCGTATTCCGTAACGTAATCTTCCAAAGATAACGCTTCGTGCACGGTTACGTCCACAATTACGTTCCACCAAATGGACATATCTATTTCGTTGCCCATTACGTAACTTTCCACAACGCCGTATTTGTGTTTTTGCGAGCCGTCTTCCTGCGTGTAACGTTTACCGATAAACTCCATAAACGCGGCAAAATAATCCGCCCCGTAAGCATTGGCAGTATTAACCGCCCTTAACGTAGAACCGCTTTGCGAATGCGACGCTTCGTACGTTAAAAAGTACGGCTGAACGTACTGGTTGGACGTGTAGTTCATCAGCATAATAAGAGTGACTTTTACTCCGTCCTGCGTATATTTGGCAATCATATCGTCATAGTGACGTAAATTTTTAAATCCGCCGTATTCGTCCAAACGGAAATAATAAGTTTTGCCGTTATAAATATATTTTTCCACCGCAGACGAACCCATAGTCGGGTTGGTTATAACAAGCTGACCGGAAACGTCATACGACTCGGTAAATTCCAAAGGCGTAATTTCGCCCGTTGCGGAATTGTAAATTTCGTTAGGAACAATCATTCCGGTAAACAGCATATTAAGTTCGGTATGCTCGCAGCCTAAGTCTGCAACTTCCGCGCGGTAGGCGTCGTCGCACATAATACCTTTTATGCCCTTGGCTTTTATTGTCTGTTCGTGCTTGTATTCCGGTTCGATTTGAGAAGAATACACGGGACCGGCAATAATATCGTTACTTTCGCTTACGACGTAAAACTTATTATAAATCGTATCGTAACCGTTTTCGTCATAACGCGGTATTTCTATTTCGACGTCAGTTCCGCATTCGTAATCGCTTATTACGATAGGTTCGACGTCCTTGCTTTCCGCAACGCCGACTTGCTGTTCGCCGTATAAATACTCGTAGGGTTTTAACGATACAACTTTTGCATAATCGCCTATTACGCCTACTGCGCCGATAGAAATTTTTGTAGCCGCGTTATCGCCCGTTGAAGTAGACACTGAAAACCGATATTCGGGTTCGACGTATTCGTCGTCAAATCCGTCGTCTATATCGTAATCGTTTTCAATTAAAAAACAGCCCAAAAGGGATACGCTCAACGAGAGTATCACCAGACAAAGCAATATTGAAAGCAGTTTTTTAACGGTCTTATTCATTACTGTAAACTCTGTTAGTTTATATTTTAGGCAATTTTAGTATTAATATTTATAACACCCCCCCCCCGTCTTTTGTCAACCGAATATCCGTTCCATTCCCAAAATTACGACAAAAAAAGAGGCAAAATGCAATAAAATTGTTCAGTTTTGATAAATTCAAGTAAAATTACCGTACTTTTTATATGCAACTGTATCGTAAAATGGTTAATTACTATTAGTTTTTAGTATAAAATATACCTTTATTTAAAAACAAACCGAAATACGCCGCAAAAACAAATGTACTTGCTTGACAAACTGCAATAAAAAATTTAGAATAAAACCAACTTTGTTTTTGCATTAAAACGTCGGCATATCAACGCCGACGTCAAAGCATATTTTTATTTCGCAACCTTTTATTGATGCGGAAAAAATTACGCTATGCGCGCAATTCTTGACGGCAAATTATTATTTTTTGCGCGGTATTGTTACAGAAATTTAAAGATTTAACGATAATACTCGTTGATAAGGAGAATAACTATGGCAGAACTTACAATGGATAAACTGGTAAACCTTGCCAAAGGCCGCGGTTTTGTTTACTCGGGAAGCGAAATTTACGGAGGGCTCAGCAATTCGTGGGATTACGGTCCTTTGGGCGTTGAACTTAAAAACAATATTAAACAAGTGTGGTACCGTAAATTCGTAAAAGAACATCCGCTAAACGTCGGTTTGGATTCCGCAATTATTATGAACCCTCGCACGTGGGAAGCGACAGGACACCTTGCTGGATTTTCCGACCCGTTAATGGACTGCAAAAGCTGCAAAACGCGTTACCGCGCCGACAACTTAATAGAAGAGTATCAGGCAAAACACAACCTTGAAAACACCGTTGCGCAAATGAGCGACGACGATATGTCGGCATATGTCAAGGAACATCAAATACACTGCCCAGTTTGCGGCAAGTGCGATTTTACCGCCATACGTAAGTTTAACCTTATGTTTAAGACGTTTATCGGCGTTACGGAAAACTCCACGTCTACCGTATACCTCCGCCCCGAAACGGCGCAGGGTATATTTGTAAACTTTAAAAACATTTGCCGCACCACCCGTAAAAAAGTTCCTTTCGGCGTTGGACAAATAGGCAAAGCCTTCCGTAACGAAATTACACCCGGTAACTTTATTTTCCGTCAAAGAGAGTTTGAGCAAATGGAGATGGAGTTTTTCTGCAAGCCGGGCACCGACCTGGAATGGTTTAACTACTGGAAGAACTTTTGCAAGCAATGGCTGCTCGACCTTGGAATGAAAGAAGAAAATTTACGTTTAAGAGACCACGGCAAAGACGAACTGTGTTTTTACAGCAAAGCGACAACCGACTTTGAGGTTAAATTCCCCTTCGGTTGGGGCGAACTGTGGGGAATTGCCGACAGAACGGACTACGACCTTACGCGTCATCAGGAAACTTCCAACCAGCCGCTGGACTACACAGACCCCGTTACAAACGAAAAGTACGTTCCCTACGTTATAGAACCGAGCCTCGGCGTAGACAGAGCGTTTTTGGCGTTTTTAAGCAACGCTTACGACGAAGAAGCCGTAGGCGAAAACGATACGCGCGTAGTATTGCACTTACACCCAGAACTTGCGCCCGTTAAAGCCTGCGTTTTGCCGCTGTCCAAAAAACTAAACGAAACCGCGGCGGAAATTTATAACGATCTGCTTAAAGAGTTTGCCTGCGACTACGACGAAGCGGGCAGTATAGGTAAACGGTACCGCCGTCAGGACGAGATTGGTACGCCCTACTGCGTAACGGTGGACTTCGATACAGAAACCGACCGCTGCGTAACGGTACGCGAACGCGACAGCATGCAGCAAGAACGCGTCCCCGTTGCGGAATTGAAGGAATATTTGAAAAAGAGAATTTTTATTTATTAAATATATATAATTAATTAAGCGTGGAATTATCCACGCTTTTTTGCAGTTTTGCGCACATACCGCTTAGATCAAAAATACTATATCTATAAATTTTTTGCCTAAAAGCAGCAACGCGCGTTTTATTTGTAAATAAAATATGCTTACTCCTTTTAAAAAGATATTCCGTTTTAAACTGCCATATTTTTTTGCAGAAACATATTTAAAAACGGTAAAATACTATTTATATAAGGTAAGCGCACGATAAAATAAAGTGTGCGCTTTTTATTTTTACAATGAGCAAATTTATTGCAAAATTAATTTGCATTTGATATAATTATAGAGTTCGTATTTGCCTGCGCAAACACACGGACTGTTATTTAGTTTTACTATCGTAGGAGTATTTTATGATGGACATTAATTTAAAAATTACCGAAGAGTTAGACGTTGCAAAATGGCAGGTAGACGCCGCGGTTAACCTTATAGACGAAGGAAACACCATTCCGTTTATTTCCCGCTACCGCAAAGAAGCAACGGGACAGCTTAACGACGAGCAGTTACGCAAGCTGGACGAACGTTTAACTTATTTGCGCAATTTGCAGGAAAAGAAAGATCAGGTATTGAAAAGCATAGAGGAACAAGGTATGCTTACCGACGAACTGCGCGAACAGATAGAGAACGCCGAAACGCAAGTAGCCGTAGACGACCTGTACCGTCCGTACCGTCCCAAACGCCGTACGCGCGCAACAGTAGCTAAGGAAAAGGGGCTGGAACCTCTTGCAGGCATTATTTTATTGCAGGAAACAAACGAAAAACCCACGGAGTTTGCCAAGCCCTACGTCGACCCGGAAAAAGGAGTAAAAACCGTAAAAGAAGCGCTGCAAGGCGCACTGGACATTATTGCGGAAATCATATCCGACAATGCCGACTACCGCAAGGCAATAAGAGATTTAACCTTTCAACTGGGAAAAATAAATTCGGTTGCAAAAAAACCCGACGTTAAAACGGTATACGACAACTATTATCAGTACGAAGAAGAAGTGAAAAAAATTGCAGGACACCGTGTACTGGCAGTTAACCGCGGCGAAGCGGAAAAAGTGCTGACGGTTAAAGTCGCTGCGCCCGTCGAACTGATTTGCGATTACCTTACGCGCCACGTCGTTACGCGCGATAACCCCAACACTTCGCCGTTACTGACACTTGCGCTTACCGACAGTTACGAGCGCTTGATTGCGCCGAGCATAGATACCGAAATACGCAATATGCTTACCGAAAAGGCGGAAGAAGGCGCAATATCGGTATTCGGCAAAAACTTGGAACAGCTGCTTATGCAGCCCCCTATCGTAGGACAGGTTGTGCTGGGCTGGGACCCTGCGTTCCGTACGGGCTGCAAGCTTGCTGTTGTGGACTCTACGGGCAAAGTATTGGATACAACGGTGATATATCCCACCGCACCCACCACTCCCGAAAAAATTGCCAAAGCAAAAGTTACGCTTGCAAACCTTATTAAAAAGTACAACATCACTTTAATTTCGCTAGGCAACGGCACAGCATCGCGCGAAAGCGAACAGATAATAGTAGAACTGCTGCACGAAACGGGTCTGCCCGTACAATACGTTATAGTAAACGAAGCGGGCGCGTCGGTTTACTCGGCAAGCAAGCTGGCAACGGAGGAGTTTCCCAACTTCGACGTAGGACAGCGTAGCGCGGCGAGCATTGCCCGCAGATTGCAGGACCCTCTTGCGGAACTTGTTAAAATCGACCCGAAATCTATCGGCGTAGGTCAATACCAACACGATATGAACCAAAAGAAACTGGGCGAAACGCTAAACGGCGTTGTGGAGGACTGCGTTAACAAAGTAGGCGTAGACCTTAACACCGCGTCCGCGCCGCTGCTCACTTACATATCGGGAATAAACAGCGCGATAGCAAAAAACATAGTAACCTACCGCGAACAAAACGGCAGTTTTAAAAACCGCGAACAGCTGCTTAAAGTAGATAAACTGGGCGCAAAAGCATACGAACAATGTGCGGGATTTTTACGCATCAGCGGAGGAGATAATCCGTTGGACGCAACTAGCGTACACCCGGAAAGTTACGACGCTACACGCAAATTTATGGAATTACAGAAAATAGAACCGCAAAATATAGGTAATCTTGCGGGGCTGTCCAAAACGATTACGCACTACGACCGACTTGCGGAAAAACTCGGCATAGGCGAACCGACATTGCGCGACATCGTTGCAGAACTGGAAAAACCCGCACGCGACCCGCGCGACGAAATGCCAAAACCTATCTTGCGCAGCGACGTGTTGGAAATGAAAGACCTGAAAGAAGGGATGATACTTAAAGGCACTGTGCGCAACGTAATAGACTTCGGCGTGTTTGTGGATATAGGCGTACATCAGGACGGACTGGTACATATATCGCAACTGTCCTCTACAAAATTTGTAAAGCACCCGTTGGAAGTTGTAAAAGTAGGCGACGTTATAGACGTAAAAGTATTGTCCGTAGACTTGGACAAAAAGCGCATTGCCCTTACAATGAAAATATAATGTAATTCTTTTTTAATATCACAGCCCGCAACGGTAAAGTCACGAACGTGTCAGTACTCTTTCCTGGCGGGCTGTTAGTTTGTTTCGTAACGCAAACAGACTTTCGATGAAACGGAACCACAAGCGGCATTTGTGTATTTGCCGTTAATCCGTTATTGTTTGCAGTTGGAAATCAAAGTCTATTATTTATTTTCAAACGCTATCGGCACATAACTGTTTGCGATACGGATTTATGCTGACGTAATCATGTGTTCAAATTATTTATAAAAAAACCTTTGCAGGAGATATTTCTACCGCAAAGGTTTTTTAAATTATCATTAAACAGTTAAGAGTTAACGGAACACAACTGTGTTTAATTACGTCGAATAGCGCTTAAAAATATTTTTTATATAAACGTTAAGAGTGTACGACATACGCAAATATTATACTTTTTACAGTTTGGAAATATCTGCCGCTATTCGTCTACTTCGGCAAAGCAGCTGCCTCCGATAAATTCGCGCAGAAGCGAATTGCACGGAACCCATTTTTCGTCAAGCTCTTTAAAATATTTAAGGAACTTTATCAAACGGTTAGCCATTATATAATACTGGCTGTCCGCTTTAACCTCCTGCAATGCGGGCAGCGCGTACTTTTTAAGCACGCACAACTCGTACGTCAGCGCGGAATTATACACGTAGTTACAACCCTCCTGATACGGATAAATCCACTTAAACTCTCCGCGGCGTACGCTGGGCCACATTTCCAAAGTACGCTCGGCAGAGGCTCCGCGGTACTTTTTGTCACGCACGATACGGCGCAGCAAACGTATGTCCGTAAAGCTGATAGGATTGTGGTAATCTACGTTGATTTGGAACTGCGGCGCAATGTAAATTTTAAACTTTTGGTGCTTGGGTATGCCGGAAGACAAGTCGTCGTTTAACGCGTGGATACCTTCGATAATAATGGGCGTATTAGGTCCTATCTTAGTTACAATGCCTTTTTCCGCACGGCCGTTGCCGAACTGATAATTCGGCAGTTCCACTTCCTCGCCGTCTATTAAAGCCTGCATATGTTCGTTAAACAAGTCCACGTCCAACGCATGGATATCTTCAAAGTCGGGCACGCCGAATTCGTCTAAGGGGATATCCTCCTTATCCTTATAATACATATCCAACGAGATACGCAGAGGGTTAATTCCGCGGGACATAAGTTCTATTTTAAGACGGTTAGAAAACGTCGTTTTGCCCGAACTGGACGGACCTGCGATACAAATCAAACGGATATTTTCGATATCGTCGGCAATCATACCGCCGAGCTCGTGCAGCATACCGTTGTGCAAAGTTTCGTTCATATTAATAAAATCTACCGCTTCATCGCCCTCTACGCGGCGGTTCATCTTTGCTATCATATCGGCATCGCACAGCTTAGCCCATTTATGAGCGCGCTTCAGCACTTTGGAAAACGTCGGCTCGTCGTGGAATTCGGGAATCTGCCCCTTAGCTTCGTATCTGGGGTACTGAACGATAAAGTGACCGTCGTACATAAACATTTTAAAATGTTTTAAATAACCCGTGGACGGAGTCATATATCCGTACATATAGTTGAGGTAATCGCCGCACTTGTAAAAATGGCAAATCTTATCGGGACGGTACGTAAGCGTTTCCGCCTTATCCGCCTGACCGTGTTTTACAAAGTAGTCGTATGCTTCCTCCTTGGATAAGACAGTCTTTTCAAACGGAATATCTGCGGCAATCAAACGATCCATTTCCGCCTTTACCGCTTTAAGCATATGCTTATCCATCGTAACTTTCGGTTCGATAATTGTAACCAGTATCGAGCGGGATATAGCGTAGCTGAGCTTAACCTGATATTCGGGATACAAATTGCGGAAAGCCAGCACTATTAAATAGCGCATACTGGTTTCGTACACTTTAACGGCGTCGGGAGCGGTTAAATCAAGCGGCTCGATGTTTGCGTCGTAACACAGTTCGTACGTCAGCTCGCGCAGACGGTTATTAACTTTTACAGCCATATACTGTTTATTGGAATCTTCCAACAACGACAGCACCGGAGTGCGTTCGTCTAATTTGTACTCTTTGTTTTGAATATTAACAGTAAACATTTTTATCTCCTAAAAATTTAAAATCCCTTTTACAGGCAATGTATTTTAGCATATTTCCAAAGTAAAGTCAATACCGAATTTTAACAATTACGGCAAATTTTGTCATAAAATGAAAAGAATATTTTTCTTTTTTTTATTTTTGCAAGATATTGATTAATTATTTTATAACCATTATAATATTAATGGTCTGCATAGACCGAAAAATATTTTTGGCGTCGATTTGAAAAAAAAAAGTGAAAAGCGCGACAACAAAACAAACTTGGCATAGCCTCGAAACCTCCGGTTGAATTTTGCTTTTCTCCCCCCCCGATCGACGTACGCAAGGAGGAAAAGAATATGAAAAGAAAGCTACTGGTTTGTCTATTGTGCGTTGTCTTGGTTGTATCCGCAGTTATTTCAAGCGGCTGCGTACAAAACAACGTTGAAGCGATCAACATCACTTCGGCAAACAACAAGACGGAAGTAGAAGTAGGCGAAACCTTACTTCTAACCGCGACCGTTACCCCCCCCACACAGTCGTCTCAAGAGGTAAACTGGCAGTCAGCAGATACATCGAAAGCCACGGTGGACTCTAATGGTTTAGTTACGGCTATTGCAGCGGGCAACGTCACAATAACCGCCACGAGCGTTGCGGACGAAAAGATAAGCGCAACTTTCGCGTTGGTTATTAAGGACAAAAACTCCTCAACGGACTCCACTACGCCAACGTCGGTAGCGCTGTCCACAGCAAACAACATTACAGCGGTTAACGAGGGCGGCACGTTGCAAATTACCGCAACCGTTAGCCCCGCGACCGCTTCGCAAGAAGTAGTTTGGACGACAAGCGATGACAAAATCGCCACCGTTACCAACGGATTGGTTACCGGAGTTAAAGAAGGTACGGTTACCGTCACTGCCGCCGCCAAAAACGCCGATTCCGTTAAAAGCTCTATTACCATTACCGTTGCTAAAGAAATTACAATAGCCGAGGCAATTTCTCTATGCACCGAAACGGAATCCGCTCAACGCTACTATATACGCGCTATCGTCAAAACTATCGACAATGCTACTTACGGATCGATGACGATAAAAGACGAAACCGGAGAGATATCCGTTTACGGAACGCGCGGCGCGGACGGAACAACGTTTTACGACAAATTAGATGACAAACCGTATGCAGGGGACGAAGTATTGCTGTATGCGACGTTACAGTTGTTTAAAGATACGCCCGAAGTCAAAATCGGCTGGATTATGGAAGTTAAACACAATCAAGTCGAAATAGACGAGTCGAAATATGTGCAAATGAACATAGCAAACGCCCGCAATGCAGCGAAAGACTCGTTAATAAAAACCAGCGGAGTAGTATCCCGAATAACTTTTGCAAACGGAAAAATACCCAGCGGATTTATCTTGATTGACGACACTTCGTCTATATACGTATATGACCCGCAAATAGCTGTGCGCGTAGCAATAGGAAACTTCGTAACCATACTGGGAACAAAAGATTACTATATTTTAGCGGACGAAATGAGCAGCGCCGAAAAATTTGGATACAAAGGCTGCAATCAACTTACCAAGGTAATCTTAAAAGAAAACGATAATAATACAAACGCTTTCGATAAAACTTGGATTACGGAAACGACGGTAAAAGACATACTTGAAACGCCGATATCTCAGGATATAACTTCGTTGACATACAAAGTTAACGCTTTGGTAAAAAAACAGCAGGGCACGGGATTTGTCAATTACTATTTTAACGACATAGACGGCGTAACCGGATCGTACACCTACACGCAGTGTAACGGCGGAGACTTTGCATGGCTTGACGAATTTGACGGCAAAATATGTACGGTTTATCTTACCGCGATTAACGCTAAATCCAACAACGCGGGCTGCGTTTGGAGATTTATCCCGATTGAAGTAAAAGACGAAGGATACGAATTCGACGTGAACGAAGCTGCCGAATACGCTATCAAGTACGTTGCGGCGGATCAATTTAAGACAAGTTACTCTATAGCAGAAGAAACGACTTTACCGAACGAACTTATTACGAGCGTTTCGTCCGAATTGTTAAAGTTTGAAAACGTATCGGTTACTTACACGTCGAGCAACAACGACGTTTTAGCTATTACCATAGACAACGGCAAACCGTACCTGACCTTGAAAGGCGCGGGCAAAGCCACCGTTACTATCAGCGCGACGCACGGACAAAATAGCGCAAGCAAAAATATTGAGATTATCGTAAACACTACTCTCGAAATAGAATCCGTTACCGTTGCCGAAGCCATTGCCGCCGAAGTTGGAACCAACGTTACGGTAAAGGGCATTGTAGGTCCTTCGCTCGTAAACCAAGTGGGATTCTATTTAATAGACAATTCTGGCGTTATCGCCGTAATAACTACCAGTGAAACCATTTCCCAATTGCAGCTCGGTAACGAAGTAGTTTTACAGGGTACCCGCGCAATCCGCAAAAACGATAAGGAACTGGCACGTTACGGACAAACAAACCTTGACAATTGCACGATACTTTCGAACGATTACGGCAAACACGACTACTCTACCGAAACGTTTGTAGAAAATAAAACTTTGCCTGAATTGCAGGCTATACCCGCAACCGAAGACGCAACCACAACGGTTTACGTAATTAAAGCTTCCGTAAAAGTTGTAGAAGGACCATATTCGTCGAATATTTACCTTACCGCAGACGGAGCGGAAAAAGACTTTACCCTGTATTGCAGCAGCGCAAAACAATACAATTGGCTAAAAGAATTCGACGGACAGGAAGTAACGCTGGAAGTAGCTTTGTGCAACTGGAATAATAAAACTTACTACGTAGGCTGCGTACTTGCAGTACGAAACGAAGACGGAACCAAAATTTGCAACGAATTAAACTTTAGTAAATAACAATTTAGAATTTAGTACAAACCGAGAGAGGCCGAAAACGCCTCTTTCGTTTGTACTGTATTTTTGAGAAGAATATGAAAAAGAAATTTATATCTGTAATACTGCTTACGGTTTTGTGCTTTACGGCGGTTTTATCCTGCGCCGCCTGTTTAGACTTTGATACCCCGACGCTTCCGCCGAGTTCGGAAGATACGGGAAACGCAAACAAGCCTGCGGACAACGTAGAAAGCGACAAAGGAGACTCAACCGCGCCTCCGCAAAACGAGGGCGAAGACAATGAAAACCAAACGGTCAATCCTCCCGATAATACCGAAGACGGCGACAAAGCCCCCGATACCGGCGTTATAAACCCGCCGTCAGGCAACGAAAACACCGGCAAACCGGACGGAGATAAAAACGACACGGAAAACAACGATAAAGACGAACCGTTTGAAGATTACGGAATGAACGTCATTACCGTTGAGTTAAGCCGATGGAACGTCAACGAAAACGGTATATACAATACGATGGAGGAAGTGGGCGCATACATACACCTGTACAACAATCTGCCCCAAAACTACACCGACAATTTGTCGAAGGTAAAAAACGAACATACCGCTAAGAACAAGCTGAGCTACGGCGGAGCAACATTTTATAACCGCGAAGGACTGCTGCCCAAGGCGAACGGCAGAACGTTTACCGAATGCGATATAGGCTACACCGGAAAAAACCGCAACGCGCTGCGAATCGTATTTTCGTCGGACGGACTTATATTTTATACGTCGGACCACTACGGCAGCTTTTCGATATTGAGGTTTGTATGAAACTGACGCTGGACTGCAAATCTTTTGATAATAAATGCGCTTTGCTTAAAGAATTTCAAAAAACTTTCAACGAAATGTACGGGCTTAGTTACGACGCATTAATAGACGGCGCGCGAAGTTACCAAAACGAACTGACCGTTTATATAGAAAACGCCGACCGTTACGAGGACGAACAGAACCTCCGCGAAACGCTGGATATAATTACGCGGGAGAACCCGTTGATAAAAATACTTTACAAAAATACAAGCTGCCCGCAATAAAAAATGCGGACAGCTTATTTTTAAAATTTAAATATCTAACACGAACACACTTAACGCACATTACACAACTTATCGCGCGATACGATGTAATAGCGAGCGATTAAAAGTAGTTAGTTGTAGTTAATCGTCGTTAATTGTTAATTGTATATTTTTATAAATTAATAATGATTCTAGATTTTGTCAGGCTCGGGATACGTTTGTCCAAACGTTTCTGCGCGAACGGACTGCATAACCTGCTTTTCGTAAGGGCGGTCATTATAGTCGGTGTATTGGCCGGCAATTTCGTCTACCACGTCCATACCCTCCGTTACCATACCGAACGCCGCATACGCTCCGTCTAAGTGAGGCGCGTCGTTATGCATAATAAAAAACTGACTGCCCGCGCTGTTAGGGTCCATTGCGCGCGCCATAGATATTACTCCTCGTTGATGACGCAAGGTGTTTTTAAATCCGTTTTGTGCAAATTCTCCCTTGATAGCGTAATCAGGTCCGCCCACGCCCGTGCCCTTAGGACAACCGCCCTGTATCATAAAACCGCGTATTACACGGTGAAAAATAAGTCCGTCATAAAAACCCTTGTTAGCCAGATAAATAAAATTATTTACCGTGTTGGGCGCAACGTCGGGATAAAGCTCTGCAACAATCTTTTTGCCGCCGTTCATTGTAATCGTTACTTGCGGATTTTGCATAATACTGCTCCTTTGCGCGGCATATTTATATTGCGCGCTACCGTAATAAAATTATTATATATAAATAATTTGCCGCTGTCAACTTCAAACGACAGGCAAACAGTAACCTGAAGCAACAAACAGATATAAAAACGAAACGATATAAATGATATACGTACCTTTTACATATCTGCGGACAGTTATAAAATATAATTTGCCTAGACCGTCGACTACACCGAAATATCTAACTTTGGAATAAAGCAACATTATACGTATTTTGGATTTATCATCTGCGGTAATTACCGAAGTTAGCAAAAATCCATAATATTTTTATTTTCTCTATCTTATCCATTGATTAAAGTTTACAAAAGATTGTTTTTGTTGACTTGATTAATATTGTTTTGTATAATAATAGCATATATTTCTACTCAAAAAGGAGATTTACAACTATGCTTACCAACAAACAAATGGAAAAGTTTGCCGAGCTTGCGGTGCGCGTCGGCGCGAATATGCAAAAAGATCAGGAAGTTGTAATACGCTGCGACGTACAATGCGCTGACTTTGCCCACCTAATTGCGCAAAAAGCTTACGAATTCGGCGCAAAGTTCGTACATATGGAATGGCTTGACGAAAAACTGGACCGTATAAATATGCTTAACGCTTCCAAAGAGGCTTTAAGCGATATTCCCAACTACCGCACCGCTTTATGGAATTACTTTATCGAACGCAAATGCTGCCTTATTTCCATATCGGCAGGAGATCCCAACAAATACAAAGGCTGCGACGCAGACAAGCTGTCCGCTTACGAAATAGCTTTTAATATTGCGCGCAATGCTTTCCGTCAAGCTACTATGTCTAACTATCTTAGATGGACCATTGTATCCATCCCCACCCCTGCTTGGGCACAGCAAATATTCCCCGACGATACGGCAGAGGCGGCAACGGACAAACTGTGGAATGCAATCGGTCATATTATGCGCCTAGATCAGGACGACCCCACCGCGGCTTGGCGCAAGCATATAAACACGCTTGTAAGCCGTGCGGAATATATGACAAATCACAATTTTGAATACATACGTATGAAAAATGCCGCAGGCACAGATTTAAGCGTAGGACTTGCAACCGACCACGTATGGATTGCGGCGGAAGAGGAAGGTCAGGACGGAATTAGGTTTACCGCGAATATGCCCACGGAAGAAGTATTTACCGCGCCCCACAATCGTAAAATAAACGGAAAAGTTGTAAACGCTCTGCCCCTTGTCAACAACGGCAACGTTATAGATAATTTCAGTATAACCTTTAAAGACGGAAAAGTTACGGACTTTACCGCCGAAACGGGATACGAAGCGTTAAAAGGATTGTTGGAAAGCGACGAAGGCGTACTGTCGCTGGGCGAAATTGCATTGATAGGCAAAGAATCGCCCATTGCGGAAAGCGGAATTTTATTTTACAATACACTGTTTGACGAAAACGCCAGCTGCCACCTTGCTTTTGGAGCGAGCTACCCCACCACTGTTAAAAACGGCAATAATATGACGGCGGAACAACTTGCGCAGCATGGTATGAACCAAAGCATACAGCACGTAGATTTTATGGTTGGCACAAAAGACATAGATATAGACGGTATCGGTTACGACGGAAAAGTTACGCCGCTATTCCGCAACGGCGAATGGGTAATTTAAAAAACAATACTGTTAATGCATTTGTTTTATAGTTGTAATTACAAATGTGGATTGTATACTTTATTTACGTCTGTTTACCTGTTAGACACAGGCAATGCAAACGGCGGAGACTTAAAAACAGTCTCCGCCGTTTTTGTTGTGTACGGCACTTTATTTACTTTATACCGAATAACGGTAATGCGGCATATACTTCCTTTTATAATATTATCCCAGAATCCTTTTTGACTGTTCCGTTAAGAAGAGCAACGTTTTGTATCGGGATATTACTATCTTTTATAATAAAGCAATGTCTACGTAAAACAAATAGCAGTTTTAATTTTCAGCTTTACATTTTTTTGAATATATTATCACTATTACGGATAACAAAACGTAGCCGAGCAAAAGAAGTACAACGAACTTACTTAGCCATATCATATCTATTACAAATAATACCAACGACCATGATGAAAAAAGGTAGCATGCAAAAGCGTTGATTTTACTCCATACGGCAGTTGATTTTAGCGTTTCTCGTGTTCTTACTCCTAACAAATAATTTTGTTTATTTATTTTTGGATGTATCGCAATAGATACGCACATTATTAACGAAACACTTAAACCTGTAATAAAAGATGACATATTGCTTAGATATTTGCCATACAAACAAACAATAAAAACCAAATAAGCAATTTGTAATAAAGAAATAACGCTGTAAATAATATAGATAATTTTTTTATTTCTAATTTGCCTAAGTATAAGCCCTACAAACAAATTGACACTTACAAGCACAACGACAGTAATACAGTGAATAAAGACTTCATTACGGCTTCCATATCTATCAATTACACCGTTTGTCCAATGTGCCGGTATAGTTTGCGGTAGAAATCTCCAAACCGTAAAAAAAGCAAGTATGCAAAAAAGACCTAAAAGTAAATTTGCGGCAAAAAATCTAATGTTAATATTGCTTGTATTATCGTTTATATTGTCATTTTCTTTAATAAGCGCGTCGACAGTCACGTCTAACAGTTCACTTAACTGAGTTAACATTTGTAAATCAGGCTGTGTCTTGCCACTCTCCCATTTTGATACGCATTGCCGTGAAACAAATAATTTTTTAGCTAAATCACTTTGAGAAAAGCCTTTTTCTGTTCTGTATTTTTTTAAATTGTGTCCAAACATGCCCCGCCCTCCGTTTACATTATATCATTTTATAATTAAATGTAAATATTTAGCTTGTAACCGTTATGTTGCTTACGATATTTTCTCAAACAGTGCTGTTACAAATGGACAAGCATGCATAAATAGTAATATAAAAAAATTGTTTTAAACTTTATATTTTGTTTTTTGCTTGCTTGCGCACATTATCTCGGTTTACTTGTTTATATGTGTAAAGCGCACGACTATTCGGATAGTTTTATTAATACAAAAAAAGACGCTTCCGCGTCTAATTTCGTAACTAAGCAAATTTTCGCCGCTTAAAACTTCAAAGCGAAATTTTACACGCCGTCGTAATAGCGAAAATGCACCACTGTTATTTACAACTTTTAAAACAAACTATTCGTCGGCAATATCGCCTACGCCTTCCAATATTAAACGGGGACGGTAAGGAAATCGCAATACCGACTTACGCGTAGATACGCCGGACAGCACTAACACCGGATCGAGACCGCTTTCCATTGCGGCAATAATGTCCGTATCCATACGGTCGCCGATCATAGCAACGTCGGGCGAATGAATACCGACTTTGTGGAAGCGATCCATAGCGGCGCGCATCATAAGCGGGTTTGGTTTGCCTACGTAGTACGCTTTGCGGTTAGTGGCATATTCGATAGGCGCAACCAACGCTTTGCATGCGGGAATTTCGCCGTGTTCCGTAGGCGTTGTGATATCGGAATTTGTGCCGATTAAACGCGCCCCCTGATTGACAAGCGCCGTAGCCCTTTTAATATTTTCAAAGTTGTAATTTTCTGTTTCGCCGATAACCACAAACTCGGGGTCGACGTCGTTTAACGTTATTCCAACATCGTACAAAGCGTTGGTTAAGCCTGCGTCGCCTATAACGTACGCCGTAGACGCACCCTGCGCTTTTAAAAAACTTGCCGTAGCAAGCGCCGCCGTATGAAAGTTTTCCTCGTCAACCTCTAAACCCATACGCACGAGTTTTTGTTTAAGTTCCTTGGGCGACTTTTGACTGTTATTTGTTAAAAACAAAAAACGCTTGTCGTTATCGTGCAGCCAATTTACAAATTTTTTGACGCCCGGCAGCAAAGTGTTGCCATGATAAATTACGCCGTCCATATCGCAAATAAAGCCTTTTTTATTACGTAAAAAATCCATAAAAAATTCATCCTCCCATTAAATTATTTTTTAGAAAAATGTGTTACATAACGATTTAAATTTGTAAAACATAACGTCTTAAACGTTTAACGCAGTACAGCCTATATAAACTATTTCCGTATTAAATTATATCGTAAAACAACGACGTTAGTTCCGGCAAAACCCGGTTGAGCGTTTTACGATGTAATTAAAACCGGATAAATTCAATTAGACCCGGTTGGTTGCTTAATTATATCGTAAAACAACAATGTAAATCACAGTTAGACGTTGTACTATTTAATTAAAACCTGTCGTTTTCCGTCAAACTTATTTTATAAATAATTGTATCGTACACAAATAACACTTATACCTAACGATAAATTTTAAGCGTGATACGATGTAATTAAAATCCACGCATTTAATATAATGCGGCATAAATACTGTGCTTTTCCGTATTCGATTTAAACTGCACCGCCGTTTCGTCAATTATTGTTTTTATAAAACAGTGCTGCAACCGCAGTGTTTTTCCGATGTCTGTTTTAATACAATCAAAACAAAATTAATAGTAATAGTTATAATACTTACAAAACAGCTTATATTGCATATCTTATAACTTACAGTTTGATTGTACTATATAGAATAAAAAAAGTAAAGTTTATTACAGAAAGACAATTTTAATAAATTATCATCGTTAAATTATTTATAAAAAACACTTTACTTGCGTTGCAATTTATGATAGAATAATTTGGCAAGCAAATAACGGACACAACCGGATTTTGGAGAAATACCCAAGAGGCCGAAGGGGCGCCCCTGCTAAGGGTGTAGTACGTGTAAGCGTAGCGAGGGTTCAAATCCCTCTTTCTCCGCCAAATGAAACCTAAAACGAACCACTGTTTGAGTGAATTGTTTTAGGTTTTTTCTTTTGCCTTTTGGAGTGTAAGTTTATGTTTGTTTAACGCCGTAAAATGTTAGATACGACATGAAAACGCTTTTATTGTGTTAGCGAAGTAATCCAATTAGACGTTATACGCCGTATTTTACTGAATTTACACTAGCACCCGCCATAGTGCCAAACACAAGAATTCGTTAAAATGGCATATCGTTAAACTTGATAAATTTTTCTATTTATGCTATAATTTAAGTGTTCAAAATACTATGGAGAGCAAACGTGAAAGTTATTAGTTTATTCAGCGGTTGCGGCGGTCTTGATTTAGGCTTTGAAAAAGCAGGCTTTGAAATACCCATCGCAAACGAATATGACCCCACTATATGGGAAACTTTTATAGTAAATCACCCTAAAACAAAATTGATTAAGGGGGATATTCGTCGTATAAGCGAAAATGACTTTCCTAATGATATTGACGGTATAATAGGCGGTCCGCCTTGTCAGTCTTGGTCAGAAGCAGGTGCTTTACGTGGTATTGACGATGCGCGCGGAAAATTGTTTTATGAATACATACGAATATTAAAAAACAAACAACCGAAATTTTTTCTTGCAGAAAACGTAAGCGGTATGCTTGCAAATCGCCATAAAAAAGCAGTTGAAAATATAATTGAAACATTCAAAGATTGTGGCTATAATGTTACAATCACATTAGTAAATGCAAAAGATTACGACGTAGCACAAGAACGCAAAAGGGTTTTCTATATAGGTTTTAGAAAAGATTTGAATATCGATTTTGAGTTCCCGACAGGCTCTACACAGGATAAACATAGCAAAAAATTAACGTTGCGTGATGTTATTTGGGATTTACAATTTTCTGCTGTACCTGCAAGCGATAAAAACTACCATAACGTAAAAGCAATAAATAACAATGAGTATTTTGTCGGTGCGTATTCGCCTATTTTTATGAGTAGAAACAGAGTTAAATCGTGGGATGAGCAGGCTTTTACAGTTCAGGCGTCGGGACGGCAATGTCAATTACACCCACAAGCACCTAAAATGGTTTTTGTAGAGCAAAATAAACGCGAGTTTGTTAAAGGCAAAGAAAGTTTATATCGCCGTTTGACTATTAGGGAAATAGCAAGAATACAAGGTTTTCCCGATACTTTCAAATTTATTTATTCAAATACCGATGACGCTTATAAAATGATTGGTAACGCAGTGCCTGTAAATTTAGCGTACGAAGTTGCGTTAGCAATCAAAAATACTTTGGAAAACATAGGAGAAACAAAATGAGCGAACAAAGCAACAATCAAGGGCGAGCATATGAATATATTTGTTTAACTACGTTGTGTAATGAAATCGGCAAATTGCGTAGTGTTGAAATTGAACAAAATAGCGCATATAATGCCGCTTTTCACGCTTGGTCGTTGATTAGTCCGTTATTTCAAAATATACTGACCGAAAGTGCGAAATCTGCCGTTGCTACTATTTTCGATATGGAGCCGATGATTATAGAGCCGAGCAATGATTTATTGAAATTAAAAATACAAACCGATAACGAAGGCAAGGACGGTGATGTTCGTGATATTGTTATTAGTCGAAAAGATGTGCAGTGGGAAATTGGTTTGAGTTTGAAACACAATCATTTTGCTGTTAAACACAGCAGATTGGCTAAATCGTTGAACTTTGGAGAAAAATGGTTTAATATTCCTTGTTCCGATAAATATTGGGCGGACATAAAACCCATCTTCGATTATTTGAAAATTCAAAAAGATAACAAGCGAAATTGGCGTGAACTACCGCATAAAGACAAAGGAGTTTATATTCCTTTATTACAAGCGTTTATGGACGAAATTATCCGTAGCAGTAATTCAAATGCCGAAGTGCCGCAAAGAATGGTTGAATATTTGCTTGGGGAATTTGATTTTTATAAAGTAATCAGCATTGATAGCCGTCGTATTACGCAAATACAAACATATAACCTGCACGGAAGATTAAATCAAGCAAGCAGAATTTCAAAACCTAAGATTGAAGTTCCTATTGCTTATTTGCCTACTCGCATTGTAAGTTTAGAGTTTAAGCCGAACAGTACAAACACGGTAGAGTTATATATGGACGGCGGTTGGCAATTCAGTTTTAGAATACATAACGCTTCGACAAAAGTAGAAACAAGTCTTAAATTCGATATACAAATTGTCGGTATGCCTACAACGATTATTTCGATAGACTGCAAGTGGAACTAAGTATTGGGAGATACATAATGAATAAAGTTAATTTAGACGCAATGATTATCCGTGAAGATTTTAATGCTACGGAAGGGTTTACATCTACTAGTAGAATTAAACAAATAGATGTAAATAGTTTAAAGCACGATTCTATGTTGACAATGCTTTTAAGAAAACCTGATTTCCAAAGAGAAACTCGTGATTGGGATATTGAGCAATTATGCAATTTTTTAAAAAGCATAATCAATAGACATTTTATTCCTGCGATTATTTTATGGCAAAATTCGAGTGCTTTAACTTTTGTTATAGACGGCGCACATAGATTAAGTGCTTTAATGGCTTGGATAAATGATGATTATGGCGATGGCGTGATTTCAGCAAAATTTTATAATAATAATATAAATGATGAGCAGCGAAATATAGCACAAAAAACACGCAAGAAAATTGATAAGGAAATCGGCAATTTTAAATCATATATGGATGCTATAATTGCGCCCAGTAAATATGATGAAGCATTTTGCACCAAAGCAAAAGCAATTATGTCTTTTTCATTTGATATTCAGTGGATAGAAGGTGATGTATCAGTTGCCGAAAAATCATTCTTTAATATCAATCAAAAGGCTGTTCCCATTAACGCAACCGAATTAGCAATTCTTGAAGGCAGGACAAAATCAAGTTGTATCGCAACGAGAGCCATAACCTATTCGGGCAATGGTTACAAATACTGGAAAGATTTTAGTAAAGACAATCAAGAAGCAATAGAAATTTTATCTAAAAACATAAATGAATTGCTATTTTTACCCCCTATAAAAACACCGCTTACTACATTAGATGTTTCATTGGCTGGCAAAAATCAAAACAATCTTTCTTTTTACTTTGATTTAGTTCAGTATTCTCTTGGAGATAGAATTGTCAATCAAGATACGGATGGCAACGAAACTATTAAGATATTAAGTTATCTTAAAAAGTTATTAGAAGTAATGAATTCTAAGGAGCCGTGTTCATTAGGGTTACATCCTATAATTTATTTTTACTCCAAAAATGGCAATTTTAAGCCTGCGATTTTTTATGCAACGTTTCTATTTGTTAAAAGATTATATGAGAATAATAAGTTAAAACTTTTCACGAAAAATAGAGCAAATTTTGAGAGCTTTATTTACAAATATGACTATGTAATTGACCAAATAAATCGCAATGCTCGTTCTTCAAAAAAAAGCGCAACTATGATATCAAACTTATATTTTGATATTTTAGTAATGTTTGAAGATAGCAAATCAGAGAACGATATTTTGACTGTTATAATAAATAAAAATCCAACGGTTACGGTTACTAATGAATTATCCCAAAACTTATCTCATTCAAAGTTAAAAAATGCAACTTACATATCGGCGGCATTGTCAAGTGTTCTAAAATGTCCAATATGTGGTGGCGCAATTCACACGAATTCTACATCATTAGACCATATAGAACGGAAAAGAGATAGTGGCGTTGATAGTGTTGCTAATGCGCAAATAACTCATCCATACTGTAATACTGGATTTAAGAACTAATTATTCGTTTTAGGTTATTACCGCTCCGCCATTAGTGAATAATACGAACCCACGCCAAAGTGAGTTCGTATTATTCTTTGAAAGAGATTACTTCGGCGTTTGCGTTGGAATGAATATAGCGTCGCCGAAACCGCCTACACCGACAGCGTGGCAAACGCAAAAGCGTGATGAGCAAGGCAACTTTACAAAATAGCGATAAAGGCACTTTGAGAGAAATCTCGGAGTGCCTTACTGTTTGCTTGATTAAGTATTTTGGTTTTGCTATAATAATTGTACGCTACGAAGCAATCGCTTGCGATTATAAACAGTAATTTAACGGAGAACAAAAAATATGGAATATATTAAACTCACACTCGACAATTTGGAAAAGGAACATATT
>CAJUNH010000013.1 GCA_910587795.1 uncultured Christensenellaceae bacterium
TTATGTCCTTTATAACCACTGCGCCGCCCGAATTCGGGTCGGACGGAACTTCGAAAGTTTTACCGAACATTTCCGCAATTTCGCGGTTGGTGTATTTTATACCTTCAAACGCTTCTTCGTACATTCGCGCAACGCGCGCAGGCGTTTCGCGCAGACCTTCCCTGTCGGGGTCTTCGCCTATGGCGGTTAATAACCCGCGGATATGTTTTTCTATTTCTTTAATATCCATTTTTTCTCCTATACCCCGCGCATATCGGGATTCCAGATAATTTTATGCAGCTGTAATTGCAGACGGACGCCGTTAAGATTACGCTCTTTCATAAAGTCCGCTATTTCTACCGGCTTAATTTTTCCAAACACGGGGCTGAAATAAACGCGGCACCTGTCTGTAAGTGAGTAACGGTTTATTATCTCTTCCGCACGCAGCAGATCGCACATATCCCCTACCACAAATTTGACCGCGTCACGTAGCGTAAGGTAAGAAAAGTTTTCCGTCAGCATATATTTTTCCATTCCGCTAGAAGGAAGCTTATAATCGGCGGTAACTGATGGACGCGGCGAAAGCGAAACGATTTCTCTCAACGGCACGCTTCCGTTGGTTTCTATTTCGACTTCTGCGCCCGACTCTCCCAACAGCACTATAAGACGCGCTATATCTTCCTGCAAAAGCGGTTCGCCGCCCGTCAGGGTAACGTTTTTTACACCTGTAGACTTGACGTATGCAACCAGTTCTTCCGCAGAAGCAAGCACGTATTTTACGTCGGCGGTATTTGCCCAGTGCGTGTCGCAGTAACCGCAATCGAGATTGCAGCCGCAAAACCGCAGAAACACGGCAAGCTCGCCCGCGCGCGGACCTTCGCCGTTGATGCTTACAAACTTTTCGGCAACTTTAAAACAAAACATATCACTCACCGTACTCCGCGCAGTTTTCGGGAGTTTCGTACACTGCCACGCTGAAAACAGGCAGCCCCCTGCTGCAAAGGTCTGCGTATATGTGCGCGGCAAAGTTTTCGGCAGTCGGTCTGAAATCCGTTTCGACCAATGTAAACCCCTCGTCTTTAAGCGCGGCAACGGTCGCAGGTTTAAGGGTGTTTTTTTCGTAAATAAAAGTATGGTCAAAGCCTTCCGCAAGCTCTTTTACCGCATGCTTAAAATCACCGAAATCCAAAAGCATACCGCGCTTTTCGCCGCTTTTTTGCAATTTATCGCCGCTTATCTTTACTTCCACAACCCAGTGGTGACCGTGTATATTTGCGCACTTACCGTTATATCCGTGAAGGAAGTGCGCGCTGTCAAAACTAGCCGAAGTTTTTAAATAATGCATATCTCTCCTTTTACCAAAAAAAAATACAGCCGCGACAAAACGACTGCACCTAAAAAGACTCTTCATCTTTAGATGCCCTGGTTTTGTTTAACGACAGGATGGCGCAAACGAACTGTCTATTTATTGTATAATACCACGCCGCAACGCGTATGTCAACTCAACCGAAGCGCTTACGCGAAGCATATTTTCAAAATAACGTCAAAAAGCCTCCGCATATTCCGTAAGCAAATATGCAAAAATGCCATTTTTATGGAGTTTTTTTTGTAGCGGTATATCCTTTTGTGCGTATAACGCTTTAGTGACGGGATTGACCATTTTTTACTTATTTTTACACTATTATTGATTTAAACGGTATAAAAAATCTTTTGCACTATTTTAACGAAAACGAGCGCTGACTTAATTTTATTGCGTTAAAAAATTTTTAAATGCGTGATAATGCCTAACGGCAAAAGATTTGCGGAAAAAACAGAAAGCAATGCTGTAAATACGGATATACTGTCGTATTCCGTTTTGAAAGAAATCCGTTCGGACAAAACAGCGGTCCGCGTAGGCAATAACGCCGTCTATACAGTTACCGTAACAAATAATTCGGCGGCAAAGCTATTTAACAATTTATTTTCTATATCTCGGTCTAACGCAAGTTTTGAAACAGGCAGCGTTAAAATAAACGGAGACGTACAACCGACTTACGATCCCGTAAGAGGCTTTGCTCTGCCCGACTTGAACCCCGGCGATACAGTCGTTATAGAATATAAGCTAAAAGCGGACAAACAAATCTCGATGCCGATAACGCACTTTGCTACGCTGCACTACACGGTAAACGATCCCGCAAGGGGAAACGTAAACTACGCTGAAAACACCGACACAGTTTCGCTGATTGTTATATACGACAATCTCAGCGTTATAAAAACGGTGGACAAATCTTTTGCTTGCAAAGGTGAAAAACTGCACTATACAGTAAAAATTACAAATATCGGCAATACAACGAAAAACGGTTTGATATTTATATATCCTATTCCTATCGGTACGGAATTTGTAGAAAACAGTATTAGAATAGACGGAACTGTCTATTCGGTTTATAATCCCGAAACAGGATTTGTGCTTCGCGGATTAGCGCCGAACGAAACGACCGCTATTGAGTTTGACATAAAGGTGGTAAACTAAAATGAATATAATAACAAACGCCGCCGGCATTATCGATAATGCGGAAAACATCTCTGTGACTACCCAAAGCAACATGGTTACACCCCTTATACGGACACCCGAAGATAACGGCAGAATAATTAATTATAAAAGAAAAAATCCGTATAACCGGTGCTGCTGCCGCAATAAACACTACGGAAATTTTTAAAATCTAATAATTAATACAATGCCGTATTTTGTCAAAAGATAAAATACGGCATTTTTTTATCTAGTTATATTAATAAGATTACACATTGTAACCGTTGTTACTAAATAAACGCTTGTGAAATTTAAAACGTGCCTATGCAGTATGCTGAAATCGCTGGCATATTTTAGGGTTTTATACCTTGCGTCTTTATGCCTTCCCTTACGATTTTAACGTGCCACATCATTATTAATAAACGGCAAAAATAAATAAAATTACCATTTTTTACTTATATTTTTATAATTTTAAATTTTATTTTAATGTTTTTATATATTTTACTATAAATTTTGATGATATTTACTGCTTTTTCAGTAGTATTATTATAAATTATACGGCACAAAAAAGCTTTAATGCCGCATACATTTTATTTTAAAATTACTGCACCGAAAATAATTAAAGTACAGATTAATATTAATAAAACCCACTGCAATACTAAAAAATTTTTATTCGCGGATAACAGACAACTGTAAATATCTATTCAATAATTTTTGTATTTTGGGTTAATTTTCGTTGTATTTAGGGATAATATGTGTTATGATAGAACGGTAATAAATGTCGAGGTGCGAAGTGCATAAATTTTCTTGCTAAAAATTAATAACGTAAGTTAAGAGGGAAAGGCAATATTCCTCCCTTTTGGCTTATTTAACTGCAAGAAAGTTTAATCAATGCTTTTAATTTAAGCGCAACGCCATCGGTCTAAAATATTTTTAGGACGTTTTTGAGTTATGAGATTACTTTCTCATAGCTCTTTTTTTAGCGTTAAGCGTATAGAGAGATGAAAACATTTTGCAATTTAAACATCGCCGATTTAATATGTAAGTTAAAAAAAACGCAACCCGACGTAGCTTACCTTTGATTTATATTTATTACAAAAACAGAGTATTCGGGTAAAAAAATTAATATAAAGGAGGAATATAATGTCCGTAATTAAAATAGAAAACTTAACTTTTTCGTACTCGTCTGCGTGCGACAATATTTTCGATAACGTTAGTTTTCAGCTGGACACCGACTGGAAACTAGGATTTACGGGAAGAAACGGACGGGGTAAAACCACTTTTTTAAAATTATTGCAAGGAAAATACGAATACGGAGGAAAAATATTATCGCCGGTTAAATTCGATTATTTTCCGTACGACGCAGCAAATAAAACCGAACTTACGCAAGACGTTTTGCAATCGGTTTGCCCTACAGCCGAGGATTGGCAGATAATACGCGAACTATCCTATTTGGACGTAGAGTGCAACGTATTGTACCGACCGTTTAATACGCTATCCAACGGAGAACAAACCAAAGTTTTGCTTGCCGCGCTGTTTTTAAACGAGGAGAGCTTTTTGCTTATCGACGAGCCTACAAACCACCTGGACACGCATGCGCGCGAAGTGCTTTCCAAGTATTTACAAAAGAAAAAAGGCTTTATTTTGGTATCGCACGACAGAGCGTTTTTAGACGGCTGCGTAGACCATATTATGTCTATAAATAAAAATAATATCGAAATTCAAAAAGGAAACTTTTCCTCTTACATGGCAAATTATCGGTTGCAGCAGGATTTTGAGCGCAAGCAAAACGAGCGTTTACAACGCAGTATCGATCGCTTGCAGGAATCCGCGCAGCAAAGCGCATGCTGGTCGTTCCGCACCGAAGCGTCTAAATCGGGAGCGGCTGACAAGGGTTTTGTGGGACGTCAAGCAGCCCAAATGATGAAACGCGCAAAGTCCATACAGTCGAGACGGCAAAAAGCCATAGACGAAAAATCGGCGCTGCTTAAAAACGCCGAAAACGAAAGCAGTTTAAAAATATCGCCTAAGACATATCGCGAGGAACGTCTTGCTTCGTTTAAGTCCGTTGTACCCTGCTACGGCGTCAGCGGCGTTTGCAGACCCGTAAGTTTTGAAATTAAACGCGGAGACAGGATTGTTTTGGACGGAAAAAACGGAAGCGGAAAAAGCAGTTTGCTTAAGTTGCTGTGCGGACAAAATATAGACCGCTTGGGAAAAGTCGAAGTCGGTTCTAATTTGGAAATATCATATATTCCGCAGGATACGTCGCACTTGCAGGGGACGTTTAAAGATTATGCGCGCAACCAACGTATCGACGAAAGTCTGTTTAAAACCATATTGTATAAAATGGGATTTGAAAGAAGACTATTTGAAAAAAAGCTGAACGATTTGTCCGACGGTCAAAAGAAAAAAGTGTTGATTGCAAAAAGTCTTTGCGAACAGGCGCATTTATACGTTTGGGACGAACCGCTTAATTTTATAGACGTTTATTCCCGCATACAAATAGAGGAATTGCTTATGCAATTTAAGCCTACTATGATTTTTGTAGAGCACGACAAAGCTTTTCAAGACAATATTGCAACAAAAGTTGTAAAACTGTAAAATCGGCACTATTATAAAAAAAGCTTACCGCGTTTTTACACATACGCGTAATAAAATCCGCAATACGCACAAGCGGCTTGATTTTTATTTAGAAATATTATATAATAGGTAATTGAGGTAAGCTTTTGCCTCACTGCCGCTTTAACGTAAACTATTTAACGAAAGTTTACCGTTACGGCGCAACCGTACCGCAAACGGTACTGCTTTTAAAATTTGAACCGTATCGGTTTTACACATGATTGATTGGCGGCTGCATGCAAAGTATATTTTAGGCTTTTTGCGCTTTACACCGCTATTACAGAAGCTTAGGAGAAATTATCCGTATGATTAGAAACGACTACAAATGGCTGACGGACACTTACGTTGCGCACAGGGGATTATTCGACAACGAAAACGGTATACCGGAAAATTCACTGCCCGCATTTGAACGAGCGGCAAAAAACGGATTCGGCATAGAAACGGACGTACAGATGTCTGCCGACGGAGTGCTGATGGTTTTTCACGATGACGATTTAAAGCGTATGACGGGAGCGGAAGGCAACTTAAAAGATTACACCTATGACGAACTGCGCAAACTGCGCCTTGCAGATACGGATTGCGTTATACCTACGTTTGAGGAATTTTTATCGGCAGCCGACGGAGTAAACCTGGTTGTAGAAATTAAAACGCACGCAAATATAGGCGAGGTGGAAGCAAAGACTTACAAAACCTTAAAAAGCTATAAAGGACACTACTGTATAGAATCTTTTAATCCGTTTATCGTACGATGGTTTAAGGTAAACGCACCCGAAGTAATCCGCGGACAGCTGTCGTGTTCGTTTAAGCAAGCGCCTTGGCCGCGTTTTAAAAAGAATCTTTTGGCAAAACTTAAACTGTGCAGATGGAACGGCAGTCAGTTTATAGCGTACGATGCCGACACAATACGAAACAACAAATACGTAAAAAAATTCGGCAAAAAAATACCGATTATTTGTTGGACTGTTACGAGTCAAAGCCAGTACGACGATTTGCACGACTGTTTTGACAATATGATATTCGACAGTTTTATCCCCGAACGCAGGGACGTTATAATACCGCGTAACAGCAAATAATAATTTGCGCGGCGTTTACAGCATAATTAACGCCGAAAACAAGCGCGGTTTGCCAACGATATTTAATGCTGCACTTACAAACGGCTACAAAGCAATGTCACACTAAACGAGGTGAATATGGGACGTAGAGTTTTGGCATTCTTCTTGGGAATGTTATTTGGGATAATATTTGTAATAGGCGGAACGGCTTTATCCGTCTATATTGTGTTATGCAAAGTGGAAGTCGGCAAAATGATACCGTCTGCCGACACGTATATGGGTGATTTGGCAAACAAATCCGCTTACGACATAGTAATGGACGTTTACCGCTTATACGGCGAAAAGGTAGGCATTGCCGACGAGCAAGGCAACTATTATACCATACGTCAATTTTGCGAAAACTACAATATCGATTTGGAGACGGCGTTCGGCGGAGTTAAACTGCCTAACGAGGTTTTGGAAATGCCCGCATTTGAGTTTTTTGCCGAAGGCGGAACGGATCGGGCTTTAAACCAAATTAAGGTAAGCACTATCCCCGCTATATTCAATATATTCGGCGGCGGAGAAGACGGCGTCCTTTCGCAGGATGTTATGGACGAACTGTCCAAATTTAGCATACGCGACCTATTTAGCGAAGAAGTAGGCTTTAAGGGTGTGACGGAAAACGTAAAGCTGTCGCAAGTTATGCCGTCGGCTTTTCCCGCGGAGGACTCCGACAACAAGCTTATGTGGGCAATGGGACAGACCTACATCGGCAAAGCGTTAAACGGCGTATCGCGCAGCGAAAATATTATGCTGCAGCTTAAAGCGGGCGGTGCGTTTGAAACTCTCGGCGGATTGGCGCTGACCGAATTAACGGGGGAAAGCAATAACCTTATTACCGGCTTAGGCAAAAACACTACTTTTGCCGACCTTATAGACGACAACGGCAACTTTTATTTAGACGATATGTTGGACGGCTTAATGCTGGGCGACGTATTAAACTGCCAACGCGAAAATATCGAAAATACCGACGGGTTTGAAAATATGTTCGGCGACGGACAGGCGGACACGCGGGTTATGGGTAAGGAAACGGACGGCAAAACAGCTTATATCAAAACCGCGGACGGCGGAGAAACCTGGTACAAAGCGGAGTTTGATTGCGGAAACGAGCAGACCGAACACTTCCACGACGAAAATTGTTACGGCTTTGTGTGGTATTACAGCAACGCTTGCGATAAAGAACACGACCACGCGTCCTGCGGAGATTTATACAAGGACGAAGCTTACTACGCACGCGTAGACGGGTTGTATTCCGCACTTGTTAATTTTTCGATTGCCGATTTAACTAGCGGAGACGACAGCGCGCTGACCGACGAAATAAAAACGCTGACTTTACGCGATATACTAGGCAGCGACGTGCCGAAAATGCTTAAAGATATTGCCGACGTGCCTATAAGCGACTTACAAAAAGCTTTGGACGATATGTATCTTGGGGGACTGTTGCAATACTGGCGCGAAAAAGTACAAGTTGACAGCGGTAATACGATAACCGTCCTTGTAAAAAAATCCAACATTGCGGGGTATTTGACAGAACTGGACGACGGGACGTACGCAATGAGCGACGACAGCAAATTATGGTACAGAGCAGAGCTTGTATGCGACAAAGAACAATGCCTGCACGCTGAAAGAGACTGCTACTCCTACTATTGGTACAAAGAGGAATCTTTGGAAACGGCAGTTGAGGGCATGATGCGCAAACTTGCGGAAATTAAAGTCGGCGCAATAGGCGAACTTAACGAAACGATTAAAACCTTTACCTTACACGACGTATTGGGCGACGACGTACCCGGTATGCTTAAAGAGGTGCAGCACATAACGATAGGCAATTTGGACGAAGCGGTAAACACGCTGTATTTAGGCTCGGCAATGAATTACGTACGCCGTCCCGTGGATATTATACATTACCCCACTTTGGTACAAATTCAGTCGGTAAACGGTGAAATTCTGCGCGCCGAAGGTACAAGCGGCGACTATAAAACGGCAATTTATGCAAAAAGTACAGACGGCGAAATTTGGTACGAGGCGGTTTTTGAGTGCTTTGAAAAAGACCACTTAAACCAAAACGACCACACAACGGAGTGTTTCCCGTTTGTTTGGTACTCGCGCTGTAACGAAAACTGCGCTGCCGACCACGAACACGGCAATTACTTTGACGACGGCAAGCTTTATGCCCAAGTAAAAGGCGTTACAAAGGCGTTTGTAAACTGCAAATTAAATACGGTAGGCGGCAAAATGCAAAACTTAACGCTGCGGCAGTTAGGAATCGAAAGTAACGGAAATAACATTTTGCAGGCTATCGAAGACATTAAAATAATGGAAATCGGCAAAGAAATAAACCAACTGCATATGGGCGTAGTGTTGGGATACGTAAGGGAATGTATCTGCGAACAAGATCATATCCATATCGACGAATGTCCCCACCGCTGGCTTGAAAAATGCGAACGGCATGACGGAAACAGTCTGCACGACGAAAGCGAACACGTCGTTATCGACGGAGAAACGTACGGTCCCGTAAAAGGGCTTAACGCAAAAGTTGCGGATAAGACGGTTAAAAATATCGGCAGCGGCAGCGGAATTACCGATATTGCCAAGTCGCTTACTATCGGCGATTTGATTGACAGCGGAATGATGAGCATAGGCGGAACAAACAACGAATATAAGTTTGCAATAATTTACTGCGGAAAAAATAAGACGGACGGCAACGCAAACTGCGATTACCGCGATAACTGCAACCTTGCCGATTTTGTAGCAAAGCGAGTGCTAAACCCAGCTTTGACTGCGACGGAATACTGGACGAACGCGCACAAAGATATGAGCGAGGGGGAAATGCAAATACACCGCTACGAATGGAAAAACTTGACTTTGGACGACTTTATTTCGATGTTACTCAGCGCGATTTAAAAACTGTGCGAAGGTTTATTTTACGGCTAGATACGGCATTTTACTTTAAAGCCACTTACAGCAAAAAATAAAATGAAAATTTAATATTGCTGAAAATAATTTTTTAAATATTATAAACGGCTCCGTAACTTGCCTTTTACGTCAAGTTACGGAGCCGTTTGCAAATCGAGAATAATTATATCGTACACAAATAATATTTATGTAAAGCAATGACTTTTAGACGTGATACGATATTATTAAACACAGCTGAATTCTTATATATAAAATTTAATTATAATGTAAAACGACAGTATAAATCACAGTTAAATGCAGTTGATTTTTTTACAATACCTGTTGAGTTCCTTTAAACACGATTAATAACCTAATTATATCCTACACGAATTGCATTTACACAGTACAGCTTTTATGCGTGCGTGATACGGTGTAATTAAAACCGAAAAATTTCCGTTAATTAAAAAAATATTATATCGTACACGAGCTATACCTATCGCAATATTTTATTATTAACGCGTTACAATGTAATAGCAAGCAGTTCGTTAGTAGTTACCGACCGTTATGCGTAGTTAATTGTTGTTAAGTATGTTATTAGAAAATATAAACACATCGTATGTTAAACGCGGTTTTACAATATTTTAATTGCATTTATTCACATTTTAATACGTCTTCTGCTATTGCCGTTGCGACTTTAAGCCCGTCCGCTGCCGACGACACTATTCCTCCCGCATAACCTGCGCCTTCGCCCGCGGGATACAGACGTTTTAAACTGCTTTGGTACGTTTCGTCACGCAGTATTTTAACGGGCGACGACGTACGGGTTTCTACGGCGGTAAGCACGCCGCTTTGCGCAAAGCCGACAATTTTACGGTCGAACGCAAGCAAAGCCTCGGCAAGGTTATCTCCTATCGTTTTAGGCAATAAACTACGCAAATTGTAACCTACAACTCCGCGCGGATAACTGGGAGAAACGTCAAATTGTACCGACGTTCTGTTTGCGATAAAATCCGTTACGTTTTGACAAGGCGCGACATAACCTCCGCCGCCTGCAACGTAGGTTTTGCGTTCCAAATCCTGCTGAAAACGCATTCCCGCAAAAACGTCGCTGCCGTAGCCGAACTTTTCCGCGTCCTGCGCGTCCACCGTTACAACCAAAGCGCTGTTGGAATTTGCCGCATTACGGGAATAATTGCTCATTCCGTTGACGACTACCGTATCGCGTTGCGAGTTTGCGGCAACTACCGTTCCTCCCGGACACATACAAAAGCTGTAACAACCGTGTCCGTCGGCGCACTTATACGTAAGCTTATAAGTCGCCGAACCCAAATCGCGGTGCGAAGCAAATATTTTACCGTACTGCGCATTATCTATAAAACTGCGCGTATGTTCCACCCTAAGCCCTACGGCAAACGGCTTAAACTGCATTAATGCGCCTCGGCGGTTAAGCATCTCAAAAGTATCTCTTGCGCTGTGACCGCAGGCAAGTACGGTGTAGTCGGCAAAAACGCCGTAAACTTTTGATTGAGTGCATACCTGTACTCCAACGGCTTTTCCGTCCTTTATAATAACGTCCGTAACGGCGGAATCAAACAGTATCTTACCTCCGTTGGAAATAATTTCGTCACGCAGATTGGCAACAACGCCGGCAAGCCTGTCCGTACCTATATGCGGCAGTGCGTCGTACATAATTTCCTCAGGCGCGCCGCACTCGGCAAATTTTGTAAAAACCGTGCGCCCCAGCGGCGTATACCCCAGCCCCGACGTAAGTTTTCCGTCCGAAAAAGCACCCGCGCCGCCCAAACCGAATTGCACGTTTGTTTCGGGATTAAAACCGCCGCCGTCAAAAAAGCTTTGAACAGCCGTCTTGCGCTTTTCTATATCCGCACCCCTTTCTATAACCGTCACGTTCAGTCCGCACTTCGACAAGTACAGCGCCGCAAACAATCCCGCAGGACCTGCGCCGATTACCACACAGCTTGCCTGCTTTTTAATTTTGGGAGCGTTACAAAAGACGTCTGCCGGCGCGGCATACGGAACGGCGTTGACGGGCGTTACGTTACAATCCACAACATACGAACACACAAAGTGAACGCTGCTTTTATTGCGCGCGTCTATACTGCGCTTATACAAAGCTACGCTTTTTAAGTAATTAGGCTTTACGCGCAAAAGCCGACACAATTTATTTGTGACGACCGATTTATCCGCTTTTAACGGTATGGAAATTGGATTTGTTAAATATAACGACATACTATTACACACATAATATTATATAAAATAAGCAAATTGTTAATTATCGGCTTAAAAACAGCGGTATTAACATCAAAAAACATCTTAAACGGCATAAAATTCTGCTACCGCCGCTATCTGTATAAAAACGGATAACACAAAAAAACCGAGACGTTAAATCTTTAAATAAGCGGCGTTGCGCTGTTCGCGCGGAAACGTGTACAGCGCCGAAGCGGCGGCAAAGTACAGATTATTTCCTCCGCATATACCGTCGACGTTTAACGCTTCGCCCAGTACGGTAACGCCGTTGGGAAGATTTAAACGTGCATCCAAATAGCGTTCGTCCACTCCGCCCGAAGTGACCTGACTCATAGAATAATCCAAAAGCTTTGCGTAATCGAAAGTAAAATTCTTAACCGTATGCGCAAGTTTTGTTACGTTGCAAACTCCGTCGCAGCGTTTCAGCACCGCTTCGGCAAGCTTGTTATGCAGCAGACCAAAAAACAGTTGGGACGGTTTATCGCCCGATTTTACGCGTCTAAACAGCAGTTCTTCCAAATCCCATTGATTAAAATTCGGCAAAAGGTCGATAACGAATTTATAATCCCCCTGTTTGCCTTGCACAGTCCTACGGGCGATAACAGCCGACAAATTAAAAATACATATGCCCGAAAGTCCGTAGTCTTTAAACAATACTTCTCCGTTTTGCGAATCCAGACTGATTGCGCCGTCGGTTAAGGTCACTTTGCATTTTACGCGCAAACCGTTTAGAATCGGCTCTATATAACGCACCTTTACGGGAGTTAAGGACGGGCACAGCGGCGTGACGTACTGTTTGGGAATGACGCTGAAAATATGCGTTTCCAACGACTGACTGCTGCTTCCGCACGCCACTACCACTTTGCCGAAACGGTAGTTTGTGCGGTTTATAAGCACTTCAAAGTCGTTTGACGAAGGGCGGACGTTAAACGCCTCCGCTTCGCAAATTATCTTACCGCCGTATTTTTCCACCTGATTGCGCAGACAATCCACTACGTTTGCGGCGCTTTCGCTAATAGGATACATACGTCCTTCGTTATCCGCAAAAGTATATATACCGCAGCTTTCCAAAAATCTGCGGTACTCCTCCACCGAAACGGAATTTAATATTTTATTGACAAGCGCGCTTTTGTTGTAGCAGGCAGGGGAAACGCCGACATTACCTATATTGCACTTTCCGTTGCCCGTTGCGGCAATTTTTTTGCCTACGCGCACGTTGCGTTCCGCAACCGTAACGTCGTGCCCGTTTTTGCACGCGATAACGGCGTATGTAAGCCCAGCCATACCGCCGCCGATAACCAAAGTTTTCATGGGAGCAGTCTCCGATTTTATACGTATAATAAACTTTTTTACAAAATAATTAACCTAAAATTACCTTAAAACAATTACATATCCAATAAAATATTTTCGTTTTTTTAAATATAATTAAAATCGGTTAAATTACGTTACGTTTGCTTTTTTACTTAATTATATCGTAAAACAACTATGTTATATCAAATAAAATAATTTAAGCCTTTTGCGATGTAATTAAAAACCGATTCGATTCCGTTAAATACAGTTTGTTGCTTAATTATATAAACGGATTTTTGCGGTTAAATTTATTGTAACTAATTAATACGAAAATGTCAAGTGAGGTAATTTGCCGATTTTAAAAACTTATACAGCGGACATAAAATCGATTTTTTCGTTACGATACGCACAACCGCACCCTCGCACGTAAAACGGATAGGCGAAACGTCGCAGACGCAGTACCGCTTGCCCAGCGCCGTTTCAAACCGAGTGTTTAAAGAAAAAAACTGCCAAAGCGCGCGCGCAACGTCGCTTACGGGCAAATTATGCAGCAGCGTGGTGACGGTACGTCCGCGAAGATCGGTTTTTTCCGCAAGAGAAAGCACCGTCATATTAGACGAACAGTTAGACACCAACGTAGAGTCGCCGTCGGGATTATAAAAATTTCCTATGCGTATAGGGATAGCCTTATCGCGGCAAGGACGGACCGCGTCGGGGTGCAGCACCTCGGCGCCGCTTTTGGACAAAACAAACATTTCGCTATAACTGATTGTCGGCACGGTGGCAACGTCAAACGCACGCACGGGATTTGCCGCGCATACGCCGTATACGTCCGTCCAGTTTTCGTACAGCGAACTGTCCGTAGCGCAAGCCGCAAGAGAGCCCGTCACATCGCCGCCGCCGCGGGTAAAAACTTTGCGCGACTCAACAGTCGAACCGTAGAAACCGCCTATTACAGCTAATTGTACGCCGTCAAGACGTGCGGATATACTTTTAACAGTGTCTTTGTAGAGCAATCTGCGCTTGCCGAAGCGTACAATATCGGCGGCTTCTATATACGTGGCGTTAAGAAACTTAGCTACTATTTTTGCCGCAAGTTCCTCGCCTAAGGACAGGCAGTAATCCAGATTATATTTAAGCGCGCGGTCGTGAGCGGACTTTAACAAACGGTCCACGTCTACGTCTATGCCGTTAACCTCCGCAAGACGGCGGTACTTGTCCTCGACGGCATTCCAAAACGTTTCGTTTTGAGTTTGATAATATTGCGCAAGCAAATCGGTTACTTTGGTATCGGCAGAGTGTTCCTTACCTATTGCGGACACTACCACAACGCCGTGACTGTCCGTTACGCATTGCTTAATAAATTTAAGGTTGGCGGGAGTTACTGCCGTACCGCCGAATTTTGCCGTAATCATATATTATAATATATGTACCGATTCGGTTTTATGCGGAGGGATATTCGCTAAAAATCCGCCGACAAAAAAATAAGATACGAACAAAAAACCAAAAATAAAAAACACAGCGTTTATACGGACTGATATACGGTCAATAGTTATTAACTTAATATTTATATTGCGGTTCGATTTTCCGTTTTCGGCAGATACCACCTCCTAACGGCGTTACGGCAAG
The DNA here is from genome assembly GCA_910587795.1 of uncultured Christensenellaceae bacterium. Taxonomy (GTDB): domain Bacteria; phylum Bacillota; class Clostridia; order Christensenellales; family CAG-314; genus Fimimonas. The sequence goes on from CAJUNH010000013.1 coordinate 14,281, forward strand.
ATTAACTTATCTGTCTGCGGATAGGGACAATTTCCATGCGGTAAAACTTACGCAATAAAAAAAGCTTATCTGCGTTTACAGACAAGCTTTTATATTATTTATAATGCAAAGTAACGCGATATCAGCCCAAGGCGTAAAACAACACCAAAGTTACAAGGGCGGCGCAGGCAAGAGCAAGCAAAAACAACCCGAAATAATGTTTAAAAAAACGTTTTACACGCAAAACAAACGTGTGTTTAGTGCTAGTCTTCTTCATCGTCGATTAACCCCCAAATGCTGATTTCCGCAGCTTTATCCGATAAGCGCATTGCGCACTCTAAGATAGCTTTTAGCTGATTTGCGTCCAAATAACGCTTGACTTTACCGTCGCGTACAGCCGATATAATACCCGTTTCCTCGCTGACCACTATTGCCGTAACGCTGGGGAACGCCTCGCTTACGCCAATTGCCGCGCGGTGACGCGTACCGAATTCCCTAGGCAGATTATGCGCCTGAGTTAAAGGTAGGTAACACCCTGCCGATATTACTTTGTTGTCCGTTATTACCACCGCGCCGTCGTGCAGCGGAGTTTTAGGGAAAAACAGCGTTTCCAAAAGCTCTGCCGAAATTTCGGCGTTTATTTTTGTGCCGCTGTCCAAAATAGTATCGGACAAATCGTCCGCAACGATGATTAGTGCGCCCGTATCCGTTTTGCTCAGCCGCAGGCAAGCCTTTACTATTTCCGCAACCGAGTCGTTTAAGTCGTCGCGGCCGTAGTCCTCTCCGTCGCTGCCGCCGCCGTGTTTTAAAGACATACGGAATAAATCGCGGTGGAAATCCTGATTAAACAGTGTTATACCTACTATACAGATAAGCGCAAGAATAAACAAGGCTACAAAACCGATTATTTTAGCGGGCAATACAAAAGACAAAGCAAAAACTACCAAAACCGCACACACGGCAAGGACTGTAAGCGTACGCATATTGCACTTTTGCGCATAGACAAACAACACGTAAAAGACTATTGTTAAAACAAGCAACAGCCCTACGCGCCCTACGATGTCCAATGCGCTACCCGATGTAAAAAATCCCTTGATAAAATCCACAAACATACCTGTTTTTCCTTTAAGATATTATTGCAGCCCCAAATTAAACGGTCACACCGCTAAAAAACGTTTCAAATTATAAAACAGACTGTAAAAAGTTTGTTAAACACCGTGAAACAGTATTTTACTTATATATGATACAATATTTTATCAAAAAAGCAAAGTATATATATCAAATTTTACAAGTTTTTTTTGTCAAATTATCAAATTTAAACAAAAAACGGCAATTTTACACCAAAAAAATCATAAATATACTTAAACGCCAATGCGTATGCAAATTTATAGGCGCTGACAGTCTGCCGAAAGGCGGACAAAGACGACTGTAAAAATCTCGTATGTTTTATTAAGGAGAAGCTAAAATGAAATTTGCCATTGTCGGCTACGGAAATTTGGGGAAAAGTCTTGCGCGGTTGATAGAAAACGGCGACGACGAACTTGTTGCGGTATATTCGCGCAGAAATATAGATTTAAATAAAAGCCGCGCACTGAAACAAATCGACAAGGACGGGGATTTTGACGTTGCGTTAAACTGCATGGGCAGTTTCGGCGACTGTTGGCAATACGCCGATTTGCTTGCCCCGTTAGATACCGTTGACAGCTTTGACACCCACGCAAAGATAACGGATTATAAAAATATGCTTACTGCGCTAAACCCTAAACGCATCGCCGTTACGGGCGCGGGTTGGGACCCCGGACTGTTGAGCCTTCTGCGCGGAACGGTTAGCGCAGGCGGCGACGTTGCTACCGTATGGGGTAAAGGTATTTCGCAGGGACACTCCAACGCCGTACGCGCAATAGACGGCGTTATAGACGCCGTTCAGTTTACCGTACCGAAACAAAACTGGAAAAATACCGTAGACAGCGGCAATACCGACGGTGCTGCTTTACACGACCGCATTTGCTACGTAGCCTGCGTAGAAGCTGACAAAGAGAGCGTGCGGCAGCAAATCGTAAATATGCCGAACTATTTTAAAGGCTACGATACTTACGTGGAGTTTGTTAGCCCCGCCGAGGTAAGACGGCTGAAACAAAACACTAGCCACTGCGGACAAATCTACTTTAAGGGAAAGGGATATACGGCGCAGGCGGAACTGTCGCTTGAATGCAACACCGACCTTACCGCACAAATAATGCTGCGCTACGCGCACGCATTGCCGCGCCTTAAAGCGGACGGATACGCAGGCGCGCTGGACGTGTTCGATATACCGTTAAAATATATTACTCAAAACCGTTTTATCTAATTATTAAAAAAAGACGCCGAACACAAAAATTCAGCGTCTTTTTAATTACAAGTAAATAAAAATAAAACAATCAAATACTTTCGTCAAATTAAAACTGATTTTTTAAACAAAGAACCCCCGAACAGAAAGAAATTTGTTTAAATTCCGTTTGCGGAAAATATTTTTTAAACTCGTCGTAAACAAAGTAGATTTCTTCGTCGTCCCATTCTCCGCCCGCTTGCGCCCGACACGCGTCTAACTCCCTGCGGTCGGCAAAAGCAACGTCGCCTATATAAATGCGTCCTCCGTCGTTTAACAGTTTTAACAAAGCCGACAGCAAACTGACTTTTTGATTGTCCGTAAGGTGATGTAACGAATATGCGGCTATAATCGCATCGTATTTGCAATCGGTTAATTCCGCTGCCAAACCTGCCGAAAAATCGCCTTGATACAGTTTGGCATTAGGCATTTTTTTACGTGCAATATCTATCATTCTGCCCGAAAAATCCTGTCCGTATATTTTACAGCCTTTTTCGTAAAGTTTAGAGGTAAGCGTTCCCGTACCGAAACCGATATCCAGCACAGTACCGCCGCGGCTAAGTACGTTATTGTAAATTTCGTTCAGCACGTCTTTGTATCCTGCAAACGGATAAGTACCGTCTTCGTCGCTTAAGCCTACGCTTTTATCGTATCCGTCCGCCCACAAGTCGAACCCTTTGCTGCTTAACATATTTTATCCACAGAAACAAATTAATTATATAAATATAAAACGAAAGCACTATTACTTTCGCTTTATACAATATTCTTTTATTCGATAATTAAAAATTCAATTTTTGTCCGCACTTGCATACTGACAAAATAGCCTGTTACAATTCGTCGTAAACGTCTACTTTTACCCCCGAATCGTCCAATAATTTCATTGCAAATTCGTCGGGATAGCCCTGCTTGTACACAATACGCGTAATGCCTGCGTTAATAATCATCTTAGCGCAGATTACGCAGGGTTGGTGCGTGCAGTAAAGCGTTGCGCCCTCTAACACTATACCTAAGCGCGCAGCTTGTATTATTGCGTTTTGTTCGGCATGCACGGCATAGCACAGTTCGTGCCGAGTACCGCTCTGTATACCCAACTTTATACGCAAACACTCGCCCCGATCCTTACAGCTTACTACGCCCTGCGGCGCACCGTTATAGCCGGTGGTTAATATGCGTTTATTTTTGACGATAACCGCGCCTACCTGTCGGTTGGAATTGTAGCAGCTGGACCACGTTGCCACCTGCTCGGTTAATTCCATAAACCGTTGATCCCATTTATCCATAGTGCTTCCTTAGAATATTTTAATATCTGGTTTTGCGGATTTTGCCGTTTACGCGATGTATAACGATATGTCCGTGATTACTGCGGGCAAGCTCGCGCGCATATTCGATAGCTTCGCTTTGTTTATCGAACAGCTTAATCGCCTTATCGCCTTTGCTGAGTTTAACCTGCCACTTGTCGTCGTCGCGCAGCGATACGTGATAGTATCTTATGCCGCTACGTTGCTTTTGTTCGATTTCTTCTTCCTCTTCCTCGGTATCAACAGACACTACGTCGTCGGGAAGCTTTTCGTCCTCGTCCTCTTTTTTAGCCTTAGGCGCAGGCTTTTTATCCGTAACGGCTTTAATAACGGGTTTTTCCTCCTTTTTAGCAGGAGCTTTCTTTGCCGTTTCCTTTTTAGCCGCAGATTTCTCGTCCTTTTCCGCTTCGGCTTTTTTTGCGGAAGGTTTTTCCTCTTTTACCGTTTCCGCCTTTTTAGCAGCCGGTTTAGCCGCGGCAGGTTTTGCCTCCTTGGTTACGGACGCTGCTTTTGCAGGCGCGGTCTTTTTGTCCGCTTCCGCTTTTTTTGCGGTTTCGGCTTTGGGTTTTTCTTCCTTGGCGGAAGGCTTAGCCGCCGCTTTTTCCGCCGACGTTTTACTTTCGGTCTTTTTAGCGGCTGCGGGTTTTTCCGCTTTTTCGGCAGGTTCGTCCTTTTTAGCCGACGCCTTTACGGCAGGCTTTGCGGAAGATGTTTTCTTTGTTTCCGCTGTTTTTGCAGCTACCGCAGACTGCTTGGCTTTTTGCGGTTCTTCTTTATTTTCCTGTTCCGCTTTTTTGGATGCGCTTACCTTTTCCGCCGAATTTGTTTCGGCAGACTCTTGCTCCTCTTTTACCTCAGCATCTTTTTCAACCTCTTCGTTGATAATAGGCTGTTCTTCTTCCAGCGGCGGTTCGGGCTGAGTTTGAGGCTGCTCCTCCGCTAAAACCGCGTCCTGCGCGGGTTGATCTGCGTTTTGTTCTTCCGCAACCGTTGCGGTGGGCAAAGTTTGGGGTTCGCGCTGAAATTCGGCTGTCTTTTTTGCCTTTTTGCGCTTTTTGGAGGATGCCGCGGCAATTATTATAATCAACAGCAGCAAAACTGCCGCCGCCGCGATTACGTGCCACATCAGCACTTCAAATCCCGCCAAGGTAAACAAGGGCTTAGTAAAAAATGTCATTATTGCGTTATCTTCTAACAACATTTGATATAGAAACATGGCTATACTCTCCACTATATTTATTATATTATTATTTTATCATTATATATGGATTTTTTCAATGATTTACGACATATTTTTTACAAAAAATTTATTATTTGATGCAAATTAGTCTTGACAAATTGCATTTCTGCTGTATAATATAAGTGTGTAGATTAGCAGTCTATTGTTTAGAGTGCTAAAAAGTTGACAATAATGTAAAATACGTTTGATTTTTAAGCGTTATTACAGCTTACACTGCTAAACTGACGGTAAAATACGGCAGAAAAAGCATTTGTTTTTGTAGATAAAACATAGTTAGATACAGTTAATTAACGTTGACTGTTTTTATATTTAGAAAAATCAGGAGGAACATATATGAAACTTAAACCGTTGTTCGACAAAGTTGTAGTTAAGCAACCCGAAGAATCAGAACAGAACGTAGGCGGAATCTTTTTGCCCACCGCCGCACAGGAAAAGCAAGAGATTGCCGTTGTAGTTGCCGTAGGCGAAGGCGGCGTAATAGACGGAAAAGAAGTAAAGATGATTGTCAAACCGGGCGACAAAGTGCTTTATTCCAAATATGCCGGCAGTCAGTTTAAAATTGACGGCGAGGAAGTTACGATTATCAAGCAAAGCGATATTTTGGCGATAGTAGAAAAATAATTTTCGAACGTATAGGCATATTCGGCAATACGGCAAGTTTAAATAAAAAAATTTATTGCACAAGCTGAATCTACCGTTACCGAATTTGTATTGCTTAAACGTTAATATAACTTTTATGCGCTTAAAACAAAGCTTGCGCATAGCGGTTATACATTCAAAAAAACACAATCAATTATTTAATCATCAAGCAGGAGGCATTATAAATGGCTAAACAAATCAAATACGGAGAGGAAGCTAGAAAGCTTCTGGAAAACGGCGTAAACCAGTTGGCGGACACCGTTAAAATTACGCTTGGACCCAAGGGACGCAACGTAATACTGGAAAAGAAATACAGCGGACCGTTAGTAATTAACGACGGAGTTACTATTGCTAAGGAAATAGAACTTAAAGACCCGTTTGAAAATATGGGCGCGCAAATAATAAAGGAAGCGTCCACAAAGACAAACGACATTGTGGGAGACGGAACTACCACCGCCACCGTTTTAGCGCAGGCAATCATCCGCGAAGGAAACAAAAACGTTGCAGCAGGCGCAAACCCCATTATTTTGCGTAAGGGAATAGACAAAGCCGTTGAGGTATGCGTAAACAAGCTTAAATCCATTTCCACCCCCGTAGAGGGCAAAAAATCTATTGCGCAGGTTGCTTCTATATCCGCCGCGGACGATAAAATCGGCGCGCTTATTGCCGACGCTATGCAAAAAGTAGGCAACGACGGAGTTATAACCGTTGAAGAAAGCAAGACGATGAAAACCGAACTTAACGTTGTAGAGGGTATGCAGTTCGACCGCGGATACGCAAGCCCTTATATGGCTACCGACCCCGACAAAATGGTTGCCGAACTGGACAATCCTTATATTTTACTTACCGATAAAAAGATATCGACTATACAGGAATTGCTGCCGCTGTTGGAGCAAGTAGTTAAGACGGGTTCCAAATTACTGATAATTGCCGAGGACGTAGAAGGCGAGGCATTGACGACGCTGATACTGAACAAACTGCGCGGAGCGTTTGTGTGCGTAGCGGTCAAAGCGCCCGGTTTCGGCGACAGACGCAAGGAAATGCTGCAAGACATTGCCGTACTTACGGGAGGAACGGTTATAAGCGAAGAACTGGGATTAGATCTTAAAACCGCAACGCTAGATATGCTGGGACGCGCTAAATCCGTTAAAACGGACAAAGACAACACTATCATTGTAGAAGGCGCGGGACAAAGCTCGGCAATCGCCCAAAGAGTTGCGCAGATTAAGCACCAGTTGGCGGAAACAACCAGCGATTACGACAGAGAAAAATATCAGGAACGCTTGGCTAAACTTGCGGGCGGAGTGGCTCAAATATCCGTCGGCGCGGCTACCGAAGTGGAAATGAAAGAGCGCAAAATGCGCATAGAGGACGCATTAAACGCTACGCGCGCCGCTGTGGAGGAAGGTATTGTTGCAGGAGGCGGAGTTGCGCTGCTGTCCGCTATTGCCGACGTAGACAAGTTGATTGCAAAACTCAAAGGAGACGAAAAGACCGGCGCGGCTATCGTACGCAACGCTTTGGAAGCGCCCATTAAGCAAATTGCCGAAAACGCGGGCGTAAACGGCGGAGTTATCGTAGACAAAGTGCTTGCGGCAAACACCGACAATTTCGGTTACGACGCATTGACCGATTCCTACGGCGATATGATTGCAAAAGGAATACTCGACCCGACAAAAGTAACCAGATCCGCGCTCCAAAATGCTGCCAGCGTTGCGGGCACGCTGCTGACAACCGAAAGTATCGTTGTGGATATCCCCGAACCTCCGGCTCCCGTTGCTCCGCAAGGCAACCCCGATATGTATTAAAAAAAAAAAGTTGACCGAACACAAAAAATTTGCCTTATCTTAACCGACAGTTTAGGTTATAGAACAGGACGGCAAAACCGCCTTTCCAAAATCCGGAAAGGCGGTTTTTTATATTAGAAATAAAATTATATTTAGATACGCATTAGCACTGCCGCATACGGATAAACGGTTACGCAAATTATTTAAGCAAAGCAAAAAACAACAGGTATAATATGCTCATCGGGCTTATGTCTGTTGTTCGGCGACATTCCGCAAAGAAAAAATTACATTACCGAATTTTTCTTTTATTACTTGTTTTTACGTACGTAATAAAGACTTTACAGTGCGGTTTTACACACGGCGTTACCGTCGAAATCGTACACTACCACGCTGTTATCGGTTAAAATACAGTAGGCGTGCTTGCCGTCCTTAGGCAGAGAAGCGCTGCCCACGTTAACGCACGTAACGCCGTTTACATTGACAATTTCGCTAACGTGAGAGTGTCCGTAAAACATAACGTCGCCGTTACGCAGCCACTGCGGAACATTGTCTTTGCCGTGAACGTGTCCGTGAGTAAAAAATAAGCGTCTGCCGTTAAGCGTAAGTATTTCCTCCTTGACAAACGGAAACGAACTTATCATTTGATCAACTTCGGCATCGCAGTTACCTTGTACCGCTATAATTTTGTCCGCAACCGTATTTAGAGTTTCGGCAGCCTTTATCGGCGCGTATTCGTCGGGAAAAGGATTACGCGGACCGTGATTGTAAATATCTCCCAACAATATAAGTTGGTTAGCGCCCGATATACGGAATTTTTCCGTCGTTTTTTCCGCCCAGTATGCCGAGCCGTGCAAATCCGAAGCAATAAAAATTTTCATATTTACTCCCCCTATTATTTGTCAATGATTTTATAAATTAAAATAATTGTAAAATAAAATAAGCAGGTATACCGACAGCTATGCCGGCGAGATACATTATCAGCAGTATAAGCAAGTTACGTTTAATACGCTTACGGTCCTTAAACAAGATTGCAAGGGCGATACCGCTGTTGGAAACCAAACCCGAAATCAAGGCAGGTAAGTTTATTAAACCGTCGGCAAACATACCCGTAACTATTACGCTGCTTGCGCAATTAGGTATAAGCCCTATACCCGCAGTAATAAATATCTGCGCAAACCCTAATTTAGAGGTAAAGTCCGTAATAGGCTGCTCGAAATAATACAGCAAAAGCCCGAAAACCGCATTAACGACAAAAATATAAACAAATATTTTTAGCGTATGCAATAACGGATGTTTTACAAAGTTCCAAAACCCGCCTTTTGAAGTCATTGCGTGACGGCAGCAGCCGTCGCTTACGCGGATAACGGTATTACCTTCGCCGTCATGCGTATGACTTTCGCATTCCGTATCCGCGCCGCCGTGCGGGTGCGAATGATCGTGAGGACCGTGTTCGTCCTCCACAAGGGTAAGCTCGCCGCCGGCATACAGCAAAGCGCGCTTATCGAACAAATTGATAATGTATCCTAATGCAACGGCGTACGCAATTTTTACAAGCAATACTATCCATGTGACGCCGATTGTATCTTTGTTGGTTAAAAGTATAGGCAGAGCTTCGTCGCTTGTCGCTACGAAAAAGGCTATTAGAGTGCCTGATTTTAAATAATTTTGGCAATACAAATCGGTTGCCATAACGGAAAAACCGCACTGCGGAATAAGCCCTACTCCGCCCGCAACCAACGGCGCAAATTTGCCGTTTAGTAAGCGCACCGCAGTAAACTGCGCCTTGCGGTTACGTTCCAACCACTCGATAAACAAATATATTATAAGTAAAAACGGCGCGGCGATACTGCTATCTATAAGCGCGTCTAAAATGACATCCCACATAGTTTGATTTCCGTTGATATGTTTATATTTTTTATCGGTAGTATTTTTAGTTTTTGACGGCGGAAATAAAATTAACTTTACCGTCCGTCGGCATTGTTTAAAGTTGTCTTTTGCGGAAGCAGATATATTAAGCAATTTCGCGGCGGACAAAGGCAAAAGTTATCAGCCGAAAATTATTCGACGTCGCTTTCTATCAGTCCCAAATCGGCGCAGATTTCCTCTAAGCTTTGCTCGGGGCGCAGAAGTTCGCGCAAGTCTATGGATTGTCCTGCCGCCTGTTCTACTCTTGCAATGGGGTTTGCGTGCGACTTTGCCGAAGCTTTGGCGGACTGTTCCGCCTCCGCAGTTAAATCCTCCGCGGCGCGTTCGATAGTTTTTACAAAGTCCGCGGCGGACATACTGTGTTTATTTGCAGGCTTAACCTTGGTTTCGGCGGTTTCTTCCGCATTGTCCTCGGATTGTCCTACCGCATTTGCGTCTGCGTCCGCCGGCTTTTCGTCAAAACCCAAGTCTTCCGCCGCAGGCTCGGCTACGTTCGGTTTTTCGCCTTTCAGTCTGCGTTCGTAGTTGGCAATAACGTCGCCTATTTTCGCTTCCAGAGCGGAAAAAGCCGCAAGCTCGTCCTCGGTAAAACTGGCGATAATAGTTTTTGAATACGCTTGCCACGTGGCGTAAAACTTCTTTGCTTCGATAAGCGCTTTATCGGCGTAGTCCTTAGCGTTTTTTTCGATATCGCGCGCCACGGTTTGCGCCGTAACCAATGCGTCGGCAACGTCGTTTTGCGCACGCTGCAATTCGGCAAGACGTTCGCGGATGTTATAGTTTTCCTCCGACAATTCCTCTATACGCTCCCTTTGCGCGCGGCGGGTCGTAGCTTCCTGATCCAAAGTCAGGGTAATAAACTTGTCCACTTCCTTAGGGTCGTATCCGCGAAAAACCGTTTTAAACTGTTTTCTTTGTTTAGTTGCCACCGTTTTTCTCCTCGATAATCAGCTTTTGTTTAAGCGCGTAAAGTTTATCGCTTAAATCCACTTTATAAGCGTGCGGCTGCGTTAGACGTTTGTATTCGTCCCAAAATCCGTCCAAACTTTCCATGCAGTTACGCTGCAGCGCGTACACGTCTTGCGTTTTGTACACAAGTTTGCCGTCCGTAAACACTTCCGCGTACAAATTACGCGCGTAAAAGTTTGTAACGTCCTTTGTCTTCCACCTGTCCGTCGGATGCGTTATCGTAAGCGGGCGCGTTTCGTCAATCGTTTCGTCCGCCAAACAGATTACGTCGGCAATAGCCTTGTTCGTATTTTTGCAAAACAGTCGGTAAACGGTTTTTACGCCCGGATTCGTCATCTTGACGGGGTTGTCGCTGATTTTCATTTTGGGATTATCCTGCCCGTTTACGCGGAGATTGGCAAGCTTGTACACGCCGCCCAAACTCGGCGTATTGTGGCTTGTAATCATTTTTGTACCAACGCCGAAAGTATCTATGCGCGCGCCCTGCTGCTTTAAGGACATCAAAACGTATTCGTCTATATCGCTGCTGGCAAAAATTTGACAGTCGGCGTGTCCCGCGTCGTCTAACATGTTGCGCGCCTGCTTGGAAAGATACGCCAAATCGCCCGAATCCAAACGTATACCAAGCGGCTTATGTCCGTTTGCTTTTAGGTAATTAAAAACTTTAATCGCGTTGGGAACGCCGCTGCCCAAAGTATCGTACGTATCCACAAGCAGCAAACAGCCGTCGGGATAAGTTTGGGCGTACGCCATAAACGCGTCGTACTCGGTAGGGAAAGACATAACCCAGCTGTGGGCGTGAGTACCCTTTGGAGGCATACCGAACATCTGCGCGCACAGCACGTTGCTTGTGGAGGTGCAGCCGCCTATTACCGCCGCCCTTGCGCCGTAAACGGACGCGTCGGGAGCTTGAGCGCGCCTTAGACCGAATTCCAATACTCCGCCCGGCGCGGCAGCATATGCAATTCTGCGGGCTTTGGTAGCAATCAGCGTTTGGAAATTTATAATATTTAACAACGCCGCTTCCATAAGCTGTGCCTGACAGATAGGGGCGGTGATTACCATTAACGGTTCGTACGGAAACACTACCGTGCCTTCGGGAATCGCCTTGATACTGCCCGTAAAACGGAAATCGGCAAGAAACTTTAAAAAGTCCTCATTAAACGCTTTGGTCGAACGCAGATAGCCGATATCCTCTGCGGAAAAATGCAGGTTGTTTACATACTCGATTGCCTGTTCCAAACCTGCCGCAATACAAAAGTTGCTTTCTTCGTACGGGCGGAAAAACAAATCGAACGTGGCTACTTCTTCGGTTTTGCCTTGCAGAAAATAGCCGTACATCATTGTCAATTCGTAAAAATCGGTTAATAATGTTAAGTTACGCATTTATAGATTACACCTCTTTTTCCGATTTCTTTTTATTCTTCTTTTCTTCCTTATCCTTATCCGCCCACGGCGTTAGATTTTCCACGCCGTAATCGCGGTAGATTTTAGGAGGAAATAAAAACAGCAAGTATTTGTTAAGCTTAAAGTTACAGCGGACGCCGCAGGAACAATCGCACGCGGACACGGAATCTTCCCGCTGAGTTTGTTTAAGCTCTTTTACCGTAGGCAAAAGCTTGCCTAGAACTATTGCCGTAATGCACCCTAGCGACGCAACAAACAGTACCGTACCGTTGGAGATTTTGTCCACTACGCCCCACTTGATTAGCGCAAACAGACCGAATGCAAACAGCGCGCCGCACATAACGCAATAGCATATCAATGCCGTTTTTAAACGCTCGTACTCGGTTTGCCATACCGACGGCGAAACCGCCTGATTACGGCAGCCGCCGCAGTAAACTTTCCGCCTGTCGAACAGCGACCATACGCCTAAACCCGAATATGCCGCTACGGCGGTTAAAATTACGCCCGCAATAAGGTACGACTCGCCGCCGTGTCCGTCGTTTACAGACTTTGTTACGCCCAGCATTACAAACATAACCACGCCTACGGCAAACAGCGCTATTGCCGCGGCAAGCAAAATCCAACGCGATTTAGATACTTCGTCGAAGTCGTCCTTAAACATTTTTTTGTACAGTCCGTGTATTTGCTTACGGTAAATTTTGCTTAAAGTCAAAACGCCGAAAATTATTGCGAATACCGAAACGAGCTGAGATATTTTTATATCCGTCTGCGTGTTGCCGACGTATAAAAACAAGCTGTCGGTACGCAGTCCTTCTATTATCAAACGTACGATACCGTAGTAAATTCCGTAAAATGCCGCGCACCAACCAAGTTTGTATTTTTTGTTACGTGCAAGCACGAACACGCATATTAAAAATCCTATAAACGTACAGACGCTTTCGTAAAAAAACGTAGCCTGATACCAACCCGCGCCCTGCGAACCCGCGTGGGCGGAATCTATCCAAACGGCATACATATTAAAACCGTGACGCGAACCGCCGCTTATCCATTCGGTAAAGTTAGGCAAAGCGTTGTAATCCGCCGTTATAAACGCGCCGTGCGCTTCCTGATTGAAAAAGTTGCCCCAACGTCCCAAACTTTGCGCAAGGAACAGTCCCGGCATAATTGCGTCGGCGACAATCCTGAAATCCTGCTTTTTTACCTTTGCGCACGCAAGCGCCGCAAGATACCCCGTTATTACGCCGCCGTAAATACCCAAACCGCCGTTGCGGAACTCGGAAAAAAACGTCGACCAGTCCATTGTGTGCCCTTCCCACGGGAAGATGTACACGTAGGCGCGCGCGCCCAATACGCCGATAGGCAATATTACCAAAGCATATACCGTAATATCGTACGGGTCGTAGCCGCGCTTTTTAAAATACAGACCCGCCGTCAAGATTGCCAAACACATACCCGTGACAATCATTATGGCGTAAAGATATACGTGGAAACCGAAAATGCTTATATGCGGATTGTAAGCGTCTACCGATAAGCCGAAACGCTCGTTACCCCACACATACGTAGCCGCAAGTAAATTAGACAAATTATACGTACCTTCTTTATAAATTTTAAACGTAACCGCTACGCTGTGAACATACCTGCCGTTTTTGTAAAAACAACGTTTAATTACGGCACTTTTCCTTTGCGAACCGATTTACTACAAACTTTTACGTCAGCTTAACGCCACGGCAAACAAAAATTGCAGACAGCAAAAATTCGTATATAATTATATAATTATACTCTTATAGCAAAGAGGTGTCAATAATTAGCGATTAAAAATCCAAGTACGTAATTTAATGTATACTTAGCAAAAAATCCGTCAAAAATGTAGTTAGCTTTACTTAATGCGCGTTAACATTTTTTTAAGTTAAATACATAGTCTGTAATGTAAGGTAATGCCGACGGCAAAATTCGGCGACAGCGCGCTTAAATTAAAAGTATATTTATAAGTTTGAGTGGCGCAGCAAGCCATAACGACACTCTAACCCACAGCCGCAGACAACTTACAGCTGCATTAACAATACGCTGATTGCGGCGCGGAGCGTACAAAAAAAAACGTATGCAAAACAATATTGCAATTACGCACAAAATACGCTCCGGTATTGTAAAATTATTTTGACGTTATGGCTGAGGGAGCACACTATGATAAAACGCGGAGAAGTATACTATGCGGATCTTAACCCGGTAATAGGCAGCGAACAGGGAGGTATACGCCCTATCGTCGTACTGCAAAACGACGTCGGCAACAAATACAGCCCGACGGTAATTGCCGCGGCAACAACGTCCAAGCTTACCAAAGCAAAACTGCCCACGCATATAGAATTACACAAAGACGTATCGCCGCTGCCCAAAGACTCCGTTGTGCTTTTGGAACAAATACGCACAATAGACAAAAGCAGAATAAAAGAAAAGATAGGAGAACTGCCTCCCGAAATAATGCAGAATATAGATAACGCACTGCTTATCAGTTTAGGTTTTTAAAAACAGCCGCATTGCGTTTCAATGAAAAAAACGAGCGCATATTCTACGCCCGTTTTTTTAGTTTAAACGTTTTAATTGGAACCGTACGTTTTGACCGCAGCTCTGCGGTTTACGCACCTTGCCCCGCAAACCAGTAAAGCAAATAAATCGATATTCGTACTTACTTCTTAGCAAATATTATATTTATTCAGTTAAAAATATTGCAATTACGTATATTATGTGTGTAATAGTATATCGATTTTTAATTATTTTCGATATTATACCGTACACAAACGCACGTTTACCGAACACACCGCTAATTGCGTGATACGATGTAATAACAAGCGATTGGTATCAGTCAGCGGTCGTTAAGTATAGTTAATTTTTGTTATAAAGGTAATTATGCCGTACTTTTTTAATTAACCGTTATAACCGATAGACAAATCCGATTATAGCTATGTGCACATCGGCACGGCTCTAACACTGCACAATAATAATTACACGCGCTTAAATGCACAGTTTAATCTATCTATAAAACTTCGCGCCATATGACAGATTAAAACTATTTAAGCTCGTTTAAACGTGCGGTAAGCTGCTGCTGCAAGTCGATATATTTTGCAAGTTTGGCTTTTTCCGCATCTACCAAATTTGCAGGAGCTTTTGCGATAAATCCCTGATTGTTAAGTTTGCCGTTAGCCCGTGCGATTTCGGCAGAGATATTTTCCAGTTCCTTGGTTATACGTTCGATTTCCTTATCCTTATCCACCAAGTCGCCCAAGGGCACTTCGCACGTTGCGGCAACCCCTACCGCCTTGACGGTTTTTTCCTCCGCGGGAGCAGCGCCGTACACTACCTCCGCCGCATTGCAAAGTTTTGCAAAATACGAATCGCATTCCCTAATACGCTTATCCTGCGACTCCACGTACAAACGGATACGCTTACCGGGCGCAACGCCGTATTCGGCGCGTATATTGCGCACTTTTGCAATAAGCTCTTTAAGTTCTTCTACAAGTTTGTGTTCGTCGATAAAGCCGAGTTCGGGATTAACCGTCGGGAAAGACGCAACCATAATGCTTTCGCCGCGGTTAGGCATACTTTGATAAATCCGCTCGGTAATAAAAGGCACAAAAGGATGCAGCAGCCGCAGAATATTGTCCAAAGCATACGACAATACCGACAGAGTGCTTTGGCGTACGTTATCGTCCGCGCCGTACAATGCGGGCTTTGTAAGTTCGATATACCAGTCGCAAAATTCGTTCCAAACAAAGTCGTACACCGCCTGACACGCCATACCGAGTTCGAACTTATCCAACAGCTCCGTAACCTGCGCAACCGCCGCGTTAAGCTTTGTAAGCATCCATTTATCCGCAAGGGTTAAGTTACACTTGCTGATAGGCAGCAGCGTTTTATCCTGACAATTCATCAGCACAAAACGGCTGGCGTTCCATATTTTATTCATAAAGTTGCGCGTACCTTCTATTTTGTCGGGAGAGAAGCGTATATCGCTGCCGTTGGCAATGCCGTTAAGCAAGGCAAAACGCAAGGTGTCCGCGCCGTATTTATCTATAATCTCCACGGGGTCTGCGCCGTTGCCGAGAGATTTACTCATTTTACGCCCCTGCTCGTCGCGGACGATGCCGTGCAGCAGTACGTCTTTAAACGGCACTTTTCCCGTTGCGTACAGCGAACTGAAAATCATGCGCGCCACCCAGAAGAATATTATGTCGTATCCGCAGCTGAGAACGCTTGTAGGGAAGAACGCCTTAAAGTCGTCGCTGTTTTCGGTATAGCCCAAAGTGGAAAACGGCCACAATGCCGAACTGAACCAAGTATCCAAAACGTCCTCGTCCCGACGGATATTTTTACTTTTACAGTTGGGGCATTGGCAAGGATCGTGTTCTTCGCAAATTTCCGCGCCGCAATCATTGCAATACCAAACGGGTATGCGGTGTCCCCACCACAACTGACGGGATATACACCAGTCCTTGATGTTTTCCATCCAGTTATAGTACGTCTTTGCAAAACGGTCGGGATGGAATTTTATTTCGCCGTTTTTAACCGCTTCGATTGCGGGTTTTGCAAGCGGAGCCATTTTTACAAACCACTGTTTAGACACTATGGGCTCTACCGTGGTATGACAGCGGTAACAGCTGCCCACATTGTGCTTGTGGGGCTCTATCTTTTGCAATATGCCTGCTTCTTTAAGTTTTGCCACTATACGCTTGCGCGCTTCGTATCTGTCCAGTCCTGCAAATTCGCCGGCGTTTTCGTTCATAGTTCCGTCGTCGTTCATAACGCGGATTACGGGCAGATTGTGTCTTAGACCGACTTCAAAGTCGTTAGGGTCGTGCGCGGGGGTAATTTTAACCACTCCCGTACCGAATTCCATATCAACGTACTCGTCGGCTATAACGGGGATTTCGCGATTGACAAACGGCACTATTACGGTTTTTCCCACCAAATGCGTATAGCGCGGATCGTCGGGGTTTACCGCCACCGCAGTATCGCCCAACATTGTTTCGGGGCGGGTCGTAGCAAAAGTTACGGTTGTTTTGCCGTCCTTTGAAGTATAACCGTAATGCCAAAAATTTCCGTCCTGTTCGGCGTATTCCACTTCGGCGTCGGAAAGCGCGGTTTTACATTTAGGGCACCAGTTAATAATACGGCTGCCGCGGTAAATAAGCTTCTGTTTGTACATAGAAGTAAAAGCGCGGCGCACCGCTTTACTGCAACGTTCGTCCATTGTAAAGGCAAGGCGCGACCAGTCGCAGCTGCTGCCCAGCGATTTAAGCTGTTCCACAATACGTCCGCCGTATTGCTCCTTCCATTGCCAGGCGCGTTCCAAAAACTTTTCGCGTCCCAAATCGCGTTTGTCTATACCTTCCTTTTTAAGCGCTTCGATAATTTTAACCTCGGTGGCGATAGACGCGTGATCGGTGCCGGGCAGCCACAGCGTGTTGTAACCCTGCATACGCTTAAAGCGTATTAACGTATCCTGTATGGCGTTATCCAGACCGTGCCCCAAATGCAGCTGTCCCGTAATATTAGGGGGAGGCGTTACCATAGAAAAATACGGCTTGCCGATTTCCGCCTTGGGAGTAAAATAACCCTGCTCCATCCACCAACGGTAAAGGTCCCGTTCAAATAAATTAGGCTGATAAGTTTTTTCCAACATAAGTTTCTACCTCTTTTATAATCGTTAATAAAAAAAACGCCCCTTGAAATTAATCCAAAGGGCGAAAAGCAATCGCGGTACCACCTTAATTTAACCGAAATTAAAGTTTTTAAACTGCCCTAGACTTTGCTAAGCGTTACATAAAAACACATTTTCGGTTATCTCGTTAGTTTATAACGGAACTTACCCGCGCAGAGCTACTTTCGTTTATAAACGCCGTTTCGCCCTGCAAACATCGGCAAACTACACTGCTTGCAACCTATCCTTGCGGAATTTCCACCGTAGTCCGCTCTCTGTAAAGGTAATTGCAAACGCCTTTTGCCTAGTGACGTTTTTACAGAAATATATTATCACACGTAAAAGCTTTTGACAAGTAAATTAAGTTAATTATACCGTATATAGTTTTATAACGGTATAGAGCAGTAAAATAATTGTTCTATACTGTTTTTTATTTGTTCAAATAAGTTTGGTGGGTTTGAGTAAATAAAACACATTTTATTTTTATCTTTCGGCAAAGCTATTTGCTTAAATATATCGTAAAACAACTATGTTAAATCCAATAAATTATTGTTAAGCCTTTTAACGATGTAATTAAAAACCAAACAAGTCCAATTAGACCATGTTGGCTGCTTAACTATAAAGCATTGTGTTTTTACAGTCATTTAAGCAAGCCAAACTGGATACCGCGCTTACTGCGGATAAAATTATAAACCAGTACAAGCGCAGGAACACAATTTGACGGTATTTAATAGTATGCAATATGCAAAAAACAAAAAAAACGGAGGAGACTAAATTGAAAAAAGTTACGATTGCACTACTTATAATAGCGCTACTTGCAACTTTGTGTTTTGCGTGCCTTGCCGCATGCAACAAAACGGACGGCAACGTAATACGTCTAAGCGAAGTTACGCACAGTCTGTTTTACACCCCGCAATACTTAGCGTTAAGCCTGGGATATTTTGAAGAAGAAGGCTTAAAAGTGGAAGTTACCAACGGCAGCGGAGCCGATAACGTTATGACCGCCCTGCTTACCGACGAGGCGGACATAGGCTTGATGGGCTGCGAGGCGAACATCTACGTATACTTACAAGGCAAAAAAGACTACCCCCGCGTTATCGGGCAGCTTACAAAACGCGACGGCAGTTTTTTAGTGGCAAGAACATCTATGCCTAACTTCGATTACAGCGGAATAGATAACCAAACGGTACTTATGGGGCGCAAAGGCGGTATGCCCGCAATGATACTTCAATACGTGCTTAACAACAAAGGTTACGAAAACGGCAAAAACATCACAATGGACTATTCCATTCAGTTCGGCGCGTTGGGACCTGCCTTTACCGGCGGTACGGGCGACCTTGTGCCTTTGTTCGAGCCTGCCGCAAGCCAACTTGTGCAAGAAGGCAAAGGCTATATCGTGTCCTCGATAGGCTTAGACAGCGGCGAAATCCCCTACACCTGCTACACCGCGACGGACAAATATCTTAAAGAACACGGCGACAACGTAACTAAATTTCTTAAAGCCGTGTGGCGCGGCACAGAGTACGTACTGAGCCACAGCGCAGAAGAATGCGCGCGTATCGTAGAGCCGCACTTTGCAGGAACGTCTATCGAACTGCTGACAAAGGCTATACAAAACTATAAGGAATGCGACGTATGGACGACGACTCCCGTAACGGATAAGGCGGCGTTTGAACGCATACAGGATATTATGGAAAATGCCGGCGAGCTTTCCAAACGCGTAGACTACGACGACATTGTAGACAACAGCGCGGCAAAACGCGTGTAACGGCAGACTAACGGATAACGCCGAGAATTCGGTTTAATTACGTAAATAAAAGGTAACAGCGGTAATGGAAGTATTAAAGTTTGACAACGTAAACAAAATTTTTTACACAAAACAGCACGCCACCGTTGCCGTATCAAATTTGTCTTTTGTCGTAAACGAAGGCGAGTTTGTTGCGCTTATCGGTCCGTCGGGCTGCGGAAAGACAACGATACTGTCCCTTGTGTGCGGACTTATCGAGCCTACAAGCGGAAGTATCATACGCGGCACAACGCAGCCCAAACTTCAAACGACGCAGCAAGATCAAGTACAAATTTCCGATAACGGCAAAACAACAGTCAGCGCCGACGCATGCAAACGCAAAACGCCGCTAAAAGACAGCGTAAAACGTTTAAAAAAAGGATTTACGCAATTTACAAACAAGTTAAGCAAAAAAGGCTTAAACGACGGCGAAAACGGAGCCGCACACGCAAGCGTCGGGTATATGCTGCAGCGGGATCAATTATTCGAGTGGCGCACAATCGAAAAAAACATTACTTTGGGGCTGGAAGTACAGCACAAAATGACCGAAGAAAACGTCGAACGGGCGCGCGAACTGCTTAAAAAATACGGATTATGGGAGTTTAGAAACCACTACCCTCAGCAGCTTTCGGGCGGTATGCGGCAAAGAGCCGCGCTGATACGCACTATCGCAGCCAACCCCGATTTACTTTTGCTTGACGAACCGTTTTCCGCGCTGGATTTTCAAACTCGGTTGGACGTATGCGACGATGTTTACGATATTATCAAAAAAGAGCACAAAACCGCCCTGCTGGTTACCCACGACATAAGCGAGGCCATTGCGCTTGCCGACAAGGTGATTGTGCTTACCGCACGCCCCGCCACGGTAAAGGAAGTACACTACACCAACCTTGCCGACATCGAAACGCCCTTAAAGCGCCGTCAAAGTCCTGATTTTAGCGCGCAGTTTGAAAAGTTACACAACTTACTACACGGCTAAAGGAGAATATACGATGCCGAAGAAAAACAATAATTTTACGCGGGAACACCTGCTGTTTTTGCGCAAACAACGCGTCCGCGGCGTGCTTATACACGCAGCGCAAGTGGGAATTCTCGTACTGTTTTTGTGTCTGTGGGAGCTTGCCGCCGCCCTCAACTGGATAGATCCGTTTATTATGAGCAGTCCGTCGCGGGTATGGAAAACGCTTATAGAATTGTCTGCTGGCGGCACGCTGTGGTATCACGCTTGGGTTTCCACATACGAAACTTTGGCTGGGTTTGCAATCGGCACTGCCATAGGCTACGTTATAGCCGTTGCATTATGGTGGAACGAAGCGTTACAGCGGATATTCGAACCGTACTTGGTAATACTGAACAGTTTGCCGAAAATTGCGCTTGGACCTATCATAATAATTTGGGCGGGTACGGGCAAAGCTTCGATAATTACAATGGCGGTGCTGATATCGGTTGTAATTACCACTATTACAATATTAAACGGATTTGTAAGCACCGACGCCGACAAGCTGCTGCTTATGCGCTCGATGAAAGCCAACCGATTGCAGATTTTTTACAAATTAGTTGCTCCCGCCAACGTACCTACGCTTATGGCGTGTCTTAAAATAAACGTGGGTATGAGCTGGATAGGCGCAATTATGGGCGAATATCTTACCTCTAAAGAAGGCTTGGGATATTTGCTTGTGTACGGAAGCCAGGTATTCAGGCTTGACGTTGTGATGACTTGCACTATTGTTTTGTGCGCCCTTGCCGGTTTGATGTACGGCGCGGTTGCGCTGCTGGAAAGGATTGTAAACAAGGCTTACAAATAATTGCAAGGCATTACAAGTTAGGTATTACGCATATAATTTTATATGGGTAAGTTTACGGATTTTATAAGTGACGTTGCAGTCACATCCGGGTGCGCCGTTGGCGTTGGGCTTATTTCCGGCAAAGAAACCGAAACTTTTGCGGGAAGTATGCTCAACACAATGGCGTTTGCCGTTGTATATTGCGCAATAAGCGTTATAATTAGAGAGTTTTGCCGAAAGAATGCCTGCATAACGCCTGCGGATATGTCTGCCGCCTGTTTAAAAAAACCGACGGCGTTTAACTATGCTTTATCGGTGTGCAGTTTTGTATGCATAGTAACGATGCTTGCCGGTGTGGAACAGTGTCTCGGCGAGATTTTTTATATATCCAAACTGCCGATATACGCAGTTACGGTCGCAGCCGTTGCCGCCGCCGTTATGTCAAAAGGCATGCGCGCGTTAAAAATCGCCAACGTTGCGTCCATAGCATTAACGGCGGTTCTTTTTGTTTTTATTACGTTACAAGGCGGCGGCGGAAAACCTATAACAACCGTACCCGCGCCCTATATGCCCGTTGCCTACGCGCTGTTTACGGTAACTATGTCGCTATGCGTACTGTGTCCGTTGGGTGCGGCGGGCTCGCGCAGACAAAACATATACGGCTCAGTTGCTGCCGCGTTAATTATAGCCGTTTTACTGGCGGTAACAACTGCGCTGGGAGATTTTTCCGCACCGCTGCCTACGCTGGGCGGAATAACGTCTTACGCACTGCTTGCCTTTGCCGTATTTGTAATTGCTTTATCTGCAATGTGCGGAATGGCGGCTTGCGCTCGTCCCATAGTAGACGAATTATACGCCGTTATACCCGATAAAACCCTGTGCGCAATATGCGTATTCGGTCTGGCGGCGGCTTTTTCGGTATTCGGGTTCGACTTTGCCGTAAAATTCGGCTACATAGCGGTAGCCTGCGTAGGCTTAATAGCAACTGTTATGTGCACAATAAAACTTGTAATAAAAAAAGTCGAATAAGCATATGCGTCAGCTACGCAGATTGCCTATTCGGCTTTTGTATAATTAAGATTAACAGAGCTTGTTTGAAATTTTGATTGTATAGAATAAAACAACCGGCTTTTTATCAAAACTTACATCGTTTTTTACGGTATAATTTAAAGAACGATTATTTATTAAACAATTTATCTATATCCTGCCGATTATAAACGTATTTTTTTCCGCAGAAGTGACAGCAAACCTCTATTTGTCCCTGTTCGTCAACTATCGTCTGCGCCTCGGTATATCCCAAACTTTTTACAATGCGGTTTATTTTACGTTTACCGCAGTTGCATTTATAGCTTACCTGCTGAGTTTCGGTAAAAACGGGGTTAAATTCGCCGAAAAATCTTTTGATTACTTCCTCGGCGGTGCTGCCGTCAAACTGATAGCTCATTTCGTCCATAGCGTACATTACCGTTTCTATGCGGAAAAGCAGCTCCTCGGGGCAGTTTGGCATAACCTGAACAAACACTCCGCCCGCCGACTTGCACTTTTGCGCGTTGGTAAGCCCTACTCCCAACGTTACGCCGCAGGGCTGCTGTTCGCTTACGGCATAGTAATAAGCAAAATCGCCGGCTATTTCGCCGCTGATAAGCTTTGACGTGCCTACGTACGGCTGTTTTAAGCCGATATCTTTAATTACCGTTATAGCGCCGTTTTTTCCTACCGCCGCTCCTACGTCCAAAGTGCCGTCCGCTTTAAAAACGCTTTCCGCATTCGGATTGAATACGTCTCCTTTAACGTGCCCCAGCGCATCGGCGCATACGGTAATTTTGCCGAGCGGTCCGCCGCCGTCGATCGTAGCGGTTAAATAGTCCTGCCTGTTTTTAAGCTCCTTACCCATAAGCGCAGCCATCGTTAGAGCGCGCCCCATGGCAACGGCGGCAACGGGCGAAAGGTTATGGACGGACACGGCTTTATTTACGATAGACTTACTTTCGATTGCCGATACGATAACCGCGTTGTCTATTATCGCCTTAACTAATGTGGAAGCCATTATTTTTTGCCTTTTTTACTTTCGTCTGTACTTTGTACTTCTTTAATGCTTTCGTCCGCGGCGCTTAATTCCGTACCGTCAACAGACAAAGCGTTTTCGTCTTTAATATCGGCGTTTTTAACCTCTTCGATATCCGCAATTTCGGCAATTTCGTCGGTAGCGTAAATATCCCCGTCCTCAAACGAATCGTCCGCACTGCTTTGCGGAACGGTTTGATCTTCCGTTACGGAAACGCCGTCGTCCTTACGGCTGCGCTTATTACGCTTGCCCTTGCGCTCCTGCTCGGCAGCGGACTGTTCGTACGTATTTGCCTGAGGAAGCTCCGCTTTGAGGTGCTGATTCTTTTTCTTTTTTACTTCCACGGGATGGAACAGCGCAAAAGTTTTCATCATATGCGTCTGCCATACAAGGGGGAAGTACATTCCGCCGAACATAAGCATAAACACCAAAAAGAAGGTCATCAGCTGCGAACTGGAAAATATAAAGTATAAAGCAAGGGGAACTAGAGCCAACAATAAATGGATAATGTTGGGGAAAATATTTAGCCACATCAAACGCCAGGCGTCGTCCAAATTTTCGTATACGGATTGTTTATACGTTACCGCAACAGAGCAAAGTATCATTAGATACATTACTGCAAACATAATTACGAGACACATCAACACAAGCAATATTATGGACAGCCACAGCGGCATAACGGTTATTGCCCACACGTAAAACTGGTATGCGCCGAATACTGCAAACGCCGTAAATACGGTTGTTACAAGACCGTACAGCACGCTTGCTTTTATGCCTTTGCCCAAGCTTTTAAATACGCCGACAGTCGACAGCTTGCCCGTCCAAAACGCATCGCGTATTACGGCAAAGCCGCCGCTGAACATAAGCGAACAAAATAGAGAAGCTCCAACGGCTATAAGCCCAGTATACAAATTATTTGTATACACTTGTTTTGCGTAAAAATCGCCGAAACCTTCCCACGAACCGGTAGAAAAACCGAATCCGTTAAGTACGGGCAGCATTTGGTACGTTTGCGAATTGCGTATCGAACCCCACACTATCGCCCCGAATATAGGCGCCATAAAAAGCAGCATAAGCAAGCTGAACCCAAACAGGCGCATAATATTTTCGCGGTAGAGTACTTTAAAAAAGCCCCAAGTGTTAAGACGGTTAAGACGTTTTGTAACGTGCTCGTTACGCTCGTTGTTAAGTCTGATTTTGCTGTAATCCATATGTTAAATCCCTTTTTGCATAGCCCTGCTTTGCCCGAACGTTTTAACGGAACAAACCCTACGGCTATAAAATTTTGTTTCATTAATTAATAATATCCGGTACGCGAATAAATTTACTGAAAAACAATAACTTTTAAGCGCGGTACGACGTAATTAAAACCGAGTAATCAGCTAAGACTAATTAATTATTTAATTATTATATCAATAAAACGAGTTTTTTTCAACCTTATTTCGCACTATTTACTGTTAGTTTGTCAAGCGTTTTTTAATATTTTTTATTATTTTTTATTACATCGTATTATTATTGACCGCATTTGCAAAGGTCAAGCAAGATGTTTGCCCGCTTGATACGTATATTATAAGCAATTTACGGCGCAAAAGTCAAGTAAACGGCGTGACAAAGCACCGTACCCCGTACGGGGTACGGTTGACCCGCCGCCCGTGCCGCGTCCGCTTATGCGGCGCGTCCTTTTATAAACCTAACTTTGCCGCCGATGTCGCCCGCCTTCAGCATTTCCAAAAGTTCGGCACGTTTTTGTATCGGCGTTTGCCAACGTCTTTTGCCGTATCGGTCACGCAATGACGAGTGCGGGCGGTTGTTGTACCGATTGCACCAATCGCACATTTTGTCTTTTAATTCGTCAAACGTTGTAAATGTCAATGTGCGGTAAAAACCCTCGTTGTCGGAGCGGTGCGACCGTTCGACCTTTCCGTTGTGTCGTGGCGTGTATGCCCGTATAAGTTGATGTTTGATACCGAGTTTGTTTAACAACTTGTCGACGATGTGCACTTTGCCTTCGCCTGTGCCGCGCGGGTTTGTAAACTCGGTGCCGTTGTCGGTTTGTATGATTTGCGGCACATACCCGAAGTACACAATCGCACGCTTGATAAAGTCGACGGTCGAGTAACCGCTATGCTCTTTGTATGGGTACAAAAACCGCTCCCGCGTCGCCTCGTCAATCATTGTATATTGATAACACCACTCGTCGGGGTATTCCCCTTTGTTGCATTGACGCGGCACAAACTTTACATCAAGTTGCATTTTGACACCAAACATCAACGGCGTGTCATACGGCTTTGCGATGTACTTTTCGTGTTGTTCGGTCGGGCGTAACCCGTTTTTTACAACAAACCGATAAAACCCAAAATATGTGCGCGAGTACCCGTACCGCGTCCGTAATTCACCCAACGCCTCCGCATAACTTATGTCGGGGCGTTCGGTCAATAATTCGACGATGTGCGCCCGCTCGTCGTCCGTGTGCGACATCGGGTGCGGCGTGTGCGGGCGGCTTGATTTGTTTTGCAAACTGTCAAGCGTGCCGTCATATTGCCGCCGCCACCGATACAATGATTGTATTGTGCATTTGAATTTGTACGCGACAAGGTCAATGTCTTGTTTGTCGTCAAGCCACGCCGCAAGTGCTTTTTTCTTTTCGCGTGCGCTGTATTTTTTACCCTTCATATTTTGCCTCCGTATTTCCTGTTATAGCAAAAGCGGGCGACCCGAAAGGGCGACCCGCTTTTGTCCTTTACTGCTCTTTGAATTTTGACACCGCCCACCGTATAAAGTCGGCGCGGCTCATACCGCTTTGTTTAATGATTGCGTCAATTTCGGCGATTTCGGCGGGCTTAAATGACGTACCCCATTTTTGCAATTCGCCTTTGTGTGCGTCCCGATACTTTTTATCGGCGGCGCGCTGTGCCGCACTTCTTGCCATATCTTATACCCCCTTAAAACAAATTGCTTTCGGCAATATACTTTTTTAATGCGTCGAACGTCGGGCAATCTGCTTTCGGCACGTTATAAGACGCGGTCACGCGCCCCGCACTTGTCGATACCGTCCACGACGCTTTATTCTCTTTTGCCGTGTAAATCTTGCCATTTTTTTCGATTTTCATATAATACCTCCGATTTTTAGATTGTCGCGGGTTGACAACCCGCCGCCCGATGTGTTACAATAGGTCTTACGAAGGGACGGTTGCGCCCGTCCCCTCTGCCTATCGACGATTTTATTTATCGTCTTTGGTGGTCGCCTTGCAAGGCTTTTGCTTTTTAAGCGTTACAACAACTTTTACACTCTCGACCGTGTCGTTGTTTTCAATCGCTTTTGCAATTTCTTGCAAGGCTTTTTTGATGTCGTCCATGTTCTCACCTCCTTTATCTTTTGTAATTATATTATATCACTACCCCGTGATATTGTCAACTATTTATCACACATTTTTTAATAAATTTTAATATTTTTTATTACATTTTGCCCGCCTTCGTGCGCCACGTTATTGACAAGCGACGGCGGTTTTTTGTATAATAAAACCACTATAAACAAGGGAGTGTAAGTATATGAAGTGGTTTTATAATTTGCGTCGCCTGTATCGCAATATTATTGCGGGCGCGTTATGGGGCGCGTTACTGTTAGTTGCGGGTATCGCGGGCGGTA
>CAJUNH010000014.1 GCA_910587795.1 uncultured Christensenellaceae bacterium
ACTAACGACGTTTAACAACTATTAACTACTGCTAACTAATATTATACAACACATCGCGTTAGCGGTTAAATATTGCGGTAAATGTTGTTCGTGTGTGTTATATAAAACATACGGAAGAAATATTTACGCTGCCGTAAACTGTATCGCTCAGCTTAATAATACTGTAATTTTATCTGTATGCAACGGTGCGGGGCGGCAAATTAAGCTGTCGGGTATATTGGTTAATAAGGACAACACGGGAATACAACTGTTGACGTCGGCGTCTTCCGTTGCGGAGGGACGCGTGTATTTAGGCGCGCATACGCAATACGGCAGACTGTATTTGGGCGTTAATATCGGCGGCGTTTATCTCAATAAAATAACAGAGGAACATATGACGGAATTTATTTTTAATAAGGTGCGCGTTCAGCTTTTGGGAAATAATATTGTGCGCTTAGAACAATCCAAAAAGAACGCTTTTTGCGATGATAGCACATATTTTATACCGGACAGAAGCGGCTTTTCCGACGTAACCGCAAACACTGCGAACGACGCGGACGGCAATAATATAATAAGCTTTAATAACCTGCAAATTTTCGTGCCTAAATCAGGCGACGGATTAAACGGCGTAACGGTAAGTTTGGACGGTAAAACCGTTTACAAATATAAACGTACCGTAAACAGCGGCGAATTGCCGCCGTTGGAAAAAACTCCGCAGATATATACGGTGGCGGATAATCCGCGTATAATTATGCCGGATCGCGGTTACTGCTCGGGAGCAAAATACGTCACGCAGGAAAACGTCGGCGACGTGTATCTTTTAATATGCGGAGGCGATCATAAGCTGCTGCGCAAACTTTACGTAGAACTTACCGGCAGGACGGAAATGGTGCGCTTGTCCACACTGGGATTTTGGAATTCGCGCTATTTTGCCCATAACGAACAAACGGCAAAGGATTTGATTTTGGAATACGCCGAAAAAGACGTGCCTTTGGACAATATGGTTTTGGATACCGACTGGCGCAAGGCAAGCGACCGCGGTATCGGCTACGACATCGACGAAGATTTGTTTCCCGATATGCGCGGGTTTTACAAGTTTGCTCACAAGCAAGGTGTGGAAATTATGTTTAACGACCACCCTGAGCCGGTAGAGGGCGCAAAGTCGCTGTTGGACCGTAAGGAAATAAAGTATAGAGAACGCAAGCTTAAAGAACATTTGCGTATGGGGTTGGATTACTGGTGGTACGACCGTAACTGGCACACTAAGCTTATAAGTCCCTCTAAAAACGTCAATCCCGAAAGTTTGGGTTCGTATTTGTTTGCCGACGTAACGCGTCAGCATTTTGCAGGCAAGGGCAGCGGCGAGGTTTACCGCCGTCCCGTGATAATGTCCAACGCAGATAACATTGCCAACGGCAATTATGTTGGCATACAGGACAGCGCTTCCCACCGTTATTCGGTGCAATGGACGGGAGATATTGCCAGCGACGATTCGTCCATAGCTACGGAAATCAAAAATATGCTGCTTGCGCAAAACAGTTGTATTACCTACGTTAACAGCGATTGCGGCGGACATACGGGAAACCCTACAAAGCAGGAATTTATTCGTTGGATGCAATTCGGCGCGTTTTCGCCCGTGTTCCGTCCGCATTGCACAAAGGGCGTTGTACGTTTCCGCGAGCCGTGGGCGTACGACGAGGAAACGCTTAAAATCGTACGTCAGTTTGTGCAGATGCGTTACCGCCTGCTGCCTGTAATTTATAAAAGTGCATACGAAAGCTACGTTTACGGTCAGCCTTTGTTTCAACCGTTAAGCTATCGATATATAGAGGATGTAAAAACGCACAAAATAGAGGATGAATATCTTTTGGGAGATAATATTTTGATTGCGCCTTTGCACGGTACCGCACCCAAAAAAGTGGGGTTGGAGTGTTATTGCGGCGAAGTGCGCGCAAGCTACTTTGACGGTACAAAACATCAAGGCAAACCTTTGTATAGTACGACATACCGCAAGTTGGATTTGTACTGGAACCACACGTCTCCCCACGAGAGCGTACCCGTATACAATTTTTCCGCTGTGTTTGAAACCCGTCTGCGTTTTAATAAGGACGTAGAATTGATTGTAGAAGCGGACGACGGCGTAACGGTGGAAATAGACGGAAAGGAAACGCTGCGCGACGATACTTTTCACAGCGCTTGCAAGATGAAAGCGGGAGTATTGTCCGCAGGCGAAATACATAACGTAAAAATTTATTATTTTCAAGGCGGAGGCGAAGCGTCCATATCGTTGTTTTATAACGAAATTCCTTCAAAGTACAACCTTGTAAGCCGCGACGTATACCTGCCAGAAGGCAGCTGGATAGACGTATTCGGCGGAGTAGAATGTAAAGGCGGCAAGCGTTATTCACGTAAGTATGCGCTTTGCGAAATGCCTTTGTTTGTCCGTAAAGGCGCTGCGGTGCCTTTGTTGGAGTGCAGGCAAAATACTAAGCTTTTGGACTGGTCGCGCTTGACGTTGGACTTGTTCCCCGATAGAGAAGCGGAAATCACCGACTACGTTTACGAGGACGACAAGCAAACCACAGCATACAAGCAGGGCGTAATCCGCACAAGTAGGTTTACAACGCGTTTTAACGGCGGTAAAAATGCCTTTTGTTTGACGTTGGAACCGTCCGTAGGCAGTTACGGCGACGGCATTACCGCGCGCCGAGTTACCGTTAAATACCATCTTATAAAAGGTATGGATAAAGTGCGCAAAGTGCTTGTCAACGGAAACAGCGTTAAGTTTGAAATTGCCGAACAAGGCGCAACTTATCCGTTTTCTGCCGAACGTTTTGCTTGCGACGGCAAAACATTGATTGTGGATTTCGATCACCCCCTCGACGGCACGACGGAAGTGGAATTTGTGCTGAAATAAATCTTTGTATATTAAATTAAAAAACCGTTTGTAGCAAGATGTGAAATGCACTTCCAAAAGTTTGTTCAACTTTGGGGGCATATCAATGTTACATACGGTTTTTTTATATATAATTTAAATTTAAACGTTAAGAGATATAAGTTGCTTACTATGAAGCAGGGCAAAGTTTTACAATACGGATTTTGTCGCGTCTAATCCGTACGGCTTTGACGTGTTGCAAAACTTATTTGCCGTTTAGTAATTCGATTGCGTCATAATAGACGGCGAGCAAAGTATAGATATGCTAAGTTGGATGCAACGTTCATAACCGAGCCGTAAAAGTTGCGTACAACCCGTTTATTAAGTGATACGCGGCATTTAACCGAAAAGGCGTGTGTTTGGGTAGGCAATCGAGGTATTTGGATTTACGGACAAATTGCGACGGCAAAACGATAAACATTGACTGCGTTGTATTCCAACCCGAAAAAAATTTTATCTGCCTCTATGCAGGAAACGAGAGTAAAATTACTTTACGTATATCCAACGACTGTTTAAGCGACACTTTTTTTAATAGCGCTGCAGAGCTGTCCGTTGCGGACGATTTTTGTTTGCGGGAAGAAGGCTGCGGTAATATGTACGATTTGGAGCTTACCTTAACCGACGGAGATAAAGTGTTGGACGCTGCCGAAAGCTTTTTCGGTATGCGCAAAATTAAACTGTGCGGAAATAATACGGTCGGAAAAAGAATATAAAAGACGGTTTTTTCAGTAGTTTTATTAGACTGGGGAATATTATCCGCAGGCAAACGAATTTTATTGTTTACGGCATAATACTAAAAAAACAGCGCAAGGATTTTTAAAAGTCCTTGCGCTGTTTTTGTATGTCGCTTAAAATATTGCCGATAGTGTGCTTGCGTTTTCGGTGTTTTAAATGATAAAACGAAACCCCTTTTTACTTTGTGCCGAATAGTCGGTCGCCCGCGTCGCCCAGTCCCGGTAAAATGTAGTTGTGTTCGTTTAGCTGTCTGTCTTGCACTGCACAGTAAATTTGGATATCGGGGTGCGCGCCGTGCAAAGCTTTTATCCCTTCCGGAGCGGCAATTAAATGCATGCACTTTATGTTCTTTGCGCCTTTTTGTTTAAGCAAATCCACAGCCGCAATCGCGCTGCCTCCCGTAGCAAGCATAGGGTCAAGCACTATGCAGATTTTATTTTCTATCCCTTGCGGAAGCTTACAATAATATTCCTGCGGACGGCACGTTTCCTCGTCGCGGTACATACCTATATGACCGACTTTGGCGGTTGGAAACAGCGTATGCACGCCGTTTACCATGCCCAATCCTGCCCTCAGTATGGGAATAACGGCAACGGAGTTTTCCGCAATCATTTGCTGTTGAGTGCGTTCTAAGGGCGTTTCTACCTCCACTGTAATAGTGGGGATATCCTTAAACGCTTCGTATGTAAGCAGTGTGGATATTTCTTCCACAAGTTCTCTAAACTGTTTTGTATTTGTATTCTTGTCACGCAGCAGCGCTACTTTGTGGGATATAAGCGGATGGTTGATAACCGTAACATTTTTTTGCATAGCGTACCTCTATTGTCTGCTGTAATTTAACTTAATAAAGTGCAGTATAGCGTTTTTTACATTTTACACTAACGCGCAGCATTTTACAAGCTTTTAGATAAATTTTATTATTGCCTGTAACGTGTATATTAACTATGTAACCGCATTACAAGCGACGTACTCTTTTTATTTATATAAGTTACCGCTTAGGTTTACAATATATAATAAATATAAAAAATAACCGACGGCTGAGAAGAAACTCAACCGTTGGTTTGCTAATCCGATTTTCTGTTGCGACAAAGGAAAACGCGGCAGTGTAATATATAATTTAATTCATATACAAAATAAATTCGTCCTTGCGCGGCTGTTTTGCAAGGTATTTACGCATAGAAGGGGACAATTTTACCGTCAGCGCTTTATTTGGACAATTTTGCACGCAGCGTAAACAACGGATGCACTTTCTATTGGTGTATCCCTGATATATTGCATATAAACTGCATCTTCTTCTGCAAATATTGCATTTATCACACAAAGCGTAGTCTTTTATTATTTTACAGCCTATTTGACTGCGCAATTTGGGCATAAAACTTGCCATTGGATGTTTTTCCGCTTTGGGGATTGTAATAACGGTAGCGCTGTAAAGCTTTTTTGACATCTTTGTAATAGGCGCAAGTTTTTCAAAGTCGGTAAAGCGCGGTTCGTCCAAATACGAGTGTTTACACGGTACGTATGCCGCGGCAATAATTCGGTGGTTAAACTTATTTTGTATTTCGTTTAATACGTTGCCGTAGCTTATTCTGCCGTATGTTGCAACAAGCGCAAGTCTTGTCGTTTTAAGTGTGGACAAAAACTCCATTATGCATTTGGGCGCGCTTTGGCAGTATACGGGAAAAACAAGTATTGTATTTGTAAATTTGTTCGCCGTAATATTAGTTACGTCCAATAGTAAAAATTTTGTTTTATCGGCAAGATATTTTGCGATGTTGTAGCTTTCGCCCGTGCCGGAAAAGTATATTACTGCATTCATCTTAGGTACCTCCGAATCAAATCACATTCTTCTAAATCGTCTAAAGTAAATCCCAATGCGGTTTTCATTTCTTCTATCGCCTGCTCGCGCGTTATATTGCCGTCTCGGCTTGCCAGCGCAATTTCCAAAGCGGAAAAAGGTATCATTGTGCTTTGCATATTGTAAAACCGCTTAAACTGAGATTGTTCTTTGCATTTTTCTATTTTGCAGCTGGTGTGCAGTCCTTTTGACGTTTCGTTCGGTGCAACCCAGCCGCATTCTTCGGTTATTAAGTCTTTTATTTTTCGCCAGTCGTATTTTCCGCCGCTTATTTCGTCCATATCTACCTGCACAAAGCGCGGTATGTTTCCCGTAAAGTTAGACTGTCTAATCGCCTTTTTTAGCGGGGTTAAAATTTGCGGCACCTCGCGGATAGCGGTTACGACGTTGCTTATCAGTTCGTTTGTATAACCCGACGCCTTTTTTAAAACGCTGTCGCCGTAGGCAAGCTGCTTCATCGCAGCGATAGTGTGCAGCTGTCCGCTTTTGTACGGCGGACGTAACGTAAGCACGCGCCCGATATTTATCAGTCCGTTTAAAAATTTATTCTGCCAAAATCCGTACGCTATTTTGGGCGCCATACGGTTGTAGTATAAACCTACAATCTGCGCCGATTCGTTGCCTACGACAAAATACGGAACTTTTGCGTCTGCTAAGTCGGGATAAAATAAAATATACGCCAAAGACGGGCATGCGCAGGTGTTGTCCGCAAGCAGATAAAGCTTGCGGTATATTTTTCTTAAATCGTCATCCGCAATCTTCCGCGATACAAATTCTACTGTCGGCAAACGCGTTTTTGCATTTTCGATACTTGCCCTTGCACTGTTCGACATAAAGGGGATTTCCCAAGTCAGAGCCAGCACGCGCAGGCTGCAAACTTTTGCTAAGTAGTACAGTAAGTATGTGGAATCTTTTCCTCCCGTATAAAATAATGCAACGTCGAATCGGGATTTTACAGAACGCGGAAAAGTATTTTTTATGGGTGTAATGCTTTTAAGCTTTGCCGTTTCCGCCTTAGTTTGGCATAGCGGACACAGACCTTGCCTGTCAAATTCCAGCCCCGGAATAATGTAGTCGTTTGCCGCGCACCTAGCGCAGAAACGAGCGGTATCGAGCGAATTCGGCGCGGTAGCGGGTTTCTCGGTTATAATTTGGTTTTCAGCAAGACTTTTTACGGCTTTAAGCTGTATGTCTGTTAAATTGCAAGGCAAATTTTTTATTATATTTAACTGCTTTTTTGTGAGTTTAACGCTGTTGTTAAACATATTCTCTTTATTGCGTAAGCCGTAGTAGCGTAACAATTTTCCGTCTAATTTCCATCTGTTTTGAAGATAGTACATTTTTCTCTCCCCCTACGGGCTTTTCGTTGCAAAAAAACTCACTGTAGCAGCGAGTTCTTTATATTTGTTTTTACAACATGCCGTACGTCCGTATAGTGTTTCCGTCAGGTATACATAAAGGTTTTAAAAAAAATTGATTGCAATGGTGTGCGTTAATTAACCGCAGCGTAACTTTTATCGGCAGTTACGTTTTTGTCCTGAATCGAAAGTATATTTGCAAATAAGCAAAACACGGCGGAAACGGCAAGCGTTAACGTAATAAAACATCCTATCGGCGTAATATAGTCTAACCCGTATAAAGCGGGAAAAACGGATATTATTGCTGTGATAACTTCAACGGTAAACAGCGTGCGGTTAAGAGTAGGTGTGTTACGCTTAATAATAAGCGAAATAACTGACGCAGCGGCAAGCAAAACCGTTAATACCGCCGTTATAATGGGCGTAAAGCTGCCGTAGCCGAAAGGAGTAATGTCAAAATAGGAGTATGACCGCCAAATCGTATTTTGTCCCTCGGCAATAAACTTTAATTTAACTCCGTATGGCAGGGCTTCTAAAACAATTGCAATAACTATAAATACAATAGACAGTATTTTGAATATAAGTGTTTTTTTTGCATTCATTGTTTTTCTCCTTATTTTAAAGTCATCTCCTTACGGCGAAGATGCTAATATATTATATAATATCATATCGAAACGTAAAATGCAATAGCGATGTTAAAACGTATGTAAAAAAAATATTAGAATATAAATTTAAATAAAATTATAAGACTTATTTTGTACCGTTGTCTGCAAAACGTTTAAAAAATCACCGCATTATATAACAAAAAATTATAAAAAACGGTTTTTAAATTTTTTATTTGTACAAAAAAAGAGTTATCCCGAAAGACAACTCTTTTTTGTTTATTATTGCAATTAAGCTTTAATTGTAAGTGGCAATTATTCCTTGTTTGCAAGTTTCTTGTATTTTTCCAGACGTTGTTTCGCGTCTTGTTCGCTCTTGGCAAACAACGTTTCGGCGATTTCCGGCTTGGTTTTGGCAAGAGAAGCGTAACGGGTTTCGCTCTTGATAAATTCCTGATAGTCACCCGTCGGTTCTTTGCTGTCTAACGTAAACGGATTTTTGCCTTGGTCAATCAAATCGGGGTTGTAGCGGTATAATTGCCAGTAACCGCAATCCACGGCGCGTTTGATTTCTTCTTGCGATTTACCCATATTGATACCGTGGTTGATACAGGGAGCATACGCAATAATAAGGGACGGTCCGTGGTAAGCTTCCGCTTCGGTAAGCGCTTTAACAAGTTGGGGTTGGCTTGCGCCCATACCGACCTGCGCAACGTATACGTAACCGTAGCTCATAGCCATCATTCCCAAATCCTTTTTCTTAACGCGTTTTCCTGCCGCGGCAAATTTTGCAACTGCGCCGGTGGGGCTGGATTTGCTTGCCTGTCCGCCGGTATTGGAATAAACCTCGGTATCCAGTACGAGTACGTTTACGTCCTCGCCGCTTGCAAGTACGTGGTCAAGTCCGCCGTAACCGATATCGTACGCCCAGCCGTCGCCGCCGAAAATCCAAATGGACTTTTTGATAAGACAGTCTTTTTCGCTGAGAATTTCCTTTACGGTAGGACCGCAAGCGGGGCAGTCTTGGTGTTTGTTTAGCGCCGCGATAAGTTTTGCGGAAGCAGCTTCGCTTCCCTTAGCGTCGTTTTTGTTTGCAAGCCATTCGTCTATTAAAGCAACGTCGTCGGGGTAATCTGCCCACAAGTCTTTTAATGCGGTAAGTTTTTCGGTAAGTCTTGCGCGGCGCTGAGCGTAAGCAAGGTTGATACCGTAACCGAATTCCGCGTTGTCTTCAAATAAGCTGTTTGCCCATGCGGGACCTTTGCCTTCCTTGTTGGTAGTGTAGGGGCATGTGGGAGCGGATCCTCCGTAAATGGAGGAGCAGCCGGTAGCGTTTGCAACAATCATTCTGTCGCCGAACAGCTGCGTTACAAGTTTAACGTACGGTGTTTCGCCGCAGCCTGCGCACGCGCCCGAAAACTCGAACAAGGGCTGTTTAAACTGACTTCCCTTAACGGTAGCAACGCTTAACGGGCTTTCTACCTGGTTTACTTTTGTAGAGAAAATGTGGTTTGCTTTTTCCTTATTGATTTGTTCTTCGGCGGGTTTCATTATAAGCGCCTTTTCCTTAGCGGGGCAAGCGCCTGCGCATACTCCGCAGCCCGTGCAGTCTAATGGGCTGACTTGAATACGGAATTTTGCGCCCTTAATACCTACTGCGGCTTTTGTTTCAAATCCTTCGGGTACTTGCTCGTTTTCGTCTACAAGTACGGGGCGGATAGCCGCGTGCGGACAAACCATCGAACATTGGTTACATTGTATGCATTTGTCTATTTGCCATTCGGGAACGTTTACCGCAATGCCGCGCTTTTCGTATTGAGTTGTACCTGTGGGAACAACGCCTGCCGCGTCGAATGCAGATACAGGTAAACCGTTGCCTTTTTGTTCGACAATGGGGCGGACAAATTCTTCGTAGTATTTGCTTTCGGTTGCTTCGTTTAACGGGGCGCCTTCCGTTGTCGTTGCCCAGTTTGCGGGTACGGCTACTTCGTGCAAGCCGGCGATTGCTCCGTCTATTGCAGCCCAGTTGGCTTCTACAACCTTTTGACCTTTTTTGCCGTAGGACTTAACTACGGCTTGCTTCATATATTCTTCCGCCTGAGCGTAGGGGATAATATCGGCAAGCTTAAAAAACGCGGCTTGCATTACCATGTTTGTGGATTTAGCCGAACCTGCCTTTAACGCAATATGAAGTCCGTCGATAGTGTAAAATTTAAGGTGCTTTTTAGCGATTTGGTTTTTCATGTGAGCGGGCAGCTCGTGTTCCAGTTCCGCGTCGCTCCAAGCGCAGTTAAGCAGGAACGTGCCGCCGTCTTTTGCGTCCGCTAACACGTCGTAACGTGTAACGTAGCTGGGGTTGTGGCAAGCGATAAATTCCGCCTGGTCGATAAGATAGCTGGATTTAATGGGGTTTTTACCGAAACGCAAGTGGGATACGGTCAATCCGCCGCTCTTTTTGCTGTCGTATTCAAAATAACCTTGTGCGTACAAATCTGTGTGGTCGCCGATAATTTTAATGCTGTTTTTATTTGCGCCGACAGTTCCGTCGCTGCCTAAGCCGTAAAATTTACAGCGTGTTGTACCTGCGGGTACGACGTCTATCATTTCGGTAACTTTAAGAGATGTTCCCGTTATGTCGTCGTTAATACCTACGGTAAAGTGGTTTTTCATTTCTCCGTCAAGATTTTTGTAGATAGCCAAAATCATAGAAGGAGTAAACTCTTTACTGCCAAGTCCGTATCTGCCGCCTACGACGTCCGCTTTACGTCCTGTTTCGGCAAGAGCGGCAACAACGTCCAAATACAGAGGTTCGCCCAAAGATCCGGGTTCCTTAGTTCTGTCTAATACGGCAAGCTTTTTAACCGTCTTGGGCAAAGCTTCTACAAAGTGCTTAGCAGAGAACGGACGGTACAAGCGTACTTTAAGTACGCCTACTTTTTCGCCTTTGGCGGTTAAGTAGTTGACGGTTTCTTCTACTGCGTCTGCACCGCTGCCCATAAGTACTATTACCTTATCGGCGTCTTTTGCGCCTACGTAGTCAAACAAATGATAGCTGCGTCCGGTAAGAGCGCTTACTTTTTCCATGTATTTGGCTACGATAGCGGGGGTTGCAAGATAATATTTATTTGCCGCTTCTCTGTTTTGGAAGTAGATGTCGGGGTTTTGAGCCGTACCTTGCTGTTGGGGATGTTCGGGGTTAAGCGCACGGGAACGGAAGTCCTCTACGTACTTCATATCCAGCAGTTTTGCCATATCTGCGTAGTCGATTTCGTCGATTTTGGATACTTCGTGACTGGTACGGAAACCGTCAAAGAAATGTATAAAGGGAACTTTTGCTTCAAGCGTGGATAAGTGCGCTACAAGAGCAAGGTCCATAGCCTCTTGTACCGAGTTGCTTGAAAGCATTGCAAAACCGGTTTGGCGGCAAGCCATAACGTCGGCGTGATCGCCGAAAATGTTAAGTGCGTGCGCAGCCAAAGCTCTTGCGGATACGTGGAAAACGCAGGGTAACAATTCGCCGGAAATTTTATACATATTGGGGATCATCAACAACAAGCCTTGGCTTGCCGTAAACGTGCTTGTTAAAGCTCCCGCAACCAAGCTTCCGTGTACTGCGCCTGCTGCTCCTGCTTCGGATTGCATTTCCGCAATCTTAACGGTTTGCCCAAACAGGTTTTTTCTTCCTCCGGCAGCCCATTCGTCGGCGACTTCCGCCATAGGCGAGGACGGAGTAATGGGGTAGATAGCCGCAACGTCGCTAAACGCGTATGCAACGTGCGAAGCAGCGGTATTACCGTCAATAGTTCTCTTTGCCATATTTTTTCCTCCAAAAAAAATTATTGTAGTGTCGGTGCGGTTTTGTTTAAGCCGCTATTTTTAAAATACTGGGCTTTATAACAAACCACAAACTATTATAAACTTTTACGGACGCTAAGTCAACAATAATTTAGAATGTATTAAAATAATATATATATTTCTATGTCAAAGCATTTTAAAAACAATATAACGGTATTTGCAATAGCACAAAGCTAATTTATCTGTTAATAGACAAAATTTTGTTGTATCATACGAACAATAAATTAATGCAATTAACTACAACTAATTGCTATTAAAAACGCTTATTACATCATCTCACCAGAAAAATATAGATTTAATAAAAAATATTATTTTGTGTACGATATAATAGCATGCAAATAACAATTAACGACGCTTAACATTTATTAACTACTGCTAACTGCTATTATACAACACATCACGTTAGCGGTTAAATATTGTGGTAAATGATGTTCGTGTGTGTTATATAATACGTTATTGTACGGTAAAGCAACCGTCAACGTTAATTGTACTGACGTACAAATAATACCGCGTTTTAAATTCTTTTTACATGTTTTTTTATTTGGTAAAATTATGCGCAGCGGGAATTTTCGGTAATGTAAACCGTATATAAAGTAATTATTTATTACGCTGCGATATGCCTACGATTAAACTGATTGCAAATACGGCAAGATAAATAATTATTTTCATAATTTTTTACCGACGTCTGCCGCGGCAACGTATGCTATTTTGTTTTGCAATAGGGTAAGCAAATCTTCTTGCTTAAAAAAGTCGCAGCCTTTTACCGTAATAGGCGTACTGGGCGCTATAAGTTTTTTGTAAATTTTATCAATGTCGTATTCCGAAAATTGTCCGTTTCTCATTGTACTTTTCTCCTGTTTTATAATTTCGCGTATTTAAAAAGGCGACGATATAAATTATTTTTTTAACCTAATTTATTAGTTTAGTAAGTTTGTCTAGTAAAAAAGTTTGCAATTTTTTTCTATGTTTGTGTCTATATTTTATCACACTAAATATGACAATATATTGACAGCATTTTAAAATTTATTTAATATTTTTTTAATAAAACTTGACAATATAATGACAGTATTTTAAAATTTATATGGACTATAAAACAAAAGCGTTAAAGGAGAAAATTATGCAGATACCGATACTTATAGGAATGCTGTCGACGCTGCTGTCTGCCGACGGGCTGGTTCGCGCCGACGACCTTGCCGCACGTTTCGAAATAAGCAAAAGGTCGGTTTACAGATACGTGGAAATATTAAGCGAAGGCGGCGTGCCTATCGAATCGCGTTTGGGGCGCGGCGGCGGTTGGCGCATAATGGAAAACTACAAGCTTAAAGCCACTTATTTTACCGAAGATGAGTATAACCGTTTGGTTTTTTCGGTGCAAAGTTCGTCGCTGCAGGACGATATAACGCGCCGACTTACGCAAAAAATACAAGGATTAAAGCGATCTCACAACAATGCGACGGTGTTGCAAACAGAGCAATTTATAGTGGATTCTACCGATGTGTCTACGGGTAATCTTGTAACGGTTATGTCCGATTGTATTGCCAATAAACGGCTATGTCATATAGAATACCACTCCAAGGACGGCAGTGATTCCGTGCGGGTAGTGGAACCGTATTGTTTAATATTAAAAAACGGCATGTGGTACGTGTACTGCTTTTGCCGTTTGCGTAAAGGTTTTAGGTATTTTAAACTGTCGCGCATAGTGGAGTATACCGTGGGCGATAAGTTTATAGGCAGAGCGTTTGCCGCCGATAGCAGCGTTATACAAACGGACGTTTTGCGCGGTAAAGAAATGTGCGACGTTATTCTTAGCATAGATATCGCTGCGCTGTCCGCCTGCGAGGAATGGTTGGGGGTAAAGTCCGTCGCCAAAGTTGGCGATACTTATCTTGCCAAAGCAACGCTGCCGTACGACGAGGAACTTATAAACCGAATACTGTCGTTGGGCTTGGGCGTGCGTGTGGAAAAACCCGAGCGGCTGCGCCTTGCCGTGGTGGAACGGTGTAAACAAATTGCAAAGTATAATTTGGATTAGCAACGCTAGGATATGGCGCGTTAAGCAACTCAAAATATACATATGTTTAGCGGAATTTAGCAGACCGTAAATAAAAACATCGGCGCAAAAGTGAGTTCGCTTGCAAAGGCAAGTGCTCGGCAAATTACAAAGCTTATTGCTAACGGCGCAAGATTTAATTTTGGAAATTTAAAATTTCCTCTGCAACTTTGTTCGTGCCGTATAATTTTTCGCGCTGTTTGCGCTGTTGTAAGCATAATGCCTCGCGGTAGTTGTAAGCTGTCATAACGGCGTTTTCCAGCTTGTCGGGCAGGTCGTCGTTGTCTTCTAATATCATACCGCAGCCGCGTTCGGCAAACCATTTGGCGTTGTTTACCTGCTCTCCGCGCGAACATTTTGTCAGCGGAACGGTTACAAAAGGTACGTTTGCAAGGGTAAGCTCCGCAAGACTTGTAGACCCTGCGCGCGTTAGGCAAACGTCGGTTGCGGCAAATACGTCGGCAATGTTCGTAACGTATTCCGCTTGGCGGACGAAATTGCAGTCTATATGTTTGCCTTTGCCGGTGGATACGAAAATATCGAATTTGTCGGCAAGCTGCGGGTTATGTTTTACGGCATTGTTCAGCGCCGCCGCGCCTAAGCTTCCGCCCATAACAAGCAGTACGGGGCGCGTTCCGTCAAAACCCATTGCTGCAAGTCCTTTGGCTTTGTTTCCGTGCATAATTTCCTCGCGTATTATCAGTCCTACTACTTGTGCGTGTTTGTCGCAGTTAAAGGCCGATAAAAATACGTCCGCATACCGTTTGCATATGCGGTTTGCAAGTCCCAGCGACATATCGCTTTCGTGGATAATCGCGGGTATTTTCAGTTTTTTTGCCGCTATAATAACGGGCAGCCCCGCGTATCCGCCTTTACTGAAAACAACGTCGGGTTTTATCTGCTTTAAGCAGGCTTTTGATTCCTTTACGCTTTTAATCAGCTGAAAAGGCAGTAAAAAATTTTTAAGCGTCAGTTTCCTGCGTAGTTTATTTGCAGAAATAGTGTGGTAAGCGGTAATTATTCCTCTGTCTGCGTAAGGGGCGACAAGTCCTTTTTCCATACCGTTTGTACCGATATAGTGCAATTCGTGTCCGTTAAGCTTGTCGGCAAGCGCTAAGTTGGGCGTTACGTGTCCGGCGGTACCTCCGCCGCAAAATACTATTTTCATACGGCTAGTTTATGTATAAAGAGGTAAAAATATAAGCGATAGGCAACGGTTTAAAGTTTCTTTTCGGTAAATTTTGTATATTGACTTTTTGTTGAAAATATGATATATTATATTGCGGTTATATAGGCTGCTGATTGCGGTACTTTTGGCTGAACAGGAGAATAATTATAATGGAATTGCTTGATTTTACTTCGCATGACGGTAAAAAAATTAAAGTATATATTTGGGACGAAGTTAAAAATCCCAAAGCCGTAGTAAAAATCGCGCACGGAATGGTGGAGCACTCCGCCCGTTACGACGATTTTGCAAGGTTTCTTAACGGTAAGGGATATATAGTAGTTATGAACGACCACCGCGGACACGGACTGACAGCCGAGCGAGACAGTTTGGGCTACGAAGAGGGCGATATGTTTACAAACAACGTTCTGGATCAGCTAACTTTGCTGGACTATTGCCGTGAAAAATACAATTTACCATTGTTTATGGCAGGACACAGCTACGGCAGTTTTGTTACGCAGGCTGTAATCGAACAGCACCCCGACGTAAAGGGATTTGTACTGTTCGGGTCCAATTATATCAAGGGTATCAGTTATACCGCGTGCGGAGCGGTGGCGCGCAATATGTGCCGTCATAAAGGCGGACGTTATCCCGCTCAGACCATTGTAAATTTGTCTTTTAAGCAATACGAAAAAAAGATTCCCGGCAAAAACGCTTGGCTTAACCGCGACGAGGCGGAAGTTAAAAAGTACAATGAGGACGAATTTTGCAAGTTTGTATGTTCGGCAAATTTTTACCGTACTTTTATGGCGGGTATCAAAAAACTTTATAAAAAAGAATATTATCGTCAAATAGACGTAGAAAAGCCCGTTTTGATTGTTGCGGGAGATAACGACCCCGTAGGCGAATACGGCAAAGGCATCCGCAAACTTAGCAAATTTTATTTGGATAAAGTGGGCGTAAAGGACGTTACGGTAAAATTGTACGAGGGCGCAAGACACGAGATACTTAACGAAACTTGCAAAGCGGAAGTGTACGAGGACGTCGCTTTGTGGCTTGATCAAAAATTGGAAGCGTAATGTTTTGAAAAGTGCTTTATTAACGGCTGTCAATGAAATTTTTGACAGCCGTTTTCGCTTGTTTACATAATTAATTTCTTGTAAATTTAAGTCGGCTTATTGTTAGACTTGACGGACAGCGTTATATTTGTAATAATATAAGCAGAAATAAATTGATAATAAGGGTAAGCTGATGAAAATAATCGTTACTGACAATTACGATGAAATGAGCAAGGTTGCCGCCGAACTTATTGCGGAAGTGGTGGAACGTAAGCCTACTGCGACGTTGGGGCTTGCTACGGGTTCTACGCCCATAGGCTGTTACAAACTGCTTGCGGATTTCTGTCGGCAAAAACGTTTAAGTTTTGCCTCGGTAAAAACGGTAAATTTGGATGAGTACGTAGGCTTGTCTGCCTCTCACAATCAAAGCTACGCATATTTTATGCGCCGTAATCTGTTCGATAGCATAGATATAGAATTGTCTAATACTCGTATACCTAACGGGTCTGCCGCCGACGTTGCCGCCGAGTGTGCGCATTACAGCGCGCTGTTGAAAAATAATGTGCGCGACGTGCAGCTTTTGGGTTTGGGCAGTAACGGTCATATAGGCTTTAACGAGCCCGATACTCCGTTTGACAGCGTAACTCACTTGGTGAATCTTACCGAAAATACCGTTACGGACAATTCCAGACTGTTTAAAAATTTAGAAGAAGTTCCCCGTCAAGCTATCACTATGGGCATAGCTGAGATTATGCAGGCTGGCAAAATAGTGCTTTTGGCAAGCGGGCAAAATAAAGCCCGCGCCGTGTACGATATGTGCCGCGGACCAGTAAACGCCGCGTGTCCTGCAAGTATATTGCAGCGTCATCCCGACTGTGTGGCGGTGCTGGATAAAGCCGCCGCGTCGTTACTTTAAAAAGAGTAATCTGCACCTTTTACAAAAGTTCGGATTGGACGTTTTTCGCATATATGCAGGTTGCAAAATTTGTGCTTGCAGTTTAAAAACGTATGGTGTTTGCTTGTCGCAATATTTGTAAATATCTCGATTTGTTTTTAAATCTATTCCGTCGGTTTTGCGCCGACGGAGTATTTTTTTGTTACTTTTTAAAAGTAAATGCAGCGGATAATTCGGGCGTCTTTCGGTAATTTTACGTTATGTATATACGGCAAAAAACTTATTAACAGGCGTTGTGCCGTGCGTACGAATCTATATTTTGTAAAAAATTTTCCGTTATATTATACCGCAAATTCGTTATGCATATTTATACAATGAGTATGTATAAATATGCATAATATGTATAAATATGTAATTTATTGCATATCACTGAATATTTCAGCCATTTTATTATTTTTTAGGTGAATAAATATAAAATATATGCTTGCAACATATGCGTTTTTGTGCTATAATTTTATATCGTAAAGATGTATTTTTATGCATTTTTCGACAAAAATTGTATATGCAAGCGTAATGCGTATGCGTTAATGTTTTTCGGCGGCGGACAAAATACGCTTTGTTTCGGCGCGCTTATAACGGAGGAAAAAATGAGTAAAACATACGAAGCAAAAGATATACAGGTATTGGAGGGCTTAGACGCGGTACGTATGCGTCCGGGTATGTATATCGGCACAACCGGTAATAAGGGACTGCACCATTTGCTGTGGGAAATAGTAGACAACGCGGTAGACGAAGCTACAAACGGGTTTGCCGACAAAATAGAAATTACGCTGCACCGCGACGATTCCGTAACGGTCAGCGACAACGGACGTGGCATACCGGTAGATATCCACCCCCAACTTAAAATATCGGGTGTTGAGGTGGTTTTTACGCAGCTGCATGCCGGCGGTAAATTTAACAACGAAAACTACGCGTATTCCGGCGGATTGCACGGAGTTGGCGCAAGCGTAACAAACGCGCTGTCGCGTTGGCTTACCGTCAACGTTTATAAGGACGGTGCTGAGTACGTGCAGCATTTTCAAAGCGTAGAGGACGAGGCCAGGGGTAAAATAATAAGCGGCGCGCCGATAGATCACCTTACAAAGGTCGGCGAAACCGACAGGCACGGTTCCACGATTTCCTTCCTTGCCGATAACCGCGTATTTAAAAATATCCAAATGGACAGAGAGGTTATCCACAAACGGGTAAAGGAATTGGCATTTTTAAATAGGGGCATAACTTTTGTGCTTACGGACGAACGCGCCGAGGACGAGGACGGGCAGACGTTTTGCGAGACTTTTTGCTATAACGGCGGCTTGCGAGATTTTGTTGTGTATCTTAACGAAAACAAAGCGCCCTTGCATCTCAACCCGTTGTATTGGTCGGGCAAAAACGACACGTTGGAACTGGAATTTGCATTTCAGTATACCTCTAATTATACTGAAAACTTTATTTCCTACGTAAACAATATACCAACCGGCGAAGGCGGTATGCACGAAACGGGCTTAAAAACCGCTATGACAAAGGTTATGAACGATTACGCCCGCAGCAAAAATTTACTTAAAGCAAAGGAAGACAACTTAATAGGCGAGGACTTCCGTGAAGGTATCACGTTGGTAATGTCCGTAAAGATGTCAAACGTTCAGTTCGAAGGGCAAACCAAAACAAAATTGGGCAACGTGGAGGCGCGCATTGCGTGCGAAGCGTTGGCAACGGAAGCGTTTAACGCGTTGTTAAACGCCGATTCGGCAACGGCGGAAACCATTATCAAAAAGTCCATTGCGTCTGCTAAGGTGCGCGAGGCGGCGCGTAAAGCA
This sequence comes from uncultured Christensenellaceae bacterium, assembly GCA_910587795.1. Taxonomy (GTDB): domain Bacteria; phylum Bacillota; class Clostridia; order Christensenellales; family CAG-314; genus Fimimonas. Next base: position 18,344 of record CAJUNH010000014.1, read on the forward strand.
AAGGAAGTTACCCGTCAAAAAAACAGCATATTTAACAGTACTCTTATAGGCAAGCTTGCCAGCTGCACGGGGCGCGACGCTAAAAAGAACGAGCTGTTTATCGTAGAGGGCGATTCCGCAGGCGGGTCGGCAAAGCAGGCGCGTAACCGCCGTTTTCAGGCGATATTGCCCTTAAGAGGCAAGCCGCTAAACGCCGAGCGTAAACGCATCGACCAAGTTTTGCAAAACGAAGAAATCCGCTCGCTGATATCAGCTTTGGATACCAGCATAGGCGAGGATTTCAATATAGACGACTTAAAGTACGATAAAATAATAATATTGTCCGATGCCGACCAGGACGGCGCGCACATAAGGGCGATACTGCTGACGTTCTTCTTCCGCTATATGAAGGAGCTCATAACCGAAGGCCACGTTTATATCGGTATGCCGCCGTTGTACAAAATTTCCAAAAAGGACAAGGTAAAATACGCCTACGACGATTACGAATTGCAGGAAGCTGTGCAGTCGTTCGGCAGAGGCTACGATTTGCAGCGCTACAAAGGTTTAGGCGAAATGAATGCCGAACAGCTGTGGGAAACCACAATGAATCCCGAAACGCGTACGCTAATGCGCGTTACTATCGAAAATTTCAGCGAAGCCGAGCGTATGGTAACAACGTTGATGGGCGACCAAATCGACGCCCGCAAGCAGTACATTACGGACAATGCGGACTTTAACAAGGATAAAGACGCCCTGTTTGACGAGTATGTATAACGGCAGCGGAGGAATACACCAATGAAACAACTGGATATATTTGATTTGGAACATAACGATATAGAAAAAATGGAGGACGGCAGTAACCTTATTTCCAAACCTATGGAAGTAGTTATGCACGAATCCATGATGCCCTATGCCGAGCACGTAATTTTGGACAGAGCTCTTCCCCGCGTAGAGGACGGTTTAAAGCCCGTTCAGCGCCGTATACTGTATTCCATGTACGAACAGGGCAACCTTCCCGATAAGCCTACGCGCAAGTCCGCGCGTATCGTCGGCGACTGTATGGGTAGGTACCACCCGCATGGCGACAGTTCCATTTACGACGCAATGGTACGTATGGCGCAGCCGTTCAGTATGAACGTGCCTTTGATTATCGGTCAGGGAAACTTCGGTAACATCGACGGCGACAGCGCCGCGGCAATGCGTTATACCGAGGCAAAACTCTCGCCCGTTGCGGTGGAATTGCTTAGAGATATCGAAAAGGACACCGTGCGTTGGAGCCGTAACTTCGACGATACCACAAAGGAACCGGACATGCTGCCGGGGCGTTTTCCCAACCTGCTTATCAACGGTGCAACGGGTATTGCGGTAGGTCTTGCCACAAACATACCTCCGCATAACTTCGGCGAGGTTATCGACGGCGTTGTCGCGTATATCGACAATAAGGGAATAAAGCTGTCGGCAATGATGAAAATTATCAAAGGACCGGACTTTCCTACCGGCGGACACGTAGTCGGCGGAGAGGGATTGCTGCAAGCTTACGAAACGGGTAAGGGAAAAATTATTATCCGCGCTAAAATGCATATAGAGGTTGCCGCGGGAGACAGACGCAATATCGTAATTACCGAAATACCCTACGGCGTAAACAAGGCGGATTTGCTGATAAAAATCGCCGCTTTGAGGGACGAGAAAAAGGACGTCTTTCAGGGTATTGCCGATATCGTTGACGAAAGCGACAAAGAAGGTATGCGCGCCGTAATAAAACTGCGTAAGGATTGCGACGTAGACAAGGTTGTCAAAAATTTGCTTAAATATTCTAATTTGCAAATGAGTTACGGAATAAATATGGTAGCCATTGCCGACGGTAAGCCGCAGCTTATGGGGCTGTTGGATATTATAGCGTATTACGTTACCTATCAGCGCGACGTAATACTGCGCCGTTCTAAGTTCGAATTGGAAGAAGCAAAGGAGCGCGCGCACATCGTACGCGGACTGGTAATAGCGGTCGAAAATATCGACGAGGTTATTCAAATTATAAAAAACGCTTCCTCTACAAGCGACGCAAAAGCAAAACTGCGCGCGCGTTTTGAACTTAGCGACCGTCAGGCGCAAGCGATTTTGGATTTGAGGCTTGCCCGTATTACAAAGCTGGAAGTAAGCAAACTTAAAAACGAACTTGCCGAACTGGAACGCACGATAGCCAGACTTAACATTATTATAAACAGCAAGCGTGAGCAAATGGAACTTGTAAAAGCTGAACTGCTTGCTATTAAAAGGGCTTACAAATCGCCTCGCCGTTCGGAAATGTGTAAAACCATGGACGACGTAAATATCCCCAGCGAAACGGACGAAAAGCCCGTAGAAACGGTTGTAGTGGGCGTTGCGGCAAATTACGGAATTAAGCGTATTCCGTCCAAAAACTTTAATTTATCTAATAAGGACGCAGTGGGCGCAACCACGGCGGAAATACTTACCCACGCAATAGAGTGCAAGACGGACAGCAAGGTGATGTTTTTCAGTAATTTGGGCAACTGTTATCAAACCGGAGTGGGCGAATTGCCCGAAGGTAAGTACCGCGATAACGGCGTTATGCTCAGTAAACTGTTTAGCGATGCCGTTCCGGGCGAATTGCCCGTGGGCGTGTTCGTTTTGCCTAAGGACGAAGAACCTAAGGGCGAGTTGCTGATTTATACCCGTCAGGGACTTATTAAACGCAGCGAATGGAAGGAGTATCTGCTTTTAAAACAAGCTTTCCAAGGCTATAAAGGCAAAGAGGGCGACGAAGTGTTTAAGGTGGAGGCAGTCCGCCCCGGTACCGACGTATTTTATGTTACCAACCGCGGCGGCTGTACTCGGTTTGAAACAACCGAAATTCCGTTACAGGGACGCGTTGCAAGCGGAGTACGTTGTATTAATCTTGCCGATGACGAATACGTTGTATTTGCAGGTCAGGTGGAAAAAGATAAGGGCGACGTGCTTATGATTACAAATAAAGGTTTTGCAAAACGTCTGCCCGTTACGGAAATTACACGTCATGCCCGTAACTGTAAGGGCGCAAAGGGTACGGAATTCGGCGTAAACGGATCTTCGATAGTGTACGCTAACTATGTAAACGAATTGCACTATAAAGTGGCGATATTCGATAAAGCTAACGTATACGTTGTTGAAACTGCGGAAGTAAGCGTGGAAAACAAAAACAACAAAGGTAAATTGCCTAAGGGCAAACGCGGCGGAATTGTGGTGGAAAAGGTAATAGGATTTAAAAGTTCGGCAGATAAATTCTAATTACGCATAATAATATATTTCTTAATATGCGTACGCTTTGGCGCGTTTGTATTAAATCTTTTGTTTTAATTCGCATAGGAAAAATATAATTTGTAAAAAATATTTTAGTTAATAGAACTTTAACGGTAACTGTGTGGAATTTTTTAAAAGATTTAAATGCTTTTATTAATAAAATTTTTGCGCTAAACTGACGTTTTTAAATAACGGAGGCAATATAAAAAGCCTTACCGCAAATTAAACTTGCGGTAAGGTTTTTATATTTGCTATTAGCGTTTAATCCGCGCTTTTAAAGCGTATATCGGCATACCTTGCGCGCGGAACTTACTTTCGTATTCCGTCACAACGTTGCCGTCGGCGGTTGCGTCAAGATTATAAGTTATGTCGTACACATCGTAACCGTTTTGCTTAAAACTATCCGCAGACCAATTAAAAAAGTCCAAATTGTCGGTTTTTTGCGTAATTATACCGTTGTCGGTAAGCAAGTATTTGTACAGTTCCAAAAAGTTTTTGCTTGTAAGTCTGCGGTTTGCGTATGTCTTTTTGGGAAACGGACAGGAAAAGTTTAACGCAATGTGCTCGGCGCAGTTTTGAGGTAAAAAGCAGCGTAGATTTTCTGCGCGGCAGTTTAAAAACCGTAAGTTAGGTATGTTAATCTCGGCAGCCTGTTCACAAGCAACAACAATAACGTTGCTAAGTTTTTCAACCGCTAAGTAGTGCTTATCGGGATTGTTTTGTGCAGACTGTATAGCCCAAGCGCCTTTGCCGCAGCCTAATTCCAACGTGATAGGGCGGACGTCGCCGAAAGCCGAAGAAATTTCTATAACGTTAAGCATTTTTTGTTTTTCGTCCAACCTAAAAAAACCGTCGCCTTCCCTTGCAAGTAAGTAATGTTTGCATTCGTTTAAACGTTCGTCTAAATGTTTTTTCAGTCGCATTCTCATAAGTTTTCGTTTCCGTTTTTTTAATATAAAGTATATTTATCACAGCCGTATTTTTCCGTTCCGCATTTGGAGCAGATAATATAACGTGATTATTCTCCGTTAAAATCAATAGAAATTTACACGCGTGCAAGCGCTTTGATATGTGATTTTAAACGGGGCACAAGGTTAAGTTAAAATACCGATCCGAAAGCCGTATTTTTTCAGTCTTTCGGTTCTACCGTTTTAAGGTCGGCAATCCAGGCGTCACAGCAAGCGTCGCTAGGCATAATCATTCCAAATTTTGATATATCCACCGAACCGAGCCGTACGCCGTCGGGCGCACAGCCTCGTTTAAATTGCTGACTAAAAAACCGACGGATAAATTTGTCCAGCCATTTGTAAATTGTCTTTCCGTCGTATTTGCCCGCAAAAGAAATTTGCGCCGTTTTGTAGACTTTTGCGGGGGTAAATCCCTTGCGGATAAGCATAAATAAAAAGTAGTCGTGCAATTCGTACGGACCGATAATGTCCTCTGTTACCTGCGATATTCCGTTATCAGTCGGCGGCAGCAGTTCGGGGCTGACAGGCGTATCGAGTACGTCTAGCAGTACTGTTTTCAGTTGTTTGGGAGAGTTGTCCGCGGCATAGCGTATAAGCGCCTTTACCAACGTTTTAGGCACGGAGGAATTAACTGCATACATAGACATATGGTCGCCGTTGTATGTGCACCACCCTAGGGCGGATTCGCTCATATCGCCGGTACCTATCACAAGGCCGTTTGTTCCGCTTGCCATATCCATCAGCACTTGCGTGCGTTCCCTTGCCTGAGCGTTTTCGTATACTATGTCGGTAACGTCAAGCGGATGGCCGATATCTTTTAAGTGCTGCGTAACGGATTTTGTAATGTCTGCTGTTTTTAGCGTTGCGCCGATAGACTCTATAAGTTTGACAGAGTTGTTTAAAGTGCGTTGACTTGTGCCGAAGCAGGGCATTGTAACCGCTATAATATCGCTTGTCGGTCGTTTAAGCAGTTTTAATGTTCTTGCGCATATAAGCAGCGCCAACGTGCTGTCGCTTCCGCCCGATACTCCTATTACAAGCTTGTCTGCTTTTACGTGTTCGACGCGCTTTTTCAGCCCGTATGACAGTATGTCGTAAACTTTGCTGCACACCGAATTAAGCTCGGCGGTAGTATTCGGTACAAAAGGAGTAGGGCTGTATTTGCGTATTCCGCCCGATACGGGCAAGTCGAAGTAAACGGTTTGGTAGTCCGTTTCCGCCTCGGTGCGCGCTAAGCGTGCGCGTTCGTTTGCAATAAAGCCAAAGTCCGCTTCCGCTTCGGCATATCCCGTTGTAAACGGCGCGGATTCGGCAAGCAATTCGCCGTTTTCGCAGATTATATTATGTGCGGAAAATACCGTTTGGCTTGTGGATTCGCTGGGCGCAGAGGAACAGTATGCGTATACAGCGCAGCATGTGCCGGACTGTATTTCTATCATTTTGCGGCGGTAGTCGCTTTTTACTACCGTTTCGTTGCTTGCAGATAGGTTAAATATCGCGTTTGCACCTGCGGCGGAGTGGGTGTGCGACGGTGAGTTTGCCACCCAAACGTCTTCGCAAATTTCGATAGCGAAGCGTATATCGGGGTGCAGTCGGTTTGTAAAAATCAGTTTGCTGGCAAAAGGTACGGTATAATTTTGCAAAGTGATTTGCCTGCTGTTTCCGTCAAAAGGAGTAAACAGACGTTTTTCGCAAAATTCGTTGTAGTTGGGCAAGTGCGTTTTGGGTACGATTCCCAAAATTTTACCGTGGCAAACAACTGCCGCGGCATTATATAATTTGCCCGTATCGTCGGCGGCAGGCAAACCGACAATAGCAACAATATCGAATTGCGCAAGAGCGTCGGTTATTGAATAAAGAGCGTTTATTGCGGCGGTGCGCAGCGTTTGCTGAAAGAATAAATCTCCGCAAGTGTAGCCCGTTACGGACAATTCGGGAAATAACGCTATTTTTACTCCGTTGTTTGCCGCCTGTTTCGACAGTTTAATTATTTGCTGTGCGTTAAAAGCACAGTCGCCTACGCGTACCTCGGGAGAAATACACGCTATTTTTACCAGTCCCAAATAAGAATTAGGCATTGCCTGCACAGTCTGCGTTTCGTCGGCAAGCAGATATTCCTCGGTAACGTCCAGAGCCTCGGCAAGTTTACTAAGTTTGTCGGGCTTTATTTTCTGCAGTTCGCCGCTCATAATTTTATTGACGGTACCTAACGTTAATCCGCTTGCGGCAGACAGCTGTTTTAAAGTGTATCCTTTGGCTTTTTTTGCTGAATTAAGTTTTTTTATTAATTGTTGCATAAACTCCTCTGTGTTTGATTTTTACCATTATTTTAAGGTAAAAAATTAAATTAGTTTAAATTATAACCATTTTTTTGTAAAATTTCAACTGATTTGATATGCTTTTATAAAAATAATAATTATTTTTTTATAAAATATTTTTTACTGTTAGTTTTAAAAAAATAAATCTTTTGACAATGAAATTACAAAAAAATTAAAATAAAAACGCGGTATTCGGGTGTAAAATTATTTTGCCGTAATCCGTTTTTTAGTTTCCTTTATAATAGCATATAATGAACTTTAAAAACGGCGGAAAGTTTAACAATTTCTACCGCTTTTTTGCAACAAAAAAACCTTGACAAAAGTCAAGGTTTTTTTGGCTCCCCGTGTTGGGTTTGAACCAACGACCCTCCGGTTAACAGCCGGATGCTCTGCCGCTGAGCTAACGAGGAATATTTTGGAGCAATTTTCTAATTGCTTAACTATTTTACCACCGCAATTTATTATTGTCAATTATTTTTGCGGATTTTTTCAGCATAAATTAATTTATAATAGCGTACACGAACAAACACCTATCGTAACTCTTTATTGTTAACGTGATACGATGTAATAGCGAGTTGTTGATGGCAGTTAGTTATAGATAAAAGCAGTTAATTGTTATATTTTTTTGAGCTTAAATATTTTTACATTTAAAAATTATTTTATCAGCTTGATTTTTCCCAGTAACGGCATAGGTTCGTTTCTGTCCGTTACTACGTAAACGATGCCGATTATGCCCAGTATTAGAAGCAGTGCGGAATAAACCCCCGCAATCAGCCCGAACACGCCGCTTATAGAGGTTAGCAGCCCGAATACCATATTGCCTATTACAGATAGCAGCAACAATATCAAGCCGTCGTTAGCGCGCATTTTTGCCGCGTCGTCTTTGTACAGAATAAGCGGGATAAAAAACAGTATACCCCATATATAGCATAAACAAAACAGTATTTTGCGGATTACGTCGCTGTCCTTGTTCATTTCCGAATCCCTTTCGTCTTTCTTTCTGTCCTGCTTATTTTCGTTCTTTTCGTTAAATTCGTCCATTAGAACCTCCGTTTTAATAGGTTTAGACCGTAAATATTCTTAATACATAGCATTATATACTTATTTATAAAAAAGTGTCAATATGCGTATTTACTTTTTACTTTTTAACTCTTGTTTTTTCTTTTAAAATATGCTATATTGTTTGTGCCAAACAATTCTTATAATCCTAATTAATGAAACGCACTTTTTAAAGTGTCTACTTTTGTTGTTCATATTATTAGGAGTACGGACATTTTTTATATGTAAAGGATTATCCTTTTACTGTGCCAATTTTTGAATTTAGCAAAAATGCAAATTCCACTTATGTTGGTACAGTATCCGTACTATATAAGAATTGTTTGGCGACAGTCGGAGTTTGCGTTTTTCGTGCGTTGACTTCGGTTGGCGCACTTTTTTTATTTAAATATAAATTTATGTAGGTAAACTATGAGAAAAAAACTTTTACTTATTGTGTCGGCTGTATTTTGCGCCGTTTTCTTTGCATTTGGACTTGTCGCATGCGGTTTAAACCATAACGGCAATAAACCGCCCAAACCGCCTGTAGGTATGCTTAGTCCAAGAATAATTTCTTTCGGCTCTTTTCTATCATGGGACGAAGTCGAAGAAGCCGACGTTTACGAAATTTACTGCGACGGAACGTTAGAAACAGTTTGCGATAAACCTTTCTATCGCATAGGCGATTTACCGAAAGACAGCGACTATTGCGTGGCGGCTAAAAATAGTTCTACGGGCGAAAAAACCGATAAATCGAACACGGTAAAAGTTTCAAAAAACTGCAATTTTACCGACGGCGAAATTTTAAACCTTACGGGACGAGATTATTACGCAGGTAAAATTACTGCGGAAACCAGAAAAGTTATCATAGGCAGTAAAAATAAAACCGTGTTTGCGCTTGACGTGTTTTTGGCAGAAAGGACGGCTGATATTGTTTTTGAACTGAAAAACGTCGACGTAACGGGATACGTAATGACGGATGATTACTCTTATAAGCGCGCCGAAAACGATTATAACGTAATTTTTGACGTTACGGGCGATTGCAGTATCAATGGCGAAAACGGCTCGGACGGCTTCGATTATTCCTCGTCGGTTTACGACAATATGGAAATAGACGCGGGAAAAGGCGAGGACGGCGGAAGCGTTATTATTCTTTCTTCCGTTGTCGTTAGAGGAAGCGGCAATTTAAATTTTTCGGGCGGAAACGGCGGAAACGGCGGGCGAGGTTCGGCTACTACTAAGTGGGAATCTAAAAACGGACCGGGAGCGGGCGCGGACGGCGGAAACGGCGGCACGGCTGTAAAATGCGCTTACTTAGTAACAGACTTCGATAGCGAAAATTTCTGCGTAGTCATTAAAGACGGCGTCGGCGGAAAAAAGGGCAAGCCGGGCGAAAACGGAAGCATTATAACTGGTCCTATGGCTTCCGCAATGTGGAAAGATATGTACGATATAGGCAAAGCCGGAAAAAACGGCAAAAGCGTTATCGGTTCTAAAAAAATTATAAAAGGAAGTGTTGTTTAATGAAAAAAATTATTAAAGCCATTATTTCTCTGTCGGTAATTTCGGTTTTTTGTATCGCGGCATGTTGTTTTTCCGCCTGCGGCGCAGTAAAGCACGGCATTTCAACCGTTGAAGATCTGTATGCCATGCAGAGCGGAAAAAGCTACGCATTAAAGTGCGATATAGACTTGAAGGGTCGCGCTTGGACGCCGCTTTCCGTTAAAAATTTCGACGGCAACGGTCATACGATAAAAAACTGTACTATAAACGAAACTCTCACGAGCGACGGCGGGTTTTTTAAACGTATAGAGAAATTAAACAACGTAACCTTTGACGGCGTTGTAGGTAATATTTCTTTTATAGCGGACGATGCGCAGTGGCTGAACGGCGGAGTTGCCGCAGGACTTGTGTACAAGGAGATTAAAAACGTCACAGTAATAAACAGCGACGTATCTTTCAGTATTGTAAAAACAGACGCAAACGCAACTATGGTACACGTAGGCGGAATTGCGGGCGAATACAGCGCGGGTATGGCTACATTAAGCACGGGCTTTACGGGCGTATACGACTGTACTTTTGAAAACAGTAATTTATCCGTTACGGGTAAAAGCGTTTCGCTTGCGGTCGGCGGAATAGTCGGGTCTCATTCAACTAAAGAATTTTTAAACTGCTCGGTTGTAAATTCGGTAATAAATTCCAACGGCACTACGGGCGGTATAATAGGCACGCTGGAAAGCAGTTCAATTGTACAAAACTGCGTTTTTGAAAACAGCGAAATTAAGTCTACCGGCGGTTGGGCAGGCGGAATTTTGGGTAGTGTGTTTAGTAACGCTAAAATTACAGAGTGTTTGGCGTCGGGCGGAACTATAGCGGTAAACTCAAAGGGCGTCTATTCCGTAGGCGGAATAACCGGCTACAGCAACGAAGCAATCATAAGCGACTGTCTTGTAAACGGTATGACGTTGGATTGCTCGACGACTTCCGCTAAAGCGGACGACAGTTGCTATGTAGGCGGTTTCTGCGGCACGTCAGGCGGTACCGTTTCAAAAAGTATAGTTGTCGACTGCAAGGTTTCCGGAACGGGCAGTACGTCTTTAAAGAATGTGGCGGCAGCAGGATTTATTGCGCGGGTGGGCGGTTCGGTAAATAACTGTGCGGCTTACGGTGTAACCGTTTCCGGCAGCAAAAGCGATATCTTTGCTCCGTCGGGCGATACTGTTTTTAACAGTTTTGTAGGAGAGGGAAGTGCGCCGAACGCTAACGGTTTGACTGTTTTAAACCCAAGCGAATGGGAAAGCATTTTGGAAACAATGTCGCTTGACAGCGGAATTTGGACTTTTGACGGCGGTAAACCGTCGCTGAAAAATATAAAAATTACAAACGGGGAGTAACAGAAATGAAAAAAAAATTATTGGCTTTAAACGTTGCGGTTATTTTATTATGCATAGCGTTTGCCGCCTGTTTATCGGGGTGCGACGGGTTTGGTATGCTTTGGAAAAACGTGTCTACATATGAAGAATTAATTGCCCGTTACTTTTGGAACGACGACGGCGGTTATTCTGTAAAACTTACCGCCGATATCGATTGTGAATTTGCAACGATCACTCCGTTGCTTTTGGGTAAAACGTTCGACGGTCAGGGACATACGATAAAAAACGCCGTAGTAAAAGCCGAATACGGCTACGCTTCGTTTTTTCACGAAATTACGCAGACAATTAAAAACGTAACGTTTGAAAATATAACGGTGCAGGGCGCGGGACGGTGCGATGCGATAGTTGCGGCTGCGGGCTGTAAGGAAATATCCAACGTTCACGTTAAAAACAGTAAACTTACGGCTACGCAAACAATAAGAGACGCGCGTTACGCCTGTTTTATCGGCGGAATTTTCGGCGGAACAAGAGACGGTTGGGAGGATGACAGTTTAATCGATTGCGTTATTACGGACTGTACGGTTGAAAATACCGAAATCGTTTTAAACGAGTGTAAAAGCGATAAAATAAATCAAGCCGAGATATTTATAGGCGGAATAGCGGGCGGCTGCTCGAAAATAAGCGGCTGCCGTGTGGAAAACTGTAATATATCTGCCGTATCTTCGGATATGTGGTGTACACCGTTTGTAGGCGGAGTTGTCGGAACGGTTTCGGGCGGAGTGGAAAATACCGGCTCGGTAAATAACGTTTTAACTGCAACGGCATTGTACTATAAAAAAGAAATGTTTAGTATGTACAGTACTTCAACGGTGTACTGCGGCGGTATTGCCGCAAGAGTTCTGCCTGTAAAATATGCCGAAGTTTTAGGCATTAACTACTGCTTTGCCGAGGATAACGAGATAACCGCGCAAAGTACGGGCAGCGTCTATGCGGGAGGTCTTTTGGGATATATAACTAAACTCGGCGTAAATCAATGCTATGCAAAGAGCAATAGTATAATAATGGACAATTTTAAAAGCGGCAATAAGGACGACGATATTAAACGACGCTGCGGAGGGTTAATCGGTTCGGCGGCAAATAACAGCATTACGTCCTGTTTTGTATACAACGACAAAGGTTTGTTCGAATTCACTTTTCCCACGTTTAAAAACAGCTCGAAAGTAGCGGGGCTTGTAGCCGGCATCGGTAATATAACGGTAAGCAAATGCGCAACTTTCAATGCGGAAGAACAAATCAATTCATCAACTACGGACGAGTTTTGCCCTGCGGAAATCGATAACTTAACTAATTGTTACGTGTCGTCTATTCAATTCGGCAATGCGTGCGGATGCGAAACTCTCGACGAAGATTTTTGGAATTCTCCCAATTCCTTAAAATCTAAATTGGCGCTTACAAACGGGTATTGGAAATTTGATAAAGGTATTCCGTATTTCGATTTTTCTATGTAACTCAACGGTAATTGACGGTTGCCGTCGGTAAATAAAAATCGCCGATTACGGTGTGTTTTATAGGTATAAAAGCAAGGGCAAATAATCGGTTTTTCCTTGCTTTTTTATTACGGTTTTGTTATAATGACTGTGCGATAAACAGTAATTTAGCGGAGAAGTGATTCCTATGAAAAGAGCATTTACAAGTATCTTTTTTTGTTTAATTTTGTGTCTTACTATCATTTTTACGGGTTGCGGTAATGAATTTGCTAAACAGGAATATAATGACGACGAAAAAATAGTACAAATTACAGACCGCTATGCAAAGAGTAATTCGGTATTTAATCCAATAGAAGGCGGCTATTCACTTACTGCTTCACAATTTGACGGGCGCGAAACCTTATGGGAGAAGACGCTTGAAGAAAATGCAGAGATAGAAATACAAATTGATTTTAATATTACAAGCGGTAATGCAAAAGTTGTTTTTATTGATAGCAATAATTACATAACCGTCTTAATAGAGCATTTACAAGACAATTCCAATGAACTAACAACGACAAAAATAGTTTCTTTAACTAATGGACTAAATAGGTTAAAGATTGTTGGATACGATTGTGAAAATATTGATTTAAAGTTATTTTTTGATGAACCGTAACGCTAAATTTCAATTTATCATCTTAAATAAAAAAGTATAGCGCACTGTACTCCGTAAATGGAGTAGTGCGCTATTTGTTTGTCTAACGAAGATCTCTATGTCAAACACCTTTTAGGACGGCGGATTTTTATTCATGGTGATGATGAACAAAAGGGAGCGTCTTTTTAAGCCGAAAACAGGGTAGGCGTCCACGGGGGCGATACAACGAAGCGACAAATCGGAAATTATATCTATTTGGACATATAAACTGTTGACAATAAAACTCCTATATGGTATTTTTTAATAAAACTACTATATAGGAGCTTTTCTATGAAAATGAATGGTGGATTTCTTGTCACTAAGATAAAACAGCTTGGAGACCGAATCTTTGAGAAGATTCTCAGCGAAAAGAATGTTGATGCGTTCAATGGAGCTCAGGGGCGCATTCTTTATGTGCTTTGGCAGGAGGATGGAATCTCAATCAGGTCACTTTCGATAAAATGTGGATTGGCTATAACATCTCTTACGACGATGCTGGAAAGAATGGAAAATCAAGGGCTGATAAGCCGCGTTCAGTCTAAAACGGACAAAAGGAAAACACTTCTGTTTCTGACCGAGAAAGCACATGCCTTAAAGGGAGAGTACGATACTGTATCTGATGAGATGGGCAGCATTTACTATAAAGGTTTTTCAGAGGAAGAAATTACACGGTTTGAGGACTGCCTTGACCGTATCAGAAAGAATCTTGAGGAGTGGCAGAAGTCATGAGTATTTGTATAAAAGATCAGATTCAAAACATGAATATTGTCATCGGCTGTACGGTGGGGTGTACATATTGCTATGCACGTAATAATGTGAAACGCTGGCATATGATCGATGATTTCACTACCCCTGAATACTTTCCGAGCAAGCTCAAAATGATGGAAAAGAAATGTCCGCAGAACTTTCTTCTTACCGGCATGAGCGATCTATCCGGCTGGAAGCAGGAATGGAGAGACGAGGTATTTGCAAAGATCCGTGAAAATCCACAGCATCAGTTCCTGTTTCTTACCAAGCGACCTGATCTCTTAGATTTTGATACCGATCTGGAAAACGCATGGTTTGGCGTTACGGTGACGAGAAAAACAGAACTGTGGCGTATTGACGCCCTTCGGAAAAACATCAGAGCAAAACACTACCATGTTACCTTTGAGCCGCTATTCGATGATCCCGGCAGAGTTGACCTTTCCAAAATCAACTGGATTGTTGTCGGCACCATGACCGGAGCTCAGAGCAGGAAGATTCATACGGAGCCGGAATGGGCATGGTCTCTGACAAACCAGGCACATACGCTCGGCATTCCGGTGTTTATGAAGGAAGACCTTGTCTCTATCATAGGGGATGAAAATATGATTCAGGAAATGCCGGAAGAATTTAATAAAGTGTTGGAGGTACAGAGATCATGGCAGAAGTAATAAACGGAATCCTCATTAATGAGGTGGAAACAAAGAACATCATGACCAAGTCCAGTCTGCCTGTAGGCGGTTATTCGGTCAATCCCTATGTGGGTTGCACACATGCCTGCAAGTATTGTTATGCTTCTTTTATGAAGCGCTTTTCCGGACACACGGAGGAATGGGGCACTTTCCTTGACGTGAAGCATTGGCCGGAAATTAAGAATCCGAAGAAATATGCCGGGCAGCGCGTGGTCATCGGTTCTGTGACTGATGGCTACAATCCACAGGAGGAGCAATTCGGAAATACCAGAAAACTGCTGGAGCAGCTGATCGGCAGTGACGCAGATATTCTTATCTGCACAAAGTCTGATCTTGTGATACGGGATATTGATTTGCTGAAGAAGCTTGGACGAGTAACCGTTTCATGGTCGATCAACACACTGGATGAAAATTTCAAGAACGATATGGACTCTGCTTCGAGCATTGAACGGCGTATCGCTGCTATGAAGCAGGTGTATGACGCAGGGATCCGTACAGTCTGTTTCGTATCCCCGGTATTCCCCGGTATCACGGATTTTGAAGCGATTTTTGAGCGGGTAAAGGATCAGTGCGATCTGTTCTGGCTTGAAAATCTCAACCTTCGGGGCGGTTTCAAGAAGACGATTATGGATTATATAGCAGGAAAATATCCCGATCTTGTACCGCTTTACGATGAGATCTACAACAAGCATAACCGCAGCTACTTTGAAGCGCTTGAAGTAAAAGCTGAGGAAATGGCTAAGAAGTATGATTGTCCCTTTGTGGATAATGAAATGCCTTATGGCAGAGTTCCGCAGGGACATCCGGTTATCGTGGATTATTTCTATCATGAGGAAATCCGAGGAACAGAGAATACAGGAAAAAGAAATCGTTAAAAATAAATTGACCGACTGCGTTCATAAGGGTGCGGTCGGTCATTTTTTCGTTGATTAAGACAGAAGAAATCATACGCTCCTTATCGTGCAAAAATCCTTTTTGTGCAATCGTTAAAGGTTTGAGATTTTCCAAAGCGAGTAAAGAACAAATCCCCACGGCGATGAGCGAAGAAACAACAAAAAGGGCAAACTACCATAAAAACGGCAATTTACCCCTGTTTTACATAGAAAAAGACACACGTGGCGGAGTTTTATACGCTCCTTTTGCGTGTGTCTTGATGGTCTACCCGTCGGGACTCGAACCCGAAACGATGCCGTCGGAGGGCATAATTTTATCCAATTAGACTACGGGTAGATAACTGGTATTATTTTATCACAGATTATTATTTTACGCAATATTTGGCGCTTATTTATCTGTAAATTTGCAAATTAAGCTAAATTTTAGTAAATAGAGTAACTTTTATTAACAGTTTTTTACAAAAATATGCTTAAAAATTGTTGATAAAATATAATGAATGTGGTATATTATATAGGCACAATAAATGCAGGTGTGGTGGAATGGCAGACGCGTTGGACTCAAAATCCAATGTAGGTGACTACGTGTGGGTTCAAGTCCCACCACCTGCACCATAACAGCATAAAAGGACGCAAAAA
>CAJUNH010000015.1 GCA_910587795.1 uncultured Christensenellaceae bacterium
ATATGTATTCCATAAAAATTACATAGATTTGTTATTCGCTTGTGCTTACCGTCTGGGGACGGAATACGCCGCCTTGACAAATTGTAAAGGGCGACGATTTATCTCCCGTAATGCATAAAACAGTTACGGCGCAAAAGAAAAAGAAACCGCATCTGCGGTTTCTTTTTCAGAGAGATATGCGTATACCCCGAAATGGTGGAGGTGACGGGACTTGCAGTATAACATCAATACGACACAACCACAACATATTGTTCAAAACTGTCGTATTTATCACAACATATTGTGGTTCAAAACCACTCTGCCCCAATCTTGCCCCAAAATCAAAAAAAAATACTAAAACTTCAAAGCCTTTTCAGTTGATAGTTAAGCGGTTAGAAATATTCTTTGCAATACTTCTAACCGTTTTGTATTTTGTGTATTGCTGTTTTAATTGATGTCTGCTGTTTTGCTATGTATGGCAACGATAAGTATTCCCGTGTGATTATTTGTATTATGTTGATTTTCTAAAACTCCTTTTCCCAAATTTTAAAAATACTTGATTTTGGGAAATATTCAAGGTTGAATTTGTTAGTCACCTATAATAGCTTCATATAGTTGTGCGTATGTTCGACAATAATTTCGGCTAAAATTTATTTGAATTTAATATTAGCCGAATTTTTGTGTTGACAAAGTTTAATAACGTATGTATACTATTTGCGAGGTATATTATGAAATATATTAACCGTCATATGGAAGAAGTTATTTTAGAAACAAGTAAAAGTTGGTCGGCAATACTTTTGACCGGACCGAGACAATCTGGTAAGACTACGATGCTTAAAATGCTTTCCGAAAAGGAAGGCATAGGAAGAAAATATGTAACGCTAGATGATTTATCGGTAAGGCAACTGGCAAAGACGGACCCGAAACTTTTTTTAGAATTGTATGCTCCGCCCGTGCTTATTGACGAAGTTCAATATGCTCCCGAATTGTTCACATACATTAAGATTCATATTGATGAGCATCACAATGCAGGGGATTTTTGGCTGACGGGTTCACAGATATTTTTTCTTATGCGTGGTGTGCAAGAATCACTTGCCGGTAGGGTTTGTATTCTTCATATGTCGCCACTTTCGCAACGTGAGATTGCCGGAAATAAGTCCAAGCCTTTCACTACGGATTTTCAATCATTGCTTGAAGAAAGTAAAAACATTGCCAGCGTAACAACGCCCGAAATGTTTAAACGTATTTGGAATGGCTGTATGCCCGAAATAGCTGTGTCGGGATATAAAGATAGAGACAGGTATTATTCCTCCTATTTGTCAACTTATATCGAGCGTGACGTTAGAGAACTCTCGGGTTCTATCGATGCGTTAAAGTTTTCAAGATTTATAACTTCCGCTGCCGCGCGTTGTTCTCAAATTGTCAATTACAAATCTATGGCAGAGGACGCGGACATAAACCAGATCCAAGCAAAGCAATGGCTCAATATTCTTGAAACTCTCGGCATTGTCTTTTTACTGCATCCTTATTCAAATAATGTACTCAAAAGAACAATTAAGACACCCAAACTATACTTTTATGATACAGGTTTTGTTTGTTACTTAACAAAATGGTCGTCGCCGGAGGTTGCGGAAAGCGGAGCAATGAGCGGCGCGTTGCTTGAAAACTTTGTCGTTTCGGAAATTGTAAAGAGTTATCAAAACGCGGGAATTTCACCTTTTATAAATTATTACCGCGACCATGACGCTAAGGAAATCGACGTTGTTTTGGAGAGGGACGGAAAGCTTTGTCCGATTGAAATAAAGAAAACGGCGTTGCCTGATAAACGTATTACAAGGGTATTTTCGCTTATTGACAAATCACCAATGCAGCTTGGCGCTTCGGCAGTGGTATGTATGGCAGACAAATTAAGCGCTTTTGACAGAGACAATCTAATCGTCCCTGTTTGGATGATATAACCTGTTGCATAAACAATTTAAATTACGTCAAAGACAAGGAAACAAATATATATTAGTGTGTAAAATGCAAACTAATAATTTGTTGACACTATTATATTTTTCAAGGAGTCAAACATATGAAAAAATTTTATGGAGTACATTTTTACGTTAATATTAACAATTTGAATAGCATTGTCAAAAAAGACGAGAAAAAGTATGAGGATTTAGCACGGAGTTTTCGTGCTTTAGAGGTTTTTATAAAAAGTATGGAAAAATTCGCTTTGGATATTGGTGATATTGAAATTGAAAAGTTTACTACATCAAGATTGCATTTTTATACAATGGAATGTGAGGAAAGCTCAATTTTGAAGATGTTGCAAGTGATATGCTTTGCCAATTCTCTTGCCGATTACATGCACAGTAATATTGGCAAATTTAATAATATGGATAAATTTACAATTGGAGATGGCGCTGATTTGGGAGAATTTACAGAGTTTGAATTTTCCGATCCAGATAGCGGAATAACGGAAATGACAACGATAGGCTCTCCTGCGAATCGTGCTGCCAAGTTACAGTCGAATTGTTCCGATGGCGAGATTTTAATTTCCAGAGAAGTTTACGACTCGTTGCCGCGTGATATTAAAAGCGAGTTTTTTGGCGATGGGATATTATCTGCTAAATTGGCAAAAAAATATGCGGAGTTAACAGTGTATAAGGCAAATTATAGCGATGTGGAATACGCCCTTCCTAAACAATACTATAATCGCAAAGACAATGCTTTAGATTATGCGAAAGAACAAGCAAATGACACAAATATTGGCGAGATAGACTTTTCAGGTGCAACGACGCAAATCGATTTTACCAATTTATCATTAAAGAATTCAAAGCATTTAACTGATTCTGCTGTATTGTATGCTGACATAAGAGGTTTTACAAATAAAGTAGATGAAGGACATTTGCCAGATATTAAGCAATTAGTGCAAATATTACTTAAAGGTATGAATAAATGTGTAAGGCAATATGATGGAACTCACGTTCAGTTGCAAGGAGATAGGGAGTCTGCTGTTTTTAATTCTTTCAGCAAAGAAACAGATAATTTTGCATTGAGAGCACTTTTTAGCGCAATGCGAATGATAGATATGGTAAATGATGTCAATGAGGAAAAAACTGAAAATAGATTAGATATTGGGATTGGAGTTTCACTAGGTAATATATTTGCAACAAAAGTTGGTTTAAAAAAACATAAAGACAACGTCATAATGGGGGAAACAGTAAAAGAAGCAGATATAACTGAGGATAATGTTGCTGGTATAAATAACAAAACAGAATTAGTAATTACTTCTGATTGTTATGAGTACATAATTAATCTTAAAGACAGCTGTGTTAAAACAATCAAAGCAATATTCTCACAACGAAGATTTGATAACAAATTATTGATAGGACTGGTAGTACGTTAGCATTAAATGCGAATATGTTATTTGCACAAAACACAATTAAGACTGGAAAACAGCTTGGGGAACATATTTACAAAATAATCATGGATAGAATAAAAGTTTGAAAATATTTAGAATAAATATTCTAAAATATATTGACAACAATAATTGATAGTGATACAATACGATTGAACGGAATATTGGGTAGTGGTTTCGAACATCATTACTAACGTCTTGTTTGAACTGGACTTGATGAGAATGTCAAGAGGAGTCTGGCAGATATGCATTTACCTTTAAAGGGTAAATACTGTCCGCTAGACTTTTGTTTTACGGGCAAATAAAAATCTTTAATAACTTTTCAAAAACGGTCGTAAAAATGACGTTTTCGTCGCCTACCCCTTAGAGAGATATATAAAAAGGAGGTGATGCGTATGCTCTGATTTAACCCACTTAGTAACTAAAAAAGTGGGAGGAATTTATATAAATAAGTAAGCAGGATAAGGAAGTGGGATGTTTTCCCTACTTCGACTTGCAACAAGCGGGAAACCCGCTTTTGAATTAAGCACAAAAAAGGGAGAAAAAATTGAAAGATAAAAGCAAAATTATCGGCGTCGAAAAACACGTTCGTATTACGAATACGGATATAAGCGATCAGATAGATAGGCTAATGGAACTGCCCGAATACAAGAGTTTCAACAAGGTAGTAAACGACGCATTAATCTACGGCTTACCCAAACTTACAGAAAGCATATTCGGCGAAGTAAAGTTGGAGGAGCAACCTCCACGCAAAGAACCGACACACTTTTTGTATTTTGACGAAAAGCAATTCGCCATCATAGTGCGCCTACTAAAAGAAACGGTGCTCAACGTAACAATCAACAAGTCTATCTTGTCAACGCTGTATAATGTCAAGGACTTTGAACTCGACGGCTTGAAAGTAGATAAACGGATGTTCGAGGATGGGTTAATGAGCGACACGCCGGACTACTTGACCGACTACGAGATACACGGCTTAAAAAGTTTACGGCAGTAAGCCAAAACAGATTTTGAAAACCTCTTGACTCCGTTGTCTACAAATAGTATAATATGTTCAATCGTATAAATACGACAATGCTATTTTGAGGTACCATTATGGAAAAGAGTAGATCAGCGAAGGACAAGAGATACGAGGAAGCTCACAAGCAAGAAAGAAAAGCGAAAAATATGATATGGGGTACAAGCGTGCCCCGAGAAAAAGCAGTGGAAATAAATGAGTTTCTACATAGATTCGGTTACACCAAAGTGCAGCTGATAGAAGCCGGCTACCAAGCGTTGCTGGACAATGCGAAGAAGTAGCTACGGCTGTAACGAGGTAAGTTGCCAATATGCTTACAACGGCATATGCGCAACTATGCTGAATTTCTTTGACAGCGAACTACACAGTTTGCCAAAGAAAAGCAAAACAAAAGTCTTATCGAAAAAGGAGGAAAAGCAATGGTAAAAGAACATAGTATTCAAAGCAATAAGGACGCGGAATAATTTCCGACAGCCCGTCCGAATAAGAATACTTGACCAACCAAGATTTAGACAATATTTTAAAAACAATTAAATCTTTACCCGAAGGCAACGACGATATAGCAAGGTCAATCCTCAAAGCTACGGCGGACAGTATCGCTTTGCAAAAAATCAACGCCAGCCCCTCGGACGAAAACGAAAAACAATTAACTGAAAAAACGGCTTTGAAGTTTTCCTCAAAGGAGATTTCAAATATGCAAAAACATTCCAAAAAGAATTCAGAGTACAGGGCTGCACAGCCCGTATCCGTCAAAGAAAAAGCGGTAAAAACACATGGAACTACGAAATTAGGTATCGCCGTAACGGTTACAATGTCTGCGTTTCTGCAAACAACCTGCAAACGGCAAAGGAAAAATTCATCGTCAAACTATACGAAGCAGAAAAGGCGGGAAAGAAAAACTCGGTATCAAGCGTACCTACAACATTCAACAAATTTGCAACTTACTATTTCGAAACGTACTACAAGCGCAAGGTAACGCCCAAAACATTCAAGGTTACTCTCGGCAAATACAACCTGCACATAAAGCCCACGTTCGAAAACGCGCAACTCAAAAGCATAACAACCTTTATGTGTCAACAGCTTGTCGACAACCTCAACGAGCAGCAAAAGTTCAAAACGGCAGAAGACGTGTTCGGTCAACTAAACGGCATTTTCAAAATGGCTATTCGACACGGCATCATATCCGCCAACCCAATGGACTTGGTATTCCAGCAAAAGCACGAACGCCAGCACGGCGCCGCCCTCACCAAAAAGCAAGAAAAACTCTTGCTAGACGACACAGCGGGCACACCGTACCAACTTATGTTCGCGGTAGTGCTGTATACGGGCTTGCGTCCAAACGAGTATTACAGCGCCAAAATACAAGGCGATTTCATCGTTGCCATAAACAGTAAGCGCAAAAACGGCAAGGTCGAATACAAAAAAATTCCAATAACGCCAATGTTAAAACCGTACCTAAAAGGCGTAAGTAAATTAACTTTTTACGTACAAAACCGTATTCGCGAACGCTTCCACAAGGTTTTACCGGACAACAGACTTTACGATCTGCGCACAACATTCTATACAAGATGTCAGGAGTGCGGTATAGCAGACGTCGCGCGTAACGTATTTGTAGGGCACTCGTTAGGCGCATTGGGTGACACTTATACGGACTTATCCGATGAGTTTCTGCTAAAAGAAGGACGCAAACTTAAATATTAGTTTTATGCCCCAAAATGTGCTCCAAAATCGACTTTTGAGCGGTTAACGGTGGTCGCAAATCCCTAAAAAAACCAAAATTGCATTAAAAATGGGATAATAATGGTTACAAAAACCTAAAATTACCCCAAAAATGGTGGAGGTGACGGGACTTGCAGGCAAGCAAATTGCGTAAAAATAGACATTTTTAGGAAAATTTAACCACTAAACGCCTATTTTTAGGCTTTTTTTAATGTTTTTTAACCATTTCGCAATTTGACCTTGCCAAATTTACTGAATATTTGGGGGTAAATTTGGGGGTAAACTTTACCACACAAGCTTTTCTGCCTCTTTTATTAAATAATCGTCGGGCAAGTCGGTGTACGTATTGCGCAATACGCCGCCGGAATGACCAACCATTTCGTTTTTTGCAGCTTCAGCAACGCCAAACATCTCGCAGCGCGTGTAAAACGTAGTTCGCAAGTCGTAAAGCTTGTGGTTGGGTAAAATCGAAGTAAACTTTTCACGTATTCGATTTGCAACATGCCAACGAATTTCGTCAACGCCTTCCAAATACGGTTTAAGCATTTTCAGTATTGGAATGCGCTTGAAAGAGATCTCGCCGTTTTTCCGCTTGCTATTCTTGGCAATTATCATATTGCCTTTAATTTGAACTGTGTAATACTCGTTCGGTCTAAGCCCGGTGTATAATCCAACGGCAAACATTAGTTGATACGGTGTTCCTGCGGATTCCGTCAATAGCTTCTTTTCTTCGTCAAACGTTAGCGCTTTACCGTGTTTTACGTTTCCTCGGCTGTAATCTTGGAATACTATATCGGTTGGACTGTATTTTATCAACCTGTAACGAATTGCATACTCAAAAATTTGTTTAAATAAACTGTGTATTTCTCGCACAGTTTTTTCTTTACCTTGACTGCTGTAATCGTCTAGAACTTTTTGTACGTTCTTGGCGGTAACGTCGCTTAGTTTTGTGTTGCCGAAGCGTGGCTCTATCACGTGTTTAAATCTGTTAAGATTTTTTTTGTACGTCTGTTCGGTAACCTTGCGTTTGTGATACTGTTCAAACCAAAAGAACGCAAATTCGTTAAACATTGTCGGCGCGCGTTCCCCAGTGGTGGTTGTTATCTTGTCTTGTTTGTCTGCTTGGTGCAGCTTGTCAATAAATTTTTGTTTTGCTTCTTCAAGTGTTGTTGCGCTTGCTGTTACGTTGTAACCGTTACGGCGGTAGCGTATTTCGTAGCTGCAACGGTAGCGATCGTCGCAGCGTTTGCGAACGTGCGCGGTGCAGCCTTCCACTCGAAACTCTTTTCTAAATGTTTTCGGCATCTTTGAAATCTCCTTATCGGTAAATTTCAAAAGTCTGCAATAAACGGTTTTTTCGTTAGATCCTGCGCTTTCCGTCAGTTCGGCGTTAAGCGCGGCAATCTCTTTGGTAAGCCGATTCTTGTCGGCTGGGTCGTTGGCAAGGCTAAGCATTACCAACTTTTGCGATAGCAAAATCATTTGTTCTGCGTTCATAGTTACAAATACTCCTTTTGTGTTATTCCACGTTTCGCGTGGTAACACGAGTATAGCGACTATGAACGTTTTTTCAATGGCTTATTACTTTGTGCCATCCACAAGGAATCGGGCGTAGGTGATAAGCCCTTTTTGTGCTTCGGCTCCAAGCTTGCTACCGATTTCTTCATACAACATCAGTAGTTCTTCCTTGTCGGGAGTCAATTCGTAGTTTGTTACGCCTTGCGCGTTTTCTTCTATTGTTGGGCAGTCTAGCGCGATAGCCAATTTATTCAATACATCAGCACTAGGCGAACGCTTCAAGTATTTTAACATAGTATTTGTAATTGTTGTTCTAGGTAAGCCTGTCTTGTCAGCAAGTTCGTCATAGCTGATTCGCAGTTCTTTCCTTTTTTTTTGCAATCTGTCTATGTAATTGCTTAGATATTCTGTCATTTTGCCTCCAAAAGTCAAAAATATTCCAGAAATGGTACTTTTTAGTAAAAACCTCTTGACAATTTCCATAAACGACACTATAATTAGCAATAGTTCCAGAAATGGAAATAAAACTGCATCGAAGTTTGCGTAATCAGGGTTTTTGCAAAAATATTCAATTTCTTGGTCGTTATTGATTATAGCAAACTATTTCGCAAACTTCAAGCAGTTTACCCAATTATGGGAATAATTGTTAAAAATAGGAGCGCGAAACTATGGACGGCACAAAAGGCAAATCCTTTACTGTTCCGGCAACCGTTTACTTTACGGAAGCCGGTATTTTATCGGTTAATATATCCATTAAAGGCAGCGGCGATAGCCAACTCCGCAAAATGCTTGAAGGCAAGCAAATAGATGAAAACAAAAGCGCAATCGGCGTGTTCGCCAAAGAAACAATAGATTCGCATTTTTTGCCAAGATCGCAGGTTATGCTAAGCGGAATGTTTACTTTTACGGAAACGCCGCAACAATCCAAAGAAGAAATAATTGCCGCAGCGCTCGAACTTGCAGTACTGCGGCTTTTGGATAAAGACAACGACCTTTGCGCTGTTTGCGCAATGCACGAAAATTGTACCCAAGAATCGAACGAACAGGGCGAAGCATTTCAGCAGCCGGGGTGTAATGTTTGCGCCCAACACGTTATCCGGTACTTTTACGAGAGGGCAAAAAAATGAATGAATGTTACATTAAATTACTAAACGCAGTTCAAGCGGAGTGCGATAAACACAAAGATTGTGTTTCTTGTAAATACAGGAATTTATGCAAAGAGCTTGAAATTGCATTAGAAAAATTGGAAGCGGAAAACGATTAGCGGTAACGTTATACCGCCCTAGCCTTTGGCGGTAAATTGGGAAATGTGTAACTTAACAAAGTTTCGCACTGGGAGGTCCGCCGCTCCCAAAAACGCACGGAAAAGGAGCACAACAATGGATTTGCCAAAAGCATTACAAATTCAGCGAATAATTGAACAGGAAAGTGTAAAGCCGCGTATAGGAAAAGTAGTGTTTTACGGAGTCTGCGATTTTTGCGGCGAAAAAATAGATATAACAAGCAAAATAGATTTTAATCGAAAAATCGAACTTGTAAATAACTACGGCACAGAAAAAATAGGCAGCGAGTGGGTGTGTAGTCGTGAAATACCATTACAAAACTGTCCGTTTTGCAAAAATATACCGTTTTAAGCGGTAATATTGTCCGCTTGGTAAGTTGTAAAGACTGCTGAATGTCTAAATTAGAGGGAAAGTGCGAAATGGTAAAATGCGAACTTTGCGGAAACAAATGTAAAGCCGAAATCAAAATAGAAGCGTATAACCGTAGCACCATAATATGCGGCGTTTGCGCGTTGGATAAAGAAATAATTACAGTTCCGGAAATTGTAAAAAGAATACGGAAAGAGGAAGGAATACCCGAAAGAAAAGCATGTATTTTGTGCAGCCATTTATTTACTATCAACGCTCAACAAGGCGATCACCTTTGCAAACGTTATGACATTCTGTTAAATGATCCAGACGTAAAGGGGAATTACTGCGAGTGTTTTGAAAGAGTTAGAAAATGAAAAAATTTACGTTTGTTTACCAACTGAAAGGCGGTGGTTCGGCTGCCGTAATAATCTGCGCAAAAAATCAAGGCGTGGCAATATCTCAGTTCAAACGCCGATATACGGCATTGAAAATAATAAAAATTTTAAAGGAGAAAAAATAATGAAACAGCAAACCAAGAAAAATATTGCTATTACGTTAGCAATAATCATAATTGCAGCCGTGTTAATATGGCTTATTGTCGGTGCTGCAAAAGGTACAAATGCCATATGTTTGTTTGCACATAATTACGGCGAGGACGGCAAGTGTACCCGCTGCGGAGCGGACAAACCCGTTGACGATGTAGGCGCAGGATTGTTTATCGACGAGGACAAAATATACGGAGCAGAAAACATTATGCTTTTATCTACCGCAACATCTTCTGCGGCAAGCGGTAATTCGTATACTCTTAGAGTTGTGGTCGATCCTGTCGGTTCTACGGACTTATTCAAATGGACTATTTCAAACAACGAGGATAATGCAATTACGCTTACAGTTTCTGAGGACGGATTGAGTGCAAGTGTAACATGCAATAAACCGTTTAGCGTTGCCAAAACAGTATCTGTAACGTCCGCATCAAACGCAGCAATCACTAAATCTGCTGTTATCGACTATTACAAACGTATTGAAAGTATAGCCGTTGAGGCGTCTACGTTAGTATTGTCGACTACAAGAACTAATCATACCGTCAATTTAATTCCTACGTTTTCGGTAGGTACAATCACGCCGACGATTACTGTTGGAAACGGCACGATTATTTGTATTAACGACATGGCAACCTGCGAAACTCGTTATAACGGTGAGCTTATTTCTGCAACTGCCAAAGTTGCCATTGAAAACGGAAGTTATAGGTTATACATGAATGCTGATCAAAGTGCTTCGTTTTATTCCGGTTATATTGGACCTATGGAAGCGGCAACAGCTTATTTTAAAATGTTCTTATCTACTTGGAACAGCTTAAAAAATAGTGGCAGTACCGCTAAGCAATACAGAATAAGCGTTGATTGGACGGCTACTGTTGAAGGTAAAGGCGAAGTTGACAGAGGTACTTGCATAGGCGAAGGTATGTTCGATTGTTCGCAGATAACTATACCGGCCAACGGCATTGAGCTGAATACCGATAAAGTTATTTTTTAGTGAGGTGCGACTATGAGCAAAGCATTAGCAATTATCTGTATCATACTTGGAATAATCTTGCTTGTGGGCTTTGCGTTCGGCGTTTATGTATTGTTGGAAGCTACTAACTATTGCAAGAACCGAGCTACGGATTTTTGGGTAACAATCGACGGCAACCGCTACTACGTAGATAGCAACGATCTTGTTATGTTCGCTGCCGACGTAGAGGTGCACTATCTTGTTGAGTGGCTAAGCAAGAAGAAAGGTTATACATACAAAATATTACCTGCCGGAAATGACTTCGAATATGCCGTCGACGGTCATGTAAGTAATTGGCTGGGCATTGAAGACTTAACCCCGGCGTTTGAGATTATGGAGCGTGATAACGGTATTACTGTTAAAGAGCGCAGCAAAACACTTTCGGCTGTTTTGCAAGCATTGTATCCAAATAGCGAAATCGTGAAGGCAGTCGAGGACGAGGGCTTTAACTATAAATTAGTCATTACATCAATAGACGGTAAGTCGATTGCGTTGACGTTCCGTTGCGCAGTTGCGGTTGAGGGTATAGAACTTGACCCGCCGTCGGTTATATTTTAGGAGGCTGCTATGAAAAAGATATCTTTAATATTAGCTTTAATCTTAATAGTAGTAAGTTTAGGCTGTGTCCCGTCGGGCATAGCCTTTGCCGCTGCCGAAACTGTCGGCAGTAACGTTCTGGACGATTTACATATTGACGAAACCTTTGACGAAAGCAAATACCCTGCTAACGAAAAAGACTATTCGCTAAACGTGTTTCAGCTGGCGGAAAGCGACGAGGGCGAACTGCTTATTTACGTTTACCAACCTAGCGGAGACGTTGGAGCTTTAAAAGCAAGCTCTATTACTTTGGCAAGAGCCAAAGACAATTCAAGTATTCTAAACTTTGCGAACTACAAGCTTACGTTTCTTAACAGTTCGGGAGTGTTTTTTAAGTATAAGATTACTAACTTCGAGCTGTTAGACAGCGATGTACGAATTTACAACGTAGCGTCTATATCCCGACCGTATAACGTTAATCTTGACGGTGAGCCTGCAAGCGGCAGTATAACCGAAAAGACCTATCCCGTTTCCAAAATGTGGACGGCAACTACAAAGGACGAAAATGTAGATTATACAGTGGACGAAACGGACGTTGTAGAGATTACAGACGAATTTATAGGACACGTCAGTTACAGCGACGGATTTAAAATGTCCTTCGGCGGAACGACAACGGGAGTAACTAACGCGCATTTTGTGGCGTTTTCCACCGACCGCAGAATAGACGATTTGTTAGAGGTAAAAATAGAGTTTTATACGCAAGAATTTACATACAAGTACTGCACTAACATTTTGCATTCCCATTACAATACAAATTACGACCGAACCTCAGGAGCAGCCGTAAAGCGCGAGCCTATAATAAAAAAATCCGACGACGCGGTAAACCATAGTTTTGAGGGCGGAATAAACTTTTCGGGGCAGCATAAATGGAAACGTATAATGACACCCAAAGAGTTTGTAGCTTACCACAATAACGAGGATTCCAAAATAATGACAAAAGGCAATGCAAATATTTTAAACAAACAGTGGGTGCTTAGCTTTTACGAAACACAAACGTTAATGAGCAGTGACAAAAATCCGTTGGATTTTATTTTTACTTTTACAAAATTGTCGTTACTGTGGAAAGGAGAAAACACCATTAAAGAAACCGAAGTATCTAACGTAATGATTTTACAACTAACATTCCAGACCCAAGGACAGACGTACAACTTAGGCGTAGTGAATAACCGACAGAACGGAGATAAAGAGCCTGTAAATGAAGCTATTAACCAAGTACAGCAGATATTAAATCAAATAACTGCTTTCTTTAAGAGATTAGGAGATTTGTTTGTTCAGTACTGGTGGATAATAGCAATAGTTTTTGGAGTAATAGCGATAGGTGTACTGTCTGCATTTTTTAAACCGTTTGCCAAAGGTGTTTGGTGGGTTTTCAAAATTATATTCTACATAGTAACTTTGCCGATATGGCTCATTATATGGGGCGTACGGGCGGTAAAGAAACATAAGGACGGTAACAAATGAGAAAAGACAAAAAGAACGTATCTAAGAATATCCCGAACGGCCGAACGCTGCAAACCCGTGACGAAAATTTTTACGGACAAAGCAATTACAATAAACCGGGTTACGAGAACAAAGGCGATTACCGCAAAGTCGTAGTAATAGATTCTAACGATTTAGACGATTTGGCGGTTGTTAAATTAACCACGTCGAACAAAGGTATTACTCTTACATATTCTAACGGTAAATCTAAATTTAAACCTTATGTAGAAACCCTTGACGATACAGGAAAACCGATACGAATCGGAGAGAAGTTTAAAGCTAACTCGCCTAGAAAAGATTTGTCCAAAGCGGACGTAAGCAAAATAAAAAAGGAAGTTTTTACAAACTCCCGAACCGGAAACGCTAATAGGCGTAAGACAAGAAATATGAAGAGTCGCAAATAAAAAACACACCGGCTACAAAAGAATGTAACCGGTGAATACCTAACATAGCTCTCTAAATAGCTAAGACGGTCCCTAAGGACAATATTATTATATACCATTTGGCGAAAAAAAGTCAATAGGTTTGAATAAATTTGTGATTTCTCCTACTCGCTGCGGCGCACATCAGCGCGCAAACGTACGGCAAAATCACAAATATAGTGATTTTTCTTTAAAGCTGCCGGCGAACGCAAAGAAGAAAATCACAAACGGCATAGGCGTGCACCGAGAAAAGCGTGCCTGCAATTAAAGGAGATAACCTTATGAAAAAGAAACAAAGCAACAAAATGACAAAGCCTATTGTTTTAAATGAGAAAATACCCAAAGGCGCAGACAAAACGTTAATAGCGGGAAACAGCATAATTATGACTCAAACAACGCACAGTTACGACGAATTTGTAGGCGCAAGTAAGAAAGCCAAAGCCACGTCGCCTAGACAATCGAAACGAGATTGTAAAAAAGCAACGGGGAAAAGCCCGTCTGTAAGTAAGAATTCTGTTAAAAAGGCTGTATCAGCCAATCATACGAAAACAACGGCTGCTACTCCTGCAAAGACGGAAGCCTCGACGGAAAAGCGGCGCGTATACAAGTCGCTGCCGAAAGGTTACAGCATAGTGCAGGGAACGGTTGCGCAAAGCGACGGCACCATACTCATACATAACGGCAAACCGTTATTTAAGCAAGGTAAAGACGGCACAACACAGCAAGCAAAAGACGGTCGCGGAAAACCTGCCCACAAGGTTGCAAAACTTGTCGTCGATCCGAAAGCGTTTAACAACGCAAAAACCGCCGAACGCAAGCTCGTTGACGTTGAAATACGTAAACACAACGACGCGAAGGGCGGACACCCCCATATTATGCTTGATACTGTCGGCGACAAAAACGTGTCGGTTGGAATAACTCACGACAAAAAGAAAGGAAAAAATCACCCGAATATAAAATTAGAACGTAATCCGTTTGGCGGAAACGAGGCGGCATATATGCAGCGTCAAGGTACTGTTGATGAAAAGGTTAATTACAGTTCTACACCGCGCACAGGCAAACTGACCGTTACGGATAACGCAAAAGCCAAGAAAATAGGCGAAAAAGCAAAGCAAAAAGAATTGAATAAACAAAAACCTCAAAAGTAAAAAGTGCATAAAAAAAAGTAACGCCCGTGCCAAACCTGCAATGCCATCAGCCGTGCTTCCAACGGAAGCGGCTCGTTACTTTGTTTTAACTAGGCTTTCGAGTTCCCCTAGTTACTCTATTATTATACGCAATTATAAAAAAATTGCAAGTGTTTTAACAAAGATAATTCAAGAGAGTAGGGAAACTATGATTAGATTATTTTACGCTCCGCCGGGTTGGGGCAAAACATCCGTAATGGCTGCAATGGCTATTGAGCGTATGTACGGCGAAAAGGCAGCATGGGCTTTGGCACAGGCAAACGCAGAAGTGACAATGTTAAACGCATGTGGTCATAACGTTACGCCACCCAAAAGCAATCATCTTGTGTATTGCGGAAAAAAGTTTACTATCGACGTCAGAAGTCCGGATTTTGGACATCGTCGCAGTTTGAAACTCGATCCCGACCGTTTGGGAATTGCGGCGCAGGGCTTCGCTCCGCAATACGTATATAGGGGCAGTCTTTTGTGTATTGACGAACTTCCTACGGTGGCTGACAGTAGAAATTGGCAGAACTTTCTTGACGGAATGTGCGACTATTGGGCTAAGCACCGAAAGCACGGAATCGATATGTATGCGACGTGTCAAGATATATCTCAAGTAGAAAAGCGTATACGTATGCTCGCCATGATAACCCGTGTGCTTAACATAGAATTTATTTGTGATAAATTCGGAGAGGTGCTGCAAACGGTATGGCAGTTCCAAAACTGGCCGTGTTACGAAGATTGGGAACGCGGCTTAGATCCTACGGAAGAGACCTACATATATAACGGAGATATACGTAATGCATACGATACGAACGAGGGCGAGGAAGATTTCTATATCGGATTGGACGATAGCGACTTTTCTTGCGAGTATTCGGGCTATGCAGATTTTACGCCTGAAGGTATAAAAAAATACGCTAAAGAAAATCAAAAAGTTAAAAAGAAAAAAGGAGCAAAGCAATGAATAGTTTTAAGAAAATGGACGAACTTGTATTTGAGTTTGGCAAGGATATTAAATATTACGCTAATAATTTTGCCGGCGAAACGCCCGGCGAAATTAAAACTCAATTATATGAATATATGTTTGCTCGCTTTTGCAAAGAAATAGAGGCAATAAGCGAAGTCGAAGCGGTAGATATTAAATATAAAAAGAAATTTTACAATAAACTTTTTAAAGCCAAAAGAAAACTTACGAATCTAGATAGGGCAGACGCGTGGTTTGATAAAATCTTTCAAAAATATTTTAATCGCGGCATATTGGAACACCTAATCGTTTATGCGATAAATTTTTTACATAAAAAAGATTTGCTTGTTGCTAAACGTCTGTTTAAGCAAATAAACAACGACGAACTGTTAGCAGAGATTGCAACATCGGCTTGTGATTATTTGGGTTGGACAAGCCAAAATGAGCCGATAGTAGACGAAACGGAAACGATAGACGAACAACAGCAAGAAACTGACGAAAACGCTTTTAGCGACGAGGAAACGGCTCAAAACGACGAGCAATGTACCGACGTTGTTGTTTATGAGGCGAAAGAGTTACAACCGATTGAACAACAAGCACAGCCATTAGTGAAAGTAGAGCGGATAGTAACGCACGAAGTAATGACTGCAATACAAGGCACAATAGCACCTGTAACGCAAGGCAACGAGGAAGTAGCGGCAAATGACGACGAAGGACAAGGCACTACACCTAACGGCACAAGAAAAGTTCCACCCTCATTTTTTAGACCGGGCGGAAAAAGCGGAAACAATTTTTAAAAATTTAGAACAGGCGGACAGCAGAACAGCCCGTAATGCGCAGTCTGCGGGCTGCTGCTGCGACTGCTAAATTTTTTTGAATAGTTTTCGATGTAATGAGGTGGAACGATACATAAGGTGGTTTTTATGAAACTACCTTATGTAAATAAAAGGGGTACGGGGGCTTTGCCCCCGTCGAAAAGGTTTGGTACCAAAGGAACGGAAATGTTATTAAAATTGTTGGTTGGAATTGTAGGCGGTATAAAGATATATTTTGATTTCGACGGTAGACTATATGAAAAACATCCGATTTTATCTCATTATAATCCTACAAGCAAGTTTGTATATGAGGAATACGGATATAGAGATATGCGCATGCAGTATCCTGAATTCGTTCACGTTGGCTATTGTTCTGCGGATTATATTACTTACGATATAAAGGATGGTGTTTAATTTGAAAAATATAAAAAAATGTATTGCCGGTGCAACTGTCGATCGGGGATAGTCCGTTTTATGAAATGTTAATGGGGGGATCCTCATTAGAAAATGCCGACAAAGAGGAAGTGGCTGGAAATGGCAAAGAAATTTGTACAAGTCAAAATAAATATTCCAATAACTAATAAAAGCGTAATTGAGTATTGCGGAAAACTGTCTGCGCAGCGTAAACTATCGGCGCGCATAATTCGGTTGCTGTTGGAAGATTTAAGCAAAAACAAAAAGGACAGTTGATTATGCAACAACTTGCATTATGGGATATTGCGGACAGCGAACTGTCCGACCTGCAGGCGAAGCGTTCCGACGATTGGTATTGGCATTTTAAGGACTACCCAAAGTCTAACGGACTTAAAGTATTCAGTTGTTTCTCGGGGGGGGGCGGCAGCACTATGGGATATAAACTTGCCGGCTTCGATGTGATAGGTAATTGTGAAATTGACAGCAAGATGAACGACATCTATGTGAAAAACCACAAACCTAAACACAATTACTGTGAGGATCTTCGGGAGTTTAACAAACGCAGCAATTTGCCGGCGGAACTGTACGAATTGGACGTCTTGGACGGATCTCCGCCTTGTACGACCTTTTCAATGGCGGGTAAGCGTGAGGAAACGTGGGGCAAGCGTAAAAAGTTCCGAGAGGGACAAGCTGCGCAGACGTTGGACGACTTGGCGTTTGTGTTTATTGAAACTGTGGCGAAGCTCCGCCCGAAAGTTGTCGTAATGGAAAATGTCGAGGGACTTACCAAAGGGGAAGCTTGGCAGTACGTACAACGCATTTACGCCGAGTTTAAACGGATTGGATATACGGTGCGCCACGTGCTACTCAAAGGGGAGCAAATGGGCATTCCTCAAATGCGCCATAGAGTGTTTTTCATAGCAACTCGGTTAGGTTTTGACCTTGCAAAGATAGATTTATCGTTTAATTACGCGCCGATTCTGTTTGGTGTTGTTAAATCGGATATTGGGCGACCGCTACCGGTTGACGGAACGATAAGAAAGCTTGCTGACGGTTTACGTTATGGCGACCGCGGATTAAATGATTCTTGTCAACGTTTATTAGGTAAGGACAGTTTTTTCAATTATCGGATAATTTATGACGATCAAGTTTGTTTTACAATGGTTGCTAAAAACTTTCTTATTCGGTGGGACAATATTTGTTACTTGTCTAATAGTGATATGATAAATATTTCAACTTTCCCGCAAGACTTCGATTTTATGAACAATAGTTACATTAACGTCAGTTATGTTTGCGGAATGAGTGTTCCGCCGATCATGATAAAACGTATAGCAACAAGGCTAATAGAAAGTAAAATTTTTAATATTTGACAATGAACGTATTATCTTGGTCGGGCGGTAAGGATAGTACCGCAACGCTAATATTGGCGCACGAAAAAGGTATTAAAATAGACGTTGCCGTAATATCTCTGCCGATATTCGATATCTCTCGGAACATCTACGCCGACAGTCCTGAGCATATTGATTGGCTGTTTAATAAGGCGATTCCGACTATCGAAAGTTGGGGGACGCACGTTGTAACGGTATCTTATGAAAAAGATTATTTATATTGGTTTAAGCATTTAATCCAAAAGTCAGACAAGCCTGAACGTATCGGCAAAATGTACGGTTGGCTTATTGGCGGTCATTGCAGAATGAATCGGTCAAAGGTTGATCCTATAAAACGGTATATGCGCAGCATACCCGAACCGTATACGAGCATTGTCGGAATTTGTATTGACGAACCCGAGCGCTTAACGCGTATGGAGAAGCGCGGACAATGCTCGTTACTTGCGGACTATAAAATAACGACAAGGCAAGCGCGGGCGATGTGCGAGCAATACGGGTTGCTGTCGCCAAACTATACCGGCGGTTGCTTCCGGCGCGGTTGTTGGTTTTGTCCGAATGCAGCCCCAAAAGAATTTGCCAACTTAAAGAAATTCCACCCCGAACTATACAACGAACTGCGTAAATTGAATGACGAATATCGTACGGACATTGTTTCTCAATCGTTTAAGTACGGAGCAACGTTTGACGAACTCGATCGGCAAGTGGATATGCTGAATAATCAAATGACAATTTGGGACTTAATAGGAGAGTCGACATGAAACTCGGAGCTTACGAAACAAATCGAATATATAACGTCGATTGCTACGAAGCAATAAAGCAGCTGCCGGATAACAGTATCGACCTAATTATTACCGACCCGCCGTACGAAATCGAAGTGGCGCACAGCTCGGGAGTCTTCGGTATTGATAAAAAATTGAGTTATCAGCAGATAGCGGATATTTCCAATGGCTACGATTACAAAATCCTTGACGATTTTGTACGTGTCCTCAAGCGAATAAATTTGTACGTATGGTGCAGCAAGCGACAAATACCAACGTTGCTCGACTACTTTGTAACGCAGCGCAAATGCCGATACAATATTATTACTTGGCATAAATCCAACGTTATACCTGCAACAAATAACTGCTATATGCCCGATACGGAGTATTGCCTGTTCTTCCGAGAGCGTGGTGCGAAGCTTTACGGAACGCCGACAACAAAACGGACGTATTACGTAACACCAACGAACAAGGCAGATAAACAACGGTTTGGACACCCGACTATAAAGCCGTTAGAGATAATACAAAACTTTGTACTCAATAGCAGCGTGGGGGGGGGTATCATATTAGATCCGTTTGCCGGTAGTGGTACAACGGGCGTAGCAGCCAAGAATAATGACCGACAATACATATTGTTTGAAAAGGACGAAACGCGTTACTTGCAGGCGGAAAACCGTCTAAATAACATTCAAGTCGGCGGACAAATGACATTATTCACAATGTAATTTAAAAAAGTGCTGTTTTTACGAAAAATAAGCATTTTAAGCAAGAAAATAAGCGGTAAAGACAAACACTCTGCCTATGTTCAAAACGTCGAACCTAGGCGAAAGATTTTTAGCAGTTGCCGCCCGAAAAAGAGGGTTTTAACAATATGAGCGCGAAATCTGCAAAATGGAAAAGAGATAATGCCTTTTATCTATCGGATAAAGGCAGAATAGCATTAAACAAGCGTTGTTTAAACTGTGCAAACGACTGTAAGCAATCTCGCAAGGTTTTGCTTATAGTTTGTCCTATATTTGTAAAAAAGGAGTAGCGGGCGAATAGTGCCTATTCAACTTAATAAATGCAGTTTTAACCACGACGTTGTACGTCTGCATTTAAATCTAAAACGTATCGGCTAATGGTAAGTCCGCCGGGAGAGCGTGGCGTCAAACAGGACTTCAACAGCGTAGGTGCAGCGCTATAAAAAAGGTATTAGGTCGGTTGTCTGTGTGGGTGCCGTCCGAAGCTCCCGGCAGACAAGGGGAAGCAATTCGGGCAGCCATTGAAAGCGACGGGGTTCCCTTCTGGGTACACGTTTTTTTTTCTTTGTCCCAAATTACTGGGACACCTCTGCTCTGAGGAAACCCACAGGGTACGCTAAATGCCGTACGAAGTCAATCGTTTGTGCTGAATTTCTTTCAAAATTTGCAAAAGTGTCCCCTGCAGGTGAACCGCGGTAGTGCTGTGGAAGTGTTGGCAAGTGGTAAAACTGTATTTTAGTTTTTCCACTTGTCAATACGCTTTGTGGTAAAGTGCTGAACTGCTTAATAGTTGGAATCGGCTTAAAGCACTTTTCCACAAATCCATCAGCGTTCAACTAATGCAACCGCTTAAACGGAAAGGGGGTCCGGGGGAAAACCGCCCGCGGCTCAAACGAAAAGGCTTACCGTTTGCCCGGCAAGCCTTGAAAAAACAGTTTATTTTGACCTTTGATTGTGGGGGTATAGTGGGGGTAACTGCCGCCAAAACCACAATATATAGTGGTGGAAGTGGCGGCAAACCACTACAAATTGGTGGAGGTGACGGGACTTGCACCCGCGTACCGACGTTAGACCGTTTAACTTTCTCCGTACTCAGTTTGTCTTTAAGCAGCAACGGACGGAAGACAAACAGACCAACCGTTGCTCGCCGCAAAATATGTTTCGAATTTTAACGTCTTGCAGCCACCGTCAAAATTCTATTTGCGTTGTATAACGCAGGACTTTACGCCACGCAACAAAGCGTAAGCCTACGAGCCGGTTTTAATTAAGCGGCGTAAGCCATCCCGAAGGAACGGCTTGTAGTTTTGCTATTATCAGCGTTTAATTTAGTTTTGCCTTGATGTCGCAGATGCGCTGCGGTACGCTTATTAAACCTTCTATGCCGCCGGGCGAATCTAACAAACACCCCCGCATAAAGTTATGATTATTGTATTCTACTATATTTTATCCAAAATTGCAAACGTTATTAACAGCAATACAAATAATCCTCCCCTTTTACTTTAAAATGCATTAATTGTTCATAACGTTCTTTGTACTTTTTTCTCGTAAGGATATTTTAGATGCGCTTTTACTGTTTGTTTATTGCGTTTTACTTTTTATTGTATAATTTCGTTTCCTTTGTCATTGCTCTATTTTGCGTTTTGTTTGTTTTGATATTAAAAGTTTTTTCTTCCCACAAGATAATCTATATCCACGTTAAAGTAGTCTGCAAGCAACCACAGCGACGTTACGCTCGGCTCTTTTTTTCCGCGTAGCCAAGCGCTTATAGTGTTTTGTTTAATGCCCGTTTTTTCTGCCAATTTCACTTGATTTAACTTTTCTTCCGCCATCAATTCCTTTAATCTGTCAATAATAAGTATCTGCATAATTGCCTCCTGCTTGATAATTATTGACATTTTAGCACTAGGGGGCTATAATGTTTAAAATAGCCCACTAGGGATATTTTTAATCAATTTGCATTACATAGGAGGATTTATGAAAAAGAAGTTAATCGTATTACTGTCACTCGTTGTTTTAGCATGCGCATTAATAGCTTGTGTTGCTTGTAACCAGCCTGTCGACGACAAGCCCGCCAAGCCCAGCCAAAGGGCGATAATCAGCTTTGTAGTGGATGGCGAAACATACGCAACAATAGATACGTTGGGAAATAAAGTCTTAACTCTGCCGCAAATCCCAACTAAGAACGGGTACACCTTTGACGGTTGGTATTGGGACAAGGACACTTGGCAGCGCCCGTTTACAGAGCAATCTTTTAGTGAGGTAGACGACGACGTCAATATATATGCAAAATTCAGTCCCATATTGTCTACTGTTACGTTTGACAGTAACGGCGGTAGTAGCGTAGATGCAATTCAAAACGTTACGTACAACTCACTAATAGAAGCGCCGTCCCAACCGACTCTAAAAGACAGGGTGTTTATGGGGTGGTATGCCGACAATCAATTTAACAGTGAGTGGCGGTTCGAAAGCGACAAGGTAACAAAGGATATTACGTTATATGCTAAGTGGGGTACGCCGTCCAACTTATTATACGAATTCAATCCTGACGGTGAATCTTACGCAGTAGTAGGTATAAACACAAATGACACTGACATTGTTATTCCCGGCGAGTACAACGGTAAGCCCGTTACTGCGATTTCCGGCAACGGCGGCGGCGGAGCATTCTTTTGTACGCCTATTACAAGCGTTTTTATACCCGACTCTATTTTGAATATCGGTTCAACGGCATTTGCGCAATGTTTTTCTCTTACTAGCGTTAATATTCCCGATAGCGTTACAGAAATCGGCGAAGGAGCGTTTTCCGCTTGCTGGTCGCTGGAAGAGATAACTGTAGACAAAGCAAACTCCAAGTATCATAGCCATGGTAATTGTATTATCGAAACGGAAACAAAAACCCTTATAGCGGGATGTAAGACGTCGGTTATTCCCGACGACGGCAGCGTTACTAAAATTAAATTTGCTTTTGCGTACAGTAACGTTTCCTCGGTAAGCATTCCCGAAAGCGTAACCGAAATCGGCGAGGCGGCGTTTTTTGCTAGTGGCTTGACACGTATAACAATTCCCGAAGGCGTAGTATCAATTGCCGATAACGCTTTTGACGGATCGTTTATTTGTGAAGTGTACAACAAGTCGCAGCTAAATATTGTTAAGGGTGCGGATACGTTTGGTAAAGTAGCGAAAGTCGCTAAAAACGTTTATACTCCTACAAGCGGCAAAAGCAACATTGTAGACGATAACGGTCTTATTTTCTATTGCGATGACGAAGGCGCAGAATTGTTGCGATACGAGGGAAACGCTACTGAAATAGTTTTGCCACAAGACGTTAACGGCAAGGAGTATACAACGACTCACTTGTCTTTTGTCTTTTGTTCAAATTTGCAAACAATTACAATTCCCGATTTTGTTACGGAATTAGATAATTTTCAATTTAACGAATTCGATTATTGGCCCAATGGCAACCGAAATATTATCGCTCGCGAAACGCATCCTCTATATTCCAGTCAAGACGGAGTACTGTACAACAAAGATAAAACGGAAATAGTTAGCGTGTACAGCGGGTTAGAAAGTCTGGTCATTCCCGAAGGAGTAGTAAAAGCAAATCTTAACCGCAGTAATCTTAAAAAAGTTACCGTTCCGGGAAGTATGCAAGAGATTCCTGCTTGTTTTGCTACCACATCGCTTACAGAAATAATTTTTAAGGAAGGCGTTCGTGAAATTAATAACGGTGCGCTTTGGTCTTGTGATAAAGTTCAATTTATTTCTTTACCTAATTCGATTGAGGAAGTCGGACAATTATTTTATTGTCTAGATATTGTATTCGGTAAATTACCAAATTGTAATAAATACGAAAACGGCTATTATTTGGGAAATGAAGACAATCCTTATTTGGTTTTGGTCGCTGTAGACGATAATATTACAACGTTAAAATTGCACAAGGATGTAAAAATACTTTCGTTGCAGTGGCAAGGTGATTATATCCGTCCGGGCGACCCCGAATTTAAATATCCCTGCGACAAGTTAGAAAGTATATCCATTGCCGACGACGCAACGTTCTACAGCAGTCAAGACGGAATTTTGTACAACAAAGATAAGTCACTAATAGAGTGGATTCCGCAATGCAAAAAGAACGTTGTTATCGCTGACCAAGTCAAGGAAATAAAGGACTTTCAGTTTGCCGGTTTGCAGATAACCGAAATTTTAATATCTAAAAGTGTCACAAGTATAGGCAGTCATGCGTTTGCTTAACCTCGTTAGAACACCTTTTTATAGTAAAAATAGCCATTTTACCCTTAAATCTCCACATAGACAAGCATATTGCGAGTGCCTTTGAGTTTCGGCTCAAGGTCTTTTTTCTTTAATCCCTTAAACCAAAGTTCATCTATCAACGTCATAGCCGTAAAAACAAGAGAGCCCCGAAGGTCGTTACCTTCAGGGCTTTCGTC
>CAJUNH010000016.1:0-18205 GCA_910587795.1 uncultured Christensenellaceae bacterium
CTTGGAACTTGCCGACTTAATCGAGGAAACTGTTAAGGTTGAACGCGCGGAATAAAGTGCAGATTCGTATACAAAAGTTAAGCGCGAATAAATATCGGCGTTAAAAAATTATCGCCTTATATTAAGCTTATTTGTTTATTGTAAACATACTGCATTTTTATTGTAAATAACCGAAACGACGGCATAAAAGATTGGCTTTTTTATTATAGTAATTGACTTTTATATTCGCTTGATTTAATATTGAGTTATACGGAGATGCGAATATGAAAAGGTCTGCAGCTGTTGTTTTGACATTGTTATTAACTTGCATTATTGTATTTACACCTGTAATTGCGTTTGCAAACTCTGCGCAGCGTCATTTTTACGGAGTAACTTCCGGCGGAGCAATAGTAAACGAAAAAGACTGTCCCGTAACAGTTACTGCCGAACGATTGACGTTCGATATACCATCCTATCCTTTGCTTGACGAACTTACCGACTATAATTCCGCAGTGACGGCGGAATACGACTTTTACAATCCCGCTGATTACGACGTTAATATGCAGCTGGTTTTCCCGTTCGGTTTAATTCCGGACTACGTCTACGACGAAGATTTTAACGATACAAGCAAGTATTCGATCTACGTAAACGGCGCCGAAACGGAACGCAGCATACGTGCGGTATACACAAATTCTTTTCCGCAGTTTGATATATTTGACGAATTGCACAAAATAAGCGACGAGCCCGTTTTGTATAAAGGCTTACCCGACGATACTGTTGTGTACAAATATACGGTAAAAAGCACATTTGAGCAGTATGCCGACGGAAACGCGGTCGAATATGCGGCGGATTTCGATTACAGCGGTAAGCAGTTGTTTATTGCGGTGCAAGATAACAATAACGGCGGTTATCACTGCTCAAACGGTAAATTACGTATGTACGGCGACGTCGTTTTTACGCTGTATTCTATCAACCGAACGTTAGACGATAAGTTTTTCAGCGCGGATTATTTTGTGATTTTACGCGACGGCAAAAACGGCAATGCGGAAAA
Source organism: uncultured Christensenellaceae bacterium (assembly GCA_910587795.1). Taxonomy (GTDB): domain Bacteria; phylum Bacillota; class Clostridia; order Christensenellales; family CAG-314; genus Fimimonas. The sequence goes on from CAJUNH010000016.1 coordinate 1,031, forward strand.
GAATGTCAGCGGTTCCACATCGTTTAAGTTGGAAACGCTGTCCTTGGGCGGCTTTCTGTCGATAAACTACAACGAAGAAAAATCGGTTTCCGCATTGGATTACCGCAATGCAGCTGTAACGTATTTAACCGAAAATGCCGACAGAAGCGGAGTTTATAATATAAACTATAATATATACGAAAACTTAATTTATTGGTATCAGTACGACGTTTGCGTTCCTTCCGGTCAAACTGTAACAAATAAAGTCGTCGCTCCGCTGTATCCCGATATAGACGGTTACTATAATCCTCCTAAATATTCTTATAACTATTTACTTAGTCCCGCAAGCGGTTGGGCGGATTTTTCCAATTTGGATATTACTGTTAATACTCAGTATTATATGTCTAACGAAAGTTTATCGGGGTTTAAAAAGACCGACGGCGGATATTTCGCTCACTTCGATAAGTTACCGCAAGGCGAATTGACTTTCGACTTGTGCAAGACGGAAAATCCCGAGTATAACGGCAGAGAAAACGGAGCTTATAGCGCGCTGATAATTTTGATGCTGCTATTCTTGCCTTTATTATTTCTGGGCGTCGGTTATAGTGTGCTTGTATTAATATCTGTATTGTATGCATTTTGGGTGCTTGCCGCAGCCGTTTCCGTTCCTATCGTTATGTGCAGGGATAAGCGCAAAATGCGCCTTCGGCAGCAGCAATCGGCATTGCATGATAAACCGCCGTTGGATAATGACGGCAATGAAAAAATAAACGATTATGATAAAGGAATTTAAGCATACGGAAAATGAATCGGCAAAAAGTGGTAATAATAACAGGCGCAGGGTCGGGCATAGGTAAAGCCGTCGCCGAACTGCTTGCGGATAAAGGATTTATTGTTTACGGCATAGACAAAAATGCGTTTTCGCACAGCAAAATCAATGCATTATGCGCCGATATAAACGATTACGAAGCGATATCTAATATTTTTAAAACGGTATACGATAGGCACGGACGTATAGACGGTTTGATTAACAATGCCGGATTCGGTATTTCCGGCGCAATAGAAGACGCGAAAATCTCCAATATGCAAAGTATAGTAAACACAAATTTTTTATCCCTGTCCGTTTGCAGTAAATTGATAATTCCCTATCTAAAACAAAGTAAGGGAAGATTGGTAAATATAGGGAGTATCGGCGGAAATATCCCGTTGCCTTATCAGGCGATGTATTCCGCAACTAAGTCGGCGGTAGAGGTGTTTTCGCGTGCGTTGGCAACGGAAGTTCGCGGTTTCGGCGTGCGCGTTACTTGCGTAATGCCGGGAGATACCAAAACAGGCTTTACCGCAGCAAGGATAAAAGACGGCGAGGATGATAACGATAACTTTGCAAAGATGCATAAATCTATTAGTAAGATGGAACATGACGAACAAAACGGTATGTCTCCTCTAAAGGCGGCTAGGGTAGTATATAAAACGCTTACCTGCAAAAAACGTAAATTACGTGTTGCGGTAGGTTGCTCTTCTAAAATGATAATATTTTTGTCTAAGATACTGCCTGTAAAAGCAGTGGATTACATTGTTCGCAAGATGTACGCATCTTAATTATTGTACTGTAAAGAATATTGATAAAATCTTATTGTCAATGTAAAATGGAAATTAAAAAAAATAAAAAGCGGCTTGCTCTGTTGATAATCGGGCAGACCGCTTTTGCTATTGTATTAAACTGTATAAAAGTTGCGCTGTCGGTTTGTCAGTTAAAAAGACCGACAAGTATTTTGCAGACAATTTCTTTCATTTTTGGATAGTTGATATACGGATGGTTGTCGAAAACATACTCGTGCGCAAACGATTGTACGATATTCATTGCCATATGTACTTTTTCCGTAAGGCTGCTTACGTTTATGTTTAAATTAACAAGCTGCGCGGACATTTGCTCCGTAATGCTATTTTCCAATTTAATAAACTCTGCGTTTACCGCTTCGTCCGTAGCGGCGAGAGAGTGCAACGTATTGTGCAGTTTGGAATACTGTTCGTGCAGTTCTATTGTTTTATTTAATATTTCTTCCGCTAAATTATAAGTATCAACATTTCCGCTTTTCGATTGCATTATATTAAGCAGCGGTGCGGAGACGTTATCTATATAAATTTTTAACACGCAGATTAAAATATCTCTTTTATCCTGAAAGTATCCGTACACAATTCCCGTAGATACTCCCGCGCGTTTGGCAATCTCAACGGTGTTGGTACCGTAATATCCAACCTCGGTAAATAATTCGTAACCCGCTTGTATTATTTTGTTCTTCTTTTCTATCGACCTCTCTTGCTGAGGCTGTCTAACAATGTTTTTCATTAAACACCCAAAAATATAAGGCAAAACGCCTAGGATACTTTTAATTATACTGTTTTAATAAATAATGTCAATATAAATTTAAAAAATATGTGAAAAACTTTTCGCATTTTGCTTGACTAACACATATCGTAATAGTATAATTAATGCGAAAATGAAATAAGTTTCATATTATTTGACTTTTACAAATCGTTTTTTTTGGGGTTGTCTGTTATTGCGGTAATAATAATCGGTGGGCTTATTTGGGATATGTTTAACGGAACGTAAGCAAGCGCGGATAACTTCTGTAAAACAAAAAAGATTTGTAAATAGACTAAGCTAAAACGGGAGGAACAGAATTATGCCGTTAGTAATCGCACCGCAAAATAGGGAACTGCAAATTATCCGTATCGCTGCCGACGATAAAACTAAAAAACATCTGGAAAGTTTGGGAATAATAGTCAACGGCAAAGTAACGGTGCTCAGTTCGGCAGGCGGCAGCGTAGTGTGCAAGATCAGCGAAGGGCGCATTGCTCTCGACGGAAATTTGTCCGTCAAAATTTTTGTCCGTTAATTAATAAAGGTAAATACGATTATACTGTTATTTATACCGCTAGTTTACTTATAGGAGGAAATGTATGGAAAAAACTTTGGATCAATTTACAATCGGGGAATACGGAACCGTCCGTAGAGTTTCGGGCGAGGGAAAAGTAAAACGTCGTCTGTTCGATATGGGCATTACGCCGGGCGCGGAAATATTGCTTCGTAAAAAAGCGCCTTTGGGCGACCCGTTGGAAATAACCGTTCGCGGGTACGAATTAACGCTGCGTAAAACCGAAGCATGCTGCGTTACGATGAGTGTTGCGGACAATACGACGATAACCGATATGGGAAAGGAGGGCGCTGCGCAATGAAACGCTTTGCATTAGCCGGCAATCCCAACTGCGGCAAAACAACGTTGTTTAACAGCCTTACCGGCTCGACGGCGCATGTGGGCAACTGGCCCGGAGTAACGGTAGATAAGCGGGAAGGCGTGTATAAAAAATGTGCCGAACCGATATCTATTGTAGATTTGCCGGGTATATATTCCCTGTCTCCTTATACGTCGGAGGAGATTATAGCGCGTAACTATATTTTGGATCAAAAGCCCGATTGCGTTATCAATATTGTGGACGCAACAAATTTAGAGCGCAATTTGTATCTTACTACGCAAATATTGGAAATGGACGTTCCTATGGTAATTGCGCTTAATATGATGGACGCTGTGGAAAAAAACGGCGATAAAATAGACGCAAACGAGCTGGAAAAACGTTTGGGCGTACCCGTCGTAAAAATATCTGCGCTGCGTAACAAAAACTTAAACGAACTTATGGATAAAGCCTATAACGAAAGCAAAAAGCAGCGTCGGGGTTATTCCGTTTTGGAGGAATGCGACATAGCGCACTTAATCGCCGACGTTAAAACTGCTTTAACCGGCGAAAATGTGGCTAATCCGTTGTTCCACGCAGTCAAACTTGTGGAGGGGGACGAATTGGAAGTATCTATGCACAAGGACGTTTTGGGCATAGTGGACGAATTTAAAAAAACGTATCAAAACGAAATTTTCGGCGATGACTTTGAAGCATTAATTGCGGACGGTCGTTACAAATACATATCCAAACGTTTTGCACCCGTATTCCAACGTAAAAGCAAGGAAAAGTTTACTTTAACAAAATCGGATAAGGCAGACAAAGTGTTAACTCACAAAATATGGGGTATTCCTATCTTTTTATTGATACTTTTTGCTATATTTCATTTGACTTTTTCCGAGGATTTTCTATTTCTTGGAGCAATATTCGGTTTGCCGAGTCTTGCGGATTTGGGGCTGGCAGACCAACTTACCGGCGAAACGTTAAGTTACTCCGCAAAATGGCTGTCTGTTATTTACGACGGCGGAGTTATGTCGCCGGGAGTTATTATAAACAACCTTTGGAACGAAATAATGGTAGGCGAACTGTTCGGTTGGATTCAGGGTTTGGTAGAAAACAGCAATATGTCGCCATGGGCTATAGGTTTGATAAATAACGGTATTATAGACGGCGTCGGCGCGGTCTTGTCGTTTTTGCCTCCTATTTTAGTGCTGTTTCTGTTTTTTTCAATTTTGGAAGATTCGGGATACATGGCTCGTATAGCGTTTATTTTGGACAGAATGTTCCGTCGTTTCGGTTTGTCGGGGCGCGCATTTATGCCTATGATTATGGGATTCGGCTGTTCCGTTCCCGCAATGATAAACACCCGTACTCTTGCCGACGACAAGGAACGCACCGCAACAATCCGCGTTATTCCGTTCTTTTCATGCGGAGCAAAATTGCCTATTTTAACGGCAATTGCGGGCGCGATGGTTATGGCGTTCGGCGCGGGAAACGCCGATTTATTGACGTTTGAAATGTACGTTCTGGGCATTGCGGTTGCCGTAATAAGCGTACTGCTTATGCGAAGTACCTCGCTAAAAGGCGAAACGCCTCCGTTTATTATGGAACTGCCTGCATACCATGCTCCGCAGTTTAAAAATCTGATGCTGCATTTGTGGGATAAGACTAAGCACTTTATTAAAAAAGCGTTTACTATAATTCTTGCCTCTACGATAGTAATTTGGCTGCTCACTCACTTCAGTTTCAGCTGGAAATTGTTGGAGGACGAACAGGTAAACGAAAGTATTTTGGCAAATATCGCAATCTTTTTGCAGCCGTTGTTTACTCCGCTCGGGTTCGGAAGTCAGCTTGGCGAATACGGTTGGGTGTTTGTTGTTGCGGCAATTTCGGGGCTTATCGCCAAGGAAAACGTCATCGGCACGTTTGCAACGCTTGCGGCTTGTTTAAGTGCGGTTGCAGGCTTTGATTTTAACGGGCTTGTTTTAGATGCTGCAGACGGCGTCGACGCAGTGCGCGCAATAATTACGGCGACTAAAATTACGGCTCCCGCGCTTATATCGTTTATTGCGTTTAATATGACGACTATTCCGTGTTTTGCTGCGGTGGGCGCGGCAAAAGGCGAATTGCAAAATAAAAAGCGTTTTAATTGGACGCTGATGTTTTGGCTTGCATCTTCGTATATAGTGGGCTCGGCTGTTTATACAATCGGCAGTTGGTGGTGGACTTGTTTCGTTTGGGCGGCGGTAATTGCCGTAACGGTTATTGTAATCGTAATGTATAATAAGGGTGTGTTTAAAAGGAGTAAATCGGTATGATTACTATGCTTGCGTCGGTAAGTCTGGGCGTTGCGGAAATATTGCTTACAGTTGCTTGCGGCGTCTTTGCCGTAAGCGTGGCGGTATTTGCAATAGTGCGCAAAATTAAGGGAAAGAGCGGCTGCGGCGGTTGCGGCGGCTGCGCGGATTGCGCGCATTGCAACCGCTGTAAGCAGTCGTCTTCAACGTCTTCAACGGAGAAAAGCGATTGAAAAATAAATAATATTATTTTAAGCGCGTATGCAATTACGGTTGTGTGCGCGTTTTCTGTTATAAGATTTTTTAAAGCTTTTTGCATATATAGACTAATACGTTTTATAATCTTTTTTAATAAAATAAACATAAACTAAATCTTAATATAACAAGTTTTGCTTTTGTGTCAAAAAAAAACGCTATATCGTTAAAAGCGGACAAAATTTTCAATAAAATTGTCGGTAGCTGTTGACGAAGCGCAAATATTATTATATAATATGCTTGGTATTATGTATAGTTATGCCTTTTTAACAACGATTGTGAATCATAGTATCATACATTGATAAGTATATGGAGGGAATATATATGAAGCAGAACCTACGTACGACGCGTAGCGGTATTGTGCTTTTCGCTATACTGTGTATCGTATGTTTGTCTCTAAGTTTAGTCTTGTCGGCTAATTTTTCCGCTTTTGCCGCGGATGTTGCAGACGAGACAATCGACGGCTTGCATTGGCAAATCGTTTACAGCAATGACGAAAACGAATATAAAACCGACTTGTTGGACGGCAGCGATATAGGAGACTATATACAAAACGGACAGCTTGTTTCGGGCGGAGCGGAAAAAGACTATTTTACGCCTTCGCGCGATAACGTTATTTCTCTTAAACTGGATTTTAACAGTTTGCCCGCAAGCGTAAACAAGGAAATTTACGATTTCGATAACGCATCTTATATCGGCGGACAAGAAATAAACGCTAAAGTAAACGATTCCGGCGAACACGAAACGACGGTTACAATCCCTGTTAAAGAAGGTCAAACGGGCGACCCGCTGCAATATACAAAAACATGGAAGCTTGCGGCGGTTGCCAACAAAGTAAACGTCGGCGCAAACGATTATCCTACGGGCGGCGTTCGCGCTTATGCGCAGACGGCAGACTACGATTTGGCTGCCCCTGTTTACGGTACGGATATCGTATACGATTTCGGCAATCAAACGCTTTTCGCTATTAGATACGGCAGCGGAAACGCTACGCATTCTATCGTAACGGCCGTTGCAGACGGAGATCAGTACTTTGTAGACGGCAGCGAATACGTTTACGAGGAAGACGTAGGCATCGAAACCGGCAGAGATTTAGTAAATTATACTTTCCGTAAACTGGACGCTTCTATGGAAGAAGGCGGCAAACAATATACGCTTAAAGTATCTACTTTGGGTTATGTTGACGAAACAAGCGGTTTGTATTATGCCGCATATGCTAAAACATATCAGTTCGGCGTGGTTGCTCAAACTTTGGACGCCGACCGTTTTACGTACGAAATAAGCCGTACAAACGTACAATACACCGGTGACGATTCGTGGATTCCCGACGTTACGGTTACTCTTAACGGCATTACTTTAATTGCCGGCAGCGACTACATGGTAGAAGCAAGCAGTAACAATGTGGGGCTTGTAAGTTTAACGGTTAAAGGTATGGGATTAAATATCAGTTCCGTACAATCCTACACTATACCTACAAAAGTGCGCATAGAGCCGGCTCAAAACAGCTGGGCGCAGCTTCCTAATATTTATCCTTGGAGTTACGGCGACTACAATAAGGGCATTAATCTTATCGTAGGTCAACCGACGTTTTTGGTAACTGACGATAACGGAGTGCCAACGGACGTTAGATTCCGTATAGTGTCCGTTGACGATAAAGGTAACGAAAAAGCTTGCGAAGGTTTGGACGATATCCGTTACGAAGCAGTGGCGGAGGACGGTTCTTACCTGATTAAGGAAGACGTTGCCGTTTTGATTGCTAAACTGGGCGTAGGCAAATACCGCTTGTACGCTTACGTCGAAGGCAACACCGAAGACTCTACTAAAAACTTCCTTTCTTTGGGCGAAAACAGCGTGGATTTTAAAGTTTCTATAGGCCGCAACAGTTGGGGCAAGATAGACGACGCAGCTAACGCAAACGGCGAAATATCCGTACCTACAATAGAAGGTTGGGTATACGGCAAACTCGGTTCTGCCGACGGTATAATTAAAGCGGAAGCGCGTTTCGGTCACGGTACGGAAATCATAATTATTTACGACAAAAACGGCAATATGGTTTACAACAGCACATATGCCGGCCGCGACGACGTAAACGGTATAGGCGAGTTGGATATTCTTAAAACTTTAAAAGCAGGACGTTATACCTTAACCGCCGAAGTACGCGGGACAAAGGATTATACACCGCTCAGCACTACAATTTTCTTTGACGTTACGCCTAACAGACTTCCCACATGGGCTGTAATACTGATTGTTGCAGGTTCGTTGGCAGCGGTAGCGATAGTATTTATCGTACTGCACCAAAAGGGCGTATTGCAAATGCTTACCGGCAAAGTTATCGTTGCTATGCGTACGCGCGCTAACGTTGACGCTACGCTTGCTGCAATACGTGCAAATAAGATGGCACGCGATGCGGAAATTTCGATAGCGGCGGCAAAAGCACGCGAGGCACAGGAAGCTTCCACCGCAACGGAAGCGGAAACCGCGGATACGGAAAATAAGCAGTAAACAGATTTTACAATAAATTTAAAGGAGCAATAATATGTCACAAAGAAGCAAACTTGCAAAGGAAATTCATATTCTCGAAGAAGAAATCAAAATTTTGGAAATTAAGCGTTCTCGTTCGCAAGCCAGCCTTATCGAAGCGCTTATCAGCCGCAGAGATCCCGATCCTACCGATATGGAATTTTTTAGGATGTTTACGGCAGAAATTGACGTAAAGCGTGAAAATCTGCAAACGATGACTCGCCAATTAGAACAATTATTGTAATAAATATTTTCGCAAAAGTGTCCTTTGCTTGCAAGGGACGCTTTTGTTGCGCAAAAAAACAACAGGCTGCGGCTGTATTAGCCGTCAGTCTGTTTCTATTATCGTGCTTTTTAAAATAAGATAAATCAAAGCAGTCATCGCTTTTCGCTTGCCGTAAACCCGTCTCTCGGCACAACGTAAACTTTTTGTATAAGTTACATCGTTACCGTATAGCTATAACGGCATATTGCAAATTGCAGTAACGTTTGCGGAACTGCTGAAAATTCACGCCATTTTTTTTATTTTTTGCCGTATAATTAATTTCATAAAGTTGAAATTTGGCGCATATTGTGTTAAAATTATTCTTACGAGATTTCTCGTATCGTGCATTATAACGTACTAACCGTTCCGTCCAAAGTTACAAGAATAAATTTGTCTAAATTTGCACACGTTACAGCTGTAAATCGATCGGGTCTGCTCGGGACAGAGTATTTTTGTCGGTAGGAAATTATACTTATAAAATGTGCGTCGCATACGGACGGAGATTAGCATTATAATTTAAGGAAAATATGAAAATTATTCCGCAACCCAAAAAACTTGAAAAACTTCACGGACAATTTAAAATAGAGCAGAACGACGCAATTTTCTGCGACGGTCGGTTTATGATGCAAGCGGAAAGGTTTGCCGCCATGGTTAAACGTTGCGCAGGGATAACTTTAACGTTTACAGACGAAATAAACGCCGCAAAAATAATATTCAGCAAAGACGGTAAACCCGAAGAACACTATTTAATAATGCTTTCTCAGGGCATTGCAACCGTTAAGTGCGGCGGCAAATCTGGTTGTTTTTATGCTGTGGAAACGTTAAGACAGCTCTTTTGTTTGGACGACGAACAGAAACAGCTTGTGTGCGACGATTGTTATATCGAGGACGCGCCGAAGTTTAGATACCGAGGTTTGATGCTGGATATTTGCAGGCACTATTTTGATTTGGACACTATTAAACAAGTAGTGGAGCTGATGTCACAGGTAAAACTGAATAAATTGCATTTACATTTAAGCGACGATCAAGGGTTTCGAATCCAAATAGATAAATACCCTTTGCTTAATCAAATAGGCAGCGTCAGGTACGGTTCGCAGATAATATCTAGCGATGCTAACCTAATTGACGATAAATTAGTACAAGGATACCTTACTAAAGACGATATTCGCACCCTTGTGTCGTACGCGCAGGAAAGAGGAATTGAAATTATACCTGAAATAGATTTGCCGGGACATTTTGCCGCCGCGCTTGCGGCTTATCCGCAGTATTGCTGCACCGGGCAGGTTGCCGAAGTGCGCAGGCAATGGGGCACATCAAAAGATATACTGTGCGCGGGCAGCGACGAAGTTTATACTTTCGTCTGCGATATTTTAGACGAGGTCGCGCCGCTGTTTCCGTCGCAATATTTTCATCTGGGCGGAGACGAGGTGCAAAAGGACAGATGGTGTAACTGTAAGCTTTGTTTGGAAAAAATGTCCAAATTACAGCTAAACGGATTTGACGAACTTCAAACGTATATGGTTGAAGTTTTCCGTAAACATCTGGAACAGAAAGGCAAAACCGTAATATGCCGCAACGACGGCATTACGCAGCGCACCGATAAAAATATCGTTATGCAGGTATGGAAGCCGCATACGGCAAAGCAAGGCGCACAGCAGGCAAACGACGGACGTAAAGTTATAATGTCCCCGTTTTTCAATATGTATTTCGATTATCCGTATGCTAGGATTCCTTTAGGCAAAACATTGAGATATAACCCTGCCCGCGGAGTCAAAAAGGATAATTTGGATAACGTTTTGGGCGTTGAAGGCTGTTTGTGGACGGAATACGTTACCAATCGCGATAAACTGTTTTTTAATTTATTGCCTCGTATAGACGCCTTGGCGGAATGCGGATGGGGATATCGCGGCAAAAACTTTAACAGACGTTTAAAAAAGCGCTTTAACTTGTACAACGGAATGGGTTTGCTTTATAACGGTAAAGCTCATGTCGGGTCAGGGCGCAACAGAGGCATTGTAAAAAAGTTTCTTCAAAAGGATGCGGACGTTGAAGTCAATAAATATTTAGATAAACACAGATAAAGAAAAAAAGAGGTTGTATATGAAAAAAATAGCAGTTTTAACAAGCGGCGGAGATTCTCAGGGTATGAATGCCGCAATTTATTCCGTTGTTAGGTACGGTTTGCAGCATGGATTGCAAGTTTACGGCGTTCATAACGGTTATCAGGGATTGATAGACGGCAAAGTAGAACAGCTTAAAGCGCAAAGCGTAGAAGACGTTATATACCGCGGAGGTACACTGCTTGCAACTGCGCGCTGTCCCGAAATGAAAACGGAACAGGGACAGCAAAAAGCCGTGGCAACGCTTAAAAAATTCGGCATCGAAGGTTTAATAGTAATCGGCGGCGACGGCAGTTTTAACGGCGCAAAAGTGCTTTCTACCAAGTACGGCATTAAAACAATGGGTATTCCCGGAACAATCGACAACGACCTTGCTTATACGGATTTTACATTGGGTTTTGACAGCGCCGTAACGGTGGTTATCAATTCCGTACAAATGCTGCGCGATACTATGGCGTGTAACGGACGTACTTGCGTAGTGGAGGTAATGGGACGTCACTGCGGAGATATAGCTTTATATGCAGGTCTTGCCAGCGGTGCGGAGGTTATCGTTACGCCCGAAGTCGGTTACGATATCGATAGCGTTGTACGGCGTATTAACGCAAATGCCGAAGTCGGCAAAACGGATAATATCGTTTTGGTTGCAGAGGGCGCATGCTCTGCCGAACAGGTCTGCGACGATATTAAAGCGCGCATACCGTCCATTAGTATCCGCTCTATAAATTTAGGGCATATGCAGCGCGGAGGAAACGCAACATTGCAGGATAGGCTTTTAGGCGTACGTATGTCGGCTCACGCCATAGACTGTATGCTTGCGGGCAAGACAAACCGTGTAATAGGCATAAAGGATAATAAAATTATCGACGAAGATATAGTCGAAGCTTTAGCTAAAACAAAACAAATCAATATGCCGCTTGTAAGCCTTGCCGATACTTTATCCAAGTATTAAGCATTTTTAACAGTTCGGCGTAAGTTAAGTGCTGCATATAAAAAATCATAATCTGATTAGTTAAATAAAGATTTATTTTCAAAATTCAAAAATCAAACTTTAATATTCGGCTTTTGTTCATCTCAGTTTTATATGTAAATGTTTGCAAAAAAAATTAAGGCGGTTATCCTTTATCGGGACAGCCGCCTTTTTCAGTTTAAGTAATCCGCAGCATTGCCGCTAATTTACAAACGGTAGTGTTTTTGCAGTAATTCCGTTATTTCGTTATAACTAAGCCCTAATTCCTTTGCAAGTTTTACAAGTTCCTCAACGTTTTTTTCTACGGTTTCTACTTTGCGTTTGCCAATATCCTCTTGATTTTTTACAAAGCAGCCCTTGCCCGGTATAGTGTAAATATAATTGTCTTTTTCCAACATATCGTAAGCGGTTTTAACGGGTATAACGCTTATTTGCATTTCTCGGCTTACAACGCGAATTGACGGCAAACATTCGTCGGCCGTCAAACTTCCGTTTAATATTTGATTTACTATTTGCGAATACAACTGTTCGTAAATAGAAGTTTCGCTGTGCTGCCGTACAATTAATTTCATCGGTCAATTATAAATTTACTTTTTCAAACTTTTTTATTGCAGTTTTGTTTGCCGTAAACGTAAGCAATACATAAAGTATAATCCCGATTGCAAATACTGTCAAGCGTGCCCAAAGGTATGTTGTATCGTAGCTGTCCAGCGCTTTTGTAAGCGTTGGTATAGTTTGAATAAGCAATTCAAAAACGCCGTAAGTCAGTATAAACGCAATCAGCCCCAATTAAGGTTAAACCGTATTTAAAAGCCGTTTTAAAATAACGCGGAATAACAATGGCGTTGAATACGCCAAGGCAAATAAGAGCAACGCCGAAAAATGCAAAGTTACAGTCCAGTCCCACAAAATTGCCTCCGTTTGGGTTTATAAGTTTTGACGGATAGGCGAAAATTGCCGCTGCAATAAAGTTAAGCGTTTGGCACAAAACTATAATTAAAGTAGTGGCAGACACTATATCCGCGCGCTTTATCGGCAGCGTTGCGGAAAACTCGTGCGAACGGTTTTCGTTTGCAAACTGAAAGTAACACATTACGTGCATTATGCAATACCCGATACCTACTATATAAGGATAATTAGGAACAATAACCATTGCTCCCAGTAAAGCAAACAAATACAGCGCTTTGGGCCTGTTTAAAATTATCTGCCCGTCTTTAATAAATCTGGCAAGTTTAATTAAAGCGGTGTCGCGTACGATAAAATTTTTGTGTTTTATTTTTTTTTGTAAACAAAGCGCGTGTAAAATATTGCAGATAAAACAAAGAAAAATTTGCGTTAAACTTTCAAATAGGGCGCTGTCTTGTCGGTAGCGGCGAAAGGTATTTTTGAAAAGCAATACTAACCGTCGCGGTTATTAAAATTGTTTATAGGTAAATAAAATAATATTATTAAATTTTACGTTTATAACGTTTGCCAAAAGTTTTACAGTGTGCTATAATACAGATATTAAAATACATATATTCTTTGGGGCGTGGCGCAAATCCACACCGATAGTACAGCCTATGAACGCAACGCAAGTTGCGCCGATCGGGTGCAATTCCCGAGCCGACGGTTACAGTCCGGATGAGAAAAGAATTTTTGTAGACTATATTTTTATGTAGTTTTACGCGCTCTCGAAGTTATTCTATTTCGGGAGTTTTTTACTGCATAAAATACGGTCGCACCCTTCCCAAAGAGAAGGAGACTTTATGGATAAAAATGTAACTGAACAGCAAAAAGAAATTATTGCGGCAAATTCCGCAACGGAAACTCTGCCCGGCGGCGAATCTTTAATTGGTAAAAAACGTAAAATAAAGTTTTTTACTGCGGGTAATATTGCCGTAATGGCAATACTTACGGCAATCTCCTTTATTTTGTACGCTTTTGTCAAATTTCCTTTGCCGTTTCTGTTTCCGTCGTTTTTGGATATGCAAATTTCCGATTTGCCTGCGCTTTTAGGGGGCTTTTCGTTGGGACCTGTTGCGGGATGCATAATTATATTGGTTAAATGCTGTTTAAAAATGCCTATGAGCGGTACCGCTTGTATCGGCGAACTTGCAGATATAATAATAGGTATTGCAAACGTTTTGCCCGCTTCGTTAATTTATCGTTTCCACAAAAACCGTAAGGGTGCGTTATTAGGTTTAGGTGTTGGCGCACTTTGCGCTATAGCGGCAAGCTTGCTTGCAAATTGGCTTGTTTTAATTCCGTTTTATACTCAAAAATTCGGTATGGGCGCCGTACTCGGTATGATGCAGGCATTGTATCCCGATGTTACGGAAGCAACGCTTTATAATTATTACCTGCCCCTTGCCGTTTTGCCGTTTAACGCGCTTAGATGTATTGTTTGCGGGGTTATATCTTATTTTACTTATAAACCCCTTTCCAAAGCATTGCATTGGGAAATCAAAACTAAAAAGCAAAAACTTGCGCAGCAAGCGGAATCGGCAGAAGAACAAACCGATGTCAAAACGGAAGATTCCGTATCTCCCGATAATAGGTAGATCTTTTCAGCGAATATACGTTTACAGACGTAGCAAACAAAATACTGTTTTGTATATTGCATTGCTTACTTTAATGTTTTTTTCTCTTTTTACGCAAACGCCGTTGCTGTATTTAAAGCAACGGCGTTTGTCATTGTAAATATTATTTAAGCGCCGTATAGATACGGCTAGTCCGTTGTTCGTCGGCGATACTGTATATTTTTTTGCACGGTTTATGTATTGAAATTTGCAAACGATTTGGTAATTATAGAAAGATTTAACTTTATACCGAACAACACGCTTTAAAATCTGCGCGGACATAGTCTAAATATAGGGTATTTGCGGAACTTGCGCACTAACTGCAAACAAAATATAATATTACGTTTTGATGTTTTTATATATTTAAAATATATTTTTTACAAGATTACCGACAAGTATATTGCTTGCTAAGAGCGGAATTTTGCTGTATAATACATTAGATGAAACAGCAATTTGTATCAATTAGTACGGAACAAACCGAACAAATAGCGCAGGCTTTCGGCAAATCTTTGCACGGCGGCGAAACGGTGCTTTTGCGCGGCGAAATGGGCGCGGGCAAAACCCATTTTGTAAAGGGACTTGCGTTGGGATTAGGCATTAACGATATTGTCACAAGTCCTACTTTTGCACTGCATAATCAGTACGCAGGTCACCTTACCCTTAACCATTTTGACTTTTACCGCGTAGACGACCCCGCCGAAGCGGAAATGTTGGGGCTTGACGAATTTTTCTACGACAAAAACGCCGTATCCGCAATAGAGTGGAGCGAAAATATTGCTTGCCTGCTTCCTGCCGGTTGTATAACGGTAACAATAACAAAGCTGTCTGCCGATGAAAGACGGATTTTAATCGAACGGTGAGAGTATGAACGTTTTATATATAGATACTACAACAAACGATTTAGTGGTAGCGCTGATCCGCCGCGACGGTATTATAGACGCGTCCCAAAGGGCAATGGGCGTAAAGCATAGCGAAACGCTTTGCGGCAAAGTTGCCGAACTGTTAAAAATTGCCGATATAAAGTTTGACGAAATAGACGCCTACGCTTGCGCTATAGGTCCCGGCAGTTTTACCGGTATACGTATCGGCATATCAACGGTAAAAGGCTATGCTACGGCAAATCCGCGTCCGCAAATAGCCGTAAACTGCTTGGAGGCAATAGCTTGTTCGCCGAAATGCGGCGGCAGGGGTTTTGCCGTTATCGACGCGGGAAACGGATATTATTGCTGCACGCCCGAGGACGGTACTCTTTCAAACGTAATTTCATACGACGACGAAATCGCTAAGCGCAGCGGCAAAGCCGACGGCGCGGCGGACTACTTGGACGGCGCGGCGGAAATAGTACGCATTAAGTACGCTAACGGCGACTTTTGCAATGCGCTTTCTCCTTTGTATATACGCCGCAGCCAAGCCGAAATTAACTTAAAAAAGGCGGATAACCGATAATGATAGAAAAACTTAAATTCGATATGAAAACGATTTTTCAGCTTGCCAAGCTGGAAAAGGATTGTTTCGGTCGCGACGCGTGGTCAATAAGCGCTTTGCGCGGCGAGTTCGGTAACGAATTTTCGCATTTTTTTGCTAAACGAATAGACGGAGTCATAGTGGGTTATGTTTGTATCCGCATTATGTACGAGGAGTCGCAAATATGCAACATTTGCGTAGCAAGCAATTACCGCAGACAAGGCATAGCGAGCGAATTACTGCAAACGGTAAAGGAGTTTTCCGCCGTGCAGGACTGCGAACGTTGCGAGTTGGAAGTAAATGTTTCAAATACTCCCGCAGTAGGACTGTATACTAAATGCGGCTACAAAGTGGAGGGAGTGCGCAAAGATTTTTACCGTCGCAGCAGGTATTCTACGCGGGATGCGTACACAATGGTTTTACAGTTAAAACAGTAATCGAGGGCAGTAATCATACCGATTTATTTGACTTCGGCTTTTCTGCGTTTTACGGCTCGGTTGAATAATGATTTTTTTTCTCTCGTCTTTATAATTTATCCGCTATTAGCTTAAATTTTACTAATACGGTAAACAAATATCGGTAAAAATATAAAAAGGAAACGAAAAATACTTCGTTTCCTTTTTAATAGTAAACAATAAATTCTATATGCATAGGTTTTACGCAATCTATTAATTAAACAGCTTTGTTATTTGTCAATAATATAGTTTTCAGCCGTTGGTAGCAGGCGTTGCATATTTCGCAGTCTTTCAAAGCGCGGTGCGCCCCGTCGGTAGAAATGCCGAAATATTGGGCAACGGTAGTTTGTTTGTGGTTGGGCAGCTGCGGCAGCGCTTTTCGTGCAAGACGCAACGTGTCTACAAAGGAATTTGTAAATAATCTGCAATTATATTTTAGTAGCTTGTCGTACAAGAAATTTACGTCGAAGTTTACGTTGTGACCGATTACAATATCGTCGCCTACAAAAAAGTAAAATTTTTCCAGCGTTTCCCTAGCGTCGGGCGCGTTTTCTACCATTTGGTTGGTTATACCCGTAAGTTTTGTTATGTACCAATTAATATAATGGTTGGGTTTTATCAGTGTAGAAAATTCACCGATGCGTCTGTTGTTTTTAAATTTCAGTGCCGAAACCTCTATTATGTCGCAAATTTGCGGGGCTAGTCCGTTGGTTTCTATATCTATAACAGTGTAATCTTCGGGAAATGTAAATAAACTTTGTCCTTTGTATTTTCGTTCCATAGGCACCTTTAAAATTGTAAAAATACCTTGACAATGCAAATCAAGGTAATGGAGCGGGTAACGGGAATCGGACCCGTAACTACTGCTTGGGAAGCAGTCGTTTTGCCACTAAACTATACCCGCGTAACGGTGTTTTATTAAGTTTCGAAAAAGTTTGTTTTTGCAAACGGGAATACTTCGCCTTGCGGCTTTGTGGCGTTCGCAATCTGCGATTGCTCGGCTGAGCGGACCCGTAACTACTGCTTGGGAAGCAGTCGTTTTGCCACTAAACTATACCCGC
>CAJUNH010000016.1:18305-22658 GCA_910587795.1 uncultured Christensenellaceae bacterium
CGAAAAAGTTTGTTTTTGCAAACGGGAATACTTCGCCTTGCGGCTTTGTGGCGTTTGCAATAATTGTAAATCTAAATTTGTATGTAATCGTTTTGCCGTTAAAAACGCTAGGCAATATTGTTTACTTGTAATTGTTTTGCAATCGGTAACTTAATACTATAATATACCTTTCCTCATATTTTCGTTGCTGAGTAACAACTGCATAATACCAGCGGTTTTGTGTTTTAATAATCGAAGGCAAAACTATTTCTTTTTTCTATCGGGTACAGCCTCGATGTCCAACATATCAAAGTCTACGCTTTCTATAAAGTCGCGCGCTTTAAAACGCGTGTTGTTAAACATAACAAAATGTCTAAGATTTATGTACGTTGCAACGGGCGTAGGTATGTCCAACAGCTCGCAAATCTTTTGCAGCGTGGCAACAAACTCGTCAAGGTTGGTAATTTGCTCGTATTCGAATACAACGTCTTTAAATATTTTTTCCTCTTTGACGGTTTTTGCCCATATTTTCATTTTACCCTCTAATTCGTCTTGTAAAAACGTCGGTTGTACGCTGTAAATGTAAAGCTAAAAGTTGTTTGCAATTTAAGCGACGTACTGTATTTAACATAGCTTAGCCGAAAGCTGCAACGGTAACAATCCTATTTATAAAACCGTATATAATATTGTATCAAATTTATTTGTATATGCAAAGTGTTTTAAAGGGGTGCGCAAAAAAATATTATCAAAACGTAATTATGAAATTAAGCCTTACTAACAAATTGCCTCTTTAACAATATTATGTTATAATAGTATATTAATAATAATTAACGACGTTTAACTGCAACAAGCTGCTATTAGTTACTCGCTATTACATCGTATCACGCGATAAGCTGTGTAAAGTGCGTAAAGTTGGTACGTGTACGATATAATAGTATATTGATAATAATTAACGACGCTTAACTGCAACAAACTGCAATTAATTACTCGCTATTACATCGTATCACGTTGATAATAAAATATTGCGATTGATATAGCTCGTGTACGATATAATATTTTTAAACAATCCGTTTTACGGTTTTATATCAAGAGGAAGTTATGACAATAGGGATTTTTACCGCTATGGAAAAAGAAGCGCGCAGCTTTTTGCGCGAAGGAACGTATACGCAAATTAAAGACGGCGATTTTGACGTTTACGGTTTTTTGTTGGGAGCGCATAATGCGGTGCTGTGCTGTCCGCCGTCCGTAGGCGAAATTGCCGCGGCTGCCGCTTGTCAGCTGTTAATAGGCAAATATAACGCCGACGTTATTTTTAACTTCGGCATAGTGGGGGCTTTAACGGAACAAACGTCGCTGTTGTCCGCAGTCATAGTGGGCAGCGTCGTTCATTACGATATGGACGTTACGCAGATTGACGAGCATACGGCTGTGGGACGTTACGGGTGTTTTGATGACGTTGCCGTCGACTGTGATAGGGACTTAATATGCGCCGCGCTTAAAATTGCAAATTTGCCCGTTGTAAGGTGTGCTTCCGCCGATAAGTTTGTGTCTGCGGCGGATCAAAAAACCGCTCTGCGTCAAAATTTCGGCGCGGAAATATGCGATATGGAGTCTGCCGGTATATTGTTTACTTGTAAATTCAATAACATCCCCTGCCTAATGATAAAAAGTATTTCGGATAGTCTTTTCGGCGGCAGCGGTGAATATAGGCAAAACGCGGTAAAGGCGGCGGAGGGATTTTTTAACCTTGCAAGCGCTATTTGTGCAAACTTATAACGGATTTATAACTGGGTATATTTGCTATTTGCTTGACAATAATTTTTAACAGTAGTACAATACTTTTATAAAAGTGCAAACGGACAACTTAAAGGCGTTAGCTCTGCGGCTAAGCTTTTAAGTTGTTTTGTGTGTTTTGCGTTAAAAATAAGGAGATTATTATGCCCGAAGTACAATTAACAGAAGCAGGACGTAAGGATTTAGAAGCGCGTTTGGATTATCTCAAATCCGTTCGCCGCGCAGAAATTGCAGAAGAAATTAAAACTGCCCGCGGGTTCGGCGACTTGTCCGAAAATGCCGAGTACGACGCCGCACGTAAAGCGCAAGCGGAAATGGAAGGCGAAATTGCGGAAATCGAAGCGCAGCTTCGTTTGGCAAAGATTATTCACGAAACGACTGTTACCTGTGCCGAAATTATCGACGGTAAGGAACAGCTTTGTAAAACATACACAATCGTAGGCACTGCCGAGGCGGATTTGTCCCGCGGTCGTATCAGCGACGAGTCTCCTATAGGTTCGGCATTGATTAAGTCCTCGCAGGGGCAAATCGTAGACGTAAAGCTGCCCAACGGCAGAGTTAAGCGTCTAAAAGTTTTGCGCGTAGTAAAATAATCCGTCCGTCATAAAAACGAATGCCGTACTCTTTATTTTTTTATCCATACAGGTTTTTATTTCTAAGGTGAATCATGAACGAACAAAAGGTAACAGCTCCCGAAGCTGTCGAACAACAGGACTTAAACGAGATATTGCGCATCCGCCGCGAAAAGTTAGCCAAACTTATTGCCGACGGTAATAATCCGTTTGAAGTTACAAAATTTGATAAAACACATTCTTCCTTGCAGGTAACGGAAGGGTATGTGGACCATGCCGAAGGGGAGGAATATACGCCGCAAATCGTTTCGGTTGCAGGGCGTATGGTATCGCGCCGAATAATGGGAAAAGCCGCTTTTTGCCATATTTTAGACGGCGAAGGCAGCGTTCAGCTTTACGTTAAACGCGACGAAGTGGGCGAACAGGCATATGCCGAGTTTAAAACGTGGGATATAGGAGACATTATCGGCGGTACGGGCGAGGTATTCCGTACTCATATGGGCGAGGTGTCAGTAAAGCTTAGCAGTGTAAAACTGCTGTCTAAGTCGCTTTTGCCCCTTCCGGAAAAATTTCACGGACTTAAAGATATCGAAACGAGATACCGTCAGCGTTATGTGGATTTGATTGCAAATCCCGAGGTTAAGAGGACGTTTATTATCCGTTCGCGCTTGATGAAGGCAATTCGCGAATATTTGGATAATCGCGGTTATTTGGAAGTGGAAACTCCTATCTTAAACACTATAGCCGGCGGAGCAAACGCCCGCCCGTTTATCACGCATCATAACACTCTGGATATAGATATGTATATGCGCATTGCAACCGAGCTGCACCTTAAACGGTTAATCGTAGGCGGGTTTGAAAAGGTGTACGAAATCGGCCGTCAATTCCGCAACGAAGGTATGGACTTAAAGCATAATCCGGAGTTTACTACGATTGAATTGTACGAGGCGTATACCGATTTTCGCGGTATGATGGATATAGTGCAGGGTATGTTCT
This sequence comes from uncultured Christensenellaceae bacterium, assembly GCA_910587795.1. GTDB lineage: Bacteria > Bacillota > Clostridia > Christensenellales > CAG-314 > Fimimonas. The sequence goes on from CAJUNH010000016.1 coordinate 21,647, forward strand.
GCTATTGTGCGGATACGGTTTTAGGTACTCGCAAGCTGCCGTACGGCGATATTGTAATCGATTTGGACCGTTGGGAAAAGCTTACTATGATCGAGGCTGTCAAAAAGTATGTCGGCATAGACTTTACCGATATGACGGACGAACAGGCGGTTGCGGCGGCAAAGCAAAAGGGTATCGAACTTGCCGATGGCAAGCAAACGTGGGGCAACGCGCTGTACGAGTGTTTCGACGCGTTTGTGGAAAAGGAATTAATTCAACCTACTTTTATTTACGACTATCCCGTTGAAGTAAGTCCGTTGGCAAAGAAAAAGCCAAGCGATGAACGTCTTACCGAGCGTTTTGAATTTTTTATCAACGCAAGCGAAATGGGAAATTCGTTTAGCGAACTTAACGACCCTATCGATCAGTACGAGCGTTTTATGGCTCAGGCTAAGGCAAAGGCTCAGGGCGACGACGAGGCGCAGATGCTGGACGACGACTTTGTAACCGCTTTGGAGTACGGTATGCCTCCTACGGGCGGACTCGGCATAGGTATAGACCGTATGGTAATGCTGTACACAAATAATCAGTCCATACGCGACGTTTTACTCTTTCCCACAATGAAACCTTTGTCTAAATAGCAAAAAAAAACGTTATTGCCGCATATTTTAACGGTAAAGCTATGTATTGAATATGTTCTTGTATTTGATATCACAGTATACTGCAATTAAGTTAATAATTTAATATTTTATTTTTGGTAAAAATTGCGGCAATAATCGGTTTACTTTTATTGCCGCTTTTATTGTGTTAGTAATCATTAAACAAAAAATAGTAACAATAATATTTATATTTAAAAAATAAGGGCGGCGTGTTCTCTCGAAGAAAACGCCGCCCTTATTGTCTGCTAAACCTTGCAGTTAAAGTTTTCAGCTTTGGTTTTATGTTTAAACGTTATCCTGTGGTGTATTGCTATTAAACTTTACAGCTTCGTCCTGCCGAGAACAAAATCAACGGAGCAATCCAGCGCCTTAGC
>CAJUNH010000017.1 GCA_910587795.1 uncultured Christensenellaceae bacterium
TCTGCTATACCGTCTCTCTTAGGAATTGAATAATCCCTATGACACCGCCCCATAGAGTCGGCGGGGTTTTGCTATACGTTTATTTTACATTGTGTTTTTGCATTATTTGTTCAAACGGTTCGCCGTGTGCAAATTCGTATAATGCAGTTGCGGCGTGTTCTATTGCAGGGTTAAGCAATGTGTAATCTTGTTCGGTCACTTGCGACAGTACGTAATCCATAAGTTTCATAGGAGTATCTTTTCCTATGCCCACCCGTATTCGGCAAAAGTCATCCGTGCCCAGCAGCCGTACTATATTACGCATTCCGTTATGCGTGCCTGCCGAGCCGTTTTTGCGTATGCGTACGTTGCCCAGCGGAATATCTACGTCGTCGTAAACTACAATTAAGTTGCCTTTTTCTATTTTGTATTTATTTGTTAATTCCACAACGGCTTGTCCCGATAAATTCATATAGGTTACGGGTTTTGCGATAATAACTTTTTGTCCGTTTATCCGCATGTGCGCCGTTACGGCTTTACATTCCGCCTTGCTAAACTCCGCGCCTGATTTTTCCGCAAGTTTGTCTGTACACATAAAGCCAACGTTATGGAAAGTATTAAAATATTCTTTTTCGGGATTGCCTAATCCTACAATCAAATACATTTTGTTTACCTTTTGTTTGTCAGTAGCTACATTTTACCACAATTTTAAAATAATGTAAACATAATACAATCGCGTAACGGCTTGTCAACCTTCTAACAATGTGCTAAAATAGTCGTACTTTGTTAATACCCTCGTATGCGTAAGCGTAAATTTTATGTTATTTTTATGCGTATATGTTACGGGCCGTAATTTTGCAATCGGCATAACGCATTTTTAATTGTTAGCCGCATGCCGTTTGGGTATAACGTCATTACAAGTATGTACAAATTTTTCGATAGGGTAAACAATGCCCAAGCATACAATCAATTATTAACAGACCCCCGCGATTATAATAAAATCGCGGCTTTCGGCGTGCAGCCTAACGAAAAGCCGTTTATTGCCGCAAATGCCGAACAGTTTGCGCTGTATGTAACGGCAGACTATGTGGAAGCGCAACGCGTATTCCGTGCGATGCAGGCAATTTCGACAGGTAAGGTGGTTTATGTCCCCGCAAAGGAGGATGTACTGCTGTACAAGCGCAACGCGTCAAAAAACCTTGTATACTCGCGTAATATCGCGCTGCACGGTATTTTGCACGGGGCGGACGCGGCGGTAGTGTGCATAGACGCACTAATGCAGTTTTTGCCGTCCCGCAAGCAATTTTTTGCAGACTGTTTTACCATAAAAAAAGGGGTTTGCTACGATACGCAACTTCTTATAAAAAAACTTGTGAGCATAGGGTTTACGCGCGTGGACAGCGTGTCTGCGGAAGGCGAATTTGTAATGCGCGGCGACATACTGGATTTGTCTATGCCGTTCGGCGAGCGGTACAGAGTAGACTTTTTTGACGACGAAGCGGAGAGCATCCGTATCGTCAATGCCGACGGAGTTGCCGAAGGCGAAACGGACTTTGCAGAGGTGTATCCGCTGTACGATACAAGCGGACTGCCTGCGGAAAAACTTGCGGAACTGACAAAATATATCCGCCGTTTAAAATTGACTGCCGACGCGCAAGCCCGTCTTGCTGAGATAGTAAGCGAACTTTCCGCTTTGGGCGGAACACGCGTCGATAACAGTTGGCTTGCGCCGTTTTGCGCGCATTCTTCTATTTTTGATTATCTGCCGGTGGATTCGGTGGTGTTTTGGGACGAACCGCGGGAATTAAATAACCGAGTAAATTTTTTGTACCGCGAACACGCCGAGCGAGTGGCAAATCTTACTAAGGCGGGCGAGGTATTGCCGCTGCACGAAAAATCGATCTGCGTCAAAGAGGAAGTGTTTTGCGCGGATTTGCCGCAAATTGCCATGCAGGTGCTGCCTTATGCCGCCGATTGGTTTTCGCCGCAGGTGATACGTAATTTTAAAACGGGCGCGTGTCCTAATTATTCGCGCGGGCTGGACGCGCTTGCAACCGATATTGCAAACTGGAAGCGTATCGGTTACGAAACGGTGATTTTGGCGGGCGTCGACGGCGTAAAGCCCACGCAGGACGCATTGAGCGCGCTGGGTTGCTATGTGGTAGAAACGGACAGGCTGTCTAAAAATCAAGCGGACGGACTTATATTGCCTATCGGTATCGAACACGGCTTTGTTTCTCACGCAAACAAACTGGCAATTATCGGCACAAGGGATATCGGCAGGGGGCTTAACCGTCAAACTTTACATAAGGCTAAAAAACAGGCGTTTTTGTCGTTGGAAAAGGGCGACTACGTCGTACACGATATACACGGTATCGGTTTGTGCGAAGGTATCCAAAAAATAACTTCTCCTAGCGGAGAGGAAAAAGACTACGTTGTAGTTTTGTATAAAAACGGGGATAGGCTGTACGTCCCCGTAGACGCCGCCAATATGCTGTCGCGTTATTCGGGCGGAGAAAATCCCGCGCTGTCTAAGCTGGGCGGAGAGGACTTTGCCCGAGTTAAAAGCAAAGTTAAGCAGGGCATACGCGAGATGTCCGTTAATTTGCTTAAGCTTTATGCGGAAAGGGAAAAGGCGCGCGGTTTTAGATATAATATCGACGAGTATCTGGACGAGGAATTTCAGCAGTACTTTCCGTTTAAAGCAACCGACGATCAAATCCGCTGTCATAAGGAAATTGTCGCAGATTTAACATCTAACCGAATTATGGACAGGGTGCTTGTCGGGGACGTAGGTTTCGGCAAAACGGAAGTTGCAATGCGCGCCGCGTTCGACGTTGTATCCAACGGTTATCAAGTAGCGGTGCTTGCGCCTACCACGATTTTAACAGAACAGCATTACAAAAATTTCAGCGAGCGTATGTCGCATTTCGATATCCGCGTAGTGTGTCTTAACAGATTTAGAACCGCCGAGCAACAGCAAAAGATATTAGAACAGGCGGCTCTCGGCAGGGCGGATATTATAATAGGTACTCATCGTTTGCTGTCTGCCGACGTTATTTTTAACCGTTTGGGCTTGCTTGTGTTGGACGAAGAACAACGTTTCGGCGTAGAGCATAAAGAAAAAATAAAGGCGCTTAAAACAAACGTAGACGTGCTCACTATGTCCGCAACGCCTATTCCTCGTACGTTGCATATGGCTTTATCTGGTATACGGGATATTTCCACGATAACGACTCCTCCCGTGCAGCGTATGGCTGTGGAAACTTTTGTCGTTGAGGAAAACGACGCAATGATTGCGGACGTTATCACTCGGGAGTTGGCGCGCGGAGGACAGGTGTACTGCGTTTATAACAGGGTGCAATCTATCGATAGATTCGCCGCTAAGCTTGCGGATATGCTGCCTAATATCAAAATTGCGGTAGCGCACGGACAAATGGACGAAATTGCTTTGGAGGACGCAGTTACGGCGTTTGCCGAGGGCAAGGGGGACGTGTTGGTCTGTACTACGATTATCGAAAACGGTATAGATATTCCCAACGTCAACACGCTTATAGTTATAGATGCGGATAAGCTGGGGCTTTCGCAGCTGTACCAACTGCGTGGACGCGTCGGGCGCAGTAACCGATTGGCGTATGCGTACTTTACCTACGGCAAAGATAAAGTGCTAAGCGAGATTGCGTACAAAAGGCTGTCATCCATTTTGCAGTACAGCGAATTAGGCAGCGGTTTTAAAATTGCCATGAAGGATTTGGAGATAAGGGGCGCGGGCAATATTTTGGGACGCGAACAGCACGGACATATGATGAAGGTCGGTTACGATATGTACGCGCGCCTGTTAAAAGAAACGGTAGACGAACTTAAAGGAAGCAAACCCGCAGAGCAAATCATTACGGAAATAACGATAGATATCGAAGCGTACGCTCCCGACGCGTATATCCCTTCGCAAAGCGACCGTATGAGCTTTTATCAACAGCTTGCTTCTTGCAAGACGGCGGAGGAAACGGAATCGCTGCGTAAACAAATAGCGGACGTGTACGGAGTTATACCGCGTCAGGTGGGCAATTTGTTTGAGGTTGCCGAACTGAAATTGCTGGCAAACAACGCCGGCATATCCCGCGTTACGGTTAAAACGGGCAGGGGCGAATTGCTGTTTGCAAACCGCGATAAGATGATGTGTAAACGAGTGTTCGAGGCGTTAAGCGAAGCGGGCGACAGAGTACAGGCGGCAAACGACAGTTACAGTCTTGTTTTTGCCTCGACGGACTTTATACAAAAAGAACGGCTGCTTTTTGCAATTAAGGAGTTTTTGCTTAAAATACAACCGTAAAAAAGTCCGTATACCGTATCATACAGGTTTGAAATTTTCTTTTCCGTCATAAAGCTTGCAGAAAATTTTATAAATATCGCAGACTGCCGTAAATTTTTTTTGTCGTATACTTGTTTTTGCAGGTAATTCTTAGCGGTATTTTTTTCTTACGGCAAAGACGCGTTGCATTTTACATCGTGTGCGGTACGGCAGTATACAAAAGGGCGTTTATGCAAAACGCGTGCGTTTTCAGGTAATTTATAAGTTTTTGGAGTAAACTTGGCGGGAAAATATCAATAAACCGCTTGCTATTTACGGCGAATAACTGTATAATAGATAAGTATATGTGGCGATATGTCTATAATTAAACCACAATATTTCAGGAGCATAATTAAGATGAAAAAAGCAAGAAAAATACTTACGTTAATATTAGTGTTTGTTCTCCTTGCGGGAGTATTTTCCGGGTGCGCAATGTTTGGCAGAAATTCCACCAAATACCGCAGTCTGGTAGCGGTAACCGTAGGCGGAGAAGAAATTACCGTAGGTAAAATTTTGGATACTTACAACAATTATTACAACAACTACGGTTCGCAAGGCGTAGCAAGCGAATATCTGCTGCAAGCTACAATGCAAACTTTGGTCAGTCAAGCAATGAAAGTATCTGCGTACAAGGCAAGCAACCCTGCCGCAACAGACAACACGGATTTAAAAGATTTTTGCGTAAACGCTCAGTATCTTACCAAAGAAGAAATGGAGTACGCAATTAGATATGTAAAGTATATTACTTATCAAACGTTTGATAGCTCCGTAATAAGTCAGTTGTCTAACGACCGTACGTTCGGCGAAGAGGAAAAGGAAGATACTTCGCGCGATTTTACCGAGCCTGTAGATTTGGAAGGTAACGAGTATTCTATGTACAGTTACAGACAAAGCGTGTTCGGTAAGGAAGCAGGAGAATATTTTGATAAATATTACAAAGGCGTAACAATCAGTTTGGACACGAACGTTGACGAATATATTTACAACGACGCTACCATTGCCGCAGCCAGACTTAAAAACCTTAACGACCGTTTGGAAGAAGACGATGAGAAAATTACTTTTGAAGAATACAAGTCTGCTCAGGAACGCGTAGTAAAGCAATTCCAACGCTCTATTAAAACGACTTACAGCTTAGAGTTGGCGGAATTTATGAAAAACCAAGTTGCCGATATCGTAGCAAGTACTATTGCAAATAAGTACAACTACAATATCAGCAAAGTTATCGACACGGATAATCTTAACGATACTTTAAATACGTTAAAAAGCAATTTGGAAATTTTAACGGCGGCTCAAGCCACAGGTTTTTCGCTAAACGACAGCTTTGTAGAATTTATTCAGGAATTGAAGTCGTCTTCGTACATTCTTAACGTACCTGACGATTACGAATATATTTTTGTAAAGAATATTCTTATACCGTTTACAGAGCAACAGCAAGCGATATTGACCAACGTATCTAACGATATGGGCGGCGATACCAAAAACGAAACGTACCTTAATTTGCGTAATAAATACGCCGCGGAAATAATAGCTGACGACTTTAACAGCGAGAAAAACGAAGACGGCGAATATGCCAAAGTAAACAACCTGTTTAAGATGGAAAACGGCAAATTGGTTGTCAATCCCGAAGGCGAGTTGGGTAACGTATTTCTTGCCGACGGCTCCGTTAATAAGGGCGAGTTTGCTACGGCGGACGAAGCGGTAATTGCAAATATGAAGCGTTTTAACACCGATACCGCGCAGCACACCGCACAATACGATTATGTCGTTCGCGTTGGCGATATTCCCGCCGACTACACTCATGCTTGGGTGACGGAGTTTGTCGACGCCGCTCACGAAGCGTACGAAATGGGCGAGGGCACATATTCTTTGGCGGTATCCACGTACGGAGTGCACATCGTTTACTATTCTGCAAAAGTTACCGCTCAAACGTTTGACTTTGAACAAAACCGTCTTAACACCACAATGCCGGAATACAGAATGTTTAGCGCATATTTTGAAGAACAATCCAAGATTTTGGTTGCCGAAGCCGCCGAGGCTCTTAACAAAGACTTTTTGGATAACAACAAAATCGTTATAAACAAGGCGTTTGACAGATTTTTGAAGGATAACGGATTTAAGTTTGACTTGATCGATTTCCTTACTCCCGACGAAGAAGACTAATATACAACAAAAAAAAACCGCACTGATTTTACAGTGCGGTTTTTTTGTACATCATTGTAAATTTTGTTTAGAATGCGTTTGCCTGCTTTTTAGTAAAGCAAAATAAACGGACATTATTTACTCTGTAATTATGTCTTTATTGCAGTAAAAACGGCGTTAAAATAAAAATTTTATTTCGTATTATCTATAATTTTTTAAGATTATTTTCATATTATTTTAAGCTTTGTGTTGATATATGCGTGGCAATGTGGTATAATAACATACGCTATAACAATTAACGGCTTTTTACGATAACTAACTGCTGCAAATTATTTGCTTTTACATCGTATGGTGAGGTTAAGTATATAAGTAAAGCGTATTTTAAGTGCGGTATAATAAGTAACGCACTGAAACGACGATGCAGTATAATGCCGTTTACACTGTTAAAAGCTTCTGTGTAAATTGAGGTAAGTGCAAAAAACGTTGATTCACCTAAAAAGCAATGCTTAAAACAGGTAAAAAATAAGGATAAAAAAGAAAGTAATAATAGAGTAAATATGAAAAAAACTACAAGTCAAATTATACGTGATAAAAAAATCAAACAGCCGTCTCGGTTTATAAATTTACTGTTTAGAATATTGATAAAGTTTGTATATAATGCTCCGTGTAAAGCGGAGTATATACGGCATATAGATCCGCGCAAGTACAAAAACAAGCCCGTAATAATAGTTGTAAATCACGCCTCGCGTTTCGATTTTGCTTTTGTTCAGGGAGCAATGGGCAAACGGCGCATCAACTTTGTCGCCGCGGAAGAGGAGTTCCACCGTACGAAATTTAAAACGGTTTTTGCGTTGGGAAAAAATATTCCTAAAAAGAGTTTTGTTCCCGATACTACCGTAATACGCGGAATGTCTGCAATTTTGCGAAAAACCAAGAACGGCTGCGTGGCGATATTTCCCTGCGGTTTAAGCACGGTAAGCGGCGCGCAGCAGCCGTCCGCCGTGGGTACGGGAAAAATGATAAAGCATTTTGGCGTGCACGTTCTTGCCGTGCGCATACACGGCGCATATTTGGTGTGTCCTAAGTTTGACCTTAAGGAACGCTACGGTAAAGTGGAAGTTGAGTTGGACGAATTGTTTACTCCCGAACAGATTGAAAAATTACCCGCAGAGGAAATCGAACGCAAGGTGGACGAGGCGATATTTACCGACGATTACGCGTGGAACGAAACGCGTCAATATAGCTATAAGCGTAAAGACGGCAAATTTGCGGAAAATTTGGAACAGGTTTTGTATAAATGTCCTAAATGCGGTACGGAAATGCAAATGGAAGGCAGGGGAACTGTCATTAAGTGCAAGGCGTGCGGCAACGGCGCAACTCTAGACGGTAAGTATAATTTACAGCCGATTGGCGATAGCATTATACCCTATAATCCTCGCGAGTGGTACGACTGGGAGCGCCGTGAAATGCGAAGGGCGGTAGAGGCTGACCCGAATTACTTCTTAGAGGAACACGTAACGCTAGGCGTACAGCCCGAATACGGCTACGTAGGAAAAAATCTGGTGGCGTATACCGTAGGCGAAGGAACGCTGCGGTTGGACTGCGAAGGGCTGACGTACAAAGGTACACGCGATAACAAATCGTTTGAAGTGTTTATACCTAGGGATTCTATCAGTACTACAATCATAAACGTGGACGGCAGCTTTTTCGGTACTTATGCCAGCGGCGAATACTTGATGTTTACTCCCGACAGTCCCAGCAGTATACGCTGGAATATGGCTATTGAGGAAATTTACCGCATACACGGCGGAAAGTGGCAAAATTTCCATTGGTTCGACTACGGTAAGCAGGGCTTTGATACGTACAAAGTCAAAAGCGAACAGAAATAAATACGTCGTTAAAAACCGACGGTAGTGACGTATGCGTTGAACGCAGTTAAACAAAATACTAATCAATGCATATGTGTAAAAATAAGATTATTTGAAGCGGCGACCGCCTAGATATTATTAAATAAAAATGGAACGGATTTTTAATAAAACCGTTCTTTTTTTTGTTGAATTAGCGTGCAATACTGTGTTAAAAAAATAAGAAAAATAACGGCGTGAAGTATTCTCGGATGAAGTTTTAAGTATTATGGCTTTTAATTGACGTTGTCTATCAAATAACGGTAAAAATATTTGGTTTTTGCTCGAACAAAATCATTGTGTATACATTAAACATATATTTTGACAAATTCCAACATACTATATTTGTATGAAAAAGATAGAAAAAAGTTTTATTTCGGGCGCGCTGATATTAAGTCTGGGCGGATTGTTTGCCAAGATTTTGGGCGCGTTGTACCGTATTCCGTTAACAAATATTATAGGCAGTTACGGCATGGGGCTATACCAGCTTGTTTTTCCGCCGTATATTTTATTTTTGACAATCGCGCAGGCGGGTATACCTATTGCGGTGTCAAAATTAATTGCAGAAAACAATCAATTGGGCAGGTTTGACGAAAGTAGGCGGGTATTCCGCTATGCTTTTATTTGCTTGACGGCGTTGGGGCTTGTAAGCGTTGTGCTTATGGCAAGTTTATCCAAAGTAATTGCGCGCAGTCAGGGCAACGAAGCGACCGCGCAAGCCTTTTTGATTGTGGCGCCCGCATTGCTGTTTGTGCCCGTCACAAACGCTTTAAAGGCGTATTTTCAGGGAAATATGAATATGACTCCGTCGGGCGTAACGACGGTTATAGAGCAAATTGTCAAGCTTATAGTCGGGCTTACTTGCGCAGTTAAGTTTATGCCCGACGTAAACAAAGCGGTTATGGGCGCGGTATTTGCCATTACGGTAAGCGAATTCGGTTCTATGCTTATAATGGCAACGGTGTATCTTGTGCATGCCCGTCGCAATAAGTATTCAAAAGTAAAACTTGCAGGCGCAGACGTAAAACGCATAACGCCTAACGTGTTTGCTTTGGCGGTACCGGTAGCTCTGGGCGGATTTGTAATGCAAATGTCGCAAGTGATAGACTCCGTAATGGTCGTCAATCTTTTAAGCGTACCCAACGCTACGGAAATGTACGGATTGTGGACCGGTCCCGTAAACTCAATGTTAGGTTTGCCTATTGCGCTGTCGGGCGGTGTGGCGGTATCGGCATTGCCCAGCATTACCCGAACGTATTGTGCGGGCGATAAAGATAGTTTAAACGCCGCATACAACACGGCTATGAAGTTAACTTTGGTTATATCTATACCGTGTGCATTGGGTATGATAGTGCTGTCTAAGCCTATTTTGCAGCTGCTGTACGGAGGACTGCCCGCAGAGGAAATCAACATTGCTTCTATGTTGTTGTCGCTATCCGGATTGTCTATCGTTTTTTTGGCGTTTATGCAAACGGCGGTATCTGTGTGTCAGGCGGTGGGCAAGCCGTACGCGTCGGTTGTGATTGTGGCTTTTGCAATAGTGGTAAAAGCTTTGGTAAACCTGTTTACTTTACCTAACGAGAAAATAAATATTTACGGCGCGGCAATTTCCGAAACATTGTGCTATCTTTTTGCGACGGTTTGTGTTATAATATATCTGCGTAAAAAGGTAGAATTAAAATTGGACTTGGGTCAATGTTTAATAAAGCCGCTTGCGGCAGGTCTTTTGATGACGCTGTGCATTACCGTGGCGACTATGTTTGCTGGTACGGTATTTAAAGGCGGCTTCGGTACTTTGATTTTAATTGCGCTATCGGGCGTAATTTATATTACCACCGTACTGACGTTAAAAGTGTTTAACAAAAGCGAGTTGTCAATGCTACCTATCAAGCAAAAATAATTTTCGGCGGTAGACAAATGAAAAATATTGACGAGCGTAGAAAGGAATTGCTAAGCAAAAGTGAATTTGACTATAACGATTGCTATGACGTGCTGCGTATACTGCGCAGCGAGAACGGCTGTCAGTGGGATAAAGCGCAGACGCATAAATCTATTGAAAAAAACGTAATTGAAGAAGCGTACGAGCTTGCAAACGCTTTGGAAAAAAATGACGTGAACAATATGATAGAGGAATTGGGCGATTTGCTTATGCAGGTATTGTTCCACTTGGAAATTGCCGAGGACGAACGGGAATTTAAGCCTAGCGCGGTATATACGGCGCTTTGCCGAAAATTGATATACCGTCATCCGCACGTGTTCGGCGACGTAAAAGCTGCGGACGCCGATGCTTCTTTGGACGTGTGGAACGCGCAAAAATTAAAGGAGCACAATATTAAAGGCACCGCGCAAAATATTGCGGACGTGCCTCGCGGTATGTCCGCTATAATGCGCAGTCAAAAGGTACAGTCGCGCGCGTCAAAAGGCGGTTACGAATTTGAATCTGTTGCGCAGGCGGAAGATAAGGTGGCGGAGGAGTTGCGCGAGTTTAGCGCCGCCAAAGGCGAAAACAAGATTATCGAAGGCGGCGATTTGTTGTTTTCAGTAATCAACTTGCTTCGCTTAAACGGCATCGACAGTGAAACGGCTTTGCTTAAATCTACCGATAAATTTATAAGGCGCGTTACGGAGTGCGAAAAAATTTTGGCGGATAAAAAACAAAAGTTAACCGATTTGCCTGCCGAGCAATTTGACGAAATATGGAGCGAGGCTAAGCGCAATGTCGGTTGATAGTCTGTTTAAAAACGCTCGAACAAAAACAATACTTGCGCCTATGGCGGGGTATACCGATTTTGCTTTTCGGGAAATTTGCCGCGATTACGGCGTCGGTCTTACCGTAACCGAAATGGTCAGCAGTAAAGCGCTGGTTATGAACAGCGAGCTTTCCCGCAAAATGCTTTACCGATTGGACGGAGATAAGCCGTCAGTATGCCAGATTTTCGGGCACGAACCGAGCGTTATGGCGGAAAGCGTAACTTTGGACGAGGTAAAGCAGTACGACGGAGTAGATATTAATATGGGCTGTCCGGTAAAGAAAATTGTTGGTAACGGCGACGGATCGGCATTGTTGGAAAATATGCCGTTAGCGTCCAAATGTATTTCCGCCGTAAAAAAAGCAATAGGGGACAAGCCGTTATCCGTAAAATTCCGTTTGGGCGTTGCCGACTGCAATAATGCGGTTGATTTTGCTAAGATGTGTCGGGACGCAGGCGCGGACTATATAACCGTTCATTTCCGTACGCGCAAACAAATGTATGCGGGTACGGCGGATTTTTCGCTTCTGGAAGATATTGTATCCGTGGGACTGCCCGTTTTTGCCAACGGCGATATCGTTTCGAGAGAACAGTATTTAAGTCTTATCAACCGCGGAGCTTACGGCGTTGCGATAGGCCGCGCTGCGGTTGGCAGACCTTACATATTTGCGGAAATTGCCGGGCTGGACTATTCGATGGACTTGTACGGGGTAATAGAACGTCACGCCTTGGCGCTGAGTAAAGTATTTGCCGACAGGGTTGTTTGCAACGAACTAAAAAAACACGTAGCTTTTTATTTAAAGGGCAAACGCAGCGCAAAAAATACCGTAGTCGCGTGCAACAGCGCGCACAGCACGCAGGAAATTCTAAATTTAGTAGATGGATTTATTACGGAAAATCCTCAGTTTGCTTGCATTGCAAACCGCTGAAAAAGTTTTAAATTAAACGTATGCTTTGGCTGTAAATATATGATGGGTAATTAATTTTGCGTGTTTTAATAGACGCGAATTGAGAAATTGATTTTTTTTATAATTATCGTGCGTTTTTTGGAGTTATGCGTAAAGAGTTTAATAAAAAACGAGATATAATATTTGTTTTTACAAGAGGTAAAGCGTTTTTATGATTAACATTGTTTTGGTAGAGCCGGAAATCCCTCAAAATACGGGCAATATAGTACGCACCGGCGCGGCAACGGGAAGCGCAGTTCATTTAGTGCGTCCGTTGGGGTTCGATACCGGCGATAAAATGTTGAAACGGGCGGGCTTGGACTACTGGAAGGATTGTGAAATTCACTACTGGGATAGTTTTGCCGAACTGCAAAGCCTTTATCCCGACGGCGAATTTTACTTTTTCAGTACAAAGGCGCAGCAGAGCCATTGCACTCCAAAGTACGGCAGTAATGTGTTTTTGGTATTCGGTAAGGAAACTAAGGGATTGCCCGAGCAGTTGATACACGACAATTACGAAAGAGCGGTGCGCATCCCTATGATTGCGGATACGCGCTCGCTAAACTTGTCTAATTCCGTTGCTATTGCCGTGTACGAAGTGCTTCGTCAGCGCAATTTTAGCGGTCTTAACTTTACGGGGCACCTGCGTGAGTTTGACGATTAACGGCAAGTTAAGCGTGGTGTACATAGTCCGTATCATTTTGTGCGGTATTGTACGCTTTGGGTTTTAAAGACCGTAATCAATTTTGCAATACTTAGGTGATAAATATTTGGTGTGCCGCGGTTTGCGGCGGCGCAATATGTTAAGAGAGCATAATACCGTTAAAATATTGTCAAATTATTGTATTTGTTATATAATAAAATGCAGACAACAATTAACTGTTGCAAACTACTATTATACAACACATCACGCAAGCGGTAGTATATTACGATATATATTGTTCGTGTGTGTTATATAATAAAACGCAGACAACAATTAACGGCGTTTAACGGTAGATAACTGCAATTATAAAGCATATCGCGTTGATAATTATTTATTGCGGTAAATGTTGTAAGGAGCATTGTATAAGAAATGTTTAACCGCGCTTTTTAAGTAATGTGTGTTGTAATCAGGTATTCCAAGAGTCCATATGTTTTTGCAATAAAGCACCGTATATAAAATAATGATATGGGGAATTTTGCAATAAGTATAATCCGCAGCAGCCGACAGCAAAGTTGTATTGTTAAGTTTACCGCTAATTATTTTTACCGCAGAGGTTTATTATGTCTAAAATTGAAAGCTTTGAAATAGAAATACCGCAACTTAAACGCGACCGTACGGTTTGGGTGTATCTTCCGGACAACTACAAATCTACAGGAGAGCCTTGTCCCGTAATTTATATGCACGACGGGCAAAACTTGTTTTACGACAAGCTTACTGCCTGCGGCGCGGCATGGCATGTGGAAAAAGTTATGGAGGATATTTATAAAGACACGGGCAAGGGCGCTATTATTGTGGGCGTTGAGTGTTACGACAGAGCGCGTATGTCGGAATACAGTCCGTGGAAAATGTCTTTGTCTACTAAAATGCGGCATAAAGGCGACGCTAAATCCAAGCGCAACCGCGGCGGCGAAGGCGAACTGTATGCTGAGTTTTTTACCAAAAATCTTAAAAACACAATCGACGCAAAATATAATACCGTTAAGGAGCGCGAAGCAACTGCGGTTATAGGCAGCAGTATGGGAGGATTAATCAGTTGTTATATTGCGCTTAGACATCAACGTTTGTACGAAACGATGGGGCTGTTTTCCACTTATTCGCAGTTTAACCGTTCGGCGTTTAATAAGTTTTTGGATAAAAACCAACAAATTTTGCCTCAACACGCTTTGGTTTACTGCGGTGGCAAAGAATTCGGTGTTAAACGCGGAGACAGCGTTATGATAAAAGACTCTTTGAGTTTGTATGAAAAATTGTCTGCGCGCGGTATCGAATGCGAATTGCTGTTTAACTCATCCTTTAACCATTACGAAACTGCGTGGGGCGTTTATTTCGATAAATTTGCCCGCGACTTTTTGGCAAGATATTATTCGTCGCGTACTGTGTAGCATATTGTCATATATAACTGAACTTATGATTTTGTTGCGCTGTACATATTTGTGCTTTTTAGTTAAAGCGCAGATGCGGCGCATACTGATAAAAACGTTTTTATACGGAAAATAAATTATGAAACTTATTTTAGCAAGCAATTCGCCCCGACGCCGTCAAATACTGTCGCAGTTAAATTACGAATATGTTGCAATTCCTGCCGTGGGCGAGGAATATACCAACGCCGCAAATTGTTTGGATACGGTAAAGGAACTTGCCTGCCGCAAAGCGTTGGAAGTGTATAAAGCAAACCCCGACGCCGTGGTTGTGGGATGCGATACAATAGTGGATTTGGACGGCAAAGCGTTGGGTAAACCGGCCGATTGCGCCGATGCGGTAAATATGCTTACTTTGCTTTCGGGGCGCAGCCATTATGTTCATACGGGCGTGTGCGTTATGTCTAAATATGCGGTTTATATTTTTGCCGAAACGTCTGCGGTTTTGTTTAATACGCTGTCGGCAGAGCGTATTAAAAGGTATGTGGAAAGCGGTTCTCCTATGGATAAGGCGGGGGCGTACGGCATACAGGACAGCGGATTTGTGGCGGAAATAAAAGGCAGTTACGAAAACGTAATGGGGTTTCCCGCAGACAGAATCGACTCGGTACTGCGTAGATTTAAATTCTAACGTTTGCTGCAAGCTGCGTTAAAACAGTTATAAAACACTTTTTTAGTGCCGCTTGGTAAAATATACGGTATAGTATGTATTATAAATAAACTAACGATAAATTTTGCAAGGGGGCTTAGTCCTATTATGGCAAATTACGAAATGATTTTTGATATGGGATCGGCATATATGTCGGCAGGTCTTAAAAATGACGGATTTTCGGATAAAATCCCGTCCGTTGTAGCGTACGGCGGAGAGTCTACTCAAATAGTGGCGGTAGGTGTAGAGGCTTTGCGTATGGCTGCTCATAACGGAGGCGTGCGTTTAAGCCACCCGATATTGGAAGGCGTTATTATAGACGTAGAAGGCGCAAAAGCGTTGATATCGGCGCTTTTGGAGAGGTTGTGTAACTATAAGCTCAGCGCGTTCAGCCGTTATAACGTGGCTTGCGTGGTTCCGTGCGGAATGATAAGCAGCGACAAAAAGACGATAGAAACTACTTTTTTGGGTTTGGGCGCAAAACAAGTGTCTTTTATTGAAACGCCGATTGCGGATAGTTTTAAATTGTTTAAAGATTTCCGCGCCAGACAAGGCATTATAATGGATATCGGTTACGATTGTACCGATATTGCGGCTGTATGCGCAAGCTCTATTGTTGCGGGCTGTACTTTGTACCATAGCGGAAAGCACTTGACCGAGGCTATTATTTCGCGTATTAAAACCAAATATTTGATACAATTGCCGTTTGAACAGGGCGAACATCTTAAAAAGCATTGCGTAAGTTTGTACGTAAACGACGCTTCCGTGTGCGCTGTGACTGGACAAAACGTACAAAGCGGCGAACAGGAAAGCGTTAACGTAAGCTCTAAGGAACTGTACGACACGGTAGTAGACTTCGTGCGCAAGTACGTAAAAATTATACAAAGCATCATGGTTACGCTGCCTACAGATGTTGCGGCGGCAATACGCGGCGACGGGATTATGCTGTGCGGCGGCGGAGCGCATCTCGCGGGTTTAGATATGTTTTTGCAAAACGAACTTAATTTGCCTGTTCGCGTTGCGTCGTTGCCCGAGGATGTCACTATAATAAGCATGTTGGAAGCCTAAATTAATTGCTTAAAACAATAAAATCAGGAATTTATACTAAACTATTCTAAATAAGGAGAAGAATATTATGGAACTTAAAGGCAGCAAGACCGAACAAAATTTGATTGCGGCATTTGCAGGGGAAAGTCAGGCTCGTAACAAGTATGATTATTATGCGTCTAAGGCAAAAAAAGACGGTTACGAGCAAATAGCGGCGATATTTCAGGAAACGGCGCTAAACGAGAAAGAACACGCCAAGATGTGGTATAAGTTATTTCACGGTATTAATGCTACGTTGGACAATCTTATCGACGCCGCCGCAGGAGAAAGCTATGAGTGGACGGAAATGTACGAAGATTTTGCAAATGTTGCCGAAGAAGAAGGCTTTTACGATATAGCGGAAAAATTTCGCGGTGTTGCGGCAATAGAAAAAGCTCACGAAGAAAGATACCGTAAACTTGCCGAAAATATAAAAAACGGCGAAGTGTTTGTTAAGATGGACGAAAACGTATGGGTGTGCCGTAATTGCGGTCATATCCACGTGGGCAAAACCGCTCCCGAGGTTTGTCCCGTTTGCGCGCATCCTCAATCGTACTTCGAGTTACGCAAGGATAACTTTTAACGGGTTTTTTAGATATTATACATATTTAAGCGAACTATAACGGTACGCTTGTGAAACTTAGTTTATTAAGCGTTAAACGGTAATACGCGGTATTTACTTGATAACCGTATTGCAATCGTGTTTTAGATTATCCTCTGCATCGGTATGTTAAAAAATTTGTTTAAAAATAATTGAAAAAGATTAAAAAAACAGTTGACAACAACCATATGATGTAGTAAGATAAATAGGCTGTACCGAGAGGGACAGCGAAGAAGCTTGACAACA
>CAJUNH010000018.1 GCA_910587795.1 uncultured Christensenellaceae bacterium
TAATGTTTTTTATATGCTTAGAGAAGTTTAGGGTGTAGGTATGTAGATAAAAGAGGCGGCAAGGAAATTGACAGGAGGGATATACTTTGATATAATAACATACATAACTACAACTAACGACGTTTAACAACTATTAACTACTGCTAACTGCTATTATACAACACATCACGTTAGCGGTTAAATATTGTGGTAAATGATGTTCGTGTGTGTTATATAATACGATTGTTAGTATCGCTAATATAATAAGAATAATATATATAAAGGAGAATCGTATGGCAGATAAAGAAACAAAGCAGAAACCGACAGCGTCCAAAACGTCGGCAGAAGCTGCAAAATCTTCGTCTAAGTCAGCGGCTGCAAAGCCTGCGGAAGCAAAAGAAGGAAAGCAAAAGCCTGTGTCTGCGTCAAAATCCGCAGAAACGAAAGCCAAATCGCCCGCAGCAAAATTTGCGGAAAGCAATGCGGTGACTTCTGCAAAATCCGCAGAGGTTAAAAAGGAAGATGCAGGAACAAAAGCTGCGGAATCAAAAACCAAAAAAACAGCCGAGCCTACCGCCGCAAGCGTGGTAAATAAGTATTCTAATTCCCGCGGCAAGCAAACGACAGTGGTGGAAGACGTAAAAAAGCGCAAGGCGGAAGCTAAGGGCAAAACATCCGTTTACAGCGAAGTAAAACCCGTTGAAGCAAACGTTAAGCCCGCAGAGGAAAAACCGACTGCCGCAAGCGTAGTAGACAAACATTCTAACTCTCGCGGTAAACAAACGGGTTTGGTAGACGACATCAAAAAACGCAAAACGGACGAAAGAGAACAGACCCGTGCAAAGGCTAAGGATAACAGAGCGGCGCGCGCAGCCTCTGCGGCTAACGGCGAAACTGCGGCTGTGCGTTTTGACGCCAAAACTCAAAATATTATATTGTGGGTGCTTATAGGTATACTTATCGCCTCGCTGCTGGCAGGGCTTATCCTTACCACTATTTCGGCGGTCACAAATTCCAACACGCCTTTTGTTTATGCTTATAAGTCGGCGCAGGCAGTAGGGTTTTATTCCAAACAGCTAGGCACAACCGACCGTTACAAACCGGTAGAGGGTATTAGAGACGAAGGTTTGGCGGAATATCCGGTTTACGGAAAAACCCTTTCTTCCGTAATCGGTATGGACAATGACAAAGTTGCCGCAAGAAACGCTTTAATATACGAATCCAGCTATCTTACCGCAACGGGAACATGGAACGGCGGTGCAGGTCAGTATACCTGGATGGATAAGGACGGTTTTTTATACAGCGGATCTACCGCCGAACCCGTCAAGACGGTCGACAGCAAGGGAAACCACCGTCAATTATATAAACATACCGCATCGGTAGGTCTTTACGGCGGAGACGTTGATGATAACGAACCTGGCATAATTAAGCAGCTGACGCTGCGTCCCCGCGGATACACAAGGGGATATAACGTAACGGGCGTTTACGCTCCCGCAGGCGAGGTTGTAAAAATAGAAATCAGCGCCAAGGATATGAACGCTACGGGCGGAATAGTGGTACATATCGGTCAGGCGTTATATAACGGTAAAGCCAATAACATTTGGACGGCGAAAAACCAAATGCAGCGTTTCCCCGTTATACTTAACACAATGACGGTAGACAAAAACACATCTACCTACAACGAGGAAACAGACACGTATACGGCATACGTAGGCAATTTTGTCGGCGGTCCGGTATATATCCGTAACGAATCGGTTACGTTTAACGTTACGATTTCGGGCGGAGTTGCATATTCTCACTTTATTTTAGGCTACACCACACCCGAGGAGTTTGCGCAAAACGCTAAATCGTCCGCGCCTTATTTTGACTTGGAAGTTTGGAGTTACGGTGTTTTACACTCCGGTCCCAAATCTCAGGCTAAGAGTTTCAGTTACGACGATTTGTATAAAGTTGCCGTTTTGTGGGAAAAAGTATCGCTTGTTTCTACTACAAATTCGCTTCAGGGAATCGTATTTTTATACGACCCGTTTGTGGCGGCAGGCGCGGCGGTTGCATTCCCCGGTCAGGGCTCGGTTAACTGTCCTACGGGTTGGATGAGAAACGCACTGGACTACAAAGGCATTGTTGCAAACGGAGGTTGGGGTAACTTCCACGAATATCATCACAATTTCCAAGGCTACGGCGTTGGCGCCGGCGGAGAGGTAACCAACAACGGAATGACGCTTGTGTCGTATTCTTTGTTTACAAAAATATCCTCATCGCGCGGATTGAGCAACTACGGCGCGGGCAGTTTGGGCGGATGGAACCGTTACACAAGCGCGACCTGGTCGTTAGAACAAACTTTAAAAATTGCAAGATCGGGCGAGGCTCCCGAAAACGGCAACAGAGGTTTGGCGCTGTATTCCACGCTGCTGCATAACTTTGGACCGGACAACTATATTCAAGCAAAAGTAAGACAGCAAAAGTCCGGTTACGGACAATCTTATGCGGGATACCTGCAAGCATGGCAGGACGTTACCCACTACGATATGTCGTACTATTTTAACGATATTTTGGGCGCGGGTTTAGGTAATAGTTACAGCAATCCCGATTATCCTATGTTTGTGCCAGTATCGTCGGTTTACCAAACGGGTCGCGGCATTAAAAACGTAAGCGGAGATACGGAATATATCCAAACTATGCAACCCTACGTAATACCCTACGGCGACGACTTTACAATAGATTTGCGTCAATATTCCGCGCCGGGCGGACAGTATGCGGAAGGAAGTATTATTCTTCCCGAAGGATTTAAGTACGTAGTTAAAAGCGTTTCGCAGCCGGAAAGCGGCATAATTGTCGATAACGGCGACGGTACGTACAAGTTTACTCCGGGTAAAGAGATGAAGTCGGGTAAAATAATAGTGACGCTGGGACTGACAAAGAACGATAATGCGTTTGACGTGGACGACGTGGAACTTGTGTTTGAGTTTGAGCAAACTCACGAAAAGAACAAACTTGTGTTAGACCGTACAACGTACACGTATTCGGGCGATAAAATGTACACCGACGCAGTGCAGGCGTACAATAACAATTTTGAAGGGTATCAAACCGCAGAAACAAAACATCACAGCAATCCCACGCAAAACGCAAACACCGACGTATGGTTTGCGCCGAATACTCAGGAAGGACACGATAAATTCCCCAACGCTAGCGAGGATCACTTTGTAAAAGATAATACGATTGTCGTAATAAGCGGTAAATTGTTTGCCGACACCGACGGTAAGTACCGAATATATTTGCGCGGACGTATGAACGGCGCAGTATTCTATTCGATAGACGGCGGTAAAACGTATCAGTTGGGCGCGTCGATAAAAGACGAAAACGTTCCGCAAAACAGCGCGCAGTTCCGTCCCAAAGATCCCGATACTTATTTCGATTTGGAACTGAAAAAAGACAGTTGGGTGTACTTTAAAGAGGTGCTTATAGTTCAGTCCTCGCCTATAATCAGTTACATAGGTTTAGGAATGAAACAGTGGGAAGAACCCAGATTTACCATTCAAACCACAACCGACGAAAACGGCAACGAGGTTACTAAATACTATAACCATTTGGGCGTAGAGGTTTCGGAAGCGGAAGCTAACAACACCGATCCTATCCCTCCCGAATTCAGCAGTAAAAACCAACCGTACGTAAACGCTTTCAGAGATTCTTACGAATTTAGCACGGGCGAATTTACCACAGATTATTTCTATGTACGCGAATATTCCTATAATTACAAGGATAACGAACTGCAAAGCGACGAGCAGCAATTAAAGTCTACAAACTATTCGGCGGCAGGCAGTTATAACATTAATAACTTCCCCACGGAAAACTTGGCGGACGGTAAAAAAGACACCTATATTCACACTAACCGCGGTTTAGGCGCAAGCGTGGAAAAACCTTTGCAAATAGTAATGGATATGGGCGAGGCAAAGCCCGTCAACCGTATGATTATTTATACGCAGTACAGACCCAACGGCGACTACCATACTGCAAAAAACTTTAAGTTGGAAGGCAGCGTCGACGGCGAACTGTACACGGTAATCGACGAATTCGAAAACGTTCCCCGTTCGGGAACGGCCACAACGGTAAACTTCGAAGAAACCACAATACGCTACTACCGTCTTACTATTACCGCCTCCACGGGAAGCTATATAATTATAGGCGAAATAGAAATGTGGAAGATTTTTGAAGTGAACGGCGCAGAGTTGTTATCGCCGTTTGACGAACAGTTTAAGTTTTACGGTAAGTGGGACTTAGAGCAAGCCTCATCAAACTTCGGTCAGGTGTTTGTCGGCTCGCGCGGTGCGTCCGTTAAGTTTGAATTCGAAGGTACGCGTTTAGGCATACTGGCGTCCAAACAATATGCGTCTAATTTAGAAGTGATAATAGACGGCAAGGTTGTGGGCAGTATAAGCGAACTTAAACCGCTTGCCGACCAAACTAGCGATATCGGTTTGGCGTATCTGTCTCAAGAACTTCAAGCAGGAAAACATACCGTTGTAATTAAGTGCAAAGGCAAATCGTGTATAGATTCGTTTGCGATTTTCCCTAATCCCGCGGAAACGGAAAATTAAAGCGTTTGTTTATAAAAAAATTTCCCGACGAAAAAGCGTAATCCCCGTAGGTAATTGTAAAATTAAAAATTTTTTGTTGCGCTTTCGTTGTATTTAAAAAGCTCTCGAATATTTTGTTCGAGAGCTTTTTAAAATAAATCGAATTTTATCATATATTTATTTTTAGAAATCTTGTGATTCGCGAATAAGTTTTACTTTACCGTAAAGCACATCTGCGGCACCGTACTTGACCATACATTTAAAGTTTATAGTAAGACTGTCTTCAGTATGTTCTAATATGACAAATTCTCCATAGTCGATATCGTCGCTTTCCGCCGTATCCAAGACGCAGCAATAGCCGTTGTTTGATGCAAAAAATATTCCCTTATCGGTTAAGTCCTCTTCGGGTAAAATCAACCCCGAATCGTTTTCTTCGGCGAACGGAACGTCGTCGAAATAGCCGATATTCAACTTAAAAAGATTGCTTTCGTAATCCAGTATATCGTTGTAATCTTCGGGGGTAGATATCATTTTTGTGCCGTATATTTGTAACGCTAAATGATTGCCTTTAATGCCTTTAAAGTCTTTTTGCACGGCGAATTTGCCTTCAGCCGAAAATTTAATCCCTTCCCGCGTAAAATTAACAAAACCAAGCTCGCCGCTCTTCTTGTAGTCCAAAGCTGCATAAGCTCCGTTAAGAAATCCGATTAAGGTGTTATTTGCGGCTACTATATTATCTCTCGCGTTTTTTAAATACTTTGCGGTTCTTTCGATTTGTTTCTCTGTTTTGTGCATAAGAACAGCGAATGTAACGGCAGCTATTAAAAGCAAACCGCATAACGCTACAAAACAATACGAATACGGATATTTCAATCCTACGCCTAGTAGCGGCAATGGTGTAAGTATCGCAAAAAGAACCGTAAGCTTTTTGAATAGTTTTATACGCTTTTCTAATAAGCGTAAATCGATATTGTCTTTCATGTTTGTCTCCGCTAAATTACTGTCTATTGTACGGTCATTATATCATACGGATATTGAAAAAACAATCAACTGATATGTGTTGATCACTGCACTTACTGCGTTTATTTGCATAAGTTATGTTCACCGTATATGATTTTAGTCAACGCAGAAAATAAAAAACGGCGCGGCACGCCGCGCCTTAAATTTTGAACCGACGATTTACATAAAATTCCCTATGGAAACCGCTGTAAAGTCGGTAACTTTTGCTTTTGTTAATTTTATATACTTCGTCGGTTTTAATAATTATATAATTATCTAGGGTTAACTGAAATTTTTTGTTTTTAATTGCATAGTATTACGTTTATATGTGAGTTTATGTGTAAATGCAATTCGTATACAATATAATTTAATAAATCAGCGTTGTTTAAGCCTAAGCAAATCAACTTTATTCTATATTATATTACAGCAGAGGAATTACTCCCAAATAGCATATATCCTTACGCTGTGCGGCTTCGCCTTCGGCAAGTACAAACGCTTTTTTGCAGATTTGTCCGCCTGCGATTTCTACAAGACGTTCCAAACCCACCAAACTGTTTCCGGTGGATACAACGTCGTCTATTATGCCTACTTTTTTACCTTTTAACAATTCTGCGTCGTGACGGGATAAGTACAGCTTTTGTTCCGCTCCCGTTGTTATGCTGGACTTTATTGCTACTTCGATACCGTCTTGCATATACAGTTTTTTTGACTTGCGCGCTACGGCATAAAATTTATGTCCTAATTCTCTTGCTATAACGTGCGTAAGCTGTAAGCCTTTGCTTTCGGCTGTTAGCAGCACGTCGCACTCGGCAACCAAACGGGCAAGTTCTTTGCCGCAATGTTCGGTCATTTCCACATTTCCGTGTAGATTAAAAAACGCAATATTAACTCCGCTTGGAAGCGGAAGAATAGGCAGCTTTGCCTCGTAGCCGTTTAAATCTACGGTAAAGTAATTCATAGTGATTATCTCCTTGTATTTATATGCTTAAACGTACCGTAAGCGCGTATAGCAAACTGTAAATTGCGTACACGTCCAACTTTTTCCGCGTAATCTGCGCGATTAAACACATTTTGCGTGAGCAAAATTTCCCACGCAAATAACTTTATTATTGTAACACTTTATATAATATATGTCAACCGCTAAGGGAATTTAACGCATTTTTAAATCATTGCGTTCGGTATTGTTACGCTTTTATTTAAGTTTGCCTATCGCTTGAAAAAGCTTTCGTTTTGTGATATAATACCGTTATGAACGGATATGATTTTGACGAAACTATTTTAAAAGGAAACAGTGTAAGGCGGTTTTTTTTGTACTGCTGGGCTAGGCTTCCGTATTTGTTTATTTATCTGCCCGTACTTTTGGCGGCGGTAATATTTAAGAGGTGTCTAAGCTCTAACGCGTTTTACAATATGCTTACCTATTTTGTTAAGCTTGTGCCTAACAAAGAAAAATTTGTGCGCAAATACTGGGATAAGCACATTAATAAAATACAGCGGTGGTACTTAGATCAGCAAAGGGATGACGATATAATTATCTCCGCTTCGCCGCTGTATTTGGTAGAGGAAGCCTGCAATCGTATAGGGGCGCGTTGTATTGCAACTCCCGTTGATCTTAAAACGTCTAAGGTTATAGGCGGAAACCATTGCTACGGCACACAAAAGCCGATCTTTTACCGTCAGCAATTCGGCGACGCCCCCTTGGAAACGTTTTACAGCGACTCGATGAGCGACGAACCTATGTTTAAACTTGCCAAACGCGGCTATCTTGTTAAAGGCGATAAAATCACGCTTATATATCAGGACGGCGTATTGCTGGACAAAGACAAACAAGTGCGGGTAAACGGTTAGTTTGGAACGCAAGCTGACGCTTAAATGATATTGTCGTAAGCATTTTTATTAAGCGATAGTACTATTTTAACCGTACAATAATCGAGCATTGCAAGCAAAATAGGCTTTTTGCGCTGTTTGCCAGTATTTTGCCGTCGCCGTATTTTTCGATTTTTTCTGCATAACGCCGTTAAAATTTTACCGATTAGGACACTGTGCGGCTAACCGAAGCGAAAACGTTGTTTTGGATTTTTTGTTACCATATGTTTTGAAACATTACAAAATGCTGCGCGTAATATTACAGCTTGCCGCACGGCATTTTTATATACTTGCACAAAGAGGCAATTACAATGAACACTTGTTACGAAGTTATGCTTGACCGCTGTAAAAAGGACGGATCAATCGTTTATTACGACCACTCTATTTCTATGCCGTGTTTTTTGCGCGACGTGGACGCCCTTGCTTACGGGTTGAGCCGTTTGGGTTTAAAAAAGGGCGACGTCATAACGGTTTACCTGCCTACATGTCCTCAAAGTTTGGCGGCTTTTTACGCTTGTTCCAAACTGGGTTTAGTTGCCAGTTTTGTGCATCCTTTAACTCCTGCAGACGAGTTGGAAGAAAACGTGCGCATAACAAAGTCCAAAGCGTTGCTGTTTTACGACGTTTTGGTAAAAGACGAACGCAAGTTTAAAAAGTTTGGAGTTATGCTTGTGCGTTGCAGCATAGCCGATTACGTCACCGTGCGCAAGCCAGTTTACTCTTTGTACGCAAAATGCGCGGGCAAACGCGTAAAAGATGCGTATACTTATGTCCGTCTTACAAAGCACGCTAAGCAAACGCCCGTTACGGGCGACGAACGCGACGTGGTTTGTTATATGCACAGCGGCGGTACAAGCGGACAGCCCAAAATCGTCAAGATATCTAACTACGCATTCAATCAAACTGCAATAACCATTGTGGATATGTACAACCCCGTAAACGACGGAACAAACTTCTATCTCACTACTTTGCCTGTTTTTCACGCGTACGGACTATGCAATTCGGTACATACCGGTTTTGTTGCGGGCTTTAATTTGGCGCTTGTTCCGCAGTATGACGTAAAGGTTGTTAAGCGTTACTTTAATAAATACAATATCACCGCCTGGGCGGCTGTGCCGGCAATGTTGGTTAAGCTGCTTAAACAGAACGCTTTCGACCACAAGCGCATGGGCAAATTGGACGTAATTTGGTGCGGCGGAGACGTTTTGCCCGAAACGTTGGCGGAACGTGTTGACGGAATTTTAGCAAAGTACAGCAAGCGTCCTGCCCGTCTTATGCGCGGGTACGGCTTGACTGAAACTTGCGGGGTGTGCTGCGTCAACAATTACGACCGTTACGCTAAGGGCAGCTGCGGAATGCCGATAGACGGCTGCAAAGTTGAAATTTGGGACGATAACGGCAACGTGCTGCCTGTCGGAAAGGTGGGCGAAATAGTGCTTTGCGCCAAAGGGCTTATGTCGGGATATCTGGACGGCGGCGAAGATTTGGTAAAAGACGGCAGCTGGCTTAAAACGGGCGACTTAGGTTATTTGGACGAACAAGGTTTTGTGTATGTTGTGGACCGCAAAAAACGCATGATTAAAATCGCCGCAGTAAACGTTTTTCCCGCAGAAGTGGAAAGCTGCATAAATAAACTGCCTTTTGTAAACGAAACCTGCGTTGTAGGCTGCAAAGTAAACGGCAAACAGTTTTTAAAGGCGTTTGTTACCGTAAATACGGATACGGACAGAAAAGTCGTTGCCGAAAAAGTTATACAGTGGTGCAAATCTAATTTAATACGGTATTCCGTGCCTGCGTTTGTTGAGGTGCTGGACGTAATGCCCCGCACTAAACTTGCTAAAATAGACTATAAATCGCTGGAAAACCGTTAAAATTTTAAAAAGCAAAGAAAGTAATTTTTAATGTCGGCATCGTTTTGTATTATGCAATATTTGCTATATAAATATAGATATAGTAGTAATTTAATATATAAAAAGTAATAAGCTTATATAAAAAACGCCTTGCGTCCCGAATAGTTAAGTTTGTAAAAGTTAATATATTAATTGATTTACGCAAGATATCATTAACGATATCTTTGCGTTTTTTTGTATAGGTATCTTAATTAAACGGCGTTTTTATTAAATAAGCATAACGTAAGGCATAAAAATATTTCTTTGTAGCGTTTTTGCGGAAGGCTGTTTACCCGTTTTTAATATTATGTCGCCTCTTTGGCTTTGCTCAGCTTTACAAATTTTGCAAGGCTCAATTTATTGCCATTATTTAATGTTTGTGCTACAATTATCTTTGCGTAGTGTTGCTTAACACACGCAATTACCTTTTATCGAGGTTTTATATATGAAAGTTATCGTAGTAGGTTGCGGCAAGATAGGCAAGGCAATCCTAGAAAGTATGGAAGACGAACGCCACGATATTGTCGCTATTGACAACGATCCTAAGGTTATCGAATACGTTACAAACACATACGACGTAATGGCGATTTGCGGTAATGCAACCTCTACCGAAATGTTAAACGTCGCGGGCGTTGCAAATACGGATTTGTTTATTGCAGTAACGCAGTCGGACGAAGTTAATATGCTGTCCTGCTTTTTGGCAAAGCGGTTGGGCGCAAAGTATACCGTTGCGCGTATTCGCGAGACGGAATACAACGACGACGGTTTGCAGATTTTAACGCGCGAACTGGACTTGTCTATGGCACTTAATCCGGAATTGCTTACAGCCGAAGCGCTGTACGACTTGTTAAAACTTCCGTCCGCCGTAAACGTAGATAACTTTGCGGGCAAGATGGTTCAGCTGTTGGAGATAGTCGTGCAGGAAAAATCTCCGCTTGTTAACAAAACCTTACAGGATATCCGTAAAAAAAGTCCGGTGCAGTTTGTTGCATGCGTGGTGCAGCGCGGAAACGAAGTTTATATTCCGACGGGAACGTTTGAACTTAAACTCGACGATAAAGTTGCCATAATGCTTAAACGAAGCGATTCGTTCAAGTTTGTAAAGTCCGTAGGACTTGCGCAGAAAATGGGACGCGACGTTATTATTATGGGCGGCAGTACTATTGCGTGCTATCTGGCAAAGCTGCTTACGCTTAACGGACTAAATGCAAAAATAATAGAAGTCAGCGCTGAAAAGTGCGAAAAGATTGCGGAAATTTTGCCTGCGTCTACTACCGTTATACACGGCGACGCAAGCAGTCAGGACTTATTGTGGGAAGAGGGTATCAAGTCCGCCGACGCTTTCGTCGCGTTAACGGGCAACGACGAACAAAATATATTGATGTCGTTTTATTGTATGAGCGAGCATGTTCCTAAGGTCATAAGCAAGGTCAGCCATCAGGAAACGTCGAGTCTTGCGGCAAAGTTGGGTTTGTACTCTACTGTTTGTCCGCAAAAATACGTAGCAAACAGATTGACGAGATATGCCCGCGCGCTGAATAATTCGCTGCAAAGTAAGGTGGAAACAATGTACAGCCTTATGGACGGTAAAGCGGAAGCGTTGGAATTTGCCGTGCTCAGCGATTGCACTATAGTAAAAACTCCGCTTAAAAATCTCAACTTAAAACCCAACTTTATTATTGCGGGGATAATCCGCGGTAAGGAAACGATTATCCCTACCGGAGACGACTATATAGACGTTGACGACAGGGTAATTGTAATCGCGGCGGATTCTCACCTGTACGATTTGTCGGACATAACTAAATAATTATGAATTACAGAATAATATTTAACACATTAGGTAAAGTTGCGTTGGTGTTATCCGCCTTACTTATACTGCCGTTAATTATATCGGCAAGTTTGGGCGACGGCTGCTGGTGGTCATTCGGTATTACGATACTTGCAAGTGCGGCGCTTGGCTTTACGCTGATGTTTGCGCTAAAACCCAAAAATTCGGTGTTCTTTTCTAAGGAAGGGGTAATAATAGTTGCCCTTGCCTGGATATACGTATCCGCAATAGGAGCGCTACCTTTTGTAATCAGCGGCGAGATTCCGTTTTACATCGACGCGCTGTTTGAAACGACCAGCGGGTTTTCCACAACGGGCGCAACGATATTAACGGGCGAACAAATCGAAAATATGTCGATAAGTTTGCTGTTTTGGCGCAGCTTTACTCACTGGATAGGCGGTATGGGCGTAATAGTGCTTGTTATGGCGGTAATGACGGGCACGGCGGAACGAGGTATGCATATATTGCGCGCCGAAATGCCCGGACCGACGGTGGACAAGATTGTACCGCGGGCACGCGGTACAGCTAAAATTTTGTACCTTATATATATAGGTATGACGATAGTGGAAATAATCGCACTGATTATATCGGGCATGCCTGTGTTTGACAGTATCGTACACGCGTTCGGCACGGCGGGTGCGGGCGGATTCGGTATTAGAGCCGACAGTATAGCGTCGTACAGCAATGCCAGTCAATGGGTAATTACGGTATTTATGCTGTTGTTCGGCGTAAACTTCAACTTGTATTACCTGCTTATTCTGCGCAGATTCCGTTCGGCGTTCGGCTCGCGCGAGTTATGGATATATTGCGGCGTGGTAGTTGTGTTTTCAACTGCCGTAGCGATAAACGTCACAAATCAGCTGCCCTTTACGCAAGGAGCAAACGACGGTATACGTCACGCGATATTTCAGGTTGTATCTTTTGTAACCACTACGGGATATTCCACAATACCGTCAACGTCGTCTTTAAACAATCTGCCTCTGCTAAGCAAAGGATTGCTGTTTGTCCTGCTGTTTATAGGCGGCTGTGCCGGCTCAACTGCGGGCGGACTGAAAATTTCCCGCGTGGCTTTGCTCGGCTGCGCTATTAAAAAGGAACTTCGCCGTATATTGCATCCGCGTAATGCAAATGCGGTTAAGTTCGAAGGTAAAACCGTAACGGACGAACAGCTTCACGGAGTAACAAGTTATTTTGCGCTGTATATACTGTTGATAGCTTTTCTGTTTGTAATACTGAGTTTTGATAATGCCGCAGGGCTTAGCATAGAAGCCAACTTGTCCTTGTCCGCGTCATGCGTTAATAACGTAGGACATGCATTCGGCGTTGCGGCAAACGGCTGCCATATGTATTCGTGGGTGTCTAAACTTGCAATGACGTTTGCAATGATGTTCGGGCGTTTGGAAATCTATCCGCTGCTGCTTACGCTGTCGCCTCTTACCTGGATAAAGAAATAGATATAAAAACAAAAAGCGTTGAAACTTTAAAGATTTCAACGCTTTTTAAATGCTGGGTTTTTGAAGAGTATATAAACTTGTAAATGAACGGATAAATAATTTAAAACCCAAAAATCTTTTTTATAAAAACCACAAAAATTATTTATATTAAAATAGGTTTATTTCGTAAAACCTTCAAAAGTTTCGGTTTTATAAGTTTACATATTTTCCCCAATCATTTTTCCAAATTGATCTAAATAGTTTTCGTCCACAACGCCTTTGTCCATATTAAGCTGTATCGTATGGCAGTTTTTTGCGGGAGAAATAAAATCGCGTATTACGATGTTTATATATTGCAAGTCGTCGCTCTGCTTTAAAGAGTCCAAATATTTATTCATTTTATCGGTATGAGTAGCCTCGCGGAACTGCGGACCGAAAACAAATAAACCGTCCGTAAGCTGACCTTGCAGCACAAACAGTCCGCAGTTTTCTTCTTTGTATTTATCAATATAAGCAGGCAATGCAACGGATATGTATTTTGACGAGCTTTTTTTGTTGAGAGAACCTGTATAGTAGGAGTGGATTACGCTGTCCGTACGCGTTCCGCCGTCGTTGTTGCGTTTAAACACGTAGCTTTTGTTAAGTACGGTTTCGTTTTCCCGTCCCCACACTACAAGACATTTTCCGCGGGCTTGTTCCAAAGTAAGGGTATCGATAAATTCCACGTCGGTTAAGTTTGTATCGTTTGCAATAAGCAGTCCGTCTAATACGGATTCCGTCATTTCTATTGCGCCAAGCTGCGCTTCGGTATCTTTTTCGTCAAAGTGCTGAAAATCCAGTATTACGTTTTCGGTGTTGTGTGCGGTTATAAATTGCTTTACTTCGTCTAATACGTCGGCAAGCGCAACGCCTTTGCTGGGACCGTGATAAATAAGTAATTTGCCTTTTGCGTACGATACGCGTAAGTCTAAATATCGCGTTCCGCATTCCAGCAAATCGATAGTGGATCGGTCTTGAGTTGCGGCAAAGTACGGAAGCCCCGCAGTGCCTGCATCGTGCGCGCCGGCAATTACCATGTCTTTTATACGCGTTTGGTCTATAATCATACTTTGCCAGTTGGATAATTCTTCCGTCGGCGCAGACTTGTCCTTTTTGCTGTTGCCTACGATTATGAGTATCGCAACGGTTGTCAAAATAATAGCCAAAACTACTCTTATCGTAATCATTATAATGCGCTTACGTTTACTGCTCATTTTAACCTCTTTTATGTAATGTTATAATTAATGGATCTTATAGGCACTTAACAAGCTTTAATTACATAGTATCACGTCTAAAACGGATAGTTTTGTGTAAATGTAATTCGTGTACGATATTTTTAACGATACAGTTACATAATGGTTTTAATGTGTGAGTAATTATTGTACGTTTATTAAAGTAATCATAAATTAAATTACCGTTTGAAAAGTGTATTTATATAAGCAACGCTTAATATTTAGTTGCCATTAAGTGTCTATGATTAAAGTTTGTTTTTATTATATCGTACACTAACAAAATATATCGCAATACATTGCCGTCGACGTGATACGGTGTAATAGCGAGCAATTAATAGCAGTTTGTTGTAGTTAAACGTCGTTAATTATTGTTCGTATGCTATTATATCGTACACGATATATATCAATCGCAATATTTTATTATACACGTGATACGATGTAAAAGCGAGTTATTAATAGCAGTTTGTTGTAGTTAAACGTCGTTAATTATTGTTCGTATGCTATTATATCGTACACGATATATATCAATCGCAATATTTTATTATACACGTGATAC
>CAJUNH010000019.1 GCA_910587795.1 uncultured Christensenellaceae bacterium
ATTTTTTGCGAGAGGGACGCGCCCTCGTTTGGCTGCTGTTTATCCTTACCAAGGAAGTGCTCTACCTCCTGAGCCATATCAGCGAAAATATTAAAATGCAAATAACTTTTACATACGCTTTATGCCGCTAGCTAGGTAACCGCAGATTTCGTCCTCTGCAAAGGCAGTAAGTGCGCCAGCATAAATATTAGTTGTTAGTATTGTTTATTTATGCGTTTAATTCCAATGCTAATCTATTATATATTGTTTTTATATTGTTGTCAATTATCTTTTAACAATTTTTCAGCGTCGGCGTAATACCGGACGTTTTTTCTTTTATTTTGCAAAAAAATTTTATGATATTATAAAAATTATGTAGGCTTTTTTAAGGACTATAAATTAGTGGAATTTGTCGCTTTATGATAAAATATATGCCGTTGGTACAAATTATTTTATTTTAATATTCGTTATTAAATATAAGGTTGCATTAAACAACCGTTAAGCAAGTAAATTAACGCAGGAGGATACGATGAAATATAAAAGTCTACCGTTTGACGGCACTAAGGAACAGGAAAGTAAGTTAAAGGCAAAGCTTGCCGAACTAAAACCTCAAGGCGCTGCATTGATGAAAGCATTGCAGTTTGCGCAGGATTTGTACGGATATTTGCCTTACGAGGTACAGCAAATGATAGCGGAAGGCTTGGGAATATCTCTTGCCGACGTGTACGGCGTGGTAACTTTTTATTCGCAGTTTACAATGTATCCAAAGGGGAAATACCAAATCAGCATATGTTTGGGGACCGCTTGTTACGTAAAAGGATCGGGCGAAATATACGATAAACTTCGCAATCTATTAGGTATCGAAAGCGGCGAGTGTACCGTTGACAGAATGTTTTCGTTAGACGCCACACGTTGTATCGGCTGCTGCGGACTTGCTCCCGTTATGACGGTAAACGACGACGTTTACGGAAAAATAACCGCCGACGACGTAGAAGGTATACTTGCTAAATATATCAGTATGGAGGGCAACAAATAATGACTATACAACAGTTAAACGAAATTCGCGAAAAAGCTTTTTTAAGCGTTGCCTCCCGTAAAGTCGGGCAGCAAAAATCCTTGTACCGTCATCAAGTGTTAGTGTGCGGAGGTTCGGGATGTACATCGGGCAATTCCCGCAAAATTTACGACGAGTTTGCAAAAGAGATAGCTGAAAAGGGATTGACGGATGATGTTAATCTTGTTATGACGGGCTGCTTTGGATTGTGTGCGCTGGGACCGGTCGTTATAGTGTATCCCGAAGGCTCGTTTTATGCCAAAGTGGAATTGTCCCACGTTTGCGAAATCGTAGACAGTCATCTTGTCGCGGGGCAGCCCGTTGCAAAACTGTTATACGAGGAAACCGTAACGGACGAAGGTATAAAGGCGCTTAACGACACGCACTTTTACCGCAAGCAAATGAGGCTTGCGCTGCGTAACTGCGGAGTGATCGATCCGGAAAACATAGAGGAATATATTGCCCGCGACGGCTATCAAGCACTGTATAAAGCTATAAATATGTCGGGCGACGAGATTATAGACACCGTAATAAACTCCGGTTTGCGCGGACGCGGCGGCGCGGGATTTTTAACCGGACGCAAATGGAAATTCACTCAGGGCGCAAAAGGCAAGATTAAGTACGTTTGCTGTAACGCCGACGAGGGCGACCCCGGCGCGTTTATGGACAGATCGGTATTAGAAGGCGATCCTCACGTGGTATTGGAAGCAATGAGCATAGCCGCATATGCCGTAGGCGCAGCTCACGGTTATATATACGTGCGTGCAGAGTATCCCGTTGCGGTGCGCCGTTTGCAAATAGCTTTGGAACAATCGCGTAAATACGGTTTGTTGGGCAATAATATTTTAGGTACGGATTTTAGTTTCGATATAGAAATCCGTCTTGGCGCGGGCGCGTTTGTTTGCGGAGAAGAAACCGCGCTTATGACCAGCATAGAGGGAAAGCGCGGCGAACCGCGGCCCCGTCCTCCGTTTCCGGCTATCGAAGGATTATTTCATAAGCCTACACTGTTAAACAACGTGGAAACGTATGCAAATATACCGCAGATAATTCTTAACGGCGCGGAATGGTATTCCGCTATCGGTACGGAAAAAAGTAAGGGAACAAAAGTATTTGCGTTAGGCGGTAAAATACATAACACAGGGCTTGTCGAAGTTCCTATGGGCACTACGCTGAGAGAAATTATTTACGAAATCGGCGGCGGTATACCCAACGGCAAGGCGTTTAAAGCGGCGCAGACGGGCGGACCCAGCGGAGGCTGCATTCCCGCCGAGCTTATAGATACAAAAATCGATTACGAAAGTTTACAGGCAATAGGTTCGATGATGGGCAGCGGCGGACTTATTGTAATGGACGAAGATAATTGTATGGTAGATATTGCCAAATTCTTCTTGGAGTTTACGGTAGACGAATCCTGCGGAAAGTGTACTCCCTGCCGTATAGGCACAAAACGTTTGTACGAAATGCTGTGTAAAGTAACCGAGGGCAAAGCGACGTTAGAGGATTTGGACAAAATGGAAGAGCTGTGTTATTACATACAGGATAACTCGCTTTGCGGTTTGGGACAGTCCGCGCCTAATCCGGTATTGTCTACGCTTAAATATTTCCGTAAGGAATACGAAGCTCACGTTGTGGACAAACACTGTCCCGCCGGCGTTTGCAAGTCGCTGATAAACTACGTTATCGATCCGGAAAAATGTATCGGCTGTAATTTGTGCGCGCGCAACTGTTCGGCAAACGCTATACGCGGCACACTAAAACAACCCCATACGATAGACACGAGTTTGTGCATTAAGTGCGGAGTATGCTTAACAAAATGCAGATTTAACGCGATCAGCAAGGAGGGCAAATAACAATGGTTAACCTCAAAATAAATAATATACCCGTTTGCGTACAGGACGGTGTGACGATATTGGAAGCGGCAAGAAGTTTGGGTATTAAAATTCCTACGCTATGCCATATGAAAAATATCAGCGAATTAGGCGCATGCCGCGTGTGCGTGGTAGAAGTAAAAGGTATGCGCAGTTTGGTTGCCGCTTGCGAGTTTCCGGTCAGCGAGGGTATGGAAATTTTTACAAATACGCCACGCGTCCTTAAATCGCGCAAAACCACAATAGAATTGATTTTGTCTGCGCACAAAAAAGAATGCTTGTCGTGCGAACGTAACCTTAACTGCGAATTGCAAAGCTTATCCTACAAGTACGGTTGCGACGCCGAACGTTTTGCTGGCGACGTAGGCAACTTCGACATAGATTGTTCCAGCGAATATCTTATTAGGGATAACAGCAAGTGTATCCTTTGCCGCAGATGCGTATCCGTGTGTAAAAAAATGCAAGGTATAGGCGCAATAGGTGTAAGCAACCGCGGATTTAACACTCACGTCGGCTGTGCGTTCGATATGGATATAAACAATACTCCCTGCGTTGGGTGCGGGCAGTGCGTTATCGTGTGTCCTACGGGTGCCTTGCGTGAAAAAAGCGAAATGGAACGCGTGCAAGACGCGTTGGCTAATCCCGATAAATACGTTGTAGTGGGTACTGCGCCTGCGGTGCGTGCCGCTCTTGCCGAGGCGTTCGACGCGCCTGTCGGCACAAACTGTCAAGGCAAAACGGTAACGGCGCTGCGGCTGTTGGGCTTTGACAAGGTATTTGACGTAAACTGCTCGGCAGACTTTACCATTATGGAGGAGTCGACCGAACTGATAGAACGCATTACAAACGGCGGTAAACTGCCTATGTTTACCAGCTGCTGTCCGGGTTGGATAAAGTATGTGGAAATGAACTATCCCAACCTTATACCCAATTTATCTACGTGTAAATCGCCGCAGCAGATGTTCGGCGCGCTGATTAAAACTTGCTTTGCAAAAAAGGCGAATATCGATCCTAAAAATTTGTTTGTAGTTACCGTTATGCCATGTACTGCAAAAAAAGAAGAAAAAGAGCGCACTTTTACCGACGGCATAAAGGACGTGGACGCGGTGCTTACCACAAGAGAACTTGCCCACCTGCTTAAAGAAAACGGCATACTGCTTAACGATTTGCCCGACGGCGAGGCGGACAGTCCTTTCGGCGAATATACGGGCGCGGGTATGATATTCGGCGCAACGGGCGGAGTTATGGAAGCGGCGCTGCGGACGGCTGCGTACAGACTGCAAGGAGGTAACGCTTCTTTTGCAAAGCTGGAATTTACAGAAGTGCGCGGACAAAACGGAGTTAAGGAGGCTACGTATCAGTTGGGCGATACCACTATTAACGTGGCGGTTGTAAACGGTATCAAAAACGCGCAGGCAATTTGCGACCAAATTACAAACGGCGGCAGTAAGTACCACTTTGTGGAAGTAATGACATGCCCCGGCGGTTGCGTAAACGGCGGCGGACAGCCTATAAAAGCAACGTTTGTCAAGCACAAAAAGGATGTTGCGTCGTTACGCGCATCGGTGCTGTATTCTGCCGATAAAGTTATGTACAACAGACGCAGTCACAAAAATGCGGCGGTAAACGAGGTTTACGCCGAATATTTCGGCAAGCCTTGCAGTGACGTCGCGCATAAAATATTGCATACGCATTATGCGCCGCGGGCTAAATACATCAAGGATTAGAGTGACCGCAATGAGCAAAAAAATATTTAGTATTGCCGTATGCGCGCTTACAATTATAGTGTTTTCGTCCGCGTTGTTTGCGTGTTCCGCAGCGGACGGCTCTCTGCAAATTTACGTGCCCGACGGTGCGCCTGCGCTGACCGTTGCAAATTTATTTACGGCAAACAAGCTGTCGGGTAAAGACGTTAAAATTACAATAACAACAGGGGCGGACGTGCAGGCTAAAATACTAAACGGCGAAGCGGACGTAGCGGTTTGCCCTACGAATATGGCGGCGGCACTGTACAATAAGGGCGTGGATTACAGTCTTGTTTCGGCAAATCTGTTTGGATTACTGTATTTGGTGGGCAACAAGCCCGTTCAGTCGCTAGACGAATTGGCGGGCAGTGTGGTGCATAGTATAGGCAAAAACAACACGCCGGAATTTGTGTTTAAAAAAATACTTACGGCGCAGGGGATAGATTATGTCGACAGCGATACGCCTGTACAAGGAAAAGTTGCCTTGCGTTATTACGGTGCGGGCGGAGAAATTATTCCGCGTTTAAAAAGCGGCGATATAAGTTATGCTATTTTAGGCGAACCTGCCGTTACAAAAGCAGACGTTACCGAGCTGTTCGATTTGCAAGACTTGTGGCAAACGGCGACTAATCTGGACGGAGGCTATCCGCAAGCGGGAGTATTTGTAAAAAACAGTTTACTTAAAGACGGTAAATTTACCGATAACTTATTAAGCGCATTGCGGGACAACACTCAATTTATTGCAGATAACGCCGACAGTGTGGCGGAATTATTGGTTGAAAACGGCAGTAACGATTTTAACGGGATAACTTTTACCGAATCTTTAATTAATCGTTGTAATATCCGCTGCGTTAAAGCAAGCGATTGCAAAACTCAAATAGAGGCTTATTTTAACGCAATAGCTACCGCCAACCTTTCTTTTAAATTGCCTGCCGACGGATTTTACGGAAGATAGTATTTTAAATTGAAAATTACGTTTAAATTTAATAAACCGAATGTAAATACGGTTTATTAAATACAATGCTTAATAGTGTAAAATACAAATTTTACGTTTTTATTTAATTGTAATTATCGAGCAAGTATAAATCGTAATTTAGCGGATACGGATAAAAAAATAATATGAAAACAAAACGGCTGTTTTACAATTTAATATGCCCGTTAATCGGCGTTGCGGCAATAGCGGGCGTGTGGGCGGCGGCTTCGGCAATTTATAACAAGCCGCTTATTCTGCCCGGCGTAGCGGATATAACGGTAGCTTTTGTAAAACTGTTTGGGAGCGGAAAGTTTTATTTGGACGTTGCAGCTACTTTTGCACGCAGTATTATATGTTTTGTATTGTCGTACTTGTTTGCGCTGCCGTTGGCTCTTGCGTCGGCATTTAGTAAAACATTTGCTTCGGTGTTTAAACCTTTTGCAGAGGTTTTACGTTCCGTCCCGATGATAGCCGTTATACTTGTTGCTTTGGCAGTTTTTAATTCTTCCGTATTGCCCGTTGTCGTGGGCTTTTTAATGGTTTTTCCTCTTGCGTATTCCGCCTTTTACAATGCTTTAACAAACGCCGACGTAGTTTTAAGCGTAGAAACGTGCAGGCTGTTTAAGGCGCGCCGACGCGATATTGTCCGCTATGCGTATATGCCCGTTCTCCTTCCGTCGGGTGTGCTTCAAGCTCAGTCGTTGTTGCCGCTGTCTGTTAAAGTGGCGGTGTCGGGCGAAGTGCTTGCATACACAAGGCGGGGACTTGGGCTTGCAATGCAGTCGGCGCAGATTAACGTAGAAATCGATAAACTTGCGGCATATGCGCTTATCGCAGTGCTCCTCAGCTATGCTTGTCTGGGTTTGGTTAAACTGTTGGAATTAATCCTGCGGAGGTGCAGATTATGTCGGTAAAAATAATTGACGTAACCCAGCAGTACCCTTTGCAAGATCAGCCGCTGTATCAAAATTTTAACGCGGAGTTTTCTGCAAATAAAGTGCATGTTATACTGGGCGCATCGGGAACGGGTAAAACAACCTTGTTAAATATAGTTTCGGGTTTGTGCGCTTATAAAGGGAAAGCGGAGTGCGGCAGCGTATCGTTTGCGTTTCAGGATGACCGTTTGTTGGAAAATATTACGGTTGCAAATAACTTAAAACTGATTTTAAACGGTGTTTATAAGGATAAAAAGAAAGTTAGCGAGCAGATTGAAAAGGTACTCGGTATTGCGGAAATATTGCCGTACAAAAATAAATTTCCGTACGAACTGTCGGGCGGCGAAAGACAGCGCGTTGCGCTTGCCCGCGCATTTGCGTATCCGTCGCAGACACTGCTTATGGACGAGTCGTTTAAATCGTTGGATTACGGTACTAAAGCGCGCCTTATAAAACAATTTATATTATTACTGGACGCAATGCCGCGCACGGTTCTGTTTGTAACCCACGACGCGGACGAAGCTTTATCTGTTGCGGACGAAGTGTATCTGCTGCAAAATAAACCCGTTTGTCTTACGCATATTGCAACGCTTACCGACGATAAACATAACCGCGACGTTTTAACTGCGGAATATGTACAAATCAAAAAAAATATAATTTCTAAGTTAGTGTAAAAATATCAACTGAAAAGCATTGACGTATAATTTAAAAGCATTTTAATATAAGCAAATAACGGTAAAAATTTATTAAAAGGGCAGCTAGCGGTGTATTTCATAGGGATTAACGGAAGTAATCAGTCCTTGCTGTTTTAGTACGGTTATGCTATAATTAAACTACTATAAACAGTAATTTATAGGTGTAAGATGGAATATAAAGAATATGGTTCAAAGAATAA
>CAJUNH010000020.1 GCA_910587795.1 uncultured Christensenellaceae bacterium
TTCGGCGAATTGAGCACACGGCAAAAAAACGCCCTGCTCTCTTATGCTTACGAGCTTAAGGAGGGCAAGGCGTAATATGAGGCAAGCCGTCGTATATGCGAGGTACAGCCCCGGCAGCACGCAGACGTACCAGTCTATCGAGGGGCAGCTCACCGAGTGCCACAAGTTTGCAGCCGCAAACGATTTGCAAATAGTCCGTACATACGAGGACGAGCACCTCACCGGTCGCAACGACCAGCGCCCGGCGTTCCAGCAGCTGCTCAAAGACAGCGCCACCGCAAAGTGGGATATTGTGCTCGTGTACGCTATCGACCGCTTTGGTCGTAACAGCATTGAAATAGCGATAAACAAATACCACTTGCAAAAAAACGGCAAGACGGTAATTTCTGCCACGCAGCGCACCGCTCGCAACGTGGACGGCTCGAAAAACCTTGACGGTATCCTCCTCGAAAACTTTTATATCGGTATGGCAGAATACTACAGCGAGGAGCTCTCGCAAAAGGTTACTCGCGGGCTGCGTGAAAGTTACGCAAAGGGCAATTTTACCGGCGGGCGCCCGATACTCGGATACAAGGCGGTTGACGACCCCCGCAGCGCCGGCGACCGCAAGCCGCGCAAAATCGTGGTAATCGACGAGGATACGGCGCCGCTCGTCCGGTATGTATTCGAGGCATACGCGAAAGGCACCTCAAAAAAGGAAATTATGGACGAGCTCACGAGGCGCGGATATAAGAATACCAAAAACAAGCCTCTGACGTTAAACAGCTTTCAAAATAACCTCACCAGCCGCAAGTATATAGGCGAGGTCGAACACGACGGCGTGGTCTATACAAACATATATCCCCCGCTCATAGACAAAGCCACCTTTGAAACCGTGCAGAAACGACTTGCAAGGCGCAAATTAGCCCCCGCAGCCCTCAAAGCGAAAGAGGACTACATCTTACAAGGTAAAGCGTATTGTGGGCACTGTGGGGCTCGTATGGTCGGAGTGAGCGGCACCGGTCGCGCAGCCACTTACTACTATTATGCTTGTGGGAAAAAGTACAAATATCACACTTGCGACAAGCGCAGCGAGCGCAAAGACTTTCTCGAGCAGCTCGTCGTCGAGCTTACCCTCGAATACGTGCTCGAGCCGAAACGTATTGATTTTATAGCCGACCGCGTTATGGGGCTTTATCAAGACGAATTCAACGAGGAAAACGTCCACGCCCTCGAGCGCCGCATTGCAGCACTTG
The DNA here is from genome assembly GCA_910587795.1 of uncultured Christensenellaceae bacterium. GTDB lineage: Bacteria > Bacillota > Clostridia > Christensenellales > CAG-314 > Fimimonas. Next base: position 1,236 of record CAJUNH010000020.1, read on the forward strand.
AGGAGGAAATAGAAAAAGCCGTCAACGCCTTTATAGACGCCGACAGCAAAATGGTGCGCGCAAAGCTCAACGAGCGCGTGGAGGATTTGGAGGCGCAAAAGCTCGAGCTGCAAAACGATAAGGACGGGCTCGTCGCTGCGTCCAAAATCCCCGTAACAAAAGCCGCCTTTATCTCGTGGCTTAAAACTTTTGAGCGCGGCGACCCCTCCGACAAGGAATTCCAAAAGCGTGTTGTGGACGCTCTGATAAATAGCTTTTACGTGTATGACGATAAATTCATTATATACTTTAATATAGACGGTGGCGAGGTAATCGGGCACTTTGAGGCGTCCGAGGACGCAGAAATGGCAGAAAACGCCGAAAATAAAGAAAACGCCCCCACCTCAAAGGGCGGGGGCGGTGTTCGTATTTCACAAGCCACGCTCCACCATACAGTGCCCGATTGAATCGATATCGATTCAATCGGTTTTTTTACACAGATAGATTTATTCAGCTGTTTTCTTTCTAAGCGTTGCACTTAGTTTGACAATTCACCCTGCCGAGCACATAACCAAAACATATTTACGGGTGTTTTTACACCGCATTTCTTTGCTCTGTTTATACTTGCATTTAAAATTTGCCAGTGATATAATTATTTTACAATTTTAATTCTTCCTTGGAGATTTACTTATGACGCGGCCCGAAATTCACTTTGCTCCCGAAAAAAATTGGATGAACGACCCTAACGGCACTGTTTTTTCAAACGGTATATATCATCTGTTTTACCAGTACAATCCGCACGGAAGCGATTGGGGCAATATTTGTTGGGCATATGCTAAAAGCCGAAATTTGATCGATTGGCAGCGATCGAACGTATACCTTACGCCTCAAACCGAATTGGGCGAAAGATACTGTTTTTCCGGCTGTGCAGTAAAAACTCTCAACGGGTTTAAAATTTTTTACACATCTATAGGTTTTGAAAAAGATGCGGTTCAACGTCACGCCAAACAAATAATCTGTGACGCGGACAAAAATTTTAAGCATATTAAACGCAATGGATTTTGTATTACTGCGGACATACATAATTTTAGCGTCAGCGAGTGGCGCGACCCTTTTGTTTTTGTCTGCCGTAACGAATATTATATGGTACTTGCAGGCGTAACGGATAAATCGCATATATTATTGTACCGCGCAACAGACGGCACTCTAAACAAATGGGAATACGTCGGTATTTTTTATACACCGCCCTATGACGATATAGCAGAGTGCCCCAACATAGCGGTTTTTGATGATAAAATTGTTTTAATCTATTCTCTTGTGCGCGAAAATATTGTTAAGTATGCAAGCGGAACGTTTGACGGCAAACGTTTTTCCGTAAAAAACACGGGCACTGTCGATTGGGGAAAAAATTGCTTTTATGCAACAAACCTTGCTTATGATGAAAAAGGGAATTATATTCTGTTCGGTTGGCAAAAGGAAAGTTTAATCAATAAAAGCTCGGTTGACGGCACATACAGCGGTTGCCTTGCATTACCGCGGGTAATGCTATTAAACGGTTTTACGCCGCAATTTCGTTTTACAAACGCTCTTACGGAATTACAGGATAAATTATTACCTGTAACGGAAGAACAAAACAAAATAGTTTGTTGCAGCCCTTACGAGCGCGCCAGACTTACTTTTACAGCGTCGGCAGACAGCGTTGTTGAAATTTTATCAAACGGTCGGGAGTACGTTATTTTACAATTTGAAAATAGATTTGCGCGTATTGTCCGCCGCAGCCTGACTGAACACGCAGACGAACAACTGCTGCAAGCCGAAGTTTGTTTAGAGCAAAACGAAGTCGATATAGTTACAGACGGAACAATTACGGAAATTATAATAAATCATTCTGCAATCAGTTTTCGTTTCTACCGACAGTACCCTATTAAAACTTTGTTTAAACTTGTTTCGGGCACAGTAAAAAATATTAAAATATACAAAATGAAAAAACCAAATATAAGCACAGTATTATAAGGCGGATTAACCGCACACGGCGGTTTATGCCGACAAAACTATTGACACGAATTAAACTGCGTTATAATCGTCACTGTTGACAGTATAGAAACCGCCGTACAATATTTTACTTCTAAATAGAACCTACGTTACTGCTACGCCGTAAGTACCGCTATGCGGTACTTTTTATTTGCAAAATTTTAAACTTTGCTATCAATTAAATTGAAAAATATTACCGTGCAAATATAACGGAATATGCGCACGGGACGTTAATAGCAGATAAAGGCAATCAATTAACTTTAGCGCAAAAACACGGCATAGAAAAACAAAATGCAATAGTATCTATATCCGCATATATTTACAAAAAGATATACAACATAAAAATATGAGACTTCTTAATTTTGTATTATGCTGTATTATGCTTATATCTCCAAATTGCTTTTTTGCAGGCAGCGGATTTTTAATCGACAAACAAAGTATAAGTAAAGTATACGTTTGCGCACAAAATCAAAGCGAATACAAAGAAAACGTTACTATCAGCGTAAAAACGGACGGCGGCGAAATTCGTATAACTCCAACGATCAATTACGGTTACGAACCCAAAACGTTTTTAGGAGATTTTATCGGCAACGGGTTAGATCAAATTTTTTACTGCGTCAACAGCGGCGGAAGCGGAGCATATTCTTTTTACCAAATTATATCGCTGCAAAATAACTGTCAAAAAACAATTTACGACAGTTCGTCTTTTAATAATACCGTTTCGGCAACATTAGAAGATTGCTTAATCAAAATAAGGTTTTTAAATCAGTATTACTGTTTGGACGCCTCTAACGCCGATTTAAGCGGACAAAAAGAGGTGTTTGTCTCCGCTGTAAACACCGTTATGCCTATTTATAACAGCGGACTTAATAAATACCAAATTTTACAGCGTCAAAAAATATATATAGACTATACCGCCAACAACGTCGGTTATTTTGCGTGCGTAATAGATTTAAACATGGACGGCGGAAAAATTATCAGTACGGGGACGTTTGCAAATTTCACTTACGTTGCAGCAAAAATTAGGTCTTGCAAAATTATATAAAGTATGTTATATTAGTATTTAGTAAGGTTAGCCGCATAACGTCCAGCGACCGAATTTGTTTTCTTATATTGTACTATATCGTATTTGAGTAATTTAGCGCGCACAAAAAAGCTATGCGGTAAAACACAAATTAAATGAACAAAAAAAATTAACGTGTACTCGAATTTATTTAACCGCATTTTGGTACTGCAAAACGCTTAAAAACTCAAATACGATTTGTAAATTGATATTGCGGACACGCCGCCGCCACTATTATCTACGTTTTTATAAGTAAGGAGTCAATTATATGTTTAAACTACTCTGTTTTAGCGAAGGCAGCATGCCGGGCGAAGACGTCTTTAAAATTATCGAAGGATATTTTGACATAATAGTCAACTACCTGATTTTACTGATCGAACTTGTAGGAATTGCAATCCTTGTATATGCCGTCGCCTCCGCCGTCGTAGGCTTATTTAAACGGCAAAAGCACGTACGGCTTAAACTTGCCGAGGGTATTGCTTTGGCGTTGGAATTTAAAATGGGCGGAGAGTTGCTGCGTACGGTAATTGTCCGCGAATGGAACGAGTTACTTATTCTCGGCGCTATTATTCTTTTACGCGCAGCGTTAACGTTCCTTATTCAGTGGGAAATTAAAATAGAACGTAAAAGCGGAATTATGACCGACCTTGAATTACACGACATCAAGACTCCGTTAACAAACGATTTAAACGAACCTCAAAAAGACAAAAAAACGTTTTTTAAAAAGAAAGCCGATGACAAGAAAAGCGACAAAGACAAATAATATATAAAAAGGAGAGATTCGATATGTATTGCAGAAATTGCGGAGCAGAAATAAGAGACGAAGCGGATATATGCATACACTGCGGCGTTCCCACGCATAAACACAAAACGGAAAAACAGGAAAATCCTCTTGCGCTGATAGGTTTTATTCTTTCGTTTTTTATGCAGCTTGCGGGACTGATATGCAGTATTGTTGCCTACCGTCGCTGTAAAGAAAACCCCGACTTGGAGGGAAAAACAATGGCGCTTGCAGGAATTTTAGTAAGCGCAATATCATTAGGACTTGCCGCACTATTATTGATTGTGTGTACTGTTATATTAATTATAGTAGGAACACAAATCACGCCTCCTCCGGAAGAGCTGGCAAATATATTTAGTATGCTGTTTGTATAAATCTGCTTTAATGCACGTTAAAGCAATAAAATGTATTTAAACATACAAAATACTATTAACACTAATACATTTGTAAATAAAAAATCAATGGCAGGCATTTTTAATGCTTGCCATTTATAACAGAAACAAAACTTAATCAACGCTTATGAAAAAATTTAATTTGCCCGACTTTAAACACAGTAACGTAAACATATCAGCCACTCTTGCAGAGTTTTTGGGTGCGCCCAACCGTAATAGTACGTTGCCCGCCGTTAAAGCCGAATTGACAAAAAACTACAAAAACGTGGTTTTTATCTGTTTTGACGGAATGGGCATTTATCCGTTAGAACAAAACTTAGACAAAAGCGACTTTTTAAGGATGCACATCAAAGATACTATGTCGTCCACATTTCCGTCCACAACGACTTGCGCAACAACGTCGCTTACGACAAACAGATTGCCTATGGAGCACGGCTGGTTCGGTTGGAGCATGTATTTTGAAAAACTGCAACGCAACGTCTGTATTTTTTTGGACACCGATTTTCTTACCGGAGAAAAAATCGACGTTGCCGATTGCTCGCCCCTTGCAAACTTTCCCTACTATTTTGACGAAGCAAACACAGACTACCGAATAAATACTATATTTCCTCCTTTTGTAAAAACAACGCACCCCGAACGCAATATTTGCTGGAATTTTGATATGACTGATTTTTTTAAGCACATAAGCAGTATTTGCGCAAAAAAAGGCAAACAGTTTATTTATGCCTACAACAACGAGCCCGACCACTCTATGCACATAAACGGAGTTACGTGTCCCCAAACTAAGGAAATGCTGCAAGACATATCCCGCCGAGTACAACAGCTTGCCGCCAATACACCCGACACCTTGTTTATTATAACTGCCGACCACGGAATGATAGACGTAGCAGGCGAGGTGAATTTATACGAAGACGAAAAGCTTTACAGTATGTTGGATATATGCCCTTATATGGAACCGCGTGCTATTGCTTTTAAGGTAAAAAAGGACAAAAAGGCGGAGTTTGCAAAATATTTTACGGAAAAGTACGGAAATGATTTTGAATTGCACCCTGTCGACGAATTAATAAAACAAGGCTTTTTCGGCGACACGGGAGATAAAGCCTATTTATTAGGCGACTTTATAGCTATTGGTACTTATACCCACAAACAGGCGCTGATAGTTCCGCCTGACGATATAGTTTTTAAAGGTCACCACACCTCTCTTACCGAAGAAATGCTTGTTCCGTTGATTATGTTAGGAGATAAATAAATTTTACAGTTTTAATCAATCGGTTAAAATATTATTATTCCGCGCGTTCAACCTTAACAGTTTCCTCGATTAAGTCGGCAAGTTCCAAG
>CAJUNH010000021.1 GCA_910587795.1 uncultured Christensenellaceae bacterium
CTTGTGCTCGTTATTATACCATATTTCTTCTTCCTTAGTCAATATTTATGTTTTTCATTAAGGAATATTAGGAGTAAATAAGGCTGAATAATTTTGTTGACAATATGCTTATAACTCTGTTCGTCTGTCTATTATTTATAATTATATAATTAGCGTCCTTTATTAAAGCGGCGTTATAATGAGTTGACATTAAATTTTTTATAGGTTATTATATGCAAATGCAAATACAGTTGAGCGATCATTTTACATACAAACGGCTTATGCGCTTTGTGCTTTCGCCCGTGCTTATGATGATATTTACGTCCGTTTATTCGGTAGTGGACGGTCTTTTTATATCTAATTTTGCGGGCAAAACTCCGTTTGCCGCCGCCAACTTTATTTATCCCGTTATTATGGTGTTGGGGGCGGTAGGGTTTATGTTTGGCGCGGGCGGTACGGCGATAGTGTCCAAAACTCTCGGCGAAGGACACAAAACTCACGCCAACCGTTATTTTACGCTTGTTGTTATCGTTACGGCTGTATGCGGTTTGGTGCTTGCCGTTGTCGGCATAGTTTCGGTAGAGTCGGTTGCTCGGCTTATGGGCGCAGAGGGCGATATGGTAGAAGGCGATATGCTTTACTACTGCGTATTGTATGCGCGTATCATATTAATTGCGCTGCCGTTTTTTATGCTGCAAAACCTTTTTCAAAGCTTTTTTATCACGGCGGAAAAGCCCTCTCTCGGTTTTATATTTACTATTGCAAGCGGTTTAACCAATTTTGCGTTGGATGCGTTGTTTGTAGCCGTACTGAAAATGGGCGTTGCCGGCGCGGCAATAGCTACGGCAATCAGTCAAACGGTGGGCGGCGTTGCGCCGATTGTATATTTTGCCTGTAAAAACAGCAGTCTGCTGCGTTTTACTAAACCGAAATGGTACGGGCGTATCGTAGTTAAATCCTGCGTAAACGGCTCGTCGGAATTGTTGGGAAATATAGCAATGTCGCTTGTGTCTATGATATACAACGCAAAGCTTATACAAATTGCGGGCGAAGACGGCGTGTCCGCCTTCGGCGTAATTATGTACGTACAGTTTATTTTTGTTGCGATATTTATAGGGTATTGCATAGGTACCGCGCCGATAATGGGCTATAATTTCGGCGCGCAAAACAGAGCGGAATTGCAAAACATATTTAAAAAATCTATGATTATACTGTCGGTAGTAGGCGTAACTATGCTTGCCCTTGCCGAGGGACTTGCCGACCTAATAGGAATGTTGTTTTTTAGCGATAAACCTACCGACCCTAATATAAGTGCCGAACAGATAGAGGAATACAAAATTATGATTGCAAATTTACGCCAAATGACGGCAAACGGATTGCGGTTGTATTCTATCTGCTTTATATTTGCAGGCTTTAATATGTTTTGTTCGTCTATGTTTACCGCGCTTAATAACGGCGTTATTTCGGCGGTATCGTCTTTTGCAAGAACTTTGATATTCCAGACGGTAAGCATTTTTGTACTGCCGATATTTTGGGGTATAAACGGCGTTTGGTTGGCAACTGTGGTTGCGGAAGGATTAACGCTTATATTAAGCGTAGTGCTGTTTGCAGTAAATAATAAGCGATACGGTTATGTAAAGATAAAACGTAAAACAGCCGAAAACGGAGCTTCTTAGGGAACTCCGTTTTTTATAAAAAGCGTTGCTAAATCAAAAGTTTTATTGTATACTTGTTATATGATTACGGACGAACGTATATTTTGCGGTTTTGCCCCTGTGTTTGACAGCAACAGCAAAATACTTATTTTGGGCAGCTTTCCCAGCGTTAAATCGCGTGAGCAGGCGTTTTACTACGGTAATAAGCAAAACAGATTTTGGCAGATGTTATGCGAATTTTACCGTTGCCCGATAAATACTGTGGAAGATAAAATCAAACTGTGTTTGTGTAATAATATCGCGCTGTGGGATATTGTGGCAAGCTGCAAAATAAAGGGATCTATGGATACGGACATAAGGGATTACGTCTTGGCGGATTTGTCGGCGGTTTTGGATAAATGCAGTATATCCAAAATACTTTGTAACGGCGCTAAGGCTTATCAGCTTACTGCAAAGGCGTACACAGGCGGTATTCCGGTGTTTAAAATGCCCTCCACAAGTCCCGCAAACGTACGCTTTGACAAAACGGCTTGGCAAGACAAACTGTTTAATAATTAATAGGAGATTAATATGGTTAATAATTCCGTTAAAGCTGAATTTACAGATATTTTTACCGCAAATGTCAAACGCGACGGAGCGGACAAATTGTTGGAATATTTAAACAACAGCGACTTTTTTACTGCGCCCGCGTCGGCTCGTTTTCACCTTGCAGAAGAGGGCGGCTTGTGCAGACATTCGATAAACGTATATAAGCGTTTGGTACAGGCGGTGCAAGCGGAATACGGAGCGGATCAAACGGAATTTTCTGCGGAAACGCTTGCCGTATGCGGACTGCTGCACGACGTGTGCAAAGTCAATTTTTATTCCGTAGACTACCGCAACAGCAAAGAAAACGGCGTTTGGGTAAAGGTGCCGTATTACCGCGTGGAGGAAAAATTTCCTTACGGTCACGGCGAAAAATCCGTATTTATCGTATCGCAATATATGCGTTTAACGGCGGAGGAAGCTATGGCTATCAACTGGCATATGGGCGGCTTTGACGACCGCGTAAAGGGCGGCAGCTATTCTTTAAGCGAGGCTATGGCTAAGTATAAACTGGTTTTGCTTATGCATATTGCCGATTTGCAGGCAAGCTATTTAGACGAAGATAGGGCATAATTTTTTGCAGATACTTTTTAAATTAAAGACGTTTAACTTACGTACTGCGGTATGTAAAAAGGAGTTATATGAAAGAAAAATTATTGGAACGTTTTTTGCGTTACGTCAAGGTAGATACGCAGTCGGTAGATGACGCAGAGCAGTTTCCCAGTTCGGCAAAGCAGTTTGATTTGCTTAAAATGCTGCGCGATGAACTTGAAAATATGGGCGTAGAGGTAAGCTTGGACGATAAGCACGGCTACGTATACGCGCGTATTCCGGCAAACGTAAAAGGCGGTGCAAAGCTGGGATTTATCGCTCACGTGGACACGTCTCCCGCGGTGTCCGGAAGCGGTGTGCAGCCTGTTGTAACCAGGGCTTACGACGGGGGAGATATCTTGCTCGAGGACGGGCGCAAACTGTCTCCAAGCGAATTTAACGAGCTTAAAACGCACGTCGGCAAAACTATCGTGTCTTCTAACGGGCGCACGCTTTTGGGTGCGGACGATAAAGCGGGCGTTGCGGTGATAATGCAGCTGGCTCAAACCGTTGCGGAAAATCCCGATATTTTGCACGGCGAACTGCGATTTGCTTTTACGCCCGACGAGGAGGTAGGGCGCGGTACGGACTTTTTTGACGTCGGCCGTTTTGACGCGGACTTTGCCTATACGGTAGACGGCGGAGGTTTGGGCGAATTGGAGTACGAAAACTTTAACGCCGCAGGCGCGCGCGTTACCGTCAACGGCAAGTCGGTACATCCCGGCTCCGCAAAGGGTGTAATGGTCAACGCAAATTTGGTGCTGATGGAATTGCAAAGTATGCTGCCTGCGTTTCAAAACCCTATGTACACAGAGCTGTACGAAGGATTTTTCCATTTGGACAGTATGCAAGGACAGTGCGATAAAGCTACCGCAAGTTATATCATACGCGATCACGACCGTACAAAGTTTGAACAGAAAAAACGTTTGTTTGCAGACGTTGCGGAGTTTTTAAACAAAAAGTACGGCGACGGAACCGTTGTTGCGGAAATTACCGACAGTTACTACAATATGAAAGAAAAAATTCTTCCCCATATGCATTTAATAGACAACGCATGCCGTGCGATGGTACAAGCGGGGGTAACGCCTAAGGTGTGTCCTATACGTGGCGGTACGGACGGCGCGCGTCTCAGCTTCGAGGGACTTCCCTGTCCAAATCTATTTACCGGAGGATATAATTTCCACGGCAGGTACGAGTATATCCCGTTAGAAGATATGGAAAAGTCTTTGCAGGTTGCGCTGAATCTTGTAAGCATATATAAGGACGGCAGCAATGGCTAACGTTAATAACTGCAGACGTATTCCGCTAAGCGATACTTTGAACTTCCGCGATTTGGGCGGATATCCTACTGTCGACGGTAAAGTCACTCAGTACGGCGTGTTTTTCCGCAGCGCGTGTCCTAACGGTTTAAATATTGCCGACAAGGCGCTGCTTAAAAGTTTAAATATCACAACCGCAGTGGACTTGCGCGGCGAGTGCGGCGGTGCAATGCAAACAGGATTTATTACAGATGGTATAAACGTATACCATTTTCCCGTTGGCGGAGATAATCCTCCTAACCGAGTAGAGGATTGTGCACAAGGTTACTTGAATATTGCGGAAAGCGCCGATATTGTAGGCGTTTTTAAGACGCTGGCAAATAATACGGGCGCGGCGGTGTTTCACTGCTCTGCCGGTAAGGACCGTACGGGAGTGGTGGCGGCGTTGCTGTTAAGTCTTGCAAGCGTTGCTGACGAAGATATAATTGCAGACTATATTTTATCGTACGCTTACTATTTAACAAAGCTTAGGCAGTACTTTTTGTGTGCAGAAGTGCCTTGTGACGTGCTTAAACCGCTGCCCGAACATATGGAAGGCTTTTTAAAACTGCTCCGCGCAAAGTACGGCACAACGCAAAACTATATGTTACGTTTGGGCGTTTTGGATGCGGATATACAAAAATTAAAGTGCAAACTTACAAAATAATTTTTATAATTATACAACGGATATTGTGCTAAAAAAAGGCCGACGGGAATCATTTATTTTCTGTCGGTCTTTACGCATTGTGCCGTTTTATTTTTTACGAAAACGCGGCTATTGTCTGTTGCTGTAAAAGATAAAATAATTAAAACTTCCAAACTGCAAAAAGAAGTCGCTCGACACAAAAAAATGACTGACAAGATAGCAAGTCTTATCAGCCATTCGACGCTAAATTGAAATTTATCGTATCAAATAACTTTTCCATATCTCAAAATGTAGTGAGAGAAATTTTCGTCCACAACGACAAAGCCATTTCTTTCATAAAAATTCTTTGCAGGATTACTCTTAAAAGTATCCAAAAATATCGGTTTATTTAATTCATTTGCCTTTTTAATAAAGTCTTGCAAGATTAAAGAGCCTAATCCGTTGTTACAATATTCAGGCAACAATGTAAAAACATCTACTATAATTTTTGTACTTTCTTCTTTATAATAAACATATCCGGCAATTTGACTATTAACTGCAATTTTAAGAAGATTTGGTTTTAATTGTTTCAAATGATTTTCCATAATAGCCATATCGCAAACACCAAAGAACTCTAATATATACTTTTCAAAAGCGTCCATTTGGCACTTTATATAATTATCGTGGTCTGCGTCGGTATATGGCACTAATTCATAGATATTCATTATAGGTCGTTTATAATTCTCCGTTAAATTGTAATTTATATTACTGTTTATAATAACTCTCTACAAGTTCAAGAAACTTCTTCTCGTTTAGGATTTCGTTTGATATATATTGTCCGTTGTAAAATACGGCATAATTCGTCCACGCCATAGGCGCGTTTTGCGCTTTTTCCTTGCTGTCTATCAATACGCTTTCAAACGGAATGTCTTTGTCCTTTGCCGTTTGCTGAACAAGCGGAACGTATTTAGCCGTAAACGGACAACCATGCGTATAATACACAACAAAACCTTGTTTATCTATATGCGGCTGTTTGGCTTGTTCTTTGAATTTCGGAACGGACGCATTTTCGTCAAAAGATAAATACATTAAAGTAAAGTTTGGATTTGCTTTATCCGCAACCTTAAACCCTTTATAAGCAAGATATTTCGGATCTGACAAAAACGGCATTTTCTTCGGGGACGAAATTACGGTTAAGCCGCATTTACCTTGCTCTTTTGCATCGGCTATACAGGCGTTTAATAAATCGTTGGCATAGCCGTGTCCTTTGAATGAACCTGAAACCCAAAAGCAATTTATGTGCATATAGTCGTTTGCTTCGATAGGACACCAAGCGTTTTCGGCGGGTATGTATTCGATAAAACATTTTCCGCGCTCGGTAGATTTCAAAAATACCAATCCGTCTTTTATCCTTTCTTTAAGCCACGCTTTCTTGCTTGCTACTTGTATATCTTTATTGTTTGATATGGCGCAACAAATATGTTCCTT
>CAJUNH010000022.1 GCA_910587795.1 uncultured Christensenellaceae bacterium
CCAGTTTTCAAACGTGCGGAAAGTAAACGGCTTGCCTTTGTAAAGTATGTGCCGCTTGTTCAACTCGTCCGCGATTTCCTTTTTCGGCGTTCCTTGCGCATATTCCGTGAAAATGTAGCGGACTACTGCGGCTTGCTCCTCGTCTATCGCAACGCGGTGTATAATGCCTTTGTTGCCGCGCTTGTCGGTGTCAATGAGTTTATAGCCGTAAATAAGATGCCCACCGCAATACGTTCCGTTTTTAACGCTTGTGTCAAGCCCGTCGTGTACGCGCTTGGAAAGGCGTTGCGAATACTTTTCGTCGTTCCACTCCAAAAACATTTCGTAGAACTCGCCGCCCTCGTCGTCGCTCACGGGTTCGGTCGCCGAAACAACTCTTATTCCGTACCGCTTTTTCAACTGCGCTTTATACATTATGCTGTCCACGCGGTTACGGGCGAAACGGTCGAATTTGTAAACGATAATATGCTGAAACGCGCCTTTGTCCGCGTCGCTTATCATTTTCTGAAAGTCGGGGCGGTTGTCGTTCGTTCCCGTTCGCGCCTTGTCCATATAGGTCTTTACGACAGTAAAGCCCTTGCTTGCGGCGTATGCGGTGCAAATGCGCACTTGTCCCTCGATAGACTGCTCGTTTTGTCCTTGTGAACTATACCTTGCATAAATAACAGCGTTGTTGTTCATTGTTTGCTCCTTTTGGCGTAGGGTGCGCCTTAAAAATTTGTGTTCGCTTTGGTGCTTACCCGCCTTAATTAGCAAAAAATGCCGACGAAGGAAAATTGTCAAGGGTTTGCCCCGAAGGGGTCGGCGGCTTTATGCCTCACGGGAGATAAATCGCCGCCCTTGACAATTTTTCAAGGCGGTGATACCCCGCCCATAGGCGGTAAGCACAAGCGAATACAAAACTACAAAGCATTTATTGCAATAAAACTATCGTTAATTGCTTTTATATTTTATCACATTTATTTTTTTACTGCAAGTCGCTTGACAAAAATAGTAAAAATATTTATAATAAGTATACTTACAATATGGAGGTGTTTTATGTTCAAATACGAAAACTCTGTAACGGGAAAAACAACCGTTCAAAAACTTTGGGATTTATATTCCAATGTCAACAAATGGCAATTATGGGACAAAGGCATTAAGTCGGTCGATTTGTTTGGTGATTTCGCTGTATCTTCTAATGGCGTTATGAATATGGCTGACGGCTCGGCTTTGCCCTTTTCGATTGTAGAGTGCGAAAAGGAAAAAAGTTTTACTACGCAATCAAAACTTGGGAGTATAATTGTAACATTCGGTCACGAGATTAAACTGTGTGGCGAATTGGTTACAGTTACGCATACTGTTACTATTGAGGGTGGTAACGATATACAAATGGAGGGTATGGGTAAAGGTATTGTTGCAAATATACCTGAATGTATGCAACGGCTTATAACCCTATAATTCTATGCGGTTTTCGGAAATTAAAAATCATAAAGAAAGTATGGGCTTGCTCTTTTGGCAAGTGTCTATGTTATGGCAAAGAAAAATAAAGAAGGTTTTGCAAGCGTATGATTTAACGCATACGCAATTTGTTATATTAGCGGTTATCGAGGAATTGACCGAACAAGATAAAACCGTTACGCAAAAGAACATATCGGACTTTTCAATGATAGACGTTATGACTGTATCGTCTACGGTTAGACTACTCGCTAAAAAGGGTTTAATCTCTCGTTCGCAGCACGAAACCGACACGCGCGCTAATTCCATTATAAATACTGAAATGGGTAAAAGTCTTTTGAGTAAAGCCGTAAAGGCGGTTGATAAAGTAGACAAAACTTTTTTCTTTGATAATGATGCAAATAAATCGTTACATTCTACATTATCAGAATTGTTACTTAAAAATCAAGATACAATTCAATAATATATGGACGAAATTAAAAAAGAAAAAGTACCGTACTTTTATGCTTGCTGTCCTAACTGCAAAAGTGTATTGATACAAGCAAAGAACGGTTTAGAGGGCTACACTAAATGCTCTAAATGTGACGAGTATATACATATCGTTATTCGGAATGATACCGTTACAACAAAAATAAAGGTAACAAATCAATGACATATTGCGTTGTATGTCCCGAATGTGGGTATAAACTATTAAAAGCCGGCGACGGCTCTACAATAGAAATCTATTGCCCGAAATGTAAGGGTAAAATGTTAATAGCCGTAAAAGACGGTAAAATTATCGTTCAAAAGGCAACCGATAATAAGTAATTATTAGTATTACTTTATACGCCACTATGTCACACTGTAACACTTTCACCAAAAGAACGGCAATATGCGGGCGGCGAAGCCGCCCGCAGTGGCGTATAGTATTACCACGCCACCCCGTAACGTGTAACACTTTTGGCGTAAAAAATAAAGAACAATGTAAATCTATGACGAAAAATTTAAGCCTATTAGGGTGGGTTTCTCTGGGTGGGAGATAGTAAAACGGCAACGAGCCTAAACTCATTGCCGTTTTACTTTTACCTTTTTGCGACAAAGCCCGCAACCCCGTTTACAAATACGTATTTGAGGTTCAAACTCTGTCTGTCTTGGTGCACCACCGAGACACACGCAAAAGGAGCGTACAAAACTCTGTTGTGTGTGTCTTTTTCTATGTGAAAAATGCACAAATTCAAGCGTTTTTTCGTTAGTTACCCTTTCGTACGTTATGACGCTTGCCACGACGGAATTTGTTTGTACGGTGCCCCTCTCTTTGCCAAACACTAAACACGACACTGCTAAAAGGATTTTTGCCGCTCATTGAATGACAAATCAGCGTAATGAAACTCCCCCGGCGAAGCCGGGGGAGTTTCATATGCGGGCAAAAGCCCTAAATTGTTACTAGCCGCGCCTAAAGGCGCCAAGTGTTTTATTTATTCCTACGCTTGCGGATAGCAACAATATTCCTTTACTTTTTATTATTGTTTTTATCTTTATTGAACGGATCCATATATTCCTTTATGCTTATCTGGTCTGCCATTATATCCTCTTTTTCTTGGTTTCGTATGTATTCCTGTACAGCTTTTTCGTTCTTTCCTACTGTACTCACATAATATCCGCGACACCAGTAATGCCTGTTTCCGTATTTGTATTTCAATTCTGCGTGTCGTTGAAATATCAGTAACGTACTCTTGCCTTTCAGATACCCGACAAACGCACTTACGCTCAGCTTCGGCGGTATTCTTACATACATATGTATATGGTCCACACACGCGTGCGCTTCTATTATTTCTACCCCTTTCCAGTTGCATAGCTCTCGCAAGATTTTCCCTATATCGGCTTTGAGTTTTCCATATATCTCTTTCCGTCGATATTTCGGTGCAAATACTATATGGTACTTGCAATCCCACGTTGTATGTGTTAAACTATTATCGTCCATTTGGATTGTCCTCCTTTGCTTTTAGACTTGGCGTAGGAACCAGCCTTATTATAGCAAAGGAGGACTTTTTTTCTATCCCCATAGCTAAAGCTCTATGGTGCCCACTGGCACAGCCAGTGGTTAAATTCACTAATATAAACAAAAGCGGACACACGTCCGCTTTTGTGTTATCTGTTGTCGATTTTTTCGGGATACATATCGTGGCGCGAAAGCCTGTCCCAAGCTACCTGTTCCCATTTTGTCCCCTTTTTTCCGTAATTGCAATAGGGATCTATGGAAATTCCGCCGCGAGGCAAAAACTTGCCCCATACTTCGATATATGCCGGATCCATCAAATCAATAAGGTCGTTCATAATTATGTTTACACAATCCTCATGGAAATCGCCGCGGTTTCTGAACCCGAAAAGATACAGTTTTAAGGACTTGCTTTCTACCATCTTTTCGCGCGGAACGTACGAAATATAGACCGTAGCGAAATCGGGCTGACCCGTAATGGGGCAAAGGCTTGTAAATTCGGGACAGTTGAACTTTACGAAATAGTCCCTTCCGGGGTGTTTGTTCGCAAACGTTTCCAAAACGGACGGGTCGTAAGTCTGCGGATATTTCGTGTTGTTGTTCCCGAGCAGGGTAATATCTTCATTTTGTTTTTCTCTTGGCATATTATTCTCCTTTTATTGCAGGATCTTCTATTCCGTTGGCTTTGAATGCCGCGGCGCGGTCGCGGCAGGTAGCGCATACGCCGCAAGGTTTTCCGCCGCCTGAATAACAGCTCCAGGTATATTTATACGGAACGCCGAGTTCAAGCCCTTTTTTTACAACCTGAGATTTGTTTAAGCTTACAAACGGCGCAAGAATTTTAAGCTGTCCGCCGCTGCCCGTATAAATAGCTTCGCCCAT
>CAJUNH010000023.1 GCA_910587795.1 uncultured Christensenellaceae bacterium
ATCGTCGCCCTTTACAATTTGTCAAGGCGGCGTATTCCGTCCCCAGACGGTAAGCGCAAGCGAATAACAAAATATAAAGTTATTACAGAAAATTTTTTTTGTGCTATGCTGATATTATACCATACAATGAACGAAAAGCCAAACAAAACGCTTGACTTTTCTTTACCGAAAGTATTATAATTTTACTAACAGTTAAATATAGGAGCATATTATGAACACAAGAACTCAAAGAACGATAGCATTTAACCGTCGGAATATTTTGGACGCAGCAGATAAACTGTTTTGTAAAAACGGAGTTGAAAAGACGACAATGGAACAACTTGCGGTAGAGGCAGGTTATAGCAAGCCTACTTTATACGGCTATTTCAAAGATAAAGACGAGGTGTATTTTGCGCTCGTTTTGGAGTTTATGGAAAAGATAGCCGTTAAAGTCAATAAAGCAATCGACGATAAAGCCGCTTTTACCGATACGTTCACAAAAATTTGTCAAGACGTTTTTCGGCTTGCAACCCGTTACCCGCTCTATTTCGAGGGGCTTATCGGAACAATAAACGTGAACATAAAAGCCGACGATACGCCGCAAATTTACAAAGATATTTACCGCTTGGGCGAGGTATTAAACGAAAAACTAATTGCGATTTTACAGCAAGGAAAAGACGAAGGAATAATCAACGCCGCGCTTGATAATTCGGCAATGTTATTATTTGTTTGGAGTTCGGTTGCGGGTATTATCAGAATGATAAATCACAAAAAAGACTATTTGAAAATGCTGCAACTGAACGAAAAAGATTTTTCGGCATTTTGTTTTGAACGGCTGCTGTGTGCTTGCAAATAAGGGGCAAAAACTATGACAAGGAAAAAGAAAATTATGATTATTGTATTTTCGATTTTAGGCGCGGTCATTGTCACGCTGTCCGCTGTTCTGACTGCGGCGGCAATTATGGGCAGACCGTTAAAAGTCAATCCGTCGCGCAAATTGGACGGCGTAAACGACGATATACAAAATGCGCTGTGGTATTCCTCTATCGCGGCTAACTCGCATAATACGCAAATGTGGAGCGTTAAACTTTATCCGAGCGAAAACCGTTTGCAAATTTCAATAGACGAAAGTCGCGTATTAAATGTGGTTGATAGTGAAAAACGCGAGGCGTATATTTCGCTTGGTTGCTATATTGAAACAATGAGCGTTGCGTTTAGCGCATACGGCTATGATACACAAATAAACTGCAACGATTTGTCCGTGCAAGTTGCATATCAAAAACGCGATAATGCAACTGTCGATACCACCAAACTTTCATTGATTGATAAACGGCATACCGATAAATCGGCGTACTCAAACAGTAAAATAAAGCAAGAAACGGCAAGCGCATTACTCAATAAATATTCCGATATATCGGTGTATCAAAACGGCGACGAAAACTTTGCTTATATTAAACGCATTTCAATGGACGCGGTTACGGTGCAATCGGCTAATCAAGCATACCGCGACGAATTAGCGGAATGGATGCGCTTTTCCGATAAGGAAGCCGCAAGCAAATTAGACGGTATAACCGCAGATATGATAGGCTTAAAAGGCATTGTCAAAACTTTCTACTATTGGACTACGACAAGAGAAAGCGCAAAAGGCGATAAATTCGCACAACAAGGAATTGACACAGCAAAAAAACAACTGAATAATTGCGGGGCATTCGCCATTATTACGGGTGGCAATACGTTTGAAGAATTGATAAACACGGGTAGAAAAACGCAAGCGTTTTGGTTTGACTGTGCCGCAAACAATATTGCCGTACAACCGTTTTCCGCCGCGTTGGAAACACAACCGTTTTGCTCGTCCATACAAACCGATTTAGGCGTTACCGCTCCCGTGCAAATGATTTTACGGCTGGGTTATGTGGACGAATACGGTGTGAATTGCGGGTTGCGGCGTAATCTTTCCGACTATATAGAGGTTATATGACAAACTACATTGTTTGCCCTGACTGCGGGCATAAATTGTTCAAGGCTGGCGACGGCTCAAACGTGGAAATCTATTGCCCGAAATGTAAATTAAAATTACAAATAGAAATCAAGGACGGTAAAATCATTATTCAAAAAGTATTATCAGATAAAACCTAACAACCGAATAAAACTTTATCAAAAATAAAGAATTGAGTGTACGAAAGTAAAAACAAAATTATTTTCGGGAGCAGTAAATGGCGCACTCAATTCTTTTTTTATTTAACACCTCATAGCAAACGCCTATATCCTTAAAATGAAATATTGGGCAGTAATCGCACGCACGTTTACGGCTGGCATTTGTTATATGTGTTAAGGCTCTCTATGAAAAAGCAAAACCTGACAAATTTTCAAGGCTTTACAAAGTCTGAAAGTTTGTCGGGCTTTTTTTATTTTCAAGAATTTTTATAAAAACCTTACCACAATGCCGTTGCCGTGCTTATAAGTGGAGGCTTTCTATATGCAAGTAATTATATATAAGTTTGTGGACGGAACAACAAGCACCGTCGAGGTTACGGAAGATATATATTTAATACACTTGGAATTACTACAACAAGAAAAGCGCAACCATTGGAAAGAAACAAGACGGCATACCTCGCTCTACTACTTTACCGATATGGGAATAGACTTCGAGGACAAGCGTATCGACTTATTCGCTGAAATCGTGCGGAAAGAAAACGCCGAGCGCGTACATAAAGCGTTGCTTACTCTATCGGACAAGCGGCGCGATTTGGTGCGGAAATTCTATTATGAGGAAATGACTATGCGACAAATTGCAAGTCAAGAGAGCGTATCGCATACCGCTATATCGCAACGTATGAAAACAATACGCAAACGCTTGCAAAAACAATTACGCGATTGCAGTATATAATATTACCCGTTCACCCCGTAACGTGTAACGTAAATTCAAGCGTTATGCCGACGGGGTGGACATAGTATTACCTTAGTCCACCCCGT
>CAJUNH010000024.1 GCA_910587795.1 uncultured Christensenellaceae bacterium
GGGGTATACCGTTGTTAATAATTACGTTGCGGAAAGCTCCGCCGAAGGTTTGACGAATGACAACGCAACGGCAGTGGCAGAGGAGGCTTATCTTACGTCGAGTTGGTTTAGCCAAACTCTTAAATTAGACGAAACTGTTTGGAACTTAAAGGACGGCGAACTTCCTGTAATTAAATAAAATAAATAATTAGATAAGATTGTAAAACGTCGAACAGCTTGCAGCCGTTCGACGTTTTTGTATGCGGATTTATTCCGTAAACCGTAGATTGTTTTTTTATAATCGTCTGTCTAAGATTAAAGTTGTTCGCTATTCGGCCCGTCGGTTTGTGTTAACGAAAGATAAAAATTTGCAACGGCTGTATTGTGGTAGGGCAAAACGTAAAGGTTTAGCGCGCCGAAAGTTAACAGCGTAAGTAATCTCCAACCTATAAAACTTAACTCAAACAGTAATATTTTACCGAAACTTCCTTTTGTTATACGCCAAGATTTTTTAATGCAGTTTACTGCAGACAGGTCGGTTTCGTCGTTCATAATGTAAAATACGAATTTAAGCTTGATAGAAATACAAAATACCGCTATCGCAAGTAAAATTATTAGTATCGTCGATATTACAAAATGCGGTATCATCAACATAAGCAGTATGTAAGCTATCAACACTCCCAATATTACTCCCGCGTAAATAAGCATTACTTTAAGCGCACGTGCAAATTGACGGAAACCGCGGTAGGTGGAATCAACGCCCTTAATTTGCCGTTTTGCAATATCTACGTAAAAAGCTGCGTAACAGCACGTAATTGCACCCGCCACTATAACCGCGCCTACAATAAAGCCTGCCGCTGCGCTGCCGAAAAGCACAAGCGACAGCAAAATCTTCGTTAATATCGATATGCCGTAATTGTTTTTTAAGTCGGCTTTCGATTTTTTCTTAATGTCTTTAATCGTCATATTTTTCTCCTATTTTAGTTTTGCAAAGATTTTTGAGTTTACGGATAAACCAAAGTTGTAATAATTGTATTATATCCTACAAAATGTAGGAAGTCAACAAAATGTAGGATTGTTTGCTTAAATTTAATCTATGAAAAACAATACGTTCGGTAAGATATTTAAAGATTTGCGTTTGGAGTGCGGACTTACGCAGCGTGAACTTGGCAAAAAACTCGGTTATTGCAATCAAACCATAAGTTTTTGGGAAAGCGGACAGCGAGAGCCCGATTTGGACGCGTTAGTCGATATCGCGAAATTTTTCGAAGTTCCCGTCGGGCTATTGCTCGGATTGGAAAATTGAAATTTTTGTTTGAAAAGCATAGCCGTCTTTGAAATATGATAAATGCGGTTGGCGTAAAAGTATTTGCGGAAATAGCAGATTTTTATAAATCCTTTTTGTAAAGTAAAAAAGCATACGATTATTTAAAAGTTATACTGCGTACTTTTGCCGACGGGTATTAAGATTAAATAACCGTTAATCGATAGACAAATATTGTAAACTGTGAGATAATTTTGTCGCAAAAAATGATAATACGGGAGCGGATTATGAAAATTACAAGCGATATAAAATACGTAGGCGTAAACGATCACGACGTGGATTTATTCGAGGGATTGTACGATGTTCCTAACGGTATGGCGTATAACAGTTACGTTATTTTGGACGAAAAAATAGCGGTAATGGACAGCGTAGACCGAAGTTTCGGCAAACAGTGGCTTAATAACGTTGACAAGGCTTGCAGCGGAAAAACTCCCGATTACTTAATCGTTCAGCATATGGAGCCCGACCATTCGGCTAATATCGCCGCTTTTTTGGAAAAGTATCCAACTGCAACGGTTGTCGGTAACGCCAAAACGTTTACAATGATAAAAAACTATTTCGGCGAGGAATTTGTTAAAAATACTTTGACCGTTAAGGACGGCGAAACGCTGTCCTTGGGTAAACATAACTTAACGTTTGTTTTTGCGCCTATGGTGCACTGGCCCGAGGTTATGGTCACTTACGATGCGGCGGATAAGGTGCTGTTTTCTGCCGACGGATTCGGCAAATTCGGTGCGTTGGATGTAGATGAGGACTGGGCATGCGAGGCGCGCCGTTATTACTTCGGCATAGTAGGCAAATACGGTATGCAAGTGCAATCGCTGCTTAAAAAGGCGGCAGCACTGGATATACAAATCATCTGCCCGCTGCACGGGCCCGTTTTAAACGAAAATTTGGGTTATTATATAAACTTGTACGACATTTGGTCCGGTTACGGTGTGGAAAAAGACGGCGTTGTAGTAGCGTATACTTCTGTCTACGGACACACCAAAGCCGCCGCAGAATTAATGGCGGAGGAACTAACCCGTCAAGGATGTCAAAAGGTGGTGTTAACCGACCTTGCCCGCAGCGATATGGCGGAAAACGTAGAGGACGCGTTTAAGTACGGTAAACTCGTGCTTGCAACAACCACGTACAATATGGAAATATTTCCCTTTATGCGGCAGTTTATCACCGACCTTGTAGAGCGTAATTACCAAAACCGAAAGATTGCGTTTATCGAAAACGGCAGTTGGGCGCCCGTTGCCGGTAAAATGATGAAAGCAATGTTTGAAAAGTGCAAAAACCTTACTTTTATTGAACCGACAATTACAATTACGTCGGCAATGACAGAGCAAAACAAAGCCGATATTGCCTGCCTTGCCGCGGAAATGCTTAAAGCGTAATTTTTTAAATGAAATAAAACCCCGCCGAAATAAGGGTGTGTTCCATAGGGAATTTACAAAAAACTAAATTTTTATCGGAATACA
>CAJUNH010000025.1 GCA_910587795.1 uncultured Christensenellaceae bacterium
CCGTTTGACATAGCTTTTAACGCATTGTCCGTCATTCCACGAGTTACCTTTTCGGCAAGTTCAACGGAGTAGTATTCGGCATAGCCCTCCAAGACCGATTCCAAGATAATACCTTCCGCACCTTCGGAAATGCTTTCCTTTGCGGACACCACACGAACGCCGTTCTTTTTGAGAATATTCTTGTAGTATGCGCTATCATAACGGTTACGAGCGAAACGGTCTAACTTCCAAACGATAATGACATCGAACAGCCGTTTTGCGCTGTCCTTAATCATTTTCTGAAAGTTCGGGCGGTTGTCCGTCTTTGCCGATAAAGCACGGTCAATATAACTGCCGACTATCTGTATATCGTTGTATTCGGCATATTGCATACAGTCGCGCAACTGTCCTTCGATACTTTCTTCTCTTTGGTTATCGCTCGAATATCGTGCGTAAATTACGGCTTTCATAATGCGGATCTCCTTTTCGACACCATTATACAATAAAAGCCACATTGAAGTCAAAGAAAATGCTTGACTTTTCTTTACTGAAAGTATTATAATTTAACCGTTAGTAAAAATTAGGAGTGCGTTTATGAATACAAGAACACAACGAACTATTGCATTTAACCGTCGGAATATATTAGACGCCGCCGACAAACTATTTTGCAAAAACGGCGTTGAAAAGACGACAATGGAACAACTTGCGGCAGAGGCTGGTTATAGCAAGCCTACTTTATACGGATATTTCAAAGATAAAGACGAAGTGTATTTTGCGCTCGTTTTGGAGTTTATGGAAAAGATAGTCGTTAAAGTAGATAAAGCAATAGACGAACAAACCGCTTTTAGCGATACGTTCACAAAAATATGTCAAGATGTTTTTCGGCTTGCCACCCGTTACCCACTCTATTTCGAGGGGCTTATAGGAACGATTAACGTAAATATAAAAGCCGACGATACGCCGCAAATTTACAAAGACATCTACCATTTGGGCGAGATATTAAATGAAAAACTGTTAAACATTTTACAGCAAGGTAAGGACGAAAGAATTATCAATACTGCGCTTGATAATTCGGCAATTTTGCTATTTGTTTGGAGTTCGGTTGCGGGTATTATCAGAATGATAAATCACAAAAAAGACTATTTGAAAATGCTGCAACTGAACGAAAAAGATTTTTCGGCATTTTGTTTTGAACGGCTGCTGTGTGCTTGCAAATAAGGGGCAAAAACTATGACAAGGAAAAAGAAAATTATGATTATTGTATTTTCGATTTTAGGCGCGGTCATTGTCACGCTGTCCGCTGTTCTGACTGCGGCGGCAATTATGGGCAGACCGTTAAAAGTCAATCCGTCGCGCAAATTAGACGGCGTAAACGACGATATTCAAAATGCGCTGTGGTATTCCTCTATCGCGGCTAATTCCCATAATACGCAAATGTGGAGCGTTAAACTTTACACTAACGAAAACCGTTTACAAATTTCAATAGACGAAAGTCGTGTTTTGAGTGTAGTAGACAACGAAAAACGCGAAGCTTATATTTCGCTTGGTTGCTATATCGAAACAATGTGCGTAGCGTTCGACGCATACGGCTACGATACACAAGTAA
>CAJUNH010000026.1 GCA_910587795.1 uncultured Christensenellaceae bacterium
CGGTATGATACAGACCGTAGCCCTTTGTTAGCTTACCCGCGCCGTTGCGGTAGACGCCTATTTTAGTATCCGCGCCGAGAGCCTTAGTAATATTGATAATGCCGCCCGCAGATGCAAAGTAAAGGTTATTCTGTACCCCCGCGGAATTTCTATTATCGTAAATTACAGTGTTTCCGCCTATATTAAGCGTTCGTCCCGACGCAGGCACGTATACGGCGTGAACGCCCGTATTGCCTGTAATTTGCGTGTCTATAAGGTTGAGCGTTCCGTAAAAATTAATTGTGTTAGCCGACGTACCCGTAACGTTATTTTTAATTTCACAGCCGCTGAAAGTAACGTTTATTGAATTTTGTACGCTCAATAGACTTCCGCCGCTCGACGAAAATCTGTTGCCGGTTATAATACAATCAGTGACGTTAAAGTCGTATGACATCTTTACCTGAAACAGCGCTGACGAAGCGATGCTATTGTCGCTTATGGTACAACCGGTAAAAGACATATTTGCCCCGTTTTCGATTTTAAAAGCGCCGTAGCTTGTGCTTGTACATGTATTGCCCGAAAATTCAACGTCTTTAAACTTGGCGTCTAAGTACTGATAACCTTCCGTAATGCTGTCAATGGTATTATTTTTAAACTCGCCGCCCGTATAGTTTAAATGTCCCGTCTGATAAGAACTAAAGGCATAATAGTTACACTTGTTTTCAGAAAAAGTAACGTTTACTAAATTCGTAGTTCCGTTTTGACCAGTTCCGACAAAATATTGAGCTGCATCTTGCTTGCTTACTATACAGTTTTTAACCGTCATTACACCGCCTTGTCCGGAGTTAAAAAAGTAAGAAAACGGTTTTTCGGATTTATTTTCGATAAAATTTACATATTCGAATTGGGATTGTTTACCTGTATAATTAAGTGCCAAATACCCGTTGCTTCCAGTACAAGTATTATTTTTTACATTAATAGGATTACCCAAAGAACCAATGACTTTTAAAGGTGAAGAAGACTCCGAATGAAAGAAATATTCATAAAAAATATTATCGCATATTTCACCGCCGGTTATTAAAACGCTACCGCTACCATACGCTATTATGATACTCTCTCTTGCCGTATTGCCGTTTATGCTACCTCCCTTCATCTCGAAAGTCGCGTTAGCATTGGCGTTTACGATATAAGATCCATTATTATTCGTAATAGAGCCGCTCTCAAATATGCAGTGTCCGCCGGAGAATGAAATTGCAGAACTTGAAGTACTGGTTCCGCCTGTATAATCGTATCCGCCGGAAATTTTGCCCGTGCCGCCGGTGCCGTTTAAATTTGGCGCCGAACTGTCACGGATAGTAAGCGTACCTTGAACTTTTATAACAGCTCCATTGCTTTTTGCACTGGTAAGTCCGCGGTTTAACGTGTGCCCGTTGAGATCGAGCACAATGTTTGTGCCCTTAGGAACATTCAAAGCTCCTGATGAATAACAATCTGTTAATTTACCGAAAAAACCGGATGAATCGGCGTTCCAGTCCCTATAAAGTACCGCAGTGTACTGGTTGCCGTTGTTTGCAAGGCTGTTTTTAAC